>CAYFGX010000037.1:0-92357 GCA_964342405.1 uncultured Verrucomicrobiota bacterium | reverse complement strand
CCCAGTGGCGTGGCGTTATCTGGATCGATTGAGTTCCAGGTGTTGGCGTGCTGTGCACGGGCACCGGCATCTCGCTCCGTTTTCAATAGCGCTTTAATCGGTTCGATCGCATCCTTCGCATCCTCGCCCAACACAAAGATGTTGTAGGAAGCTAGACGGCGCACCTCAGCGTTATCGTGTTTCAGTAGCTCGATCAGCTTAGGCAAGGTGGGCAACATTCTGTCTTCCGCTTGCCACAGATTAGCCAAGGCATCGATCACGGCAGCATCGTCGGAACTGTCCAACTCAGCTGTCAGCGCGCTGACATCCACATTCGCATCAATCCCGCTCTCGTCTCCGCCACCGCATCCCACCAGGGACAGGGTCAAAAACAATCCAAACAGGCTCGTAAATAGTTTGTTCATCATCGGTTTCATCAATCTGTTCTGCGCTCCGGGCGTGTCCCGTTGCTTATCAATCACTATTATCAGTTGAAAGAGTCAAAAAAACAGCCCGGGGATCCCTCCCCCGGGCTGCTTGAAATCGATCAACTCGTTCTATTCTCGCGTTGAGCGAGAAACCTTGCGGCTAGAACCTTCCTGCAACCAGTCAACGTCCCGATTGTTCGGGGAGGAAACACCGAGAGGGATGGAACCATTGCGCTTAAGCGAAGGCGTCGTCCGAGGATCAACCCACTTCTTAACCTCAGCATGACCGTCTGCAAATGCCAAGGCACCTGCGCCGTTGTGGTAGCTAGCAGGGTAGTCAACAATACGATAAGAGGAGCGATTGATTGGATCGAAGCCAACCATGTCTACTGCAAACCAACCGTCATTGATGCTGTCTTCACGCTCCGTGATGAACACCCAAAGCCGGGATGGACCTGGCCGATTCAACTCGGAGGTCTTCTTATACTGAATGTAGCCGCCGGTGAAAGGTCCACCACGAGGCCCGAGGTAAGCATTCATCGACATGCTGCGCACGCGAGGGACCCCACGGAAACTAGACTTGTCAGCCGGATCTTTCATAATTTTCGTCGAATAGCCGAAATACGGAGCCATTGGCGAAAGCCGGATCAAGTTTTCGTTGGTGTTGGCGTTGTTGGGGTTACCTCCAGAGGTATTCAACCAACCCAAAACCCATGTCTTGTTACTGTTTGCAAGCTGTTGCACACCGCCCCCATCGAGATTCCCGATGAGTCTGTCGTCGTTGTCATCAGCATACATGATCCAAGCCAGACCAAGCTGCTTGTTGTTATTCAAGGCCATGATGCCTTGTGCTTTCGCCTTTGCTTTTCCAAGGGCAGGCAGAAGCATACCCGCCAGGATAGCAATAATGGCGATCACGACCAACAGCTCAATCAGCGTGAATGCGCCAATCGAAGGGAGTCGCCACCTCTTCTCACTCATTCTCTTATTCATACAATTTCTCGAAGTTTTCGTTCCAAATCGGGACTGGGATCTTCGGTCGCGGGAACATACCGAGCGATATTGGGGGTGACAAGTGTGCGCTCGATTGCACAGATCAAAAATCGTGAGAAAAGTTGCAGAAGAGGGTGACAGATTGCCGACCTCGCGTGATTGGGGTGAGCGGGCCACCTGAGACGCTCACTCCGCGCCCCATAATGATATAGTTTTTTAAATCAAAACGTTAACAATTTTCAATCAATCGCTGATCTCAGCCCACCACGTTTTCAGATATCCTTCGGTGAAGCGGACCAAACCAAAATCCCAAGGCTGAGCGACAAACTCGTGTCTTTTCACGTTTTTGCCCGTCCGTTGAACGGATTCGATAGCCGAAGCTTGAAAAGCATCCGCCGGCCAGCTAGCCGCATTGCTCGAGACAAACAAGCGACCGTGGGGATTCAGGAGCGGAACAACCATCTCAATCAGTTTCGGGAGGTCACGCACCACTTTGAAAACACCCCACTCCTTGGACCGAGAGAAAGTGGGTGGATCCAGAATGATCACGTCGAACTTTCGCCCTCGGCGTCGGAACCGTTTCAGCCAGCCAAAAACATCTCCATAGAGGAAATCATGATCTTCAGGCCTGAGACCATTGAGTGTGAAATGACGTTCCCCCCAAGCCAGATACTTTCGTGACAAATCCACGCTCACCACATGCGCCCCTGCCAAGGCCGCGCAAACGGAGAACCCACAGGTGTATGAGAAGGTATTCAAGACCTCAGGCGCTCTCTCAGGTGTCGAAGGAAATACCGGAAATCCCGGTTCGATCTGGTCTTTCAAAATGCGGTATCGATTCTCTCGCTGGTCCAAGAACAAGCCGAACGAATATCCTTCCTCGAAATCCACTGAGTACTGAACGCCCGATTCCGCAATGTATGTTCCCTCTTCACCAAGCTCCCCCCAAACTAATCGGGGACTGAGACTCTCCTTCCCTTTTTTCTGAACGGCGCGATCATGTCGTTTCCAATAGCCCGCTTTCAGCCCCTCCGCTCGCCCGTCTTTTTCGAGCCGCTTGAGCTCGAGCTCACTGGGAGGCTCTTCAGATTGGTAGAGGACCGCATCAGCCAACCGAGTCACCACCCATTCACTGTCGTGCGTCCTCGAATCAACGTGGCAGCGATAGGCATTCGTCGATTCCCTATTTAGCCAAACTGGAGCCCGCGCTTGGCTCACCCCCATGGAAGTTTGATCCAGTGATAAGGTGCCAAACCAAGGATGTCGAAGTGTCCAGCCCTTGGCTGAGCTACCTTCTACGATGCATTGAGTCCTCTCGTTTTCGCCTCCAATCCTGGAAAAGAGAACGATCTTTCGATCGCCAAGCAGAAACTCTTGCCAATCGTCGTCGCGTATATCGCAGTCACAGTGACGCCGAAACCAAGCGACAAATCCTTCACTCGCAAAAGCGTGCTTTGTCCGAAGAGGAATCCCTTTCGGACATTCCACCAGAACACATTGAGAGTTCTTGAATACGATCAACGTGGGGTTCACGCCCGCGACCTGATCCATAGCACTTTGCCTGACCGCGATCCAGGGAGCCGAGATCTACCAGAACTGCCACGCACCCCGCCCGACCACCCAAAGAGCGAGTAAGAAGTTGGTGATTGCGTGCGCCGTTATGGCATCACCGAGCCGCCCCTTCCGAATCACTAACCATTGATAAGCCAAGCCACAGAGGAATCCAGAAATCCATTGATTGTGTTCTACTGCGAAAATGAGTGAGGTGATTAGAAGTGCTCCCCAATGAAAACGTCCTAGAGGCACTTTCTCAAAGTCGGGATCTACCACGTAGCGATAGAGAGTGGAACGGAAGACGACTTCCTCCAGAGGAGGAACAACAAGTGAGGAACCGAGAGTGCGGACAACGATAAAGAACCAAGCCAGGAGAGCCCCCTCACCGAAGACCAAGTGGGGGTTCCAAGGTTCAGCCGGAGACTCGGCATCCCCGCCGCCCAACAACTGATCTAAGCCCGGATAGCGCCCCTCCAAACCGACCCACATGACAAAAACTCCGATTCCAACCAGAACAGCTTCCCAACTGATAGCCCATCTGAGTTCTTTAATGAGGGGCCAAACAGCCACCACCATCCAGGCTCCAATCAAGGTTTTCGCGAAATAGAACCAATAGGCGGACTCGGCGCCAAACTTTCCCTGCGCAGAGGTAAGCAGCAGAAAGACGACAAAAGGAGCAATTCGCACTGCCAGTGGAGAGTCGGCCAAATAGGCCCTAAGTTTCGCGGGTAGCATCATTCGTATCCTCGAGGTTCGGGACAACAGCATTACCGCTGATCCGCCAAATGGAAAAGCAATATCCCTCCCCTAGCCCGATTCTAGCTCTTCTCGCCCAAGCCTTTTTCAGCCTTCAGTCGCAGCTGACCACACGCTGCATCAATATCATGTCCCTTCTCTCTTCGAAGCGTCACGGTCACACCTTTCTGACGCACCGAGCGGAAAAACGCTTCCTGTTGAGACTCTGAAGGACGGCGCCACTCCAATCCATCGACCGTGTTGTAGGGAATCAAGTTTACTTTTGCTCGCAACCGAAGCGCGAGATCTGCGAGTGAATCGGTCAAAGCTAAGTGATCGTTGATCCCCTCGATGAGAATATACTCCAGAGTAATCATCTTGCCCTTCTTGTTGATGTAGTAATCGCAAGCCTCCGTCAGATCGGCCAGAGGGAAACGCTTATTCACTGGCATGATCCGATTCCTGACTTCGTCAGTGGAACCATGCAACGAAATCGCCAATCGAAACTGCGCAGGCTCATCAGCAAGCATCTTGATTTGAGGCACCAACCCACTGGTAGAGATCGTGATTCTTCGCGCCCCGATTCCAGCTCCCCACTCTGCATTGAGAATTTTGAGTGCTTGGCTGAGTTGAGGATAGTTCGCCAAGGGCTCACCCATCCCCATGAAAACCAAGTTATCGATGTGGCGGGTTGCTTTATCGCGAGCATCCGGTCCCGCACTCGATGAATCACCTGCAAGATCGTTTTCGATCTGATTTTCGGCCGCAATGATCTGCCCCACAATCTCATCGACCGTCAGATTTCGCTTCCAACCGTCCAAGCCACTCGCGCAGAATTTGCACCCGTAGGCACAGCCCACTTGACTGGACACACAGAGCGTCTTGCGCTCACTCGAATCTCCTGCTTGCCCTGGGTTGGCGGGAATCAAGACGCTTTCCACAAAAGCCCCATCCCCGAGGCGCCAGAGATATTTCTTGGTTGTATCTAAGGATCCTTGCTGCTGGACCACCTGCGGCACTTCGACAGCAAACTCCTCGCCCATCGCGGCCCTGAGTCCTTTCGGTAAATTCCCCATCTCGTCCCAAGTGGAGACGCGCTGGGAGTACAACCACCTTAGCACCTGATCACAGCGGTAAGACGGATAACCCTTTCTGGCTAGCCAATCTGCTAGATCATCGCGATTCAGTGATCGGATATTCGTTTTCATGCGAAGGCAATCGTCGCCCAAGAAGGCTTAAGTAAAAGAAACAGGCCCAGACTGCAGGGTGTCAATCAATGATTGTCGCCAACAGTCTGGGCCAAGGTTCACCCAGCTATCCAAATTGGCCGCGTCTCAAATCTCGCGTCGCGGCCAGTTCAAATCAGGGTTTATAGTATTTGTTTGCGTAGTCCTTAACCATCCGCCACGTGCTGTATTCAGCCGACAAAGTCGCCATGGCTCGGCGGATCTTTTGGATCCATTGACGCGGCACGCCGTCCTGATCGCGATTGTAGAAACACGGGACAACTTCCTCGGTCAACATCTTGAAAAGATTCTCGCTATCGACTCGATCCTGCTCCTCAACGGAATCCGGATGAGAATCTTCACCAATCGCAAATCCGTTCGTTCCATCATAGCCTTCTCGCCACCAGCCATCGAGGATACTCAGATTCAAACACCCATGAGGCGAAGTCTTCTGGCCACTGGTGCCGGAAGCCTCCAGGGGCCGGCGAGGATTGTTCAACCAAATGTCACATCCTGAGACCATCTGCCGAGCCACATGGACGTCATAGTTCTCGATAAAGACCAAGTGCCCCGTCAATTCGCTGAACTTGCTCAGGTGGATAATATGTTGAATGAATTTCTTCCCTTCATCATCCCGTGGATGCGCTTTGCCAGCAAAGATGAACTGCACAGGCCGTTCCTTATCCTTCACCAGTTCCACGACTCGTTCGAATTGTTGAAAAACCAATGGCGCACGTTTGTAGGTGGCAAAACGTCTGGCAAAGCCAATCGTCAGAGCGTCAGGATTCAAGAGGTGATCAAACGCGATGTAGTCTCCAGCAGTCAGACTATGCCCTTGCAACAGCAAGCGGCGGCGCGTGAATTCCAGTAACTCGCGACGAAGCCGGTATCGGAGCGACCAAATTTCTTCGTCGGTGATGAAATCGGAATCGAGCATTCGCTCCCAGAAGGATGGCTCATTGACGTTGTCTGACCACTTATCACCGAGACGCCCTTTCCAGAACGAACGCAGCGGTCCCTTCATCCAGCCCAACAAATGGACGCCATTTGTTACATGCCCGATGGGGACCTCATCGACGGTCTTATCGGGGTAAAGCGATTGCCACATTTCCCGACTAATCGCCCCATGAAGTTCACTAACCCCGTTGGCTGCCCTCGACAAGCGCAGAGCCAGAACCGTCATGCAGAACGTCTCGGACTGATCCCCTGGATTCACTCGTCCCAGATCCATTAACGCCTCGTGATCGATTCCCAGGTTGTGAGAGAATTTGTGCGCGGCGAAGGCCATCAAATCGCTACTGAAGCGGTCGTGCCCCGCCTCCACAGGCGTGTGGGTCGTGAAGATACATTCTTCCTTCGTGGCCTCCTTTGCTTTCTCGAGCGTCTGCCCGGCAGCGATTTTCTCCCTCACGAGTTCCAAGCCCAGAAAAGCAGCGTGGCCTTCGTTCATGTGAAAAACGGACGGAGAGAGCCCCAGCATTCGCATCAAACGAACGCCGCCCACCCCAAGCAGGATCTCCTGCATAATTCGCGTCGAGGTGTCGCCACCATAAACCCGAAGTGTGAGATCTCGAAAATGATCTTCGTTTTCAGGCAAGTTGGCATCAAGAAGGTAGACCGGAATTCGCCCGACATTCACTCGCCAAGCTCGGAAGTAGACTTGGTTCGTGGCGATCTTTACGGAGCCTTGGACCGGATCTCCCTTGGAATCCAAGACGGGCTCGATCGGCAGATTACGCGGATTCAAAAGCGTATAATACTCGGTCTGCCAATTGTCCTGGTTAATGGCCTGCATGAAATAGCCTTCCCGGTAGAAAAGACTGATTCCCACGAAACCGAGATCCAAGTCACTGGCAGATTTTGCATGATCGCCCGCGAGCATTCCCAAACCGCCGGCTGCAATGGGGAGGGTTTCATGAAAACCGAATTCAGCCGAAAAATAGGCCACAGGACGCTCATTCAAATGCGCCATGTTCTCATTGCCCCAGGTGTTCTTCTCGCCCATGTAAGCATCAAAAGAAGCGATGACTTGGCGTACCCGCTCAGCAAAGGCGGGTTCTTGCAGACGAACCCGAAGTTCGTAGTCGGACACCTCGTGAAGAATGGCTACCGCGTTGTGGTAGAGGTTGCGCCAGCCCCGTGGGGAGAGCTCCTGAAAGACATCTTGCGCTTCCTGATTCCATGTCCACCACAGATTTCGGGCTACGCGGTTCAAACCGGCCGTCAATTCAGACAATTCGGCCACAGTTAAAGGTTTACAATTCATTAAACTATTCAATCAATCTTATCTCGATCGCAGCGTCTCCTCCCACGCATTTCGCGAACCCCGCTGCGACGCAGCGGCAAGAGAACCTGAATCAAACAGAAAAAACAACCTCTGGATTCAGCGGCACCGAGAATATATTTCACTTTCGGCAGCAAATTCACACATTTCTCCCCATCGATGGGCGAAAACGGCTGCGATTCGGCAGGAGAAGAAACCTTTTCATTTCCCCTCCCTTTGGGCAGCCTTCTCCTTCCACCAACAAATCAGAAACGCCCGAAAAGGGTCCCAATCACTATGAAACGTCGAGCCTTTATCAAGACGGCAGCCGGTGTAGGCATCGCCGCAGCTGCCTCCGTTACGAAGCCACTCGCAGACCACCACGGCGGCGGACATGCCCCTCAAACCCTTGAGTGGCGGAAATACGTCGTCGAAACCGCCGAACAACGAGCGATCATCGATCGATTCCTCAAAACAGCAGCCATTCCCGCATTAAATCGCCTGGGATCAAAACCGATCGGGGTTTTTTACGATAAGGACAATGCCGATGATCTGTCGGTCTACATGCTCACCCCCTTTCCCTCGCTGGAGGCCTTCACGGGAGCAGGCCAGGCCCTCGCGAGCGACAATGAATTCATGGCCAATGCAAATGAGTATCTCAATACCGCAAAGAAGGAACCCGGTTACCAACGAATCGAATCCACTCTCATGTCGGCCTTCACCGGATTCCCTCAGGTCAAGGCCCCGCTGTCTGGTGACCGAATCTTCGAGTTGCGAGTCTACGAGAGCCACAACGAGCTCAAAGCCCATCTGAAGGTCGAAATGTTCAATGAAGCGGAACTCGACATTTTTGACAAAGTCGGGCTCCAAGGAGTGTTCTACGGTCAGTCCGTCGTGGGTTCGAACCTCCCCAACCTCACCTACATGATTGCCTACAAGAACATGGACGAAAGGAAGGCGGCTTGGGGACGATTCAGCAAGCACCCCGATTGGCAGGTATTGAAGAAGAACGAGCGATACAAAGACACGGTCTCAAAGATCGTTGCCAAATACCTCGTTCCCGCTTCGTACTCGCAAGTCTGAGGCAACTCCGACTGATCCCGGCTCGAGGCAAGGCGCTTTGAGTCGGGATTCGTTCCCTTCATTCGCTCCTAATCCGGACATGATCCTCCCACACCGCGCCCTGATTCTCGCCGCGATTCTGACTGTTTCCGCTTTTGCAGAATCCATAAGCGGAGCCGGGCTCAAGAATCCTTCAGGCTCTCGATCGCAGCCGAATTTCCTGATGATTTCAGTGGATGATCTCAACGATTGGGTTGGATTTCTCAAAGGCCATCCTCTGGTCCAGACACCTCACCTCGATCGGCTTGCGCGCGAAAGCGTGATCTTCACACACGCCTACTGCGCCGCGCCTGTGTGCGGTCCCTCGCGGGCAGCGGTTTTCACCGGACTCGGCCCCACCAGCACCGGGATGTATTCCAATGCGAACCGACTCCAAACCGTGTATCCGGATGCCCGATTTTTCCACCAACGCCTGGCGGAGCACGGTTACCATACGATAGGCACTGGCAAGCTTCTCCACGGAAACCAAGGTGGACCCGAAACATTCGATGAGTACGGCCCCGGATTCAATAAATGGAATCCCCTCACCAAGGAAGAAACCGTCATCACAAAGGCTGAGCTTCAGGATTCAATACCATTCGTTCGGCATCGAGTGAGTCGTCCAGACGGCTTCGAACTCGTCCTGCCACTCAACCAAATGCCGAGGGACCGAAACCGAGGTTCGAAACGGATTGAATCCTTCGACTGGGGACCGATCAATCGGCCAGAATCAGAATGGAGTGATACCCGTTGCGCAGATTGGGCCATCGAACAGATCGGAAAAGCCCACTCAAAACCCTTCTTCCTCGGCCTCGGATTCTATCGCCCCCATCAACCGCTTTGGGCGCCAAAAAAATACTACGACCTCTACCCGCCTGATCGAATTCAGATCCCGAATCATTTGGAATCCGATCTCAACGATGTTCCCTTCATCGGAAAACTGATCGGACGCACCCCACTCACTTCCGGAGCCCATTCAACAGTCGTTGCTCACAATCAATGGCGGAACGCTATATCGAGCTATCTCGCGTGCATTAGCTTCGTTGACACGCAGATCGGAAGAGTGATTGAGGCACTCGACGCTAGCCCGCACAGCGCGAACACGATTGTCGTGCTGTGGTCAGACCACGGATGGCACCTTGGCGAGAAGGAACATTGGGGCAAATTCACGGCCTGGGAAAGGTCCGCCCGCGTTCCGCTGCTGATTCGCCTCCCTAAGCACTACGAGTCATCAGGCTTCCGCCCCACGGTTCACGAAGGGCCCGTCAGCCTGCTCGATTTGTCTCCCACAATTCTCGAACTTGCTAAGGTGCCACAATCCGGAAGACGCGACGGCATTAGCCTCGTTCCCGCGCTTCTCGGCAACGAAACCGTTTCAGGTCGGATTGTATCCACCAGCGTTGGCCCAGGGAATCATTCCCTCCGAGATGATCGATGGCGTTTCATCCAGTACTACGATGGTAGCCAGGAGCTTTACGATCTCGATACGGATCCGGAAGAACGCACAAACCTCGCCACCAATCCCAGATTTCACGTTACGATGAAGCGCTTCCAAAAGGCTCTCCCAAGAGACCACAGGATTTCTCATTTCGTCCGTCTCAACGAATGGAAAGCGATTGTTCAAGCCGGAGACCAGCCGATTAAACTTTTCGGCCCCGGAGTGCATAACGTGGACGGATCTCCGGACGTTGCGCGCTCACATCCGGAGATCGTTCATCAAGTGAAGACTTTTCTGGCCGCGAACCCGAACGCGCCGAGGCACTCATCTCTCCCCACTAATTCCAAGGGCACCGAGGGCCGCTAAAAATTCCGCGATCAACCTTCTCTCGACGACTAGGAGCCGCTAGATTCAATGCCTCGTGGCATCTATTCTTAAAGATATCGACCGCAACGCCCCTCCAATGGCAAATGACGTCGCCTTGGAGAAATTCCTCGAGCATGTCGAGGAGAAAGGGGTATCGCTCTACCCAGCTCAAGAGGCAGCGATTCTCGAGCTCTATGAGGAGAAGAATGTCATCCAGAATACTCCTACCGGTTCGGGTAAGTCGATGGTGGCTGCAGCCCTTCACTTCAAATCCATCGTGCAGGGAAAAAGATCCGTCTACACCTGCCCCATCAAGGCTCTGGTGAACGAGAAGTGGTTCGCGTTATGTAAAGAATTTGGTCCGGAAAACGTAGGACTCTCAACGGGCGACGCAACCGTTAACCGCAATGCCCCAATTCTCTGTTGCACCGCAGAGATCCTTGCCAACATGGCCCTTAGTGAAGGGAGCCAAGCTCCGGTCGACGATGTCATCATTGATGAATTCCACTACTATTCGGATCGAGACCGCGGCGTAGCCTGGCAAGTGCCCCTACTGACCCTATCGCAATCGCGTTTTCTCCTCATGTCGGCAACCCTCGGCAACACGGACTTCTTTGAGGACGCTTTAACACAGCTCAACGGAAAGCCGACCGCGACAATCAAGACCTCTGAGCGCCCAGTCCCCCTGGAGTTTGACTACCGGGAGACCCCGCTCGCACAAACCGTCGAGGAGTTGGTTGAACAAGACAAGTGCCCACTCTATATCGTCCACTTCACGCAGCGAGATGCGGCTCAAAGCGCACAGGATTTCACCAGCATCAATGTGTGCACCAAGGCTGAGAAACAGGCCATCAGCGAATGTCTTCACGGAGTCAAGTTCAACAGCCCCTATGGGCCTAGTCTCAAGAAGTGGCTCAAGCATGGGATCGGCCTCCACCACGCGGGCTTGCTCCCCAAGTACCGCATCCTTATCGAGCAACTAGCCCAACAAGGCCTGCTGAAAGTGATCTGTGGCACTGACACACTCGGAGTCGGAATCAACGTCCCCATTCGGACCGTCGTCTTCACACGTCTCTGTAAGTACGATGGGAACAAGACCGGGATCGTGACCTCCCGGGACTTTCACCAGATCGCAGGCCGTGCAGGTCGAAAAGGATTTGATGACAAAGGTTGGGTCGTAGCGCAAGCCCCTGAACATGTCATCGAGAACCTTAAGCTCGAACAGAAGGCAGCGAAGACCGGCAAGAAATTCGTCAAACGCAAAGCTCCAGAGCGTAACTACGTGAACTGGGATGAGAAAACGTTCACACGACTCATATCCTCGACCCCAGAAACCCTCGTTTCACGCTTTCAGGTATCCCATGGAATGCTGATCAATGTTCTCAATCGCTCCAACGAGGACGGCTGCAAAGTCATGCGCCATCTAATCCGCTCGTGCCACGATTCTCCAAAACAAAAACGGTCCCACCAAAAACGCGCCTGGCAACTTTTTCGAGCCCTACTGAATCAAGGAATCGTTCGCTGGAATGAGAATACCGATTCGCCCAGCCATGTCGCTGTGAACGTCGATTTACAAGAGGATTTCTCCATGAATCAGACGCTCTCGCTCTATCTTCATGAAACCCTAGATCAGATCGACCCAGCAGCTCCAGACTACCCCCTTGTCGTCATCACCCTCGTAGAATCTATCCTCGAAGATCCCGGTATCATCTTGGCCAAGCAACTCGACAAAATCAAAGCAGAGGCCATCGCTGCCATGAAGGAAGAAGGTCTCGATTACGATCAACGAATGGAGGAGCTCGAGAAACTGGAGTATCCCAAACCAAATCGCGAATTCATTTACTCGAGCTTCAACGCTTTTGCGAAACAACACCCGTGGGTACAAGAGGAGAACATTCGACCCAAATCAATCGTTCGAGAAATGTTCGAGTCCTTTAGGTCCTTCAACGACTACATCAAGGACTATGGACTCGAACGCGCTGAGGGGCTTCTGCTCCGTCACATTTCCAGTGTCTTCAAAACGCTTTCTCAAACTGTTCCCGATAGCAAGAAGAACGACACCATTCGCGAGATCGAGAGCTACCTAAAAACGCTCATTCAGCAAACAGATTCATCTCTCATGGACGAGTGGGAGAAAATGAAGGATCCCGAATATCAAGTTCCCGACACGCAAGGGAATGCGGCAGAGATTCCCACGGTCAACGCCGATATCACCGCAAACGAACGAGAGTTCACCGCTGCTATTCGTCAACGAGCGCTTGGCTTCGTGAGGGGGCTTGCTCATGGCGATGTCGTCGGAGCATTCGCATCTCTCGCATCGGATTCTGAAGGAGAGACGACTCCACCGGCTGCCGAAACCGTCGACTCGATCGAGGCTCGCATCGACGAGTATTTCCAATCTCACGAACGAATTCGACTCGATCCTGAAGCTCGCAACCAACGCTACAGCATTCTTCAAAAACCCGATCAATCCAAGGGATGGATCCTGCAACAAACGGTTGTTGACCCAGAGGAGAAGAACGACTGGTTTATTGAATTCACAATCGATCTTGAGGCCTCGAAAAAGGCAGCTAGTCCCGTCATCCAATTCAGTCGCTTCTACTCCCTCTAAGCTGCCGTTCGCAGAATGCTCCGCTCACCGGAAAGCAAGAGAAATCGCAAGTTCGCCAACAAGAGATCCGGCGATGGATTGACTCACTTTGATTTTTGTCACCGAGAGCCAAGGGCAAGTTTTCACTGACCTGATGCCCATATAAACGCCAGCGAATGTATGAAAACAGGCGACGACTTCCAGGGGCTATTCAATTCTGAATTACTCAAGCGCGAGGCCACCGCGGAGAAATTCACCTGCATCGTCTGGATTGCTCTCATTGCCGCGACCTACTCGCTGTTCATTTTCGCAACGAGCGGAGTCTCTCCCCTCCTCAAACGGAACATTACCGCCCTCGTCGCGGTTACGATTCCGGCATTCTCTTTCATTCTCATCCTGATTCATAAAGGCTTTTACGCCTCTTGGCTTAGATATCTCAACTCCTTCCTCCAAGTCTCACTGGTTTCGGCAGCGATCTTTTTCGACATCCAGGCGCACGGCATTCAGTACGCCTTCAGCTCGATGCCCCCAATGGCCTATGGACTGGTCTTGATTGTGACGGCATTTCGACTGCGACCTCTAATGGGAATCTTCGCAGGGATTGTCGCAGCAAGTGAATTCGGACTCATCTATGCCTACTTCAAAGGAACATCTGGCGAACTCACACCGGAACTCCTCAGTCAACTCCCGAGTCTCAGTTGGTCCGTGACAGGAATGAAGATATTGGTCTTAGTCGCTCTTGGCGCCGCTTGTAGCTTCGCTGCGTTTCGAGTGCGGAAACAACTCATCCTCCTGATCGGGGAAGCCGTTCGACAGAACCAACTCAAGAGCACCTTAGGCCGCTATGTTTCTCCTGAAGTCGCTAAGGAAATCATTGAGACTAACGAAGGTCGCATCCCGACTCGCATGGTCCAGGCAGTCGTCATGTTCGGTGATGTTCGAGGGTTCACGCAGTTTTCAAGTCAACGAGACCCCAAGGAGGTTGTCGCGGTCCTGAATGATGTTTTCGAAACCGTCAGCGAAACGGTGGCAGGCCACGGAGGAACTCTAAATAAATTTCTCGGCGACGGCTTCCTGGCCCTCTTTGGTATCTACGGTGAAGACAAGAGCCCCCATCAAACCGCCGTGAACGTTGCGTTCGAGATCCTAGCAGAAACTTCAAAACAGCTGGCTCCCTTAGGTCTACAGCTCGGAATCGCCATTAACGCTGGCGACGTGATTGTGGGCGAAATTGGGTCGGACGGACGCTGTGAGTTCACCGCCATCGGGAGCCCCGTGAACCTGGCGGCTCGCATTGAAGCATTCAATCGCACGCTCGGGACTCAGCTCCTGGTTCCGCGATCTCTCACTGAAGAACTGGAGTCCAAGAATCTCTCGTTACACTCCCACGGTTCTCATGCCATTCGGGGAGTCAGCAAGGAGATCGAACTAGTCGAACTCAAACCGGCCTTCCCTCTCGGTCAATCAGCCTGACGCGAGAACGCGTCCATAAAGGCCGTTTCCCGCTTCGATACCTCCGGGTCTTTAAAACCACCATGCCCACCCCCTTCAACAAGGTAGAGCTCCGATTCGACACCAGCCGTCGTTAAGGCTCGGTGGAGGATCTGACTTTGATGCGCCGGAACCAATCGGTCCACAAGCCCGTGAATACTCAGGAAGGGAGGATCATCCTCACTGGCAAAAGTAATCGGATTGGCCGTCGCGACGAACTTTGGAATCTCCTGAATGGGACCGCCCATCAAGAGAGATTCGGGCGATTGAGGATCGTCATGCACAAGACCATTCGACATTCGGTGGGCATCCATTTGGAGAAAATCGGAGGGTCCAAAATAATTCAGCACAGCTTGAACCCGGCTGCTCAGTGCATCATAAGGCCCGACGCTTCCCTCAAGTGAGGCAACATCCCCACTTGTACCCAACATGCTAGAAAGGTGACCGCCTGCAGAGTGACCCCAAACGAGGATTCGATCCGGATTCAAACCATACCGCTCAGCATTCCCGCGAATCCAGCGAATGGCCGCTTTGCAATCATGAATCTGCGCCGGCCAAATTGCCTCTCCACTCAACCGATACGCAATCGACACGCCAACAAATTCTCCTGAAGCGACGTATTTCATGAGGTGACGATGCCCTCCCCGCTTATTTCCCCCCTTGAATGCACCGCCATGAATATAGGCCATGACCGGAAGCGAATCTTTACCTTTAGCGCGCTTCTTTGGCAGCAAGAGATCCAGCATTTGTCGGGGATTCCCGGAGTCACCATAGGGGATATCGCGACTGACAAAGACCTTGTCCTCTCCCTCAATCGGACGTCGGTTTTGCGCCTCAGCACAAGTAAAAGACAATGCGATGAGAGCCAGCGCACTCAGGAGTGATCGATGCATGGCTGTGATATGTTTCATGGATCATTGGAGTGTAGGAGGGACGCTGGACATCTGGCAAACGCAATCCTAAGCTGGTGCCTTGCGGGGCAAACCGTGAGTCACTCAGGCATGCCCGAGCAAGGCTCAGCAAGACTTAAAGGCCTGAGCTCACCGCGCCAAATTTTATTTTACCAAATACAACAATGCTCAAGATCCAGCCTAGATCCTTGCTCAATGTTCTTGTGATCGGGACCTCCCTAGCTCTCGTCGCAGGCAGTCCTACCCATCTCAAGGCCGCCAAAGCAGCTCCCGATTTTCCCGATGCCCGTCCTATTCCAATGCTCAGCCCGGAGGAAACAGTGGCTACCATGCGATTCGCGGAACCCGGCTACCGATTGGAGATCGTTGCCTGTGAACCCATGATCGAAGAGCCGGTACTGGTCGAGTGGGACGCTCAGGGACGCATGTACGTCGCTGAAATGTTGACCTACATGCAAGACATCGACGGGAACGACGAGCTCACTCCAAATTCCAGAATCTCAAGATTGGAGGACACAGATGGTGACGGACGCATGGATACCAGCACTGTCTTTATCGACAATCTATTGCTCCCCAGGATGATCCTGCCCCTTGATGATCGAATCATTGTTCGAGAGACCGGCACATTCGATCTCTGGAGTTACCAAGACACAGATGACGACGGCGTCGCAGACAAGAAAACACTCTGGCACAAAGGGGGCCCCCGCGGTGGAAACCTCGAACACCAACCAAGTGGCCTGGTTTGGAACATCGACAACT
Organism: uncultured Verrucomicrobiota bacterium; assembly: GCA_964342405.1. GTDB lineage: Bacteria > Verrucomicrobiota > Verrucomicrobiia > Limisphaerales > AAA164-E04 > UBA2970. The sequence continues at coordinate 76,523 of CAYFGX010000037.1, read as the reverse complement.
GGATCTACACAACTTACTCCCGCCACCGCTATCGTTTCACCGGAGATCAAGTCGAGCGAGAAGCCCTCCCACATGGTTCAGGGCAGTGGGGTATCGCCAAGGACGACATTGGCAAACTTTATTACTCGACCGCGGGCGGAGAAACTCCGGCCATGGATTTCCAACAGCCCATTGTCTACGGGAAAATCCGAATACCCGGAGAACTAGCCGACGGATTTCGGGTTTGCTGGCCGATCGATAACATTCCAGATACCCAAGGAGGCCGCGGACGGCTTCGAGAAGACAACACCCTGAACTGGTTCACCGGAGTCGCGGGCCAGAGCATCTACCGAGGCGACCAACTTCCTCAAGATTTCTACGGAGACCTCATCATCCCAGAACCCGTCGGTCGTTTGATTCGCCGCGCGAAAGTCCTCAATCGAGCAGGGAAGACCGTTCTCGAGAACGCTTATCACCAGGAAGAGTTTATCGCTTCGTCAGATCCCAATTTTCGCCCCGTCAACTCTGCGACCGGGCCCGATGGATGTCTCTACATAGTGGATATGTATCGAGGGATCATTCAAGAAGGGGCCTGGGTCCGAGAGGGATCTTATCTCCGCCCAGTTGTGCAAGCCTACGAACTAGACAAAAACATCGGCCGCGGACGGATTTATCGTGTTGTCCACGAAAACTACCAACGACCTCCCCTACCCGATCTGTCTTCAGCCAGCCCAGCCCAGCTGGTCGAAGAGCTTGGGCATGCAAATGGATGGCGGCGCGACACCGCGCAAAAGCTCCTGATCCTTGCAAAAGATCCCGCAACCCCATCTCTCCTCGAATCTAGCCTTCGAAACTCAACGAGTTGGAAAGCCCGCCTTCACAGTCTTTGGACACTTGAGGGACTGGATAAGATCGACACAACTCACATTCTCGAATCGCTTCAGGACCCCGCCTGGCAAGTTCAAGCAGCGGCAATTCGGATATCCGAGCCATGGCTAAAGGAGGGAGATAAAAACCTGCTGGACAAGATCCAGAATACCGCACTCAACGCAGATCCAAACGTGGCCATTCAAGCCATTCTTTCACTGGAACACACGAGTGGAGATGCCGTCGATGCGCAGATCCAGGCATTGGCAAGTCGCCACTCCGACAGCGAGGCAATCGCTCACATCATCCAGGGATTCGAAGAGAATCGAACGCGAAAACAACAACAAATTGCCCGTGAAAAAGCCATTCGACTTGAGAACGAGCTGAAAGCAGCGTCGATAACTCGCGGCCAAACCAATTACCGCACCCTCTGCTTTGCTTGTCATGGTGAAGACGGAAAAGGCACGCCCGTTCCTGGGACAGATCGGAACATGGCCCCATCACTGGTCGCATCCAAACGCGTCTTGGGTACCTCACAAAGTCTGGCGCGTATTCTCCTCCATGGACTCACCGGACCTGTTGACGGCGTCAAATATGATTCGCTCATGGTGCCGATGGCATCCTTCGATGATCAGTGGCTGGCGGATGTTCTGACCTACATTCGCAATTCCTGGGAAAATGAGGCAGCGGTGATTACGAAAGAGGACGTCGCCGGAATCCGTAAGATGACAAGCGACCGGAAGACGCCTTGGACCTTGAAAGAACTCGCCATTTTCAATCCGAGCGAGTGGGTACTACGGGCGAGTCATAGCAATCGCGAAACCAAAGCTGCGGTTGATGGAAACATCAAGACTCGATACTCGACCGGCCAACCTCAGAAACCTGGAATGTGGTTTGAAATAGAATTTCCGGAAGCGATCCCCGTGAGAAAGATCATTCTCGACACGACGCCTTCCAAGAGTGACTGGCCCCAGAAGTACGAACTCTCCTACTCCGCCGACGGCACAGAGTGGAGCGATCCCATTCTCCGGGGAGTCGGAGACCGAGCGATCACGGAAATGCGCTTTGAACCGGTGCAAGCAAAGAAGCTTCGAATCACACAAACGGGCTACAAGTCAGGCCTATTCTGGTCCATCCACGAACTCAAAGTGGAGTAGGCAACCTCTCGGACTTCATCAGGCATGGAAAGCCCGGAAGATAGCCTTTGTCGGCAGTGTGGACTTTGCTGCGACGGAAGCCTTTTCGCGGATGTCATCCTCACGCAAGAGGAACTCACTCCGATCGAGCAGATTATCGGATACGAGCAAAGAGACGATCGATTCTACCTCCAACAACCTTGTTTAGCTCTCGAGTGCGGGGATTGCCAAGTCTACTCCAATCGGCCAAAGGGTTGTCGGGAATTCGAGTGCCAGATTCTGAGTGAATGCAAAGCCGGAAAACGTTCGACGAGAGAGGCTCTCGCGACGATTCAAGATCTGAAGGAGCGCATTCGGCTGATCAGAACGCTCCTCAACGATCTTGATCAGGCGGACCCTTCACTTCCCCTCTCCTATCAATACGAAACCGCCCTCTCAGTCGCGTGGGATCTTAGCGCACCGGAAGAAATCCAGAACAAACGAGACCAGCTATTCAAGAATGTCTCAGAACTTGAGGCCGTGCTCCAAGACCAATTCCGATCTTAAGACCACGGGTAAGAATCCGATCTAACTTCTACGGCTTGGGACTAAGGGAGCTTACTTCCCGAAAATGATGATATGCTGACGGGGCAACACACCGATGGTTTCGATCCAACGGAATCCTTGAGCTGACGCCTCTTTTTTCACCTGAGCCTCTGTCATCTTGTGCAACGGCTTGATTGGCACCCAATCGTCTTCCCCTCGGTACTCGACGAAGGCAACCCGACCATTCGGTTTAAGGGCTTTGTAGATGGCTATCATCATTTCATGCGGAAAGGCAAATTCATGGTAGACATCTACCATCAGCACAAGATCCACTGAAGCTTCAGGCAGGTTCGGGTCCTTCTCCGTCCCGAGAATGGGTTTGTAATTGCTCAGTCCAGCCTTGGCCATATTATCCCGCAGAATCTCCAACATTTCAGGTTGGATATCGACAGCCAAAACTTTGCCTTCATCACCGATCCTTCGCGCCATTCGCCGCGTGAAGTAACCACTTCCAGCCCCAATATCTGCGATGGTCATTCCCTTGGTCAGTTTGAGAGCATCCATCAATTGAGACGGAGCCTCCTCAATCTCGCGCGATGTTCTCTCGAGCCACCCCGCTCCGAGATGCCCCATCACATGGGCGATCTCACGTTCAAAGTAGAACTTTCCAATACCATCACGGTCGTGAAGTTCCTTGAAGATATATCGCGAATTCTCCTTCTTTTGATCCTTACTGCCCTCCGCATCAATTCCTGGGTTCAAAAATGCGGTCCCTAAGAGCAGCAAACCAACAGCAAGACCGCATGTTGTTCTCGTCGCGTTTCTCATGAAATCTAAAAATCTTTGACGTTCGTGGAGCACAAATCAAACGCCCCAACAGGGATCCCCATGATATGCGCTTGCCCATGATATAGCGCACCGATAGGCTCACTTCAATGGAAAGCGACGTTCCACCCAATCCATATCGAATCCGCAGAGATGCCCCAGTTGGGGGACGCCCCTCACCACGCCCTCGATCGGGCGGGTGCGCCTGGATTGTTGTGAGTTTCGTGTTGGCTGGACTGCTGGGGATCACCTGGCTCGGAATCCTCGGGACCGCTGGGGCAGGCCTCGCGATGACTGGCAACAGCTTACCCAACTATTGGGAAGAGGCCGTCATCGAAGACAACGAATCCGATGATCGAATTGTGGTTATTGAGGTGGCCGGCCTGATCTCCAATATTGCCATCGATACCGACGGAATGACCATGGTGAAGTCAATTCGCGATCAGCTGGCCATAGCGGCGGATGACGAATCTGTCAAAGGGGTGATTCTCAAAATCGACTCACCGGGCGGAGAAGTATTAGCATCGGACGACATCTACCGAGAAATCCAAGCGTTTCAATCCGTGTCCCAAAAGCCAGTGGTCGCATCAATGTCCGGCCTAGCAGCCTCTGGAGGCTACTACGTGGCCGCTCCCTGTCGTTGGATTGTTGCGAACGAACTGACCATTACAGGAAGCATCGGAGTCATTCTGCACAGCTACAATTACCGGGGACTCATGGACAAAGTCGGCGTCCGCCCACAGGTGTTCAAGAGCGGTCGATTCAAGGACATGTTGAGTGGAGACAAAGCTCTCGACGAGATCCTTCCAGAAACTCAAACGATGATTCAGGCGATGATCGACGAAACTTTCGATCGCTTTAAGACCGTCGTTCGCGAAGGACGCACCGAAGCTGAATCGCAGAACAACGGCACCGGACGAGCATTAGTTGAGAACTGGGAGGACTTTGCTGACGGACGCATCTTTTCCGGCAAACAAGCATTCGAGCTCGGCTTCGTCGACGAGCTGGGTAACTTCGACCAAGCCGTGTCCCGAATCGAAACACTGGTTGGAAGCTCCGAAGTCGATCTCATCAAGTATCAGCTCCCATTTAGCTTCGGGAATATTTTCCAAATCTTCGGAAAAGCAGAAGCATCCCAAATCAAAGTCGATCTCGGCATCCCGTTTCCCCAACTGCAGGCCGGCCGACTCTACTTCCTTTCCTCCACTTTTTTCCAATAGCCTTCCGACCGACCGCGTGCTCCCCCTTATGAAAGCTGCCACTTTACTCCTGATCGCGGACAGCGAGCGCGATGCAAATATGCTCTACGCTTCGCGCCTCTTCGTTCCTGATCCGTTCATCTACGTTCGCCACAAAGGGCAATCCCATCTGATTCTAAGCGACTTGGAAATGGACCGCGGAGCGCGCAGCTGCCCCGATTCAAAGATTCACTCATTGTCAGCACTGCGCAATGGAGCCATTAAGCAAGGGATCAAACGTCCAGAACTTGCTCACATTGCAGCCGTCCTCCTCCGCAAGCTCCGAGTGCGCAAGGCCTCGGTACCATCCAACTTCCCCCTCGGAAGCGCTCGAACCCTCGAGGACGCACTCCCGTCCCTGAAGCTCAGTGTAGAAACACCATTTCCAGAAAGGGCTATCAAGGAGCAACACGAGGTTCGCAAAATTCAGCAGATTCTCAAAGTGACTCAAGATGGCCTCGCCGCGGGAATCGACCTGATCCGAAAAGCGAAGATTCAAAAAAATGGATTTCTCGTTCACCGCAACCAAGCTCTGACCTCCGAACAAGTCCGAGCGGCAATCCACACGGAGATCAGCCAGAACGGAGGAATCGCCTGTAACACGATCGTGGCCGGAGGGAATCAAGCCTGCGACCCACACGAGCGAGGCTCAGGGAAACTAAAGGCCCATCAACCCATCATTATCGACGTGTTCCCCCGTTCCGAAACGACGGGCTACTTTGGTGACATTACTCGAACGGTGGTGCGGGGCAAAGCATCTGAGGCGATTCACGAAGTTTATCACGCCGTGGGCCAAGCTCAACGAACGGGATTCAATGAAATCAAAGAGGGCGCATCGGCCAGGAGCGTTCACGAATCTGTGCAAGCTCGTTTCGAAGCTCAGGGATTCAAGACCTTGCGCCGCAACGATCATATGGAAGGTTTCTTCCATGGAACAGGTCATGGACTCGGTCTCGACATCCACGAGGCCCCAGGCATCGGCAGCATCAGCGAAGATACCCTCCGCAAAGGACACGTTGTCACAGTCGAGCCTGGGCTCTACTACCCCGGCCTCGGCGGTGTTCGACTAGAGGACGTGGTCGTCGTTCAAAAAGGAAAACCCAAAAAGCTCACTAACTATCCGCATCAACTCGAGGTCTAGATTACTCGAGACTCCCACTATCCATGCAACCTACTGATATCCAAGTCATCGGAAACGCTCTGGCCATCAAATGGAATGACGATTCAGAAAGCTTCGTTTCGATTGAATCCCTTCGTCGCCACTGCCCCTGCGCCGGCTGCCAGGGAGAAAAAGATATCATGGGGAACGTCTACAAGAATTCCCCTAAACCGCTCGACGCGCGCTCCTTCGATTTACAGAGTCTCACGAAGGTGGGTGGCTATGCCATTCGCCCGACCTGGGCCGACGGGCACAACACGGGGCTTTTCTCTTTCGACTACCTCAAGGATCTCGCGGAGGCAGAGGAGGAATGACGACCAGCGGCTGACCCCCATCAGGCCTTGGCACCAAAGGTGACGTAGTCGTCAACGTCGAGCAAATCGAACCAGGTCATGATATCATCTCGTGTGGGAGCCACCTGCTCTTGAATCGAGTTGAAGAACTTTCTGGTTTCTACGTCCATCGGCGCCCGTCGAGTCTCTAACTCAGACCAAGACTCTATCTCGGCCGCGGTCTTGGGCCGGGGAGCAGACTTGCGGATCCAATTCAGAATCAACTCGTCAGACTTCCCTGTAGCGAGCTGATTCATCAGAGCGTTCGGGCTGACACCCGTGAAATCAAAAAACCGTCGATCCATCGGACAGCTGAATTGGTAAGCTCCATTCTTTCCAGCGATTGTCGCACGCCCCTTGTCCAGCATCCTCGGCAGAATAACAAAACCGCCCAAGCGGACCCGGGGGCTTCGCGGTGGTGCCTTCGTCAAATCTGGTCCCGTGATTACCATAACTTATCCATCTCAGTGTCTGTGCCCGAATCGTAAATGCAAATCCACAACACAAGCAACTCTTATCCGCGACATCGATTCCGCGAACACCAGATACTGATCAGGAGGCTCATCGCCCCCACGAGCCCGCCTTCGGGCCCCCCAAAAAAAGAGCCGGGCAAGGGATTAATCCCCAACCCGGCTAACAAAGCGAGAGGATCGTTTACTTCAGGTCGATCTTCGACGGAGTGAATTCCCAATGTTCTCCAATCTTAGCAACGGTTCCTTCTGCAACCAGCTGAACGGTATCCTGACACACATGTCGATGGAATTTCTTGCTGACACCATTTTGATCCAGCCGATAGATGACATCTTTTCCATCCACCGAAACTCGAATTGCATTCTGACAAGTTCGACTCTGTCCCAGTTCACATTTCAAACATAGACCGGTTCCCTCAAGCTTTTTGCTCTCCTGCAAAGCAATTGAAGTTGCCGTAAACACAGGGCGATCACCCTCAGCCCCGAGAGATCCTGAAGCGACAATGTTCGCTGTTCCGGAACAGACGTTCTTGTGAAAGGCCTTGCTGATGTCATTCGCTGCGAAAAGATAGATGACGTCCTTTCCATTGCGCGTCAGTTTGATGGCGTTCTGACATTCCGATGTCTGTCCTAGTTCACACTTCGCGCAGAGACCTAAGCCCTTGATCGTGACCGGCGCAGCGGCAGCTGCCTTCTTGGGTGCTTTCTTCGCAATCTTCTTAGCTGGCTTGGCCTCGACCTTCGCGGCCACTTTGGTCAGCTCAATCTTTGATGCAGTGAGTTTCTTAACGCCACCAAATCCCTCCAGTTCCTTCACCTTGCCTGTCGCTGTCACGGGTGCCGTGGCCTGACAGACGTGCTTATGAAAAGCTTTACTCACATCGTTGTGTTCAATGACGTAGAGAACCTGCTGTCCGCCCTCTTCCACTCGGATCGCGTTCTGGCAACTCGGCGTCAGTCCCAAAGCGCACTTCAAGCAAAGCCCCTCTCCCTTTACTACCGTTTCTTTTCGGAGGCTCAGTTTGTTGGCCGTGAAGAATTTTTTCCCTCCCACTTCGGTGAATTTTCCCACCGCAGTGATGTTTGTGCTTCCCGAGCAGACGTTCTTGTGAAAGGCCTTGCTGACCGCGTTTGCGGTGAGAAGGTAGACGACGTCTTTGCCGTCCTGATCCAGCTTGATCGCATTCTGGCAAGAGTCCGTTTCTCCCAAAGCACATTTCGCGCATAAGCCGACACCATGCAGCGTCACGGCATCCTCTGCGCTCACATTTTGAAATGGTGCCCCCAGAAGCAACAAGACGGCACTCAAGTAACCAAATAACCTATTCATCTTCGCAATCGCATTTATTGTTAAAAAGGATCTCCAAACACCGAGGAAAAACGATACTCGCGACGATCATTTCTTTCAGGTTCCGAGATCCTTCGAACTTAGATACTCCTCTATTCTCAGGCAACTTCTATTTCTGCTGCGGCTGATCATTGAATTGCAACCCGAATACACCACGGCTATGGTTCGTCGAATAACCAGGTATGATCAAGACAAGCTCAATCAAGCAGCAAGCAACCCATCTCGCCCTCATCACAGGACTCGCCCTATCCGTTAACCTAAGCCAAGGCGCCACCTGGCAACTTGATTTCAGTGAGAATCCAGACGGTCCGGGCTCGCGACTCAATGTTCGAGAGAACGGCGAACTCCTCGCCGCATGGAGTTACGGTGAAGGGCAATTCAAACCCTATTTGCACGCTTTCGGATCAGAAGGCGTTCGACTGACGAATAGTGGATTGGACAAGGACGGGAAAAAAGCAGGCACTTTTGGGCATCATCGTGGCATTTATATCGGATGGAATCGAATCGAGTCGGAATTGGGGCGACGTGATCTCTGGCATATGAAAGGCACCCAAATGGAAGTAAACCAGTTCACTCAGTTGGTAACGACGAGTGAGCACGCGGTGACAGAAGCCCACATCGTCTGGCGCGCCGGACTCTCCAGCTCTCTGGCTGAAGATCTCTTGATCGACGAACATCGAACGATTTCGTTCAGCAGACCAAATGGCACCGATACACAGATCGATTTCTCCACCCGCTTAAAAGCCGCTCGTGATCTCAATCTGAACGGCGACTTACAACATGCTGGCGTCCACTTTCGAGCCGAGAATGAAGTCGCCAATCGCCGATCTGAAACCGCCTACGTGTGGAGCCCCGATCTCGAAGCGAACAATCGAGGCATGAAGTCTTCCGAATGGCAATGGGCGACCTTGATTTTCCCCATTGGTGATCGCTGGTTCCGCTGCACAGAAATGACCGCGCCCAGCAACGGTTTCAGCGAGCTCTCATGGCGAGATTACGGTCGTTTCGGATTCTTCGATAAGAAGGAACTGAAAAAGAACGAAACGCTGGAACTCCGCTTTCGATTCTTGATCTCCGAGATCACTGACGCAGATCCATCTCAATCCATGGATTCCCTCAAAGAAACCATTCGAAACGAGAACCAAAAGGCCTACCAAGAGTTTCTCGCAGATCTGCAATAGCGGACAACTGCGCCGCCAACATTCTCCCTTAATACTTGAGCACGCGAGCAAGGAATCGCTGTGTGGCATCACGCTGAGGCGATTCAAAAATCGCCTCAGCACTGCCGTGCTCGACAATCTTACCTCCAGCCAGAAACCAGACTTCGTCAGCCACCGAACGAGCAAACCCCATTTCATGGGTAACCATCAGAAAATCGACGCCTTCTGATTTCAGCTCACTAATGACATCAAGCACTTCGCCAGTCATCTCAGGATCGAGCGCGGAACTTGGCTCGTCGAGCAGCAGAAGCTTCGGGCGATGTGCCAGAGCCCGCGCAATGGCGATTCGCTGACGTTGTCCTCCAGAGAGCTCAAAGGGCTTCTTCCCCCGATGTTCCGCTAGTTGAAATCGTTCGAGAAGCTCCTCAGCTCGCATCCGCGCTGCCTTCTCACTTTCACCGTGAACGGTCGTCAGTGGTAACCTAACGTTGGCCGAAGCCGTGAGGTGCGGAAAGAGATTATAGGACTGAAAAACAACCCCCAATCTCGAGCGATAACGCCGCCTCTCCTCCTCTTCAGCTGGAATTCGTTCTCCGTCGAGCCGAATGAAGCCGGCACTTGGTCGCAAGAGCCCCGCAAGCAATCGAAGCATCGTAGACTTTCCACCGCCCGAGGGACCGATCAAGACCAGGGCTTTCGCCGCCTCCACCGACTGACTCACATCATCAATAACCGCCTCACTACCAAAGTGCTTCGATACATGATTCAACTCAAGGTCCACAGTTCTTCTCCTTGGTCAGCACGGTTAGCTATTTAAACTAAGTTTCAAAATGAACACGGCTTTCTAATCGACGGGTCCACCAAGAGATTGGCAAGGTGAGCAACAGGTAGCCAAGAGCCAACGGCAAATAACTTTCAAAAGTACTAAACGTCAGCGAATTGACGTCCCGAGCATTCTTGGTGAACTCAGCGATCCCAATGATCGAGAGCAAAGAAGAATCCTTGATCAACGAGACGAACTGTCCCGCCAAGGGAGGAAGGCTTTGACGCAAGGCTTGAGGGAAAACCACAAATCGATAGATCTGCTTGCTTGTCATTCCAATCGCACGCGCCGATTCCCACTGACTCGCGCCGACACTCTCGATCCCTGCCCGAAGGATCTCAGAAATATAGGCCGCACTGAAAAGCGCCAAAGTGAGAACCCCGACTAAATATCGGTTCTGGACACCGTAGGCATCCGCAACCACATAAAAGAAAATCAGAATCTGAACCAGCAACGGTGTTCCGCGAATGAGTTCAACAACGACTCGATGAAAACTCCGAAGGGGAAGCCATCGACTTTGTCCAGCAAGAGCAAGAAGGAGCCCAAAAAACAGACTCAAGAGCAAAGCCCCGATCGACAACAACAGAGTTAGCCCCCAACCCCGCAGCAATAGGGCTCGATACTCAGCAAGGACTTCCCAGTTCCAATGATACTGTAGGCGAACAAAGGCAATTTGAAGCAAGAGAGCAAAACAAGCTCCGACTAGTAAGAAGCTGATAAGCTCCGCCAGACGACTGGGCGTTTCATCCTCATTAATCGCAAACCAGTTCAGCACTGAGCCAAGAAAATTCATGGCTCGAGCAGCGACTTCTTGAGACGAAGCACCTCGTCCCAGACTTCTTTCCTATGTTCCCCTCCCCTCACCCACGCCGAGACATCTGACGACACATCCGTCCCCCATAACGGCTTACCATCAAGGTAGGCAAGATCCGCAACCTGCACGGCAACAGATCTGTCTACCTCCTCCAATTTCGCAAGCACTCGCAGCGGAGATCGGTCACTCTCCTCCCAGATTTGTTCTCCAATCTCCCTGGCACACCGAAAAACAGCGTCGCCATCACGATCAATCCAAATCGGGTTTGTTGCACCCGCAACACGAGGAACGAAGGAATCATCACTTGGCTGATAAGGATACGGAATCGGCCATGATGGCCCCAAATCTCCCGGACCCGTTGCCATGGCCACCAGGAAGGCATCGTGCTTTAAATCACCAAGCTCCCACTCGACTAAAACGCTCGACATTCGATCTGCAGCTCTATCTTGCCGTTCGTTGCCCATAAGATTCTTCGACCGGATCAAGCCACCATTGGCATAAAGTTCAACGCGGTCACAGGTAATCCAAGACGGCGCCTGCACACGGACCTTAACCCTCACTCCATCCCTTGCACGAACCACATCCCCGACCCGTCCCAGCTCGTTAACAGTCATCGTCACAAAAAGGCCCATACTGATGACGGCCCTTCCCTCTCGCATAGACTGGCAAACCTGATTCACATCGATATCGCCTGCCTTCCGGTCATCAGCCATCACATACGTACGTCCCTGGCCGACAATGTATCGATTCACGTCGTGGACGTCACTCGCTCCAAGCCCAACGATCCGATGCCCCTGGTTTAGCAACGCAAACCAGTCGCGGAATACGAGCATCATATCCGTCTGTTGGGCGCTGGAGCTCAGTAGCTCCATGGCATCAACATTCATATCCAATTTTTGGAGTACGCGCCCAGAAATAGGGTTTAAGTGCTGACGGTCAAAGGGACGGAATCCATTGTGAACATTATGCGGATGATTCAAAACCACAATCCTACCGCTAGCGTCTTCTCGAAAGTGCTCCAGAAGTCTGGACCAATCCAGAATTCGAAAGTCCGGCAATCGTGAATCAGCCTGCAGCGGAAACACATTGAAATGAGCTTCCTTGGTGGTCACTTCGTCCCCGATCACGGGCGTCATGTAGTCCCCAAGTTTGAGATTCTTTATCGATGGACGATAGTCAGTCAGGATATTGTGATCCGTTGCAACGGGAACCTCCAAACCCTCTCCCGCAAAAGTGACCACCCGTTCATCCGTTGTCGCATCGCCATGCCGACTGAAGGTAAACGTGTGAGTATGCGGATCACAACTCACCCATCCCGCCGTGTCGACTGAGCGCACCAGGCGAGCGTTCAACTCAGCTTGCTCTCCAGGCCGAAGATTCAGCTCAAAGACCGCACGCTCATACTCTGGCCCACGAGTGACATGAACCTGATAGGCGCCGGCGGCCAATCCCACCTTGGCACTGCCAAGGCTGTCATAGACAACCCCAGTCCGAACGGCACGCCCCTCTTTTTTCCCATGAAGAGTTAAGGGGGCGAGAAAGCCCGCCTCATCCAAAAAGGTTATTCTAGCGGGTAAGGCCTTTCCTCTCTCATCCTTGACCCGCACTCTCACCGAACTTTCCTGAAGAAGCGCCGCCAAGGAACCGTCAAAAAAGACAATGCTGGAGATCTTCACTTCATCGGAGTTTTTGGGGGCGAGAATTGAAAGGGTGGATGCTTCACCGGGGGAATCCTCCCTCGACAGAGAAAGGACGGTCCAAGTTGGCTGCTCGGTCTGGTCGAGAATGCCTAAACGTTTCCCGCCTACCACAACGGGCCACGACTCCTTAACATCTCGATGAGCAATCAGAATCAAACCTTCACGCCCACCATCTTTCACTCCATTGAGAGGAACTGAAAACGCAACCTCGCCTGCTTCCCTGCCCTCGGTTGAGAGGACTACAGATTCATGAAGCAGCGTCGTGGCTCGCCCCTCGTTCGCCGTCGCTAGTGCCTGGCTCCAGACAGCTAGGAACGCTATCAAGAGTCGAATCATGGCTGATCACCAACCGCGATCTGCGCCTGTCGAAGTAAGGTTTTCATGCCGCCAACCAAATCGCTATCCATCATCGAATCGTAGCGATTCGTATTTTCATAAGGATCTTCCACGAGATTATACAACTCCCAACGAGCCGCTCCCTCGGCTCCATCCAATCCGTCATAATAAATCAGTTTGTGAGATTTCGTGCGGATTCCAAAATGGGAAGGACGGGGCTCGCTGTTTTCAAAGTAGCGATAGTACATATTCGTCCGCCAATTCTGCAGCGTTTCGCCCGCGAGTAGACCTCGTATCGACCGACCCTGCATGGCCGAGGAGGCCTCTCCTTCAGCGTAATCCAAGAAGGTTTGCGCAAAATCTACATTGAGCACCATATCCTCAATCACGGTTCGGGGAGCGATCTCCTTGGGGTATCGCACGACGAACGGCATTCGAAGACTCTCCTCGAGCATGAAACGTTTATCGAAATAATTGTGTTCCCCTAGAAAATACCCCTGGTCACTGGTGTAGATAACCACCGTGTTGTTGGTAAGTTGGTGCTGTTTTAAGTAGGCGAGAACTCGGCCAATGTTCTCATCAATCGCAGCACCGCAACGGAGGAAATCCTTCACGAACTTCTGATAGGCCTCAGCCCGCTGCTCGAGAGCGTTCCCTGACTCTAGCTGCAGTTTGCCCGCACCGTGCCTTCCCCCGGAGGACATCCGATCCTTCAAGATCTCTAAGGGCCAACCCGGAACACGACTATTCACAGGCCCAGTTTGTCCTCGCAGGGTCTCCGGCTCAGGAATCGTTACATTCTCAAACAGACTGGAGTGTCTGGGGTGAAAGTTCCACGGCTCATGGGTCGCCTTGAAATGAAGCATCAAGCAAAAGGGTTCATCCTTATTCCGCTCATCCAACCACGCCAAGGCTTTATCCGTGAACACATCGCTGGAGTATCCCCCTTCCTGAACCTCCCCTTGCTCCAAAGATCCTTCAAACAGTATCGGTTCGTGATAACGCCCTTGTCCCTTGATGATGTTCCAATAGTCAAAGCCGCCCGGTTCCTCCTTCAGATGCCATTTCCCCACAAGGGCAGTTTGATATCCAGCCGACTGCAAACGCTTCGCGACGTTATCAGCCGACGTGGGCAACGCATCACGAAGGGTCTTCACTCCATTCCGATGACTATACTGTCCCGTTAGAATAGAGGCCCGACTGGGAACACAAATCGAATTCACGCAGAAGCAATTCTTCAACAGGGCTCCCTCTGCGGCCAAACGATCGATGTTCGGCGTCTTGGCGTAAGCTGCAAGGCGTCCTCCGTAACAGGACCACGCTTGACTGGTATGGTCATCCGCCATCATGAACACAATGTTCGGTCGCTCAGCCGCCTGGGCAACCAGGCTCACGACACATGCAAGGGTGAACAACCATGTAAGGTGCTGCGCTGCACCCTCAGCCTTCTTGCTGCAAACGAACCAGAGCTTCATGATCAAATACCGTCAAGTGAGTGACCGCCGAACGAGAGCCGCCGTTTTTCGCAGGCCTTCGACACTTCCTAGATTTTTTCCGAGATACTCCATCGAGATGCACCCTATGAACCCGGACGCCCGAATCAACCGCCCCATTCGGTGGAAATCGATCTTCGTCTCATTGCCCTCCCCGTCGAAGTCCCATGATTTCGTGCATATTGCCTCAGTCAGAGGCAGTAGCATTTCCATGCCCTCGTAGATATTACCGTTGAAGTTGCCGTAGTCGGCCAGGACGCCACAGTGTTTACGGCCGAGGGTTTTCACGAGTTCAAGCAACCAAGCAGGGCGACGTGATAAGCCACCCACATTCTCAATCAAGAGTCGTGGATCGCCCGGTTCCAGGCGCGCAGCCAAGGCTCCAATCCCCAAGCGGGCCTTTGCCATACGATCGATGGGATCCCCATCAGTCCCTGCCCGAAGGCGCATGTAACGGCACCCGAGAGTCCGTGCCACTCTGATCCACTGAAGGTGATGCGCCACGGCTTCCGCCCGTTGGGCTTCGGTATCCCCGTCCAGTGCGGTCTCTCCTGAGCACAGGAGCGTCAGCACTCGAACGCCCGCACGATCGGCGTTCGCCTTAAGCCGGTCAACCAGCTTTGGCGACTCCAAGAGCGGGCGACTCAACTCGGCGGCGAGCTCAATGTTGGGGACATCAAGCTCCTCTCGAGCAAAGCTTGGAAAATCCACCAACGAGAGTTTTCCAGCCTGAAACAGAGAACGCACCGAGTAATGATGAATTCCAAGCTGAATCCGATCATCTGAATTCCCTTGCCCAAGCAAACGCGATGTCGCCGGCTGACTCAAGGTTGAGCCAGCAAGAACCATAGATCCTCGCTTCAGGAATTCTCTTCGATCAACCCGCCTTACACTGGAAGCTCCTCGCTCTCGGAAACCCATCACGTTTGCTTTCGTTCTTTAGCTATCGAGCACCACCTTCGATAGGATGCTCTTTCAGAATCTCGTCCACCATGTAAAACGTCCGTCGATCTTCGGTCTTCTTTCGTACTTCCGCGACCATTTCAGGTGTAATGGGAGATCCACTATTCTTCCAACTAAAGCGAACGTAGTTTAAAACCCCGGCCACTTCCTCATCGTTTAGCAAGGGAGCAAACCCGGTCATTGGCGGAGTTCCTGTCGCAGGGTTGAACGAATCACCGTTGACCGTCAGCGGTCCCCAAAGCCCCTTCAGAACAACCTTGATCAACCGTTCTGGATCGCCCTCAACCCAATCGTTCTTGATCAAGGATGGATAAATATTGGGCAAGCCATTCCCCTTCTGCTGGTGGCAGGTAATGCAATGGGCATCCCGTCGATAGACTTCCTGCCCGAGCTTGAAGGAAGCCATCACACTATTGGGAACATTGGTCACCGGGATGTTGGCGGCCTTTTCCTGCGGACGAAGATCTAGCTTGCCAGCCAAATACATCTCAGCCTGAGAGTTTCCGCTCACGTCCAAGCGTCCCGTTGAAACCGCCGTTTTAACATCATCTTTCAACGTCAACATCGTGGCGTGGAAGGCATGCTTCATCCATTTTTCGACCGGATGCTTCAACGCCTCGATCGCAATGCGGGCTCCAACCTCATTGTCCAACCAAGACGCTGCGACGATGGCTTCAAGTCGAACCCGAGGATGCGGATCTTGGGCCGCCTGCAAGAACCACTCTGGGCTTTGAGAAAAGTGATAGTACGAATGCCGCAACACCCGAGCTGCCCCCGCCCGCAATTGATGACTCTCGCCATTGAGGCACCGTTCAAGCAATTCGGGATCCACTTGGTTATAGCCCCAAGTAACCCACAAAGCTTCCAGTAAGTGACGCTCATATTTCTCGTCCTGCGTATCAAGTTGAGCGACCCACTTCTTCAACAGAGGAAGCACCTGTTCCGGCTTCCGTCCTCGCAACTCCCGACGCGTACGATACCGACTCCGATACTCGTGCAACTTCAAATTTTCGAGCAGCACACCCACCGGCGCTCCCGCCACGACCGCCGGCTTGACCAGCGGACGCGCAGGGTAAGTGATTCGATAGATTCGTCCGTGATCTACGTCTCGGTTTGGATCTCGAGCCGAGTGTTGCATATGGCCGATGAGTGCATTGTGCCAGTCTACAATATACAGAGAACCATCGGGAGCAAACTCGAGATCCACGGGGCGAAAGTTCGGATCATCTGACCGCAGCAGATCATACCGCAGCTCACCGGTGAAACCCGCACCATCTTCAACCATCGTGTGTTGCTTCGTGCCCAAGAATCCAATCGTATTGTTGATCAAGAAGTCTCCTTGAACCTCGTCCGGAAAATGTCGTGACGACACGAACTCTGAGCCAGACGTGGGCCGAACTCGATGAGTCGTGAACTGACCTTCCTTCCCGATTTCGATTCCATACGGCACTTTCGCGGAGACGGGAAGCAACCAGTAGTTCGCCCCACCAGATGCGTCCGAGACGTAGTTCTGCCCCCACTCATCGAAGGCGATGCCCCAAGGATTCGAGTAGTCCGACTGAGAATGCCTTTCGAGACGCCAGTTGTTCGGATCGAATCGCCAGACACCGCCATCATTACAACGAACGGTTCCGTAAGGCGTTTCCACTTGAGAATGCAGAAACCGTCCCTCACACATGTAGAAGGCCCCAGACCCGTCGGCACAATAGGCGGAAATCGCATGGTGCGTATCGTGGGAATCAAAACCTCCGAGAATGATCTCCCGCGAATCAGCCCGCCCATCTCCGTCCGTATCCTGCAGAAACAAGAGGTTCGGCTCTTCCGAGACATAGACCCCATTGTGAGCAATCTCGAATCCGATGGGCAGGTGAAGCCCCTCCGCAAACACTGTCTGTTGGTCCGCTCGACCGTCCCCATCCGTATCTTCAAAAACAATCAACTTATCGTTCGGACGCGGTCCGCCCGGCATATAGTGGGGATAGCTGTGTAGTACTGAAACCCACAAGCCCCCTTCGTTGTCGAAAGCCATCTGAACAGGATTACGCAAATCTGGAAAGTCGCTCTCCGCCGCGAACAAGCTTGCCTGGTAGCCATCCGGCAAGTGAAGGGTTTCCACCGCCTCGGGACCATCCAAATAGGTAATCGATCGCTTAAAGTTCGTTTCAATCGGCGTCAAAGCTCGAGTGCCTGAATCATCCACAAGGAGGTTGCTCGTCTCGCCACGAACGACTTCCCAGATTTTCCGGTCCCGCAGTTCGGTCATCTGCCGCATCTTCTCAATCTCTTCAGGATAGTTCTCATTGCCGAAAGGCTTGTAACGGCGGCCATGCACATGCACTCCGTTGAGCATCCGGTAGTCGTTAAACCAGAACCAAGACTTCTCCAAGACGGCCGAGCGAGCGGTTTCGTAAGCGACCGAAGATTTGCTGGCGAGAGTGTCTTCTCCGTAGATCGCGTTCAGCCAGTGAGGAGCGATTTTTGAATAGCCAAAGTCAGAATAGTGGCAGCCGTTGATGGTCAACGGTTCATCATACTCCTTGAGCAAGCGCTTCGTGATGCCAAAGAGATCCACATACGTGAGTTGATGATCTGCCGCAACCTGAGAAATCGCTTCTGCGTAAAGGGCCAAGTTGGCATTTTCAGTGCGTCCATTGGGCAAGTCCATCTCGTGGGATCGATCCTCGAACGCGGCCGGACTCGCCAGAATCAATTTCGGAGCCGTCGCGCCGTTATAGCGTTGCGCCAGCGTGTGACGCACGAAGGCATCCATCTCGGCCTTGAAATTGGCCAATCCAGCACGCCCGTCGAACGATTCACTATATCCGAAAAACGCGACGATCGTGTCAGCACGCAGTAAGGTGAGCCACTCGTCCGGACTCGCATAGTGCCCAATACCAAGGTGCATCGACAATTTGGGCCGAAACACCTCAGCACCAGGAAAAGCCCATTGACTCTCTCGTCCCGGCCGAGGGCGAAACGCGGGAGTATCTCCCTGATTCCCCATATTCCGAACTACCAGATCGTGTTCGGGAAATCGTTGATGCAATACGGTCTCAAAATGCCCGTAGTTTTGTTCTCGCTCGATAAAGCCGCTGCCAAGAAGAACAACCCGCTCCCCCTTTCTTGGAGCCTTTTCTGTGGCAAGAGCGGAGAACTGGGTAAGACAGCAGCTCAAAAAACCTGCGGTGATAAACTTTCTTATTCGAGAATTCATATGAATACCTAGGAACACCCCCAAGCCTACTCAACCCCTAAAATGCTCCAAGCGAAAATGATTTGTACCTGGGGACATCAACAGGAGATCGTGTTACGCATCAAGATCTTCTCCAAGGAAGGCCGTTGAGCCAGAGAATCGTTTTCCCAAGCTCGGGAAACTCTTTTCCCAGCAACGTGTTCTGACCGTGCAATCTGGGAAGTTCACCTGACTCCCAAATCGACTGACACAATTCAAGGAATCGCCCTAAGGCACTAACACAGAGGATTTTACACTAATAGAAACTGAGTATCACAGAATTATTCTTCAACGCCTTAGTTCAATCAAGATCTTGGCATCAACGCTGCATTCTCGTAGGTCATCACAGGCAAGAATGCCGACACCGTATGCACAAAGATATCGCCCTCTCAATTCGAATGCTGATCAAACGGCCCGCGTTCTCGGCAGCTGTCATCGCCACGCTGGCACTCGGAATCACGGCAAATACGACGGTGTTTACATTTGTTAACGCGTTCTTGCTGAAACCATTTCCGTTCCCCAATGACAGCGAGCTCGTCGCTTTCGGCCGCCACAACCCCCATCAAGAAGAAGAGCTGGGAAGTCTCTCCTATCCAGATTTCGTAGATATCCGCAACGAGAATCAATCCTTTGCCGAAGTCGCTGCCTACTCCTGGTCCAATTTCAATCTCGCAACCCAGCAACGCCCAATCTGGGCTGGAGGCGCCAAAGTATCACACGGCTACTTCAATACCCTAGGCGTAGAGCCACTCATCGGTCGGGCGTTCCGCAGCGACGATGACACACCGGGGGCTCCCCCAGTCGTGATTCTGAGTGAGTCCGTTTGGAATGACCAATTCGGCCGTTCGATGGATATTCTGGATCGAAACGTTCGCGTTGATGGCATCGCCCGCAAAGTCATCGGCATCATTCCCCTAGGGCAAGAGCTTCCGATCGAAGCGAAGGTCTGGATACCTCTCGCCATGAAGCTCGATGAACAGGATCGAAATCGCACGTGGCTCAGCGGCATTGGCCGACTGGCCAGCGGGGTCCGTCTTGCGACGGCAAAGGCGGAGCTCCAGTCGATTGGGCAGGCATCCATCACTCAGGGACAAACGCCGCACGCAACAAGCGGTTACCGCGTCATCTCACTCAGGGAGGATCAATTAGGAGCCAATGCCCGAACCATGTTCAGCCTCCTCTTAGGAGCCGTCGCCTTGCTTCTCATGATCGTCTGCACCAACGTTGCGAATCTCCAACTCAGTCGCGCCGTTTCCCGGCAAGCCGAATTTGCCATCCGCACCGCGATCGGAGCGAGTCGAGCTCGCCTGATTCGGCAGCTACTGATCGAAAGTTTCGTCATCTCGGTGATCGCCTCTGTTGCCGGTTTGATTCTTTCCCGCGTCGCCACCCAATACGGCATGAGCACTCTCCCCCCTTCAGCGATTCGTTGGTTCTCCTTTGACGTCGACCACCGCATTCTCCTCTACACAGCCGGAATCGCCATTCTAACGACCATCGTCTTTGGTTTAGTCCCAGCCCTTAGAATTTCACGCACAGCCCACCCGACATCCATCGGCAGCCTCGGAGCACGCAATCAGGCCGGGGCGTCTTCGCAGAGACTTCAGAGCGTGCTCATCATTTCCGAGCTCGCTCTCGCTCTTGGACTATTGGCGGGCGGATCGGTGATGGTTCGCGGGCTGGTTCGATTGGCGAACGAAAGCCCAGGCTTCACGGCCAAGAATGTCGTGGTAGGAAGCCTGTCATTGTCCGAAGAACAATACCCTGAGCCCTCAGACCGAAGCCGTCTTGCCTCTGACATGCAGGAGCGCCTTGAAGCGCTTCCGGGAGTTGAAAGTGTCGGCTGGGTCAATTCACTCCCCCTTTCAGGCAGCAGCCTCTATCGAACCTATTCCCTTGAGGGGCAGAGCGATGACTCATTCCAGGCCAATCCAGACGCCATCTATAAAGTTGCGAGCCACGACTACTTCCGGACGATGGGCATCAAGACGCTAGCCGGGCGCACATTCTCACCGCTGGATCGTCTTGGGTCTCCCCAGGTCGCGATCCTCAATGCTCCCCTTGCCAAGCTTCTATGGCCCGATTCATCTGCGGTCGGCAAACGACTCAAGTTCGATCTTCCATCCGGGGATTCTCCTTGGTTCAGAATCATCGGAATTGTTGACGGCACAAAACATGAGAAGGTCAATCGGCCTGCCCCACCCCAAATCTATGTGGCCTATGCCCAAGCCCCTTCCAGGAAACTCACCATCGCCGCCAAAAGCAGCCTCCCCACCGGAAGTGTTTTCCAAAGTATTGAGGAATCTCTCCATCAGATTGCTCCGAACCAAGCACTCTTCAACGTGACCGACCTCGAAGCCCACTTGGGAGAAGCATTCTGGTCGATCAGGCTCACAACAAAACTACTTTGGACTTTCGGAGCCATCGCCCTCGGCCTTGCTGCCATCGGAATCTACGGAGTCATGATGTTTTCCGTCCAAGAGCGCCAGCAAGAGATCGGGATTCGTATGGCACTCGGCGCCGTCCCACGAGAAATACTTACCCTCATCCTGCGTCGCGGCTTTCGCCTCGCGACTATCGGGATCGCCACCGGATCTCTGATAGCCATCGGAATGACCAAAGCCATCGGTTCGGCCGTGCTCCGAACAACTGAGTTCGACTTGGTCAGCCTTCTTTACGCCGCGCTCATCTTACAGGCAACCTGCCTCGCTGCTTGCCTCATTCCAAGTCTACGCGCCGCAAGAGAGAATCCATCAACGGTTCTCAGAATTCAGTGAGAATCTTACCCCCTGCCGGGAACTGGCAGGTACAAACTCACACCTCTGAACGCGGTGAAGAAACTTTAGAGTTTCTTCCTCAAACCACTTTAGACCGTGTGAGACTCGATTCAGGGCCTCCAAGGCGCCGGCGTCCCCACGTCTAAGGGGCGAAGAAATTTCGCGTCCACATCGTCATACCAATCGTGCAGTTTCTCTCGCATGGCAGCGACTCTTGCTGGCTGGGCACTCGCCATATCCAAACGCTCTCCTATATCCGTGGCGAGATTGTAGAGTTGCGCTCTCCCATCTTCGAGTCGTTCAATCAACTTCCAATCACCCATGCGAATGGCCGAAGCCGGAAACCCACCCTGGTTGCTGTAGTGCGGATAGTGCCAATAAAGAGCCTCACGTTCGAGCTCGCCAGTCCCTTTCAAGAGTGGCATCAAATCGGCACCATCAATTGTTCCTGCGCCCCTCACCTGGCCCCCAGCCGCACGCACCAAAGTGGGAAAGAAATCGGTACTCATCACCGGTACGCGACAGATCGTTCCGGGCCGGGTGACCCCGGGCCAGCGAACTAAGAACGGTTCTCGAATGCCCCCCTCATAGATCCATCCTTTACCACCCCGGAGAGGCAAGTTTGACGTAGGTGATCCCTCAGAAGTAGAGAGCCCGCCATTGTCAGATGTAAAGCAAACCACGACATCCTCATCGAGCCCCAACTGCTTGAGTTTGTTCAACACCCTGCCTACAGCCAAGTCCATTGCCTCAACCATGGCCCCGTAGACCGCATGTTTCTGCAAGATACGCACCCGGCGTGGTCTCTTTGCATTGACCAAAGCTTGCTCTTCGCCGGCGAATTCCTCACCCGCTATCTTGGCCGCTTTCTTTTCATATTTCTCAACGAGATCAGGGCGACCAATCAGCGGAGTATGAACGGAATAGAACGAGAGAAAGGCCAGGAATGGCCGGTCGCGATTGGCTTCGATAAACTGACAGGTTTCCGATGCCAATCGATCGGGTAAATGTTCACCATCCGGTCCATCCGTTAATCGCGGATTGCCGTACGGGGTGAAATACTTCCCTCCGTTCCAAGGTCCACCGTGTTTCCAGCCGCCTTTGTTGACGTCGTAACCCTGATTCTCAGGCCAGAATTCCTCAGTCGGCCCGAGATGCCACTTCCCGGCAAAAAAGGTACGGTATCCCTCTTCCTTGAGCGCCTCTGCCATAGTCACCTCCTCAAGATCCATTCGATCGTGCAAGGGTGCCGGCGCAAACCGACTTTTTCGTCGTCCGCTAAAGAAATTAGTCGCATCTTTTCGTGACGGATGTCGCCCAGTCTGAATCCCAAAGCGCGTTGGTGAACAGACCGGGTTTGCCGCGTAACCGTCCGTGAACTTCATCCCAGAGGCCGCCAGGGCATTGATATGCGGCGTCTCGTAAAAGGTATCAGGATTGTAGGCCCCCACGTCCATGTAGCCCAGATCATCAACCAGGATGAAGACAAAGCTGGGTTTACTGGCCGCCTGAGCGAATGAGAGGCTGGACACAGAGAGCACTGTGCATGAGAACAAGACGCGGAGACAAAATGAGAGTGGCTTCATAGTCAGTCGGTAAATCTCGACCAGTCTGAACAAGCTCCAATGATTGGCAACAGAAAAGGCCTCCCTCCAAACCCGAGGGGCGCCGACTCGACGGCAAGTGCCAACGTTCGGTTCAGCTCTGTGATTCGGATACGGTTCGCCTTTCGGGCAAAGATCGAAGGGTGTTTGTTGTGCCCGCCTGGGCAGGAGGATCCCATCAGATCAAGGCGTCGAGATCACTGGAGATCCGCAGAATCAGCAGTAATCGCGACATTCCCCGTGGCAGATTCCGACAACTCGTGCTGAGCGGAACCACGCGACACCGGGTTCCTACTGCCGCTCTAAGCGTGAATGGCCTGACCGGTCGTGGCGAAGGCGGCTTCTTTCACAGCCTCTGCCAAAGTCGGATGAGCATGGCACGTGAGCGCAAGGTCGGTACTGCTTGCACCAAAATTCATCGCCACTGCCGCTTCGGCGATGAGATCTCCCGCCCGCGGACCAATGATATGCACACCCAAGATCCGATCTGTTTTCTCGTCGGCGAGCACTTTGACTCGCCCGCTGATATCTCCTAAGGCTCGTGCCCGCCCATTCGCAGCAAATGGAAATTCCCCCTTATTATAATGAACCCCAGAGTTCTTGAGTTCGTCTTCAGTCTTTCCGACCGTCGCAATCTCCGGATGTGTATAGACCACTGCGGGAATGCAATCGTAATTCAGGAACGGATGATGCCCCGCAATCAGCTCGGCACAGGCAACGCCTTCTTCTTCTGCCTTGTGGGCCAGCATCGGACCGGGAATCACGTCGCCAATGGCGTAGACGCCATCTGCAACAGTACGAAACCCTTCACCTACGGGGATCCGCTTCCGGTCGTCCAGCTCAACACCGATGCGCTCCAATCCGAGCCCCTCGGTGTTTGGTCGACGCCCGACAGCAAGGAGGACCTGATCGCAGTCAATAGGATCCTGCCCTTCGATTTCCACCTGAGCACCCTTCGTGGTCGATTTGGCGGCCATCACTTTGGAGCCGAGTCGAAAATCCAAACCTTGGTTGGCAAAAGCCTTGTGTGCTTCGGACGCAACGCCCGAATCAATACCAGGAAGGATTCGATCCAGATACTCAACCACAGTGACCTGTGAACCGAGACGATTCCAAACGGAACCAAGTTCTAAACCGATGTAGCCACCGCCAATCACCACGAGGTGCTCGGGGACAGAGTCGTAGTTCAAAGCCTCCGTACTCGTGCCCACTCGATTGCCATCTGGCTGCACACCGGGTAACGCTGATGGAACGCTCCCCGTTGCGATGATAATATGCTTCGCCGTCAGGACCTCTTTCTTATCGCCATTGACGACCTCGACCTGCCCCGGCTTCAAGAAGGATCCATGCCCGGCGAAACTCTCAATCTTGTGCTTCTTGAACAAGGCCGCCACCCCACGCCCCAGCGTCTGAACAATCTTGTCCTTGCGCTTCATCATTGCGGCCAAATCGAGTTCGACGCCGCCACACCGAACGCCATGCTCCGCCAGCTCTTCCTTTGCAGCTTGAAAACGTTCGCTCGATTCCAGCAACGCTTTGCTCGGAATACACCCCACTCGAAGGCAAGTCCCCCCAAAGGACGGCTCCTTCTCAACGACGGCAGTCTTGAGTCCCAACTGGGCTCCGCGAATCGCGGCCACGTAGCCACCCGGCCCTGCACCAATAACTAAGAGATCAAATTCTTTCATTCTTATCAGGATAGACTGCGAACCCAGAACTAAAGCTCCAACAGAATCTTCGCCGGCATCTCGATCATCTCCTTTACCGATCGCAGAAACGTCACCGCCTCGCGACCGTCGACCACTCGGTGATCATAACTCAGGGCGATATACATCATTGGGCGAATGACGATCTCACCGTCCACAACCACGGGACGATCTTGAATTGTGTGCAAACCCAGAATGCCGGTCTGGGGCGGATTCACGATCGGCGTCGACATGAGGGAGCCGTACACGCCCCCGTTGCTGATCGTAAACGTTCCCCCTTCCAACTCTTCAGGTTTCAGTCGACGAGAACGAGCGCGTTCAGCGAAATCAGCAATGGTCTTTTCGATCTCAGCAAAACCCAAACATTCGGCATTTCGAATGGGAGGAACCACAAGCCCCTTACCCCCACCAATCGCCACGCCGATATCGTAAAAGCGATGATAGATCAAATCATCACCTCGCACCTCAGCATTGAGCCCCGGAATGTCCTTCAGAGCCTCAATCGTGGCTTTCACGAAGAAGGACATCAATCCGAGTTTAACACCATACTTCTCTTGAAACTGAGCCTTCACTTCCGATCGAAGTTTCTGGACGGCACTCAGATCGACTTCGTTGAAAGTCGTCAGCATGGCCATTTCCTGTTGGGCTTCAACCAAGCGCCGAGCAACCGTTCGCCTGAGCGGTGACATTCGGACGGTCTCGGATTCTCGATCGTCACTGACCGTTCCGGTATCTCCCTCAAGATGAGCCAAGACATCTTCCTTGAGCATCCGTCCACCTGGCCCAGTTGCCTCAACCTCTTCGGGTTTCAAACCGTGCTCCTCGAGCAAGCGTTGAGCAGCAGGCATCACGCGTGTCTGGTCCGCCTCGTCGGGACTCGGTGTTTGGGATTCAGTTTTAGCCTCGGTGACGACGGGACCTGGATCGCTCTCCACCTTCGCTTGAGCTGGCGCAGATTCCACAACGTTTCCGTCAGTGGGTGTCGCAGCAGGATCAATTTCTCCGACCACAGTCCCAACATCGATGACCTCACCAACTTTCTTTGATATCTTCACCAAAACGCCATCAGCGGGCGCCGGCACTTCCATTGCCGCCTTGTCGCTTTCGATTTCGAGAAGCGTCTCGTCTCGGGTCACACGCTCGCCCTCCTGCTTCAACCAGGCAGCGATTTCTACTTCGGTGATCGATTCACCAACCTCAGGGATCTTTATCTCAATGGACATCGTGAAAATCTAAAATCAAGAATTGGAAAGGTTGAATGCGTCAGCCAACAGACGCTCTTGTTCGAGTTTATGAGCAGCAGCCGACCCCGTCGCGGGACTCGCGGATTCGACCCGACTAGCGTAGCTCAAGGGACGATCCCCGATCACTCGTTCTAGGTGGGGACGAATCCAACGCCAAGCCCCCATGTTCTCCGGCTCGTCCTGAACCCATACGAGCTCGGCATCACTCGGGTATTTCTTCAGGACCTTGGCCAAACGCGCATCCCGCCAGGGATAGAACTGCTCGACGCGTAAGAGGGCAATGTCATCAATCTCATTTTCATCCCGAAACTGCGATAGCTCGTAATGAACCTTGCCTGAGCTGATGAGAATACGGCGCGGATTCTTGATCTCACGGTCGTCACCCAGCACATGACGAAAGGTGCCGCGCGCCAATTCATGAAGCGATGAAACACATTCATGATGCCGCAGCAGACTTTTCGGAGTGAAAACAATCAATGGTTTTCGCCAGCGACACAGCACCTGCCGTCGAAGCAAGTGGAAATACTGCGCCGGCGTGGTTGGCTGGGCGATTTGTAGGTTGTCTTCAGCACAGAGTTGCAAACAGCGCTCGATTCGGGCACTGGCATGTTCAGGCCCCATCCCCTCAAAACCATGCGGCAACAAGAGCACAAGACCTGAAAGCCGCTTCCACTTGTCCTCGCCACTGCTGATAAACTGATCGATGATGACTTGAGCCGCATTCACGAAGTCACCGAATTGCGCCTCCCACATGATCAAGCCATCCGGACAATCTAAACTGTATCCATAGTCGAACCCCATCACACCTGCTTCTGATAGAGGGCTATTGATGATATCGACGGGTCCCTGGTCAGGCGTCAGGTGTTGCAACGGACACCAAGTTCGCCCCGTTTCATAATCGTGCAGAACGGCGTGACGATGACTAAAGGTTCCCCGCTGGCAATCTTCGCCACTCAGCCGGACGCGATAGCCTTCAGACGCCAAACTTGCCATCGCTAAGGTTTCTGCTGCGGCCCACGTCAGGGGCGCTTTACCCGCGCCCATGTTGACCCAGTGACCCTGAATCTTCTCTAACTTGGGATGAGGCTTGAAGCCTTTTGGAGGATTGGTCAGCGCATCGACCAATCCTTTGAGTTTGGGGCGTGGCACCGATGTGGCAGGCGATTTCACAGCCGATTCCGGCCCACCGAAGAATTTGCTCCTTACCCACACGCCTCGTTTGTTCTCGTCTGGAGGCTGATACGATTCGTCTTTCGCCTCATCGAGCTCGGCATCAAGGTAGGCACGTCGACGCGCCGCAATCTCATCGGCTTCCTCACGCGTGATCTCATTCAGTTTCAGCAGATTATCAAGGTAGCCATCCCTGACTGATTTTCGCGCTCGAATCGCTCGATAAAGCAAGGGCTGAGTAAATGCCGGCTCGTCGGATTCGTTGTGCCCGAGACGTCGATACCCATACATATCGATAAAAACATCCCGATGAAATTCCTGCCGAAAATCCATGGCAATCTCCAAGCACTGAGCCACCGCCTCAGGATTCTCTCCATTAACGTGAAAGACAGGAGTCTGCAGCATTCGGGCGACCTCGGTGCAATAGCGACTCGAGCGTGCTTCACCGGGCCCGGTTGTGAACCCAATCTGGTTATTCACCACGATGTGCAAGGTTCCACCGGTGGCATAGCCATCCAACTGACTGAGGTTGATCGTTTCCGGAACAATCCCCTCACCCGCAAAGGCTGCGTCTCCATGGATCAAAAGGCCCATCGATTCATTTCGAGTGATGTCCCCGGCCCGGTCTTGTTTCGCTCTGACGCGTCCCAGGGCAACAGGATTGATATACTCCAAATGGCTCGGATTGAAGCAGAGGGATAAGTGAACCTTGTCTCCATTGGCCGTTTCCCAATCGTTGCTGTGCCCGAGATGATACTTAACGTCCCCACCTCCCAGATATTTCTCAGGTTCGTCATCGACGAATTCATGAAAGATCTGGCGAGCACTCTTCCCTAAAATATTCGCGAGCACATTCAAGCGCCCGCGATGAGCCATTCCGATGACGATCTCTTTGACTCCCTGGCCACCCGCCTTTTCAATGGCAAGATCAAGGAGCGGCACCAAACTCTCGCAACCTTCCAGCGAGAACGTCTTCGCCCCAAGAAATTTTCTGCGAACAAACTCTTCGAAAATCACCGCATCCGTGAGCTTAGTGAGAATGCGAAGCTGAGTTTCTCGGGTGACATGCCGCCGGTTAGCAACAGGCTCCATCCGCTCCTGTAGCCAACGACGCACATTGAAGTCGTCGATGTGCATGTACTGGACACCAATGTAGCGGCAATACGTTCCTCGCAGTTGCTCAATGATCTCACGCAAGGGTCTTGGACTCTGCTCAGCGATGATCTCGCAGAAAAAGGCCCGATCCAAATCCGCTTCCGAGAATCCATGAGCCGAATAGTGCAGCTCATCCGGAAGGTTTGGGGCTTCCCCCAGCGGATTCACGTTGGCGCCAAGGTGTCCACGAACGCGGAAGGCACGCAGGAGTTGTTCGATGCGGGGACTGTGGGGCCCCGTATCCCGAGCTCGCCGTCGAGGATTGAAAAGAGGAACGGGACGCTGGGTTCGTTGCTCGGCCCGTGACCAACCACTACCGTTACGCGAGCCACGCTCAAAATAGGCCCGCCAATCGGTTGGGACAGAGGCAGGATCCCGGCACCATTCAGCGTGCAAATCTTCCACATAAGCCACATTCGCAGGCGACGGCATCCTCTTGTCGTTCATCTCGTTAAAGTATGACAGCGGTTAGTAAAAAAGACAGCAACTAAATGTCGCTATCAAAACAATTCAACATTCTTGAAGGAGTCTCATGTTGGCTTAACAACTCCACAGGCTTCGTTCACACAATTCTCTTTCCTCACCCTCGATTTGATCCGCCCTCGTCCCTACTCGACAATGTCGAAGAAAGTCTCTATCCGTTTCAGAGTTTCGAGATAACTAAACTCGAGAAACTGCTGCAACGGCTTGGAGTCGTTCAGAGAGCATTCGGAGAGAGCGTCCAAATAGATATCCCGATAGCTGGTCATGATCACATCATAATAGAAGCCTGCACGAAGCATCACATAGTCTCCAACAGCTCTGGCGATTCTCCCGTTCCCATCCTCGAAGGGGTGGACCGAGGCGATGAGGTAATGTGCCTTAGCAGAGATCCTCAGAACTTCGAAAAACGAATCTGAATCGATCGCGGAAAGGCCCAAGATGTCCTCGTTGATCCAATTGAGCTGTTGCTGCAACAAAAGCGAGACCTGAGGAAAAGGCGGCGGCCGATGTCGCATCCCCTGTATTCGAACATCCCCGCCTCGGAACAAGCCTGCAGCCTCCGGATTGCTGTTCTCAAAAAATTGGATCGATGCATCCCGAGGATCATGGAGATAGACATATCTTCTTTCTCTCGAGCCATCTGCTCCAGAGACTTCAACATCGATACCTGGCCCCTCAATTCGCTCGCAGCACCCGCATAATATGGAGAGATCTTAGACTTCTCGCGAATGCCAGCCGAGTGAAGCAGCACTTGAAGGAACACCCGATCGATTTTCTTGTCTTCGATGGCGTTGGAATGCACCGCCTTCAAACATCGCAACGCGTTCATCGCCTCCTCCGAAGCCCATCGGTTCCGACGCCCCTTCTCCGGCAAACGGAGAAAGGTCTCCGCCAAGCTTGCCCGCTCCTCGGTGGTCAGGACGACGAAACTCATTCCGCCACCTCGAGCTCTCTCGCCACCGGCACAGTTGGACCAAAGCGGACTGTCTGTCGCCACCCGAGGCCTTCATCGACCGGCAGGTGCATCAGGCGCCCCTCCTCCACCGCGTAACCCAATCGGAAGACGAGGACTGACGATCGATCCAACAGGCCTTTAGATATGCAAAATATTTCACGAATTTATATTCGTAATATTACCTTATTCGCCAGCTAATCAAGGGGCAATTATGAGAAACAGAGATCTCCACATGGCCTTTGCCCCCTGATCGCAGACTATTTGTTCTGAGGCAGAATCATTCCATCATTCGGGGTTCCTGAATCGCCCTCCACCCTCACATGCAGCCGCAGGTCCTGGCACGAGCCTGAGAACAAACCAAACCGAATTGCACATGCAATTCACGCATTGCATTCGCAATGCCCTGCATGCCAACGAATTCTCCAATAGACACGGAGCTTCGAATGCAGAAACAGCCCGGAAGCCCAAAAACAGGGAAAAACGAACGTGCCGACCTACCGTGAAGTGAGTTTTTGCCGGCTTAATCACGATGGCACGCCCGATGCTCTACCTAACTCGGATCGAAAACCAAAGTCACAGAGAGAGAGAAACTAGACGTCATGACAACCGCTATCGTCGCCTCAGTAACAATCGCTTTCGTCGCAGGATGGGCACTTGGAAAATTTGCTTCGGCCGCTGCCGAGACTGCGTTTCAACTCCCTACTCAATCCTTCGGTAAACTACTTCCCCTGGCTACCGCACTCGCACTGGCCGGTGGGATGAGTGTCGGCGCCTGGCAGGCATCAGAGGCCATTTTCATTCCTGAGGAATCGCTGGACACTCCTTACGCGTGTGAGGCGGCATCCCAGTGCTCTCCTTGCGGAGCCTGCCCAATTTCAGAATAAGTCTCTCCACAATTTCGATCCGACAGGCATCCCGGCCAGGAGTTCTCCTGCCGGGATTTTTCGTAATCCACCACTCCAGCTCCTTCCTCAAGAAAACAGCGATTCTGGTTTTCGGAACACTTTTTCGGTAACCTCCCTCATGAATTGGATCAGGTATCCGATGATATGAGCGAATTATCTGAATCTAATTGCCCGAAGTGCGGTCAAGAAATCCCAGCCCAAGCCCCTCATGGTCTGTGCCCGAAATGCGTCTTGAGCGACGTCTCCTTAGCTACCCAAGAAGAAACCCGTCGCTCGTCGAGTGTGGATGCGCCCGTAATCGAACAGCTCTCGAGAGCCTTCCCCGATCTCGAAATTCAAGAACTAATCGGGCAAGGCGGAATGGGCTACGTCTACCGCGCTCGGCAGATCAAGCTCGAGCGAGACGTCGCGCTCAAGGTACTCCCCGAAGCCTTAGCTGAGGACTCTGCCTTTGCGGAGCGTTTCTCACGCGAAGGCCGACTACTCGCCAAACTGAACCATCCCAACATTGTGACCGTCTTCGATTTCGGACGTTCGGGCCCGTTCTTCTTCCTGCTGATGGAATATGTCGACGGCGTCAACCTCCGCCAAGCGATGCGAGCAGGCAGCTTCACTCCAGAGCAAGCACTGAGTGTCGTCCCCAAAATCTGCGAAGCACTGCAATACGCCCACGATAACGGCGTCCTCCATCGAGACGTGAAACCAGAAAACATCCTGATGACCGGCGACGGCGATATCAAGATTGCGGATTTCGGGATTGCCAAGATGGTGGGCGACTTAGCGACGGATCCAGGCTTGACGGTTAGCGGAGCCAAAATGGGCACCCCCCACTACATGGCCCCAGAACAAGTTGAATCGTCCGCCAAAGTAGATCACCGGGCCGACATCTATTCCTTGGGCGTCGTCTTCTATGAACTACTCACCGGCGAGTTACCCTTGGGTCGCTTCGAAGCCCCATCGGATCGTGCCGCCCTAGATCAGCGAATCGATGAGATTGTCCTGCGAGCCTTAGAGCGAAATCGGGACCGACGACAGCAAAGCGCGTCCGAAGTGAAAACTCAAGTAGAGGGACTAAAGAGTGGGCCTGATCGAGAAAGCGCCCAAAGCTCAGAAGAACCACTGAGCAGAGAAGCGGCGCGGCAGCGTGCCGTCGCCCCAGCTATCGGCTTGAGTCTGGTTGCCCTGGTCAATTTTATTCGCATTCTTCCATCGAAGACAGGCACTTGGTTTTTCGACCCCGGAACGCCTTTCATTGACGCGCTTCTTTCGGTTCCCGGTCTTCTCCTAGCCACAGTCGGCCTTCTCCTGAGTGCTTCGGCATATGCTCTCGCACGCGTCGAACATCGCGGTCTGGCGCTCCTCGGGGGAACTCTAGCCTTCGCTACATTTCCCTGGACAATCATTGGGTTCCCGATCGGGATCTGGGTGATCAACGTTCTCCACGAGCAACGATTCAAATCAGCCTTTCCGGACTACCACCCCTCCCAACAGCACCATGAAAACCCCTGGCCACGTCGGATTTTCTGGTTCCTTGCAGTCACTATCGTGACTCCAATTGTGCTGATACTCTTGGCCTTCATCGCCTCGGTGCTGGCCTACCGGGAATTTGAGGCCCCGACAGCGCCGCATGACATTTCGACAGCCATCCAAGACGACAGCGGCGCTATGATTGCCCGTGTCGGGTCGGGCTCTCTTAGACTCGTCGGCATTCGAAAGCATGCCTCGCCTTCGGCTAATTGGCTTACCGCTTCCGGAGAGGCACTACCAAATCTGAACATTGACTCGTCTTCTATCTCCATCTCGCCTCAGCCAAACGAAACGAGTTACGAGTTCCTCATCCAAGTCGACCAACTTCCCCTCTCCTCACGGATTCTTAAGTGGCGCGCCACTCCGGGATTCTCATCAAGCGGAAGCGGGACGCCTCGAGCAGACGGAGATCATGATTCCTCTCTCACGCTAATCGCCGGAGCCATCGGAAAAGAAATTCAACAGCTTGATCTTCACGCAACCATTGCTGTGGGTGATTTTCTTACTCTCGCCAGCTGTCCGGCAAAGAATATTCAAAACAACCAATACTCTCATCAAACCGGCTCTGAGGAAGGCAAGCCATGGGACCTCACGTTTTCGATCCCTCATCATGATCACGAGAGCACGGTTTTGGTTCTCGCACACGACATTCAGGATCAAGAACTGCGCGTCGTGGCGGTCGACAATCAGGGACTCGAAATAGAGCCAAGCGAGATGCAGATCGGCTCAAAGCACCTCACCGCCCGTTTCGAAGCTTTGGATCTCACCAGCGTGACCGATTTTAGGGCCCAGACCCGAAACCATCAGGTTGTTACGTTCCCAAGTCTCTCGCTTCCTTACGAGAGTGCCTCTCCCTCCAAGGACCTGCATTGAGTCAGAGGCTGGTGAGAACGGTCGACTATGAAAGATTCAAACCCAACACCAGCGCGCCCCGCGGGATACGTGTCCTTCGCCACGACACAATGGACACGTGTCCTCGCGACAAAGGGCAACTCCCCAGAATCCAAACAAGCCCTAGCCGACCTTTGCAAAACCTACTATGAACCGGTCCAACAGTTCATTCGTCGCCGGGTTGGAAACCCGGAAGAAGCGGACGATCTGACTCACGAGTTCTTCGAGAGTGTCCTCAACCAATCCCCCTTTGAACATCTCGATCCAGACCGCGCCAAGTTCCGGACTTATCTGCTCGGGGCCATCAAGCACTTCATCAGCAACCAGGCCCGACACCGCGCACGCCAGAAACGAGGATCCGGGAGACAACCCGAATCTCTGTCTGACATTGAGCCCGAGTCACTCGATCACAACGAACGCGATGAGGATCAACACTTCGACTATGAATGGGCCATCAAACTGATGGCTCGCGCCCTCGAGGTCATCGAAAAAGAGTTTACCAAGGCCGATCGTGAACTCCATTTCAGAACCCTGAAACCATGGCTCGTCGGACAGACTGAGTCTCTTTCGCAAAAATCTGCAGCCAAAACTCTGCAATTATCTGAAGGTGCAATCAAAGTGGCAATCCACCGGCTGCGGAAGCGCTTTCGCGAGTGTATCAAGGAGGAGATCGCCAACACGATCGGACCAGAATACACGATCGAAGAAGAATTGAGATACCTGGTTCAAGTCCTTGCCCACCAACCAAGAAGCCCACTCACGGAACCAATCTAAGCTTTGAGAAAGGCACTCGACACAAAACAAGTGCCCCGGCAGATTTCCAAACACGTGGAGATTCTGTGTCGAATATTTCAGCCCCTCAACACGTCTCCTTTATCAGAACCCATAACCGGTCCAAATTGAACCCAAATACCGTATGAAGAATGCACTTATCACTCTCAGCCTCGGTGCGCTGATCTGCCTTCCCATTGTATCAACGGCGGAACATTTTGAAAAAGCACATGTCTCAGCCTATGGCACGGCTACGGTCGATGTCGTCCCTGATATCATGCGATGGCAACTAGGTGTCCGTACGACGGCGAAAACGGTTCAAGAGACAGCCTCGAATCACGACAAAAACGTCGCCGCCGTGCTCGCATTTCTCAAACGAGAGGAGATCAAGGAGGAAAAGATCCAAACCTCACGCCTCCAGCTGGCCGAGGATCTCGAATTCCGAAATGGCACTCGGACCCGTAAAGGCTATTACGCATCGACCAGCATTTCATTCGAATCGAAGACGCTCGATGCCTACCGAAGCCTTTGGATGGGGCTGAGCAAGCTGACGGCCGTATCCGTCAACGGGGTCTCATTCGATACCTCGCAACGGATTCGACACCAAAATAATGCCCGCGTTCAGGCAGTCCAAGCGGCCCGCGACAAAGCCTCTCAAATGGCGGCGGTCCTTGGCAATGAGCTGGCCAACCCCTTGATGATCGAAGAAGAACCGAGCCTCCAAGACGACCGCCGAAGCATGCTCGCGAACACGCGCATGAGTCGCGTTGCGGCGGACTCCTCCGCTGGAGGGCCATCGCTGTCCGTAGGCACCATCCCCATCCGTGCGCGAGTTAAAGTCGTTTTCTCTCTATTCAACGGAGGTTAATGCCTCAGGCACGCCTTAGTTGCTCCAGAGGAGTCGTTGACTGATCCATCCACCGGTCAACGCGCCCAGACAAGGCGCCAGCAAATAAACGCTGAACCATCCGATCCCGTTGACGGTAAAGGGAATGTCACCCCACCCTGCCAGACTTGAAAACAGCCTAGGGGCGAGATCCCGAGCCGGGTTAAATCCAGCCATAGAAACCGGGGCAAAGACGCAAATCAGCGTCGTGAGTGCCACCCCAATCGCAAGCGGTGTCAGTTTGGACGGCCCTTGTTCGTTCGAACTCGCAGTGAAACCAAACACCACAAGAGCGAGCAAAGCCGTTCCTAAGAATTCAGCAAAAAACGCTCGCCCAGACGAAACGCGTTCTCGATCTGAATCCTGAAGGGCCCTTCCTCCCGGATTGGGAAAAAACTCACCAAAGATCATCGCCGTCGCCTCACTTCCAGCCCCCCCTCGCTCGATCCCCTGTTCGGATTCGTAAGCCTGAATACTCCCTTCATACAATCCATACACTGCCCCGGCAGCGAGAAAGGCTCCCAGAAATTGCGCGAGAATATACGTTGGCAAACGCCGAGCTGGGAACGGTGTAAAGACAGCGAATGCGAGTGAAATCGCAGGATTCAGATGCGCACCACTCAAGCCTCCCGTGAGATAGATCGCCACGCTCAAGCCCATTCCCCAAACGATCGCAACCTGGAACAGCCCTGACAATGCCCCTTCACTGACGGAGCAAGCCACGGCTCCACAACCAAAGAAGACCAAAAGGAAGGTCCCAACAATTTCGCCAAGAAAAGCGCGTCTCACTGATCTTCCTCCAAGTCCCGGCGTGCCGCCAGGTAGCCAGCAGCATACGCTTCAAATACGAGCTTGATCTCATCCCTCACTCGACGAAATCCAATGAGAACTTCCTCCTCAGAACCTTCAATCTTGGCTGGATCATCAAAACCCCAGTGATGACGATTCAGTTGTCCCGGAAAGACTGGGCATACCTGGTCCGCATTCCCACAGACCGTGATCACGGTTTGGATGTTGGCGTTAAGAAATTCGTTGAGGTGCTTGGAATGGTGTTGCGAGAGATCTATTCCAATCTCCTCCATGACCTTGATCGCTTTGGGATGTACGTAGCCCGCCGGATCAGAACCGGCACTCAAAACCTCAAGCTGAGGAGATCCCGCGGCACGCAGGATGCCTTCCGCCATGTGACTGCGACATGAATTCCCAGTACAAAGAACCAATACTCTATGGGGCATAAAAACAAAGGGCTTACTGTTGGCAAATAGCGCTCGTATCCAATCGTCGCAATCGTCGGAGATCGTCTCGGAATTGAGCCTGATCGGATGCGATGTCCTGTAGACACTTGAGATTCTCTTGAAGCAGAGGATTCGGACTCTTACTCAGCCGATAAATACTCCAGTTGCCCCGTCGTTCGCACTCAATCAAACCGTGCTGCCGCAAATAACCGAGATGCTTCGAAACCTTGACCTGGTTCTCACGAAGCACCTCTTGAATAAAGCAGACGCACAGAGGGCCCTGATTCAACACATTCAGGATTCTCAAACGCGTCATGTCACAGAGACAGCGATAAACCGAGACAACTTCCACGCGCAAATATTCTCACAGAGGAATATTCCGTCAAAGGAATATTCTTAGTTTCTCAGTAGTCTCTATAGTATGAGGCCTTCGCAATGGCCCCTTGACATTCTACCCCCTATCCATACCCTTCGAGTCCTACCAAGGGAGATCTAAGTCATTGAAGTCCTGTAGGTTGAATGGGAGAACGCGGTAAGAACCAGATACTACTCTAGAAAGACGAATCGATGAAACAGCTCCACAGAATCATCTCCGCGCTTCGTTCGTCATCCGCCCGAGAATGGGTCCCCTTCTCACTCATCGCAAGCGCCGCTGCCGCTGGGATTCTGTTTCTATCCTCGTCATGCGCCTCAGTCTCGCGATCGGTTGTGGTTCCTCCGCAGGTAGAAGGAGCTCACTTCGTCGGCAACAAGAAGTGCGCCGACTGCCATGCACAAATTGCACAGAATTTTCCGGGCAGCGTGCACTCCCGCTTCTTTAAAGACGAACCCGACTACCATGAAGTGAGTGGCTGTGAGTCCTGCCACGGACCGGGTAGCAAACACGTTCAAGCCGGAGGCGGGAAAGCCGTCTTCATTCATAACCCCGGCAAAGATCCACAGCCCTGCTTGAATTGCCATCAAGAAAAGCATGCAGAGTTTAGTCTCCCCCAACATCATCCAGTCCTCGAAGGTCAGATGAACTGCGTGGATTGTCACGATCCCCACGGCAGAGACATTTTCAAACAACCCGGGGGACTCGGTTTGGCGCGTCAAGATCAACAATGCGCCCAGTGCCACCGAGAGCAGTCACGACCCTTTGTATTTGTTCACGAAGGAATGCAGGATGGATGCACGACTTGCCACCAACCTCATGGCTCCGTCCACCGCAAGATGCTCGTTCAACGAGATTCACAGCTCTGTCTTCGATGCCATTCGCAGATGCAGTTTGACCCCGCACAAGTGCTCGTTGGAAAGGTTGATCACAGCGCCTTTCTTTCCATGGGCACCTGTTGGACCGCCGGCTGCCACACAGCCGTCCACGGGTCCATGGTAAACCCTCGTTTGCTCTACTAGAAAAGGAAGATGATCATGAACAAGCGCCTCTTCCCGATAAACCGTTGGGTGTTTCGTGCCACTCTGGGAATCTCGATCTTGGGATGGACAGCGCAGGGCCAAGACATCGACACGAGCACGCTCCCTGCAGCAGTAGATCGAACCATTGACTTCAATGCGGACGTGCTCCCGATATTTGAGGGGCATTGTTTCCAGTGCCACAGCAATGAGCGGCCGAAAGGGAGCTTCAACCTCCGGACTCGTGAGTCCGCCCTAGAAGGAGGCGATTACGGGGCCGATATTCTTCCCGGTGATAGTGCGGGTAGCCCACTGATTCACTACGTGGCGTACCTCGAAGAAGATATGGAGATGCCCCCCATCGGGAAAGCGGATCGACTCAGTTCCGATCAGATTGCCATCCTCCGCGCCTGGATTGACCAAGGTGCCGAATGGGGAGCAGCGGAGCCTGAATCTTTCTTCCAGTATACCTTCGAGCCGAGCATCGGTTACGTGACCGTCTCCGGCAATGAAAGCGTGTTTCGCGAGCATTATTGGCAAGACGACGGTTTCACCGGCGGCATTGGCGCTTTCACACTTTCAGATCGATTGGAGGATGGAACTCGCGTCAATCTGGAAAGCCGCTCCATTTTCGGCACGGAAGACCACGAGATTCAACTGTCATTCGAAAAGCCTGATCTTGGATTCATTCAGCTCGGCTATGACCAATTCCGTCGCTTCTACAGCGACACAGGTGGCTACTATGAGGGTCTCGGACAAGCGCCCATTGCGATCGATCGCGACCTTTACTTGGACACGGCCCGAGCCTGGGTCGACGTCGGGCTCACACTCCCAAACTGGCCCACAATCGTACTCGGATACGAGCACCAATACCGAGATGGTGAGAAATCCATGATTCACTGGGGCCCCATCTTCCCTGCCGCTCCCGGGGCATCCGGAAAGGGCATTTTTCCCAGTTCAAAGCATATCGATGAGGACACCCACATTATCAAATTAGATATCACCCATTCTTGGAGAGGTTGGGACCTCGAAGAGTCCTTCCGGGGAGAGTTCACACGTCTCTCTACTCGGCGAGAAATGGCCGACTTTGCATCCGCCGGTTCGACGGTGGCAGACAGCGCGAGCCGTGTGTCCGAAGACTACGATCACTTCAGCGGGGCCAATACCATTCGCGCGGAGAAACGCCTCAAACCCTGGTGGCTGCTCTCCGCCGGTTACCTTTACTCCGACCTCTCGGCCGATGCCGGATTCAACCTGGAGACCTTTCTTCCCAGTAATCTCTCAGCGGCTCCCTTCCAAGGGGATACAAGCCGAGCGATCATCGTAGACCGTGATTCCCACGTCATCAATATCGGCAGCCTCTTCGGCCCTTTCAACGGGCTCGATTTTTACAGCGGCTTTCAAAGTGATTGGACGAGCCAATCTGGCGATGGCGATATTTTTGTCTTTGGCGCCCCAGCTGGGCTCGGCGCAAATCTTGACAGCCGAACGCTCGAAGAGAATTTCGGCCTCCGTTACACCAAGATTAGTGACACAGTATTGTATCTCGACACCAAGTTTCAGCAACGAGATATCGGACAACGGGAGAATCAGTTCATTGACGACGGATTCGGGGATGCCACCGACTTCATGCGCGACACGGACGCCAGCATGGATCATAAAGAGTACCGATCGGGCCTTACCTATTCACCATGGCGATGGGCCTCCTTCAATACTTGGTATCGTCGCCAGTTCCGACAGAATGATTATAACCACCTCACAGACACTGATCTTGGAACCTTTGCTCCGCCAGGAAACGGATTCTCCGCTTTCGTTCGATCGCGCGACACCGAGACGGACGAATTCAACGTCAAACTCACCCTCAAACCCTGGACCCGCGTTCGAACCTCGCTCTCCTACCGGCTGACGGCAACGGATTTTCGCGCCACCACAGACTCGGTTGATGTGTTTGGCACCGTTTTCCCCTCGGCCTCCTTGTTCTCAGGCAACTACGACGCACACATCTACACCCTCTCAACAACGGTCCAACCCAAAGATCGACTTTTCATCTCCGGCACCGCTTCAGTCAGTGATGTTAGAACAACCAGTGGAGTTACAGATGGGGCACTCCTCGTCCCCTACGAAGGACAAATCTACACATTCTCTGGATCTGCCAATTACATTCTCAGCAAGACTCTTGATTGGAACACGACCTACTCATTCTCCAAGGCTACCTTCGGGCAGCCAGACACGGGCCTAAATCTTCCCATCGGCATCGACTACGATCGACACGGTATCGTCACCGGTTTCACTAAGAAACTCAGTGACACCAGTCAGGTTCGCCTCCAATACGGATTCTTTACCTACGATGAACCCACGGTGGCAGGGGCCAACGATTACACGGCCCACGGACTCTTCGCGACCTTTCGACGGTCATTCAATTAGATCATTCCAATCCGCAAACCGGATTATAGGGGCTTTGCTCGCCATTTCCCCCTAAACTTTGGACCGATCGAAAAAAAATCACAAAATGTGAAACTTTCCTCTCCCCCCCGGGTAGGACAGTATAGTTTAACGACAAACAAAAGGAATCTGACATGGAACTGACAGCAGAAACCCTCTTTGGGATGATGATTGGGCTTGGTTTGAGTGCCGCCTGTGGCTTTCGCGTATTCGTTCCCCCGCTCGTCGTCAGCCTAGCCGCCTTCACCGGCCATCTTGAACTCTCGGAAGGTTTCCAATGGTTAGCCTCCTACCCCGCCGTGATCGCATTTAGTGCAGCCGTCGGGTGCGAAGTCATTGGCTACTACGTACCCTGGGTTGACAATACATTGGACGCAATTGCAGCTCCGGCTGCTGTTGTTGCAGGAACAGTCCTCTCAGCTTCGATGGTTCACGACGTGAGCCCTTTGGTCAAATGGAGCTTCGCAGTCATCGCAGG
This sequence comes from uncultured Verrucomicrobiota bacterium, assembly GCA_964342405.1. GTDB lineage: Bacteria > Verrucomicrobiota > Verrucomicrobiia > Limisphaerales > AAA164-E04 > UBA2970. The sequence goes on along the minus strand of CAYFGX010000037.1, from coordinate 36,502 downwards.
TGGTAGCGCCGCTGGACTCTTTCATACAGCAACCGCCATCCTACGCGGAGGATCCACTCTGGCCACTGGAGGACTAGGGAATCCGCTCCTCTCTACCGTCGAGATGGGAAGCGCTGTATCGTTGTCCGTTCTGGCGATCATGGTCCCAGCTGCAACGCTGTTCGTCATCCTAGGGCTCATCGCCTTTGCGATTAAGAAGTGGATCATTGATCGACCACAACTCGCTACCGCAGCTCAGGCTCCGCAACTACGCTAGCGCATAGCAATCAATCATTTACCCCAAAACCCCTGGCACGCTTTGGCATGTCAGGGGTTTTCTTGTTCTTTGAACGGGAGTTCGATTTCAGACCAAGTTGTCCATCCAAAGAAGAATCAAGACCGTAGAGCTATAGCCCGAGCTCGACACGACCGAGTCGAAACGCATACAGATCAAACATGGTTGCCACGTAAACCGTTTGATTGGCAACAGTGACCGTTGAGGAAATCGGAGCTCCAAAATCCACAGAATGCAAGAGATCCTTCTCGGCAGAGGCAGCGAAAACGAAAAACTCGCCCCGTCGATTGCCTAAGTACACCTTTCCGTCAGCCACAAACGGCGATGCCCAGAATGCGCCTTTACTCTCATGAGTCCAGTGGGCACGGCCGGTTCTTCTGTTAACGCAGTGGACCGTACGGCTCGTGTCCGCGATGAAAACCAAGTCCCCAACAACCGCAGGCGTCGACATGACATGCCGCCCAAGCTCGTAGCTCCACACTTCTTCAACCTGATCTCCTCCGTCGAACCTGAGGCACTTCAACCAACTTTGGTTCTTGCCCCACCAGAGATCTCCTCCACCGGCGAGAAACACCTCATTTTCTAACACGACCGGCATCCCATAAAAGTTGCTCGGACCATTTTTTTTGTTTTGATGATAGCGATGAACGGATTCTTTCGGAGCGCTCGGATCAAAGTCAAAACGCCATCGACGCTTCAGTTCTTTCCGCGTATCGCCAGTGCTCCTTGGGGACACAACATCGAAGCTATAGACGAAGCCGTTGCCTGCAGCAAGAAGCACGAAGTAATCACCATCCAGCCGACCAAGCGTCGGTGCGGACCAGGTGCAATGGAAGATATTCGGACCGATCCCTTCGTTCTCGCGAGCCACAAGATGCCCGGTGCGCTTGTCTAGGACCACCAAGTTCGGAGCCTCCGGGCGTCGGATCCGTCGATGGCTATTATCCACGCCTGTCCCTGAGTTGAGATAAAGATAGTCTCCATGAACGAGGATCGACGAGTGGGCTCCATCGTGCGACCAAATCCCTGCCCCTGCCGTGAGATCAAAATGCCAAAGGATATCCGCATCGAGATCTCCAACTTGATAAGGGTTCTGAGATGCCGGCGTCATATGGCGAGCCTCATCGCGAAACGGGCCGTCGTTTCCATTGCTCATTCCGAAAACATCCAGGCAAACCACTTCTCCCCGATTAGTAACCAAGTACACTCGATCGCCCTCAACCGTTACCGGCGAAGAAATCCCGCTGTTGGGCCAGTCAAAGTAGCGATCTTCAGATCGCTTGGGAACGACCAGTTGCCACAGAAGTTTTCCACTCCGCTCGCTGAAGCACATCAGGACACCCCGATCCCCTTGGTGCTTGGGATCTCGTGGTTCGTTGTTGTTCGTCCCAATGAAAACTCGTCCACCACTTACAATCGGTGTCGAATGAGCCTCTGTTCCTAGCCTCGCTCGCCATGCAAGATTCACCTCGGAGCGCGGATCAATTCCAGTCACCAGACCGGTCTCATCCGACACCTGATTTCCTGTTTGCCCATATCCCCAGCGTTCAGAGGGGGATGTCGCTGCGTCTGTCGGCTGCGATACGATCAGCAGGCCCCCGAGGCAAAGATTTGCCAGGCCATTAGGAATTCGAATGGGTTGACTCGCCGCTCCAAACATAGGCCTAGCCTAGTCACGCCCCAGACCGACAACGAGATAAATCCGACTCCCGATGGACAAGAGAGCAAACTGACTACAAACGCTGAGTGGACGACTAGAAGCTCAACTCGACCGGAAGGTACTTCGCGATCAAGGCCTCGTAGTATCCACTCAATTCAGACCAAGACGGCACTTCAGGGCACTTCGTGTAGAGATCGAAGGGATTGAATTTCTTCACCCAGGGCAGCATCTCGCGATCATGATCGTCACAGAGGTAATCATACTCTCCCTCTCGATGCCAGGCGTAGAAGGAGTGATAACGCACCATGTAAAGTGCAGGCTCTGGCAGATAGTCCTTCAGGATGTGATACATGTACTCATCATGCCCCCAAGACATGTGCACCTTCTTTAAGCCACAACCTTCCTCGTAAATCCCCAACCTCGTGTTGTAGCGTTCATCCTTGGAATCAGGATTCGCCGCAAAGTACTCCGGATAGACAATTCGTTCACTGAACCGGCACCCTACCGGGTGCGTATCCCCCACAACCGCCCATTGAGGTTCACCGAACAAGCAGAGTACTTTCCCCAAGTCGTGAAGGAATCCCGTCAAAATAAACCAGTCTTCATAGCCTGCTGCACGGATGGCTTCTCCGGTTTGCAGCAAATGCTGAAGCTGATCCAAGTCGATGTCGGGATCTGAATCGTCTACCAAGGTGTTGAGAAAGTCCAAAGCGTCCATCACCGTCATCTTTTTTCGACGCGTCGGCAGCCACTCCTTCTCCTTCTGAAGCACAAAACGGAGGGTTTGTCGTTCATGATGTTGACGATAGAACTCCCGCACGCAGTCTCTCGCCGGATCATCGTAGTTGCGATATTCATGATTTGCGCGCCCACTCGGCTCAGGGTAAACCGAGTCAGCAACAAAATCCTGCCATTGGTCCAAGTTCTTCAGAGGCCCTGAGGCCTTGGTAACATCATTCATTTCCGGATAATTCCTTCCATCCCAGGCAAATCAACCCGCAAGCACCGGAGGCAACTTTCCCTTCGCTGTGCTCTCGCTCCGTCGCTTTCGATAAAAAAAAGGCAGAGGAAGCGAACACTCTTCCTCTGCCGTTGGCCAGCTAGACGGGTTGCAACCGATCCCGCCTGCTGAGAAAAACAAGACTTAACGCCTCACTGCTCGCCACCCTAGTGGGAGGTCGCAAAGGAAGCACTTGCAGAGGATACATATTTCGAATGATCGACTCGCTTCGCTTTGGGGGCCTTGGGCTCACCGCCCTCGATGAAATGGCGCATGATCAGCAGGTAGCAGACTGGCAACGAGGCGGCAAAGAGGAAGACTAGAAACGCATCTAAGGTAATCATAATTTAACTTTCGTTTAAGCACTCATGCATTCGGTGTGTTCTCGAGCGCTGAAAACACGCTAAATCCACTTGAGATATCTCACTCCACCGTGATTGTTCAGTTCTTACCAAAGATTGACCACCTCCCGAGAAGTGGATTTCCGGGGCAATCGGGGCAATAAACGCCCTGAAATCAACACCATCTGTTCAGCCCCCCCCCCTAGATTGGGTAAGTTAAGACCATGAGCTCGACTTTTTTTCGAAAGATTCTCCATCCCACCGACTTTAGCCTCGGCGACAAGGGAGCCTACGCCCACGCACTGAGAATGGGGCTAGCCGGGCAAGCCGAGATCTCCCTCCTGCACGTCACCAAAGACCGAGAATCCATTCACTGGTCCGATTTCCCTCATGTGAGAGAGCTACTCACTCAATGGCAATTTATCCCAGAAAACGCACCTCGAGAAATGGTCGAAGCTACTGGAATGATGATTAAGAAGGCATTGCGTTCAGGCAAGGATCCGGTCAAAGAGATCGCCGCCTTTCTCGAGTTGCATCCGTGCGATCTCGTCGTGCTCGCCACACACCAACGATCAGGACTAGCAAGCTTGCTTCAGCATTCAAAATCTGAAGCCATCGCCCGAAAATCCGATGCCATGACGCTTTTCATACCGCGACAGATCAGAGGCTTTGTCTCGATGGAAACAGGCGTTGTTCACCTACCGAACATCCTTGTGCCGGTCGCACACAAGCCCAACGCAAAGCGCGCTGCCAGGGCGGCCGAGGAAATTGCAAAGCTCTTTGATGTGACCGAACTGAGAATCGAATTCCTTTACGTGGGAGAGGAGCTTGATGCTCCAGACGTGAGCGTTTCAGAACGTCCAGGTTGGGTGGTTGAACACTCTTCCTGGGACGGAAATGTTGTAGAGCACATTCTCAACACGAGTGAAACACAAAATACGGATCTCATCGTGATGGCCACCGAGGGTCATCACGGATTCATTGACGCCCTTCGCGGCAGCACGACCGAACAAGTGATCAAACATGCCAAGTGTCCCGTCCTGGCCGTTCCTGCGTAGTCTGCACAAGATCAGAAGGCAGTCGCGATCGCTTCAATTCCCACGCCTAAGTGTCGACGAGCAACACGATCCAGAACTTCTCTACTACCCCGAAGATGGATCGTTCGCTGCACATGTGGCATAGAATCCCCTGGTTCCAAGAAAGCTGCCGGCGAAGACGTTTCCAACTCGTAGAAGGGGCCCAGAGGGGCAGCACCAGGCTCGGGTGAACCGTCATTGTAGGCATTGATCGCATCTCCAGAGAATGGCTCATCCTGGATCGCCCACATCGAATTGACATAACCCTGATGGCGCGAAGGACGCTCATACAGCACGAGATTCAACGTTTGACTGTCGGCGGCATAGCTTCCAGCAATTCCCCGCGATCGTTTAGGCGAGACCCCGATCTTGCTCCGGAATTTTCCATCCGCTCTGAAGAAGACGGACTCTCTTCCAAGCTTCAGTCGGTCTTCGGGTACTTTTCCAAAATACTCATCATTCACCAAGGGGCCGAGGTCCGCTGAGTCTCCGGGCCGGAGGGGAATCACCACCGTTGTCTCCGGTGAGTGCTTATACATTCCCAATAACCAGATGGACAGAGCACCAGATTCGCTCGTCCAGGCCGTGTCGCCGAGATTCGTTATCTCGTTCCGAGTCTCGTAGGCGACCGCATCGAGCTGTTCCCCCAAGTCTATCCCGAGTAGATTTGAGATCTGTGAGCGATCAAGAATGGAGACGCTCCTTCGCACACCAACATCAAAGGTAAACCCCGAGTGATTCTGAACCTGAAACTGCCGACGAAAAACGGCACGGTTCGAATCTTGTAATTCAACATCGAACGCCTCCGTGTCAATCGGAGCGGGGGTTTTCCAAACGTCGAACTCAAAAGCTGCGCCAGGAGAAAAGTAAATTCCGAACTGCCCACCTTCCGGACCGAGCCAGAATCGTTCTTCCCCACCAAAGACGTGGATATGAGCCTGAAGCGTTCCTTCCGCAGCATCCCCTTCAAGGACGCCCTGTTTGATCGCTTCATAATTCAACCAACCCAGACTGCGATCCTCATCATCCCCAGTAGAGCTCGTCATTACGCGACCTTGATAGGCCGGCACGACCGCTACCCGCGCTTTCCCCGAAGACAACACGATTGTATCGACGTGCTTGCGAAGAAAAGCCACGTCCTCGGAAAAAGTACTCTCGAGACGGGACTCGCTGGCGGTCGAAGCGGATGCCACGGATGCAGTGGAGCTCGGTCGACTGGTAGACTGACAGCCTGAGAACGTGGTCATCAAAACGGATCCCAGAAGGGCAACAGTCAAAGGCCTGATGCGGGGTTTCATGCCGAAGACAAAAGCAAAGATTGAGGCACTTGTAAATCTGTCAAAGCCAGGTGGGACCAAAAGCCGAAGAGCAAATCCAACTCAACGACTGTTTCCTCAAGAACCCTAGTGCTGGGCTTATTGATTGCACGAACGGGCCTCATTGAGTATGCCTCATTGCAGTAACCCTAGTTAACGAACCCAACGTCTATGCTGGACCTCATTGGAAAAGGTGCAATCACGACCTGTGATGGCATCACTCGACGAGACTTTCTACAGGTTGGAACCCTTGGTGCGATCGGACTCACGATGGCGCAACATCAAGGGCTTCTCGCAGAACAGAGTGCAACGAAGGCGGACGACAACAAGAGCGCCATCATGATTTTTAATCTGGGTGCTCCGAGTCAACTCGACACATGGGACCCAAAACCCAACGCCCCACGAGAGATTCGCGGTCCCTTCAAGCCCATCCGGACAAAGTCCGACGAGTTCGAGATCACCGAGATCTTTCCCCTACATGCGAAGGTTGCCGACAAGTTCTCGATTGTCCGCTCTTGTAACCACACCGCCGCTGCTGTCCATGACACGGGACACCAGATGATGCAAACGGGACGACTCTTCAGCGGCGGCGTCAATACCCCCCACGCGGGCTGTGCCCTCGAGTTTCTCCGTGGACGAAGAAATGAACTTCCCGCTCATGTGATCTTGCCTGAACCCATGGGCCCAACCGGCGGCAACATTCCCCACGGACAAGATGCAGGTTTTCTAGGCAAAGCGAATGATCCATTCGTCCTGAACGCAGATCCTTCCGTGGAGAACTTTGAAGTACCCGACCTACGTCCTCCCGAATCTATCGGCGAAGCCCGACTTCAACGGCGGCGTCGACTGCGCGATATCGTGGACGGCACTGTCAAAAACTTTGAAGCGAGCCCAAACGCGGATTTGATGGATGCTAACTTCGCAGCCGCCTACCGTCTCATGACGAGCACCAAAGCCCGAGAAGCCTTTGATCTCAGCAAGGAGCCGGCAAAGGTCCGAGAACGCTATGGAATGACACGATTCGGTCAGTGTTGCCTCCTCGCCCGACGACTGGTCGAGGCTGGAGTTCGATTCGTCACAATCAATACATTCATTACGGTGTTCGACGAAATCACTTGGGATATCCACGGGTCCAAACCATTCACGTCAATCGAAGGCATGAAAAACATCGTGGCCCCTATGTATGACCAAGGCTACAGCGCACTCATTGAAGACCTTGTCCAAAGAGGGATGTTGGACGACACCCTCGTTTGCAACCTCGCAGAATTCGGACGAACTCCCAAGATTAACCCAGCTGGCGGTCGTGATCACTGGCCGCAATGCTGGTCTGTTTACTTCGCGGGTGGCGGGGTCAAAGGAGGGAGAGTCATCGGCAAGAGTGACGAAATCGGAGCCTACCCAGCCGAGCGACCCGTAGCCCCAAATGAGGTGGTCGCTACCATCTACAAGAGCCTGGGACTCGACCTTGAAACTCACTTACCCGGGCCACAGGCTCGTCCCTTCCCGCTGGTTGATTTCGGTACGTCTGCCATCAATGAACTTTTTGCTTAAGTCTTAGTTTCCTTCCGATAGCGTCGATGAAGCATCTACCCCTTATCCTGATCATTTCGTCGTACTACCTTGCAAGCTCACTCATTGGCGGCACGGCGCCCCAGATTCGTATTCTCCCTGATCATGTTGTTCTGTCCGGACCTGACGCGAGCCAACGTGTGATTCTGCAACGGACGGAGGCAGACCTCATCCAAGAGCAGATAACTCAAGAGATCCACTGGTCCGTATCCCCTCCAACAATCGCGTCCATAAGGAATGGCATCCTCACCCCGCTGAAGGACGGGCAGGCCACTCTGCGGGCTGAACACGCCGGCACGACGACTGAGATCGCTCTTCGAGTCGAAGACTTCAATCAGCCCGAAACGTGGAGTTTTCGTAATCACGTGCAGCCTATCCTAGCGAAATTCGGATGTAGCTCCGGGGCGTGCCATGGTGCCGCGGCTGGAAAGAATGGATTCAAACTCTCGCTACGGGGCTATGACGATCACGGTGATTTCATTGCTCTAACCCGTCACGCACTCGGCCGAAGAATTATCCCCCAAGATCCAGGCCGAAGTCTGCTTCTCACGAAAGCAACCGGGATGATTCCTCACAAGGGAGGAAAACGATTTGAGATTCAGTCGCCTGAATACCGTGTCATCGCCCAATGGATTGCCAATGGCTTTCCTGGCCCACACGATTCTGACCCGCGAATCGAACGCATCGAGATCAGCCCTCGACACCTGACTCTGAGTCCCGGCGTCGAGCAGCAAATCATCGTACGAGCCTACTTTGACAACGGAACCCAAGAAGACGTGACCCGCTGGGCAAAATACAACTCCGCGAATGAGTCGGTCGTGCGCATCAATGAAAGCGGAAAATTAAGCGTCATCGGTCACGGCGAAGGGGCCGTCACGGCGTGGTACTTAAGCCGAATCGCGAGCTCGACGATCACCGCGCCGTTCGAGAGCGCTCAGCTTCCAAACGAGAGCGAGCTCAGCTCATCGGCCAATCTGATTGATGTCGAGATTCACAAAAAACTCACCCAGCTCAAAATTCCCCCTTCAAGTTCTGCTACGGACAGTGAATTCCTGAGACGGAGTTTTCTCGACACCCTCGGCATCCTCCCCTCTGCCGAGGAAGCTCGGAAGTTCTTGGAAGATTCCTCTCCTGAGAAGCGCTCCCAACTCATCGAATCGCTTTTGAAACGCCCTGAATTCATCGACTACTGGACCTACAAATGGTCCGATCTCCTCTTAGTGCAAAGCAAGCGCCTGGGAGCGTCAGCCATGTGGGCATACTACCGATGGATCCGAGAACAAGTCGCTCGCAACACCCCGTGGGACGAGTTCGTTCGGCAAGTCGTCACAGCCAGAGGCAGCAATCTTTCGAATGGTGCAGCCAATTTCTTCGTCCTCCACGATGACCCACAAATCATGGCCGAGACGACCACTCAAGCGTTTCTCGGCATGTCCATCAATTGTGCAAAATGCCACAATCACCCCCTCGAGAAATGGACCAACGACCAATACTACCAAATGGCCAATCTTTTTGCGCGAGTTCGAACCAAGAGCGGCAAGGCCAACAGCGAGAGCATTGTTTTCACCGCCCTCAACGGCGAAGTGGTTCAACCATTGACAGGGAAACCACAACTACCAACTCCGCTCGATGGAACTCCTTTAGAATCGGGCAGCAAAACCGATCGACGCAAGCACCTTGCCGATTGGTTAGTTTCCCCGACAAATCCCTATTTTTCCCGGGCCATCGTGAACCGGGTGTGGGCCAACTTCATGGGGGTCGGTTTAGTGGAGAAGATCGACGACTTGAGAGTCACCAATCCCGCGAGTAACGAGGAACTTCTTTCGAAACTCGCCGACTACTTGGCTGATCAACAGTTTGATCTGAAAGCACTCATGCGGCTGATTCTAAACTCTGAAGCCTATCAGAGAAGTAGCGAATCGAACGCCATAAACAAAGAGGATTCCAACTTTTACTCAAGGTACTACCCGAGGCGTTTGATGGCGGAAGTCATGCTGGACGCATTCTCCCAAGTCACCGATGCGCCAACTTCATTCAGCGGATTTCCCACAGGATGGCGCGCGCTCCAACTCCCGGATTCCAATATCGAATCTTACTTCCTCAGTTCATTTGGTCGGGCCGACCGAGCCCAAACCTGCGTTTGCGAACGAACCGACGAACCCAGTATCGCGCAAGTGCTCCATATCGCGAACGGGGACACGCTCAACACGAAGCTCACAGCTCCGGGAAATCGGATCGAAAGCGAACTCAGAGCCGGTCTGAAACCATCTCAGATTGTGGAGGGACTCTACCTTCGGGCTCTGAGCAGGTTTCCTACAGACAACGAGCGCCGCAAGCTGACCGCTCTACTGGAAGAATCCTCACCAGAAGACCTCCGATCGGTCGTCGAAGATCTGTATTGGGCCGTCCTGAGCAGTCGAGAATTTCTTTTTAGTCACTGAGCTGACACCGCCAACGATCTGAAAATCCCATGATCTCACTCAACCCTTTACGACTCGGCGCAACGCAGCTGGCCTTTACCTTGGCGTGCGCATTTGCGATTGAGAACGCGGTAGGGCAAACAGTCCAAGCTCCTTCCTACCAGGCGGTCGACGGCATTTTCGTGAAGCATTGCCTCGACTGCCACAGCCACGACGAGCCCGATGCCGGACTCAATCTCGAATCATACGAGAGTTTCCTCGATGGAGGACAAAACGGATCTCCCGTGATTGCCAAAGACAGCGCGCGAAGCCCCCTGGTCCGCCTGCTCAACGGATTCAAAGGACCAAACAACAAACTCCGAATCATGCCGCCTGGACGACGTGAAAAGCTCGATCCGTCTGAAATCGCGCTCGTGAAGGCATGGATTGACGAGGGAGCACTCCCTCCTCCCGCAGATTGGCAACGCGAGCTCGAATTAGACATTCCAACCATCACCCCACTCGTGAACAAACCACTCCCCATCCATGCTCTTGCCTACTCCAAAGAAAGCAACCGCTTGGCCGTTGGACGTTATCAAAAAGTCGAACTGATAGACCCGACCTCCCAATCTCGAATCGGAGCCCTCGAGGGACACAAAGGGAACGTCAACGACCTCGCTTTCGACCCAACCGGAGGAATCCTATTCTCTGGGGCGGGCGAAGCTGGCCGGTTCGGCGAGATCACGAAATGGGACATTCACAGTCGAAAGAAGCTCACGAGTTTCCGCGGACACCGTGATTCCGTGTATGCCCTCGCCATCAGTCACGATGGCAAACTCTTGGCAACCGGGAGCTACGATCAGTCCATACAGATCTGGAACACAAGCGACGGAACTCCGCTTCGCACCTTGTCGGGACATCAAGGCGCTGTCTTCGACCTCGACTTCCGGGCAGACGACCAAGTTCTGGCAAGTGCGAGTGCTGATCGCACCATCAAGCTCTGGGACGTCAATTCCGGCAATCGACTCGACACCCTTTCCCAGCCTTTGAAGGAGCAGCACGCGGTTCAGTTTAACCTGGACGGATCGAAACTATTCGCAGCCGGCGTCGACAACCGGATACGAGTTTGGAGTATCAGCCCGTCAGCAAGAGAAACCACCAATTCACTCCTCGAAACCCGCTATGCTCATGAAGGCACGATCTTACAACTCACACTCTCAGAATCAGGAAAGCGGCTTGCCTCCACGGCGACAGATCACTCGGTGAAGATCTGGGATACGGATTCGCTCAAGGAGCATTTCTTATTCCCGAAGCAATCCGACTGGAGCCCTGCTCTCGCCTTCATAAACCAAGATCGTCAGATTGGTATCGGCAGACTCGATGGCACATTGGACTACTATCAGAGTGACGATGGAGAAAAAGTCCAACCGCCTAAACCTGTCATCTCCCGTGTCATTCCACCCGGTATTGAACGGGGCACCACGACCCAAGTCCGCATCGAGGGAAAACACCTCCAATCGATCCGCACCATCGAGTTCGCATCCGAAGGTATCCACGCGGCCGTCATACCAGAGAGTCGAGGCTCGTCCGAATTCCTGGATATCCTTGTCTTTTCGAAGGAAACCATCGAACTCGGGCCCCACAAACTGATTGTTGAGAATGCACAGGGACGGAGCAACGAGCACATGCTCCACATCGATCGCCTCCCTCAACTTTCGATCATCACTCGATCAACTAACGCCATACCTGAGATCCCTGGTTTTCCGATCAACATCTGGGGTCGAATGGGTGAACGAGCACAAACCGACACACTCATATTCCAAGCATCAGCGGGTCAGAAACTCGTATTCGACACCGCTGCTAGCCAACTCGGATTTAAGCCCGATCTGGTTCTTACCCTCGCGAAGCAAAATGGCGACCCTATTCTTTCCAGTCAGGCATTCGACCGCTCTGTCGATCCCTTGCTATTCTACGAGTTCGAAGAGACTGCTCAGTATCAAATCAAAATCTCCGAGCGGCTCCTCAGGTCTTCGGACGAGCATTTTTATCGTCTCTCCATTGGCGAATTTCCTTACGTCACCGACACTATGCCAAGAATGGTTCCTCGAAATGAAACCGTCGAGCTCGAACTTGTGGGCTATAACCTTACCGACCAAGCTCGGCTCAGCGTCAAAACGGGCAATGGCGATCAACAGGAGGTGCCCCTCGATCGAGAACGGTTTCGCTTTCGAGAAAGGCCAAATCTCAAACTGGCCGATTGGGTTCCCAATCAAGAAAGCGAGCCCAACAATGCCCCCAAGACGGCTACTGTCGTTGCGATCGGGCACAATATTGCCGGGAGAATCCAAGGGACAAACGGCCTGGAAACGGATGTCGACTTCTTCCGTTTTTCAGCTCGGGAAGGACAGTCCCTCATCATCGAGACGCTCGCAGAGCAATTGGGTTCCCCCCTCGATACTCGAATCGAAATTCTCGATTCCAACGGGGACGCCGTCCAACGCCTTCTCCTTGAGGCCACTCGCGATACGGCCATCACCTTCCGGCCGATCACCTCCACAGCCGGTGGCGTTCGCTTGGATCATTGGGAAGAAATGTCACTCAACGACTACCTTTTCATGAACGGTGAGGTGGTGAAACTATTTCTCGCGCCTCGAGGTCCCGACTCGAGCTGGGATTTCTACCCTGCACAAGGCACGCGTCGCACTTACTTTGACACGACGCCGACGGCGCACGCCAATTTCGAACCGTGCTACATCGTTCGCGTTCACCCACCAGGGGCCAACCCAATTCCGAACGGTCTCCCCCGCTTTCCGATCTACTATGAAAACGACGATCACTCGGAAGCGAACAAAGGTCGCGATTCGAGAGTCTATTTCGATGTGCCTAAAACAGGTGACTACTTGGTCAGGGTAGTCGACACTCGCCAGCTTGAGAGTCACCGATTCGTTTACCAGCTTCTCATTCGGGAGCGATCACCCGATTTCGGCGTCACGATTTCGAATCGAAATCCGAGTATCAATCGAGGGAGTGGCCGCACGTTTACACTGAACCGCCAGCGTGTGGATGGGTTCGACGGCGAGATTAACGTCGAAATCACGAACCTGCCTGAAGGTCTGACTGTTTCGAGCCCGATCATCATCGAAGCGGGGCATCATCGTGCCACCGGCACCTTGTTCGTGGAGGAAAACACTGCCGAGATCTCACCGCTAGAGAGCCTCAGCATCGAAGTCACCGCCTCAGCACGTGTTTCAGGAAAAGAGCGAATCAAGACGATTCAGAACTTTGGAAAAATCAAAGTGACAGCCCCCCCAAAACTCTTCGTCAAGCTCGAACCCAGTCCGAGAGCTCCCGCACCTGACAAAGAGAGCTCCTCCCTCGAAACGAGCAGCCTTGCTCCAATTCCCCCCGTGATCACAATTCAAGCAGGAACGACGATTCCCGCCAATCTCAACGTGCAGCGCGCAGGCCATGACGAACGAATCACGTTCTCGGTAAGCAACCTTCCGCACGGCGTCATTGTTGACAATATCGGGCTGAACGGTGTCTTGATGCCGCCTGAGGTTTCCGAACGAGAAATCTTCCTCACGGCCGCACCCTGGGTTGGAGCAACGGAACGCCTTTGTCACGCTATCGCCAACGAAGCGGGTGGGCAGACCTCGCGCCCCGTGATCCTCCGAGTGATTAACCCGAATGAGGGCGCCGGAGCGAAGAAATAGAATTGACCGAGGCCGGAACAGACGGCCACGCTCTTAAATGATGAACGCAGCGCCCCGCCGTCAAAGCTCCTGGTTATCCATCGTGATACTCACCGTTCCCATTTTGCTCGGAGCTTGCAAAACGACGGAGAAGGTAAAGAGCGATGGTCGCGACGCAAGGCAGATTTACGACATGCAGGCCGACGGCGAACGCCTGCTTGCAAGTGCCCTCCGACAGGCCCAGAAAGAAGAAAAGCATGTCTTACTCAGTCTCGGAGCCAATTGGTGCAGCGACAGTCAAAACACCTATGACGCTCTTCATCGGCAGGCAGACCTCCAAGAGCTCCTCCAGGATCGTTTTGTCCTCGCCATGGTCGATGCAAACAACCGCGTTGGCTTTCAAAGAAACCAAATGATCATCAATCGTTATCAGGTCGATCTCAAACGAGGCATCCCCGTTCTCCTCGTATTAAACGCTGAAGGAGAGCTTCTCTCCGATGATCCCAGTCAAATCCCCTTGGATTCTGACCACGAAGCTCCTGAGAAGATCGTTCGCTACCTAAACACGTGGGTTCAGCCCTGAGACGTTCACGGATCGATCCCGCAATTCTTGATGATTCGCCAGTCTTAAGCCCCCTTTTCTGGGTCTTGAAAGCCGACGCGGCATGCGCTAGGATGAAAAGTCAGCAGCAGACCGCTGCTTCGAGTCCTGTGGCGAAAAGAGAAAGATAAAACCATGAAAAACGCATTGAAACAGCTCTTCACGGGCGTCGTTGGGTTCTTCCTGGCTGCCATCCTCTTCATCGAATCACCTGAACCAAACACCGCCCCCCCCGAAAACCCGGTCGAAACCGCCAAAACCGCCAAAACCGTCATGCCCGAAGCGTCTGCTGAAGCAGCAAACGAGCAAACGACTTCCTCTGAGCCAGAGCAAGACGGTCCTCGAGACAATAAGGAAACAGACACCTACCTGCGGACGCTGGTTCACATCGCTGATGAGCCCACCAATCATCCTGGCCATCGAACTTGGAAAGCCATTCACAGCCTTCAGAGCCTCGTGGAGCTGGGGGATGAAGCGGTTCCCGGAATTGCATGGGTCCTCGATCGAGACTACGAGGTTCAATACAATTGGTATCAACAGCCCATCGACGTCTTCGGCGTTAGCCATCGCCTACTTCCCCGCAATATCAAGAAGCTTCGACGTGCCGACGTGCTCTTCCCGAACCAGGACAAACCAAATCTACATTATGGCTTTCCCCTCTCCCTCCGATTGGGATTGATCGAGGCGCTCGAAAGAATAGGCGGCCCGTATGCCGAAGAAGCTCTTCTGACCCGAGTGCGCAAGGCTACGAAAGAGATCGAACTCGCTTACGCAATCAAGGGACTTCAAATTGTCGCTCCAGATTTCCACACCATGGAGATTATGGAGCGAATTGAGCAGATTCTAGGGGTTCCCGAAACAGTCTACCACACAGACGAGCTTGAAATCGCGGCTCGCCGATATCTCGTTGGCATCAATGATGCCCTCAAGCTAGCCTTGGAAGTCGCCAAGAAGAACGAAGGCCCGATCAACGAAGGGATTCCCTACAAGGACCTTGGAGACGACGCTAAAAATCGACTCCCAGTTGTGATGTCTCGCATCTTTGACACCACGCGAAATCTCGAACTCGACCAGGCCTCCGAGCTAGAATACGTGATCGACCGAGGACTCAAATACCTCGACATCGAACATGACGCCGAGAAAGAAGAGAATAAAGATGGAGCCCCACAGCGCCCTCAAAAGCCTCTCCTTCCGCGTGAGTGAAGCCAGCTCCTCTCTCCGCTCAGCTCGTTGTAAACACACTCCAGCACCTGATCGCACGCCGGCCACAAATTGTGCTGTCCCCGAGCCCTTCAAGGTTCTAGGATTCGCCCTCAAATGCGAATCCTGATTGCTCTGCCCTTACTGGTTGCTTTCGTCGCCTGCCAATCGCCTCGTCCGGCCCCCTCGGAACAAGTCGTTGTCCCGCCACGACCAGCCCCGACAAACCCGTCGCCTGCCCCGCAGACCACCCCACCCGCTCCCAGGCTGATTCAATCGAAGCCTACGCCTCCTCAGACATCGAGGTTCGATCTAGGCAAACTCTCTAAGGTCGACGAGGCAATCACGACCGCAATCTCGGCAGGCAAAACACCTGGGGGTGTCCTGTGGGTCGAAAGAAAAGGACAAGTGTATCAAAAGGCTTTTGGTAACCGCGCAGTCGTTCCGACACTAGAGCCAAGCTCACTGGACACGATCTACGACATGGCATCACTCACAAAGGTGATCGCCACCGCACCGGCAATCGTGAAGTTGCACGAGCTAGGGAAGCTCAACATCCACTCACCTGTCGCTGACTATCTCCCTGACTTCGCGGTCCACGGCAAAGACAAGATCACACTACGTCATCTTCTCACTCATTCGTCGGGGCTTCGCCCTGGTCTGTCGCTTTCGCCTGCCTGGGTCGGTAACGAGCATGCAATCAAACTCGCCTGCAACGAGAAGCTCAGAACAGAACCAGGAACTGAGTTTAAGTATAGTGACATCAACTTTATCCTCCTCGGCGAAATCGTGCACCGGGTATCCGGATTGCCGCTTCACGAGTTCACTCAACGCGAGCTCTATCAACCTCTCGGCATGGCCGACACCGGATTCCTACCGCGCTCAAGCAAGCAAATTCGAATCGCTCCCACGACTAAAACGGAAACCGGCGTCACCCGAGGAGTTGTGCACGATCCGACCTCAGCTCGTATGGGCGGTGTTGCCGGCCACGCCGGCTTATTCTCTACCGCTAAAGATCTCTCACGGTTCGCCCGGATGCTGCTGAATGACGGGCAACTCAACGGACGACGAATCTTAAAGCCATCCTCCATTGCGATGATGACTGCCAATCACTCCCCTGCCGCGATTCGCTATCAACGAGGACTGGGTTGGGACATCTCTTCTCCTTACTCGAGCCCACGAGGTAACGTGTTCCAAATCGGTTCCTTTGGACACACAGGCTGGACCGGCACCTCAATCTGGATCGACCCCTTCTCCGAGACATTCGTGATTTTCTTGGCCAATCGAAACCACCCCACAGAGGACGGCAGTGTCGTGGCCCTTCGCCGGACGATCAGTACGCTTGTGGCAGAGGCAGTGAAGGGATATGACTTTCCTAGCAAACAATCAAATTCCACGACAAAGCCGGTGCGCAAACAGACTCGTCTGAAGACCTTAAATGGGATCGATACCCTCAAGAAGGCTCAGTTCGCACCCATCGCCAATCAAAGGATTGGACTGATTACTAACCACACAGGCCGAAGCCTCGAGAACGAGTCAACGATCGACTTGCTTCATCAGGCTGGCAACGTAAACCTCGTGAGTCTCTTTAGCCCGGAACATGGGATTCGAGGCAAAGAAGACAGCAAGGTCAGCGACAGCAAAGATACCAAAACAGGCCTTCCCATCTACAGCCTCTACGGGGCCACCCGCAAACCGCTTCCGGAACACCTCAACGGACTCGATGCACTCGTCTTCGATATTCAAGATATCGGTTGCCGCTTCTACACCTACATCTCCACCATGGGGCTGGCGATGGAAGCAGCCGCAGAATCAGGGATTCGCTTTGTCGTGCTAGACCGACTGAACCCAATCACCGGTTCCCGGGTTGAGGGGCCGGTTTTGAATGGAGAAACGAGTTTTGTCGGTTTCCACCAGATTCCGCTCCGCCATGGGATGACCGTCGGGGAACTGGCTCACCTGTTCAAAAAAGAAAACAAACTCGACCTCGACCTCAAAGTCATTCCCCTAGAGAACTGGAAACGTGAGGCGTGGCTCGATGGCACTCAGATCCCCTGGATCAATCCATCGCCCAATATGCGAAGCCTCACACAGGCTGCTCTCTATCCAGGAATTGGGGTAATTGAAATGACCCAACTCTCAGTCGGACGAGGAACCGACACCCCGTTTGAATTGATTGGGGCGCCCTACATCGACAAACAAAGCCTTTCAAAATACATCCAAGCCCTCAAATTGCCGGGCCTCTCCGTAGAGCCAATCAGTTTCGTACCCAAGGCCAGCAAATTCGCAAATCAAACCTGTCAGGGTCTTCGGTTCAAGATCACTAATCGCGACCAATTCAAACCCATCGATCTCGGCATCCAACTCACGATTTATTTGCACCTGAATCACCCGCAGGAATTTGATCTGTCTAAAGTGAATCGACTCCTCATAGACGCTGACACGATCCAACAGATCAAGGACGCCACCCCGTTCCAAGACATTCGAAAAAGCTGGGCTCCCGCCATGAGCAATTTCATGGCTCGCCGCGCTCCCCATCTCCTCTACCCGTAACCGGAGCGTCTGGCCTGCTATGCCCCTACAGACCATGGTAGCCGGAGTCGATATTGGTGGCACCAAGATCGCAGTCGGAATCGTCGACACCGAGGGCAACATTCTCGTTCAGACTACCTTTCCCACAGACTCACCTCTGGGCATCAAAAATGTGTGTGAACGGATCGCTCAATCGCTTCAGTCTCAATCGAGCCAACTAGGGTTCAACACCAGCGACCTGCTAGGCATCGGACTCGGCTGCCCGGGCCCGATGAATCGCCAGACAGGCGAGATCCAAAACCCACACACCTTGCCCGGCTGGGAGACAGGTAGCCTCACCGCAGGCCTTTCGCAAATCCTTGAGCTGCCCGTCGCGATCGAAAACGACGCGGATGCTGCCCTGCTCGGTGAGTGTTTCGTCGGCGCGGGAAAAGGATTCGACTCCGTGGCAATGCTCACCTTCGGCACGGGTGTCGGCGGCGCGATCCTGTCGTCAGGACAAATTCTGCGAGGATTGAATGATTCCCACCCAGAAATCGGCCTCATACCGGTCCTCCCAGATGAAGCCGTAGACTATTCAGGCGTTCCCGGCTCGTTGGAGTTCATTGCCTCTGGAACCGGGATCTCCAGCGCAGGCCGTTCTTTCGGCTTCGCCGACAGCCGCGCGGTGTTCGCCGCTGCGAAAGAAGGCCACCCGGATGCCACCAAAATCATTCAACGCGCTATTCGCGGGGTCACGCTCGCCTGCCTTTCCTTAAGTCACATGACATGTCCAACCCGGATCATTCTCGGTGGGGGGCTCATGGACGAACACTTCGAAATGTTCGCAAGTCCCTGTTCCCAGGCGATTCAGCGAGCAAGCCTCCTTCCCCCGGATCAAGTCCAAATCGTCAAAGCGGAACTCGGAAACCGCGCCGGACTGGTCGGAGCTGCCAGCCTTGTCTTGAATCAACCAAACTAACGAAATCGCCAGCGACCGAGGGAATGAGCCATGCGCAAAGTCTCGAGTTTCCGTCCATGGTGGCTCCGACGGGAATGGCAAGCAGGAAAAAACGTTGAAGACTCGTCTCCCTTCCAACGTCAGAATAGAGTCAGAGAAGCTGCTCGACACAGCGACCCTTGAACCTGAAAGTAGACGCCTAAAATGAGCACCGCATCCAACTCATCCACATCGAGTCCTACCCCTAGCATCGCGGAAACCTTCGGCTTCAATCGCTACCGCTTCACGCTCCCGAAGATCTTGCTCATCGTCGCAGCGCTGGCAATGATCGTCATCGGAATGATCGGATCCACCGGGGCCCCGACCGAATCCAGTTCAAACGAACAGGAGGCCGGGTCATCCGTCGCTCGCCGGTCATTCGCTCCAAACGGCGGCAACAGCCTCGCTCAACCGTTCGTAGACACCTTTCCTGCACCTTCGACTCCGAGCTCTCAAGCTCAGCGAGTCACGGAAGAGCGCACCTTCCTCGAGCAATGGTCGCCGAGTCTGGTTCGAGGCGGCTTCTCGATGTTCGTTGGCTTTGCGATTGGCTATGCAATCCGTGCCTTCCTCCGCCTTGCTACCATCATTGTCGGAGCCTACTTCCTCGTTCTCACGCTCATGGCTTGGGCCGGATGGGTCGAGATTCACTGGAGCGTCATTGAGGGGCAGTTTGACCAAATGGTGTCCAATCTGGAAACTCAGTTTGCATCCTTCAAAGCGTTCCTAATGGGAAGCATTCCCAGCGCCGGCCTGGGTGCAGCTGGACTTGCATCGGGTCTTCGCCAGAAATAACGACCCAATGGTCTGAGAGATACGACTACTTTTGAACTACCTTCTTTGACCGGGAACCATGGAGCCAACGAGCAGAGCGCAACGATGCATGATATTTGCAATTTCCCTGCCTGCAGCATTCTTGCTCGCACAGCTGCAAGCAGCCCCCCATCTTACCCGTTTCGAGTTCACCCAAGCTCAAATGGGCGTTCCCTTCCGAATCATTCTTCACGCCGAAAACCAAGAACATGGAACTCAGGCCGCTAAGGCCGCCTTCGCAAGGATCAGCGAACTCAATGCCGTGCTGAGCAACTACGAGACAGACAGTGAGCTCAGCCAACTCGGTTATCAATCAGGGAGCCAAGGCTGGACTCCGACTAGTGCAGATTTGTTCCGAATTCTGGTCCGAGCTCAACGCCTCGCTCAACTCACTGATGGCGCCTTTGATCTAACAATCGGCCCCCTTGCAGCTTCATGGCGCAATGCGCGACGCACCAAGGCATTCCCTGACGTAGCTCAACTTGATCGATTCAGGGCAAGAGTTGGTTGGCAACACGTCAAACTGAATCACTCCCGACAGCAAGTCCGTCTCAGCATCCCCGGCATGCGACTGGATCCGGGTGGCATTGCAAAAGGGGACGCGCTGGATCAAGCCCTGCAAAGCCTACGGCAAAATGGCATCTCACAAGCCCTCGTCGCAGGAGCCGGAGATATCGCCGTGTCTGATTCCCCTCCGGGAAGGGAAGCGTGGCGTATTCAGCTTTCTGATTTCAACACGAAGGCAAAACTCTTGCCCGCCTTGGTGAATCTGGAAAACCAAGCGATCGCAACTTCAGGTGATCTCTTTCAATTCGTCGAAATCGACGGGAAACGCTACTCTCATATCGTCGATCCCAAAACCGGCCTCGGACTAACGGAAAGGCGCCTCGTCTCGGTGATTGCTCCCGATGGCATGACAGCGGACAGTCTAGCAACGGCCCTTTCAGTTGTAGATTTTGATAAGATTGAGAACATTCTTCGTTATTTCCCCGGTTCGGCAGCCCGAATCTTGACTTTGGAGGGAGATCAACAGACCGAGTCAACCTACGGCCGCTTCCCTCGATTTCAGGCCGAAGCACGTGAGTGACCACTCATCGCCATCTCTCCTACACGACGCTTCATTTGCTCTGCCTTGACTTGAAATTTCCGATTCTCTAGCCTCTCCGAAAAGGCATCATGCGCAAGCTCCTAGTCATTCCACTCGTTATCGTCGCTCTTCTATTCTCGTCCAGCGAGTGTCCCGCACCCTTCATCTATACCCCAGGTGAAGGCTGGAGCTACGAAACGCCTGGACAGGCCGGCTCTTGGCAGCGCGACACTGCGAAGGAGCAGATCGACGTCGCCCAGGCCGCCTACGACGAAGGAAACTACCGCGTCGCCGTCAAGGCTGCTGGAAGGGTCATTCGCCAATGGCCTTTTTCTGATTTTGCCCCTGAAGCTCAATACCTCACGGGCCTTTCTCACGAGGGCAACAAACGCGACGAGAAAGCCTTTAAGGCTTACCAAAGCCTGATCACTCGTTATCCCAAGTACGATAAATATGACGAGGTTCTGAAACGACAATACGAAATCGCCAATAAATTTCTGAACGGGCAACGATTTCGACTCTGGGGGCTTATTCCGCTCTATCGCTCGATGGACAAGACCACGGAGATGTACCGCGACTTGATCAAAAACGGTCCCTACAGCGAGGTCGCACCGCACGCTCAACTCAATATCGGAACGGCCCGAGAAAAGAAAAAGGACTATGCCGCAGCCGTTGTGGCCTACGAAACAGCTGCAGATAAATACTCGGATCAGGAAGGTATCGCCGCCGATGCGCTTTTCCGCGCCGGAGAGGCCCTCCTCAAAGAGGCCAAAGATGCGGAGTATGATCAAAGTGTGGCATCGCGAGCCATTGAGGTCTTCAACGATTTCGAAGCGCTTCATCCGTCTGATGACCGACTGGATCAAGCCGACGACTACGTTCGCGATTTGCGGGTCGAACAGGCACGCGGGAACTTGCAAATCGCCCGATACTACGACAAGAAGCGGGTCGACCGAGGTGCCTTGACGTATTACAACGAGGTCGTGGATATTTTTTCCCGCCTCTTAAACGACACGGATCACGAATATGCGGTGGAGGCGCGAGAGCGAATTGCCCAATTGAAGGTCCAAGTCGCCGAGGTATCAGAGGATTCCTCGACCGAAGAATGAGATCGCGAGCCCCACTTGCAGCCTTTCTCGGGCTTTTGATCTTGTGCCTGGGTTCGGGCTGTGCGTCCTACCAGCTGGGGCCTAGCTCAGGACTCACAGCGGGTGCCCAATCTATTTCCGTGCTCCCGTTTCCAAACCAGACCCCGGAGCCCAGCCTGACTCCTGCGCTGGCCTCCTCTTTCCGACGACACGTCCAGTCGGATGGAACCTTTCAATTGGATACCAAGTCACAAGGCGATATTCTCGTAACTGGAAACATCATCGAGTACCGCCGCGTTGGCATCACTTTTCAACCAAACGACATCATCACAATTCGCGACTTCGAACTTCGCATGACTGCTCAAGTCAAGGCAGTCAATCGCAGAACACGCGAAGTGATCCTCGACGAGCCCGTGACCGGCACCACGATCATTCGAGCCTTCAACGATCTCGCGAGCGCGGAACGACAGGCTCGCCCTCTCCTAGCAGACAATCTCGCTCGAAAAGCGGTGGATTTGCTTGTTGATGGGAAGTGGTAGCTTCCGCTAGCTAGTCCAGCTGCGAGCCAAAACAGCTATACCGGAGCCTCGTAAAGCAGCTCAAGGCTGCCCGACAACCGGATGCAGATCACGGTTCGCAGCATCGTTCTTCGCCATCACATACATCATTCCGATACTTGCAGCGACCATCACGAAAAAGAGGATGGCGCCAACCGCAATAACTTTACCCATCCGGCCCTTGGCTTCGACCTCCGAGTTTTCGACTACTTCGCTTGACATGCTGATTAAATGGAGACTTTAAAGCGCTGCTTCGGCTTCAATGATTTGGCAAAGCCGGCCATTAATCGGGGAATGCTCTCCACATCGTCAAGATGAACCAGCTCAACGGGCGAGTGCATATAGCGATTCGGTAGGCTGATCAAGGCGCTTGGAATCCCGCCCCGTGTCCAGAAAACCACATCCGTATCCGTCCCGGTCGAGGCAGACATGGATTCGCGCTGTAGGTCCACTTTCTCCTTCTTGGCAACCCGCTCCAATTGAGCAATCACTTCACGGTGATTCGGTCCACCATAGGTCAAGGTCGGACCCTTCCCCAATCGGATATCACCATGCATCCGCTTTTCCACACTCGGGTAATCGGTCGCGTGCGTCACATCTGTGATCAAAGCCACGTCTGGTTGCAACGAATAGGCGATCTGCCGAGCTCCCAACAGCCCCACCTCTTCCATTACATTCGCCACGACACACACTTCAGCATTCAGCTTCTTCTGCCCAGCTCGAAGAAGTCGAGCTGCTTCAGCAATCATGAAGAGTCCAACGCGATTATCAAAGGCTCGCGCAACAGCAACCTGCTGCCCTAGACGCTCAAATTTATCAGCCAAGGTAATCAGATCACCCACCTGCACCAAACTCTCAGCCTCTTTGCGAGAACTCACGCCAAGATCGATGAAGAGCTCGTGCATCTTTGGGACAGATTCTTTGCCATCTCGCCCTTTCAAGTGAGGCGGCACATTCCCGATCACTCCTGGGACATCACCCTTCGCCGTATGAATCCGAACGCGTCGAGCACGCATGATTGCCGGATCGATTCCACCGACCTTTCGTATGTAGACGAAGCCCCGCTCGCAGATGTAGTTCACGGTCATCGCGATCTCGTCTGCGTGCGCAGCCAGCATCACCCGCGGACTCCCTCCCGGATTCAACGTCGCGACAACGTTACCATAGGCGTCGTGGCTTACGTCGTCGGCATACTCTTTAACGTGATCAATCCAAACCCGTTGACCTCGTGCTTCATAGCCACTAGGACTGGGTGTTTCGACGAGTTGTCGGAGAAATTTAAGCGACGCGGACTTCATATCAATCTGGACGGGCCCATGCCGGGGGTTCTTCTAATTGAAACAACTGCTCACCGGCCTTGGGGACAAGCAACACTCCCTCATCCTCACGATCGGCGAAGGACTGCACATCAATCGAAGCGGGATCGCGATACCCCAGATTCAACTGTCGACACTGCTCGGGGTTTAGCCCTGTGGCCAGTGTGACGCGAGCACGTGGTTTCTCAACACCGTCCACATAGGTCCCCAGCCCATAAACGTGTGTGGAATGAGCCAGCACGCCCCAAGATTGATCTTTGAATTTGTCCCACTGATTGAGGAAGTAATCACGACAATGATAGCCAACCGAATAAATCAACTCTCCGTGAGTGAGTGAGACTTCATTAATGTGCGGCGCATAAATGATCAGCTCTCCATCATCTGCCAACACGGGCTCTAATTTATACATGCACTTCCCGCCAACCCATAGCTCGTCATACATGGGAGGCGCGCAGGAGAGAATCGTTTGAAAGGGCTTCTTCTTGTAGGAGATATGCAATTGGGATGACAAGTCAGCCGCCCCGCTCCAAGCACTCTCCGGTGTTCCCTCAAAAATCCCGCCCAATCCGCCGTCCTTCACGACCATACAGAAGGCTTGTTTCGGGAGATCAACCAATCCGCCCGCGTAGTCAATCACCTTGCGAACCGCCGTCCATTTGTGCCCAATGATCTTCGGATTCGTGATCACGGCCGCCAGCCAGTGAAAGAAGTTCAGTAGCTGTGGCCCGCTAACGCCAGGAAAGAGATATTTATTTCCGCCAGAGAAACCAACGACTTCATGGGGAAAGACCGGACCCAGGATCACGATTTGATCGTAGTCGAAGAGGCGTCGGTTGATTTCGACAGGAATATCCATCGAAAAACGTCCCTCAGTAAGCTCATCAAGCTGCTCCTTCGGGATCACCCCAATTTCACGCAATGCGTCAACATTGTCCCATTCATGGTTATAGAACGCGACGTCCTTATAGCGAGTCTCTCTCTCGTCCGAGGTGATCTCAAGCCGTTCGCAAATCGCCGGCTCTGACATGGGCTGGTGGGTTCCCAAGGCAATCATGATGTCGAATCGATCAACGACTGAGCCCACCTGATTGTAGAGAGCCTTGAACAACATCCCGACGGGCGCGGTTCGGGTACTGTCCGGCACGATAACCAAGACTTTCTTCCCTCGGTAATCGCTTTCCGAGCAACGCTCAGCAATCAGCTGAGCGACCTGATCACCGGAAACTTGTTCACCCGCCGGCGCGATGATGGATTGATTCATACTCACCCTCTCACTCTAACTTAGATGGTCTGTGACAAAAATCCACCGTCGACACGAATATCTGTTCCCGTCACAAAGCTACTCGCCTCGTGGGATGCCAGGAAAAGAGCAGCACCAATCAGTTCTTTTGATTCTCCAAACCGTCCCATTGGGGTGTGTCCCATGATCGATTCGGCCCGAGGAGTCGGGGTCCCGTCATCATTGAAGAGTAGTTTCTTATTTTGTTCTGCCGGAAAGAATCCCGGTGTAATGGAGTTCACGCGAACACCCTTCTGAGCCCACTCACGGGAAAGGAACTGCGTCATGCTTAACACGGCAGCCTTGGAAGCTGAGTAGGAAACAACCCGCGACAGCGGAATATGAGCGGACACGCTGGCGATGTTGATGATACTTCCCTTCCCAGCAGCCACCATCTGAGGGCCAAAAACCTGACAAGGAAACAACACCCCACCATTCAAATTGAGATCGACGTTGTTCTGCCAAGCGTCCAACGGAATGTTCTCGAAGGCGTTGTCATCCGTAACCGTTGCCTTCGGATCGTTCCCGCCAGCGGCGTTTACTAGAATCGTCGGAGTGCCAAACTGCTCCTTGATTCCTGCGGCAGCAGACTCAAGATTCGATCGATCCGTGGCATCGGCCTTAACAAAATCCGCTCGTCCCGATTGTCCCGCAATCTCTGCCGCCCGAGCCGCTCCTCGCTCCTCATTTCTGCCCAAAATCAAAACACGAGCACCCGCCTCACCCAGGCCTTGAGCGATCGCTCCACCTAAGCTCCCAGTTCCACCAATAACAACGGCAATTTCCCCTTTCAGATCAAATAGATTCATCCGCAAACTCTTAACCAACTCAAGACAAGTGTCGACGGAAAAGCAGCTTCAAAGACACTGCTACCGGAAAAACCAAAGATTTTCTGGGAGTTCAGCTTTCGGACCGATCTCAAGACGAAATGGGGCGACAGCCACCCATAAGTCACCGCTTATCGATGTCCAGCACGGTATGGACTCCACCGTAAGGGTCTCGGGGATCGTAGTAGAGATCGTTCGGCGCGGGAACCGTTCGTTGAATCGTGCTACCCGGAGGTAAGCCGCCACCGGGAGGCCCTGCCATTTCGTAGTACTCACGGTAGGCAATGCGGCGTGCGCTACCATCAAGCAGACCGACAGACGCCCCGCCTTTGACATCCGTCTGTGCTCTGACCGGGTTCCCTCCGCCATGCCGTTGAGAAATCCCCTCGCCAGGATGATTCCCACCATCGTTGAAATAGAAAGGAATCAACTCATCCTTTTCCCACTGTAGAATTCCAGTGGGCGGAAGCGCACTCAGTTTGAACGTCGTTCCGTTCGGTAAAGGCGCCAGACGACCGGCATAAGCCGATATGTATCCTCCAATCTGTCCGTTCCAATCGTAGCTCAATATTTTGATCGGACGCTCCAAATACAATTTACGTTTCGAGCCGCGCGACTCCACCGCATCTTTCGGACACATCATGACTTGGTGTGAGTTCCCTAAGTAGGGTGCAAGTTGCCCGGTTTTGAACGCCTCGATCTGATCGAGCTCCTGTTGCCGAACCCGTGATTCTGAGATCGCACTGGCAACCCTCGACATCAGCTTGGTTCCGTAGGCCCAGCCATCGACGCCCGTCCCATTCCCTCCCCAAGTGGGGTGAGGCAGATGATCCTCATCATCGTTGGCATACATGTGAGCAGCCAACATCGTCTGCCGCGTGTTGTTGAAGTCAATGGTCGCTTGCGCCTTATCCTTCGCCTTAGACAAGGCAGGCAAGAGCATCCCTGCAAGAATGGCGATTATCGCAATCACCACGAGCAGTTCAATCAAAGTAAAGGCATCTCGGAGTCTCATGGAATGCTCGACAAACTACATCAGCTGAAGCGGGGCGCAACTCCTATTCTGCCCGGTCGTTCCGAACCAAAACTGAAAGAGATTTGTGTCAGGCTCAAGGAACATGAAGAGAAACGTAAACTCGACGGTCGGCCCGACCGCGCTCACTCACCGACTCGTAAACAGCTCTTTCCAATTGATCGGAACGGAATAGACGCGGGCCTCAACCCTGTCTTGTAACCATTCCGGGTCCGCCACCCTCAACGCCTCTTCAAGCGAGTTAACTCGCGAACTGTATCTATCGAACCGCTCCCAAGCTCGCTGAAGCGAATCCAAGCCGGACTCAATCACCATTTCATGGTTCTGAGAGAGGCCCGATTCCAACCGATCGTCGCCTGATCCCTCGCGCGGTGAATACACCCAAATACCAAGACTCATACCGACAGCCACCCATAAGTTATTCAAGAGCCAGGGACGAACTGGTTCTCTTGTCAGCACCTCAGTCTTCACCTTTGCCCCTTTCCCCGCTTCCGCACTGTGTTACCAGCAGAATTCAATATATAGAGCCGACTCCAGGCTGGAGAATCGACTTCTCTCAGACGTTGATCCAAAAGTTTTTCCTCCATTCGAAGTATGGCAACACCTCGATCAACGACATCTTTGCTCGAACGCAGAATATCATGAGCCCTACTTCCTTCTTCCCCTACCTCGATCCGAGAGATAGTGCCGAACATTCCCACAATGGAAAACCCCAACAAAAACCCCATCCCCAGATGCATGAGAACTTGAAACCAGTCCATCTCCTTCATCATAGCTTAGGACCCACAGCAAAAATCCAACCGTTTCCCAACACCTCGATACCAATCCGGATGACAAGTCAAGATCACGACTTGAACGCGTCTTTCGAGAGAGGCGAGCAAGTCCATGATGCGTTCCCGTCGAGACGCATCCGTATTCACCAACACATCGTCAAGAATCAAAACCTGAGCTTCGGATTCGGCAAGCTCTGACGCCACGGCAACCCGCAAACACAGAAGCAATTGCTCCTTTGCTCCCTGCGACAGTTGGTGAAATGGTATCAGAGCGTCTGGCGAGTTTCCGATCCCTCTAATCCCCAGGTCGTCCCCCAAGAACACCCGTCGCTCGGGTTCCCCTGTGATATCAGCAAAAGCACCTGACAACCGATCTTCCAAGGGACGCAACACCTCCCTCGTAGCCTGGGTTTTTCGAAGCTCAATCAGATCATGCACGATACGATGACTCCAGCCCTTGTCTCGGGCTCGACGCTCACGCTGCTTCGCCAACTCAAGCCTCTCCAAGAGAACGGTTTCCTGAGAGTACAAACCTTGCCCCCCCAAAGCCTCCAGGCTTCCCTTAAGTTCGTCCATGGTCCGAGTCAACTGAGTGAACTCACCTTCCACTTCAGCAGCCGCCAACGCAGCCCGTCGATTTCGCTCGGATAAGCGTTCCGCATCTTTAGGGAGTTCGCTCTTCTTCGCCTGAAAGCGAGCCTCTGCCTGCACAAAATCCTGCTGTCTCCGCGAACGAAGACTTTCGACACCGTCCGGAAACTCTCGACGCAGCTCGGCGACCCTAGCCGTCCAATGTTGACTCCCCGATTTCAACTCAGCGAGGCGTCCCAGAGTTTTCCCCTCCGCTGTCCGAGCCGCCTGTAGCGATTCCCGGAGCTGCTGCAGTTCAGCCTCTTGATCTTCCACCGCCCGATCGGCCTGTCTGAGTTTCTCGCTCAGTGACTCCTCCTCGGATTCCAGTTCTGCTTTGGATCGTTCGAGCTCAGCGTCCGGAAAATCGTAACGTGCCACCAGCTTGGACTGTTTCTTAACCAGTTTCGCCCGTCTCTTTTCTATTTCTTCGAACTCCTCGTATCCATCCATCAAAGCTTCAAGACCAGCTTTGAGTAATTTGATCTCGTCTTTAAGCGCCTTTCTGCCACTGACCGCCTTCGCCGCTTCTGCGATGCTTTCGACACCAAGCCCGAGCAACTCCTGGCGGATCGACTCCTCGCAGGACTCGATCTCCTCAACAAGTCCTTCCACCTGTTCAGATCCAGAACGAATCCGCAAGCTCCCCCAGCCCTCTATTTCAAGATCCAAGGAGCGCGGCGATCGCAGTTGGGCCGGAGAGTCAGGCGAGAGTTCGAGACTCTCCTCATCCTGCCCTCGCCGAACGCGCACAGAACTCCGGATCGAAGGGTTGAGGTCCACACGTAGCCCCATAGCGTCCAGCTGCAAACGAAGGTCTTGAAGCTTGCGCTCTGAGGTTTCCAAAGCCTTCACCTGCGCCGGTTTAATCGAAGCAAAACCCTCCAATCGTTGCTCGAGTGCGAGGAGCTTCTCCCGTTGCGAAGCTGTTTTCTGGAGCAAACGATCCAGCGCGTGCGTTTCCTTCACCACGCTCACCACTGCCGTCAGGGTTCGATGCCGATCAAGAGCTTGACGCAGCGCTTTTTGCCGTTGCTTCCGTGCAGCCAATTCCCCCTCCGCACGCCCCACCTGCCCAACGGCAAGTTGCCGCTTTCGTTCCCAGTCATCCGCAAGCTTCCGAGTGTCTTCGAGTTGCTGTTCAACGAGCGCTCGTTCCCGTTCAGCTTTCTCAAGCGACTGAGCTTGCTCATGAACTCGATTCAAGGCCAACTGAGCAGCCTCGTAATTCGAGCGCAGTCCAGTGAGCTCCATTTCAACTCGTTCGAGCTTCAGAGCTTGCTCTTTGGCTTGTGCAGCCTTTTTCGACGAGGCTGCCACTTCTCCCTGCAAAGCACGTTGCTTGAGCGAGAGATTCTTGAACTGCCGAGCTTGGTCTTCGATCAATCGCATCGAACTCCGCACAGACTCCAGTTCAGCCTCGAGGGTGCGAACTTCCTGTTGTGCTGAGTAGAGCGGCCCACCCTTTTTCACTTGCCCGGTGGCAGTAAAGGTTTCGGAATACTCGCTCCAAAGGGATTGCCGCAAAGAATCGACGATTGGATCCAAGACGACATGGGTTAGTCGGGAACGAATCAACTGACCCGCATCCGTCCCCCAATCGGGCCAACTGGTCACCTCCCCCTGTCTTGCCCAGAGGTAATTCATGAGCCCCCAATGCGCCGCCGACGTCGCGCCTCGTCCCGGTTTCGTGGAGCGCACCAAGTGTTGGATTCGCGTGTCTGCCTGATCCCCTTCGGCAATCGTTTGCCAGGCTCCGGCTTGCTTTTCCTCAAGCAAAGACCGCGGTGAATTTAGGAAGGTCTTGGTCACTCTGAAATGACTTTGTTCCGCCTCAAAGGCAACTTTGATTGTGGGGGACAGATCCGTGCCTACCGGTTGCAGCGATCGAATTTCGCTATCCTTACAGGTGTGTCGATCAAAGAGTCCGCGAGCAATCGCTTTGAGGAAGGTGCTCTTCCCAGTCTCATTTGTCGCGGCGAGCACATTGACTCCTGCTTCAAAGCCCTCAATGGCGACTCGTGAGTGAAATGGGCCGACATGTTGTAACTGAGCCGAACAGAGTCTCACGAAGCGACCTTCCTCAATGCGACAAGAATTCCCTCCCGAGCTTCTTCTAGGTGAGATGGAGTTAGCGATGCCAAAGGAATCTTGCTCGTCTCCAAAAGATGCTGCAGTTCAGCTAAGTTCAGAGACGAAGCAGAGCCAGGCGATTCCCTTCCTCCGTCCTCGGCAAGCAATTGCTGAATGCGCTCCAAATCGTTCAAAACGAGTTCGATGAGCGGATGTTCTTCCCGCAACAGGCTAAGCTCCGCCGCTGTCAGACGAGTAAGCGCGTCATCTCGGAACGTCAGTGAAAAGGCATCTCCAAACGCTCGATGCAACCACTCGGATTCAACTGCCCTCTGCTGATCTCCAGCTACCGCAGTGAGGTGCACTCGCACAATCGCTCGATCAATTCGCGAACCAAGGTCCTTCAAGAGGGCCTGTACGCGAGCGCGGGATTCTTCCAAGTGGTCGAAGGGATACGAGACTAGGTGCCACTCCATCGCCGCAACGGGAACGGATTCGACGTCTGGCGGATCGCCGGCGGTCGCGATTCGAACCAGCGAAACGTTCCCGGCACGCTCCTGCCCAAAATCATCCGGTTCCGGGGTTCCCGGCATGACGATTCGCCCCTCGTCGTACGTTTGCCACTGATGCCAGTGCCCCAGGGCTAGATAATCCAAGCCAGCCCGAGAAGCTGCTTGAAGGTCGATGGGGAAATCGTTCGCTTGATGTTTTCCAGGGATGGCCAGAGCCCCGTGAGTCATCCCGATCTTGATCTCCCCGGCTGGCAATGTCTGTGCCAACTCATCAAGAGCTAAACTAGGATCGAGCGTCG
Organism: uncultured Verrucomicrobiota bacterium; assembly: GCA_964342405.1. Lineage (GTDB taxonomy): Bacteria > Verrucomicrobiota > Verrucomicrobiia > Limisphaerales > AAA164-E04 > UBA2970. Next base: position 5,573 of record CAYFGX010000037.1, on the reverse strand, counting down.
ATACCTTCTGCTGAAGGGGGGCCGCCAGCACATGCCCGCTACCCAGCGGGAAGATGGATGCTTCACGAAAGACATGGATATGGGAGGAGGCAGACAGGAACGCACGGCGATCCCAAACCGAATCCGGCCCCGTGTAGGGATCATGGTTTCCAGGTGAGATCAATATCGGCAGCGGCGCAGCGCCCTCAAACAAGGCAACAACCTCTTCAATCAAGGCATCATCCACCTGGTTGTCTTCGAACAGATCCCCGGCGATCATAAAAGCATCCACTTCCTTCTCCCTGGCCACGCCTAGCGCACGAGAAAGTGTGTCCAGGCGAACCTGGCGCAGTTGCGGAGCCTGCTCAGAAAACTGAGCAAATCTGGCACCTAGCTGCCAGTCCGCAGTATGGACGAAGGTTAATGACACAAGACCTTCAGTCTGCAAACTTTGGTGGCAACTACCAACCCAATTCGACTTCCAACCCCGTAGCCACTCCGCTCAAAACGATTCCAACCATCGACGCCGCTCTTCCAACAGACTTTCCACCCGCTCAGGAAATCGAGCGGATACATCCAGCGACTCCCCCGGGTCTTTACCCAGATGAAACAAGGCCCAAGGCGAGGTCGGAGATTCGCGAACAATCTTCCAATCCCGAAACCGGAGTGCCGCATGATTCTTGTATTCAAAGAAGAGCGATCGAGTTGGGTCTGTTTCGCGTCCATACAAAGCAGCCAAAGGGTTGACCCCATCAAGAACACGATCTGCCGGAAGGGGAACTTCCCCTAACGCCGCACACGCCACGAGCAAGTCCGGAGACCAGAGAACACGACGGACCACCGAACCACCCCGAATCCTTCCAGGGTATCGCGCGAAAGCAACCACTCGAAGCCCCCCCTCCCAACAAGTCACGCCTCCGCTTCGCAGCGGAGTGTTGTCGCCCACATCGAGCCCTTCTCTTCCCAGACGAAAGCTCCCGTTGTCAGACATAAAGAACACGAAGGTATTCTCCTCGACGCCAAGGTCATGCAAACAGTCCAGCACGCGTCCCAGAGCAAAATCCAAAGCAAAAACAACCGCCCGATAACGCTTTTGCGGGGATTCCTCAGACGGCGAGAGATCGCATGCTGCAAAAGCCCAGTCCGGAGCCTGCCAGCGATTCGCTTCGCCGGGGCGACGATTAGCGGGACTCGGAAAATGAGGGGCATTAAAGGGTAAATAGCAGAACCACGGACGCTCAGACTTAGAGTGTCGATTGATGAAGGAGATCGCAGCATCAGCAAACAGAGTCGTGGCATATTCCCCGTCCTTATGTAGTGGCTCGGTTCCTTGATACAAATCGTGACGGTCCCGATAGTTGTGACGAAAATAGTCGATATTACCCGAAGCATGGCCGATAAACTCATCGAAGCCCCTCTCGGTCGGCCGGGCCCCAGGCGCAAACCCGATGTTCCACTTCCCGAAACAACCCGTGATGTAAGGTTCAGGCCCCTGTTTCAGAACCTGGGGAAGGAGGATTTCAGTTCGTGAGAGCCCCTCCCCATAGTTTCCTTCCACCCCCGGTAATTGCCGCTTCAACCCATGTCGCTCTGGGATTCTTCCCGTCAGCAGACAGGCACGGGAAACCGAGCAGGTCGGAGAGGCTGAGTAAAACTGGGTCAGCCGAGCCCCTTCCCGGCTCAACCGGTCAAAGTTCGGGGTACGAATCTTCGAACTCGGAAAATAACTGGAGAGATCAGCGTAACCCAGATTATCAGCGGTAATGATGAGAATATTCGGTCGCCTCTCAGCATGTGAAACCAACGACACGAGAGTGCCAAGTGCGAGGAGAATGCATCTCAAACCATCCCATATTCTTGCTTGGTTTACAGCCCGCCTCATCAACGCATGCTACCGAGCCGACACCCAACTGCCAACACCAGCCTCGTTATAAACAGTCCATTTCACCGGAAATCCGCCTCATTGCCGCACAGTATTGACAATCACAATTCTCAAATGTCCATTGGCATAGAGGCTGCATCTATCACCGATGAGAAACTGACCGAGCTTACTGCTCTCAATACGAAAACGAATCGAAAAATGGACGACTTCCGACTGCAACTGAATCTCTATCTCCCCTTCATCGTCATCGCCATCATTACCGGCGTCGTGTTGATTTACGCCATTCAAGCCTCGTAGATCATCAGGGCGACTTCGGAGCCATAACCGAATCGGGAGGCGTTGGGCGAGATTGACTTTTATGAGTCCCCTTTCCCGCGTCCCTCGTTCACTGCTGCTAGAGCCCAGACTGGCAGCCCCCCCAAGGCCGGCAACGTAAAGGGGGATGATTCGCCTCGATACCGAAACCAGTCACCGATTGAGAACAAGAGTCAAACCGGCTCCCTCTCGAGACGCAACCAACTCCTCTCACCGCAATGGGAGCAGAGCCCGTATTTCCTTGGGTTGCCTTTTGCCTTCCACCGAATGCCCCCCAAATCCCAGACCGATTTCGAATGCCCACATTGACAGCGGACCTTCCAAGCACGGGATTCCGTCTCCATGCTCTCGGCCCAGCGGCGAGGCACCAGCGCGGTGATCATTCGTTGAATGACAGACATCTTAGCTCTTTATAGCTCAACCTTCGCACTCTGACAACGTCCACATGAGATCACTTTCAGCTTCAACACATCAATCAGCGATGGTTGTTGGATGAAGCAAGACGAAGAGCCCCAACCGCCCTTTCGGCCGCCCGAAAGAGACCACACAGGGTTCAATCAAAAAAAATCCGCGAGCTACCTTGATGGCAATTCGCGGATTCGCTTCCCCGCAAAAGCGGGGCTGGAGTGCATGTTGTCTGGGCTCAGCGATCACATAGGATCACTGAAATCATTTCGCAACTCACGCTGCTTTGGCTTCGGGGCTCACACCCGCGTCACCGCGTCGATTCGATCGCTCCCGTCGGTCATTCCCTCTGTCTCGGCGGTCGCCATTTCCTCGTCGACCTCGATTGTCCCGAGAACGGATATCACGCCCTCCTCGGGCCTGACCACCGCGATTGCCAAACCGGGTTCCGCGGGATCCCCCGTTCCGTCCAAACTGACGTCCACGATCCTGCCCACGTCGTTGCACCCCGCGCTCCTGCGAACCGCGATTTCGTCGTTCGGATACTCCTCGTTCTCTCCTTTCGTGTCCGCGCCCTCCGCGAACACTGCTTTGTGGCTTCCCGCCTTGGCGCCCTTTAGATTGGATCTGCGGGCCACGCCCTCCACGATCGGAACGTTCCCGAGCCCCTTCGCCACGACGCCCTTCACCACGGCGATTCCTTGCCTCGCTTCGGCCTCCACGCTCGGGGCGTCCCCCAAAACGCCTTTCCTGAGGTCCGCGTCGCTCGCTTGCTTCACCCCGACGTCCCCGTTCTTGTCGCCGTTCGCGAGCTTCATAGTTGCCTTCGCGATCGGGGCGCCGTTCGCGCATCTCCTCTCGTCGCTCTTCCATTCGTTCCCGCATACCTTCACGCCGTTCCTCAACTCGTTCACGGATGGCCTCCCGACGCTCACTTGAAGGCCCGGGACGCTCCTGGGCATTGCTTGAACTCGTGCTGATTGACAACGCGGTAACAACTAGAAGTGGTAAATAGATCGTTTTCATAGTCTCAAAATCCTGTTTAATTTTTATTCTCGTTTGGAGAGTGCTGCACCATCTTCTAAGACAGACGAAAGCAATAAACCCAAGGTTACAGCCACAAGACGAATCCCCGGGAGACCACGATCGCATCGACGTTTAGCCGGTATCAGCTGACCGGACCAACGTCGAAAAGCTCGGCCTTCGTTTCGATCAGCTATGATTCCCGTTGACCCGCGAATCAAATCAGCATCAACTGGGGACAGCTACTCGATCTCGCTCTCCACCAAACACTATGAATCGCCTGTCACATTTCACGTGCGTTGCTCTTACTATATCCATCATACTTTTTGTGACAGGATGCCAATCCAATCCCCGACGAATCGCACCGTATCCGGGTCTACAACGCACAACGAGAACACCGCCACCAACCCGCGTCCGAACACCTGAATCAGCCCCAGCACAAGTTTCGAGCACCAAACTGAAACGAGTTGGCTACGCCAGTTTCTACGGAGAGGAACTACGGGGAGCCTTAATGGCAAACGGACAACCTTTCGATCCAGATCAACTCACGGCAGCTAGCTGGTTCTTCCCGTTCGGAACCAAGGTTCAAGTAATCCATAAGAATCGTTCGGTTGTGGTAGAGATCACAGACCGGGGTCCTGCATTGAGACTCGTTCGCCAGGGCCGGACCATCGATTTAAGCGAAGCCGCCTTTCGCCAGCTCGCAGACCCCAAACTTGGCCTGATCTACGTTCAACTCTCGCGGCTGAGCCCCCAACGCTGACCAGAGAAAAGAACTCCCCGTCATCGCTGGATAGAGTCTCCACTGCAGAGAGCCCTGGCCACGGAACGAAAACCTGCTCAGGCCTGCCACGCCCAATACCCGATCGCGATGGCCGGGAACGCGCTATCAAACCGATAGCTCCATCGGAACCCTGACGATCGACGCCTCCCAGAAACCCTTATTTCACGAAAGAAAGCCCATCCGAAGAGGATCTTGAAGAAAGGGACTTGACGTTTTTAGTCATTCACCCCCAAAATACGACCATCAGCCGCCAAACTTGACACTTCACGCGGCAGTGCGACATTTTCACCAAGATCACGAAAGAAAGAACCCTTATGGCACTTGAAGCCCTTATTTTCCTGAGCCTTGCAGTGGCAGCCGTCCTTGGAATTATCACGTCGAAGGGACCCTGGACGCCCTCACCTCAGCAGTAAAAGAGACAGCCCAGGCCAGCTAGCGGGCCTTTCCAGCTGAAATCCACCCTGGATTAAACTCATCCGAAGGCTAGCGTTTGTCTCGGTTTTCGCCCCACTCTCGATACTTTTCCCAGTAATTGAGGGCTTTCTGAACGCCTTCTGGCAATAAGTCCCTAACAACATCCTCCCGAGTTCTCTCCATCCCTGACCAGTCCACTCGATTTGCGGGTCGCTGACAACGAGGGCAAATGATCTCTGCGTCAGAGCTTGCCGAGTCTGACCCCATGCAGGCGCTACAGAATAGAGAAAAACACGAATCACACTCAAACTCTGAACGTTTCTCCTGATGTACTTGGCAACTGTAGGTTCCATCGGGAAGTTGGACAGGAAGTTTCATCTCCTTCTCCGAGGATCGCCTCCTGCTGTCGCCCGACTCTGTCTGAGCGACGATTTTCACGGAAAACGTTCCCAAGTTTAGGACCTGCCCTCCACTCAAGGTCGCCTTCTCGATCAATTCGCCGTCTAGGAAGGTCCCACTTGATGAGGCGTCGTCTAGCACATAGGCCGAATCTCCCGCGACTTCGATCCGACAGTGATGCGCCGACAAAGCCAAATCATCGATTTGGAGGTCGTTATCAGCGACTCGGCCGATCCGAGTTGTCCCTTCCCTCAAGACATGCGTATGAGGGGTTCCATCCCATGTCACGTATTCTAGCTGCAGCACTGGTCTGATCTCCACATTCCGTTACTCTTCCGCCCATCACCGAAACGACCACCAAAAAGCACCGTC
>CAYFGX010000036.1:92422-93659 GCA_964342405.1 uncultured Verrucomicrobiota bacterium | reverse complement strand
CAGTACGTTGAGGGCGAGCTTCAAGAGACAGGTTCTAGCTCTTGATCAAAGATTGAGAATCTCGGCTGAAAAAAGAAAATGGCTCCAGAGGTAGGACTCGATTGGCACAGCCCAGTTTTTTGGCCTTTCCATGGACAAGAATAGCCAGTTCTACTCGTTACTCAAGCCAACTCTTCACCAGCCCAAACCAGCTCTCGACCTCCTAGCACCTGACAGTTTCCCTGACAGTTGGCAGAGACCAGTTCACTTTTGAGATACCAGTGAAAGTTTGCAGGCTAAAGCCTATCTTCATAATATTCATCGGTTAATCCATACAGAACTGTCTAACCATCTCTCAGCAACCCAACCACCTGAAGAGTGGCAACCAAAAAACTCATGTAATGAATGTAAGCACAGTTGCGCCCCAGTCAGGAAGGCGGCAAATCCTATCCGTAGTAATATTTTCCCTCGCGGTAGCCACACGAATTCTGTCACAAGAAGCCTCGATAGTTGACGTTCAGGGCACTATCACAACCAACACTTCATGGAGTCCTGAAAGCAGCTATAGGATCTTACGAACTCTTGAAATTGCGGAGGGCGCCACATTGACCATCCCCCACGGAACTGAAGTTGACTTTTCTCAACGGGATATCGTCATCCGTAACGGAGGAAAACTGGACCTCCGACCTGGATCACTCATTCGCTCGTCACGTTTCGGCAGTATTATCGCTCGCAACGGAGCAACCATCACCGCTGCTGGCACACACATCTCAGGATCTTCTTCCCAACTCCGAATCGAGCCCGAGGCCGATGTTATCATTCAAGACTCACTCATCGAAAGCACCCAAACAATCCTCTCACCTGAGGCAAAACTCCAGTTAACTGGCAGCGAGGTGACTTCCGTCATTCAGCTAGAAGGAAACGGATCATCACGCATCGAGAACAACGAACTCAGAACTATTCACATCATCGGCGGCTCACACCACATTCAGTCCAACAACTTTACCGGATCCACTCCCTTCCAAATCACCTGGACCGACGGCGACTACTCAAAAATCACCAACAACACATTTCAGGAAAACTCTTCCATTGATGTAAACGGAATCATCACCAGCTCAACTACTTGGTCCGGAGTTGATGGAATCACAAAGTTCAAGATCGTCGCGTTCGGATCCAATGGCTATATCGAAATCGGAGAAAACACCACATTGACCATCCCCCACGGAACTGAAGTTGACTTTTCTCAACGGGATATCGT
>CAYFGX010000036.1:0-92322 GCA_964342405.1 uncultured Verrucomicrobiota bacterium | reverse complement strand
CGCTCGTCACGTTTCGGCAGTATTATCGCTCGCAACGGAGCAACCATCACCGCTGTTGGCACACACATCTCAGGATCTTCTTCCCAACTCCGAATCGAGTCTGGAGCCGCGGTCACCTTCAAAGACTCACTCATCGAAGGAATGCAAACCACCATCGCAGGAAACGCGTTTCTCCAATCAACACACTCATTCTTTACTACCCTGATCCACGCACAATCACGATCTGAACTCATGTTGGATCTGACCGGACTCAGAGCACTTAGGATCGATGCTCTTTCGAACCACAACATAGCGAACTGCGATCTAACTCAAGTGAGGCTTGAGTTAGTGGGATCACGTGAACACGTCATCGATCTCTCAGCTAACTACTGGGGTGACCCGAGTCACGGATCCGAGGTTGAGTCAAGGATAACTCATCAATCCGACGATGCTAGTAGACCTCTAGTTGTCTACAACAATCACCGGGGTGAATATCCGGGGAATTGGGTATTCCTGATCTACGAGGGTGCAATCAGCAGTGAAGAGGACGGATTGTTGGAGAGTGTCGGCGATATTGAGGCAGTTGAGTTTTCGGTAAAGAACTTCGGTCGCACGTTGGTGGCTCAGACAAGCCTGAATCTATTCGATCCCACATACGATATCGAGGGTAGAAGAGAAGGTAGCCTGATTTACGATAGCCACCCCAAAGGCGAAGACATACAAATCGAGCTCCCGTCTTCCTCCACTCAAACAATCAGATTCCCAGTCAGACTGAACTCTGATCTCCCCGGAACATATCGCCTACTAGCAGCCACACGAAAGGAGCCATTCAGTGAAGGATCTATCTTGGATACTACTGGACCATCTCCGTTCGCGGAAGACTGGAGTCAGTCTGCTTACATTCCAATTGGAGAATTCGGAACCATCGATGTGAACGATCTTGATTCGGAGATTGTTGAAGCCCCTACACTGCTTTGCAGGAAGTTTAATGAGCTTCTTTCACTGCTAAAGAATAAGAAGAATAGGCTCACACTTGAATTAATGATCGGAGTCGAGGGGGCGGGAGGCATAATCGCAGACCTGGAAACAATTTGCGACATCCTTAACTCGAGCTCTGATCCAAATCTTGCATTACTCTCAAAAGAGCTCTTGGACGAAATCGAAGCAAAGGGGACTAGCATTGGGACACCAAGCCTGCGTGCCGAAGAGCTTCACAGAGTAATCGGAACATACGAAAAGTTTGATACAATGGTAACCCTAATTCATGGGGGCTCCCTCGCCCAGCTCAGCTCAGGGTTCTTCGGTTTCCTGTTCGTCAAGCTGATCGAACTGGAACTAGAGATAGCAACCGAGCTTCTAAATTCCGGATTTCGACAGATTTCCGTGCAGGACGAGATCGCAGACCGATACTTCAAAAACTTCCAGTCTGAGCCCAAGGGAAGAACAATCTTTGACCCAGGCATTCCTTACACCCGACATGAGCGTATTATTCCGATCGGTGGCGTTACGAGGGAAGACCTAATAAAGTTCGACATCAGAGCTGGAAATCTAAGTGACCAGAAACTCTTCACTGATATTTTCTACTCAGCCGATCTCGCTGAATTCTATGTCCTCGTTAACACGGAGGGATCCGACCGCGATACCGAGAGCCTCGCAATTTCTATCTGGGCAGATGACTCAATAATTGCATTTGCCGTCATTGGCGGACCTCAAGATAAGCCATTTCTAGGAAATAAATGGGCAGCCTTCGAGTTCCCCTTCGACAACCTGAACATTCCCGATGCACTTGAGCACGGAGTACATTTTGAGTTCAGAACTCTAAAGGATGGAGAAATTTTCGAATCACGAACTCAAAGCCTTCAGGTCTCAAATCTCTTCAATCAAACTGACCATGACACCCAATTCACAGCCGCCCCAACAAAAGATCAAAGTGTTCTAATTGAATGGGACATTCGGCAGAAAGGCCCATTCCAATCCGTTTACTCTTTAATAGAAATCAACCGCGATAGTGTCGTGCATTCGACTTTGTCCCCTAGTAGTCAACTTATCTTCAGCAACGACTCTGATCCGGCGCCCGTGGGAACCTTTGTTGACTCGAATGTCAATTTTGGAACCGACTACACCTATACTCTTCAAGCCTACGATTCCAACTTGAAGCAGATTCTTGAAGAGTCATTGCAAGGGACAATCAACCTCACAGTCCCACCACCACCAAGCCTTTCGGTCTCAGCGGAGGCAGGCGCAAATGTTCTGACCGCCGTCAGCCCCTCGCTAAAACTCGCACGTCTAGAGATTCGGTATTCGGTCGATGAGTTCCCCCAAAATCCAGATCAGGGGCTACTTCTTCAGAGCTTCCTCGAACCTGCTCAAAACCAAGAACTAGAACTAGTCCACACACCCCTGAAGCAACAACAAGTATACTACTATTCAGCGTTCTCCTTCCCCGTCTCAAATCCGGCCGCTTTTTCCAGTCCCACAACGACCCAAGCGCAAAGCCTTGACAGCACACCGCCGGCTCCGAATGCACTAAAGAATATAAGTGCACTTTCCCCGGTGAGCATCTCCATCGACTCCGCAAAAGCGGAAGACGACACGAAACCAATCAGCTACACGATTGAGGGTCAGTTTTTGAATTCGGGCATCTGGAATCCCGATAAAGGTGGTGTTAGCAGTTTCGATTACACGCAAGAAACACCACGGAACGTGATCGACACCGATCTACTCGAGAATGGAATTTATCGATACCGCCAACAGGTAAGCGATCCTCTGGGAAACCGCTCTGGATGGACAGATTATGGGGAAATCAACCTCCCAATAGCTTCCCCAACTAATGGAGATGTAGTCGTAACGGGAATTCTCGACCAAGGCGTCTCGCTGTTCTCTCGCCCTCTCCCTACACCATCTCAACTAGGAAGAACCGGCATCGAAATCCACGTAACCAGGTTGGCCGATAGGCAGGTCGAAGCAAAGATCCAACACACCCCCGAAAATATCCATTTCGTACCCGGCCTTAATCCAAACACAGATTACAAAGTCGAGTTCAGATTCAGCAATGCCTCTGGAGTATGGACCCCATGGAACACCGATGAAATTCTGTTTACTACATTCGCAATTCAACCATCTCCACCAATTCTGGCTACGTCGAACACATCGACAGGAAGTATTACAATCGGGGCAGACCAAAACCCTCCCGGAACTCAATACTCGATTCTTTGCAAGGCCTCTTCTCCCAATGATCCATTGTGGGCAGGCAAATGGGTCGGGGAACTAGGAAATCCATCTTCGAGTCCGTGGTGGGATACAGCATCAAAGATTGACGCCCATGAACTCCTTCAACTAACCAACGAAACCACCTACGAATTCGTGGCCGTTGCAAGAAACAAAAATCAAATTGAGTCCCCACAATCCCTTCCGGCCTCCATTACGATCACTGGAGGCGACACGGATTTTGACGGGATGCCTGACTCGTGGGAACTTCTTTATTCAGATCCGACAACCTTCGCAGATAAAGACATAAAGCCACTCGACCCTACTAGCCAAGACGGTCATTTCGATTACGACCGCGACGGCCACACCAACCTTCAAGAATATCAGGCGGGAACCGATCCAGCCGATTCAAAAGATTTCCTCCAACTACACGCCCGACTCGAGAAAGATTCGACTGGCAAGCCTAGATTAGTTTTTCGTTGGATACCAAAACCAAACAGAACCTATTTTTTATTACAGACTTCAGGCATCGAATCTAACGGGAATTGGAACAGCTCTGACGCAATTCACATCCGTGAGAATAGCCATGCCGAGGCTACCATCGCTCTTACCCCCATATCCTCCCCATCTTTCTATCGACTCGCAGTCTCAACAGCCAAACCCTAACTATTGCGCACTGAACTCACACACCTCCGCTCGAACAACACTCGCAATCCTGAGATAAATCCTTCTCAATTCAACAGCAGAAGTAGAGCCCCTTTGCATTCATCCTGTCCAACACAATACCGACCAAGCTAAATCCCAAGATTGTGCAATAGGCTTTCAATTTTTTCATACAAGCATACGAGATCGCCCTCGTTCTCAATTACAGCATGCCAGCCATCAAAGTCATCGAGCGCTGTTTCGGCGGGATGCTCAGGATCGCGATTACCATGCCCACCGAGAGGAGACCGTCGGGCAACTTTCCAGAGAAAACCACCGTTTGAAAGAACCCAATCTACTTCGTTTGGAAAACGCATATCAGGAACAACTAAACGAGCCGGTTGCTCTACCTCGTAGCGTCTCCGAATAGTTTCAATCCAATAGTTGCTACCAAAATGCTGGCGACGAAAATCCATCCCCCACCATTGCAGAAGCCGCCCATCCTTTCCATCCATTCCTTGATACTCATAAACGTCCTTATCGGAATAAGAGTGTACGACAGATCCTCTTGCACTCGTTATCCAGGAACGCACTGTCGCCATGAGGCCCACTAAGTGGGTATAGTTGCTTCCGTTTATTTCGAGCCCATCCCCACCCGTTCTACCAACTGTATATCGGACATGGCAACCCCGACATTCAGCGTAAATTGCATCACACAAATGCCAAATCTCAAACTCATGAACGTCTCTCAGATACTCCGCTGTTGTATCCTTTCCGCGGCGAAACTTATGCCCTACACCAATTAAAATGTTCTTCATTTTAGTTACACAATTCCAAGGTCCCAAACCAAGCAGGCTCGGCTGGGTCCGCGTTTGATTAATGTTGCCCATACTTAACAAGAGTTTCCCGAGCCAAAATTACTGTTCCCCGCATCCAACAGCTCAAAAATCAGCCTCTCTTCTCGGCCCCATTCTTTGCTACCATCGATAGACTCAATGATTTGACACTCGAGAGGAATAGCACCTGCCCCCAATACCTCAGAATGTATTAGGCCTCATGCCCCCGTAGGGCTTCATCCCAAAGACACCACAGGCGAGTTCCGTGACCTCCTTACTTATCTCCTTGACAACCAGCGAGCTGCGCTCGAATACGATTTACCATGTTCGAATATCTGCACCTGGGAAACCCCTGCTCGCTTAGTTCCGACGTGTCCACAACTATTTCTTGTCGATCACAATATGAGCGAGATTGACAAATTTTTTGTGGAAACAAGATATCCGACGCCAACCGATACATGGTAACTCGCTCGTCCGCCACGATTGAGATCACTCGCCCTTGAGCTCGAGATTCAACCAAGCGATCAAGAACCTTGACAACGTGTTCAGTATGAGTGGGCTGAAAGCTCCATGTGTTGTCATACCCACGCGGTGAACCAGCGCACCTTGTCCCGAGTATCTTATTGAAAGGCCTCCGTGATTCTGTGTTCGGCGTCAGTCCAAAGGTCATCGAAAGCCTCACAATCTCGAACCTATCAGACACAGCTCTGACACCTTCTTCAGCATCCCGCTTACTTCTACCATACAGGTCGCCTGGGCGGGAGGCAGCAAGTGAGGATATTAGTATCAGCTTAGCCCCAACTTCGTTAGCTGCTCGCGCAACAGTCAAAGATCCCTCTGTGTTTATCAGTACAGCCTCCCTCGCCCTTTTCTCACACGTCTGAACACTAGCGATCGCGGCCCCGTGGATAATAACCTCAGGGCGAAACATCCGAACACACTCAAGGACGCTAATCCGGTCCCTCAAATCTATCTGGGTAATACCACGGTTGGCAGGAGACGATCGTGAAATGCCTAAGACTTCATACTTGCTCTGGAACTCTGCAAAGAATAGCGACCCCAAATAACCATTGGCCCCTGTAACTAAAATCTTCACTTCCGGTCGCAAACCAAGGTCTCATTGATGAAACCGAGATAAACCCTCATATATTCTCTGACCTCTCAAGACTTCAACATCCAAGATTTTCTCAACCTCTCCAAGAATCTCGATTTCATCTCCTGTAAGAGATGTGATATCGTACCAATCGTGGACAATTCTCTGAATCAGAAGCCGCCACTTGTCGATCTTCCTTTTATTACGAGGCTGTCGACTCAACAACTCAGCAACAAATCTCTTGGAGTCCCGGTGAGTGAAGTAAGCACGAACCTGTTGAAAAAACTCTCTGAAGCCACTCTCTGTTTCCTCAAATTGTTGAACAATGTCATATCTAGACTCATAGAAGAGTTTACGCAGCCCGCTCTTTGAAAGGCCAACAAGGTCTTGGAGCTCTTTGGGCCAACCAGCAACAGTCTCCGGTTGGATCCTTCCATCTTTGATAAAATCCTGAACTGCCCGAACTGTAAAGTACAGTTTGACTATGTCCTCCTCCAACAAAGTTGGGCTCGTGTAATCCCTGATATTAATAGCTTTTGCACGGATAACCGCTCTTGGGCAAACCTCATTGATGACATCAAATCGGTAGGGAAGCCCTCGCTCTAGTGTGGCAAGCACCCCTGGATCTGACAGTGTTTTGTCTAGAATCGATTGGAATGAATCATCGTCAATATTGATCCGCACATCCGGCATTTCACACTGCCAGGCCCCCGCGACCCGACCGTCATAAATCACCAACATGTCAGTTCCCACAGTCCCGTCCGGATTGAATTGGAAGGCGGTCTGCCCTCGCATATTGACAAAAGCATCTCTGTCCCAAACTCGAGTGCGCTTATCAAGCATCTCACGATCTCGAAGATCCGCAGCGAGATCTGAGTACAACAACTTTGCGAACGTCACCTCGAATTCATATCCCGACTCCAATCTAACCCTGATAGCAGATTCTGTAACTTTCGCTCCCTCGTGAATAGGGTCCACACCAGAAACTTCGGTAGCACCAACAAGCTCCATCAACTTTTTGATCAACGATTCTTCACCCTCCATTCCGTGCAACTGTAGAAAAAAATTATTCTCGGCCGGATACTCGGATTCGAACGCCTTTATGATGTTGACGATATAGTCGAAAGCTCCGCCTCGCACCCGCGCCAATCGATTCACGTGGTGCGAATCAACACTGACTCTTATGCAAACCTTTCTTTCAAGGTTGACTGACATCCCACCAGTAAATGCTCCGTGTAATTTCTTAAGAACCTTTAAAGCCCTCTCCTTGCTGTTCGCCCAAAATCCGCTGGTAACCATCCAAGTGAGATCAGCCGTAGTCTGCTCAACGATTAAGCCCATAAGATCGGGCTCAAGGAACCCTTCACCTCCACCAGAAACAAGCAAGTAACCCGTGTTCGAATCTTTGACCAGTCTCATGAGCTTGCGCACACGTTCGACCGTCATGGTATTAAATTCGTTACGCCCCTCCCCCATGTTGGAAGAGAACATGCAGTGCTCACAGCCGATATGACATCGAGAGTTAATAAGTGCGCAAATAAAGCCCTTACCGTTAAAACTTAGGTCATTAGAAATCTTTACGCTTTTGAGCATTAATCGGCGGTATTCTCGAGGGCGAGTAAATGGATTGATCGTTTCCGCCCCCAATTCGGACCTGGCGGAACGACAACCTCGCGGGGCTAGCATCCAGCCACCATTCGATTGCCCCCGCGGAGAAACTCGCAGACCTTTTCGATAATACCTTGAGCAAGTCTTTGACAAGTCGCCATTGGCACTAGCCCCATTGAATTTCCGGGCTTTAGGAATAGCAGCATAGAGCTTGGCCGCCTTCCCGCCAAACTCACTAGGGTGAACAGCCTCAGAGTGAACTTCGCTCTCACCGCCAGTCTCATTTTTTCTACTCATTTCATTCCTTTCGCAATCGGCGGCCTGACAAGAAAGAACTAACGAGCGACCGCAGGACCCGTAGAATTCAGTTTTTTGCGGATTCAACAACTCAACCGTATCACCTCGATTCACTAAAGCAAGCTTTTCTTAAGTTACCAAATCTAACCTGAAGACTTAGTTCCTTTTTCTTTATTAAGAAATCACAATTGGAATTTAATAAACACTGATGAAATTAATAATACTATTATGATTCCTAATCTCGCCTAAACTGAAAATCTCCACCCAGCGCAACCAAACAAGACTGCCTACCACAGGACAACACAGAGGACTTGATATCAGCAGCAGCGAACACCAAGCAGGCAGAAACTGCCGCGTCACCGTTCAGCTACACGACGTGAGCAAGGAGTGAAATCCACCCTAAAACTGAACAAGGCGCGCGTAGAAGAAATGAGTTAAACTAACGGGCAAGCATGTCGGCCTATTCCCTACCAGTGTGGGGCCGTTCTGTGATTCGGTGACCTTAAGTCTCTCGAATTCGAGTAAACTATCCTCAAGCCCCAACACCTATGCCTTGACTTCCAGCTTCAGCTTTCACCGAAAAGAGCCCGGCTTTCATGAAAAGAACCACGAGCCGTAGACATGGCACACTCGACACTCCTCCAGCGCTAAATAGGTCACCATCTCGCGAGAGAGCTTGAACTTATCGAAAACTCGTTTTCGGGAGGCAGTAAGAGCGCCGGCTTCAAGGCATGCACAACAGCCCCTTTTTTCACGTCAGATGACTCGAACGCACCTGACCAGTAACCGAAAAAGGTGACATGATAAGGATTAGGTTGCGGCACGCACGCGATCGCTTCGCGAAGTCACGTTAGTCGCAGCGAAAAGACAAGCTAGCCCAGTTTGATGCAGCCGTCTGGCCTCGCTAGCCCGAGGACTCAAACCAAAAGTCAGGCACTCGTATCGACAACTAAGGCTGTATTAGCGGCCTTAAGGTTTGTTTCGGCCAGCTCCAGTTCTGGAGTAGAATTGCGAGTCACCGCAGCGCCCACATACCCGAAGACACAGCCAGCACAACTGATTACGCTTCGAATGTTCTGTGTAAATTGGAAACTTCCGTCTCCATGAACCACACCGACGAGCCCGTAGTAAGGCCCCCTTGAGCAGTCCTCGAGAGACCGTATAAGAGAAAAACCCGAGCTTTCAGGCGCACAACCATGCGGAAGAACTGACCTAATGATATCTACCACACGCAAACCTCGGCCCGGCAACGTTCGAAATCTTGTCGAAAGATGTCGAAGATTCCCCCAATCAACAACGGCCGGAACTCCGACCGCAACATCCCCGATTGCCCGGAGCCTTTTCGCCAACGATTTGACACTGCAATCGTGCTCAAACCTACACCTCGTTCCGGAGACCAACTCCGCCCTGAATTTTTCATCCTCCTCAAGGCACGAAACCCTCTCTTGAGTACCAGAAAGTTTGTAGGTATCGAACGCCCCCACCCCCCCTATCGCCAAAAGTTCCGGGTTCGCGCCCACAAAACAGACATCAGCGTCTCTCCAGAAATACTGAAATCCCGATAGACTATTCATCAGTCGCTGTTGCCTCAGGGTCCCAAGAATATCGATTGCCCCCCCAACTGGAATTCGCCGCGCGATTGTAACAGAAGCTACCATACGACTTCGTATCGCCTCAATCGCCACCGCAACATTCCTTTTGTAGCAATCAGCTCCACCACCGCGCCGATCGGCTTCCCAGTCGGCCAGCGACGGGAATCGAACCACTGACTCAGCATCCCCCAGCGACTCAGCAGGGGAAACACCTTCAAATGCACGATACGTCGTGGAGGTATTTGAAGAGACCTCCCTTAAGCCAAACTCTGACACCTCAAATATCGATTGAGGCACCACAAATCTGATTGCGGGCGTAAAATCGTCTTCTCGACTGCAGGCCGCTGAGAAAGAAGTGTAACCAAATATCAACCGCCCTCTCATTCCATCAAGCCAACGCTGAAATTCAACCCACTCCCCACTCCCAACTCTCCAAGAAGTAAAGCTCTCTGCAACACCCACTCCAATGTATAGCTTTACTTCATTGCCGTACAACGAAATAAAACGGCTCCCGCCTCCGGAGAGAAGAGCCTCCACAGCAGGAATGGAGAGCAATGATGGCAAAGTATTCTCCTATCTAGTCATCTTTTTGGATTCTGCTAAATATTCGCACCGCGATATTCCAATGCGATCAAGTAGAAATCCAAGTTCATGAGTAACAAATTCCTGCGCACCAACGACGTCCTTAATCTTGCCAGAGAGCTCCTCAACAGAGTAAGGAAAATCAAATTGTTCATTACGCTCAAGAAGCTTTTGCCAGCAGATTTCCTGCAGACTGGAATCCAGCTCCGCCCACTGAGCAAACGAGTAATCTGCGTCCAGCACATTCTTAACGCGGGTGGCCATATGCCCCATCTCATCCTCCAGAGTGTTTTTCCCTATTCCAAGAATATACCTTTCAAGCGTGTCCGTCGGAGTAGTCTTTGCAAATACATTGCGAATCCCGAAATATAACCCCAGCCCCCCTCCTTCTGAAAGCTCAACTGCCGCACGCCCGATTGGCTGCTTACGCAATTGATATCGAAGACTGGTTAGCATTCTGCCATTTTTGAGTTCTCCAAGCTCGTGAAACGTCGCTTTCGCCTCGGGAGCCACCAAGTAATATGCTCGCGCAAGGTCTTTAGCGTGCCGGAATTCATCGAAAGCAAATGCTAGCTCCCCAACAAGCTCCTCCATCTCAGCCAGCCGAGGCGGATCCCCAAGATTTCCTACTTTTTCCGCAGCTCTCATCAACAACTTATCCACCCAGACCCCCTCTTCCCCATAAACCCCACTCCCCGTCCACTCCTTGAACATCTGATAACCAAGCCAGCGCCGATCCCTGTATTCAGTTCTCATGCCCGATGTGAAGTATTTCTTCGCAACTTCAGCCTCGCCAAACCAGAATGGCGAGTTGTTTTTTAGCAACATTATGAGCTGCCTTCTTCGTGACTGTTCATCCATAGTTCGAAATTCTCTCGACTTTTTTACTGAAAGTATCGCCCCCCATTCACATGGACGGTTTGACCAGTCACAAAAGCAGCAGCAGGGGAAGCAAGATATACAACTAAACTCGCCACCTCCTCGATAGAAGCCATCCTCGCAATCGCTTGATCAGGATGAGGCATACACTCCTTTTTCCTCGTTTCAACCACTGACCGGTCTGTATCAACAAGACCAGGCACTACGCAGTTGGCAGTAATTCCATACCGACCATAATCAGCAGCAATGCCCCGGGTGAGTCCTACTACCCCTTGCTTTACCGCAGCCTTACCAGGACCGTGCCCAAGATAGGCAGCAATACCTGAAAAATTAACCACCCTCCCCCAACTTCTTGCCTGCATGAGTGGCAGAATATTCTGCGCCAAAAGAAATGGCCCAGTAAGGTTAACCGCTAGATTCCCCTCCCAAACATCGAAGTCGATCTCTTCTATCGGATCAGGGCACCTCATTACCGCCGCATTCACTAGAATGTCGATTCGCCCAAAAGTACCCCGCACCTCCGATACCAATCGCTGGACGTCGGCAGGATTTGCAATATCACAGAGACTACCGGAACAAACCGGATTTAACTCACGCAATCTTTTCACGGTTTCACTTAACCCCTTACGATTAGACATGGTTGTCACTACCACGTCAGCACCACATTCCGCTAGCGCGAGGGCTGTTCCACGCCCGATATTGGACGCACCTCCAGTGACCAAAGCCACCCGCTGAGAGAATCCACCAAACGGCCCCGCATTGCCCTCAGGCCTCCATTCGCAAGAGTCCTTTGTTCCTGACTTGCTCACTCGCATTACTCACCTACAAAAACCAGCCTATTCTGGCGATTCGCAACCAATCGCCCGAAAATCTACAGAACAACGGATATGCCATTGCCGACCAGGCAAACAAGGTGAGGAGAAAACAAGGTCATACGCAACAAAATATTAAGAAATCGGTTGTTCCATTAAGTCAACCTCCTTAATTTGAATCTATTATGAGAAAGCAAAAAGCACACTGCACAAAGAACTCCTCGACAACGCCAACGAATTACCCGCTGCGCGACACCCGGCGATGAAGCAACACCTGCTCTAGACATGCTTGCCTACCCAGAGAACTGAAATACGTAGTCTTCTCAAAAGAGTTCACGTGAAAAGCCTTCAAGAATTCGAGGAATCAGACCGTCTCCGTCAGCTGATTAACGATACACTGGAACATTTCGGCGCGACCCGAGGACAATTAGCCCAAAAACTCGGAAAGTCAGCAGCAGCGATCACCCAAGTCCTCTCAGGTGACACGACCATGCGTAATGACACGAAGCACCGTCTTCTGGTGGGGCTGGCAAAACTACTCCAAGGACGAATACGAAACCTAACGGACGATAGGCTCTTACCCTTCATTCAACACATCCAAAACCAAGTGCATCTGGCCGGAGATACGATTTACTTCACCCGAGAGGACCTCGACGCTGAAGTCGACTTACGGATTCTTCAAGCGCGCTCCTCCATCGTATTCTTAGGCGGAATCCCAGAAAGAAAGATGACCAATGACTGGTATCAAGCGCTCGCTAGACGTCTTCTCGATGAGCGGGAATTGCAAATCCTCGTCGTGATAGAATCATTGCAGAATTCATATTGGGTTTCAAAGTCTCTCAACAATGCAGTCCAACGAAATACTCGCCGATATTCCGACATGCTACAGAAGTATGCAAATCTCGTGGATGACATGCAGAGGGTGATCTTTAGTTACGTACGATCAGAATTGAAAAACGATAAGGAATTTGAAGAGACCTGTTCGCGTTTTCGAATTCGAGAAGCAAACATCCCTATATACAGCTATTGCACAAGAGCAGATGATACACTCTTTTGGACTCCAAGAAGTCACCTTCGAGCTAGTCTCGGAGCTACTGCGATCCTTAGAAAACAGGACGATATTCGATGGAAGCAAGCAAACGAGTATGTAGAATTCTTCAAGGCACTCGAAAAAGACAACTGCCTGGTTACAGCGCCTCAGAGATTTCGACGAAACATTGCCGGAGAATCAGAGAAGTCACCAGGCAGTGAGAAAGTGGCGGTTTACTCGGTAGACGACCTTCGAACCTATGAAACGGATTGGAGGGTCGTCACCGTGAGGGGAGTGTTGAGCAAATCAGCCCTAGAAAAAGACACGAGCATTGTTACGCGAGAAGTCCACGGATTTGTTATTAACAGAAGCGGAAGAATACTGTTGCAGCGCACCGCCGATGAGGAGAATCACAGAATCGTCAGGCACGACCGATCATTTGGCGGAAACATTGATCTTTGGGAAGACCGCTCATCCACTGATGCTGCAGTTCGGCTTCTGCGCCAGAGTGTCCACAAACCTGTTTTCAATCAAGCATCTCATCAGGATAAAGATGACGACAGAGCGAATCCCCTACCCTTCGTCAGAAACGCAGGCGAATGGGAAACTGAGGATGACAATCTTATGGAGAATCTGGTAGCTCTCTATCTTGACAGGGCGTATTGGACACTGTTCTTACTACGCCGAGCTGAGAAGTTTCCGATCGGCTGGAACACAGATGACCCTGAAACACTGATTCAAAGACCCCGCCTTGTAGATATTTTCATTGCGGTTAGCAACCAGCGTTTCGACAAGTTTTTTGACAGGGGAACCGGGAAGATTACCGATCAGTTCGAGTGGGTATCGGCAGAATCAATAGAATCGCTAGAGAATACGAGACCTGATCTGAGGTCATATATCCGTTCGAGAGATCTGATGTCGGACATAAAGCATATCTCTCAAATAGTGCACGGTTCAGATTCACGAGACGCGAAAATCTATTGAACTGAATGATTTCTTCGTTGGATGGATTGATTAATCCAGCCCAGCCCTTACCTAGATTATTGTCAACTGGGACAGACTCACGCAAGGACCTCCCGGGGCTCTGCCGTCAAGGTTGATCCGTCCTGAGAAAAATAAACTCGGGTTTCTCTTCCTGAAATGAAGCGACAGCGAATTAAAAGGGAGTTCGAACAGGAAGCCGCTACGATGCTGATCATCGAAGGGCTGAGCGCCACGGAGACATCAGCCCAGCTAAGGGGGCAGAATTTGTCGAATCGCCGAAATCAAATGACCGAGCCCCACCGGGTGAGTAAGGCGTTACCAAGAACCGGAGCCACTTCAATGAGTAGGACTGATATAGTATCGATTGGGCTAACATGAACAGCGACCGATTCAGTGTTCAGGACAGGAGCGAGTGGTTCGGATTCAATCTAATCAGTTTTTCCGGCCTCAAGCAAAGTCGATTGAACGAGTTACGGACTGCCCCGCTCGCAGGAAATAGCATCCTTGATCGGTAAGTCTATAGCGGCGCTTTTTTGATCGTCGACCATCATATTCCTCAAAGATTAGCTTTCTTCCTCTCAGTTCGCCAAGACCTCGAAGAACTGCATTCTTGCTGGTGTTCCGCATCCGATCTCCGACCTTTCTGATCTCCGAGGAGGTCATACCCTTTGGGAATCGACATTGGGCATCGAGAATGGTTCTACACACCGCAACGCGAAGCGCTCCCCTGTAAAACCACGCATATGTATCCGGATCCATAAAAATGCAAGCTTCGGGCTTATCCAACCCCGCACGCAAGAGTCGGTTCGGACTAAAAACCTTCCCGTTGCCAATCTCAGGGTTGAGACAGACAACAAGATTGCGGCTTCCCATCTCCTTAAGAATCAACCACAGATATCGGAGCTGAATCCTTGGTGCAATCTCTCTTGCGGCGTTGAGGATCTGAGTCGATGTCATTGGACGTTTCAGAACGGCAACAACCGCTCTGCGCTGACAGCCACGCTTGATCCATTCTTCGTTGGGTAGGTTTCGTTTCATCAATGAGTTCTCCAACCCAACCTACATTTGAATGATTCCAACAATCGGTTCGGACACTTCCGCTCAGGAGCAACAGGCTGTTACTACTTCCGAATAAATTGATGGTGAGAAATATAAAGGGCGTTAAGTAGTTTTTGCTTGTTGAGATCCCCAATTTCCCCACCCGCAAGTTCAGACTTGTTCGGCATTGAAAGCCTCCTTGATTGGCAGGGTGCCAAAGCCCCCGCTCAGGTGGCAGACTCGATTGAGCGATTCATAAACCAAAGAGCGCACATCCTCGACACAAAGCTCCAGGTCTTCTCTCAAGAGATTCAAGAACGTCTCAGAATCCACACTGGCAACGTTGACGCGATACAGTATCAGTCGCTGCTGACCTACAGCCAAATCCTTACCTTCCACCCGACCTACGGCACAGGTAGATACGATCGAACCATCGTCAACGCACTCTACCAAGAACGCAACGATCTCGCGAAAGAACTCCGCCAGCAGCACGTCGATTGCTGGCGGGATGTTGTGATGGTCATGCGTGAACTCCTCTTCGCCTGGGAGGCACGAGAACAAGCCCATTCCAAATCGCTTTTCCTAAAAAATGAATGACGACCAAATCCGAGAACTCTGCCAGAAACTCAAACCAGTCATTGGTCAACGTGCGGACGCCCTTTGGATAAGCTACGTGGGTAGCGAAACGCCCAAAGCAAAACTGGAGACTGAGGCCCTTCTTAATATGTTGGCCTTGTCCCCCCTGCTAGACCTTCTAGCCAAATCGAAAAAGAGGCTTTCCTGTTTCGATTCAGCCCCTGTCATGGGAGCAGTGAGCTAGCTCGCTCCAGTAATTGGGGAGGCGTGAATTGCGTTAGAGGAGTGCAGTGAGGGAGCTGGTTCAGAGCTCATTCTAGGAATGAACGGGTGAAGTATTGCCCCGACAGTTTCCCTGACACTTGCCCCCCTCATCAATCGAAAAGCAATGAACCTTACTAACCAGATGCAAAATGCTGGAAGTAAACGACGGAATGGTCGGACAAATACCAACCATTCCGTCTATCTAGCTCCACCATCTAGTAAGAACGAATCGCAGGCTCGGGTACAGATCTGACCAGATGGGCCTTGAAGAATTCCGTCGAATTCTTGCCGTCGTAGGGAATCATGAACACAGTTCCTTGAACCAATTCCAATGAATCAATTCTCCGATCTGCTATTCGTTTCCATCCCCTATCCGTCAACTGGCTACTGGCCCACAACTCAAGCTGGAAGAAGCCCTGTTCATGCAGTAAGTCGCTTGTGACCCACACCAATACTCCCCCGCCGTCCGTTGACGGTATCACCCGGAGCTGAATTGAAGCAGATTCGATTTCTGCTTCCGCAGTGGGCAGCACGGGCGTGCAGCATCTCAGGTTGCGCAGAGTCAGGCTGAACGCCTTCTTCAATTCTTCAAATCGTGCCAACAAACGCGCGTGCCGCTGTTCAACGCGCGCAAGCTTTGCCAATGTCCCTTTGTGTGAATCAGTCATCGGATTGAATAAATCAGATCTAAACTTCTTCAATCCCAGATTGGCTCCCTCCTTCATCTCTTCAAGAAAACCCAGCTGCTTCTCAGCACCTTGAAACCGGATTTCCCTCTCACTAGCCCGATGTCTCTCACTTTCAAGCACCATTCGCACATCGTGCAGCAAACCGTCGATCTTTCCAATGAGCTCTCGAACGCCCAACAATTCACGCTGCACACTCTCTAGGGCTTTCTTCTTTCGATCCACCGTCCTTACCGCGTCCTTCCAGGCCTTCTCAGTCTTGGTGAGTGCATTACGCGCCTTCTTTAGATTCGCCAGGATCTGATCAAGCCCCTTCTTGAGGGCTCTTTTTTTGGCTTCCAAACTATCTCGCTTGTTCTTTAGCCGTTCCCACTCCTGCTTTGCAGCATTTCTCTCACTCTTTCGTTCTATTAGGTTCTGGTTACAGTTCTTTCTCTTTCTTGAACCGGCCTTCAACGTTTTACAATGATTCTCCAGGCTCGGGATTGAATCCCGAAGTTTTTTGTAAACGTTGAAGGCATTACGCGTCGCGTTGTCACATTCTCGATAAGCCTTAACCGCATCTATATGGGCCGATTCAGCTTGCTTCTTTTCTCCTTCCACACCTAAAACCTCAGCGTACTGAGAATCCAAGCTAACCTTTAGACTGTCTCGGAGCCACTCCGCTTCTCCGACTTCCTGGTCAAGTCTCACCAGTTGCCCGTTAACGTCTCGAGACTTTTCAATCTGATCCAACTCTGTCTTGACCAGATCTAGAACTTCGTTCGACTCGTTCAATCGCACCTTGGCTTCACTTGCCAGGTCAGTGATCATCAAAACCGTTTCCTTCAAATGGGAAAAACCAATCTGTAACTGGTCTTCACTCTCCGAGACGTGATCAGGCACTAGATCCGTCCCCAAGATAAGAGCAAACGACAAACCTCTAGTATCCTTCTCCAGAGATTCTTCGTCCTCCAGCTCTTCCTCCTCCTCCAACGAATTGGTATCGATAACAGCAAGAAGGTCTTCGAAGTAGAGGCGGCGACCACTTTTGATCTGTTTCTCCAAACTCCTCAAAGCGCTTCGCTGAGTCACGACCCAGTCAATTTCAGCTAGGAGTTCAAGGTGCCGAGCCAAAGGTTCGGAGTTCATCTGCAGATCCAAGATTTCGGCATGCAACGTTTCGATGAGTTCGCCAACCGAAGCTTTCTCCTGGTAAACCAGCTCAACAGCAGCCTTCTTCTTATCGATTTCTTCCGTCTTCTTTCCAATGCGCTTTTCAACCTCGACTATTTTTTGATCAATCCGCTTGGTTCCCTTACCGAGCGCCGCATAGGTCTCTTGCTTGTTGAGCAGTGAAAGACGCAGCCCCTCCAGAATCAACAACTCGTTCGAAAGCAACTCGAGAGCCCGAATCTTGTCCAATTGTTTCTTCGTGAAACCGGCTTTCAAATACTCAGCTTGCAGCCGTTTCGAGAGATTCTCAATCTCATCAGTGATTTTGTCTACCTCGGCCTGCAGGATCTCAGATTCGTACTCAAGGCTTCCTAGTTTACTATCCACCTTCTCCATATGGTGCTTAATTTCAGTCACCTCCAACAGTCGACTCAACTCTTCAATAGCCTTATACGACGACGTTTCAGGCCATTCTACTAACTGGAAGCCGGGAACATCTGAAAGCTCAACCACCTTTCCCTTCTTCACCTTATCGAGAAGCCCGCTAAGAACACTGATCACAGTCTCAGCTCTCGTCTTTTCGACAGAATAGTGATGCCTCTCTGCATTAAGCTTGGCTATCAAACTATCCAACATCTGAGATCTCCGAATCGACACATCCAGTTTCCGTGCTACTTCAAAAATCGGCCCAAAGTTCTTTAGTTTCTCATTGAGCTCCTGCAAAGCTATGATGGCTTTGGCGAGTTTTTTTGGTTTCCTACCATTCCCTTCTAGCATCCAAATCGAGTGCTGAAGTTGGGCACGCTCCCTAATTCGCTTCCTTAACCTCTTCAAATCTGCCTTACTAGGCTTCCGAATTTCGTCGATTTCTTGGTTCTTGGCGTTGAGTTGACTTCTCAGAGACTCAAGATCTTTATCAAGAACTGTTATGCGATCAGCTAATTCCTCTTGCCAGTTTACAGCATTCTCGTTAGCGGATTGGATCCGTGCGTATAAAAGTGAGCGATCAGGTCCTACCGGCTGCACCTCCTCCCTATTATCTTCATTCGTGCCCAATTCAACCTTACTCCGAGACTCAACCCATTCTACGACCGCCTGCGGGTCTGCAAGAAACTGTCGAGTTCTTTCGGACAGAGTAAGCGTCTTCGATGGAATAACCCCATCCACACCTTCCGAAACCTGGCGCTCAATCTCTCGAATAGAACGCAAAGCCGTCAATAGAATCCCCGCCGACTTACGAAAGGCGTTCCGTTGCTTCTTCGTCCCCTCAAACTTGCCTAACTTGAGCTGCCTCATTGTGATCTCAACATCTTGTTCGAACGGTTGATTGAATCCCTGAGAAAGAACCGACGAAATAATTTCACCCGTCTGCGTAGATTCCACCACAACTGAGGTCTTGCCCTCTTCCACCAACGCAACATGCACGTCAAGAAGGCGCAACAGCTGGGAAACAGAAACCACGCGATCAAAGGATTCTTGTGAAGAATGAACGAGAGAAGAATGAAACTTGTTCGGAATCGCCAGATGAAGCGTCACAAAATCTTCAACGCTTAATCGGGAAAGCGAGCAGAAATATGGATCGAGCGACTCGATCAGCTGCCGATCTTCAATAGCCTCACGAGCTCGATCACCTCGCAAAATATGTGGAACTCTATTTTTCCTGAGACGATCAAGAATCTGCACAAGACTGAGAGATTCGAAGCCTGAAAGTTTGGATGGGTCAACTTTTACAGTTCCCGGCAATCCGTTACTCGTAAAATAGTCCTTGAGCGGCTCTGCACGATGGGACCAAAGACCTGGCACCTCAAAAAGATTCGTATTCGCAGGGAATTCCCCATATTTCGGAACCAGATCGTGTTCGGCCACAACCGACAACACATTAACTCGATCCATCACATTCTGATCGAAGTCGTCAAACGCAGTCATGACACCATTCATGAAGCCGGGGGAGCTAAACATAGTTAAGTTCACGACCAGTTGTGGATACCGTTGAGAAGCCAGATACGCGATGAACTGCCCCAACCCACCCCCAAGAGAATGGCCCGTGATGTTCAAGACCTGCCCCCCTTCCCCAACCACCTGATCTAGATAGGATTCGATGGAGGGCCGCATTTCACTCCACTGAGGCAGCCCATCACATAAATCACTGCTGAGATCACTGGCGCCGTCTGTACCTCGAACAACTATTGATACACTCCTTCCGGCATCTTCGAAAACAGATGCTTCAATTCCTCCCTTAGGGTTATTCTTCACAGGAAGGTGGTTCACATACGCATCTCTTCTGTAGGCTTCGACGTAGCTACCTTCATCACCAGAGAACACCCCATCGTCTGAATACCGTGAGTCAAGGCTCAACCCGAACGGTCGTGACAGATTTGGGTCGTAGACCTCAATAGCCAAACAAGCACTTTCCATAAGGGGATTCGAGACATGTTCACCGAGGTTTAAACGGTGATCCAACGTTTGAAGACTCCAACCGTGTCGGTTGGAACGATCCTTGGGGTGAAAAAAGTCCTCGAATATAATACTCCCTTGAAGGACTTCCGGATGTTCCGCTAAGAACTCTGCGCTTAAGCTAAATACTAGGTCATCCTCGAATCGAGTATATCGAATGTTCTCCAACTTGAGTCCATCAAATTTCAGGGAACCGATGGTCGAATAATCAGAAAGCCTGTCGTTTCCCAAATCTGCACTTGGCCAAATGTAGGTATCATCTCCCTCCTGCCCGAATAGCTGATCATCACCTCCGATTCCAGAATAGACCAGATCGTTACCTTCACCTAAGAAAGCAATATCACTCCCTGGGCCCAACCGCACAGTATCGTCGCCAGCATTGGTCGCAACAAAGTCGTCACCCGCGCCGCTCTGAACCGTATCATCTCTGAATCCTGTCGCAATAACATCACCATTTTCCGAGCCGAGACGGTGCTGTGGTCTGTCGGCGTAATAATTTCTACCGTCGGCGTCAGTATACTTGCTCTCGTCTGATCCGAAGAAGAAATCCCAAATGGTCTTGATTATGTTGACTACTGTTTCAACGAGCCCCTCTGCAAATCCAGGATCAACTTCTACCGCCCCGAACTCAGCGGGATACTCATCAAGATTCGACTTTGTTACACCGCCATAGTACTTCCGGGTCAAAATCTGATTCGGATCACGGATTTGCCTCATATGCCCCGAGTGACCATCCCTTCCATTATTCGGCAAAAGAGACGTATACCCGTGTTGCAACAGCACTCTTGCATCAGAGGACACATTCTCAGATACCGCGTGAGTTCGGTATCCAGAGGATTTAGAGATGAAACCGTCAATCGGATCTGCCTTGATACTCGCCTGGGCACGACCTCCGATTCCATCTGGTTGATGAATGGGAAGGATACTTGGTTTCACGGGAGTCGGAGGCAGTTCAGAGGGCAAATCGGCTCCAACCAAGTTGTCAACCGGTCTCCGATTCAAAACTCCAGCGGCAACACAGTTTTTGATCAGTCGCCCAGCGTCGTTGCCCTGTCGGCCAAATAATCCAAGATTCTTGTAGGCTACATCGGTAATCATTAGGCCATTAGCTAGAGCTACGACGTAGCCACTCCCTAGAGAGACCAAGACTACAGCCGCTCCATGTTCCGTTCTAGCGAGCGTCGTAGCCGAGCCGAGCTGCGAGTCGAACACCTCAAAGTGGGCCGTATACCGTTGTTCCAGAGAAATCACTCGCCCGTGTGATCCGTTGACAATGGGATTGTCAATCGAATCAGAAAGTTTGAGGCTGAGTATACCTTGCCCGAGGACTGGTCCTACTGTTCTCAAACCAAAACCTTCGATAAACGAGTTTGCGATTGCTCCGTGCGAGTGAGGAGCATGGACAACACAAACAAGTCCTCTTCTCACAGCGCTTCTCACAGCGAGTTGTTCGGATTCAGATAGCGGCCGAGAGTCCCTATGACTCGGCAAGAAGAGCAGGACCACATTCTCAAGGCTGGCATCATTCAGATTAGAAAGCTCAACAAACTTTGCATTTGGATAAACTTCTCGAATGGAGGCACGCACCCCAGACAAAGAGTCATCAGAGTAAAGCGAAAACGGGCCCTCCCGCGATGCAACCAAAACCGGTAATCCATCTGCCCAGGCTGAGCTGTCTCCAGACCCAGGTTCTGAAGAATTCAAGCTCTCATTAGACTCCGTTCTCTTTGCGACTAACATGGCATTCGCCAACAGAGTTTTCGCATCATTCCTCGGGCTGCCCAATAGCCCGAGGCGCCCATCTGAAATCATCAATCCATTGCCAATAGCGAGAACGTGTCCGTTGCCCACTTTAGCCAACAAAACAGTTGAGCCGTGCACAGTTCGGGCAAGCTCAGTAACCGACGCAACACTCGAATCAAAGACCTTGAGGTGGGACGTATATCTTTGTTCAAGATAGGCGACCGTTCCACGAGGACCATCAATGATCGAAGAGTTGAGAGACGATGAAATAGGCCATCCATTCACACTCTCCCCTTGAGTAGGACCTGAGGTTTGAATGCCATAGACTTCCAGATAGGAGTCAGCCACTTCGCGATATGAGTGTGGTGCATGAATGACAACCGTCATACCATTCCTGGTGGCCCTAAGTAGGGCCTCTTGCTCAGTAGTCGAGAGAGGCCGCCCGCCTTTTTCAGTGACGGGGCGACTCCCTAAGAATAGCAGGCAGGTATCACGGAGGGTCTCGTCGGTCAAAACTTCCACATCTTCAAACTCAATCGAAGGATCAGCACGATGAAGCACCTCACGCGCACCCGATAAGGACGAAGACGAAACAAGGGAAAAGGAGTTCGCCAACGACTTCACTGTCTTCGCTGCACCTTGATCGAAAGCGATCATCAGCAACGAAATCCATAAAACTACAGCAACTAGCCGGCACGATCGCAACGCAGAAATCCGTCTCCAGTCAAAACCTACATCGCACTCATTTTCCTTCAGCACAGCGGGGGATGCTCCCTTGGTCAGACTAGATGTGCCGAGACGTTCCAAATCAAGTGCGGAAACAAGACCTCTACGGCACGGTAAAAAGCGAATCATTCTCATAATTGATGACAGGTTTTAGGTTTTATTTAACATTGCGATCTCGGCACTGTGATCGACTGCGCTCTTCATTGAAGTAGATCACATCCCCTAGGTGATTTCCCCCAACCTTCTCAAAAAGGGTTTCCTCACGAAGCAATCCAATTATCGTCCCTCCCAAAAAGGTTCTGACGTTCATACGTTCTTGTTTCCTTTTCATCTTTCCTAACATAGACCTTCCATTGACATCGTTTAGAATGCTTCTTCTAATCGCCTTAGTTCCGACACTCAAAGGAACCCACAAAAACGGAACGAACCCGACCGGCACACAACAAACAAACGGATGTCCCCCCAAATAATGGTAGAACCAACCATGACTTTCTCTTCCTTTCATAATCGCAATAGACCAGGATCAACTGATTCGATTTCGGAGGGAGGGCCGCTTAGGTCTCTGGAAGACCCACTGTTTGAGCTTTCGTAGCTCAATCCAGAGTGCAGATTTCACCCATTCAGGACCAACTACGTTTGAAGCTCCAAATCCGCGGCACGAGGAAGGACATTTTTTTTACGGATCCCGTGCCAGTCCACGCCATTGTGGACAATCAATACGGGCTATGCCGGAAGAATCACGAGGAGAAAAACTCGGGTTCTCTTATGAATCGGGGCGTCTCAAGTCTGTTGCCAGGCAAAACGGACCGCTTGATGGGTTTTGAAAGATCCTGAATCCGCCCGAGAAACAGATGCGGGCTGGCACCAAAAAATTACCACTAAATCAGAAGATATCCTCAACTTCCCGGCCTTGAGTTTCTCACTTGTGAAACTCAATCTTCCGGTTCTGCTTCCACCGATCCCAGATGCTCTTCTTTTCCTTAATTTTGCCAAACACCTGCTTCCCCCGCCCCATTTCTACAATTTGATCTCTTAACGCCTCCTCACTGGAGAGAATCCGATTGCTTTCGACAACGGCATCCAGGAAATGAAACCAAAAACACCACCTTACTCGGCACATGTGTTTGCTGAAGGCCTGCGGATCACGCAGAATTTTACAGTCACCGAGTTCTTTTCGTAGCCTCTCCATCAGTAATTGATTCGTCATTCGGGCGCCCAATGGCAATTCCCTCGATTCAATGACTTGAAGCGCTGCCCAAAACTGGTAGTAACGGTTGTTCTCATCCCGAAGTCGGAACAAAGCAATGCGTTCAAAATTTTCGCCAATCGCACGATCCTGCTGAGCAATAAAGGCGTCAATGCTGTCTTCAAGGTTCCCAGTAAATTCAACCCCACCAAGTGCCTCAGCACTGTCGGGAATCGCGTCTCGGAGAAGCCCGGGGATGGCGCTGGCTCGCTTCTCCCGTCGATAATAATCGATGAGTGTATTGCTAACCGCTGCCTTGAGATAACGTCGAAATAGTCCCTTTCTCTCATCGAAGCCCCGAAATTTACCTTCAAAGAACTTTTCTTTAACCTCGGAGTATACCTCATCGGTAGAACTCCAATCATCTTTCAGGCATCCACTAATATACCTTCGGAGAGCCTCGTCGTATTTCTCCCAAAAAACTGCCTTCCGGCGCGCGACGTCGGCTTCACTACCACGGGATTCGTGGGCCTCATGAAAGAGCCCGTACCGTGTCTGACTCAATCGCGACAAACGCTTTGGGGACTGATTTTCTCCTGGCGCATTCATTTTAATTTTCCAAAAAGAGCCCCATCCGCTAGCTCGAACCGGAGTCCGCCGCTCTCAAGACGATACAGACGCCGATTGTAGATGAAGAATGCATGAGGAGCTATCAAAGCAGTAATCTTGCCGATGTGCTCGCCGAGACAATACTAGGCCACTCTGATTTGCCTGACATTGGCGTTGTTTTTCGCCATATTGACATCAATTCGATTCCGGAATCGACGCCAAAGCAAGAAATTCCATGCCGCACCCGCCATCAACATCCGGTCAAGACCGGTTCGAGCAACATCTGCGAGCACAAGGATATAGCGCCGTCGAAGAGATCGGAGAAGGAGCCCAAGGAAAAGTCTACCGCGCCTACTCGGAGCCAGAGCAACGCCTCGTTGCCATCAAGTGCCTCCATGAATCCAAGGCCCCCGCTCGGTTTGCAACAATCCAAAGAGAAGCAAGAATCCTCGCCAAGATGCCAAAACACCAAAATATCGTGACAATTTATGGTGTCGGAGAGTTCGAGCACAGTATTTACATCATTATGGAGTTCGTCGGGGATGCGAAAACTGGAGTAACCCGAGACATTGGCTCTAGAGTCTGGTCTCAAGAGGGTGCCGTAAAGCTGCTGATCGATATCTCGGAGGCACTTTCCACAGCGCACAGGGCAAACGTGATCCACCGGGATCTCAAACCCCAACATGTTCTCATGAGAAAGGATGAGATTCCGGTAATTGTCGATTTCGGCCTAGCCCATGAAGCGCCCTGTTTTGAATCCCCAGAATCCCCGCAAGGAAGTCTGACAATTCTTGGTGCAGGAACGCCACCCTACATGGCCCCTGAGCAGGCACTCGGATCAGGATCATTCGCGAGCATCGCAGACAACCGGAGTCCAATTGATAGTCCATCCAGAAAGTCCTCCCGTGACGATTGGCGAATATCGGCGAAAACAGATGTTTGGGCTCTGGGAATGATGCTAGCAGAGCTGCTGGCAGAGAGAGAATCCTTCGCCACAATAACAGGCATGTTTTGCGATCCCCCTCGCACGAGCTCTTTATGGCAGCATCTGCAGAGCACAATCGAAAAAGCACGCCAAAGAATCAGTCGCATCCTTCGACGCAAAGGAATCTCCCCCTCACTGGTCTCTGTCTGCCTGAAATGCCTGGAGGGTCACCCAAGCCAACGTTATCCATCCACCCTTGATCTGGCAAAGGACCTCAAGAGCTTCTTGGATACCGGCACAACTCGAGCCCATATCGACGATTCGGCTTGGTTCAGTCGGCCAGCACAAATCCTTTGTCTGGGCCTCAGAGAGCGAGCGGTCTCTTTAAGAGCGATCACCGTCTGCACCATTTTCGCCTGCATTTTAGCCACCTTCCTTTGGCATTATTACTGGAGACCCACCCCTCGCTACTACGAGAATTATACTTACCGCTGGGGACAACCAATGGGCGTTCGACAAATCACAGCGAATGTCATCTCCCACCGATATTCAAGCTACCGCATTTGGACCCGGGGAACGTCCGGACGCGTTATCCAGTGTGATCACATTGACGCTCATGGAGCACTCAGTCCGGACTTTCGAATCAATAACAATGCCACCATAGAGGTCGTCTATGAAAACCACTCCCGTTCAAATCGCGTACGCCTCATTCGGTTCAAAGACACGAGCGGCGCACTGAGCTACGAAAAGCATCATGACTACTCCGCCCAAGATTCCAGCCTTCGCATTAGCTACAAATCTGGAATGAAATCAGGGCGCATTAGCACCAGTCCAATCACCGCTATGGAATCAAGTGTTTACAGCTACATCGTGTTTCTCGATGAGAGAGGATTCGAAAAGCGAAGGGTGTTCCTAGACTCAGAAGAGGCCATCATTCACGACCTTCAAGGCGCAGCTGGATATGACTACACCATTGACGAGGAAACCGAAAACGGGCAGATCCTCATGTGCAAACCAATCGGTCCCAATTTAGATGGTGGAATACACCACGTGCTTTCCAATGGTGTCGCAAATATTCGCTATGAGTACGACAACCACTCTCGACGGGTGGCAACGCATTTCCTGGATAAAAATCATAACCACATCAACATCCTTTCTCGCCCAGAACCTCACCTCCCAAGCTTCTGGGTCCCAACAATCCTTGAGCGGGTCATTTCCTCACAAGCAGGTCAGGACAACAAGGTTCTCAAAAAGGAATCCGTTCCCAACATCGGACCGAAGATCCAAGCAAGAGCGTTCCGCGCCATACAGGGTTTTTGTACGATCACAAACACCTATGACCCGTTTGGCAATCTCACCTCCGTCACCTTTTTCTCCACAGACGGTTCACCTGGTATTTCCAAGAGCGGATTTCACAAACTGAGAATCGACTATTCCGAACCGGAAAACAAACCCAAGTTCCGCTACTACGGACCAAACAACCAACTCCTGTTCTAGCAACGCACCGGGATATTGTGTCCTTTGATAGCGCCCCTCGCTGGTAAACCGGCATCCTCAGGGAATCGCCCCTCACCACCATTAGCACTAATTGGTGAGCAGAAGATACTTGTTGCTTTTGACTCCATTGTTGACGATCCAGATTTTGAAGGTCTGGTTGTGCTTGGGCGTCCATTCCGCGTAGCAGCGCCCTTCCTGGTCGAAATGAGCATCGATTGAATTACCCGATTCATCTTTCACCAGTAGGTCCAAATCTGTTTGTCCATTCCCCACAACCGAGATTCTTGCAAGTTCGCCACCGACGAATTCGATACACCAGATATCCGTATGACTTCCTAATACTTCATCTTTCGTGCAGACGGGTCCGTTGACTCCTCCGAGCCCACCAGGCTGTGAATCGAGCGCTCTTTGCAGCGTTTCATCAATCAGTCTAGTCAACGCGATATCGTCACTGGCCCATTCTTTGGCTTCAGCGGCAAGGAGCCTCATATCAGTGATTGGCCCAGCGATTCCTTCCGATTGTTCCAGCTCCAATGCACCATGGCGCCGCGAGACTTTCTGCCCATGCCCACCCTCTGCGAACGATACCCTTCCGAGCATTTCAATCGCCGCCAACATCGAAACGACGGACTCGTTTTGCCGGGCGTAGTTTGTCAGTTCGGCAGCACGTTCCACGATCAACATCGCCGCGAGCGCTTGTGTTCCATCGCCGCAAGAATCGCCACGTAATTCAGCGAACAAACCAACAATTCCGAGCAAAACTCCGATGAGAGTGAAACTAGCAAAACGCTGAGCCAAAACCAGTCTCGCCATACTATCAGCACCTAGTTCGGTTTCAGTTCGATCAAGTCTCCTGGATCGCCGGAGTAGATAATCCCCGCCCAATAAAAAGGATGCCCGCCACCATGCTCAGTTCGAGCCCGTTCGAGTGCAGTCGATTGTGCCAAACGAAAGGCACCATATCGAGTTTCCTCTTCTCGAGACAACCAAGCCGAGTAGAAATCCTCGATTTGACGAACGGTTTCTTTGGCCGGGACATCCCATAAACTTGCCGTAACGGACCGAGCTCCGGCCAATAAGAACGCATAACGCATACTTAATACCCCTTCAGAGTCAAGACTGCCGAGCAAGGTCTTGCAGGCGACGAGACTTACATGCTCCGTGCCTCGAAAATCCATACCCGCAACCTCGTAGGCGCTGAGGAAGCAATCAAGCTCACTCGACCGTTTTCCGTTGGCCCCAGCAAGCACCAACCTCGACCATAGCAATGGGTTCTCCCCTTCACTCGCATGGCCCTTCTCAAGAACGTCACCATGAGTCGCAATTTGAAACAGTCCCGGCCTTTCGACCGCGGCCACATCCTTCTTTGAAGCATTGGCTCCAGTCATTGTCAAAACATCCCAACCACGCGATCGAAGCCGATCAGAAACTGAGGTCGTAAACTCACCGGTGGCTGGCAACGGAAGCCAGTTATCTTTTCGCCTGACACTTCCAAGGCTTGAGGCCTTTACTACTCTTTCGGAAGATCTCGGCAACAAGTCGAATTGAGGATCTCCTACAAGAACGGCGGTCCGATTTGTTCCCGACCGCTGAGAAGTGAGGGCCAATCTTGCCAGATCTCGACTACTGCCCAGATAAACCAGTTCATAGTCTTCCAACAAGTATCGAATGCCATCTCGCCGCCCCTGCTGAATGGTTTCAAACGACACAAGATTGAGTAGTCCCTCTGGTCCCAAATAAATCCGACTGACGTTTCCAACAAGCGGTTCAACAGGCTTCCAAAGCTTTTTCCATAATGCCTTAGAAATGGTTGAGAACCTCTGCTCTTCTTCTTCCACGTCCTTCCGTGTCGGAGAAACCAGATTCCAACGCCTCGCAACATCGTCGACATGCTCCCGATAACGCCGCACCAGTGAGTCTATGACTGTGGTCGGCCCTAGATCAACTGTGGTCACACGATCGCCATCGCCGAGCACGACGAGGGCCCCATACCGAGAGCCGCTTTCACCATCGAGAGGCTTCCACGGTTCGTAGATCAAAAAGTCGATCAGTGCATCGTCCTGCCGCATTGCGTCGTGAACATCGGCGGGGCGAATGTCGGTCAGTTGGGCTGCTTCTGAATAGACGTCGTTGCCAATCCGCAGCTCTTCTTCAAGCTGATCCATCTTGTCGCCAAGATTCCTAAGGGCATCTCGGTTTTCTCCGGATAAATCAAGCTCGGGCCCCCTTCGACGCTGCCCAAGTTTGTTGTACTCTCGCCGTAGTCCTTGGAGTTGGCTCCAGCTTGCCCGCCATCCTGGGTTCGCCTTTGCTTCAGCAATGCGGAGCGCAGCCTGCTCTGCGCGTGCCGCCTCGAAGAGCAACTGTTTTCTGCGCATACTACTCTGCAATAACATCTCCCCGTCATTGATCAAGTCACCGAATACCATCGACCAAAGGACTGGACGCTGCCGAAATTGGAGTTTGGCTTCAAATCGACGCTTGTTCAATGGTGTCATTGCCCGAAAGTCACGGGTCAGCAAACGCCAGCGCATTCCCTCCGAACTCGCAAAAAGTGAAGCCGACCTGTCGTAGTTGCCCAGCTCCAAATTCAGCCGAGCAAGGTTCAACATGACACTCGCCAATTCGGGATGATCGTAGCTGAATAAACGCCGGTACATTTCTAAAGAGGACGACATCAATTCTAATGCCTTCTTCACCTTCCCCTGCGCCTTTAAAGCATTGGCCGTATTGTTAAGATACCGGGCTAAATCCTGATTGTCGCCCCCGTCGACCGACTGGGTAAGTCGCAACGCCTGTCGAAGCAAAGGCAAGGCATCGCCAGACCGCCCCAGGGACATCAGACAGAACCCCACATTGTCAATCACCCTTGCAACCGCCGGATGATTCTCCGGAAAAAGCCGCTGAATCATTTCCGAAGCCCCCTTGAATTTAGGTAAAGCCTCATCGAATCGACCAAGCGTATGCAGACAATGGGCTTCATTGCTCAATGCCATTGCCGTCTCTGGATAATCGCCCGGGTAAAGAAGCTGATACATCTCACGGGCGTTAACCA
Organism: uncultured Verrucomicrobiota bacterium; assembly: GCA_964342405.1. Lineage (GTDB taxonomy): Bacteria > Verrucomicrobiota > Verrucomicrobiia > Limisphaerales > AAA164-E04 > UBA2970. The sequence continues at coordinate 62,867 of CAYFGX010000036.1, read as the reverse complement.
AATGGGGCAGGGCTTTAGCAGACTGTCCAACCGCATCGAGAGCAAAACCAAGATTGTTAATCCAGCCGGCCAAATCCGGATGAGGACGCTTGAAGATACGCTTCGCGATGGAATAGGCTTCATCGGAGCAGCTTAAAATCTCAGCGATCTGTCCTAACTCGCCATGTAATGTTCCTTTTTCCGATAGTGTATCCGCCGTCGATAGATCGCCGAGCGGATGCCGGCGGCGCTGCATATCGAGTGCTTCATCGAAAAGTGCCAGCGCGTCTGCGTGTCTTCCGGAAGATTTCGTTCGGTACGCCATTCCCTTAATTATACTGGCGAGGAAAGGATCATCCTCCTTTATCAAACGGCGAGCCATCGAGAGTGACGTCCCGGCCTGCCTGAACGCATCATCAACTTGTCCGAGCGCTTCCAGATTAGCCGCTACCTTCATCATACTATTCACCCGAGGTAGGCTATCTTTTCCCTCACTCTGATGCGTCAGGCCCTTCAGAACTTCTAGATTCAGCTCCAAAGCTTCTTGATGCTTCCCCACGCGGCTCAAATGCCCCGCAAGATTGTTTGAAGCCACAAGCACAGCGGGATGGCCGACAGGAAAGATTGCCTTAAACATGTCCAATGCCCTTCGTTCCGTCGATAGAGCTGCTTCAAATCGGCCAAGTGAATTTTGACACGTCGCAACGTACGTCAACGTGGCAGCTATTTTGTGGTGGGGTTCTTCAAAGAGACTCGAGTGAATACCCAAGGCTTCCTCATAGCGGGCAAGCGCCTCGCTGTATTCCCGCCTGCTCCGATAGCAATCGCCCAGGTTCTGCAGGTTTTCAGCGAGTGCCAGCGGGTCGCTTTCCCTGAATCTCTGCCTTATCTTTTCCGCTTCCTGAAACGAAGTCAGAGCAACATCAATCCGACGCTCACGGTATCGATATTCACCGATCAAACTTAAAATGGAGGCAAAACTCCGCGTTTCAGTCTGTCCTTGACTCCGGCAGTGTCCCTCAGCGGCGAGAAGGACCTCCAAGGCTCGAGGATGATTCCCTTTCTGCCGCATCGCCAAAACCGATTCGAGCATGGCTTCCACCGACGGCTTCACCTCTCCCGAGTTCTCATTCTCGAATGTAGGATCATTGACCTGGGTTTTAGCCATCCCCGCGATCAGCAGCAACGCTAGGAAACAACAGAGTGCTGGAAGTTTACCCTCTTTCTTCATTAACAAACTTTAATCAGAAATATCGGTTCGGATTCTATACCACCAAGCCGCCGACAAGGTGTCAAGCCCACTCGAATACAGTTCGTGAACCTCCAGTAGATCCGAGCCCCCCCCAAAATGGGTTCTGTCTTGGTTCAAATCTAATCGTAGCTCAGAGGACACTTTTTCAACCCCCTCGTAGTCTATGGGTCGCGAATCGTTATACAAGGCCGTTACACCGGTTGCTGTCCCCCCCAACGTAACGTCTTCAACATGAACCCCTCTGCCCTTGTTTGCGCGCTTCATTCCTTGCCTCGCTAGGCTTTGCAGCAAGGATTGTCTTTATGCTGTCATCGCCCAGAATCTTCCGCATCCGCAACAACTCATCATCCTCGATCGAGAACGGGAACGCACTCCCAACATCATGCCTCTTCAGCGCGTTCTAATCAGCTTCTTCGCTTCCTTCCTTTCCAAAAACGGCTCAAGCAAATTGCAGTAGCCTCCGCCCGGCTACGTTCTTGCGACTCCACTTTTCCTGAAAAAACAGGAATCCAGATTCCTCTTCTCGTCAAAGCAACTAGGGAAGCCCGGCGCCGAAGGCCCCAGATGGGTAATCATTGCTGCTGATGTGGAATTCACGCGAAGCAACCATAACAGTGGATGCCCATGAACTTTTGACCAAATCTCGAACACCGCTCGAAAAGGAGTTTCGCTAACAGGTCCAGGCCAGACATGGCGAGGTAAAAGGATCAATCAGTCATATCCTCAATGCATCCTAACCCGAAATTCAGAATGCGAGACTCGCCATTAATGGCCTCACAAGACAGTTTCTTGTCCGCAAGCCTCTCAAAATAGAGCGGAAGCATCGAGTTGTGCGAAGGTCCCGTCAACTTCCGCCTCAGCAGGTCGCTCATAGGGCGGCGGTCTCCCCACTTCAACTGTGTATTATTGAAATTCATAAAGACTGGCTCATATCCCTGTAGTTCAGGCAAGATAAGGGTAGTTCCAGAATGTTCGGTCAGTAATTCCGGGATGTCAGCAAACAGAAATCGAACGTCACGGAGAATGATATCGGCCAGCATCAGACCGGGGCTAGCCTCTGAGGCAGTGGTCGCAGTCACACCACTAAATACACCATCCAATTGTTTAGCCGCTGCTTCCATCTTGAGCAATTCGTCAGTGTGCCGGATCAAGAATCTGTCTTCTTTCTTCTGGCGTGGATCATAGACCACGTCGAAGGTCGTATCAACCGACGCTAACCAGTTCAGACAGATGCTGAGCGTTTGATGGAACAATGGGCCTAAAAGATAGCTGTCCCCAGGGTGCTCGGGTTTTTCCGCCAATAGCATCGCCTTAATAACCGGCAACCTACACTCCCAATTTTCCGGGAGTTGCTTGGCGTCGTCTTCCTTCGCCACTTCAGTCCGCAGGTGGAAGGCAAGCAAGTTTTTGACGGTGGTGTAAAAGCCCACCACAAAGCAGTCGTTCTTGCGTAAAAAATAAGCCAATCGCTCGCCGAAATCTTGGCGAATGCTAGAACCTAGCTTGTTCAAATACCCGGACTTGAACTCTCCCTTAATTTCAAATCCCGTCGCCTGCATATATCGAGTCACAAGACGTCGACGGCTAGCCGCCCAGAAACGTTCAAGGTCCACCTGCCTTTCTTTCGGCACCATTAAGGCCGCGTAGCAAAAGTAAGCTTCGTCATTCGACAATACCGTAAATCCTTCAGCGAAGGACTCGTCCATGAAAACTGTATAGGGTTTTCCCATTGCAGTAGCCGCTGACATCCAGATTACTCCACATGGCCTACGGAGCCTGGTCGAACCCGGGCAGTTCAGCTAGGTAACCTGTCGATAGGCTCGGTGATCGGTAAGGATAGGTCAAGCGCACCAGGGGGCACGAAATACCGCACGAACGCAGCAATCCGCTCGGCAGGTGCATTCACTGGTCGTGAATACATTGGAGTTTGTGCTAACCAACCATTTTTCGGCAGTTCTGATTGGTATGTCGGAGCTACGAACTGCAATTCAGGCATTCTCAGTGCGGTCAAAAACTATACGGTCGGGTTCAATTTCAAGGATAGAGCCTCTGTGCAGGCCGTTTTTCAGCAGGATCCCAATCAAATTGCGGCACTAGTCCTTGAACCTATGCGTTTCGAACACCCAACCCCAGTTTTCATTGACACGATTCAGTCGGAGTGTCGCCGTTATCGACCCCTACTGATTTTCGACGAAATGGTCACCGAATTCAAGTTCCACGCTCAAGGAGCTTCGAAGATGTCCGGGGCCGCTGCAAATCTCTATTGTTGGGAAAAGTCGCTCGCAAATGGGCAGTCAGTGGCAGCCGTGACTGGTCGACGCGACGTAATGAACCGAGCGAGCAATGGTCACACCAAAAAACGCGTGTTCTTCGCCAGTTCAACACACGGAGCAGAGATTCCTCAATTAGCAGCGATGATGAAGGTTCTTGACCGAATCAAAGCAGATCCTGGAATGTTCGAGCGCAATCGATCAAATGGAGCTCTTCTTCGCACGAACCTGGACGACTGTATTTCTGAATATGGATTAGCCGACCATGTCCGACTCGTCGCGGACAATTGCCATTTCGTGGTCGAACTCTCACGCTGCGGTGACCTTGGAACAACGTGGCAAAGACTTTCCTTTTGCAGGAGCTGATTAACCGAGGGCAACTGTTTTCTGGCAGCTTCTTTCCCACAGTGGTTCACAATCATTCGATCCAGCAAGAAGCGATGGAAGTGTGGGCTCAATTACTTCCCATACTAAGCAAGTTCCTTCATCAAGGGAGTCCAGAAGCCCTTGGAGGACCACCTATTACGGCAGTACTACGCAAATACAACCAATGCTGCTGCATTGATTGCAGTTCACTACCTTCTGGCAACCAAAGATACCAACCGACAAAATCTTCTCGTGGGGCGTGAATCTATATCCAAGGCCCGTTGTAGAACTCTCCCTATGCTTGGAAACTGCTCGGGACGAATTTCTTGCTGTCCTTGCTTGTGCCGTTTCTATGCTGCCTCGCCACGAGTTGTCAGTCCTCTTATCCAGGGAACTCCACAAGGCTTAAGGGCACTTGTCGAACCAAGGCAGTAAACCTAGGCGACCAGCCGATACGTTCGTCAATCGGAAAGGAAACGTCAAGTGTACCCAAAGAGGGACGAGAGCATGCCCCAAACGGCTGCTTACGTGACCAGGTGCATGAGTCAAAAACCCGAATAAGCTCACATCTTTCTCTCAAAACTTGAGAGAAAACATCGAAGGAGCTCTGCATTTTACCCAGCCTCAGTTATGAGCAGGCATTCGGTAGGAATCGCATCCATGTTCTAGTAAGCCTGCTGAGCTCACTAGCGAGATTCAGGGATCCAGTGATCGCGCAATAATTCTCTCTTTAGGAGGGCAACTACGGACAGGCTTTAGGAGCTTAACCCTGACCAAAGTTGGGATGTCAGGCGGCTGATCATCCCCCCACCCTTTAGGTCAACAGTCAGTCTCGGGAGAGGAAGATTTTAGAACCCTTTCTTGATCGAAAGCGCTGCCAATCAGCCTTTCTCCATCCTGGGTTAAGCTAAAGCACCTTCGACAGGTCCGTTTGCCCGCTGTTTGCGAGCAAACAATCCCTTTTGTGTGCAGTTCGCCCACCGTCCGAATTACCGAGTTCATCCCAGCCCTAATGGCATCGCCTCCAACTTTTCGGATCTCCGATGGTGTGAGACCTTTCGCATGCCTATATCGAGAATCCCAAAGAATTAAACATACGGCTAACCTTAGATGCCCCCGACAGAGCCACGAGTACTTGTCAGCATGCCTCATCAGCTTGCCAGCATCACTTCCGGTTAGCTTCCGTAGTCTACAGCTAGGATAAAACAGCTTCCCATTGCCCACGCCGGGATTCTGGCAAATAACCAAATCTCGTTGCCCCATTTGTTTCAGAATCAGCCACAGATCCCGTAGCTGGATTCTTGGGGCCATGCGCTTGGCTGAATTGAGGATCTGACTGGCAGTCATCGGCCGTTTCAGAACATCCACTACTGCCCGACGTTGACACCCTCGTTTAATCCACTCCTCACTAGTTAGGTCTCTTTTCATTAGTAGGCCACCGACCCAACCTACTTTTGAATGATTCCAACAATCGATTCGGACACTTCCAAACAAGAGTAACATCCTGTTGCTACTTCCGAATGAATTGTGGGAGAGAAATATAAAGGGTTTTAATTGGTTTTCTCTTGTTGATATCTCCTCCCCCCAATCCCAAACCAACAAACAGCTTCGGCATCGAGAGACTTTTAAGCTGGGAAGGCGCAAGACCGCCATCTGAAGTCGCTGACTCCATCGAACGATTTGTCAACCAGCGAGCAAACATCCTAGAAACCAAACTCCAGATCTTCTCTCAAGAGATTCAAGAACGTCTGAGGATCCATCAGGAAAACGTCAGCTCGATCAACTATCAATCGTTGCTGACATACGACCAGATACTAACCTTTCACCCTACTTATGGCACCGGAAGATACGATCGAACCGCCGTCAGTGCTCTCTACCAAGAACGCAACGATCTCGCGAAGGAACTCCGCCAGCAACACGTCGAGTGCTGGCGGGATGTGGTGATGGTCATGCGCGATTTCCTACTCGCTTGGGAAGCACGTGAACAAGCTCATTCCAAATCCCTTTTCCTACAAAATGAATGACGACCAAATCCGAGAACTTTGCCAGAAATTGAAACCAGTCATTGGTCAACGTGCCGATGCCCTTTGGCTTAGCTATGTGAGTAGCGAGACGCCCAAAGCAAAACTTGAGACTGAAGCCCTTATACAGATGTTTTCTCTGCGAGACCTCTCTCGCCAAGTCGACGAAGAGAACATCTTGTTGCCACCACCAAATCGTGACGACGCGAAAGGCGAGTTTCTACTGGGAACGATTCAGTATGGAACCAAGCCAATCCACAAGCTCTTCTTGAATCGTGACAATTTCGGCAAGCATATCGGGATCTTCTCGATCACCGGCGGGGGCAAGACCAACGTCGGCTACCTACTCTTGCTCGATCTCATGGAGAAGAACATCCCGTTTCTGGTCGTGGACTGGAAACGAGCCTACCGGTCACTCCTTTCGATCAAAAACTCAAAGATTCGAGCTCTGCGGGTCTTCACCGTGGGACGCAAGACCGGCTCTCCATTCAACTGGAACCCGTTTCGAGCGCCTCCTGGTATTCATCCACAAACATGGATCGCGATCGTAGCCGAGGCATTAGAGAAATCGCACGTCTCAGGCCAGGGAGTCGCGGATATTCTGATTGATGTTTTTGATAAACTCTTTGAGGAAAAAGGGTTCTACGACGGGGCGCCTGAGATGTATCCCAATTTCTTTGATGCAAGAGAGGCTCTCGTCAAACTCCGGCTCCGTGGACGCCGGATGCTCTGGCAAGACTCCTGCCTCAGAATCCTCCGAACGTTCATCTTTGGTCCTGCGGCCGGGGCCTTCAACGCACGCCATCCGATCAAACTAGAGGACATTCTCACCCAACCCGTTATCATCGAGCTTGATCAGGAATTGCCCAAACCGTTACGGGTCTTCTTTAGCGACCTGATCCTCCGGTGGATTCATCTGTTCCGTCTTGGCCAAGGAGAAACCAATGATTTGCGCCACGTCACTCTTCTAGAAGAAGTGCACAACCTTTTCCCCAAAGGATCGATCGAGAAACAAGCCACCAATTCACTTGAAAATGTCTTCCGCGAAATTCGCGGATTCGGGGAGGGGCTGATAAACATCACGCAACACCCTTCCCTCCTGCCAATCTACATTCTGGGCAATTGCAACACGCAGATCTACCTCGGGCTCCAACATGAAGAGGACATCATCACCGCAAAACGAGCTCTTTTCCTTCAGGCCGCCGATCAAGTCTTCCTGGATCGACTCAAAGTTGGTGAAGGCATCGTCAAAATCAAAGGCCGCGTGCAACCCTGCCACGTCAAGTTTCCGCTAGTCCCTGTCAAGTTAGGAGCTATCACAGATAGTCAGTTGCCAAACGGAGGTGATACCCATCCAAAAACGAATCTGGATTAGGTCCGGCGTTGCTGAGACCTTGGACAGGCGACAACTCGCTCTCATTAAGCACGTTCAAGAGCAGATCGAGCACTACTACCGTGAGCTCTACAAGTCTCGGCCGTGCTTCGACTATCCGCTCTCCCTTTCCCGTCTAATGAAACTGACCAATCGATCGGGGTCGGCAGTGGCAACCGCCATTCGATATCTAGCCAACACGATTCCAGCGGAATCAACCAAGCTCCCCACCGTCTCGTACGATCGCGTCAATTCAGAAAAGAACCCTTCTCACCGTCCCTACCGCATCTGGCTAAGGGAGAGAGAACGCGGAGGACCAGACGATGCGTGAGGAAACTATTGCTCTACCAGTCTCGGAATGCCAAGCGATCCTCCTGCGCAACTGGGACCTGCTGTCGGACGAAACCCGAGCCCAACTCCGCTCTATTGGAATTTCCCCCAATACGTTCGGAAAACCGAAACGTATTTAAGGAAAGCAACAGGCCCTTTACCATATGGTGAAACCAACGAAGGCCGGAGCGATCAGAGGACTAGGTGAGCCTGCAAGAAACCAGGCAGCTGTGAGTCCCCAAGAAAACCGCAAGAACCCAGGATTCCCGGCCAGGGCGTCGTTGGGTTTTGCGCCAGATTAGGGATTTTTCGGAAGGTTTAAATAGTTAGACCTCTTCCCTTCTGGCATGAACACCAAAGCAGACCCTTTTCGACATCAAGCCAGATGGCTTGCCTGGAAGAAGCACCGCAACCTAACGACCCGTGGGCAAGATCTCCCGCTATCGGTACAGAACCAGAAACTCATCATTGATTACCTGCTCGACATGGAATCGGGTTTTAACGTCGCCGGCAAAGGACGGAGAAGTTTCATCAGACTCAATTCGATCAAAGGACGAATCACCTGGGTCATCTGCCGAATGGGATTTGACGACATCACCCAGGTCACGGCCCGAAACGTCACTGATTTCTTCAATCAAATGAGGGATGGCAGCATCACAAGACGGGACGGCGAGCCATTCAAATCCACGATCGACTACATCAAAGTCTTTGCTGCCTTCTGGCACTGGTATCAAAGGAGAGAAGCGCCTCGAGTCATTCCTGATGTCACGCAATTCCTGGAATCCGAAAGTAAGCTCGAAAGTGAGTTTGTCTATTTCACGCAGGAAGATCTCGCCGCAGTTACTGAACACGTGAAGTACTTCTACCGCGTTATGCTCTGGTTCATGTTCGACAGCGGAATACGAGCCCCCACCGAACTCATGAGCCTCAAAGTGAGGGATTTCCACTATTTGCCAGACCAAGGAATCTATGAACTAGACATCAAGAACGAATACGCCAAGACCTTTGGCCGAAAGATCAAACTCGTAATGTCATCCAACCGAATCAAAGGCTTTCTAAAGGATAAATCTCCTTCTGCACCCTTCTTCAAAGCCGATTGGAACAACTTCTGTGAGTACGTTAAGAGAGCCTTCGTAAGGGTCCTTGGCGACACGCCTACTAAAGGAGGCAAATCCTTCAGTGCCATCCGACCGTATGATTTCCGCCATTCCTCGGCCTGTCACTGGGTAGTCCGCTACAAACAAGAGGCGGCCTTCAAATACCGCTTTGGCTGGAAGGAAAACCGAATGATCCACTACTACACCAATTTCCTTGGAATGCAGGATACCATCTCCGAAAACGATCTCCTGCTGGATTCAGAGGCAAAGACGAAGCTCGAAACCAAGTTAGAACAACAAATCCAAATGAATGCCCTGATGGAGGAACGGCTGAAACAACTCGAGCACATGATTCACCGCCAAGCAATTGGCGAACTCAACTCCAAGGTTCTGGCAGAGAAGAGCCCTTCATCCCATTTGCCCGGCTGAAAAAAGGCAGTCTAATCCCAGCCGATCTGGGGGTGATCAAATACGTATGATAATACGTGGGGGAACTCCCATGATTTTCCGTTCTCTAAACAAGAATTCTGAAGGGATTGAATTCGATTCAAGAAGGAGCAATGGGAAAAAATGATCAATGGGGACAAGAGAGAAAAAAAGAATGAAGAAGGGACTCGTGTCAGGAAACTGACCAACAAGTGACTGGAGTCCACGACACAGGAGTGTCGAATTCTCAGGGTCAACAGATTCGAGAGGTCAGCAGCTTACAATCAGTAATGACTCATTCAGAGAATGGACAAAAACGACAAAAAAGCACTCTCCTACGACATTTCTCGAACCGTTTGGTGGCAGACTTTATTAAGGGCTTCGATCACCTCTTTGGGTATGAATCCAATCAATAACGCCCTCCAGGACGCTCGCGCCCTCAACAAAGCTCTTCGACAGATCCATTGCGAACTTCGTGACATCAACTTACGGCTCGACTACCTCATCGATCAATTCCGAGGCAAAATCTAGCCCCCTTCCCGTTCATACAAGCCATCGCTTGTTGATCCCTACTGGATCACTCCCTTTTGCCTAGGTATTCGCTCGTTTTCACGATCGACCACCAACCGCAAAACTGTCTCCCAAGCTAGTTCGAGCGCTATCCAGCCTCAATTCGCCCCAGAGACAGACCACCCCAGACAATCAGACATTGTCGGGCCACAGAAACCAAAAACCCAAATGGAGGAAAACCACCATGAACGTAGTAAACCTATCCGGAACGCTGACCCGAAACGCAGTCGGCAACAACCTCGATAAGGCACTCGCCTTTACTCTGGCAACGCCTTATGCCCAAGACGACACCACCAACGAAGACAGACTTGCCTTTGTACCCTGTGTCGTATTCCAACCCCACAAAGCGCTGGTTGAAACCCTCTCCACCAAGGGAAAGGGACTCAGACTTGAGCTCGAAGGTCGCGTGGCCAACTCAAGCTACGAGGTCAACGGCGAACGGCGCTACAAGACTGAGGTCATCGTTAAAAACGGCTCCCTCAGAATTGTGAAGCAGTAAACCAAACCCACAACCCGATCACGGAAACGGCGAAGGCATCCCTTCGCCGTTTTTGTTTTTCACTCCCAAATAAATACAAGAACGAAAGAAATCGTCATGAACCATCAAAACTCAATTGTCGATGCACTCTCACAAGAGGGTGTTCTCATTAACGTCACCGTCCGATACTGGCGAGCGACCAAGAAGCTCAAACCGCAGGATCTGGGGCTCAATCCCGATTCTGTCACCGATCGTTTGATCCTCTTGGGACACAAGAAACTCCTCCCAAAGGAAGCCCTGCAAGCCTTCTCGCTGATTGAAGGTCGAGCACACGGGATTGTGGAATCCAACACCTTCCCCTTCCTCGGTGGGCTAGGACACTACCTACCCAATGCGAAGCTGGTCGAAATAACCGAAAAACTCGACCAGTTGAAAGAGGAGTTCCAGCAAGCCACATCGGAGTTCTTGGCCAACTACAGCAGGCTTCGTTCCGAAGCACGGGATGAATGGGAACGTGCAGCGACGCACTTGTCCACAAATCCAGAACAGCTTGTGGCCGCCATCGAGACCGCTTTTCCCGGGATCGAGGCGTTAGAGCAACGTTTCGGGTTTGAGACGCGCCTTTTCCAGGTACGGGCTCCCGAGGCGATGCAGACGCAGATCGTGACTCAAGCACAGCAGCTTCAGATCATCGAAGCGCGCCGAGCCGTGGCGAGCAATGCGTCGGACACCATGAAACAAGAGCTCAACCAGTTCTTGTCTGACTGTGTTGCGTCCCTCCGACAGCAAACTGCCGATCTCTGCTCTGAGATGCTCACCAGCATCCGGGAGTCCAAGACCGGTGTGCACCAGAAAACGCTCAACCGACTCGTCCGGTTCATCGATCAGTTCAAACAATTGAACTTTGTCGGGGACCAGCAAATGGAAGAGCAACTGGATCAGGTTCGATCGGAGTTCTTAAGCCAAACGGCTCAAGACTACCGAGATAACCGTTACGCACGAGAACAACTCGAGGAGGGGCTCACTCAACTCCGTGAGACTGCCCACCGCTTGGCAACCGAAACCTCGGCCGATGTCGCCGCCCGGTTCGGAGCCATGGGACAGCGTCGGATCCGATTCGCCAGTTGATCCACGCCAGCAAGCTGAACCGATCCCAATCGATTGGTTCAGCCCTTTATTCCCAACTGAAACGTGGCTGTGTCCTCAGCCGCACATCGTTTACCAACCTCAATAAAGAAAGGAAGTCTGACCATGAGTCACTTCACCACAATCAAAACACAAATACAGGACGAGCGCGCGCTACAAGCCGCTTGCGGCGAGCTGGGACTTCAGCTCTTGGACAACACCAACGCACGTGGCTACGGGGATACCCAGAGGCACGGCGATCTCGTCATTAGACTCAACGGCCCCTACGACATCGCGCTGAACCGCGATTCCGAGGGCGCTTACGAACTCACCACCGATTGGTGGGAAGGTCACGTCGAGCGTGAGGTCGGTCAGGACTTCGGTCGCTTGCTGCAGCTCTACGCCGTCAACAAAGCCAGCCGCGAAGCGGTGGGACGGGGTTATGTCGTCAAACGGCAACCGCTTGAGAACGGAAGCATCAAACTCACCATTGGAGGCATGTGAATGAAACGACAAATCGAAGTTACAATCGAAGCCTCCGGCGAGATCACCATCGATGCCAAAGGCTTTAGCGGTATGAGCTGTGTTAAAGCAACGGAGTTTCTCGAACGAAAACTCGGGAGCTTGCGAAAACGGCGCTGCAAAGCAGCGTTTCACCAAACAGAACTGCGACTCCCTCAACAGTCGCTGGGGCAACAAAACACCTAAAGAAAGCAAATGAAACAGATCGCCATTCAGTTCGATCCGACCGGCACCGGTCATTGTCTCTACTCAGAGATGATTCCTCTGCAATCCATCGGCTCCCTGCAAGTCCGACGCGCAACCTCAATCGAGTTTGTGAATCGTGTCCAGCTCTGGGAAGTCGTGAATCCTAACGGAAAAGTACTCTTCCAATCATCCAGCCGGCAATCCTGCCTCGATTGGGAGCAAGCAAACCTCTAACCAAACTAAGAAACCTACTAATGCCCTTTCCCTGTTCCCCCAGGGAAAGGGTTCTTTTTTATGAAGCCTACAATTATTGATTACTTGAAAGCCGGATACCCCGGCCTCTACATCCTCTCCCCTGAGGAAGTCCGAGTCGAAGCCCATTTGAAAGGCATCGCTAACGAGCTTGAGTTCGGCCTTTACGCCTGGTCCTTGACTGAGGGGCTCGTCGACACGAGCGATGGGCAAGGGACCGATGTACCTGATCCCCTTACTCTGCTCTCCAAAATCGAAGAACTCCCGGACAATACACTGATCGCAATCCGCGACCTTCACCTCTTCTTTGATGCACCGGATCCCGTTCTGGTCCGAGGACTCAAAGACACCCTTCGACACGCGAAGGCCCATGGAAAGGTCTTAGTCCTCATCGGGTGTCGTCATGTGGTCCCGCCCGAACTCGCTCGCGAGATTGTGCTCCACGAGTTCGCCCTCCCCAATCGAACCGATCTCTTACAAATTGCTGATGCCATCTGTGAGGCTTCAGGGGCCGAACAGCCTCAAGAAGAGATTCGCGATCAGCTCGCCGACGCTGCCTCTGGGCTCACGTCGATCGAGGCTGAAAACGCATTCGCACTCTCGATCGTAATCCGACAAAGTCTGGATCCAGCTCAGGTCGCTCGTCAAAAAGCGCGAGAGATCGCTAAAGGAGGTCTCCTGGAAATCGTCGAGACACCGGCTTCGCTCGATGACATTGGCGGTCTCACCAACCTCAAGGAATGGCTCACCCAACGTCGGCTTGCCTTCAGTCAAGAAGCCCGTGACTACGGACTCCCTTATCCCAAAGGATTACTGATCACAGGCATTCCAGGCACCGGAAAATCCATGATGGCCAAAGCAACCGCTGGCGCCTTCAGTCGCCCGCTTCTCAGGCTCGATACAGGTCGTCTCTATGGTGGACTCGTCGGTCAGAGCGAGGCCAACCTTAGAAGCGTGATCCAAACCTGCGAGGCCATCGCCCCCTGTGTCCTCTGGATCGACGAGATCGAAAAGGCATTCGCTGGGAGCAAATCCTCTGGGAGAACAGACGGCGGCACATCCGCACGTCTCTTCGGAAATCTTCTCTCTTGGATGCAAGAGAAGGAACAACCCGTCTTCGTCGCGGCCACCGCCAACGATGTCACTCAGTTGCCACCTGAACTCCTGCGCAAAGGCCGCTTCGATGAACTCTTCTACGTCGACCTACCCTCACCCAAAGAACGGGAATCCATCTGGGCGATCCAAATCGAAAAACACGGGCGCAACCCTGAGGCGTTCGACCTCTCCAGGCTCTCTCGTCATACCAGCGGTTGGACCGGATCTGAGATCGAGCAAGCCTTCATCGAAGGCCTCTTCGAGGCATTCAACAAGAACGCGGAACCCTCCGATGAATCGCTTCAAGAGGTCACTGACCGACTCGTTCCTTTGAGTCAGCTGATGGCTGAGCAGATCAAGAAGCTGCGAAACTGGGCCAAGGGCCGCGCGCGTCCGGCCTCAAGCGATCCGATTGAAGAAACTGTGATGATCGATCACTCTCAGAACTAGCCGAAGCAATGGTCGTCAGGTGCTTCTAAAAAGAACTCCTGACGACCCTTTCCGGCTACTAGCCCTCCCGGGAATCCCCCTTCTGAATCCGTGCCATAAATGGCTCGAGAAAGGTGTCAAAATAGGATCATAAAGCATTTTGAGTGCACTTAACGGCACCTCCAGAAATTCTTAACCAACTGATTTGCAACGCATTAAGAAAGTGCCACAAAGTGACTTAATTAGAAAACACAAGCTCTCTCCCTCATCACTCAGGAATCACCGGAAACCGTGGAGGCCTTTGCCTCAGATCATGCTCTCGAAATCCCGGTCTCAACACCACTTCCGTCAACATTTCTGCTACCGGATATAGGTTGATCACGTCCTGACGATTATACTCCAAGAGCTGCCTGAGTGCCTCAGCGTTTCCTTCCTGACTTCTCCGCCAGAGCTTCACCGCAATACCTCTTCTCTTCGTCGACTCTTCCATCCGTTCAATCTGAAATGTGTTCTCCAAAGTCTTCAGATCCGTGCGAATTCCACAGCGTTTAGCAAACCGAAAAAGATCGAGTACCGGAACCCCATAGGGGATCACCCCAGGAAACTCTTTTCGGATTCGTTTCAAATCAAAATGAATCCCATTGTAAGTGATTAGAAGCTCACAACCCTGCAGGGCCCACCTTAGATTTTCCGCCGAAAGATTCTGGCCTTTCACGAGCTGAATCACATCTGGAATCCCATCCTTCGGACGACCCAATCCAATGACTGAAATCGGTTTATTCCAGCCCGTCGTTTCAATATCCAGGCAAAGCGCCTTCGTTCGATTTCTGCGATACAATTCTGCCCAATAGGTCAGTGGTTGTGTCATGATCCACCGTCAAAGCTCTAATCCTTAAAAGCCTTTCGGTCGAAAGTTGCCCGCCTGGGATCCCGGTGGGTCGGGCTAGCGCTTTCTGCGAAGGGCGCGCGTCCTCTTCCTCACCTGCCCGTTTGGTTGCGAAGAATGAACAGTTATTGAGTAACAACCTGGAATCCTTTCTTCCGTTTCCAGTGGCCGATGTCGCTTGCGCTCCTTGGCCAACTCAACAGAGGAGCTTCACGGCTAAAGCCTTAATGATGGGTAAACCCATCTTAAGGCTTCCCCCTTCGGGTCGCCTACTCCTCTCGATCAATCCCGGACGAATCGGTAGGGCATCCGGCTCACCGGACGCCCCTCAAAAAAAGGAGGTGAAAAAATGGCTTACCAACAGTTGGTGGAACTGCCCACCGAGGAAAAAATTGTGATTGCTGTCTTTCCTCGGACGCAGAGGGTCCCAACCGCAGACGAGATTTACGGAGATTGAATCTCCGAACACCCCAGAAATGGGGTGTTTTTCTTTCTTTAAATAATTTTTGTTTCTCATTTCGCCTGATGGCGAAAAAACAATGAGAACAACCCCACACTGCGTATGGGAACGTGCTCATCCATTCTCTCTGTTTCTCCGAATGGATCGATGGAAAAAGCAATATAGCCATTCGCTCATTCTTTGAACTGAGCCTACTGGTGACACAGCTAATCACCGTTAAGGACTCGGAGGAAAACCATGGAACCCAAGAAACCAATTCAATCATTTGCAGCTGGAGGCATTCGTCTCGCCATTTGGTCCAACCAAGGGAAAGGAGTGGACGGCCAGGAAAGCGAATACCTCACACTGAAACTCGAACGTCGCTACCTCGATAACAACGGTGCCTGGCAATCATCGGCAAGCCTAAGGGTCAATGATGTTCCTAAGGCGATTGCTCTCCTAAGCCAAGCCTACGCGGGCGTCATCGTAAAACAGACTGAACTCCAGAACGTCGCCACGAGTCAATCTCGATAAAGCCACGCCAGTTGCCCCGACGGTCCAAAAGCACTCAAGTTGAAAACAATACAAGCCCCTGGCTAGCAGCGGGGAAAATTGTTTTCAACAGTTGGGGAGGTTTCCCCAAAACCTTTCTGAAGCACGCCCTATCTTACTTTTTAGGGGGTAAACTCCCGAGTGATGAGTTCTACTGGCGCCGCGGATCGCAAGAAAGCTGCGGCAAGTGAAACGTTTTTCACCGTTCTTCCGCTTCCTACCGAAAACTTGATAAACGCGCTCTCATTCCTCGTAACAAATGAATCCAAGGAACTACCAACCAGAGAAAATTCAGGACATCGTATTCAAGCAGATAGACTATCGAGTCAAGCTTGAAGGAATCATTCGTGGAATGGTCCACACCATGGATGACTTAGAACACTCGCCTTACTCAAACTACTCCTTCGCGTTGCGAGCACACGGAAACGGCCACCAACTCAGTTACGTAATGGTCAACTTCCGACTCCGTACATCTTTGAACGAAGAAGAACTCGCCAATTTGCCCTACCAGTCGATCCAAAGCCTATTTCTTACTGCTCACCAAGACGAACTAACAGCAGTCGTTTACGGCAAAGCGTTCCCAAACGAGTCGATTCCAAAATTGGAGGCACATGCTGTATCCATACTCGGCGTTGAAATTGGCAACCTCACTGAGGACCCCTAGACTCGGGGTAGAGCATCTTGAACGTCGCATTCTCCTTGGCAGCATCTCCATGTTTCCGGACCAGTGTGTTGCCATCAAAGGACATTTCCCAGAAAACACCGTCACTCACCTCAACCACTATCTCACTCTTCCCGTCGCCATTGGAATCGATCACGTCGAGGTGGGAGATCCCCTCCCCAATTGGCAGAATAACACCATACCAGTCCAGATACTCGGTCAAGTTCAAGCCTCCAAATCCCATTGGGTTCGGAAACGGATCCGGCGTCAAAACAATCAGGGCAGTAGGGTGTTTACTCTTGGGCCCCGGGAAATCGTCATTGGGGCCGTTGTACAGGCCAGACAAAATTAACTTCTTAGGACCGTTCTTGACCTCGCTGGCTATTTCGATGAAGTGAAGGTTTCCTGGATTCCAATGGAAATTGATCAATCTTCCATTCTCTGGATCGTGTATACTGACATAAGAAGGAAACCAGCCTAACACGTCCAGACAGAATAGAATCACCTGTTTCTTTCCAGAACGCCAAATGTCGCTGACGACGACTTTGTTGATCCCCATCTTCCGACTTGTTCCGCCACCACGAAACGGAGGCTGTAGAACGCTCGGTTCATACGACCAAAGGAGTTTCCTATTGGCATCATAGACTTCCAATCTCCCTCCGTTCTCCATGTCGCGCCCCTTCATAGGAACTAAGATCTCGTTCACTCCATCCCCATCAAGATCGGCTACCTGCAATCCCCCTTTGACAAGAGCCTCGCCCTTGAGATGTAGTGACCAACTATTCCGAGCGTTCTCATACTCAATTTCGACCCTATCACCTTTGTCGGAGATACCCACAGGCTTGATTACCTCTGGGGGGACGACTTGAACAGAATTCGGTTGGGATCCGCTATCGTCCCCGACTCTTGAGGGCCGGAGTTTGACGGCAGCAATGCCCAACGCGACTGCGACCAACGCGATTGCGGCTAGCTGATACCCCCTTATCGAAACACCCACAGGTCCGACCCTGGACACAGATGACTGAGACATGTCATCGTTTACCTCTCCCTCTTCTCTGGAAAACTCGGGATCATTGCCAGAGGGAGGCCCGATGTCGGAATTCCTCAATGCATGCTCAACTACGGAAGATTCAGACAGGCCGCTTAACTCCGTGTCGGTAATCTCTTCACCAAGACCATAAGCCTTCCGAAAAGAATCTCGCATCTCATAGATCTCAGAAACATCGGCGGACCTGACCTCGTTCCCTTTCTTTATGTTTATCTGAATCACCGTCTCGCGATGATCAGATCGACAAAAATACACCTCACCCCATCTCTCATTCCGTCCTTCGCTGAGCTTCTGATAGCGACGAAAAACAATGCACCCAAGAAAGACAGTCTGATCAACGCCAAGCCTTCGAAATCCATCGATCTGATCTTCACGTTGAGCTCTCGTCCCAAACTCTTTCAACGCTAACTGGGCCGAGAGAGGCACGTCTTCTGGATGTTTCTTAAGTAAATCACTGAGCTCACGGTGATAGAATACTCGGATAAGAAACAGGTTTCCGACAGAGCTGGTATTCGCTTCCAAGGTCTTAAGTTTTCCTGAAGGGTGCTCGGTAGGGAATCCTCCCCGATCGATCCTCAAACGCCAGATCATTACTCCGTCGAATCCCGGTAGCCACTTCAAGTCTGAGAACCCCGAATCCACATCGCTCAAACGAGCCGCAGCTTCAAGAAAGAAGAGAGCGAGTGCCCTGAGGCCCACAGAACGTTCCCAGTGATAATTCTTCGTACTGTCACCACTTGTTCCGGCTCTGGCAACTGACCGCTTCCCATCCATCTCGAACTCCACGAGCTTAAATCTCGGGTCGTTACCTTCGATGGGCTCAAAAACCAATTTAAGATAACGCCTGCTGCGCCCGGTTGAGCTCATATTTCCATTATTCCAGTAGTTTGTACACAAGCGACAAAATACCGTTCGCCCCGTCTTTTCGCACTAACCTCACTTGATTGTACAAGAACACCTCACCGCATAACACATTGCGCTCGTGATAATTACAAAAACTACGATAAGAACAGCTAGGCAATAGCCTCAAATTATGAAAACAACGTGTCCATCGTGTCAGGCGGAGAATTCCGAGACAAACGCAGTCTGTGAACACTGCGGTTATCAATTCGATTTGGGAGGAAAAGCCTCCGTCAATCTTGCCGGGGTTAGTCGGCCGAAGATGATGATAAAGATCATCCTCTGCTTCCTGATCGATCGAACCGGCTCGTCCGACCAGTTCAAAGCGGGCATTCGCCGCATGTGCAAGA
Source organism: uncultured Verrucomicrobiota bacterium (assembly GCA_964342405.1). Classification (GTDB taxonomy): domain Bacteria; phylum Verrucomicrobiota; class Verrucomicrobiia; order Limisphaerales; family AAA164-E04; genus UBA2970. Next base: position 44,261 of record CAYFGX010000036.1, on the reverse strand, counting down.
TGACGCTGGATGCTCTCGCATCGCGAGCTCAATCCGTGGAAATCGCAATTGTAACCTATGGGGACAAAGACGAGGGTCAACATCCAGAAATCGTCAAGGAAGGTCTGTCCCCGGCTGATGCCGAAAGCGCCATTGGCGACATCATCTTCGGCGGAGGAGGCCCTCCAAAAGAGAACCACCTTTGCGGTTACGAGTACGCTGCGCAGAAGGTCAAATGGGCTGCCAGCAAGGCAGAAGGTCGAAACGCATTAGTCGCTTTCTCAACGGCTGATACAAAACCTGCCGTCAGTGGACAAACATCAAAGGCGATTGGCGAGAACATCGTCGCCAAAAACATCGCCTTGTTCTCCGTCGCCGAACCTTACCCATTCCTTTGCAAGCTCAGCGACGCAGCAAATGGGTTCCTTTTCACAATCAGCAATGATCCGTCCGACGAAGACATTCAAACCATCGCTGGCAAGCTCGCTGCGAGCGTCACCGATACGGTCAATGATGGATGCGACGTAAATCAACCGTCACAGAAATAGAGGAGAGACATCAAATGGAAAACCAACAGACTTTTAACTACACCGCGGGCGTTCATCGTCCCACGCTATCAAGCATCAAACCGATCCAGGCGCTCGTTATCGTCGGGGACAACTCACCCTCAATGCTGCAAGAGAACAAGGCGGAGCAAGCGTACGCTGCAATCACAGAACTGATTGCCCTTCTCGCGGATCCCGTAAACCAGGACGGTTTCCTGGCCAGTGTCGTTTACTTTTCGCGACAAGCGAAACTGCAACACCCGATCTCGCTCACATCGAAGCTTGCAGGGAAGGTCAAAGGCTTTTCGCAGAAGCTGTACGAAGTTGGATATACGAATATCACACACGGCATCGAAGTCGCGACCGAAGTCGTGAATGGCTTCAACGCCAATCCCCCCGTCAGCGGGGGGCACTATCTGCCTCCGGTGACTATCCTCTTCTCGGATGGAATGCACAACGTCGGCAACGGCCCTCAACAGGCAGCGGCCGAGCTCAAGCAGGCGTCGACGCTCGTCACCGTCGGCTTCGGCAGTGATGCCGACCAGTGTCTCTTGAAAGAGCTTGCAAGCAGTGAACAACACTTCCGTCACTGCGCCCAAGGTAGCGATTTGCGCGATTATTTCTTCGAGATCGGCACCCTGCTCCGGAAAACCCGCGTTGCTGGTATTGATGCCACTGAAGGTCTCGGAGACATGAACCAATAGGTCTAGGAGCTATGTCCCGCTACATTCAATCAAGTGAGTCAGAGCAATACCTGTGCTCTTTGCGTGAAGCGGTCACTCGATCCCCGCAACAAACGCCCCCCGCAGAAGGGACGGTCACTGATCAAGGAGTTCGAAATGTATCAAGCAACGGTCGGATTCTGCTCAATGCGATCAAAATCATCGCTGCCGTTGCGATCATCATCATCGGGCTAGTCCTGCTTGGTTCTTCAATCGAGCTGCCCAAACTGCCGTAAGAAAATGAAGTTACTCGCCGCAATCTTTACCATCGTTCTCGTATCAGGAGTCACACCGCTTAGCGCCAGCGGTCAAACGACGTTCCAAAGCCCTGAAAGCCACCAGCCTCTCGTAGAGAAAGTCGAACCAGCCTCGATTACAGCAAACCAATTGCAGGAGCTTCGAGTCGACAATGCGTTCCTCGGAAAGGAGCTACGAGATCTTCGGACAATGCTGAAGCAGGACATTAACCGCCTTGATGGGCGAATCACTTCCCACAAGCGAATGCATTCAAATGACCTGCTCAATCTCTCCCGAAAGATTGATGAAACCGAGAATACCAATCGAGAACTCAAATCCTTGATTGATGCAAGCGTTGCGAAACTAAGAAAGGCCGATGGGCAACAAGCCGCAGAACTAGCCAAGTCTCGCAATCAAACCCGACAGGCAGCTACGAAACAAAAGCTAACTAACAATCGATCACAACAAGATTTCCGCGGCGATCTCGACAATATAATTGAATACGATTTACAACGAATGGAGGCAGCTACCCTGCTAATCAATCGCTTTTTGCTGGCGACCATTCTTGTAGCTGCTGGGGCCATTATCGCCTCGCGAAGAAAAAAGGATGTCACCCAGGCGTCTTTACCAAAGCGGGACGCAAGCACTGCTTCCTCCGGTGATGTTGAGAAAACGACTCCTGCACCAAGAAACAACGAAATCGACTCGGTCGAAATCCTGCCGGATCAAGATCTGATCAATCACTACTTTCCTGACCTTACCCACCTCAGCGCCCCGTCATGGACCACCGGCAGCGCATGCATCAAGGGAAACGTGCGAAAGGAAAACCAGGATTACGCGGTCGCCTTTCAAACAAACGATGTCCAATTCGGATTTGTCGCCGACGGCGTTGGCAGCTTGGATTATGGACGTGCCGCCTCGTTCTTCGCAGTTGCTGCTGCTGTCAAATCGACAGCAAGTGTCCTTAAAAAACAAAAGAGTCTAACCAGCGAAACCGTCGCCATCGCACTCCAGCTCGCCATGCAGGCCGCACTTGCAGCTTTGGCACAGGCTGCGGTTCGATACGGTTTACAGAACAAACCCTGCCTGCGAACAACTCTCATTCTTGGTGCCGGAACGGACACCGAATGGATGATCTGTCATTGCGGTGACGGAGGCGCCAAGCGCATTACTCAAAGTGGAGGCATCGATTCGCTGCTCTCGCCGCAACGGGATGATCAAGAGCATCCAGAGTTATTAACTTCAAGCCTCGGCCCCCTGCCACAAGGTTCTCCAGCAACACATAGCGTCTTTCGGGAACCAGGGGACATTCTGACCCTCGGAAGTGACGGTCTGTGGGATCGTGTTCCCGAAGCATTCCCAGAGCAATTGTTACGAGCTGCCTTCGCCAACGATGGCAATCTTGACAGCGCCGCCGAAGAAGTTCTTGCCCAGATGGCTAGCCACAAAGACAGCCAAGGCTACGTTTTTGACGACAACATATCTTTGGTTTTCCTCGCCGGGGGTAAACCGCCCACGCTCACCGACGATCTTCGCACTCGCCTGGGATTGACAGGCAAATAACTCTGCCACCAGAACCAGAACCTTCAACACGCAGCAAGCCCAATATGAGCATAACTGAAGGTCAACGTGTCACCCTTGAACGGCGAGGCACCATCCTTGTAGGCAAACGTATCGGTGTGGGTGCTACCGCCTCCGTCTACGAGGCAAGCGTCATACGAACCGGCGAACGGGGAGTGTTCAAGTTCTTCAACTCGAATCAAGGCAAAGACTACCGAGACCCCCGTTCTCGCTTTCTCATTGATCAGCAGCTCCCTCAGATTCATCCGATCTTCTGCGCTCCAACTGATATCGTCATCGATGGCTCCCTCTGCGGCCACTTCAGCCCGCTGATTAATGGTAAAACACTGGCGACCTACTTGGACGGACCGGCAGTAGATTTCTTCGAATGCCTTGAAATCTGCATTTCGCTCGCATACGCGCTCTCTCACCTGCACAAGCTCGGTATCGGGCACTGTGACATCCATCCAGAAAACATTCTCCTAGTAAAAACTGGTTCGCGATATCGGGCCATCGTCATTGACTTCGACAACTACAGTGCACCTGGTCAAAAGCCACCGACAGCTTGGGGCCACGAACACTATATGGCACCCGAGCAGCGGCGCGCCCTGATCAATGACGACTTTACGCCACCCGATTGTCACTCCGACCGTTTCTCGCTGGCAGTTATCATCCATCTGCTCATGCTCTTTACCCATCCCGCCGAAGGCCACTACGAGGACCTCAACGGCCTTCACCAGGTCATGATGGACGGCAACTGGCACTGCGACCCTCAATCCGGTGGCACCCGCGATCGAGGGCTCCCATCTGAGATGCTCAACACTCCCCTTCGGGCCTTGTTCCGACGAGCGTTTAGCCTGGAGCCAATAGAACGGCCGTCGGCGTCAAAATGGGCCCGGACATTGGATCAGGCGAGCAAAGAGGTATTCATCCATGAACACTGCGAGAAACCGTCATTTATTGATCAAAACACCACCACCTGCCCACATTGCGGAATTCCGTTCCCGGAGCTCAGCCTGAAGTTTCCAGGAGCTGGTCGATCACTGGCAGTAAGAGATGAACCCAAAGTGGTTCGCGGCGCTCACGCAATCTGCCAAAGAGTTGGAGCAGAGTCGTTCGTTACGAACTTCGGCCGGCAAAGCCTCCTCAAAAACGAAAATGGCTCGTGGAAACGCCTCACGGACGAACAACCCATCGTCATTGTTCCCGGAGATAAGCTAAGGTTTGGCGACGCAGAATGTCTTGTCGAGTTGGTGGGAGGTAAAAAATGAAGATCCACCCCAACCAACTCCCACACCGCATCACAGAAGCAATTCGCGCCCGTGAAAAGATCTTCAAGCGGCAACGTCGCTTCGATTCGTTCTTCGATAAGGTTAACCAGGCGTTGCAGGACCAGTCCGCCGTTTCCACCGCAGCGTTACCACCGGTCAGCCATTGTCCTGAAAATAGCGCAAAGGAACCCTATCGGGCCCTCCTCAAAAACGTACAAAGCCTCGAAGAACTTCGGCAGATCGAACCTAGTGCGCATGAGGAGATCAATACCATTCAAAATGAAGAGATAAAGACTGTGGCCGACCTGGAGTCGAAAATTCGCCGAATGAGACTGCGCCGTCTCCTTGGGTGTTGCTGGCTAATAATCGGAGTCCTCTTTCTTTTGTTACTAGGCAGCTGTTTATGACGACAATCCGACAGCTACACGAGCAGATTCAAGAGGCGCACAATGATGCCCAGCGGAACGTTCGTGCCCTGACGAAGAAGATCATCGCAAGCAAGATCGAGATCGACAGGGTCAAGACCAGCCTCCAGACGCAGGCTCGAAACGTTCGTGCCGCTGGACTCCGAGGAATCGCTCTGGCCAAAGAACAAAACTACGTTGAAGCCGCTCAAGTGACATACGCCCATAGGCAGTGGGTCCAGAAAATGTTATCGGCAACAAGCAGCTCGGATGCACAGCCGACAGAGATTCTTCCGAATCTAACGGTCGGACGTCTCTGCGTCCCTTCCGATGATTTCTCTCTACCTCTGCTTGCACCCTTCATTGGGTCAAATCGAACCCTCGTCATCCAATCACGGGTTCCAAGCAAGGCACACCGAGTTCTCACCGATATCGCCGTCCAGTTTGTTCGCTCCCTACCACAAAGATCGCGATTGACCCTCCTGGATCCCCATGGGCAAGGAAAGGCCTTTCCTTTGTCCAAGTCTCTTGAACCCTGGTGCCGAAAGGATTCTAAGAGCTTTCAAGAACAACTGAAACACCAGATTGATGAGATCTCACGCATTATCAGCGAGCATCTAAGTCATAGCATTTCCTCATTCGAGCAGCTTCCAAAAAGCGTACATGAGTTTGAACCCTTTGAGCTCATCGAAATCGCAAATTATCCCCTGGAGTTCGAAAACCAGGACATGAAGCGTCTCATAAAAATCTGCAGAAACGGCCCCAGCGCCGGAAAATACACGGTCATTCACCTCGATACGCGCTCCCCGCTACCAAAGACGTTCGAACTTAGCCAGATGCCGAACCTGTTTCTGATTGATCTGGATAAGCGAGAGAGGACTCAGTCGAAGTTGATGATTGAGCTGCGGCGCAACGATACAGCCTACAAACAAACTCGCCTCCTCAAACAAGCCCAAGCAATCAAACTCAATCCATCGGCAATCCCGTTCGGACGATCCGTTTCGATTCCTAAGCGCCAGTGGTGGCAACAGACATCGGTGAACCGTCTCCAAACATCGATCGGACTCAGCGGAGGCAAAGACCCTCTCACGCTCTTTTTGGGTGAAGGGGAAGATGGCAGACCATGCGCACATGGGTTGCTAGGAGCAATGACTGGGAGTGGGAAATCCAATCTCTACCATGTCTTCATTTGTTCGTTGGCACAGCGATACAGCCCCTCAGAACTAGAAATCTACCTAGTGGACGGGAAAGACGGAGTCGAGTTCCAAGACTATCGCCATCTCCCCCATGCCAAAGCGGTGATCCTGAACTCAAGTCCAGATGCATCAAAGAGCGTCGTTAGTCATTTACTTGAGGAGAAGGAACGCCGAAACAATCTTTTCTCGGCAGCCGGAGTTACGAACTTCAGTGACTATCGAAAGGCAACCGGACAGCCGCTCGCTAGAATCCTTCTACTCGTCGATGAGTTTCAAGAATTGTTCCGCGAAGACAGCGACGGCACGGTCTCAAAGCAGGTTCTCCTCCTGTCTCAGCAGGGTCGGAGCGCAGGCATCCATTTCTTTCTGGGAAGTCAAAAATTTGGTGCAGAGGGAATGCTCTATCAGGCTAGCACCTTCGGAAACGTACATCTACGAGTCGCGATGGAAATGGCTGAGGCATCCATTGGGAATCTCAGCGAATTCGGCAAACACGGGAAACGTCTAATCGCCTCTTGTTGCGATATGCCCGGAAAGGTCGTCGTCAATGACCGAAGTGGTGACGACGCCGGCACCAGAACCGGGCGCGTTGCCTACGTTTCGGGCACTCTACGGAAGCAGCTGCTCGATCAACTTGCCGCCAAGAATTTGATGTCCGAGCACAAATCCGATTCCCCCATCGTGCTCGATGGAAAATCTCAACCACATTTCATCGACTCACCTGCGATGGGGAAAAGGATGACCTCCCAGATTCGACTACGAGGTGACGGGGATCAAGAGCCGCAGAATTCTGCAGCCTGCACTTACTCTGATCCAGGCCGATCGATTACTGTCGAAGACACTCACACCTTATGGTTAGGAAGAGAGGATAACCTTGAAGGCTTCACGAAAGCAGAGATCCAACGGCAACCCCAAGAAAACGTGATTCTAATCGGCACTGATTCCAACACACTCTACGGAATGATCACGGCCAGTCTCTGGAGCTTGGCTCTGGCACAGTGTTCCATCCGGCCCCAGATCCATACCATAGACCTGAGCACACACGACGCACCTTGGCACGGAGCCCTGGTCAAGACATGTAGCGAGTTGTTGGACCTGTCCCGAATCACGAACAGCCTTCACGTCACGCCTGAGGGCTCTGAACAGTGCATCAACTCCGTCTGTAGCGAAGTCGAGCGACGATCCGAGCTAGATCACTCCATCGTTTCGACGCTTGGCACCATTTTTCTCGTTATCGGATCCCCGCACAGGCTCAGTGCCCTCATTCAAGTGCCGGACAGAATGAAGGGGCAAAGTGACTCTGAATTGGGCGGCCAGCTTCGCAAAATCTTCACCGATGGCCCCGCCCTTGGAGTTCATGTTGTGATCGGATTCGGGCTCGTCGCTGAGATGAAACGTGTTCTCGACCGTTCGGCACTCCAGCAATTCCGCCACCGCGTCGTCATGCAGATCTCAGAGGATGATTCATTTATTCTCATTCAGTCACGGAAAGCAGCGATGCTGCAGGCTGAAGGTAAACAACCAGTCTTCGCAATCTACCGGGATCTTCTCAACGACACGCAGACTAAATTTAAACCTTTCGCAATCGGATCACCAGCCGATTACGGCACAGCCATCCTTACCATCGCTGACTGTATTGAAAAGAGGAGATAGCTATGAGCATGGACGAAATATACGAGCAACTGGTTCGCCTCCATCAAGGCCTTGAGTCTTTCAATGAGGGGCTTCGCCAATCAATTACCGACGTCAACCAACGCCACGAGAAAGTCGATCCGTTTTGGCAAGATTCGCTGCGACGCGAATACGATTCTCGGTGGGAACCGCTCAAGGAATCAATGGACGCCTATGTGGAACGAACAGGACCGCTCTACGTCGAGGCAATACAGCAGAAACTTCAACAGATCATTCAATACCTCAATGGCAACGAATATTGATCAACTCAAGAATGCCCTGTCCGAATATCACGAGGGTGTTGAACAACACGTAACGGCTCTACAAGAGCAGTTCGAAGATCTCCAGCCCTTATGGCAATCGCTTAAACAAGAGTATGGAGGAACCGAAGCAGATGAGCTCATTCAAAGCTGGGAACAGACAGCAGCTTGGTTCGAGGATTACATTCAGTCATCGCAACGAATCAACGCCTTTTTGGCAGATCGGCTGAGCCATCTCAACAATCTCTAGGGAAGAAATATCATGGAACCCAACGATGTTTTCTCGCAGGCCCGGGAAGCCTGCCAATGGCCACTGACAAAGGTCAGCGAGTTGATTGCATCACTCGCCGATTCCGTTCTTACCTTCGGACTCTGGCTGGCCAATATCGCTACCTACCTTAACCCCAGAATAGACGATGCGCCTGCCCCGTCAGCGCCCAGCAAGATGGATCGCAGCACACGCAAGATGCTAGCTGGCATTCACTGTGGTCAACCCACCCGGGATCGAACACACAAGAGCCCAGATCGTTTCCTCAAGATGATCAAAAACAAAAAGACATTCCCGAAGGGCCACAAATGGCCCAAGAAATCGATCTAAGCCCGCCTCTCACGATCGTGAAACGCTACACCGACAGGGATATTTTGATGACGATCTCAGATCTTGAAGTCGTCACGATCCCTCAAATCACTGAGCTACATTTCTCAAGCCAGGCAGTAGCCCGCAGACGCTTACAGCGTCTCTCGGAAAGAAAGCTCATTATTAAACATTCGGGCCTACTCTCCGGATCACGAGGCAGACCAGAAATGCTGATCACTTTGGGCAAAAACGCCCCTCAGATCATCGGCAAAGAAAAGCAACATTCGGCAAGGGTTCCCGAATGTGTTGTTCATCATCTGCAGCAAAATTGGGTCAGGATTGCCCTAATGAAACTATCCGCCCAATGGCCCCGATTAATCCTCCAGTATCATACCCCGAGCCGGGAGAAGCAGCCAACGACCAAAACTTCCGCGAACGCATTCCGGAAGTTCGAACACGATTTTGTTCCAGATGGTGTTGCCGGCATCACAGACCAGCGTTCAGGCAAGAGTCTTCTCTTCTTCATAGAAGCGGATCAAGCGACCGAGCCAGCAGCAAGCCACGCTCCATCTTCTCTGGCCAAAAAGATTCAAAACTATCGATCCTACAGAATCACCCAAACATACAAGATGTATGAAAAGGTGTTCTCCAAGCATTTCGAAGGTTTTCGACTCTTATTCATCACAACATCGGATCAAAGCCTCCAAAGAATAAGTCGGCTAACGGCATCAATGGCACCTTGCGACTTTGTCTGGATCACGACTGATGGGCAGATCCGCGAACGGGGAATAGGAGAACCCATTTGGGTGCAAGGAGGTCAACTAAACAGAGAACGTCGGTCAATACTGGGCTCGATCTACTACGAAAATGAAAGCGAACAAGGAAACTAACGGACATCCCGATCGCAATCAAAGCGCTCGCTCGACCATCAATCTGATCAAATCGATTGTATCGCACAGTGACCACGAGGCACTAAAAGAGTTTCACGACTTTCGAACCGTATTCTCGACAACTGAAAAGCCACGACTTCTTTTTGCCAACTATCTCTCCCATCTTCGCGATCGAGCACTAAAGACCTCATGGGGCATCCACTGTGACGGCGCCTATAATCTTACCGTCGATAAGTTCTCTCGAATCCCCAAAGAAGAGGAATCCGGAGTGGATTGCCGAAAATACTTCCTGGGAGTCATCACGACTTTCGAGCAATCAAGAACAGGGCAGTCACTTTCCGATGAGTTCAGCCTAGCTAGAATCCTCCAACGATTCGTGTATCGGCATTTTCAGCTCTCACTAAAGGAGTGCTACCGCAACGGAGATATGACGCGCTACGCTTGGCGGGTCAAGGACGGGACAATCAAGATCAAAATGCCTCGTACTATCCCGGGCCCAGCTCGATCTCGCTGGCTAGCCAGTCATATCACAGACCCCGCCCCAAACCGCCCAGGTGAGCAGCACCGCGTACAAACGATTATTGACGATCACTTCTACTCCACCTCACAGGCATCGGAATCGGTCGAAAAAGTGTCTGAACAATTCTGGGCACCAACAGACCTTCCTAGCACCTGCTTGGAATCGCTAACGACGCATGGTCTGGCAAGCACGATAGCGGACGAAAAAGCAGACCGAATTATGGACCAAAGACCTGCTATTCAACTGCTGGGGCAAGACGGAATAAAGGAACTCATCCACCACATCTTTCGCGCTCTGGCCGATGGAGACTATCGCGATTCTCAAATCGCAAAGAAGTTTAACCTCAGCAAGTCGACATTTTCGCGTTTCGCCGGAAGTAACTGGAAAGGGTGTGTCCCGGATCTGTTCGTCAACACCGCTCAATTACTAATGAACGACCCGGCCTACCGCGAGGTCGTCACTGCGATCGGGTTGGAGGCAAAGGCAGAGGCGATGGGAACAGCTCAACATTCGAGGAGCGAACTATGACCGATCGACTCAGTTTCATCACCGAACTTGCATCATCGCTTGGGCACAAGCAGCGCATTGCAGACCTCATTCAAAGGGAACTCAATGAGGAGAACTTTGCTTTCTTTCGGTTCGCCGAAGCCTCATTGAGAACACTCGGTAGCCTCGTACTGATCCGAGACGGCCAAATCCTCGAAGAGTTTGGAGTTTACGCCGGCATTTGCATTACGGGCGGAATGAAACCAGGTCATTATGAGCTTAAGACCTCGACGGGCAGGCAAGTCTGGCATCGCGAATTGGAAGAAGCGTCACTCCTCTTGCCACATAAACCAAATGAACCGTTTCAGCTGGCAGCATCGACGGCCCATTACGCTGAAGAAAACTACCAACGGTTCTCCGCCCTAGATGGTGCAATGGAAATCTACGTCACTCCAGGCACGGATGGGGGTGAGATCGTCATTCTATTCACCCCATGATCGCCAAATCTTCCATCTACTCTCTGTTGGTGTTCGGAAAAAACAACGCCAGAGCGATACCAACTCAGATCTCAGCTACTGCCTTCGCAAAAAAAGGCGACACCAGAATTGAATATACGGGAACGGCGAGCTTCTCCCCCGATCTCAAAGCACATGCTCTGGAGGTGATCATTCCCCTGATCGACGAAGTAACCGTTACACTTGGACTAAGACGACGCTCCTTCGTCGTTGGTGGGGAGAATGTCTCGGCGGCTTCGAAAGACAATCGAACCGTTCACATTTCAGGCTTCTCAGCTGATGTCCCACTGTTCTGCATTTTGCTCGCGTCAGCTCTCAGACTTCCCGTTCGTTCTTCTCTGGCTGCAACTGGACATATTGGTTCTCAGTCTGGAGACGTTCGGGCTGTTACCCACCTCGCAGAGAAGATCTCGGCAGCAAAAGCGTCAGAAGAGATCAGTGAGATCATCGTACCTTCGATCAAATCTGCAGAGTCCGTTCGCACCCTCGACCCTGTAGCATTCGAACGTGACAGAACGGCTATCAAAGCAGGAAGAATTCCGCTGGGAGTTCACGAGATAGACAGAACTGAGCAAATCGCAGATCTCATATTCGATGATTATTCGATCGTTCTAGCCGCTCTCAGGAGTGGCTACTTCGATCGTAAGGCCAACTACAAAGGGAAAGCCAAACGGCTGGTCGAAACGTTTGCAAGCGCGAGAGAAAGGCTGAACGACGTCCTGGAGAACAGCCTCCGACACGGATACCAGGAACGCATCTCAGGTATCCTCAATGCATTCATCGAATACCATCTCCGCCGTCGGCGCTATCCTGAAAATTTCGGAAGAAGGCTTGAGCTAATCGCCGCATCCATTCCGCCCATAATCCTCCGTGAATCCTATCCACACCCAATTGTATCTCACGAACGTTTAAACCGCCTGAAACAACTTGAGGACTATGACGACAATGACTGGAAAACGTTGAATTACCTCTGCATCGAGGGGGGCTTGGGTAAGCCAAGAACTTGCCTACCAAAACTCAGCAGCAAGGTAACAATCCGGAATGAAGAAAATGCCAAAGCTGCGCTGGACCACCTGATTGGGCAACTAGGTGCTAGAGAACTCGCTGTCCATGTCGACGGGCCTATCAACAAAGCTAGGGCGAGTTTTACGCTTAAGAACTCCACAGTTCGCGATGATACCAATCTCATCGAAATCATAGGGAGTTTTCTCGTTCACGTTCGAGTAATCCAAGGAAAGATCGAGACAGCACCCGATATGAAGTCACTCTCAGCTGAAGTGATTGATCTAACCTCTCGCACTTTCACTGGCAACGGGATCGAACAGGCGCTGGCCATAGCAAAATCCGGAGTAAATGGGGGGATCAGAGCAATCCTCGACGAGATTGCAACCCAGATGATTCGTGAGGAAACGCGGAACTACATTCGCTATCGCGTTGCGCTGGTCTGCCCTCCCGACGACTACCATCTGAGGGTCAGAATCCTCGACGAGTTGAATGACCGTTTTCGTATGTACCTACCCGATGAATGGCAGACGAAACCAACAGAGCATCTGGCACGAAATCTAGAAACCCTACTAGAATCCTTCTTCTGTCATATTTCTCGCCCCTTCACATCCTAACCCCTAATTGAAAAATGATTAAACCCATCCTTGATTCACTAACGGAACGAGCAATTGCCCAGGAAGTCGGCACACACCACGACGAAGCCAGACTCAACTACTCTATTCGGCGCAATACCGTAGGTTCATATCAGGAATTCGTTCACCACATTAGCCAATACTACAACCATCACTTCTCAACCTGCCTGGCGAGCGGTGGCCAGCTCTCGGATGAGGAAGCACAAGAACGAGCCATCGAGATCCTCGAGAATCATTACAAGAAACACGAGGGAGACATCGTCATGGCTTATAATGATGCCCGTGACGGGACGAACGGCGGTCTGCGAGCGGTCCTAGACGTGATCGCCGATTCCCTCCGAGACCAGTCCATCGAGTATTACATTCGCTCTGTATTCAATCGCTACGTGTGTCCAGCTTCATGGGAAGAACGGGTCGAGATCATTTCTCAATTCATCGACCAAAGCGGCCACGTCCTTGATCAATTGATCGATAAATCAAACCCGGAAAGATATGCGCGAGATCATCAACCTCTCATCCGCGCCTACGTCCGAGGCTTAACACAAACAGGCCGGGCTCTTCGAAGGCTCTAGAATCGCGATGAGAAATACACTAAGAAAACTGCTTGAGGCGCAGTGCAAGGAGTACGCCAAGGTGGAACAATGCCTGAACGGGCGATACGTGACCTTCACGGTCTACGACAAACGCTCCAAGCACAGCCATGAAACATTCGAAGACCTCTTGGCTCGGGCGTACTGGGTTCTCTTCTGTCCAGAACTCGATATTACGAAGCATTTCGAGGAATTCCGTAATCATGTTCTGTCAGAAGCCTACCGTCTACTCCAACGTGAGTATGGTCAGAACGTTCGAGTTCACGCCTACGATCAAGTTCGATCGGGTGTTGATGGCGGCTTGAGAGGCCTTCTCAACACGCTTCTGCGTCTGGCTGTCGCCGAATCTTCTCGATTACGATCTCGAACCTTGGTCGAGGACTATTGGACAACGACGGATCCTGGTCAACTTGTGCGCGATTCAGCGGACTACGTGGCCCAGTATTCGCAATTGATTCCTCACGAGCTGCGGGAAAAGGGTGCCGGATTCTTGCGATCTCGTTTTAAAGAGATCCTCATCGAGCATCCGAGTTCGATCAACAAGCTCAAAAAAGAAATACGGCGATAGAGGCCGTTCGGATGAAACACTCGCTCAACGTTAGCCGCCCAATGGCAAAAAAGCGTGTCATTCGAAGAAGCGATCATCGCCCATGCCAAGCCGTTCATCGCAAGATCACGGATCCAGCAACTGATAGGAGACGAAATCTCCAAGGGTTGTCTCCCTGATCTGTACTCTGCCCCCGTAGAGCTGGAACCACCCTACCGCTGCCTCCATCAAGATCTTGAGTGCAGTACAAACGCCCATTCTACGGCCCTGTCCCCACGGACACCTAGTCCTTCCCCATCCCGGCATCAAATCTGGATATCGCCGAAGCAATCGTTCAATTGGAATCGAGCAGAACTCTTCCTTAAGCAACTCGCCTCAATCAAGAGCCCGATCGGATTTGAAATCTCGGGAAATCAAACCAGGATTGACATTTCGATTCTCGCCCACCCAGTCGACCTGCCGACCGTTCAAACAGCTTTTTCAGGAATCTTTGAAAACTCATTACTAACAAAGGCTCAAGAGACTACCCTTGGCTCCCGGCTTTCAGAAGAAACAGTTTGCATCGAAATCCAAGACTTCTTCCCGCCCCCGCCCTATTTCCACCTCCTCACATCATTCGAAGAACTGAAGAGCTCGCCCCAAGAATCGCTTCTGTGTGCCCTTCATCAGATACCCGAAAACCGGGTCGGGTTCTACCAATGCGTCTTTCAGCCAGCTTCACCCCAGAATAATTGGCACCAAAACGTAGAGCTACTCCACGATCTGGAGTACGAATCCAAACTTCAATCAAGCCACGGCCCTCAATACCGCTACCCGCAACAACTCCCTTCTGGAAACCTTCAAGGAATCGCCATGGAGGTCGACCGCAAAGCCCATTCTGACAAACCATTCTATTTTGCTACGGTTCGAGTTGGAATCGTCGGCGACATCGCTCCGTGTCCAGGTGAAATCAACGCCCTGGCAACCTTCATAAATGTCTTTCGACATGGCGGCAAACCACTGAATACAACCTCTCCGCAAAGGTTCAAAGAGCACCTTTCCGACATCCACCTCAAAGACATGATTCTTTTGGGAAGATCCTACCGGCCGGGGTTTCTCGTCAACTCGCGGGAACTTTCGGGCCTGGCGCACCTTTTTCCCATCAAATGCGCCACCGATCGTGAAATCCCCTCACCTCTTCTTGAAAAACTGACAATCAGGAACGACAACAATGAGTCTGGAACGCTAATTGGCGTTTGTGAACACGCAGGCCGCTTACAGCCCATCCACATTCCCCCGGCCACTCGGGATCTCGCCACTCACTTGATTGCCTCTTCCGGCATGGGGAAGAGCACCATCATGATTAACATGTTTCTCCAGGACATTCAGGCAGGCCAAGGGGCCGTCTTCATTGATGCTCATGGAGATGCCATTCAAAACTTGCTCGGGCTCATCCCTGAATCGGATGTGAATCGATGCATCTACTTTAATCCCGACGATCCCAATTGGATTCCTCTCTGGAATCCTCTGCAGCTATCGACCAACACACAACCTCATGTGCTCGCTGATAACTTCGTCTCCGCATTTGAACGCGTGTCACGAGATTGGGGCGACCGTCTGGCCACAATCCTCCGAAATGGAATCATCGGACTCGCAGAATGTCCTGAGAGCACGCTCTTGGATCTCTTTAACCTGGCTCGGCGAAAAACGGACGAGAGTGAGGAGATACGAGAGCGAGTTATAGAGAATGCAAGTGATGATTCTGTACGGAATTTCTGGGACAAGGATTTCCTAAAGGACTACAAAGAGGAGGCTCTTACCGCAGTTAAGCACAAGCTCACCCGACTGATGCCTGGTGGCACAATCAAAGCCATGTTCTCTCAATCGGAGAATAGGCTAAATTTTCGGAGCATCATGGACGAAGGAAAGATCCTCTTCGTCGATCTAGCCCCTCTGGGCGCGGATTCCCGCAAACTACTCGGCTCCCTCATTCTGACACTATTTCACACCACGGCACTCAGTCGTTTCGATACTCCTCCAAAAGACAGGAAGCGCTTCGCTATTTATGCGGACGAGGCTCACCTATTTGTGTCAGCCGATGCCATTGAAAGCATCGTCACCCAGACCCGAAAATTCGGCGTCAATCTTTGCATCGCCAACCAATACACATCTCAGTTCCGCAGTCAGCAGATCGACGCCCTAAGTTCGGTCGGGACAACCATCATGGGACGCCTCGACGCCAAGGATAGTCGGTTCTACATTAAAGACCTACAGGGCAAAGTCGAAGTCGATGATCTTACATCCCTTGAACGCTACGAAATGATCGCTCGAATCGGCACCGAAGTCGCGCGAATCAAAACACTCCCCCTCTCAAGCCAGCACAACGACGCGACTCGATTGAAAATCATCGAACAAACCCACGCAAACTACTGTATCTCCAGACAGTCGTTCGAAATGGCCAAAGCGCGGAGAAAACAAAAGAAGCCCGTCGATCTCAATTCAGACGTCCGACAACAGAACATCAACGCGGCCGACCTCTCCTACGATGAATTCTGATGACTATCCAGCCCTCGTGAATGAGCTCCTTGAATCCTTGGATCGCTCCCAGATATCAAAGCGACTCCAGGCTCATGCCGAACAAGTGCTCTCCAGTCGGGTTCAAGGTCCTACGTTCTATCCCGCTTACTGGGGATTCATCGATTTCGTAAGCACACTCGTTCAATCCCTCTATGCTAACTTCTCCCCGGCACCCCGGAAACTCCCGCCTGAAGAAGCCTACGCTATTGCATCAAATTGGATCCGAGCTCATTTTCCGAGCGAAGCGAAGGATCGGCTGTCGGCAGCAATCCATGCCTTCACCAACGAATTTCCAGCGAATGACCAGATTGAGAACTGCCTCGCAACAGGATTCATTCAAGACGAGACGGAAAAAGCGATCGCGGCCACTATCGCTTCGAAGATTGGATTCGACCACTCACACCGCAAGCGACTTGCCTCTGCCCTGATTCAGTCGAACAAAGAACTTCTACCCTCTGAAGTCACGGCAAAAGATCCCGCAGAATTCGCAGATTCAGTCACTGAACTCTTCGAGGCCATCATCGTGAGCAAAAACCTCATCCCACGCTGTGACGCATTCCCACCAAACACATCCTGAAACACCATCAGCGGTTCACCCGCCAATCACCGGAAGAGAATGAAACCGAAAGGCTATTAAACCGCCGCTCACCACTCTCCAGTGACCATGACACTTGAACGAATCATCAAGCAATTCCTAACCGACCAAAGCCTGCGCTTCACAAAGATTCGCTATCGATCAAAGCGCCCCATCGAGAAGGGTTGGACGAAACGCCCCTACACCTATGACCAGATTCTTCCCCACATCGGACGCCATACTAACTACGGTGTCCTTACCGGATACGGGCACCTTGCCGTCGCTGACGCCGACACCGAGGAATTGGCGGAAGTCATTGAGAAAAAGCTCCCGCCGACATTCACCGTTCAATCCGGAAGCGGCGGACGTCACTACTACTACAAGTGCTCTCAGCTTCAGAAACGAATCGTGCTCCAAGTGCGCAACAAGCACTACGGCGAGATCCAAAGTAAAGGTCAAGCCGTCGTTGGTCCCGGAAGCATTCACCCGACCGGAAAAACCTACGACATCGTTTGTGATGTCCCAATCTCAACCATCGAGATCACCTCGTTGACAACAGCTATGCGGGAATACATCCCGATGACGGCGCACCAACGGCATCGTCGCTGCCCATTGCCCATCCATGATGGGCACTCATATGCCAGAAACCTACGAATCACAGATGTCATCGACATCAGCAATTTCAAGAAAGCCCCAAACGGCGAATACTACGGTCCAAATCCATGGCACGGATCAACCACGGGCGCCAATACCTGGGTCAACGTCGAGAAAAACGTCGCCTATTGCTTCCGTCACAACGCGGGAATATCAGTCCCTAAAGCTATTGCGCTCAACGAAGGAAGGGTCTCCAGCTGCGACTCTCTGCTGTAACAGATCTTAAGTGGCAATTCCTTCATCTTGATAGAAGACCATAACATCTCAAATTACACCGTCACAGAGAAACGGCCAGAACCATGGGCTTGCGAAAAAGTCTATTCGCAGAGAAGATTCGGCTATGTCAGTTCTATTCCATGGAAGCTTTGCGCTAAATCGAAAGTTCATGTCTGGGTTACTTTCTAACTCTTTGAAACATCCAAGCCTGAGTGACAAGGATCTGGCAAAACCCTTCGGATACGGCGCACCCTTCGGGCAAAGATACCGAAGCTGGCTTCACAAGTGCGGCATCTCTGAACTGAGATTGCCCATGAAGCTGACTCCCATGGGCGAGATCGTATTCTCCAGAGATCCAGAATTCAAATCGATCGTCACACAGTGGTTTTTACACCACGAGTTAGTGACAGATCCTGACCGCTCTGAAGCTTGGCACTATTTTGCGATGGAATTCCTACCGAATCACGAACGGTTCTCGAAAACAGAACTCCTCGACGGTTTGACGTCCAAACTCCGGTATCATAGCGAGCAACACTTTGGTCCCGGCAGTAAACTCAATCAGCAGATCATGCGAAAGATCATTCAAGTTTACACCGGTCCAGAGGGGCTGGGAGATCTTGGTATAGTGAAGAAAGACGGAAACGATTTTGTTAGATCTTCCCCACAAACTATGGGTCCATGGAGAACTCCGCAGGCACTTGAAAACGCATACAAGTAAAGAGACTTCTTTTTTACCTCAGCGACTGTATGATCTGCACTATGCGCTTCCAATCTGGCGCCTCAGTGAGGTGGCACCAGGACAGCCGTAGCGCACCCCGAATCTGATCCTCATCGAGCCCCATCGCCTTCAGAACATGGCTTTCGGTGTAGCTTTGGGAAGTGCAAGCCGAGCCATTCGAGATTGAGATCTCATCCTTCAAAGCAACCATCACAGCTTCTGAATCCAAGCCTGGAATCGAAACATTCAATGTTGAGACAATGGTTGAATCCGAGATTCCGTTCTGAATTGCCCCTAAAGTCTCAAAAGCATCCAGAACACCCCGGCGGATTTCGAGGCATCTAGCATCCCGTTTTTCCTGATCAGCCCAAGCCATTTCCGCAGCCTTACCCAAGCCAACAATCAACGCCACAGGCAAGGTTCCCGGACGAAGTCCACGCTCTTGCCCTCCACCATGAAGGATCGGTTTTAGCGGGAGGGCCTCGTAGTCTCTCCGGCGGACAACCAAGGCCCCCACCCCTTTTGGGCCGTAAATCTTGTGTCCGCTAACGCTAATTAGATCGATTCGTTTATTCTCCAAATCTCCCCGAAGCTTCCCAAAGCTCTGGGCAGCATCTACGTGAAAAAACGCTTCGTGACTTTCAAGAACTTGCGCAATGTCTCCAATCGGTTGAATCACTCCCGTTTCGTTATTCACATGCATGACAGTCACGAGTAAAGTATCAGGACGCAGTACTCTCGCCAGCTGTTCTGCCTCCACTTTTCCACCAGCACCCGGTTTAAGAAGGGTCACATCATACCCTTCCCGTGCAAGAAATTCCAATGGCTCCAGAACTGCCCTATGCTCGATTGCCGTGGACACAATATGTTTCCGCCCTCGTGCAACACCGAAGTCCCGCAAGCCAAGAATAGCCAAATTGTTGCTCTCCGTGGCACCACTTGTGAAAACTACTTCTTCCAGTTGGGCGCCCACAATCGCTGCAACTGAACGTCGCGAGCACTCGACTGCGCGCTTAGCTCGCGCACCGTACGAGTGAGTGCGGCTAGCCGAATTTCCATACTCTTCGGTTAAGAAGGTACTAACCAAATCCGCTACCTCGGGTTCGACCGGAGTCGTAGAGTTGCAATCAAAATACGGTGGTCTCACAAGTTGTTTGCAAAATTATTTTTGTATGTTAATAATTTGACATACAATCGACATGCCCCTCAAATTACCAAACAAAGAAATCGATGCAAAGCTTATCCACACTCAATTTTCCTGTCATTAAAGGGACTCAAGCTGGGCGCGAGTATTACGTCACCATGTGGACACTTCGAACACTCAAACAGATATCAATATTCGATGAGCAAGAGCTCCCCCCTGAACTGCGAGCACAGCGTGTGATCAACAAAGGAAGGATTCCTGAGATCGCCAACTACGTTCTCAACAATCCTAAAGACTACATCTTCTCCGCAATCACAGCATCAATTGACTCGAAGGTCGAATTTGATCCGCTCGGCATGCCGTCGGATGACAGACTAGGCGTGCTCAAAATTCCGATGGATGCAAAATTCATCATCAATGATGGCCAACACCGACGGGCCGCGATCTTATCGGCCCTGGAACAACGCCCGGAACTAGCCAGCGAAACGATTGCCGTAGTGTTCTTCCTGGACTACGGCCTCAGCCGTAGCCAACAGATGTTTGCTGATCTGAATCGGTACGCGATTCGACCAAGCCGCTCCTTAGGAATTCTTTATGATCAGCGAAACGAAAAAGCCAAACTCGCCCGCATGGTTGTGATGCAATCGGATTTCTTCAAGGACATTGTCGATTTGGAAAAAAGTTCCCTCGCACCGCGATCACGGAGGCTATTCACCCTGAGTGCGTTCTATAATGCCTGTTCAGATCTCGTGCAAGATCTGGCTACAGGAGATATTGAATCTGATGCCAACCTTGCGCGAGATTACTGGGAGGGTGTCGCTAGGCACTTTCCAGCGTGGAGGCAAATCCGTGATGGAAAGCTTGCATCAAGTGAAGCCCGCGAAGGATTCATTCACTCTCACGGAATTGCGTTACAGGCATTGGGTAAGGCTGGGAACGCACTGCTGAAATCGAACCCGGGAAGCTGGAAAACCAAACTCAAGAAGCTTGGCGCTATCGATTGGTCCCGACGCAACGCGAAACTCTGGGAGGGACGCGCTCTTATCGGCGGAAAAGTCTCCAAGGTCACCACAAACGTAGTCCTGACAACCAACGTGGTCAAAATGCAGCTTGGCTTACCGTTGGAACCGGAAGAGGACCGAATTGAGAAAGCTTACAAGAAGAGTCGGCGATGAGTAAGAGGAAGACCGCTACAAAAAAGTCCGCTTTCAGCGAGCTAGGACTGAAGAAGACAATCGATGCCCTGAAGGCGGAGATACAGGAACTCTATCTCTCTGATGATGTTCCATGGATAATTGGCTATTCAGGAGGAAAGGATTCTTCGGCAGTACTTCAACTCACATGGTTGGCTATCGCGGAACTTCCAACTGACAAGCGCACCAAGACCATCGAGGTGATAAGCACGGACACCTTGGTCGAGAATCCAATTGTCGCCCTGTGGGTTACGAAATCGCACGACGCGATGATGACTAAGGCCAAGCAGGATGGTATGCCGTTCAGGCCGAATCGGCTGACTCCGAGCCTGGAGGATTCCTTTTGGGTGAATTTGATGGGCAAGGGCTACCCAGCTCCACGTCATAAGTTTCGGTGGTGTACGGACCGGCTGAAAATCCAGCCGTCCAATCGATTTATCACAGGAATCGTGAACAGGAGCGGTGAGGCCATCTTGCTACTAGGTTCCAGGAAGGCTGAAAGTTCCGCCCGCTCCAAGGTGATGAGGAAGCACGAAAAGTATCGCGTGAGGGATCGATTAAGCCCAAACGGAAACCTTCCCAATACCCTCGTCTACACACCGATCGAAACTTGGACCAATGACGATGTTTGGATGTTTCTGATGCAGATCAGGAATCCCTGGGGATTCGATAACAAGGATCTGCTGACGTTGTATCAAGGCGCTTCGCCAGATGGTGAGTGCCCACTGGTTGTGGACAGTTCGACTCCCAGCTGCGGCGACAGTCGATTTGGGTGTTGGGTGTGCACGTTAGTGGACAAGGACAAGTCAATGACGGCGATGATCCAGAACGACCAGGACAAGGACTGGATGCTTCCCTTGCTGAAACTGCGCAACGAGTTGGATTTCCGTGAAGCCGATGGAACGGTCAACGAGAAGGGCGACCGTGATCTTCGTGACTTTCGGCGAATGGGGGGATACGTCCAGTTGCACAATGACAGACTCGTTCATGGACCGTATCTGCAAGCGGCTCGCGAACGCTGGCTACGCCTACTGCTAGAAGCCCAGGTCAAGATCAGGGAAATTGGCCCCAAGGAAGTTGCAAATATCGAGCTGATTACATTGGAAGAGATGCAGGAGATTCGGCGTATCTGGGTTGTGGAGAAGCATGAATTGGAAGACAGCCTGCCGAGGATCTACCAGGAGGCAGTCGGCAAAGAATACCCGGGGCCACGCTTGGACGACAATTTGATGCTGGGTCCCGAAGAACTGGAGTTGCTGAAAGAGATCTGCAATGGCGAGCCGGGGCACTTTGAAATGATGCGCGAACTGCTGAGCATCGAGAAACAGCAACGAACAAACTCACGACGCGCCGGACTATTTGGCCTCCTAGAGAAGTCGATCAAGCGCCATTACTACGAAGACGAGAAGGACGCACTGGAGATGGCTAGGCGGCACAATTCAGCAAGAGAGAAGGCGCAGAAAGGTGAGCGCGCTGTCGTGTTCTCAGCGGATGAGGCCGAGGAGTCCGACGCGCAGATCCCTCTGATTTAATGCAATGATTCTCGAACGCATAATCATCGACAACTTCGGTGTCTATGAGGGACGCCAGCAGATCGACCTACTGCCGTCCAGCAAGCGGAAACCGATAATTCTCATCGGGGGCATGAACGGTGGTGGCAAGACAACTTTGCTGGACGCGTTCCAGCTGGTCCTCTACGGGAGGAACGCTCGGTGTTCAGGAAAGGGCAAGCGCAACTATCTCCCCTACCTCCGGTCGATGATCAACCGATCGGCAGACGCCAGTGAAGGCGCTTCGATTGAACTGCACTTCAACCGATCGATCGAAGGGCGAATACACCGGTATAAGCTGCGCCGATTCTGGCGCGAAGCAACCAAAGGGATGGAAGAACATGTCCAGGTTACGCGAGACGACGAACCAGATCAGTTCCTCAGTGAGCATTGGAACGAACATATCGAGGGCTATCTTCCCAATGGAATTGCACACCTATTCTTCTTTGATGCTGAGCAAATCAAGGATCTGGCCGACGGAGAACACGCTGCTGAGATTCTAGGGACAGCCATCAATACTCTGTTGGGCTTAGACATTGTCGATCGACTCGATACCGATCTGACAGTTCTGGAGAAACGCAGGCGCAAAGAGGTCCAATCGAAAGAAGAGTCGGCACAAATCGCTGCGGCTGAACGCGACGTAGAGTATCACCAACAGTTAGCGGATGAATCTACGACAATGCGTGACGGAGTGGCCGAAGAACTACGTGTGCTCTCCAAAGAACTTCAGAGCTTGCAGAGCGAGTTTGACAAACAAGGAGGCCAGAAATTCCTGAATCGGAAGGAAGTCGAAGATCAGCGGGAAGAATTTGGAGGAAGACTGCGAGTTGCCGAAAATCAGTTGCGGCAAATTGCTGCCGGGCCTTCTCCAATGCTGCTCATCGGTGACCTGATTTCACGAACCAAGGAACAGGCGAGCAAGGAGGCTGAAACTCACAGAGCGGAGATCCTGGTCGAATCGTTAGCGAAACGGGATGCAGATCTCTTGAAGCGTCTCAAAACAAAGAAAGTACCAACGAAGCACTTGTCGATAATTGAGGTAGATCTCAAACGAGATCGGGACAAACAAGATAGACTTGCAAACCGGGAATGCCACCTAAACGGGACGGATCATCTGCCACATGAATTGAAGCACCTCCAAACGGCCGTCCTCCCACATATTCGAGAACAAGTCGCAGAGCAAATGGAAAAGATTCGTCAGCTGCAATCGCGCATAGATGAATTGGATCGGGAACTGGCGCAAGTGCCGGATGCCGACGCAATAGCAAAAATCCAGCGGGCTCTCGAACGCAAAGCCGTCGAGGTTAAGCGGAAACAAACCGATCTGGACGCAGCCGACGAAAAGATATCCCTGTTCTATCGGAAAATCGACGATGCGAAACGCAAGTTGTCCAAGTTGCTCGGTCAAGATCTCGACTTACAAGGGAAACAAGAACATTTCAGCCGCTTGCTGGATCATTCTAAGCGTGCCCGAGCTACGCTGGGGAAATTCAGATCCGCAGTGATGAAGTTCCATGCCGAGCGATTGGAGCGCCTCGTCTTGGAGTCGTTCACCCAACTCTTGCGGAAATCGGACTTGGTCACTGGACTGAAGATTGACCCCTTGTCATTCCGCATCCAATTGACTGGTGGCGATGGAAAGCCGCTCCCATTCGATCGACTTTCAGCTGGTGAACGTCAGCTACTAGCTACCTCGATTCTCTGGGGTCTTGCCCGTGCATCAGGAAGGCCGCTGCCAACAATTATCGATACCCCGCTCGGAAGATTGGACTCTTCACACAGGAAACACCTTGTCCAACGCTACTTTCCCGTGGCCTCCCATCAGGTCATCCTGCTTTCCACAGACGAAGAGATTGACGAGACCAACTTCAAGCGTCTAAAGCCCACCGTCGGCCGAACATACAATCTGCGATTTGACGAGAAGGCACGAGCAACGAGAGTCGACGCCGGATACTTCTGGAACAAATGAAACCACCTCAGGACACAGTTCGAATTTCGCAACGCGGCAAAGAACTCCTCATTTCTATCAAGAGGAAGACCGGCATCGAAAACTGGAATGTAGTGTGCCGTTGGGCACTTTGCGACTCGCTTGCCAACCCCAACAAACCCATTCCGCAACTGCATCCTGAGGAGAGTAACGTCGAGATGAAATGGGATGTTTTTGCGGGAGAGTCATCAGAACTCCTGATTGCGAATCTTGTCCAACGCGCTCATGAGGATGGCGTCTCTGATGCCAAAGGAGAAATGGCGGCGTACTTTCGTGCACATCTCGAACGAGGCATATCCCAACTCCAATCAGTTAGTGGATTGACCGAGCTTTTTGAGCGCATCTCGTAGCGAAAAGAGATCTCAATTCTAATCAGCAGAGAATAGTTTTATTCGCTCGTTCCAGCTTTTCCCTCTCATGCAATTGTTGGCAACAGCCTCGAATGATTGCGTCAAAGTATCTCGGACCACCTTATTGTCCTGGATGCGCATCCCACTCCACTCCGTTTTCCACATCGCAGACGGAATATTTGAAAACACCGTAGCTGTGTTCTTCTCGATCTCCTCCTGCTTAAATACATCTAACATTCCCATTGATGAAAGATGTCGAAATTTCTGCACGCAGTATTCATGCATCGCAACCATGTTTACCTTGGTAAAAAATTGGCTGTTTTGTTCTTTCCAAAGATCGCTGTAGATCTCAGATATGGTCGACCATGTCCAGAATAGTATCGATTGTGCACTATCATCATCTTGACCGAGAGCAAGCGTAAGTTCCCGCTTCAGAATCAGTAGCAACGATTCCACGGTGGTCACGGAAATCAGTTTTTCTCCGTCCCGGTTCCGGTCCCAGTCTAGCAAGTTAGCAAATGGGCTTTCGTCAGAACCATCGGCTTCGTTCAAAAACGGCGAAGACCTGCCATAGGTGATCCCTGCTGGTTGCAGTCGCTCAATCAATGTGTCTTCCATTGACTCGTAATCAGCGACGATCGACTTAACTGTCGGTGCGGGTACGCGAACAGCCTTGTTGTTGATGACGATAAACTGAAATGCCTGCTCCACCGGACTACAATCCAGCATCGCAACGACAAGTACCGGTAGGTTCTCGTTCTGGAAAGAATTGGCTCCAAATAGGCGATGTTGGCCGTCGACTACTATCGCCGGTCGCTTTTCCTCCGGTTGTTTCGGGTCGAAGTTAAATGTTATCGATCCTTGGAGGGTTTTTGCGGAGCACTTATTGGAGACATCAAAGTCTGTCGATTGCTTGATCGCGTTGAACTTTGCCGTTCGCTTCGAAAACGCAATGAGTATGTTGTTTGGAAGTGTATTTCGATTGTCCGCTGCCAAGTATCGACGGATTCCGCTTAGTCGCGAATCCCTAACCATCCGCTGTGCGCCGCCTACATGATCAACCGTTCGTTTTACACCAACCCACTTAAAGACGTCTTTAGCACAAGCGTAAAAGGTAAAGAAGGCTGGACAGTCTTTTGCGTTACGGGTCTTGATGTACGTTCCAAAGTATTTTCGCTTTTGCTTACTCATAGTGCGCCTTCTAAGTTGATGGAGCAGAACAATCTGAGCAAATCAACAACGTGTTGAAAACGTGCCAGCTGTCATCCGATTCTTTCTGCCCTACGTCCAAATAGCCAGCATCTTCAGCGTCTCGCCCACACAGTTCACATGCGTTCTTGCCATGAAACAGAGCTGAAAACACATGGTAGTCATTGATCTTGTGTCTGCCACGCTCGGTGAATGGATATACCATAAGTTCAAAATGTATGTCCGCTCCCCCAAGCCTATCACGCTTCATCCCATTACATGACTTACAAGCTGGCTTCAAGTTGGTGTACTCGTTGCCTCCTCCTAATGAGCGAGGCAAGACATGTTCCACCTCGCAATACGTTGGATCTTCTTCGTCTGTGTATGTCAACTCGATGCCACACAGATAGCAACATGCCCCGTTCTTCTTGCTGTCGCGCAATACAGAATTCTTCTTGCCATCGGAGAGTTGTTTCTTTGAGGTGGCATAACATTCATAGACCAACTGAAATAATCGATCAGGCTCCGTGAAACTGCCTAAATCAAACGTGCTCGAAATCGCATTCTTTACGACTTCAGCCGGAAAACCGGCAGGTGAGTTCTCCACGGAGTATTTCGCGAGCACAATCATTCGGCGTGCCAAATGAAATATCATGCTTTGATAAACGCTTTGTTCCAGACTGCCTTCGAGTTTGTGAACGCTGTCGAATCTTGTAATCAGACCAGCTCCTACGCCTATTGGTATCTGTTGTTGCAGGAATCTTAGCAGGGCTTGAAGTGGTGACCCCAGCTCGGCGAGATGTTCGGCTGCGTTTGTGGTCATGAGTTCTCCCGTGTATCTAGGTTCAGCTTAGATAGCGATTCTGCTAAGATCGGGCTTATCCAGAGTATCACTGCCGAATTTAGAGCTGATAAAGCTGAGGAGGGAATCGATGTTTTCGTCACACTTGCTGAATTCTTCGGCCAAGATGGCGAGTCCGCCGTTTGCGTATTCCTCAAAGCAAGTGATGCGCTGTTGTTCCGCCTCCTCGTTAGCCATCATTGATTCGGTATTTCCGTTTTCTACCAACGCTATCAAGTAGGTAATGCCAGGCCAGGAGGGACAGTTGCCGAAGGTGCTTTGATCGATGCCTTTACCGGATTCGATTTCGCCCAGCGATTCACGTTTGTTCTGTTTGTAGCCAAGAGTTGCAGCAAACAGCAGGAGTCGCCAGATCTCCCGGAACACACCCACCTTGTCTGAGGTGAGCACTTTGATGATGGCTTCCTTGTCGGTTGCTCGATGGATGCGGCGCATTCCAACCTGAAAACTCTTCGATGTTTTGATGCTCATGAGTCCGTAAATTTCATCTGAACGCTCGATGAATAGTTTCTTGCTGACGGCTTGTTCAATTTCCACTCCAGTTGTGGCACGGCGAATTTGAGTTCGCAGAACGTGTTCGGGAACAGGCGTGTTGAATTCATAGAGGCTAAGTTCTTGGATCTTGTTGAAGATTTCCTTGATGGATGCAGGCCGCCCGATTGATTTCAGAGCCTCGGCCGCTGCCTCAAAAATTGAAATATCTTCAGACATCGATTTCTCTGATCTCGGTGTACTCCTCGTTTGATTCGTGGTATTGCGTGTAATTCTTCGATCCGATCGTCAGCTCTGGTCGGGCGCTTTTTTGAAGACTAGGGCCATGATAGGCCAGATAGTATCGCTGTCCGACTCGTCCACTTGATTTCAAGTGATCTTCGACGGGTCCTTTGTATTGAGAGGAGCTGGCAAAGACCACCACTTGCGGAGCCAGTTCCGGTATCCACTTGGCAACACCGGATCGAAACTGGTCACCCAACTGGCCAAAGGGCGAATCCATTATCATGGGATAGGTTGCACCACTCAGCCCTCTGAGGATAGTCGGAATCTCTTCACGGCGGCGAGCCAAGGCAACCATGCTTCCAATGAAGCTGAGCGACATCACCTGTCGCTCACCAGTGCTCGGGGCCACTTCGCTTTCCTTGCCTTCGACATCTTTAATCATTCGCAGAGTGAAGGTTGAGGATAGATCTATGCGGTAGTCTTTTTGGATGATTGCTGAGAACGACTCGTTGATCGCATCATTCAAAAGTGGGCGGAGGCCGTCGGTTTCGAGTTCAAGAATCTGCTCCAGCTTTGAAATTGAATCTTCGACCGCTTCAAGCCTTCGCTGGGCCAATTGGGCAGCCGATTCATTGTCCTCAATACGTTTGATCTTTCTCCGTAGTTCGTCGCGGCGTTGCTGCTTTTCATCCAGTTTTGTATCCAAGCGACTCATTTCCTGGATGTAGCCATCTCGGGCCAAGCCCAATCGATGGCGAGTGTCTTCGAGCTGCGATACTTCCTCGTCATCCTTGCCGCCCAATCGTTGATGAATGTCTTCAAGTTCTTCATCCACGACGGTCAGTTCGGCTTTGATCGTAAGCCGTTCAC
The DNA here is from genome assembly GCA_964342405.1 of uncultured Verrucomicrobiota bacterium. Lineage (GTDB taxonomy): Bacteria > Verrucomicrobiota > Verrucomicrobiia > Limisphaerales > AAA164-E04 > UBA2970. The sequence continues at coordinate 16,075 of CAYFGX010000036.1, read as the reverse complement.
GGTTCGATTGTTCCAAATTGTTCTTGGTCCGATCACTTACGCTTTCGATCACTCCAATTGCGTTGTCGAGTGCCCCAACGGCATTGTTGAAGTTCTGATCACCCGCGATGGTGAGCAATTGCTTCACCGCTTCGTATTGTTCCGTGCCCTCCGCCAACGGGGTGCAGCAAATACACCTTCCCTCGTGGAGCAATTCTTCAATAAATGAATTGAGCACTCGGGCTGGAATCTTGTTTTCGGACCGCAGTTGCTTGGTGATTTCACGGCCCCGTTTTACGAGTTCATCTGCAAAGACAGTGTAGCCGTCTTCTGCGATCATCTTTCCGATCTGTTTTCGCAGTTCCGCTTCACGACCCGCCAAATTGGTTCTCCGAGCCTGGAGATCCTTCCGCCGAGTCTGCATTTCATGCGCCTTGCGATTGGCCTCCAACTTATTGTTCACCATCTCCAACTCATCGTCGGTGGCGGCGAGGTTTTTTTGCGCTACCTGCTTGTCTTCTCCGAGTTTGTCGATGTGTTGATCTAGCTGAGTCTGTTCATCGATCAGCTTCTTCTTCTCGTCGCTGGTCTGGTCTCGGAGTTCCTGACGCAGCTGTCCTCGAACATTCGGATGACGAAGATCTTCAATGGTTGTGCGAAGCATCTTCAAACCAAGCACCTGCTGGATCGCATCGGCTACCAGTGGCGCGTTCTCGGACATTGCCAGATGGTCAATACGTTCACCGTTGAAGAAGAGAAACTTGCTGATTCCCGCAGGAATGATGGATTCGATCTTTGCCTGAGGTCTTGGCTCTTTGTAGGTTTGCCCGTCTTCTGCGAGGATTTCGAGGCGCAGGTCGGCCTTTCTCTTGTTCAGCTGCTGAGCGAGTGACTGAGAGCGTTCAAGAGTGTATTTCCTATCAGCATCCCGAAAGATGATACGGACTCTCGCATAAGTTTCCGCTGGGTCCTTGGATTGAGCTGCCGTCCCTTCATGGAGAACGCGATCGGGTTTCTCCAAGTCGTCCGTGAGACCTGATTGCCCAAAAAAGCCCCAAAGGAGCGCGTTCAACAATGCTGTTTTGCCAAATCCATTCTCCGCGTGAATCAGCGTTACATTTCGTTCCCTCAAGTCAGAGAATACGATTTCCTGACGCCCACGAAATTGCCGGAAATTCTCAAGAATGACTTTCTCAAGAATCATCGGATGACGCTTTTTACGTGGTTGAGAATCTTTTGATGAATCTCCGGCCGTCGTTGCAAGTGCATCACCTCACGTTCTGAGGCCAATACGCTGCGAATCAGCTCCTTGATTTCATCAGGAGATTTTAGGAATTCCTTCTGAGACGGCGTGTAATCCTGATCGTTTCCCTTGGGCATTGTCATTGTGCTATCAGATTGTATTTCTGCCGTAAACCTTGAAGTGCTTGAAGTGCAGTCGGCCCATTCTTCGCAGTCTTGCAGAAATCCAGAATACGAGAAAGTTCGCGCTGAAACAACCTCCGCTCAGTGTTGAAGGCGGCGTCGCTCCAGTCTCCGCCAAAGTCTGGCGGTTGAACGATAAAGTCGTAGATCACGGCATGATCTTTCCCTGGCGCACGCCTCAACAGCCGGCCTCGTCTTTGAATGAACTGTCTGGGGTTGGATGTGCTGGCCAACAGGAAGCCCAGCCGCACATCCGGAAGATCGATGCCCTCGTCTAGACATCTGATGGCAACGACCGCGTCGAGACCTCCTTTCTGAATCTGTTCCAGTATCCCTTCACGCTCCTCGGCATCTTCTTCGTAGGTAAATCGGCGGACGTGCAACCCCACCTCTTTGCCCAACAATCGAGTGGCTGATTCGATCTGGCGACGTTGCTGTTCGTCGATGGGATCTTCAACCCGTCCGTCCCCACAGTACACAATGGCTTTCTCCACTCTTCCTTTCATTTCCTCCACGATGCGTTGCAGAGCTGGAAGTTTCTCAGTGGCGGAGGCCAGAAGTCGAGATCGTCGGATCAACAACGGCATGACCTTCTCATCATGATCTGCCTTGGATTCCGCAAACATCACCGCCTTGGCGATCCGGTTGCTCAACTCGATATACTCCTCAGCTTCCTCTTCCGTCAGATCTACCAGGACGGGATGATAGAAATACGGGGCAAGAACACCGGCATCAATCGCCTGGGCCAAACTGAATTCGTAAACGACCGGACCGAAGTAGTCGAAAATGGCCTGCGTGCCTTGTTCATCGTAATGCCGTTCAGGGGTTGCGGAGAGTCCAAGTCTGAGTTGAATGAACTCCGGCAGCACTTCCTTGACCTTCTCTGACCCGAGGTTGTGCGCCTCGTCCGCGATCACGAGATGATGCCCGATCGTTTCATCTAGGCTCTCTCGAAAGGACGGGCTCAAAAACGTGGCGTTCGTTGTGATGATTCCTTGAACAGAAGTAGAACCAAATTGCAACCGCGCGTACCCGTCGCGAAGTTCGCCTGCCCAGGATCTCTGAGTTCCATAGCAGCACACAGCACGAATCCCAAAGCGCATCATCTCACGCTCCCACTGTTTTACGAGATTGATGTAAGGGCAAACCACCACGATGCTGAGTGGGCGATTCTTTTCAGCCACCTTGCAGGCCAAATACAGAGCCGTCAGAGTCTTCCCTGCCCCAGTGGCCATGGCGAGGATTCCACGGCCACGATTCTCCAGCCATGCCTTGACCGCCCGCACCTGATATTCCCGAAGATCGAGACTCGACGGGATAGTTCCTGGCGTTTGAGTAGAAGTTTCAGAGCTCACTCAAATCTTTACCGAATCTGTTCCCTTGAGAAACGTTCTAAACCGCTTGAGGAGATAAGTTATCTCGCTAGGCGGTTCCTCCAGTTCTTCGCGCAAAGCGTTGAAACCACCGGCGGCATAGGCATTCATCTCCCGGTATCCTTCACTGGTCAGCTGCATACCCATCCCTGAGGAATCCACGAGCCGTTCGATCTCTTCGACCACTGCAGACCGATCGGTGAGTTCGATGCCCTGGCGCTTCATGGCGTGGGTGAGCATAGTGCCGACCATTAGCATTTGATGGTTGCGATACCGCTGGATGAACTCATCCATGAAGTTATCCACTCCATCATCGAGGTGGGTGCAACGTCCATGAGCAATACCGAGATTGAAGCAAAGCTGGTAGACGTCGAACAAAGTTGGCAAAGGATCTTGGCCTTGGACTTTCTTGAACCAATTGCGGGCTTCGGGATGAAGTTGAAATGACATACGGATTTCAGGTTTTCGGTTCGTCTTCGCTGTCTACTTCTTCGCCCAGGCTGAAGAATGCATCTCTGCCATCGATAACAATTCCATCCGCAGATTCTGACACGGTTGATCCACCCAGTTTGGGGATGACCTCACGGGTGTAGTCGTTCAGGCGGAGTTGAGTGAGATATTGGACGCTATCTTTTGCGGCTTCAGCCAGAGGTTTGATGAACCACTGTCTTTCAGAGGGAATGACGAAAGCGACGAGCTGCCCAATGAGTTGAGGCAAGAGTCGGCCAACCTCTTCGCGTACGAGGTGGTCCAAGGCTCCGGCAGGGCTATCAACGACAAGGGGAAATTGATTGCCGCCGCCGTGGAGAATCCCCGCCAAGAACACGTAACCCACGGACAGGTTCTGCCCGACGCTGCCTTGCGCCTGACTGAGCAGTTTCACCGAGTTGGCGATGTCATCGATCTGCACGAGATTCAGCTTCAGAATGCTTCGCAGTTGGGAGTTGGCGTCAGCAATGACCTGCGCCTTGAGTTCGTCATGTGTACGCCGGTAGGCCGTGTCTAGTAGGTCTATCAGGGCGTCGGTCTTCAGTTTCTTATCGAGCGAGTCGGAAAGTTCAGCCTGGCGGCGTTCGCCTTCCTCGATCTTCTTGTTGAAGTAGTCCAAACATCCGCTGTCGTCGTCGTCTCCGCCGTGACTCGGGCGTTCGGCGTCCTCGATCTGCTTCTGAATTCCAGGCAGGGAAGCCTGTTTCTCCTTCAGAAGCTTGCTCTTTTCCTGCACCTGCTGGTCCCCTGCTAATTCCGCTTCGTGGAGGATGTTGTCGAGTTTGGACTGAGCCTGAACGGCGATCTCCTGCTGGGTTTCCAGTTCAGTCAGAAGTTTCTCAAAGGATGGTTCCGGAGGCGAATCGCAGTGTGTCCAGACGGCCGACTTGAAGTTGTTCAGAAAGCCGGTGATCGCATCCCCCATAATTGCCTGCTGTCGCTTCTCAATAGCCGTCTTGGATGCGTCATCCATCGCCCGGTCACAGATGCACACCGGTTCTTTGAGCAACTCCTCAAAGAAGATCTTAGAGGTGTGCTCGGGTAACTTGAGTGTATTGAGATTGTCCGCCAGCATCTTTAGCTCACTGGCGAGTCCCGGATTCAGAAATACGGGATTGGGGAACTGGTTAGAGATACGTTCCAACGCGGAGTCCACTTCAGTCGTCGCCTTGTTACGTGCGGCCAGCGCGGCCTGCTCCTCTTTCTGGAACTGAGAACTCTTCAAGAGGTGCTCTTCCGTCTCTTTCTCCAGCGTTGCGATGGCCATCTGCAATTCCTCTCGTTCGCTCTTCGCAGTATTAAACGCGGATCGAAGTTTGTCTCTCCGCGTGCGCCATCGCTTGAGATCTTCCTCTATTTTTCTGAGGCTCTTGACCTTAACCGATTTCTTCTTGGCGACGTATTGGTCGTAACTACTCCTGGCCAGGCGCTTGAGTTCGGTCAATTGATACAGACCGTAGAAAGTATCAATGATTTCCGCCGCATTGGTGTTGTTCGATCCATCAATCAGATTGTTAGCCAGTTCGCCGTTGAAGAACAGGAGTCCGCTGAATTGCTTTTGTAGATAACGGGCAACTTCTGGTGGCGGTTTGTAGCCCTCATCATTGCGGCTTCCGTAGGTGGTCCTGTAAACAACCTGATTGTACTCACCGAAGTAGAAGTTCATCTCGATGACCATCCGCTTTGTGTCATTCAACCGAAAGGTCGCGATGAACTTCCCTTCTTCCGGAGTCGTGGCCTTGCATTGAAAGGGAGCGACATGTTCCGCGCTCCAAGTCATTGCACTTCCGTCCATGGCGGCTCGCAGACAGTCCAATGTGGTAGTCTTGCCAGTGCCGTTGGGCATCTGAATCAAGGATACGCAAGGAACGTTGTCCTGCTCGTCGCCCAGCCAGATTCTAGCATCCGGGCATCTCAGCCCTTTCGATTCCCACCCCAGTAGCTCAATCTTCATCGTGATCAGCTTTCGCCAGCCTCGTGGCCCGGCAGAACAGACAAGATCTTCTGCAACTGTTCTTCCCTGTCGGCTGCCGCAAATTCACCGGATTCGGCCTGTTCAAGCCAGGCGTTTATTCGGCTGGCGGCAGCAAACTCCAGGCCGCGCTCTTCCGCCACTTTTTCCAGTGCTTCTTTTAATTTCGGATGAGGCATATTTCAGTCTCCCTAACACAATGTTATTCCGGGCTCAACTGGCTCAACGCTGTCAGCCAGTCATGCCGCTCGGTATCCGCGCTTCGATAATCCCCAGTCTCATCAATCACGTCCCTGATCGGATCGCCATTGTCGTCGGCTTCAAAAAAGTCGATCACTCGTGCTACTTTCTCAGGATTGTTGAAATCAACACGGAGGCAACGACCGAGGCGCTGTATAGTCTCTCGTTTTCCGCGTTGCGAGGAAAAGAGCACGATATTCTTCAACGATTGAATATCGATTCCCTGGGATATTTTGTGGCAGGTGACCAGGCAATCGAGTTCGCCTCTGCTAAACCGAGCAAGGACTTCTGATCCATCGGAATCGAAATACTGGCTATAGAGGTGCGTGTGCTTGATGATTATGTCGTAGAGCCTGTCTCCGAACTCTTTGTCCTCCACGAATCCAATGCATGTCTTCAGAAACTCCTGTTCCGGGTGAGCGTTGACGAATTCGGCAAAGACCGAAGGCTTCTGCCTAGCTTTCTTGTTGATGCGAGCCAACTCCCGGTAGAGTTTATCGTTGGGCCAAGGGTTTCCCGCCTTGGCTGCGGCGTTTTTTTGGGCGTAGACGTTCCTTTTGTCCTTCTTATCTTCGGCCGTCAGCTGGTATGGGATCGGGAAATAGTCGAACGGGCAAAGATACCTTTTACGAATCGCCTTCTCCAGAGGGTATTTGAAGATTACGGAGCCGATCTCATCTTCGATAAACTGATTACCAACACTGTCGTGGTCACGCTCTGGTGTCGCAGAAAGCCCCAAACGATAATCAAACATCCTTCCATGTCCGGCCAGGTTTTGGATATTTGAGGGACTGCCCAAATCGTGAACCTCGTCGTGAACGACAACCATCGGCAGATTCACGGCCTGTTTGGTGAGCTGACGAAACACTGTCTGAAATTTTTCTCGGGAGCACAGGAGAATTTTCCCAACCGGATTACTCAGGAATATCTGATGCTCGGGTTCCACTGTTCCCCAAGCTCGACAGAGAACCAAATTGAGCCTTTTTGACAAGACCGGTCTAACATCCTTTTCCCACTGATTGAGAAGATCATTGCCAGCCATGGTGATCACAGCAGCTTTCACATGCTCATTCAGCAGCAGCCACTGAAGGATAGCGAGAGCAGTCCGCGTCTTGCCGGTTCCCGTGGCCATCTCAAGGACCCCATGCCCTTCCTTTTTGAAGATGTTCAGCGCTTCGATCTGATAGGGGCGAAGGCCCTCTTCTTCGGGCAAATCTGGCGACGTGATCAAAGCACTCTCACCCGGCGGGTTAGCTCGAGAATACGTTGCGACCTTTTCAAGCGTGTCTTCACTTAAGGGCAGAACCGTAAGCTGCGGTGACTGTCCCTCCCAATAAAACTCAAACTCATTCTCCTTGCTTACGATCCGCGGCTTCTCTCCTGGCTTCCACGACCGATAAACGTCTACCGACTCGGAATTGATCGCGTGAGCCGACCAAGACTCGTTGGCCGATCCAGTGAATGCGACCTGATCACCCCATGGAAAGTCGAATACTCCAATCTTGGAATGGAAGACCCCTATCGATCTGCCGGTTGAAAAATTGAAGGCAAAACGAATCTCAAGGCGTTTGGACGCAATTAACCAAGCAAGCAAATCAGCACAGTCCTTTTGGGTAAGATCGCTTGCCTTCTTCCACAGCAATGCTCTTTCAATAAAAGAATTGATCTCAGCCTCCATCCGCACTCGTATCGTGGATTCATCAATCGCTGATCTAAGTATCGCTAAATCGAAATCTGGCAATTCAGGCGAGATCAGAAGCTCGACCTTGACGTCAGCGTTAGACACCAAATTTCCTACTGCAGCTGCCCAGGACCGCAGTGAGCTGCACGAAAAATATCCGGCGGCCCGCCGGTACAAACTAAAGGCAGCCAAACACGGGCCAAAGAACTCAGCGGAAAGATCATCTCTCCCAGCTACATAGGTTTCCTTCAACCCTTGTAGTGTCTCCTTCGATCTCCTCACCCCAGTAATTCAGTCTGCTTTTCAGTCATCGGCCACGTTGCAAATTTATTTCGCAACTCTTCAATGGAGAACCACCCAAACTCAATATCGGCATCTATAGCACTCAACTCCACCATTACCGCCCTCGGCCACCGAGCCCGAGTCCCCTCGCTGTCGTATGCGTAGTCACTACTCATCCTCTCAAGCCACTCTTCAGCCCGAGGGCCCCGCCGGTGAGATATACTCCGATCGCCGCAGGACTCAAGAACGCCAAGAGCAACGAGTATCGCAATAGCAGAGAATGCTCTTCGTTCCCCCATAAACCGCCACCCGAGATAGTTACTAACGGCAGCATATCCTAGCCTTCCGCGCTGAACCGCCATCATTACTAAGCCGTAATAGGATGCAAAATCTGTGATACCTGAAACAAATGTAGCATCAGGAGCGGACAAAGAATACATTCCTTCCTGGTTTTTCCTTCTCTTTCCTTGTTCGATTATTGGCTTGGGAACAGGCCATGAATCTGGCTCAACGATTGATAGCAATGACGAAAACAGGTGAGGCGGAACATTCTCCTGGGCCCATCGGTACCAGCGATACTCCATAGCGGGCGTCCAGAACGGGAACATCTCTATCAGACCTCCCCCGTGCTTCGCTTCTACGTATCGAGTCAAGTCTCTCACATTGCAAAGCTGTGACATGAATTTATCTTCCAACTCAAGCCCTGCTACGCCCCAAATCCCAGGGGCATAACGAACTAGATTTGACGAAAGAATCATGATCGGACCCAAACTAGCGACTGCCCCCAATTCTTTCTCCACATAGGCTTCCTCGATCGCCTCGAAAGGCGCCAACTGCAGCTCTCTAATCAAATCCTCGATCCTATTCTCAAGGGTTTCACACTCGCCGCCAATATCGTCAGTTTTGGAAGAGGAGCAGTCGTCCAGTTCGTCGATCCCACGACCCATTAAAGCTAATATTCCTTGAATCTTTTTTGGACCCGATAGCACCTGCGCTAACAGTGGATTGACTGCCAAAAAAGGCCCATCCATATCAATAAATAACCCAGGAATGCTAGAGGCATCCCGCAGGAGTAAGCGCATCGAGTCAGTCGCACCGGTTGCACAAACCACCTTCTCGTACAGCTTAGGCCCATACCACAACGTCTGCTCTTCACTTATGGCTACAAAAAACGCTAATAGGCACCGCCGGTTAGCAGCAGTTATTCGTTTCGGGAACGCCACTTGTAGCCAAATATCTACACCTTCAGATTGCAGTAGTTGAGCAATGTCAGTCTCGTGTAGCTCAAATCTTTCGGACAAACAATGCAAGGGAATGGGAGAATTGAGATTATCGAGAAAATCACTCACGGAGGCACGTTTCAGTTCGACAGATTGGTCGAATTCTGGACCGATCCACCACCCCAAGGAAACTTCAATGGCACGCCCAAATTGAACCAATCGCGCCATAAACAACTCTCCGCATTGGCACACGACCTCGACCAGAAAACGATGCTCTGGCAGAAGTGCTTGCTTCCAATTCACATCTCTACGAACCAAATTGCCTGACAACCGCTTCCTCAGATGATCAAGAATGCGATTCTCCTCTTTCTCGGCAATCATTTTCAACAGTTCAAACGTTACAGGACCTTGTTTAAGCCAATCGTGCCCCTTAAATTCAATCTGGCGAACGCGCTCACGCGTGAGCCCTTTAGTTGCCCCTAACTCTTCCAACGTCTCTGGGATACGGCCATCTAATCCAAATCGACGGCTAATGATTTCAACCTCTCGTTCGCGGAGTTCAGCAATCTCGAATACCCGTAGAATCTGATCCCACACACTAAGCTGCTTTATGCGATCGAATTCATGCGATGCCACAATGCTAGGTGAAATCGGCGGATCGCCCTGCACTTCATCAGGTTCAAGTTCAGCCAACACGTGCTTGAGAACTTGCGCCAAAGCAACTGCCTTCTTTGGCCCAACCCCCACAAGGAGCCGTCTCATTTCGTCATAGGAAGAATAGCGAATCAAATCAGCAAGCCTATACTTAGAACGAAGCAAAGATCTAGCCCCGACTACACCAGCATAAGAACAAACTTCGACACCTTCCGCGCCAGCGCGCCTAACTGCTTCACATATTCGTTTCCAGCGAACTTGTGATATTCCTTCACCTTCATTTTCTGAGCAAGTAATAGCGGGCGAGCAGCCAGGAAGTAGTAGCGCCCGCTTATCGTCGCTTAGCACTAGCCACGCATGCAGTATTCGGAGAATGGTCTTGGCCTTCTTCTTTCCGATCCCAGGTTTACAACACATCTCTTCGGGTGAATCCAGGAGCGTATATGAAGATATCTGCTCTGAGTAACGGCTACGGGGCCAACTCAAACCAAGGCGTTCTGTTATCACTCCTAGCGGTTGCCCAATCCACCCCCTGAAAGAGTCGGGAGAACTAAAAACCTTCCATTGCCTAGTTACAGCAAGGACAAGCTCCTCGTAACTCTTGGAGTTCGTCTGTGACAGATCAGCTCCAATTTTGCCCGTTAGCGTTTCCCATGATCTTTCGCGCCAAAGCGAAACTTTAGGATCCGGAGCTAAATCCCCTTCCTTCTCGTCAGACGAGTGAACCGGAGTTTCTCTACGTTCGACAGGCTCAGATTCACATTCCATATAGCGTCTCAGGATTCTCATGAGGTCAAGAATCTTGCCCAAACGCAGCCCCCTCTTGGTAGTCAATGCGTGCCAATCCAGAGCGACGTAGTCCCTGATAGTATCAGTTAGCGAAGTCTTCATCCAAAAGACACCTACGGTTGCGGCGATCTTGGAAAGCGGCACTTCAGAAACTTGGGGATCCTCGTAGCGATGCCGCAACCAGTCCCATATTTTACGAAGTGTAGTTATGTCGAGATCCTCATAAGCATCCTCTGGTATTCTCTCCAGTGATCCATTGATCTCAGAGACAACTTTACTACCCAATTCTAAAGATCTAGTCACAATGCTTGCCTCCGCCGGTAATTAGACCAGAAAGCTCGAGTTAAAGTCCGTCATTCATCTAGTCGTGAAAAGCCAAAACTCCGCCTTGGTATCGAACGCTTGTCGAGGAAGTTTAGTAGGATCCGCTTCCCGGGTCCATCACTCGGAGCCTCCAACCGAATCCCGAAGTCAAAGATTCTCCGGCTGAGCCGTTCCATTTTCTTTCGACCAGGATGCTGTTCGGAAATGAATCTCTCCTTGTAATAGAGTAATTGACCCTGCCCTCGATGATCAAATACTTGGGTCCAGCCCGTCCGAAGGTTTACTTTGATGCGCACTTCAAGCTCTGGAAGCGGTCGCCCGAAGAAGTCATTGTAGACCATGAAAGTGACCTTTCCAGATGCCTTGTGGAGTTTGATAAGGTCTGCCTGGCTAGAATCTCCAAATAACACCTCCGCGCAGCCTACATAGGCCCTCAAGATAGGAGGCAGTTGATCCAATAGATCGCGATGAACATATAGCGCCTGCTCGTCCTGCCAGCCAAGATCAACCTCCTCACACGCCAACTGTAGCTCATCAACATCGCCTGCTGCGTACAATAGCTCGAGTCCCGCTTCAAGCGCGATCGAGTATTTGCCAAAAAACACCTTCACGTCCTCCCGAATACTGATCGACAGATGACTGAACGGCACTTTCTTCTTAAGATTCGCCTTCGCCACGTATACGAGTAGGTCCTCCTTTCTTGTTCGGCGAGCATCCTCGTACTCCGAATTCCCGTAACGCTGGAAAAGAAACCGTTCGACTTGCCCTGCTGTACCGATGGCATGACGAAGTGCAGGCCACTCCCCCAGTTCTGTTGATAAGGGCCGACGACCACATTCAATTAGTTTTTTCCAGTAGGCATCAAGGAGGCGTTGATGTTCTTGATAGAACAACTCCTGTTTCGTTTTCATGGAAGCCCGAGTTACCGAGGCCAATCGAGCATTGACAGCAGTCCAGTCAATCGTACGACGAGCTCTTGACTGGAGGAAATCCTGCTGCGCCACCTGGTCTCGGAACACGTAAAAAACCCCCACCGCAACTGGGATTGCAGTATACCCCAACACATCTTCGATATACTGCTGCAACTCACCTTGCTCAAAGAATTTTTGAAATGTGTTTATCTTGGTTCGGACACCGTCTTGCAATCGCTCAGCTGACGAGACGTCAACGGTGTGTTTAACCAACCCCGCAACCACCAACAGCTTTCCGGCAATCTCAAACGCCTTCGTCAGTGCTTCAATCCGCTCAGCAGGGTCCTCGATTACATTCAGGACGAAGCCAAAATTGACAATTGGAGATTGAGTGCAGGGCGATTCTGGCTGGTATACCGGATCCCAACCATTCGCCGTATAGCCAAGACTCCGCAATCCAGCAATATCCGAACCCAAACCACATCCATAGTCAAATATGGTTTCAGATTTCGATAGTAGACCGTACTCTAGCAGCGTCTTGATCGGTTTAGATAGGTCCCCACGGCTAATTGCAGTCTTGTGGCGTTCCACCGGAACAACCCTATCGGATTTCTCAGCACTCACCGAATCAGCAGACGCTTTTTTCAATCGATGCCCCGAAATCTGAAACCCTTTGCGATCAAGCAATTGCTGCCAATTCAATCGGAATCCGATCGTTCGGGTTTCCTCATATAGTCCAGCTTCTTCCTCTTCCCGAGACAGGCGAGCAAATAGCTCACGTTTCTCGTGTTCACTCGGAATAAACAATTCTTTCCGGTGCAGAATAGGAGGATTGGGGTTCCCCGTGTATTTGATATGACGTTGCTTTCCCGATACGAGGTCTACAGTCAGCGACTCCCTCAGAGCTGGATGCGCCTCAGTCATGAACTTAGGGTAGGCGAGGAAAGAAATCTTAAACTCATCAGTGCGGAACTTAAGGACGTTATAACCCCCACCGATCTCGAACCGCTTGATCAAACCAGATATTAAGTCGTTCAGCTCGAGCCCAAGATTACTCTCTGGTTCCCAATAAACATAGACAGCCTTAGGTAACCGTTTACCATAGCCAATCTCATCTACTCGGCGAATAAATTCGCGAACCTTCATCGGTTCCTATGGGACCCTTCGGTAAGGCCACAGTCAATCCCCATTCCACTGGAATAGGCTCTCGACTCTAAGCCCATTTCAGATATTCTCTTGGATCTCGGTGGCAAACTCAGCTTCAATTCAGATCACTGGCGGGACTTACCTCTCGAATGAAGTAGCGATGGAGAGGTCCTTCAGCGCCAATTGCCTCCCCAGAACTATGACGGTTTTGGAAAAACTTGTCCGGATAGGGAATCTGGACGAGAGTTCTGAGACCTCAGTTTGGCCAAAAGGAGATCGAGTTCTCCTTTCTCTCATGCCAGAAATGCGCAACGACCTTGTAAACTTTCATGCAGGGATCGGGAAAGATCTGAATTCCATGCTCCGCCCGGAGCAAATCAGGAGACTGGACGAGAATCTAACAAAAGAAGCACTTTATGTTGAGCAACTATCAAATCAGTTAAAAGTCCCCGCAATGTCGAGCAAGGAGGCTTTAGCTTTTTATTCCGACGTAACGACAAAGCGGCTCGTAATAGCCAATAATGTGGAGCCCCACCTCAACCGAAAGCTCAATCTCGGTCTGTCGATTACCCTCGGCCGCCAAAACCTGATCTCATTTCTTACGACGGCCATGCTGGACCAACTCGGGCTAGTCGTTTCACAAATCGACACAGCTTCGGTAAGCGTAACCTACAACGACAAGCTTGATAGCCTGATAAAGCCTAGTCAGCTAGGGACAAATGCCACTTAAATGCTCTGCAGCATTCGAGAGATGACTCACCGTCGGCGATCGAGAAATCTACAAAAACGGGTTGAGCTCCAATTCTGAAGATCTAGAAGGCGTTTCATTTTGGGCGTGCTGAGGATTCGCTTCAGGACGGCCTCTGGCTCTTTAGAAAATCTCCGAATTAGGTTCAACCACTTGAGCATTTCGTCGGGAGTCATTCGGTAGAGCGGTTTTCGGATCGCCGTGAATTCTCGGCCGTCTTTAGGTTCCCACTGAAGACCGTTTTCGATTAGAAGCTCTAAACATTTCTTGGTTTTGCTACCCCATCGATCGTCGGAGCATCTAAACGCGAAACAGGGATCCAGACTCCAATCCAACAAATGAAACAGATGCGCTACCAATGATTGCCCCTCTTCGTGAGCAGCATTCGGATCGGCGCCGCATTGGATGAGGTATGCCATGAGATCCACATTCCTCGAATATGCAGATTGATAAAGAAGATCATTCAGATCATCGAGCTCCTGGTTCGGTTCGAGTTTCTTCACGATTTCCAGGTGCCCATGCCAAGCAGCTGTTCTTAGAGAGGTTATCCACAGTTCCTCATCATCACACTCATCCGTGTAACGGAAATCTGGAACAGCAACCCGAGGGTCAGCGCCCAACCAAAGCATCAGGCAGACGCCTCGCATCTTGTTCTCTGCACAAAGCTGCTGCAGTGCAATCTCGGCTTGGAATTTGAGGTCGGGGTGCTCGCCGACATATCGCTTGTGGATTCCACAAAACAGTTTGGGAGCCCGCTTTAGCCCAATTGCCAGTGGCCAGCCTGTTTTGAAGTCTGCTCCCTCCTCGATGAAGAAGTGAACCATGTCTTTGTCGGTCGTCTCAACGACTTCGGAGAACGGAATCAAATCTACAGGCGCCCCGAATTGAAAGAAGAGCTCAACGATATCCAACCGTCGCCGCCAAACAGCCAATGAAAAAGCCTGCTCACTGATCGTGAAGCCACCTTTCAACAGTACTTGCGCCAAGCTATGGAAGCCCTTGTCAACGGCGATCACCAACGGATCTTTCCTGCCACCGAGATCAAACGAGTGATCTGTTTCTCTATCGGAGTTGAGCCACGCCTGAACCTCGAAGAGGCGCCCTAGTTTGCACAACTGGGCAAATGGTGCCGAATCGCTCATATTTTGAGACTATCGTTGTTCCATTCTAGCGGCCAGGCAAAGCTCCGTTGCGCTGGATGGGAAATTGTTGCTGAGAATGCTATGCTCCATATTTTCCCTGAAACACCGGAATCGGTTCAGCCGCTCGTCATCGGAAAAAGTATGAACGCAACTGACGCTACATTTCTGGCTCTTCCGCGATTTCCGGCTAGGCTCGACGCGCAACAAACCGCTCTCATTCTTGGCTTTCATGATCACGACATCCCTATTCTGATCCAAGCCCGGCTTTTGAAGCCCCTTGGCGAAGCGCCGCCGAATTCCCCAAAGTATTTTGCCGCGTGCGATGTTGAGACCGTCGCGAGAGACCCACAATGGCTCAATAAGGCCACGAAAGCGCTCACCACTTACTGGCGAAAGAAGAAAAGCGGCGCCACCGGCAAAAGGTAATCGATCGATCCGCATACCTTCCCGCTACCCCCGATCAACTCTTCTTCTCGAATTCCTCAAGAGACGGGCAAATCACCGCCCCACCCTGAGCGTAGCTTTCGTGGACCGCTCTGCTGTTGTGTCCCAAAGCCCGTTGTGCGAATCGTTCAGGATATCCAACTGCTTGAGCTCTTTGGGCCCAGGCGTATCGATACGAATGCAAGCTTACTCCGACAAGATTAAGCAGTTTGCAACGACGGCAGAATTCGGCCGACCGATGTTTGCTGCTCATCGCACCAATCTTTGGGAATAGCAGCCCTTTGTTTGGAAGTTGTTGGAGGGGTCTCTTCAATCGGCCCCCGATTTTTTGACATGCCGGGGGAAGATTGCGGTTTCGAAGTTTCGCCCGATGATACTTGATCACATCGGCCTCCCAGTCGACGTTCTCTGCGGTCAAATTGGCACAATCCATTTGGCTCGCACCCAATTCCCACAGCAGTTCGTAGTAGAACCGTCGCTCAGTGTTCATCTCACTCTGGACGATGAGTTGATGTTCTTCCCAAGTGATCGCTCGCCGTCGCTTCCGTTCACACTTCGGCCAAAGCTTTGGCGGGAGCACGGGCCAAGGGAGCCACCCCAGCCCAACAGCCAGATTGTGAAATCGTTTTAGATAATGGTGCGCAGCCGAGCCATTGGCCTCAAGGACAGCAAGAAAGTCGTCGCTGGTGGTTTCGATGAGCTTCTTGTCCCTGATGGGATCGAAGGCCTTACTTGCGAGAGCACGTCGACATCGTTCTTGGCTCGCTTCTCGTCCCGTCGACGCCATCTTCTCCATTACATCTCGCCATCGGCGACGTGGAATCTCAGGGTCGTAAGCCGACAGATAAGTTTTGGCTAAAGCCAAGTTGAGCTGAGGCTGACTGTGAGCGTCGTTCTTGGCGTTGCGGAGTCGTTCTGCTTCCGCCTTGTCTTTGGTGAAGAGACTCTGTTGTTTCTTGGTTTGGTTGTCTTGGAGGTAGTAGACGCTGCCTCGTTTGAACAACCAGTATCTCTGTTGGTTCATTTGTTGCACTAGGTTTTAGGCTAGTCCAATCGAGTCCAATTGCGTTAGAGAGGAGTGAGGGAGCTGGTTCGGAGCTCATCCGAGGAATGAGCGGGTAAACCACCAACCTGACAGTTTCTCTGACAATTGGCCGTTTTCGTGAACCTGTGGAGTGCTAAGTTGCTGAACAGCAACAACAAAGAAAATGGCTCCAGAGGTAGGACTCGAACCTACAACCCGCTGGTTAACAGCC
>CAYFGX010000035.1:0-93711 GCA_964342405.1 uncultured Verrucomicrobiota bacterium | reverse complement strand
GCTCGGGCTCGGGCTCGGGCTCGGGCTCGGGCTCGGGCTCGGGCTCGGGCTCGGGCTCAGGCTCAGGCTCTGGCTCTGGCTCGGGCTCTGGCTCGGGTTCGGGCTCAGGTGCCCGAATCGAATCGATCGCGGTGCGAAGCTCGCTCACCGACGGACGAAAGGAGCGAGTGTATACAATCTCCCAGAGATCGTGACTACTCGAGTTGGGCACTCCATTCAGGACAACAAAATCCGAATTCTTCGTCCCCTCGCCACGATCAGGAGAGAAGAATTGGTGAAGAGCAGAATGACTGGAATCATCGACTACTAGCTCAAGCCCTGTTCGATCCGCAAAAAACAAGGTCCCCCCGGAGCCCCCATTGTCGTCCTTTTCGAGTCCCACCAGCACAACCGGCAAGCCATCCGGATTCCCTCCCAAGGCATGGTAGTATTCATTGATATCACGTTCCGCAACCGCGGAGTTATCCCGGCAAATACTGCACCAATAGAAAAAGAAATCGAGCACCACGATCGATCCCTCAAGGTCAGACAACTGAAACGGCTGCCCGGTCCTCACATTCGTCAAACGGAAGTCGCTCGCCTGCTGCCCAATCTGCTTTGTCTGGGCGAATCCCGATAGGTCGGCAAGAAAAACGCAGAGAATCATTCCGAGACACCCACGAAGCTGACTGCCACTGACGCTGCAAAAGTCTCGATTGTTTCTCTTCCTAGAGCCGAATGGAACTTTGTCTTTCACGTCAAAGAGACGCCGTCCACGTCCAGCTTATTCCCGAAGGAGGATACTTTTTTGTGCCGATTCGAACCGAGTTTAGAATTCCTCGACATGAGATCTTTTTCCGGCCCTAGCCTGGCTACGCGGATTGTTTCGACGATCTAGAAATACTTTGGATCCAATCCGACCAGACTCATAAGAACCCAACTCTTTTGCCTGAACAACTTTCGTCTTGTGCTTTCAATCGCCTGTGCTACCAAGAGCGATACTCAATGATCAGAAAACAACTCTTCCTCAGGGCTTTCACGTTGATCGAGCTTTTGGTTGTCATCGCCATCATCGCCATTCTTGCGGGTATGCTCCTCCCCGCACTATCAAAGGCCAAAGACCGTGCCCATCGCACGATCGACCTCAACAACAACAAGCAATTGATGCTCGCGATGACAATGTATGCGGGTGATTTCGAGGACTTCGTCCCCCACGCCAGGCGTTGGGCCTATGATCAAACGTTTCCTACTGGCGGCAACGGAAGCCCGATCGCCATCTCAAACCAGCTGCAAGGACTGACTAAGGGACTTATCTGGCCCTATCATGGAAGCACAAAGATTCTTGTTTGTCCGCGTGATGTAGCCGAACAACGAGGGGCTAAGAAGTCACTCTTCCGGGTTCGCGGCGTCTATGTGTCTAGCTACGTCTGGAATATGTCAGTCTTCGGATATAGCGGACTTCCCGGCGACCGCACCTACAAGCTGGCTTCATTCAATGCGACGGACATCCTCCAATGGGAGGCCGACGAGAATAAGCCATTCTTCTTCAATGACCTTTGGAGCCTACCCGACGAAGGCATTTCCCAGCGCCACGGCGGCGGCGTATCTAAAAGTGAACGCGTTGATGTAGGCGGCGGAGCGGCCGTTGGTGCCTTTGGGGGTTCGGCGGAGTACATGACCTATCGCCAGTATTACACTCTGGCGGGACCGGTCGACCTTCGAGGAACTTCCCTCCCTGACTCAGCCCTTCCCAACGCATTGTGGAACGATCCAGGCGACAAAGTCCGAGGTGGCGCGAGAAGGTAGTTCTGGTTGAACAACCATAGCTCAGGAGCGAAAGCCTTCAAGATCCAGTGCCAAACATTTCATCCGATCAGCACCAAGCTGACGGGTAATCCATCTGGTCAACCCTTCTGAACCGTTTATTCATCCGCGGCGAGGTAAGGAAGATTTCCTTTGAACGAGTAAGGAGTCGAGAAACGAACCGGGTTCTCCTCAGCTCCAGGATCGAAACGAATCATGACGAGACAATCATCAATGTCCCAGTAGGGATACACCACCAATCGAGAAGGCTTCGCTTCCGGATTAGCCACGATGGATTGGAGATGCACCGTCATCTGCCGCTCATCCCGCTCGATGCAGGTGACGTTCCAAAGCGCAGTCGATACTCCATCAAACTCGAGCCATTGATATCTGCTCTCATCAAGAACGATCAAATGACCGTATGGCTCTCGGCCCTTCAAAGTCTCGTCGATGAACAGCGTACTCGCTTCGCTGGCTCGAACGAATATCCACGGCTGAATCAAATCTTTAATCTGCGGGACAGCCAGTGGTTTGGGGGCTACGGCCGCCAAACAATAGATCGAGGCGCAAGCCACGATTGCAGAAATCCACGAAACATTGCGTTCTTGATAAAAAGCTTTCATCCAACTCACACAAACAACTGATCAACCGCACAGGCAAGGCACGTTACTCTTCGGGGTAATCTTTACTGCCTCACCTCTCATCAATTGACAGTATGCCCCGCGTTCAGCTTTTGGCAAAGCAGTGCCCCCCAAAAGAAGCTGTATGCGAAAGGCAGAGATTCGGGCGTCAAGGCCCCGAGCAAGGTCAACCCCATCACAATCATCACGTAGTGATCGTTCTCAATCCAAAAGAGCGGACGACGATCAAGAAGAATGTCGCGGAGTGTCCCCCCTCCAAAGGCAACCGTAAACGCCACCGTAAAGATGCCCACCGCATCCAATTGTTTTCGACAGGCAAGGAGGACGCCGTAGATCCCGGATATGATAACCGCCAAAAACTCGATCGTCGTCAGCATCGGCTCAAATGCGTAGCACCCTGGGACAGGGTTTGACGAGCGGAAACATTGTGCCGAAGCCAGAAATCACAGAACTCAAAAAAGGGGCCTCCTCCCCCTGGAAGAGTCCCCTTGCTTTGAAAAGAAACGGAATGCGTTGCGAAACGACGCCAAGCCGACCCTACTGGCGGGCTCCCGGCAGACCGAAGCCGGCCTTGCGCTGACGCGGATCCCAGAACTCAAGATTCACATCCGTGTTCGTGCGAGCGGGATCGCTAGGGGGATTGATGGAATCACTCCGACGGAACTCACTGTGTCCATCGGCGAACGAAACGTTCCCACCACCTTCGTGTCGATTGGGATCCACTCCCTCAAGAGCATCTCCCGGACCGAAGCCTGAGGTTGGCCACCAAAGGCTGCTGCTCCAGGCACCATCCGGCTTCGGCATGCTATCGCCATTCACCAGACACATGGTGGGACTCAGGATCGACGAGCGCTTGAAGTTGGGCTGCGAACTGATCGTTACGCCATTAATGGACACGGACCCACTCGGGTAAGGGTGGATTCCCAGGAAGAAGGCATTGTAACCGTATCCGACTTTGTGAGCATCAAACGCCCACTCCCACGAAACTCTCAGATCCTGGCGGCGACCCTTGAGTGATTTGCATTTGAACATGTTCGTGTTCTGCCCAAACGGGACAATGGCAGTCCCCCACCAATCGTCCGGAGTGTTCGCAGCGCCGGAGGTGAAATTATTCCGATGGCCAGGGAAAACGTCGTTGTTGTCGTCTGTATAAAGCTGCATGTAGATCCCAATCTGCCGCAGGTTGTTCATGCAGTGGATTCGCTGACCCTTCTCTTTCGCTTTTGCGAGAGCCGGCAGCAGCATGCCAGCCAAGATGGCGATGATTGCAATCACCACCAATAATTCAATCAAGGTGAATGCGCGAATACGTTGATTCGTTGTTCGTTTCATGAGCTTGTTTTGGTTGTTTGATATTCTCCCGGCCCCTCGCCGAAAGCATCCCGTCCTATTCCGTTGTTATTCCGTCGTCAAAAACTTAAGCAAATCGATCGCCTGATCCTCTGTCAGTGCTTCGAGCAGTCCAGACGGCATCATGCTTTGCGCCTGAACTTCATGTGAAACAACATCAGCCTTTGCGATCGTCACCCTATCCGTCACCGTTCGAATCGACAAAACGTCGTTCGTGCTCTGATCCAACATGCCGCTGACGACCGTCCCATCTTTCAAAGTAACAATGTGGAGTTGGAAACTCTCTCCAACAACAACATTGGGATCGACGATGTTCTCGAGGAAGTAGTCCACCCCGTTCCTCCAAGATCCCGTCAGATCAGGCCCAAGGGCAACACCCTCTCCATTCATTTTGTGACAGGTCGCACAGATCATCTTAAACACCGCCGCACCGTCAGAACGCTCGTGAGCCCATAGTGGGGCTTCTCGATAGAGTTTACGATACTTCTCGATCGTCGTCTGGGCACTCGCACTGGAATCTCCAGCCCGCCCCCATACTGAAATCAAACGATCATTGACCTTGGCGTTCTTGAGGTTGCGCATTTGCCTCACATGAAATGAGGTCAGTTGACTCCGCTTGACCTGCCCATCCGCGACTGCTTCGAGCAGCGAATCAGCCAACCGGGGCTGAGATGACAACGCGACAAGTGCGTTCTTAGCGTCCTCTCCTTCCAGGGTCGACAGCGTCTCCAAGAGCGCACTTGCGACCTTGGGATCATTGAACCGAGACATCAGTGGAATGACCATTCTCCTCAATTCGGGATGCGAGAGGAGAGCGATGAACTCCCCGGAACATTCTGTGTCACCACTCTCTCTCAGAAAGTTAACGGCTTCAATTCGCTCAGCCAACTTCACCGTAGCATCAACCGCTTTGGCTCGCATAGAAGCTAAAACCGTTTCGTCGCCAAAGATCCCCCCCAGAATATCAAAAGCAGCGCGGGTTTTGTCATTCCGGTGACGTGCCATCACTTCACTCCAGCCCTCCGGAGCTGGCAAGCGATTGCTATCCGAAAGAGCTTCGGACATCAGCTTGATGATTCGATCCTGATTTCCAACCGATCGCCGTAGTAATTTCACAAGCTGCTCCCGCCCTTTTCCGTCCCTCGTCAGATACCAGTAGATCGAATCCGACAACACAGACATTTTCGTCAACTGGGCCAAGCTCAGCGCTCGGGACGGATTATCCAGAGCGACCGGGGCCAACCCATACCAGATCATCTTCGGCAGATAGACATCCTTGGCATCTTCAGTCCGTGCCGAAAGGGCCTCAGCCAGGCGCCACCGCAGAGTTCCTTCCAATCGCGCCAAAGCGGAGGCAAGCGCCAGCCTGACCATTGATGACGGATCCTTCTCAGCCATTGAAAGTAGTCTTACGGGAGAGGAATGACCCGATTCAATTCCCAGCTGAATGGCCCAGGCTCGCACCGCTTCGGACCGACTTGCATAGGCACTGGCCGGAGGCGCATCACCAGAAACGACGTGACGTGCCCAGAGTAAGCGCAGCAAGGCTGGGGTTTCCGTCACTCGCGACAAGGCCCGATCAATCAGTGGAATAGCTTGCTGATCTTGACGTTCTTGGAGCAGTCGTCGAGCCATCCGTGAAAACCACTCATCTGATTCGGTCACCATGCCCACCAGTTCGGCCGTGGACTTTGCTCGCAAGTCCACCTTAACGGGGCGATACCCTTCTACCCACTGCATCCGATAAAGGCGCCCATTACTACGGTCCCAATTCTCGACGTTCGTGGTGTGACAATGCTGCTGATCAACCCAATCAATCATGTAGACAGCTCCATCAGGTCCATACTTTAAGTCGACTCCGATGAACATCGGGTCCGACGTGTAGAGCTGATCCGATCCGGCATGCAAGGTTTCGTAGCCGGATCCCAAGCGCACATTCCGTTGTCGGTTCATTTGATGACCGTGCAGGTTGTGAGTGAACAACTGGTCCCGATACGTTTGCGGCCAGTTGCTCCCCAAATAAATCATCGT
Organism: uncultured Verrucomicrobiota bacterium; assembly: GCA_964342405.1. Classification (GTDB taxonomy): domain Bacteria; phylum Verrucomicrobiota; class Verrucomicrobiia; order Limisphaerales; family AAA164-E04; genus UBA2970. Next base: position 87,907 of record CAYFGX010000035.1, on the reverse strand, counting down.
CCCAACATGCGAGTGCCCCCCATAGATGGCTCTCGAACCCGGAACCCCAGCGCCCCCCTCGCCATGTCCATAACGAGCCGACGATGGAAGGAAGTTGCGAAAGACCTGCTCTTGCCCCGGACTCCAGGCTCGAGCGCCAGAGGCAATAAAGGGGGCATGATAGGCATTAGCCTGATTCCAATAGTGCCCCCCTTGGATCATGTAGCTCGTCGCACCACCACCCCAAGCGCTTCGGCAATGGGTAATGAACATGTGACCGACCTCGTTGAAATCGATCCCCCACTGATTGCTACACCCGGTCGAGAAGATTTCGAACTCATGCCGGAGCGGATGATACCGCCACACACCCGCTCGCATTTCGACTCGATCCTCCTTCTTTGCCCCTGGTCGACCGATCATCGAGTAGTTGAATACACCCTGGTTTCCATACAACCAACCATCCGGCCCCCAAGTAAAACTGTTCAGTGTTTCGTGTGTGTCCTGGTATCCCCAGCCGTCGAGCAACACCTGCGCTTCCCCATCGAAGACGTCATCACCGTCGCGATCAGGCAGAAAGAGCAACTGCGGCGCAGCCCCGACCCAAACACCACCAAAGCCAACCTCGATACCACTCACGAGATTGAGACCTGTGGCAAACACCTTCTTGGTTTCAAAAGTTCCGTCACCATTCTCGTCCTCAAGGATGATCACACGATCTTTGCCCTGCCCTTCGGGTTGCCGTTGAGGGTAGGAGTGTGCTTCCGCAACCCAGAGCCGACCGCGTTCGTCGAAGGTAAACGCGATGGGTTGAGTGACTCGAGGTTCCGTCGCGATCATATCAACCTGAAAGCCCTCCGGCACCCACATCCCTGCAATCGTCGGATGGGCATCATCTGAAACCGGGTTCGGCGTCAAATGCTGAAGCAGGGCATTACTCTCCACTCGAGCCGGAATCCGGGTTGTCTTCTCCGGATGAAACCTGAAATCATCATAGTTAATATGTCCCCAAGGTCCGGAACTCTTGTCGACCACTCGGAGGAAGATCGTTTTCCCGAGGTGACGACGCAAATCAACATCGACCACTTCAAGATTCTCCAACTGTCGACCTGCGGATTGAAACAAAACAGCTCCGGACTCTTCATCGACAACTTCCACTCGAGTCTGCGGGCCGTCACCACCCCCGACAAGAAAGCTCGCCCAGGGATGGGTTACGGCGAACGGATCGGATTGCAAAACACCCTGGCCTGCATCGGTGTGTGTCCGTTCATAGCCCCCCACCCAGAACGTTCCGTCATGTCGACTTGCTTGGCCCGGCCGACGCGGGGTGACGGTGTCGCCTTCGATCGGCACCTCGCCCCAGACATTCCCCGTCACGGTCCAGCCCTGAAAGTTGCCCTTCTCAAAGCCGAGGTTTTTTCCCGCGGGACTGATTCCACTACGTTGTCGACTCGCCGCCTTAGGAGCGTCCGGCTGCTCGGTCTCACCCAGGTCCGTGAGGAGGATGTCCTTGAACTCAATTTTAGCAGGGCCAGGGCCAGAATGGAGCTGTACTGCTAACAATCCCGAATAGTCGTGCTGCCCCAAATGATTGTCCGTCAGATCCGACGCTGCATGGCCATTGATCCAAGTCTGAATTCGAGGGCCAACAGCCCGGATCACGTAATCATTCCAATCGTCCTTTCGAACGAGATTCGCGTAATCTTCAGCGGGTCGAAACGTTCGCACATTGGCTTCGCCAGACTTGGAAAGATCGACGCGGGTGCCCCGCTCCGAGATCAGCGCTCGACCATGTTCGTCATAGATCCGCCCCACCCATACGGCCCCATCATCGATATCTGCCTGATAACCTGCAGCTCCGTCTTTTCCAACCCGTTGGGAACGAATCTGCACACCCGAGTTGGCACTCGGATCGCCGCTGATCCGATACTTCATTCTCAACTCAAAATCATGAAGCGTGCCGTCCCAGAAAAGAAACTCATTTCGATCAAGCCGTGAATCAGCGGGAATCTCCCCTACGATCGCCCCCGCCTCGACGCGCCACCAGGCTTCGTTCCCTTCCCAACCATCCAAGGACTGCCCATCGAACAAGGCAGTGGACTCCACGGGCCGCGCTTGCAGCCGTAAATAATCTAGCCCCACCATATAGCGCTTCACCGCATTCGGATGCGCGCCTTTCACAGTGAGGCCAAGTCTGTGCTTGCCTTTGGAGAGTTGGCGGCTCCCAAGGAGAATTTCACCAGTGTGAACCACTCCAGCTGGGTGATAGGCATCGATGGACTCTCCGATCTTCTCATCGTCCACAGCCACTGAAACAATCCCATAGTCAACGGCCTTGGTTAGCCCCACTCCAAGCTGGTAGGTTCCGGAATCTGCAATATCGATCTCTAATTCCAACCGATCCCCAGGTTTAGCATCCCGCCACCAGAGTTGCGCCTCGCCCTCCCACAAACCTCGACCAAAGCCAGCCATGGACTGTGGCTCCACAACTCCACCGCTCACATCCAAAACCTTCAGTGTTTCCCCTTCGAGCACAGACTGATCAGAGTCTCCAAAATGCGGCAAGGGCCCCCCGCTGTAAGCAGTCCACCGCACTTGTTCTCCAGACGCGACCCGATCTAGAGCCACTTGAAGAGCCGCCTCCGTCCAGCCCGGATTCCCCTTGAGGTTGGCAAGCATCTGCTTAGCAGTTGGTCGCGGAGACTGAATCCCCTCCACAGGCACAACAGCACCCGTCGTCCAGTAGATACCGTTTAGTACCAACATCCGGACTTCATCACGGGCCCAATTCCAATGCAGATGCCCTCCCGTATACCCAAAGCTTCGCCCTCCCTCAGGTCGCTCAAATCCCCAACTGCAATACTGCGGCTCTTTACGTTCCCCAACCGCTTCAAGTGCTGATTCGCTGCCACTATCCGCCCTCACGCCCGGCCGGATAATGTTTAGTGGAGGGAGGGATCCATGCAGTGGCACGACGTGGTCACAATGCTGCTCAGAACAGCGGAGATGGAAATAGCATTCGTCCCAAACCGTAAAGGGCTTCAAGCCCCGCGTAATCTCGTGGTCCGCGAGATCCTCAAATCCGGCATCCCAAATCACACTGACCGAATGCCACGGTTCAAAATCCGCGCCCACCAGTTGACGCCACTGAACGCGCACCGGCTCTTGCGTCACGTTCTTCTTTGTCCACAGATCCTTACCGCCGATACCCGTAGCCCAATGGATGACCGAAAGCCCGCCCCCTTGGTTCATGAAGGCTTCCAGGTCGTCTAGATGATCCGTTGCCGGATGAACATTCCAGCCGTCGGAGTAAATCACGAGGGCATCAAAATCAGCAAGCTCCGCTCGGCTTGGCCAATCGAATGTTAAGTCCACCTTTACATCGAGTCCGGACCGGCGCATCGATTGCACCAGAACCAAACTCCCCGCAGGATGCTGATGAGAGCCCCAACCGTGACTCGCCGGCCCAGCAAAAAAGAGGATGCGTTTCGTATCCGCGACCGCCATCTGCCCAACGAACAAACCCACGCAGGCCATCACAAAGAAGAATCGCCGCGCTATGACTCTCGAACCGTAAAATGCTTGCACTTCTAGCAGACTAAAGAGAATCCCCCCAAAAGTCCACACCTCCTATCCGTCAACGAAGTGTCGTTTTGCGCCAAAAAGCGCTTCCCTGATGCAGGCACACTCCTATGATTCCGCCATGGGCAAGGCTAAGCATCCGCGCATCGCCCTCCTCTTGAATCTTCAGATCGGCTACTGCCGTCGAGCGATCATGGGGATTGCTGCCTATGGACGAGACCAGTGCTGGTTACTGGAAGATATGCCCGCTCACACCGATTCGGTTGCCTCCGTACGAGATTTGTCTCCAGACGGAATCATTGCCCACGTGCTCGACGATCGACTCGGACACGAACTAGAAGCCCTAAAGATTCCAGTCGTGAATCTCTCCTCCAATCAAGTCAACCTCCAGCTGCCCACAATCGACGCAGATCAACGGGCGGTTGGAGAAATGGCGGCGGACTACTACTGGGACTTGGGCTATCAACACTACGCCTACTTTGGGAGTGCAACAGCTGCGTTCTCGCGAGAACGCGAAGACGGCTACCGAGACAGGCTCTCGGAGCGTAAGGTGAGTGTCGACACCATGTATCTCGATTACACACTCCGCCCTCCCTTCGCGCGCGACCTGCAACACGCCGAGGAAAGCCTCAGTCGCTGGCTCCAACAACTCCCCAAACCGGCGGCTATATTCTGCTCGAATGACGAGCATTCGCGCCTCCTCAGTTCCCTCTGCCAGGTCGAGGGGATTCCCGTGCCCGAGGGCGTTGCCCTCCTTGGGGTGGATAACGACGAGACAATGTGCCTGCTCTCATCCCCGCCCCTTTCGAGTGTCGACAACCCGGCTGAACAAATCGGTTTCCGGGCTGCCGCAATGCTCGACAAGATGGTTCGACAAAAGACTCGAAAGATCCCCAGCGAGCGCGTTCCTCCACTCCACCTGATTGAGCGAGCCTCCACCGAACGCTTTGCGGCGGAAGATCCGGTCACCCACAAGGCAATCACATTCATTGAGCGCAACCTCAAGAATCCGAATTTCTCCGTCACGGCCGTCGCCGAACACGTCGGCACCTCGCGTCGTAGCCTCGAACGAACATTCTCCAAGCAGCTCGGCATCACCGTTCTGGCAGCCACTCAACGAGCACGCATTCGCAGAGCGAAGACACTCTTGAGGAACAGCACACTCCCGATCACTTTGGTCGCACTCGAATGTGGCTTCTCAAACCATCGGCGCTTTGGAATCGTCTTTCGAGCCTCAACCAACCTCACTCCGAGCGAGTTTCGGAACTACTACGACTTCGACCAACTGAGGTAGAACACACAAGGCATTCCAAAAACACTCGAACGCCCCCTTCCGAAAATCTTCCACGGGACTGCCTACTCTCTCTGGCTCGGGAAATAGGCCATCTGCACGTAAGCAATCTTCGCAGATTTCGCTTCCACCCCATTCCCTAACCACCAGGTTGAAACGTATGTTAACTCAAATTGTCGCTCACCAAGGGTGACGGGAACCGCTTGATCACGCGGAAGGCGAATCGAAAGACCAGGATCAAGATCAGCTTCCGTCTGCCCTATTCGAACAACTAAGCTCTCCTTATCCCCGGTCTCAAAGCGACCAAATAAGAGAGGCGTTTCCTCGCCCTGAATCTGAATGGGAAAAGAATGATCATTGCTCAGACGAACGCCACCAACGAACAAGCTTGGGGTCCTCACTTGATTCGGATTGTAGGGACCACGCTTCAGAAAACTATCTGAATCGTAACGAGCACTGAGAAAGAGCGCCTGAGGATCTTGATTACCACGATCTATCCCTCGAAATTCCTCTCGTGGGCGGAAGATGTCATCCAATGTTCGACGTTTGAGATCGGCGAGCAAGTGCTCCAAGAGTGCTTCGTCATCGGCAGAAAGCCAACCAGCCTCCAGAGCCTGTTGATACTCGTCAATGACCGCCCATTGCCATTTCCAGAGAGCCTGAACTTTGGCGATAGCAGACTGAAGCGCCGAAGAGTCCCCAAGCTGTCTCGCAGTCGAGCCAAGTTCATCCATACTCGAGATCCGCTCACCTTTCAGGTGAGTTCTCAGAGCCCGTTTTTCAACATAGGAGAGTCGCCCAAGCCAGCTTAACAGCTGTATCAGATCACGGCTTCCAGTTAAGCCCGCATGAATGAAAATCGGACGTTCGGAAACCGGTCTCATCAGTTGCGAGTAAATTGTCTCAACATCGACAGTTCCAGCATCCCAGTGCGCAATGCCCGCCCACGATCGAACAGGTTGGTTCTTTCGGTCCACAGGAATCATGGAGAAGTCCTTCTTCCAATACGCGTTCTGAAAAAGCTCAGGGTGATGTTCGAGAAACTTGATACGCAAGTGAACGGGATCATCCCAAGAACGGGGCCCTCCAAGGCGAGTCGCCATCCCAGAGAACGGAAGTTCGAAATCAGCCGCCCGCGTCGGTGGAGAATATCGAGATTGCTTCACCAGTCCTGCCAATTGCCGAACATTAGGGAGCTGATAGGTTGGCATCTCACTTTCTACCGCCCTCGCGAGTTTCACGGCGTCTTGCAAACGCGTCCACAGATCTGCAAACTTTTCGGCTGACAAAGGCCGATCAAACACAGCGTCCAAGGGATCACGAAGGCTCCGCTCAAAGAGCAAACGTTCCCGGAGGCAGAACCAATCCAAGTGGTGTTGGAAGAGATCTTCAGACATGCTTCCAAAGAATGGCGTTGGATCCTTGAGTGCGCGAACCAGGACATCGCGTTCCTTCAGATACTGCCTCAACCGGTCTCGCTGATCATTCAAGACGTGTTGTTCACCCTCGGATAGTTCGGGTTTGGTTAGCGCGCGCCACAACGACCATTTTAGAGACAGAAGATCGTCTTTGAGCCTAACATCCTCCAAGGGGCGATCGAACAGGTCCGTTCGTGTCGAAGCACTCAGGTCGCCAATTTCGCCGCCACGATCTACATAGCCCGGAATAAAAACTGGGAGCGATTCGAATAGAATCCTTCGACGCCCTTGAGCAAGGCTATTGGTCTCGCAGATGTCATTGATAAAACTCTCAAAATCCCCCCGCAAGATCTCCCAGTCAGTCCCATTGCGATCCGGATATTCTGATTCCACGGCATCCGCCACCCAAACGGCCACGGCGTTCGAAAAGTCACCCTGCGCCCCGGAGCTCTGCTTTGATTGAAGCGCGCCCAATCCGCCAGCCGAAACGAGAATCATCAGCCCGGCGAACACCGTTCCCCATCGCCCCATCTGCTTTTCTGCGCTTGGCATCTGGAGGGTTCGTTGAATCCTTCGCTCGATCGCCAGCCTTCCGCCGTCAACTCCCAAGACAGACGGCCAAGACGAACGCTCCGACCGAGTACAGAGTTCAAGCAGAGTCGCCGCATAAACTTTGGGCGAAATCCCGGACTGAAGGACGTGATCATCGCAGGCAAGCTCACACTCTGTTCCCCATCGATGCACGACCAACCAGTAAAGCGGATTGATCCAGTAGTAGATCGCGAGAAATTGAATGGCGAGTAGCCAGAAACAGTCCCGCCGCTTTACATGTGAAAGCTCGTGCCCGAAAACAGATTCAAGCCTCTCCCCTGACCATTCCTCGGCCTCTTTCGGCAGAAAGACTGTGGGCCGTAGCAGACCACCAGTCATCGGGCCGCTCGCATTAGGCAACACCACAAGATCCACTCGAAACGCGATAGATTGGGCACGAAGGGCCGATCGAAACAGACCACTAACTCGCCCAGCTTCGCACCTTTTCCCACTCGCCCTGAGGCACCAAAACTGAAAAACGGCGATCAACAGACGCGCCGCAAAGACAAGCGAAACGCCACCCAAAACAATCGCCAGCCACCCCACACGTTGGGCGCTTCCATTTGGATTCACGGTTTCTGGGTTCAAAGCTCCGCTGCCTACAGCTGAACTGGGCTCAGCAGGCACCACGGCAGCAGGCGGATCCACAGCCTCGCTCTGACTGAACGGCACATGCCGAAATTCTAGTTGATCAATTGGGATACCAAGTGCATTGCGCAAAGCCATTGGATCCGCTCGGGACTCAGGACTCCATTGCGGCAATATGCGGACAGCAGGCAGGGAAGGCCCGGCGATCGGAAGCAAGAAAAGAGCAACGAGCACACAGCTCCAAACGCTGCCCCGATTGGCTGGAGACAGTCTCGGAAAAGCCGTTACGAATAGCCACACCAGGGCAATCAATGCGGCAGCCTTCAGTTGCCATCCTAGACTGGCAACGAGGAATGCCTCGAGACCGAGCAGGAGCTCCGTCATTTCGTTTCCTCCGAATCTTCAATCAGACGCTTGAGACGCTCATAGTCCTCCGAACTCAAACTTTCCTTTCGGCGACGCAAGTGAGCAGCAAGGGCATTTTCAAACGAGCCTTCGTAAAAGGTTTCGAGCACATGTTGAAGCGCCTTGAAGCCAACACTAGAACGTTTCGCGATCGGAGTATAACGGTACTCCTTTCCCAGGCGCTCCCGTTTGAGATATCCCTTCTCTTCGAGAATCACGAGCAAGGCCCGCACGGCATTGCCGCTTGGTGGCGATTTCATTCGCGTCCGGATACCCTCGGTACTCCCCTCTCCCAATGAGTAAAGAACATCCATTATTTCGCGTTCACGGCGGGACAGCTTGAGCGGGTCAGTCATTACAGAAACCTTACTTAAACACTAAGAACTTAGTGAATAAGCTCCACATGTCAATCTGTTACACTAATTTTTTAGTGCATCCTAAAAGCGATCAAATGAACGCAAGCCGCTAAAACTCACGGCGAAGCCAAAGCCTGATCAATACCGAAAGCGTGAGAAGACAATCCCACGCGGATAAAATCGCTCGGGATGCCTACAATACCTCGGGCGGAGGGAATCTTGCTATCGGGGAAGGCGGTTCCCAACGATCTAACAGTTCAATCCCCTCTAAGTCTTCCCACTGTAGGAGCCCCGCTCGGACCAATCTTTCGATCACATCTCTATGTTCACCCACATCAAAGCCGCTCGCTCTCATACGACATCGCTGAATGAAATAACCAAACTCGGAACGCAATGAGCGGCTGACGGCTCCCCGATCCACTCCCTGATACTTCGCGCAAGCCTCGAGATAGGCTTGAGGCAAGTGTTCCTCCGCCAACAAAAAGGCATCTCCCATTTGAAGCCTCGGCGCACGCAATCCGAGGACGGGTTCCCGATTCTTAGAAGGTAAGCGAATTGCGATCAGGGACTCAAAGAAATCATGATCGACTAAGCCTAGTGTTTTCGCACAGGTCTCCACAAACTGTTCATTGGCAGATGGCAAATGGAGACCAGCCGCACCACCTTCTAGACCCAGGTCCTTAAAGGATAGTCTTCCACGCCCTCTAAACTTACCAAATAGGTGATAATTGCGAATAGCAAGGCAAACCCCTCGCCATTCTGAAATTCCAAAACCCTTCGCGACCAACATCAACAACACTTTCTGATAATTCGGATCATCGCGCCTTGTCGCCGTTAAGTAACTATGCACGGCATAGTGTTCCTGCATTTTGCGTTGATAGCTCGGCTCAAAGCTCCTTTTCGGATCAAAATAGCGATCACCGTCTTCCTCAGCCCTACGGGACCGCTCCTCTGGAGAGACCTCCTGGAACACCAATGGCCGAAACCAAGCCTCTTCCTCAAGATTTGGCTCCCGAGGAATGTAGGTTTTCCCCCAGCCCAAGTAACGGATCACCAAATCCCGAGAACTCCAGAGACGGAAAACCGATCCGGTCGTGATTCCCACCAACAAGAGCACTAAGAGTCCACTCCGAAAAACTTTCACATAGAATGAGACCCTGAATCCGCAAACACGTTCAGCTCGAAAAACTTACAGCCTTTGTGTTGACAGGTACTTTTCAAACCAAGTCACCCAGCCAGAGAAGCAACGACTTGACCTCTCTCCCTACGCCGCAGATACTTTTTTTCATGAACCGTCGCCACTTCCTCCAGCACGTCTCCCTCGCAACGCTGGCTTCTCCCTCCGTCTTTGCTCAAACACCTGACAGACTCAGAGTGGGCGTGATTGGCCACACTGGCAGAGGCAACTATGGACACGGACTCGATACTGTTTGGAAGCAGATTCCGGGCGCTCAGATCGTCGGTGTAGCCGATGCGAATCCAGCGGGTCTCCGAAAAGCCATCGATCGATTGGAGGCAAGCCAAGGCTTTGCCGACTATGAGGAAATGCTAAGGGTCACTCAGCCGGAGTTCGTTTCCGTGTGCCCTCGACATGCGGACCAACACCATGCGATGACACTGGCTGCTATCCGTTCCGGAGTTAAAGGAATCTACGTGGAAAAACCCTTCTGCCGTACTCCATCCGAAGCCGACGAGCTCGTTAAAGCGAGCCAAACGTTCGGAACAAAAATAGCCGTCGCTCACCGCAATCGCTACCACCCTAGCCTGGCTGTCATCGACAAATTCATCGCAGAGGGCAATCTTGGCAAACTTCTTGAAATCAGAGGTCGAGGAAAAGGAGATCGCAGAGGGGGAGATGAAGATTTGTGGGTTCTCGGATCGCACGTTTTCAATCTAATCCACTACTTCGGCGGCAAAGCCCACTCATGTTCCGCAGTCATGCTTCGAGACGGACAACACGTCACAACGTCTCACATCAGAGAGGGAGCCGAAGGACTTGGCCCCTTGGCAGCAAACGAACTTCATGCCCGCTACGAACTCAACAGAGGCGTCATCGCTACTTTCGATTCCATCGCCAACGACGGCACCGAGGGAGCAGGATTCGGACTCCAGCTCGTCGGAAGCAAGGGCATCATTCAAATCCAGTGTGATATCTCTCCCGTAGCCCACTGGATTCCAGGGAACCCATTCAAGCCCACTAAAGCTGATCGCCCCTGGACCCCCATCACTTCGGGTGGAATCGGCAAAAGGGAACCCCGTCCAGATCTCATTAGCCAGGTGCACAATCATGTCATTCCTATTCTCGACCTCATTGACGCCGTGAAACAAGACCGACGTCCGCTCTGCAACGTGCTCGAAGGCCGACAAACAGTCGAAATGATCTGCGCCGTTTTCGAGTCTCATCGCCAGGAAGGCCGAACCGTGGCCATCCCACTGAAAGAACGGGATCATCCGCTCACTAAACTCTAGCTATAACCCAAGGACTTCGGGATAACTCCGATAAGGCCCTTTTCAATCCTATTGTCGAGCCATCCGCAGCCAGCTGCGTGATCGGATTACGACAGTTTTACCCCAACAGCGTCTAAAAACAAAAACACGTCCTTACGTAGTAACATTACTCTTGTTCCCCCATCGAATTCCTGGTGAAACTTCCCAGCAATCGAGGTGGATCAAGAGTCAAAAATCTACATCGCCGGACACACCGGCTTGGCTGGCAGCGCGATAGTTCGTACGCTGCAAGATCAGGGCTACGCGAATCTTATCACCGCTCCCCATCATGAACTTAACCTAACGAGCCAGAGTGAGGTTTCTCGATTCTTAGCGAAGAATCGACCCGAATTCGTGATCATCGCTGCCGGTCGGGTTGGAGGTATTCTCGCCAATCATCAAGAACCGGCCCAGTTCATCTACGAAAACGCAATCATCGCGACGAACCTTATTCACGAAGCACACCGATTCGGGGTCACCAAACTTCTCTACCTGGGCAGTTCCTGTATCTACCCCAAGCACGCTTCGTCACCGATCCACGAGGATGCGCTTCTCACTGGCGCCTTGGAGCCCACAAACCAATGGTACTCCGTGGCCAAAATAGTGGGAATCAAACTCTGCCAGGCCTACCGGCAACAATATGGGTGTGACTTCATCGCTGCCATGCCGACAAATCTTTACGGTCCCAACGATCGATACTCCCCAACGCATTCTCACGTACTACCGGCACTACTGAATCGTTTCCATCTTGCTAAATCAAAGAGGCAAGCTCAGGTCGTCTGCTGGGGCACCGGAACGCCACGAAGAGAATTTCTCTACGCCGACGATCTAGCTGAGGCTTGCCTCAGGCTCCTACAAGACTACTCAGAAAAAGACATTATCAACATCGGCTACGGAGAGGACCTTTCTATCCAGGCCTTGGCCGAGTCCATTCAGAAAACCGTCGGCTACCACGGAGAGATCGTCTGGGATCGGAGCAAACCCGATGGCACCTACCGCAAACTCCTTGATAGCAGCAAAATCCGTGCTCTCGGATGGAGTCCAAATACCTCAATCGAAGAAGGACTCGACAAGACCTATCAGGATTACCTCGAGCGATTATGAGAGCGCCACTAACGAGCAACGAATTCGACCATCAGTCACGCTGGCTCTGGCACTCAAGACAACCCGATCAGTGTTCACTTTTTCCTCTCCTAAAGCATCATGTAAATAAGCCCCACTCAAACTCCGACAGAGCCGTCTTCAGAACACATCCATTCCTCACAAACAGTTTTCTGCCAATGCTTTACAAGATCTTAACAAATCAAAATACGCCAACTTTCGATTCAACGGAGATTTTTTATAGTCGCATTACTCTTTATCGTAATACTTTCCCAGATTTGCGCCTCACAAAACAGGGTTGACTTGTCGTTCTCAGCAACTATCCATGTGACCGTGTCACCCCCACAAGTATTACAGCTTCCTTTAAGCTTAAAGCTAGAAATTGACAAGGATTCCAGCATCAGACTCCGATTCTGCCCCACACAAGAGCCTTACCAGAGCTGCCAACAAGCCTGACATGCCATGCACCGCTTTAACAAATTATTCCTCATCACCACCGGTTCCATTCTTGTTCTCACCGCTATCGCCAAGTCGATTGGACTTCTTCAAGGAGCAAGGATACTTTACGCAACAAATGGTCTCGTTGGCCTTGACAATCGCTTCGTCTACGGGGGCGCTGCCGTTGCAGAACTGGCCGTAGCGGCATTCTTGTTATTTGGGAAGAATTCCGTAACGAAAGCGTTCTCCGTCGTGTGGCTGGCCTCGTGTTTTGGAGCTTACCGACTCGGCAATTGGTGGTTGGATATTCCAGAGCCATGCAGTTGCCTCGGACAAGTCAGTGATTGGATTCCGGGATTATCCCCCTACGCGGATTCAATCGCTCTTGGCTTACTTGCCTACTTTATGACCGGTTCTTTGGCCATTATCCTTCATGACTTCCGTCGACGCACCGAGAGCACGGCTGCAACACTCTCCAAATCCAAGGGATCGCTCGCCACGCTTGGACTAGGTACATTCATCTTTCTGAACCACGCAAACGCAGCCGATGGGAATACTGGAACCAACCTAGGACCAGCCGTCACGGCCGATCGATTCGTAGAGTTTCTTCAAGTGGGCCCGGCCATCGACACACTGATCGTGAGACGAACCTTACACACCAAGCCCGTATTCTTCGACGGTCGGAAGGAGGCTGACCGATTCATGAAGCGACTCAAGGCCGGAGAAGTTGAGTCAGAGAAGCTAGGATCAGGCCCTTCCGAACTCTCCGCTCTGCGTCACCTACCAAATCGAGAGTTCATCTACCACGAAATCTCAAGTCCAGACGAGGCCTGGGCACTGGAAGTCCGCGATAAGGCCCTATTGGGGCGAGACTCCAAGAACTGGTGGCGATTTCACTCCAAAGGGCTTGAAACTACCGACGCTCCAGATGGGATCTATTTGGAGCACACCGGACGGGAGCAAACTTATTATCAAACCATGTACCAACGGGCTACGGAGCCAATCCGTCTTGGATTCTACGACGTGGACCTATCCAGCCTGAGTCTCTCCTCCTCTCCCCTTCCCCAGAGTGGTGAAGCAGGCTTCACAGCAACGAGCCTACCAGAATATGGAAGCAAGCCAATCGAAGGTGTCGTGACAACGGACGCTGGTCTCGTAAGCCGAATCCAATACTCCCTATTGAAAGCACCAGTTCAGAAAGTGCAGGGAAGAGTGATTGAGCTCACCCATCGCTCCGGCCAGCTGCAACGCGTGACAATCGCAAACCGCTACAACGGGAGCTCCTCTACTACGCCCTACGCAGACTACCAGTTCCTCAGTTGGAAGATCACGAAAAGACCAACTCCTGAAGGATTTTGCAGTGCGAAACAATTCATGAAGGAATCGGACAGCTGGTTCCTCAGAAAAGCGAACGGTGAAATATTCAATATGAAGCTGGACCCTACTACGCCTTCAAAAATCATGGGAGCAACGGGAGAGCAGAAATGGATACGAGAGCCTCTTCATTACTTTAGCGGGTTGATTTTGACGATCGGCGTTGCCTATGGCCTCTTTTTAAGGCGAGAAAAACGAATAGTTCGCAAGCACAGGAAACCGAATAGTCGAGCGGTCGCAGCCATCTCGATAATTCTCACACTTATTTTCACACATTCCGGAAGAAGCGGAGAAATAACGCCTCAACCTGTATTAGGCACAGCGGTAACAGCCGATGAATTCGTAGAGTTTCTTCAAGTGGGCCCAGCCATCGACACACTGATCGTGAGACGAACCTTACACACCAAACCCGTTTTCTTCGACAGCCAGAAGGAGGCTGACCGCTTCATGAAGCGCCTCAAAGCCGGAGAAGTCGACCTAGGCAAGTTAGGATCAGGCCCTTCCGAACTCTCCGCTCTGCGCCATCTACCAAATCGAGAGTTCATCTACCACGAAATCTCAAGTCCAGACGAGGCCTGGGCACTGGAAGTCCGCGACAAGGCTCTATTGGGGCGAGACTCCAAGAACTGGTGGTCGTTTCATCGCCAGGGGCTCGAAACCACTGATGCCCCCGATGGTGTCTATTTGGAGCACAACGGCAAGGATCAGTTTTACTACCCAACGATGTACCAGCGGGCCACTGAACCTATTCGACTTGGACTCTACGACATAGATCTCACTAGTCTTCAGCTCGTTGATTCAATCATCCCGAAGGAAGGCGAAGCAAACTTTACGGCGACAAGTCTGCCAGAGTATGGGAGCAAACCCATAGAAGGCTCGGTGAAAACTGAGTCCGGCTTGGTGACGCGAATCAAATACTCACTCCTAGAGGCGCCCGCACAGAAGGTTCAAGGAAGGCTGATCGAACTCATCCACTACCAAGGACACTTGAAACGAGTGACAGTCGAGAATCGCTACAAAGAAAGTTCGTCTTCCACTCCCTATGCAGTCTACGAGTTCCTCGATTGGAAGCTATCTGAAAAACCTTATCCGGAAGGATTCTGTAGCGCCCACCAATTCATGAAAGCGTCTGACAACTGGTTCGAGACGAAAGCGACTGGCGAAGTGTTCAACATGAAGTTCGATCCCAGCACTCCAGCAAGGGTCATGAATCCGGTTGGAAACCGGAAATGGAAGCGACAGTTTCTGCTCTATGGGAGCTGGACAATTCTGACGGCAATATTCGCTTTCGGCCTCCTCTCGAGGCGAAACCGCCACTCTTCACCCAATCAATCAGTAAGAACTCCCTAAAAAAATATGAACAAGATACTATTATGTGTTTTGGCTGCAGCGCTCGTCGGAGCAGGCATGCCCAATCTAGAGATCCGAGGTGACAACTGTTATAGGATGTCAGGGACCGTCAGAGGTTGCGGAATAAACAGGAATGTCCTGATGTTTTGCGGCATATCATTTCCAATGGTGCTGGAGTTCCAACTCTGCACGATGAGGGCGCGTTACACCAACTACTCAACTTGCGAGCCAGGACATAGTAGCGGATACTGGGGGGAAGGCAGCAGCTATCTTTTCTTTTGCTCATTTACGGCACGAGCGACGGGCACCTGTTGCGGAGGAGCCGTAACGTCGATGACCGCATTTGACAGCTACTCGACCACCAATTGCGAGTTTGGTGGCTGCGGGTCTGGGTCAACTGGAGGCTGATCCATTCATTTAGCTTTGACTCGAAGTCCTCTACCGTGGGTGGTTCTTCCACCCACGGTAGAGAGAGCAAGAATACCCATCCCAGATGCAAAAGGCGGATTCTGATTCAGATCAGTTTCTGACCTCGTCGAATCTTCAAGAGAAGAATTGGTGGTGAAGAAAGTTCTCCTTTCTGAGTTCTTGATCGTCGCTCCCGCTCTTTCAATTCTCACCTTGGGCATTTACGCGGGGGTGCTTTCACATTCATTCGTGGCCTTCGATGATTTGGACTACGTCGTTAATAACGAATGGGTCCGCACAGGTCTATCCATTGAAAACCTCTCTTGGGCTTTCTCATCGTTGAATGCAAATGTGAGTTATTGGCACCCGCTGACTTGGCTGTCCCATCAAATAGATTGCGAACTATTTGGTTCGAACGCGGGGAGTCACAAGTTGGTGAGCGCTCTCATACACTCTATTAATGCGAGCCTCCTTTACCTCTTCTTCCGTCGACTCCAGTTCTCAACTTGGACGTGCCTCGTCATCACCGGACTCTTTGCCTGGCATCCACTGCGTGTCGAATCCGTTGCCTGGGTGAGTGAGCGCAAGGATCTGTTGTGCAGCCTATTCACGTTAATCACATTCCACGCTTACTTCAACTATACCGAGCGCCCATCAGCCTGGCGCATGCTTGTGGTCTTCGTCAGCTTTGTTTCGGCGTTGATGAGTAAACCCATGGCCGTAACGATCCCGGCGCTGTTGATACTGCTGGACTTCTGGCCTCTCCGTAGAATGAAGTTCGGTTCAAGATTTCAAGATCTCTTGCAGATCATATTCATAGAGAAACTCCCTCTATTGACCCTATCGATAGCAATCTCAATTCTAACCGTCATTGCCCAGAACAGCCTCGGGATTGTCGCGAACACCATAGATATTCCGGTCGCTTATCGCCTAGCGAATGCCTTGGCTTCCCTTTGGATTTACCTTCTCGATTTCGCCTATCCCGTAAAGCTCGTCGCCTTCTATCCTTACCCCAACGATTTCTCACTTTGGCCTGTGTTGTTGTCTCTCACGGCGTTCGTCTTAGTGACTGCGGTGGCAATCAAATTCCGCAGCAGATTTCCCCATCTTTTCGTTGGATGGATTTGGTACGTTCTCACATTGCTCCCAGTGATCGGTTTGATTCAAGTCGGCGATCAAGCACGAGCGGACCGCTATACCTACTTATCGAATGTCGGAATCCTCCTCCCCATCGCAGGCAGCCTAACCTGGCTTCACTGTGTGCGTCCCCGATTGATATCCGTTTTCATCGGGCTGCTGGGGACATTCATGATTACGATCACGCTTCAACAAATTGGATACTGGAAGAACTCACAAACCCTCTTTCGACGGGTCCTAGAGCATCGTCCCAACAGCACGATGATTCGGCTCGGAATGATCGCAACCCTGGATCGAGAAACCCAGCAGGACGAAGTCTTTCACCACCTGCACCGTGCTCTGCAAAACGAACCTGAATCACCGCACCTACACAGAGTCGCCGCAAGCCTCTATCGTCATATAGGGAAGATCGAAGCGGAACTTATCCATCTTCGAAAGTCGCTCTATTGGGATCCCACCCAACCAACGCTACAGCGACGATTAGCCTACATTCTATCGGCGCATCCAGACCCCGCGATTCGTCGCCCCAATGAAGCTGTGAGTCTTGCCGAGGCAGCTCACTCAAACGCCAAAGGGGCCAGTCGAGAAAGCTTCGACACGTGGGCCATCGCAGAGGCCAGCCGGGGCCACTTCAGCGCTGCCCGAGACCTAGCCTCAAGAGCAACGCAAGGATCAAGCGCTGAGGTTCCAACAGGGATGCTGCATCGCTTAAAGCTCTTCGACTCAAGCAGACCCTATATCGACTATCAACTACCGGCCCGAACGCACCCCGGCCGCCATTCAAAATAGAATTCCCATGATGCACTCTGACAGCCCAGCCGACTCGAACCACAGCGTCTCCAAGAGCCTACCCGGAATCACCCCTTACTCAACCACCTACCGCTTGACAATTCCAAGAGATCGACGCGATAGCAAAGGTCCAACTCCAAAAGCAGCACGAACACTCAAAACAAGGGCCGGATATACCTTACTAGAGCTCATGGTGACTATCGCCATCGTCCTCCTCTTGGTTACACTGGCGGGCACCGGACTGAAACAGTCTCGCTCCAAGGCCCGACAAGTCGCCTGTGAAAACAATTTTCGCCAATTGATTCTTACTTGGAATCTCTACTCGGCGGACCATCAAGAGCGTTTAGTTTCCAATGTGCACCTGGATCTCACCAGCGGATGGGTGCGAGGCTCTGTTCGTGGCACGGGAGCCACGAACACCCTACACCTCGTCGATCCCGAGGGGGCTCTCTTTGCGCCCTATCTTCCTGTGTGGGATGTTTATCGATGCCCGGCAGATGAAAGCAGTGAGGTCATCCAGGGCATTGAACACCCGCGGGTTCGGAGCGTTTCCATGAACCAAGCCATGGGATTCGAAAGCTATGCCATTTGGCTACCATCCAAGGCTCTCGCCCATCCAGGCCAGCAATACTACCTTACTTATCGACTTTCCACTGACATCCAAGAACCATCCGAGAGATTCGTTTTTGTGGATGAGAGTGAGGTTACGATCAATGATCCAGCCTTCGCTGTTGAGATGCCTCAACAGAACCGGAGTCCACGTTGGATCGACGTTCCAACCACGCGTCACCGTCAATCCGGCGTTCTGGCTTTCGCCGACGGACATGTAGAGACACATCGATGGAAAGATCCGCGAACTTCAACCGACCACTTCGACAAATCAGCAGAACACAACGAAGACTGGCTCTGGCTTACAACAAGGACCTCCGCAGAATGATACCAAACAAAGCACTTTCGATACCGCTCTCATCTGTTCCAATCTGAGACCTCCGTGGTCATCCGTGGTCAATACACCTTCGCTTCACAAAGCCCCCCTATGCACGCGACCATCACGGTTGCACCCAAAGATTAAGATCATGCCCCTGTCCACAACAAAGATTCGCAGGAGTCCGAGCACCAGCCCCAGCATAGAAACCGAACGCGAGACCACAGAGTTTTCTCTCAGGCTACAAGCTTTGGCTCTGGGGTATATCAGCCAGCTTCTTCCTGCTGAAAAGGAGAGCTGCACAATTGATCAAAACGTCAAGAGTCAGAAGGCTAGAGGAGAATCCGACTACTTCGTCATAAACACTGAGTTGACGGGCATCTCTGAACTCAAGAATGGCCTGGCAGTTGCAAGCACCGGCACAAAAGAACGCCCCTACCTCATTTTTTGGAAACGATCAGAAGGCGACCTGGGATGCCGTTCAGAGTTAGGAGCCCGTTCTCTAGTTCAGTGCATTCAATCAGCAGGGTGGTCGTTCATCGTTCGGAAAAGAATCATCGTGTGGCCTCATAGTGCCGGCCGAGTCTCGAAAGGCCTCAATCGCATTCTCAGCCCCCTACTCCCATTTCTATGTCATGCCGAGGTCTGGATCGCCCGCCGAAACTCCTCATCACGGAATCGATCCTGTAGCATCATCATTCCAGCTCGCAACGAAGCAGGAAACATCCCCGAGTTGTTGGACCGACTCCCTCGTTTTGGAACGACTCAAGAAGTTCTCATCATCGAGGGAGGCTCCTCGGACAAAACCCTTGAGGTCGCTCATCAGGAAGTTGCATCTCGCCCAGAACAGGAAATCAAAGTTCTAGAGCAGACGGAGCAAGGAAAAGGCAGCGCCGTTCGGCAGGCACTCAAAGCATGTCGCGGAGAGCTCGTCTTTATTCTTGATGCCGACCTCTCGGTCTCCCCCGAAATCCTGCCGGTATTCTATCGTGCAATCTGCAGCCAGGAGGCAGACTTTATCAATGGGAATCGCTTTGCCCATCGAATGGAAGACGGTGCAATGAGACCATTGAATTGGCTCGGCAACAGATTCTTTGCGGTTCTAATGAGCCTTCAGCTCGGTCTAAAACTCTCAGATACTCTTTGCGGTACTAAAGTATTCTACCGAGACGACTTCTGTGGTCAGGAAGACGATTTGACGAGGCACGACCCTTTCGGAGACTTTAGCCTGCTCATTGGCGCAGCCCATCGTTACTTGGCCATCAAGGAGCTTCCCGTTCACTACCACGCGAGAACTTACGGAAGAACCAACATACGGAGGTGGCGAGACGGGCTCACGCTTCTTGGCATCATGATCCGCGCCCTTGCGGTCACACACTTCATCGCCTACGAACCAGCCACGCTCAACACCGCGAATAGACTCGACTGAGCAGGCCCAATTTCCAGTCAAAGAAGGGCGCATAAAAACACAGACTGGCTCTCGCCAATTCCTTGCCTTGCACAAAGTGCCCCGTGCTCTAGTGTTTTGGTAAGGAAATGTCATGCAGCGGGGTCCGCATCCAACTAAATCAGGCTCCACGCACAGGGGCTTTACGTTAACTGAGCTCCTCGTCGTGATCTCAGTCATTGCGATCCTTGCTTCCCTTCTCCTTCCCGCGCTGTCCAGGGCACGAGAAGCGGCCCATCGAACCGTCTGCATCAATAACGTCCGACAACAGATGCTCGGAGTCAGTCTCTACCTATCCGATAACGGCGTTTATCCTTTACTTCAAAAGAACCGAAACGTTTCCAGCAAGCAATTCTGGTTTGATTTCTTGGAACCTTACACCGGCAGTCGTTGGCCCTCATCGACACATCCTTCAAAGACATCCGTCTTCGCGTGCCCGGGCTACACCCGTCTTCCAGGCCTCTACATGCGGCATCAATCTTACGCACCTCCGCTCTCGACAGAAGAATCGGCCGCCCTTTCGCGGACATTCCGATTCGAGGCCTCCCTCGGAGCCTACAGCTACAATGGATCGGGCGTCGGGCCGACTTTGCGGAGTGTTGCAGAGGGGAGGCATCTGGGACTTCGAGGCGACTGGGAAGAAATCAAAAGACACCCTGATCGCGGTCTCTTCCGCCCTGTCCGAGAATCCCAAGTTCGGGTTCCATCCCAGTTAATCACGTTAGGGGACGCGAGCTTGGGTTTCTTGAGCAGTGAGAATTCCCCCTTGATACCAGAGACAGCGTCGGGGCGTTTCACGGGTCGACTCGCTTTCGGTTTGTACGGACGGAATCACTCAGAACGCACCTTCTTTGAAACCGGTTCCATTCCGAATGACGTTTCAGAAACAAAACGTCGCGCCCTTTCAGGAACAGCTAAGCGTCACCAGGGAAGGCAAACCGTGGGCATTGCCGACGGACACGTTCGCTCCGGACCGCTCAGGGATTTTCACGATCTTCGACAGGAATCAATACGCCGACTTTGGAATCACGACAACCAACCCCACGGGGAATTCCGTCAATCGGATTGAGCATATATTCAACAGAACCAGACAGATCGATTGCAGATTGCTCCTCTAGGTAGTCAACAGTTCAGAAAAAATAAAAGGAGCCTCCCCGGTAATCCCAAGGAGGCTCTGCTCAGAACTTTCTGGAGTCTTAAGTTCTCTAATACTGATTCGTCGCTTCTGTCTCTTCAACAGGGCGGCTGATCTGATCCGTCGTCAAGCTCACCTTGAATCGTACGTCCTCCTGCTCAAGCGCTTTGACAACCACACGCCAGCGAGCTGTTTGCTTCGGCGACAAGGTCGGAAGAGGTTGGAAGCGAATGACTCGTGGTTCAACTTCCGCTCCCTGAGTAGCCCCCGAAGAGGAGACATATTCTTGGGCGGGTTCCAATCGACACTCGATCGTGATGTTACTATCCATCGCCGTCCCCTGATTGGTCACAGCAATTTCATAGGTGTCTGTCGATCCCACCTCGATCGGATCCTCGATATCGATCACCTCCAGCAAGACGCCCGGCACACCTTTGATATCCGTTTCACAAGCCGCCCCAACTGGTTCCACACAGTTCGCTCGGGCTTGCCCTGCCACGCGGAATCGACCACCGCGATCGAAAGTGATCTGTGCGCAAACAGATTGTTGGGTTCCAGGGGCAAGCCCTCCGAGATTCCACTGGATTCGGTCTCCGACAACTCGACCGCCCTCGGTGACTCCCCGAACCGTGCCACCCGCGGGAATCAAGGCCTCAACCACGGTGTTTTCTGCCACAGCAGAGCCTGGGTTCGTGACCTCATAGCACACATCGACGGGACGACCGATGAAGCGAGCACTCGGAGCATCACACGTGATCCGTAGAGCCGGAGCCAAAACCCGCGTCGTCACCTGGTCCTCGGCTGTGACGCCTTGAGCTGAAGCAGCTTGTACACGGTTGGTGAACTCACCCGTTCGTGATGCGCGGGCAGTGAGATTGACTTGACGGGTCTCCCCTGGCTCAAGGGTGCCAATGTTGAATGAAGCTTGCTGCTGACCGTTTGCCGAAATGCCATCCTCCATCTGGTCAATGATTCTCACATCAGTGAGGGTGCTCGAACCCGAGTTCTTCACGCCAATTGTGTAATCGATCGGATCACAGATCGATACCTCAGCTGGACCGTCTTTAACCACTTGTAGGGCAGCATTGACGATTCGAATGGGTTCACACAGGATCGGGCTGTAACTCGCCCAACCACAGGTCGTTACGAGGCCTTCCTCGGCAGCAGAGCCTTGAATTCGGATTTTTCGAGACTCATTTCCATCCATCTTTCCGAGTTCCCACACCAGAATACCTCCGCTGGTCGAAGAGGGCTGCGGATCCGCTTTTTGAATGCGGAAGCCAGTTGAAGCCTGATCCATAAGGCGTACCATATGGATGGGATAGGCCGTCAGATTGGTGACGCGATACTCGTAGGTAAACGCCTGGCCGACCATCATCTCAGCCGGGACAATCTTTTCTACCAACAAACCATCGTGTCCTCGGACGCCCGTCGGAAAAGACATCGACCCCACCACATACTTGATACCATCCCGTACAACGGTCGAATGGGACGGTCCAAAATTCCCCTGGCTCTGCCGCGGCTGAGGCGATACGGGGGCGGGTGCGTTCCCTTGCGGATCCCCTTGCATCGCAGCCATATCCGTTCGCACGTAAGGAGACCGGCCGGTATAATAATCTCCTCGCGCCTGATCGTAGGACGAACTTCGATTTCGGCGTTCGTTGGTCACAGTCTGCGCGGTCATCCATTCACTAGCAATGAACGCGACCAAGGCCAAACAGCCACTCATCAGCAGTGCCTGCTTCGGTTTTTTAGTAAAGGGGTTCAACATAGGATCTTCTCGTTCTTAGATTCAAAGGGCTTCAACATCTCCACATCGACGTGCTGGGTAAACCTGGAAACCATCCGGACAGACTGATTCTCACTTCCTAGGACGCGCTTTGATCATATCGACCGCCTCGGGATTGAAAAGCCAGTTCTTGCCAATCGGTCTCATATCAAGATACCGGAAAGCAGAAGAACGCCCGAAAACCAACATTGAGCATCAAGAATCGGCTAAAACTTCGACTTGCGTATAACATGTATTTCTTTTACATGTTTGAAATCCATAGCAAACAAATCCAGAACAATATGAAGATCACTCTCTTACTCCTGACCATTACTCTAGTCGTCCCAGGTCTCAATTCCCTCGCCCGAGCGGAATCGGAAGGGAAGCGCCCCGTCGATCCCACAAGCATCTATCAGCGTTTGGGGGGCCAGCCCGCGATCGATGCCGCCGTGGATCTATTCTATCAGAAAGTGCTTGCCGATGAGCGAGTGAACCACTTCTTCGAGGACGTGAATATGAAACGTCAAATCAAGAAACAAAAAGCCTTCTTAAGCGCAGCTTTCGGTGGTCCGGTGCCCTACCAAGGGAAATCCCTTCGAAAAGCTCATGCAGACCTCGATCTCAGAGAAAGCGATTTCAATGCGATCGCTGGCCATCTTCAAACGACACTCAAAGAATTGAAGATCGACAAAGGCTTGATCGCTGAGGTGATGGCGGTTGCCGCCTCTACAAAAGCGGCTGTTCTCAACCACCCTGAGAGCAAGGAGCAATAAATCTCTGTAGCCTTTAATCTCAGATAGCACTTGGTTTCAACATGCACCCAATTTCTCACATTGCGCTCCTCATAGGCGCCATCATGCTTTTCTATCCGGTCTCAGCGTGCAACGCAGAGACACCTGATTTTGGGAAGCAAGTCTACCCATTGCTGAAGCAGCACTGTCTCCGTTGTCATGCAGCCCCCTACACCGACGCGCGCTCAGGTCGACTCAAGAAGCCCAAAGGAGGTATCCGTCTCGATACCATCAAATCGCTAAAAGAGGGATATCTCGACGACGATGATAAGCAGAAAATGCTGTTCGTTCCCGGGAAGCCCGAGGCTAGCCCGCTCTATACAAGCACCGCTCTTCCTCCAGATCATGACGACATCATGCCAGCCACCGGAGAGCCTCTCACCCTGAAAGAGCAGGCACTGATTAAGAACTGGATTCTAGGCGGGGCGAAATTTAACGGGTTTGAGCCCCCGAATTATACGAACCCTAAGGCGAAGAAGTAGACGGACATGCCGCCCGTCCAAGTAAGGAACCAGGACTAGAAGAAACCTGGTAACATCCGAGCAATTTATTTGAATCCCCAATTCGACATTCTGTCGTTCCCAAATCGCTCCCTCAAAAGGGCGATTTGCTCAGAGAGACTGGATCCCGAGGGCAGTGTCTGTTGCTTGTAGTGCGCCTGGGCATTGGCCACGAAAATGGTGTCAGACAACGAC
This sequence comes from uncultured Verrucomicrobiota bacterium, assembly GCA_964342405.1. Classification (GTDB taxonomy): domain Bacteria; phylum Verrucomicrobiota; class Verrucomicrobiia; order Limisphaerales; family AAA164-E04; genus UBA2970. The sequence goes on along the minus strand of CAYFGX010000035.1, from coordinate 63,855 downwards.
ATTTCATCGCCTCCCGAGAGATCCATTCGATTGTGATCATGCACCGCTCCCACGACTGATTCCGGCATCTGCCAGCGGTGAAGAAAACGAGCCCCAATGGCAGCGTGCCCCGCTCCAAAAACGTCTACTTCCCTCGCTTCATCAGAGCATTTCTCGTATTCGTTGGGGAAATTGGCAGCCAAAAGTAGTTTTCCTACATCATGTAGCAAGCCCCCAGTGAAGGCAGCTCCAATGAGCTTTCGATCCTTAGAGACCTGGCGCATCAAACCTCGAGCATTCCAGGCAACGGTCCGACAGTGACTCAACAGCCGTGAGAACGAAAAGCCCAGGCACTGCACCCCCTCCTGAATCCCGAAGACTTCCACCATCAAAACGATCGCCAACACCTGATCGCCCCCTAGCAACATCACGGCATCAATTGGATCCACGATCGATCTCGAATACCCGAAAGCAGCGGAGTTCACCGTCTTGATCACCTCAACCGTGATGGCAGGGTCTGACCCCACGAGCAACCCCACCTGCTCAAGGGTTCCGTTGGGATCCCGTAGTTCGCCTAAGACTTTATGATAAACCCCGGCCTCGCTCGGCAACCTCTCGAGCCTTGCGATCAATTCATCCAATTGATCAACAGCAGGAGATTCTTTTGTGCAAGCATTCACGGATCGCGTTCTTTAGATAAATCCCACTCAACGAACAAATGAGACCCAACCATTTAAGAGATCGGCAATGTTCCCACTCGCCTTAAGCGAAACTTTCCCCGCAAAATCCAATCTCCACCAGCAAGGATTCGGGAACCGAACCAGTCAGGATGACAACAAACTAGTCCTGCAGAATTGCATCTCCGCTGAAGCACCCCATAATCGACATCATTCATCAACGCTCTATCCTGTCATGTCATCCTCAGATAGTGGTTCCTCAGTTCTTTCCAACCGGCGCGAATTTATCGCTAAAACCTCGCTATCAGCCCTCAGCATGTTCACAACGCTTCCCGGGACTCAGCTCGGCGCAGAAGAATCTCTCCATCCTCTCAATCGGTTTCCGAGGATGGTTCAAGAGTATTTCGTTAAACGAGTCAACAAACTCGCCTTCGAGCGCCAGCAAAGAATTCGGAACATCACAACGCAAGCGGATGCCAAGCGCTATGTTGCTGAAGTCCGACAGAAGATCCGAATCTGCTTCGGCCCGAATCCAGACCGCACACCACTCAATCCTAGAATCACTCGAATCGTCGAGCGAGGCAGCTACCGAATTGAAAATGTGATCTTTGAAAGCCGACCGGGATTCTTCGTCACAGCAAACCTATACGTTCCAAATCAAGCTCAGAAGCTCAGATTTCCCAGGCCTGGAATCATCGGAACCTGCGGCCATTCATCCAATGGCAAGGCAGCTGTCCTTTATCAGTCATTCGCCCAGGGCCTTGCCAAGCAGGGTTACGTGGTTTTGATCTATGATCCCATTGGGCAAGGTGAACGAATTCAATATCCTGATACCAAATTCAATTCCAAGGTTGGAGTTGGAGTCCGTGAACACCTCTATGCCGGGAACCAGCAGTGCCTCGTCGGGGAGTTTATCGGAATGTGGCGAGCATGGGACGGGATTCGTGCCCTCGACTACCTTCTGAGCCGCGAAGAAGTGGATCCTCAACACATTGGTGTCACGGGAAATTCAGGCGGCGGGACCATGACAACCTGGCTGGCTGGCTTGGATGACCGCTACACCATGGCCGCCCCCTCATGCTTTGTCACTTCGTTCGCCCGCAATCTCGAAAACGAGCTTCCTGCCGACACAGAGCAATGCCCACCTCGGGCCATTGCACTGGGATTGGATCACGAGGACTTTCTCGCTGCACTCGCCCCCAAGCCAATCATCATTCTGGCCAAAGAACGGGACTATTTTGATGTCCGAGGAACCGAGCAGGCATTCGCTCGACTCAAGCATCTCTATCGAGCACTGGGAGCCGAGGATAAGATCAAACTCTTCACGGGCCCCACCACTCACGGCTATTCAAAAGAGAACCGAGAAGCGATGTACGGATGGTTCAACCAAGTCACATCAAGCTCAGATCAGAACGCAGAACCCCCAATCCAAATCGAACCGGACGAAACGCTCCAGTGCACACCCCTCGGACAAGTTGCAGAGAGAGGATCAAAATCGATCTTCGCCTTCACACGAGACAAAGCGCGTCAGTTGAAAACTGAGAGAGGTGCGGTTGCAGCCGACAAACTCATCGAGGCGATTGCACGGACCCTCCGACTCACGATCCCAACACAACCTCCAAAATATCGAATCCTCAGACCACGGCGCAACCGCAGCTACCCCTCCCGCCACTTCACAAGCTACCTCATCCAGTCTGAACCAGGCATCCAAATAACAACCTACCTTCTCCAACAGGAAGCCCACTACTCACGTCCAAGAAAGAATTCTGAATCCGCAACGCTCTACGTGTCCGATTTTTCCGCCGACGACGAATTACGAAATGACACCTGGATTAGGAATTGGATCAAGAACAGCGCCAATCCCATCTACGCCTGCGACCTGCGCGGTTCGGGAGAATCTCAACCAGACACCTGCGGCGAGGACTCTTTTCGGGCCCCATACGGTAGCGACTACTTCTATGCCGTCCACTCACAGATGCTGGATGATCCCTATCCAGGTCAAAGGTCTCGGGACCTGCTGCGCGTGATTCGATGGCTTGAGTCTCTCGGTCATTCACAGATTCACCTCGTGGCAAAGGGGCGCGGAGCCATTCCTGCGAGCATCGCCTCCTTGCACCGAGCGTCCGTTCAAACCATCACTCTCAGGGGTGCCTTGGATTCATATCAATCGCTTGCTGAATCCGAAGCCTACGACTGGCCGCTCTCCGCTCTCATTCCAAACGTGCTACAGCACTACGACCTTCCAGACATTTACCAAGTTCTCCGCACGACCCGCCACCTCCGCATCGAGTGAGCGATCCGGCAGGGCATCACGCCCCAATCGTCGCGATCCAAACAGCCAAACCGATAATCATGAAGCAAAGGGCAAAGGTGCCCACGAATCCACCGATATCCTTCAGCGAAGGTCGACAAAACTCCAAGTCGCTCCCCGGAAACAACTTGCCCTTCTCCAATTGGCTCGTATTTGAAAGAGCTCGCTCCACTTCTTTCGCGTCTTGTTCAGGGTCAGGAACCACGGGAGTCTTCATCTTGGCGTAGTAGCGATCTAGAGCTTCCTTGGAATTCCGCCGAGTCACGAGGCTCAAGACAATCATCACCAAGAACGGAGCAATGATCTTCGGCGGCAGTTCCATGGTCGCCAACATCGAGTCGGCTTTACTCTGGAGATCGACGCCGAGAAAATCATAGATTAAGAAATCGAGGTTAAAATTCCCCTCGCCTTGCATCGGACTCTCGTAAGCCTGCACGAGAATGGTCGTCGTCCCTTGTTGTGTTCGAGACACCTCACGCAAGAGTAAATCTCCTTGAGGCTTGACCCCGGCCGACCAATAAATGGCTCGACCACCGGATCGATGCACCTGTTGCATCGGATCGCCAACCCCCAACACAGCCGGTCGCGCCCCCAACTCACCCAAACGCTGCGCCCGTTCTTCCGCCGTGCCCGCCAAATTCAACTTGGCAATTTCCGCGTCCCAGGTGGCAATCTCCGCTTGCCGACGCCGTACGTCGGCAGGGGTTGCTTCACGATTGATCGTGGTTGTGACCAAATGAGTGGCAGCCGAGAAGCGTTCGTTGGTCTTCAAGGCAGGTGCCACTCGGGGAAGCACCCAGGGTATAACAAAGAAGACCAATCCCGTGAACGCAATGGTCATCCACGCCGCAGAGGTCGTGGCTCGACGCCAATACATCCCAATCCAAAACGGAGCGGCAAACAAAACGGGCACGATCCAAGTGAGTTGAAGCTGCTGGAAGACATTCATCATGGACCAGGAAAACATGACGGCACCGAAGACGACGACTCCCCCGGTGAGGCGAGCGAGGGTAAGACATTGTTTCTCACTGGCGGCGGGATTCACAAACGGCAGATACACATTTCGAATCAAGAGTCCCGACGAAACCAACATGTAACAGTCAACAGAACTCATCAGGGCTGCCAATAAACACGCCAACATCAAGCCCCTGAGCCCGGGCATTAAAAGTTCTCGTGAAGCAACCCCCCAGGCTTTGTCGGGATCGTTGATTACTTCGGGATTATCAGCGAAAAGCGCCAAGACAATGAGAGCCGTGAGGGCCCAGCCAATCGTGCAGAACCGCTTGGCCAGGTTTCCCGTAACTAAGCCAATGCGGGCATCCGACTCCGACTTTGCCGAGCCTCCACCAGTCGCAATGAAGTGAGGCTGCACAACGATTCCAATCAAGGAGATCACGGTTACTGCAATGATTCGGTGCAGAGGGAAATCACTCGCGTTGGCCGATCCAATGAGTGTGAACATCGAAGACGGCAGCTGCTCGTGCATGATCTTGAACCCCGTGAGCATCCCTTGGCTACTCGGATCGCCAAACCGTTCCACCAATGCGTTCAGACCAAAGGGAATCAAGAGAACCGACAGGAGGATGATGCAGATTCCCTGCAGGACGTCCGTCCAATAGGCGGCCATCAGTCCCCCGAAGGCTCCGTAGAGGACCACGATAATCGCGATCACGGGAACGAGCACATACTCCAGGGCGATTGAACTCCCGCCGATTGAAACACTGTCCCCCAAGAGAGGCGCCGCCACTTTCCCAATGGCGGAAAACAGCATTGAACCGTAGACCATGTAGAAGAGAATCCCGAACGCCGTGTACGCTGCCCCCATACGCTTGGATTCGTAGCGCTCGACAAACCAGTCTCCCAGCGTCAAGTGGCGCATCCGGCGGTACCAGACAGCCGTGATCCAGTAGAACGGCGTCACAAAGAGCCAGGACATGGTGCTCCAAATCCCGCTCATCCCGCTTGTGAAACTTGTCCTGGCGGTATTGACCGGATCAGAGGAACCCGTTCCAGCCCCAAAAGCGGCGAAGGCCTGGATCAGTTTTCCGAAACTTCGCCCTCCCAAAAAATAGTCTTCCTGAGCCTTCACGCGACGCATCGCGATTTGCCCAATTTTCAACATCACGCCGAAGTAGGCGATCAAGACAAGATAATCCAGAACATGCATGGTGACCTGGAAACGATACAAGAAACCGAACGCGAAACAATCACCGAACGAAACTATTCAGTCGAGGAATCCAAGGCGCAACAGGTAGCCCTAATTCCCATCGTCAAACGCGGACCTCAGGGCTGGCTTAGTCACCTTCCCCATGGCGTTTCGAGGCAAGGCCTCAAGGACCACCAATCGTTGCGGAATCTTGTAGACTGACATCTTATCACGACACCACTCCCGAAGCTCAGCAAGGCCCATGTTCCCCGAGTCTCGGAGGACAAGGGCTGCCGCGACGGCTTCTCCCCAGACATCATCCTGCACGCCAATCACCGCACACTCTCGAATTCGCGGATGCTCCAACAAAACAGATTCAATCTCCAAGGCGGAGAGTTTGTATCCCCCGCTCTTGATAATATCGACGGAGAGACGCCCCATGATTCGATAGTAGCCACGTTCTCGAACTGCCACATCTCCAGTCCGAAACCAGCCATCGTCAAATGACTCCTCCGTTACATTTTCCCTCCGCCAATATGAGTGAAAGACGGCCGGCCCCTGAACTTGGATTTCTCCAGGCTGATCTTCGCCGACAACCAATTCCCCCGCTTCCGATTTCAATCGAACATCCACCTGCGGCAACGGAACACCCACTGATCCAGGTCGACGCTCACCCTGGTAGAGATTCGAGAGCGCCATCCCGATCTCGGTCATTCCATATCGCTCCAACAAGCGTTGCCCCGTGAGCTCCGTCCATCGTTCATGAACACTCGCAGGCAAAGCAGCCGAACCAGAGACCATCAATCGCATCTGAGCAAAGCCTTTCGTCACGCATGCCCTTTCTTCCTCCCCCATTGCTTCCAAGGCTTGAATCAGCTTCACGTAGATCGTCGGCACGGCCATGAAGACCGTAAAAGCATCGGCAGCAACTCGAGGCAAAAGTCGCTCGATATCGAAGCGAGGATACGACTCAATCCTCGCCCCAACCCACAAGGCACAGGCGACTACGTTGATAATTCCATGAATGTGATGCAGCGGTAGGAAAAGCGGGATTCGATCGCTTGCCTCCCATCTCCATGCCGCAACCAAAGCTTCAATCTGAGCCTGAATATTCGCGTGCGTAGAGACCACTCCTTTGGGGAGGCTGGTGGTCCCGCTGGTGTAAAGAATCATCGCGGGCCGATCCGGAGTGAGATGAGGAAGAGCCACCTTCACAGGGGGGGCAATGGCCCCAAGATCAACGAGTCGTAGATTCAAGCGCTCAGCGAGAGGTCTCATGCTTTCTGCCAACTCCCCACTAACAAGCACCATCGAGGCCTCGGAATCTGAAAGTGCATACACCCACTCCTTGGGCGTCGCGGCCAAGCAAAGGGGCACGCACACGCCACCGGCCCGCCAGATACCCCATTGCGCCACAGTGTAGGTCGCCCCAGGGGGAACGAGGAAGGCAATACGAGCCGACTCTAAATCCTTAGCTCCGGACAGGATTGTCGAGGCAAGCTCCTCTGAACGTGCGAGGAGAGCATCATAGCTCACCAGGCAATCATCCGTCAGATAGGCGTTCGTTCGCCCATGCAATCGTGCTCTCGTAATAAATTGAAGCTCTTCCATCGCAGATTATGTCATGGCTCTCACGATGAGGAAGATCACAGATGGCCCTAAAAGACAGCCGATGCCAGTGTAGAAAGTGGCCGTCATCGCACCGTAGGGAACCAGCTTGGGATCTGTGGCCGCTAATCCTCCGGCAACACCACTGGTGGTTCCCATCAGGCCTCCAAACACCATGGCGGAACGAGGATTATTCAAACCAATCCAGGGAGCAACAAAAGGGGTCATGATCATGACTAGAATAGATTTCACGAGACCCGCCGCAACGCTCAGTGCCATGACCTCGGATGAGGCACCAATGGCGGAGCCCGTCACGGGCCCCACAATGTAAGTCGCCGCCCCGCCACCAATCGTGGTCAAACTCACCGCATCCCGATAGCCAAAGGCGTATGCGACAGCAATCCCCATGGCGAACGATGTTAACACGCCGGCCAACAAAGAAACGATCCCACTCAGGCCCGCCCGTCGAAACTCCTCCATCCTCACCCCAAACGCAGTAGCGACAATCGCGAGGTCGCGCAACATCGCCCCTCCCATGAGTCCAACACCAGCGAATACCTGTATATCGGCGATCCCTTTTTTTCCGCCCGTCGCCAGACCTCCCCAATAGGCAAAAACGAGCCCAAGGAAAATAGCAACCGCTGATCCGTGTAGTCTTCCCCTCGTTAATCGCTCTGAGAGAAAATACGAAACCCACATCAGGATGCCCACCAAGGCAAAAGCCGTGACCAAGGAATACTTGATCAAGACACTTTCAAAGGCTTCAAGCAACCCCATCGCCTAGCCCTCCTTGCTTCGGTCATCTGCAGCCGACGCCCCCAATCGACCAATAAGGGGAACCAGGGCAAAACACGCAACCACAGAAAGAACGCCAGCAATGATCGCCACGGCCCCGCCCTTAACCGCTGCCTGGACATTCTGGCTCGCCGCCATCGCGACGACGATGGGAATATACAATGCGCTCCAAAAGACCACACCTCGTTCAGTGGGTTCCTTGAGCCGACCAAAACGCTGACCTCGATCCACGCAGAAAATGAGCATCAGCATCGCCAGGCCAACCCCACCAACATTGGCATCCAAGCCGACAAGCCAACCAAGTGCCCGCCCTAACAAAAGGCCCACCAAGAGACAGCCAGCCAAGAGACTTGTACCATAGATCGTCACAACAGATTTGGGAAACGACCGACAGTGTGCCCTCTCAGAGCGGATGACGCAAGCCAGTCACTCCCATGCCCTCTGCCACCGGAATGTCGGCCGCGATACTGAATAGCGACCGTCTAGGAGGATGCCATTTTCCAAACGCGAATGGCTTCTGTCACGCTCCAAGCTTGAGCATCGCATCCCCGCTGTGTGTGTGGAGCATCGCCGTCCATCACCTCCGGCAACTGTCCGAGACAACCTGTCTCCAAGAGCTGACCAGCCGCACCTAGATAAGCCCGGACCGCACTTTTCGCTTCGGGAGAGAAGTCCCAAGCTCGAAGTAAGGCCTCACACAATCCACCTAATGGCCAGCCCCAGACAGTCCCATTGTGGTAGGCAGGCTTACGTCTCGTGTCCTCATCGCCCTCATAGCGGCCCCAGAATGGGAAGTTCGGATCGTTTAGCAATTGCCCCCCGTTGCCGTGGACTGCAAGTGGCACGTCGACCGGCAATGACGCCAGTGACCGCACACCACCCGGAACCATCAAATGCCGAACAGCCTCGTTCACCGATCGACGCGCACGGTCTCCGGTCACAATTCCCAAACTAATCGCGAGGTAGAAATTGCTTCGTAAAGCAGTGTCCACAGTCCCTTCTGCGGCACTTTGACCGGGAGAGGCGACAATCAAATCGGCGTAGTATCCCTTCCGTTCGCTCCAATAGTAGTGCTCAAACGAGTCCATTGCCTGGGATGCCAGGTCACTCCAACTTCGAGCGCCCGCTTTGATTCCAGCCTTGTCCAACAAACGAAGGAGCGAGATCCACATCACCTGAATATCGACAGGATATCCCTCGCGTGGCGTACCAGGTGGATGATTCGTATCCATCCAAGTAAAATGAGACGGACTCCACACAAGACAGGACTCCGTGTCCACCCGAATCCCGTTGGGAGTTCCCTTCAGGTATCCAAGGGCAATGTTTCTCAAAACGTCTCCGAAAGTTCGCGAGTTCGGATCCGAATCGTCCAAGGACTCCTTGAGGAAGGATAGCCCCCGGCTAGCAACCAAGTCCCGGCAGACAATTCCAAACCACAGCGGCGCATCCGATGTATCTCGATTCGAGGTATCTTCTCCGTGAATACTATTCGGCAAAGTTCCATCCTTCTCATAGCCACCATAGACCCTCAGCAACTGAACGACCTCGTCCTCATAGCCACACGAGAGGAGACCGCGAGCACAGATGAGCGAATCCCTTCCCCAATCCAAAAACCAAGGATAGCCAGCAATCACCGACATTCCCTCATCCCGCCGAACCACAAAGGCGCTCGCAGCCTTGACCAATTGAGTTCCGAATGCATCGTCGGAAAGAACCTGCGCTTTTCGCAGGCGGCTCTTCACCCACTTTTCGCGTGCGCGAAATGCCCCCACGGCACTGCGCATGTTAACGCGTCGATGCTCAGCGCTCACGACAAGATGAGAGGCAGTGCCGCACGAAAGCGGGATATTGAACCAACCCGGGCTGTAGGCGTCGCCGTGCCCTACCTGCCCGCGACTTGCCTCGACGACATGCGGAATCCCTTGGCTCCACTCAGGAGAGGCGTGAAATTGTCCGTGGTCCGAAGACACTTCAAGCCGACGATCGGCAGCAGGTTGGAACACAAATCCGATGCGCGATTTCAGTTCTTTCGTGTGACTCGAGAAATGGTGCTCACTCCCGGAGTTGCGTTGAGTCTCCGAATGAAAACCCCGATCCTCAATATCCACCCGAACGGTCAACGAGAGTGGAATGGCGTCCACATTGTGATGAGCTGATGAACGGGCCCGGATGGCATTCCCCCTTCCGTACAAGGCTTCGATCTCCTCAAAGCTGACAGATTCAGCAGACCCGCGTTCACAGCGAATCACCAGCGTATTCTTCTCGTGCATGAGGTCGACTGTCAGCGACAAGGGAATCCATCGCCCCTTCCCCGCACAGATGAGGTAACGCCAACGGGCCGGCGGCCCCGGCGTCAGCGAGACGAGATTAGCCATGCTTAAAGACGTAATCAAGCCGCCAGCATTCACCCAAAGTCGAGCCCGTTTCGCTAACACATACCGGTCAACTGGCACCTCTGGGTGAAGATTCGCACCGAGGAGACAATCATACTTCGACTTGACCATACCAAACTCAGCTCCCAGGCGCGCCATCCCTCCCCGCCCATTCGTCAACAAGACGATTGGGGACTCCAGAGAGGGCCTATCGAGGTGCGTTCCGCCACGGAAGGTGTTGTCGATCTCCGGCGTCGATGACAGAAACTCGACTTCACCCGAAAGACACTCAGGAACGACTTGAAGCCGGTCTACTTGCACAGTCGCTCGTCCCAGCATCTCTCGATCTACATTGAGACACACCAAGTGCAAATCGCCTTTCAACTCGACGGAATCAAAGGTTCGAGACTGCCCGTTCGGGATGCGAAGGCAAACCGAGAAGGGAGTGGGATCCCGAAAAACCAGCCAGTGCCCCTCCGGGACAGGAAGAACGCGTCGTTCGTCACCCTTCTCCCAAAGTACGACTTTTGGAAAACAGTCATCAAAAGAACCTCGCTCTGCAGCAGCATTCCAAAACTCCGGATCGGCGCTCCCGCGATCTCGAATGGCACTCAGAAAGCCGAGCGGATCCGCCACAACAGCTTGGAGCACGGCGTCCAACTCAAAGTCTCCTTGGAGTCCATCCGGCCACACTTCCTGTACGGCAGCCACGATCCACGCACGCAGGGCGGACAAGTTCCGATAACGCGCTCCCATCCTTGACGAAGGCGTCAGAGGCATCCCTAAACAATAGGCTCCCCCAGGCGGTAAATGAACCGCAATTGATCCGTCCGTATCCGCGTCTATCTTGGGTAAGTTTTGTCCCAAGAGATCCACCAGAGCGGCTGCGTTCTCAGCCCAATAAGGTGTCTCAATCTGCACCGACGCCGATTGCTCAACATCGGTATTCACCAAAGCAAGCACACGATCAGAGGTCTCCCTCGCAAGACGCTCCAAAGCGAACACACTGGAACCAGCATCGCTCAAGCGGCTCAGCTCAGCGCCATCAAAGAAACACGGGTGCTCGGCGAGCAACTCGTTTAGTCGAGCCAATTCATCAACCAGGTTGTTTTCGCTTCCCCAATTCAAGCCGCTACGCTGGTGCACGATAATCTTCTCTGCCGCCAACCATTCAACACCGCAAGTGAAACCGAAGCCACCACTCACGCTCGCCAATCCACACAAGCGATTGCGCAGAAGTGACCACCGTTTTCCTTTCTCCGCCAAGCGAAGATTGTCATGAGTCTCGCTGTAGTTCACATACAAGCCCATCCGTTTACTCTGCTTGAGGGCATAGTCCGTATACCACGAAACTTGCTCACCGCTGTAGTTTTGGAAAAGCTCAGAGTACGCCCACTGCATTCCCCCTTCGGTCAAAAGTTCTTCCGTTACTTCCCACGCGCCACCGAGTCCCTCCAAGAGGAAGATGGTGTTGGGATACTCTCGTCGCACTCGAGCCGTGATGTAACGCCAAATCGGCATCGGAACCATATAGCCGGCATCGCAGCGAAAACCATCCACGCCTCGCCGACACCAAGTCAAGAACACCTCCGCCAATTCCTCGCCGAGTTTTGGATCGTGATGTTCCAACTCAACCAAATCCTCCCAGACCGTCCCCCAGGCACCTGGACTCGCGAACTGACCGTCATCTTGCCGACGAAACCATTCGGGATAGTTCTCGTAAAGCTGCGACCCCCATCCCGTGTGATTGATCACCAAATCAATGAACACGGATGCCTTCTTTCGGTGAGCCTCCTGAGTCAGCTCGCAGAACTGCTCCACCCCAGTGGCGCGCTTGTCGAACTCGACGAGCGCCGGATCAATCGCCGTCAGGTCAAGCGACGCATACGGCGAGCCGTATCTTCCGAAGCGAGCGAACGTCGTCGGCGTAGGATTTACTGGAAGCAGGTGCAGGATGCGGCAACCGAGGTCGTCGACAATGTGTCCCAGGTGATCCTTCAAATCGCGCAGGGTTCCCGAAGGAGGAATGACACTGTAGCCCTCTTCATCCAGCACCTTTAGTTCAGATTCCTTCTCAGGATCTATGAACGTTTCGCTGGATTTGGATGAACCAAAAAGGCGAGGCCACGCACAATAGATTGTGTTCGCCGTACGATACTTGCTCGGATGCACGGAAACACCGAAGTCCCCTCCCTCAGGCCAGTATTGGTTCCCATCGGGGTCTACGGCGTACGCTTTTGCCCGATAGAACCCAGGTTCTGATAGGAGAACGCTCAAACGAAAACCGTCCTTGCTCTGCTCCATCCTCATGTCGTGCCAGGCCGCATGACTGATGGCAGATGACGATTCGAAAGCCCGAACGATTTCATCGTCCAAGATCGAGCCCGAACCGATCGTCGTCCGCAAAAAGCCTGCCGTCAGCTCTGGCCTCTCTCCATCGCCTTCTACCTCCAGCTCAAAGGTCAAGCGATCTCCAACAAAGCACACTCGGCGCTCTCCGGTTGTCGGAGACATGGTCAATTTTATTGTCATACTCATCCTGCCCAAATACCAGGCGCTACCCATGTAGAGACAAATCGGGAAGAAGAAAAACAAAAACGAGAAAAAGGTGCATTCTCGTCAAATGTGCGAAGCGGCCCCATCAGGCGATGGCCCCGGTAAACCAGCTCCATCCCTCGCTCCCGACGACGATGATCGAATTTAGAGAACCATTCCGCCATCCACTTGAATCGTGGATCCCGTTGTAAAGGAACTTGCGTCCGAAGCCAAATAGAGGGCTGTTCCGACGAGTTCGTCGGTTTCCCCAACACGTTTCAAGGCCTTGAGAGAGGCAAATCGCTTTTCGGCGGCTTCATCCTTCCAAAGTGCTTCGCTTAGTTTCGTCTTAATCACTCCGGGACAGATACAGTTCACCCGTATCTTGTACTGACCAAATTCCTGGGCCATTACCTTGGTCAACATGATTAGGCCCGCCTTGGTCACCGAGTAGATTCCCTGGAGTGGCGCTGCGGATAGTCCGGCGATCGAAGCGATATTCACGATCGCCCCTCCCCCGTTCGCTTTCATTTCTTTGGCAACCGAACGCGACAAGCGATACGGGGCGGTCAAGTTGACGTCAAAGGTCTTCTCCCAAGCCCAGTCCTCCGACTCGAGAATAGGACCAAAGTAAGGATTTGTGCCCGCGTTATTGACCAACACATCGACTCCGCCAAAAACGTTGCGAGCAGATTCGAGCAGGGCATCTTGATCGTCAGGGCGACCAATGTGCGAAACAACACCATGCACCCGGCCAGAATAAGCAGCGAGTTGCTCCAGAGCTTCCTCAACTCCATCTTGCTTTCGTCCACAGAAGCTGACCCGAGCGCCCGCTTCAAGATAGCCCCTCACGATGGCAAGGCCAATACCTCGAGTCCCTCCGGTTACGAGGGCGTGTCTGTCAACCAGTGAAAATCGATCCTTCATTTCTCTATCCTGCATCCCATCCAGAGCTGATCCCGAAAGGGATTGTGATCCTAATCCTCTCGCCGTAAGCTCTCTGCCCAAGCTAAGCAAACCCTCGGTCGACAGTAAACACGAAGCGACAAAGAGATTTCGAATGAGCGAACTCGTCACCTACCAAGTTCAAGATGGCATTGCCGTTATCACGATCCAAAACCCTCCGGTGAACGCCTTGGGGCCGGGCGTCCCCGAGGGCATTCTATCGGCGATAAATCGGGCAGCAACCGACGAGGCTGCCACCGGCATCGTGCTGATTGGTTCCGGCAGAACGTTCATTGCCGGGGCCGACATCAAACAGCTTGCCATCCTGGCAAGCGGCACAGTAGAGCCAGGCCCAGGACTATCGAGTCTACTCAAGACGATTGAAGATTCGCCCAAACCAGTCGTCTGTGCGATCCATGGAACGGCGCTGGGCGGGGGCCTAGAAATCGCGATGAGTTGTCACTTCCGCGTGGCAGTCCCCCAGGCAAAGGTCGGTCAGCCAGAGGTTAAAATTGGCATCATCCCTGGAGCCGAAGGCACACAACGTCTTCCCCGCTTAATCGGAATTGTTGCGGCGGCAGAACTCTGCGCGAGTGGACGAATGGTCGGGGCGCAAGAAGCGCTCAAACTTGGAGTAATCGACGAACTTGTCGACGGCGACCTCCTGACAGCGGCCATTCAGTACGCCACACTGAAAGCCACTTCAGAAGATACCCCACGAAAGACTCGCGAGTTGACAGCCAAACTAGAACTCACACCCGAAGTGGAAGCAGCCCTTGCCCAGATTCGTCTGGCTGTCAGCAAGAAGGCCAGAGGCATGGTGGCTCCGGAGAAGGCCATCGAAGCGGTTGAACTCGCGGGGCGATTGTCCTTCGAGGAAGGCTGCCAGGAAGAGAGCAAGATCTTCTACTCCTGTCTGCAATCCTCCGAGGCACGGGGCCTGATGCACGTGTTTTTCAGCGAGCGAAGCGTCTCGAAGATTCCAGACATCCCGAAAGACATTCAACCGAAGAAAATCACTCAAGCAGCCGTCATCGGGGCTGGCACAATGGGCGGGGGCATCGCCATGAGCTACCTCAACGTAGGAATCCCCGTCGTCCTCAAGGAAGTCAATCAGGAAGCTCTCGAAAAAGGAGTGAACGTTATCAAGGGCAACTACGCAGCCTCAGTGAAACGAGGCAAGTTCACCGAACAACAAGTTCAAGAAAGACTCCAACTCCTGAAGCCTACACTCAATTTTGAAGACATCAAAGAGGCGGATATTGTCGTCGAGGCGGTCTTCGAAGATTTAAGCCTGAAGAAGGAAGTGTTTACCGAACTTGACCGCTACGCCAAAGCGGACGCCATCCTCGCTTCCAATACGTCCACTCTCGACATTGACGAAATCGCCTCGGCTACCCAGCGCCCAGCATCCGTGATCGGCAACCATTTCTTCAGTCCTGCCAACATCATGAAACTCCTCGAAATCGTTCGAGGCAAGGAGACAAGTCCGGAGGTGATCGCTTCCAGCATGGCCCTCGCGAAGAAACTCCGAAAAGTTGGCGTTCTCGTCGGCAACTGTTTCGGTTTCGTCGGCAACCGGATGTTCAACCCCTACACGAATGAAGCGCAATTCTTGCTGGAAGAAGGGGCCTCGGTGGCGGAAGTCGATCAAGCTCTCTACAATTTCGGCTGGGCGATGGGCCCATTAGCCGTCCTCGATTTGGCGGGTAACGACGTCGGCTGGCGCATTCACCAGGAAATCAAAGACACGCTTCCAAAGGACAAGCGGCAACCTCTAATGACGGATATCCTCTACCACGACGAGCGATGGGGACAAAAAACTGGAAAGGGATGGTACCGCTACGAATCAGGAAAGAGGCAAGGCCTCCCTGATTTAGAATTCGAAGCTCAAATCAAAGAAAAAGCCCAGGCAGCCGGCATCACCCAACGTAGCGTATCAGAGCAAGAGATTCTCGAACGCACGCTCTACGCACTGATCAACGAAGGCGCCCGTATCCTCGAAGAAGGCTACGCAATTCGCTCCTCGGATATTGATATCATCTACATCTATGGCTACGGCTTTCCTGCGTTTCGTGGAGGCCCAATGCACTATGCCGATCAGGTTGGGCTCAAGAACGTGTATGCGCGCATCTGTGAGCTAGAACAATCCCAAGGCTATTGGTGGAAGCCCGCCCCCCTGCTGAAGGATCTCGCCGCGTCCGGCAAGACATTCGCCGACTACGATCGCCAGTAGCAACGACGAGTCCCAAAATCTATGGCCTACGAAGAACTTCACTACGCAATTGCAGATCAAGTTGCGACAATTACACTCAATCGCCCCGACAAACTCAACGCCCTGACCCACCGGATGGAGAATGAACTGTTCTCAGCCATTCGGGATGCCCACGAATCGGATCAAGTTCGTGTGATTGTATTGACCGGAGCCGGCAAAGGGTTCTGTTCGGGGGCCGACATTAGCCTCCTTCAATCCATCAATGAGGAAGACTTCACAGCAACACCAGCACAAAGCATCCTGGACAAGTACGTGCCGGACCGGGTGATTCGGGAGTGCCGCCGGGACTTTCAAAGATGTTGGACCTACTTTCTCGCCGTCGATAAACCGATCATCGCAGCCATCAATGGGCCAGCCGTCGGCCTCGGCTTCATTCTTTCATTGTTCTGCGATATTCGCTACGCCGCTGAGAATGCTCGATTCAGCACCGCATTCGCGAAGCGAGGACTCATAGCCGAACACGGAATCAGTTGGCTACTCCCCCGTCTCGCAGGCCTTTCAAATGCCTTCGACTTGCTCTACTCAGCCCGAATTTTCTCAGCCGATGAAGCGCTACGAATGAATCTTGTCTCAAGGGTTCTCCCTCAGGCTGAACTCATGGGCGCAGTTCACGAATACGCCCAAGATCTTGCTCAGAACGTTTCACCGCGATCCCTCAAGCACATGAAGAGAGAGCTCACCAACGGCCTCTTCCAATCCCTCACAGATGCGATCGACGACGCGAACCGCGACATGCTAACAAGCTTCACGTGCGACGACTTCCGCGAAGGCGTCGCTCATTTCGTGGAGAAACGCCCCGCCCGGTTTACAGGCAAATAGGGCAGTATCGTTGGCTCTAAACGGCCCGGGTTCGATCGTCCAAGTCAATTTTCAAGGTCGGCTCAAGGATTGTAGATGTCGACGGAGCAACGGCCGATTGAGCCGAGGATTGAGATTCACGAAACCGAGCCCACCAAGCTTCTTGATCTGCCAGCTCCCAGGTCCCACTTGAAGGGCACTTAGCGAGTTCAACCAGAACCGCACGGGCGCTTTGCGGCCGCTCAGCTGGCGACTTGTCTAAGCAGCGGAGAACAAGCTTCTCCAAGACGTGATCTTCCGACTCGCCGTTTCGTTCGCTTGGCGAGTCAGGGCGGGAAGAAACGTGATGCTGCATCACTTCGAAGGCCGATTCTCCCTGGAAGACATGTTCCCCCGTCAACAGATAGTAGGCAAGTGCTCCCACCGCATAGATATCGCTCCGATGATCGACTTTGTCAGGACGAGAAACTGCCTCGGGAGCAATGAACTGTGGTGTCCCAGTAATCGAGAGCGTCTGAGTCGCTTCCGGCGTGTTCGATTCCTGATCGCGATACGATTTAACCAACCCAAAATCGAGCACCTTGACCAAATCGGGCACACCACCCCGGTGACAGAGAATCACATTGGCTGGTTTGATGTCGCGATGGACCAATCCAGCGTCATGGGCTTCGCTCAGTGAGGCGAAGATCTGCTTGAGAATATGAATCACACGACCAGATCCCACACGCCCTTCTCCTGAGACGAGGTCTCGCAAATTGATCCCATCCAGATACTCCATGGCGTAGTAAAAGATCCCGTCCGGCGTGTGCCCGTAGTCAAATATTTGAATCGTATTCGGGTGAGCCAAGCGACAAGTCATTTGAACTTCTCTTTCAAAACGGGTGATCGACAATTCGTCAGCCTTCTCCGGCAACAGGAGTTTGACGGCCGTATCTCGTCTCAACAAGGCGTGCCGAGCCCGATAAACCGCCCCCATCCCGCCTTCTCCGATCTTCTTTTCCAAGGTGTATTGTCCCAATTCCTTAGCCTCCAAAGCCACATCTTCCATCTGGCGCCGGAGTACAACATTGAAGTAGGAAAACAGAAACAGGCCGACGGCCGATAGGATGGCGAGAAGCAACAAGATAAGGAACACGAGCCGCAACACCCTAAGCGGTTGAAAAGCTTCGGATGCATCCAACTTGGTGGCCACGCCGAAATCATATTTTGGCAACCACTGCCAGGCCCCCACGACGGGCACTCCGCGGTAATCACGCACTCCCGCAACATCGAGACCTGATTCTCCCTTCACGGCTCGGGTCACCAGCGCAGTCAAAGGCCAATCATCTTTGTCCGCATCAGGCTTATGCCCCTTGGTGAGATCGCCACCCGGATCGCGGAGCTCGAGATTCAGAGCGGAGCCCGCCCCCGGACCGCCCTCGATTAAGCCCCAACTGGCAAGGTCTTGTTCAAAGCGACTTTGGGATAGCATGATTCCATTCACATCGAACGCGAACGTCTCACCAGAATCTCCAGGCCGAGCGACTGACAGGATTCGGGTAAACTCCTGTTCTGGTTGAATCATCAATCCGATCGCACCGATCATTTCACCTGCATCATTCTGCAGCGGGGCCGCCACAGCCATGATAGTCCGATTACGACGACCGCCCCGCCCCCTTCCCCCTGGACCTCCTGGGCCACCGGGACCGCCCGGCCCCTCACCGCGACGGAATCCAGGCCCCCGGCTTCCCTCAGGCCGCTCCCCAGCGCCTCGATTGCTCTTCTCAAATCTCCCTTGGCCCTCGTTCATCGGCCCCTGATCGGAAAACCGTCGAGAAAAACCGGGGCCGTCCCCGTCGTTCCGCCGCTGCTCCGTCTCACCGTTCGGCCGCATTCCCCGTTTCATCCCATTCCCGGGTCCGCCAGGACCACCGCCCGGTCCTCGTCCTCCCCTCGGCGGCTGGTAAGGCGTGAGAAGGACAGGTCCACCGGTATCGAAAACTTCTTGGAATTGCTCCAACGCCTCATCGTGCAATTGATCCCCAAGCATTCCCTTGAACGGAGCAGAGATGATCACACCATCCGGATCAATCACCACGAATCCCAAACGCAAGGGCCGCATTCGCGGCTCGACGTAGTCTCCCAAAATCTGGTTCTCTTCGTACTCAGCCAGTTGTTCAGCATCAGCGCCATCCTGGCCGGCGCGTTCCACCACATCAATCGCGAGCTCTCGCAATTTTTCCTCAGAGGCCAAGGTGCTGACAAAACGCAGCTGATTATCGATCCAGATATTCAGAGCAGTCACATCCGCTCCAATCATCGCCTTCAGCTCATTCGTCAACTGTGACTCAATCGCTCGCCGCACCTCCGAATTGCACCACCACCCGGTAACGGCAACCGCAAGGGCCACAAACACCGGGATCACCCAATTCTTTTTCTGTCCACCCATCATCACTTTCGATCTGCAACTCGTTCAGTCACACTTATGCTAGACGCCTTAGGGCGCCGCGAGGTTTCATCCGTGGCCGGGATTTCGTCGATCGACTCGCTTCCACTCTCCATGCCGTCGTCAACCGACTCGATATTCTCCGATTCCAACTCGATTGTGAAGGGCTGCGTCCAGACTGCTCCATCGGCCCGACGAGGGAGCACCCATCGACTGAGTTTATCCGAAAGCCGCGTCGCCATTCGCCGCCGCAAGAAATCCCACCTGTTGCGGTAGCGATACACTAGCAAGGACCGAAACTCGCCGCCCCGCTGGCGAAACACAAACCGACACAAGCACCGTTGAAGGCCATTGGCCGAGCTCATCTCTGCCCAATAGAGCTTTCGTCTCACTGGGACCGGAACCCAGTCACCGTCGATCCGCTCCTCCAATCGGTAAGGTCGCAGATAATGCACAGGCTTCAAGTGAAGCACCGAGTTTGTTGGCTGCAATGAAAGAGGCACGAAAAAAGAAAGCAGTCCCGCGTTGCTCCGTACGCCATTGACCTTGAGCTCCTCCTCTGCGATCCGCCAGCGTCCCTCACCGGAATTCTGGCGCATCAAGAAGCAAAGCGGCAACAGCACCACCAGGGCTACGGTCGCAACCAGCATTCGCTTCGAGCTCTTACTCACGATCGCCACCTTGCACGAATCCCTCTTCTTAATCGGTTGACACTCCGACTAACGTGACGAGCGCTCCCCCGGTGAAAAGTCCAGACTTGCCACTTCCTGAAACTCCTCTAACCGTTGGTTCCATCGGTCCTTCATTGAGCTAACCCGATCTGGATGCACTTGGCTCAGATCGTTCGATTCAGCCCGATCCGATCCGAGATAATAAAGCTCCCATTCTTCTCCTTTGGCTGCCACAAGTTTCCAGTCGCCCATCCTCAAGGCCCGATGACCGTCGTGAAACCACCAAATCTCTTCGTTACGACGAACGCTTCCACCCTCAGCAAACTCCGGAAGGAGACTCCGGCCAGGAGCACGAGGAACATCAAGACCGTCCAATGTTGCCGGTTTACGAACTCCAGCAAGTTCCAAAATTGTCGGTGCAATATCGATGACGTGGCCAGGAGTCGACCGGAACGCTCCACGCTCACGAATACCTCGAGGCCAAGAAACGATCAAAGGAGTTGCGATGCCACCCTCATGAGTCCACGTCTTATGTCGACGGAAAGGCGTGTTGCAAGCCGTGGACCACCCAGGCCCTAAACACAAGTAGGAAGCCGCGGATCCCATGGCTGCAGTGGGATCGTGCCCATCGGACCTCACCATAATTTCAGCACTCGCACCATTATCAGAAAGAAAGAGGATCAAGGTGTTTTCTAGCTCACCCATCTCGCGAATCTGCTCCAGCACCCGTCCAATCTCTTGATCCACTCGATCGACCATGGCCGCATGGATGGCCATCTTTGTAGATTGAAAGCTTCGCTGCTCCGCACTCAGCTCCGACCAGGAGACAGGGCGATTCACTTCCCGCCCCCCCAGAATCTCCAAGTGTTTAGGGAAGTGATAGGGCGGTCCCAATTTGCGTTCCACGACCGAGAGATCTCCCAAGGCGAACCCCAATCGATGCTGACGCTCCCAACGCTCATTTCGAATCACTGCCCAACCTTCGGAATACCGCCCCTCGTATCGGGCAATATCTTCTGGTAAGGCATGCAACGGAAAATGGGGCGCTGTGAAAGCAAGGTAATGAAAGAAGGGACGATCTGAGAAATGAGCCGCATGTTCTTTCAGGACCGCGAGGGCATGATCGGCAATTGCGGTCGTCCCGTAATATCCAGAATGTTTCTCGACCTCAGGAAGTTTCACGTCGTCTTGCCAATGCGTTTCCGGATTAAAAAACCTTCCTTGGTCTTTGAGATAGTAGCTCCGATCGAAACCGTTATCGACCGGCATTCCGTCAATATGCCACTTTCCGGAATGATAAGACCGGTACCCAGCGGCACTCAAAAAATGAGGAAGTAGTTTGGCCCATGCAGGCCGTCGCCCTCCCCCTCCACTCGGAATATTTGGAAGCGTGTCGCGCCGGATCTGCTGGGCGTAGTAACCGGTAAGGAGAGCTCCACGAGTCGGCCAACACCTCCCCGTGTTATAGAATTGGGTAAAACGGAGTCCATTCTTGGCCAATTGGTCCAAATGCGGCGTCGCGATCTCGCTCCCATAGCACCCGAGATCAGAGAACCCAAGGTCATCCACAAGGATGAGGAGCACATTGGGTCTCGGGGCAGCAGCTTGGGAATCTAAGGGCATAGCCAGCCCAAGACTCAAGGCGAACAGCAGCGTCGCCAAGAGGCGAAAACAAGATCCCATAAACATATGCCATATCCTAGTTCGCTAGGCCCCACCTTGTCACCCCCGATCTCGGGAGTGAAGCACAACTCCTTCATACTCGCTCTCGCGGAGATTCCACAGGAAGAGATCGACAAAGCGACCAAAGTCACCTAGTTTTCCGCCGTTACCCGAATTGCATCATGATCCGAACTCTGTCGATCTATCTCACGATGTTTCTGACACTGCTGGCGCCCCAAATGGCCCAGCCGGCTGATGCGAGCGAGTCGACGACGGCCCAGCGCTGGCCATTTACGCCACGATCAAACCCGCTACCCCCGAAATTGCCTATCGGTGAGCGTGCGGAAAACGAAATCGATCACTTCATTCTAGAGAGCCTCCGAGAGTCAAATCTGGGCATGGCTGAGAGCCTCGAGCGGGCCAAACTCGCACGCCGGGTCTACTTCGACTTGATTGGGCTCCCCCCAACGCCAGCAGAACTCGCAAGCTTCCTTGAAGACGCAAACCCTCAAGCCTACGAGTCACTTGTCGACCGACTCCTCGAGGATCCTCGCCACGGAGAGCGCTGGGCACGTTTCTGGCTCGACATTGCCCGCTACGCAGATACAGCGGGCTACGAGGGTGATCCGGATCTTCCCTATGCCTGGAGATACCGCGACTACGTCATTGATTCCTTCAATCAAGACAAACCTTTCGACCTTTTCATCAAAGAACAAATCGCCGGCGATGAGTTCAAGGAGATCATGGGAGCAGGCGACCTTCCCTCATCAGATCCAGAGCGCACCGTCGCTCTGACCTTTCTTCGTCTCGCCCCATTCACCGAACCACGCGGGGATGAAACTCGGCACGAGATGCTCAGCGAAATGACGGCCACGGTCAGTTCCGCTTTTTTGGGCCTGACCGTCGGATGCGCCCAGTGTCACGATCACAAGTATGACCCCATTCCCACCCGAGATTTCTACCGAATGAAAGCTTTCTTCTCGACAGTTTGGCTCAAGCGACCAGAGCCGGGAGACATTTACCAAATTGGCGCTCCCTTGCCTGCCAAACACTATCGAGAAGGTGAGAAGGAGCGCTACGAAGGAGAGAGATCAAAATACGAGAAAGAGATTACTCTATCGAAAGAGGCTCTGGCGAACCTGACTCAAGAACTAAAACGACGAATCGGGCCACCCAAGGCTGGTTTCGGAATTCAAAGCTCTGGCCCCTCCATCGGCAACAACTACTTCTTCGAAAAAACTCCCGTCCTCGATCATTCGCTTCATGTGTCCGTCATCAACGCGAGGCCCGGGAATTGGGATTTCTTCACTGACGGCGAGCAAGCCGCCGCTTTGGGCACTCTGAGCGGGACGAATAAAGGCGACTGGTTTAGCAGCATCCAGAACCCAGAGTATCTCGCAATCGGTCAACAAACAGATGCCACTCAGGCTCCTCGCGGCAACGCTCACAAGGGGCAGATTGCAGAGATTCTAATCTACGATCATCCCCTCGACGAATCGGAACGAACGCAAGTCCACACCTATACAAGGTCCAAATACGCATCCCAGCCCTCGCCAAACACATCCCCGCCAACACGCGGACTCAGCTTCTGGCTGGATGCCTCCGATCCTGATAACAACCCAGCCACAGCAGCCCCCAAGTCTGGGCAACGAATCGCTTCGTGGAGAGATAAGATCAGAGATATTGAACTCCACCAGGCAAGCGAAAACCTCCAGCCGCAGGTGATGCGTCAAACTGAATCAAGCCCACCGACGCTTCAATTCGACGATGATCTCTTGGTCTGTCGATCAGAAGGCGCGTCTTTTCTCCAACATTCGACCGGGGCCATCGTGATGATCTATAGCGTCGAAAGTGACGCGGAGGGATATGGGTTTTCCGCCGGGAATGAATCCACTTTTCTCAGCACCGTCATCTATCCCAAACAAGGCAAGAATGGCGATCTGAAATCCATCCTTTCAGATCCCGCCAACCCTTTGATCACCCAAGACGAGCGCGAACGCCACGCCTTTTTATCCAGCCGAGAGCGGTTCCTCAAACAGCACATCAAGCGCTTGGCCCCCATGGCCATGTCCCTTCGACACTCCTACGGTCCCCCTTTCGAACCAGGCGTCCCAGTATCACGGGTCATGCTTCGGGGCGAGTACGACAATCCAGGCGAGATTGTTCAAGCCGGATTTCCCAGCGCGATCACCGGCAATAACGCACCGGCGGAAATCCGACTAGACCCCTTCAAACGCTGGCCCACTCGAAGCCGCCGTATGGCTCTGGCAAATTGGATTGCCAGCCCCGAAAATCCATTGACCGCCCGCGTTATCGTCAATCGACTCTGGCATTGGCATTTTGGTCGCGGCATCGTGAAGACGCCCTCGGACTTCGGTCGACTCAGCGGGGGCCCATCCCATCCCGAACTTCTGGACTGGTTGGCAAATTATTTTATCGACCAGAAGTGGAGTCTGAAGGCAGTTCATCGACTCATCGTCACCTCACGAACCTACCGACAAGCATCACACGTCCATGATCTCGAGTCGTCTCGAATTGATCCCGAGAACAAACTTCTGTGGCGTTTCAACCCACGACGGCTAGAGGCTGAAGCAATCCGGGACACAATTCTGCATGTAAGCGGTCGTTTGAATAGCGAACTCTATGGGCCTCCAATATTCCCAGAACTACCAGGAGGCATCGCTGAACAGGTCAAATATGACAACAGTAAATGGGACACGGATTATACGGACCGGGCCCGAAAGCGAAGTATCTACGTCTACCAACAACGCACCCTCTCAATGCCCTTCTTGCAATCCTTCGACGCTTTGGTTTGTGAAGACTCCCGCCCCATGCGTCGAACCTCCACCACTCCTCTCCAAGCCTTGGCTATGTTCAACGGAAAGCTTGTTAACGAAGAAGCGGAACACTTCGCGGATCGAATTCGGACTCATTCGGAGAATGCAACAGAGCGAATACAATGGGCCTACAAAGTAGCGTTAAGCAGGCTCCCGAGCGCAGCGGAAATCGAGACCCTGAGATCGCTAGCAGCCGACGATCAGCTCTCTAAACTCGCCCGAGTCCTATTTAACACCAATGAATTTGTCTACATCGACTAAGAGGCCATCTTCATGAACGCCCGATCTTCATTCCATCGAAAGCAGGCACGGTACTCCCGCCGATCATTCCTCAATCGCGCGTGGAATGGCATCGGCACTCTTGGGCTATCAGCACTCCTAAGACAAGACATCCTCTCAGCATCGGCTCATCGCAATCCGCTCACTCCGCGTCCGGCGCATCTACCGCGAAAAGCAAAACATTGCATCTTCCTCTTTATGCAAGGCGGTGTGAGCCAAATGGATTCATTCGAATACAAGCCTCGATTACGAGAGCTCCACGGCAAACCGATCACCGAGACGTTGAATATTTCCGGTGAGCTTCAAGGTAGATTGAGCTTTCCCCACGTGTGCATCGGCAGCCAATTCGATTTCAAGAGGCACGGTCAAAGCGGGCGTTACCTCTCTGAGTTGTTCCCTCATCTCTCCAGGCATGTGGACGACCTCGCGTTCATCCACGGCATCAAGACGGACAATCAGAACCACGGGCCCTCCACTTATCACGTTAACACCGGCAGCGAGTTTCCGGGAAGCCCTTCAATCGGTTCCTGGATTCAATATGGTCTGGGAAGCCTAAATCAGAACATGCCCGGCTATGTCGTTGTCCAAGACCCAAGAGGAGCCCCGGTGAATGGCGCAGCAATCTGGGCCAATGGGTATCTCCCCGCCGCCCACCAAGGAACACTTCTTCGCCCCACGGGTGTTCCCATCCTCAATCTGAAACGCCCGGAGAGTCTCACCGCATCGGAACAACGATCAGAACTGAACATTCTCCGGAAGCTCAACGAGCAACACTTGGAAGCTCGCATCGACCAGTCGTCACTGGAAGCGAGGATCGCCTCTTACGAGCTGGCCTACCGCATGCAGACGGCAGCCCCGGAAATCGTCGATATTTCCAACGAACCCGAAACGGTTCGTCAGCTCTACGGATTGGACGATCCGAGAACGGAGGGATTCGGACGGCAATGTCTTCTAGCGCGAAGGCTAGTGGAAAGAGGCGTCCGCTACAGCCTCTTGGTGCATGGCGTTCAAATCGGCAAACACAGCTGGGATGATCACGGCGATGTGGGGGGTGGCATGACTCGACACTGCCGCGAAGTGGATCAACCCATTGCGGGACTCCTCGAAGACCTGAAACGAACCGGACTCCTGAAGGAGACCCTTGTTGTCTGGGCTTCAGAAATGGGACGCACCCCGTTTCGCAACGCGACTACCGTCGGGAAAACTCCAGGACGAGAACACAATTCCTACGGTCTTTGTATGTGGATGGCTGGGGGCGACGTTAAGCCAGGGGCTACCGCGGGAGCCACGGACGAATACAGCCTCCGCTCGCTCGGCGCGCCGATCCACATTCGAGACGTTCACGCCACCATTCTCGATCTCATGGGCCTCGAAGACGATCGCCTCACCTACACCCATGCCGGGCGCATCCGGAAACTCACCGATATCGGAGGCCACGTCTTAGACGAGATCATCGCCTGAGCGGATTCCCCTTCGACTATCCTCCAACTCAAGGTCGTGATCGAATCACGCCTAACCAGTTGATAGCAATCAGGCAGTCCCAAGAACTTGTTGAGAACGCCGTTGACGCGTCCGGATGACAATCACAGCGGCAAGGAGGAGCCCCCCAAACATCATGCCATATTCTTCAGGCTCTGGCACGACCTGGATCGCTCCCGAGAAACCGAGAGTATTGGGTCGAATTCCTTCCAATAGACAACGAGCACGATGCCCTCCAACCCTATTTCTGAGACTGTCGAAAACATTCCCACTTCATTCTGGGAACGAAAGGTTTGACTTCAAACCTAAGCTTTCGCAAGCGCCCCTAAACCAGCCTCAAACACCACCTCGCGCACTAAGTTCGTTAGATGTTCCTGCTCGTCAGGTGCACAATCAAACTCTGCTGACCATTCGGCAAAGGTTTGAGCCCCCAAAGTGACCGGCCGCAATTGCAGGGTTGCAACGTAGTTCTCAACAGGGACTGGCGACTCAATAATCGCGTAGGTGCAGCAATGGTCTCGATCGCTCAAAGTCAAGAGGCGCTCTCGAATCCGCACATCCGGCTCTAGCACGAAATTCCTCACGCAACCCACAGAGTCTGCAGCACGCTCGTCCTCGATTCGACTTTCGAGAATTGCTGGATGCCACGCAGGCAGCGCATTGAAATCTCGAATTTGCTCCCAAACCTTTTCAATCGGCCGGGACATAACAGTGCTCACATAAACCTTTGCCATCTATTCAGCTCCCTAATGTTTCAACCACCGTTGAATCGCAGCAATATCCTTCCGATGCGCTGCTATTGCCCCAGGAATTTCATGTTTCTCAAAAACCCGATAGCCCATGTGCTCCATGTGCAAACACAAGGGCATCGGCGAAAGCCCTTCACGAACAAACTCGAACATCTCGTCATTCACGAATCCTTGATCTACCGGAACGTCCTGCAGTCGATCCGATCGTGTACCAGACCACTTTGCATCTTTGATATAGATCGACCGGATGTGCGACTTCAGAACACGCACCATCGTTTTCCAAGATCGCCCGGAATCCGCACGCAGATGCCGCAGATCAAGCGCTACACCAAGGTGATCAGCCGGAATACCATCCAACATATAGGCCGCATCCCAACCAAGCGCCCCGAGATAGCGGGCCCCCGAATGGTTTTGATAGAGTCCCTGAATCCCGATCTCAGCATTCAAGGCAGCCAAATCCTTTGCCTGAGCGGCAAACTCACTGACTTGTTTCTTGAGCGAACGTGACGGGTCGAGGTAGTAGTGCCCCATCCGGTAATGCGTCACGCCTTCGCGCTTAAGAACGCGCAGAAGGGATTCGGTATGAGCCTCATCCACCCGACGAATATGGGTCGCAGCAATAACAATCCGACAGCCTTTGGCGCGAAGAGCCTGTGACATTTTGGGCACTTCATCCGCAGCCGCTACCGGCTCGATATGCCCCCCAGGCCGGATCGTCGCTTCCGGCCCATTGGCTCCAATCGCCTGCATCGCATCAGCAAGTTCTTCGTAGCTGAGACCTTCGAAGACCTTTTCAAAGATCGCGATGGGTTGTCGCTGCCACTCAGCGAGTCCAGCCAATATTTGAGATCGCAGCCCCATCCCGGCGAGTCCAGCCAAGGCCGATTGCTGTAAAAACTTTCGACGGCAAATCATAGCGAGAGTCCGTATTCCCAGCCCTTCCGAACGGGTTCATTGATGAGCACATCTAGATCGGGCTGCCCAACAATCTTCATGTTTGCAGCATCCCATTCGATCGTACGACCGGTCCGTTGAGCAATGGCTCCAAGTAATACCATTTCGGTTAGCGGGACAGCATAGTCAAAATTCGAGTTCGGTGCCGGGCCATCTCCCTTGATCGCCCGCAACCACTCTTCAATCGGTCCATCCCCAACTTCAGGAAGACGTTCGATCTGATCAAGCCGCCCCTTCATATCTTCGAATCGGCTACTCGGCGTGAGCCTCGGACTCGTCGGCCGCATGCCAGCGTGGTAGAGAGTTTCTTTGCTCCCCTCCATATACATCCCGCCGCCACTCGGCAAGGCCTCTGTGGCATCCCATCTTCGAGGTTTCGGAACATCGAATCCAGCTTCATACCACTTCAGCACAACTGGAGGCTTGTTTCCCCGAGCAGGAAAGTGATAGGTCACAACCGCACCCATCGGGATGAATCCCTCCCCCGCGGGAACATGGCGAACCACCTCCACTTTACTCGGAGAGCCCAAGCCCAAAACGGCGAACGGGGCATCAAACGTATGGCACCCAATATCCCCTAAAGCCCCGCACCCATAGTCCCACCAACCTCGCCACTTTGTCGGAACGTATTCCGGACTGTATTCCCTCTCGGATACCGGCCCCTGCCATAAGTCCCAGTCCAAGCTTCTCGGCGGGGCGCTGGTCGGAGGCGGAAAGGATGCCGGAGGAACAAACCAGGGCGCATTCGGACGATTCGTCCACGCTATGACTTCCGTCACGTCCCCAATAACGCCCGCGCCAACCCATTCCTTGATACGGCGCATCCCGGGAAAGGTGTGTCCCTGATTCCCCATCTGCGTGGTGACGCCGTAGTGTTTGGCGGCCTTTTGAAGCGTTCGAAGTTGCCAAATGTTATGCGCCAAAGGCTTCTGGACAAAGACATGCTTGCCCCGTTCCATTGCGGCCATAGCGATCGGAAAGTGAGTGTGATCTGGAGTCGAGATCGCCACCGCATCGATCTCCTTCCACATCTTATCCAACATCACTCGAAAATCCTTAAAGCGTCGAGCCTTCGGATGATCCTTGAAGGCTTGCATCGCTCGAACATCATCCACATCGCAGAAAGCCACTAGATTTTCGGTCGCAGCAACCTTAACCGCGTATTTCCCCATTCCCCCAGCTCCCACGACCGCGATGTTGACCTTGCGCTGGGCACCAAGAGCCTTACGAGAGATCGAGAAAAGCGGCAGCGTCATGGCGCAAGAACTCAGGGCGGTAGACTTCAAAAACTGACGGCGAGGGGTCTTTTTCATGATAGAGTACGATCAAGATCCAATGTAGGTGAACACCCAAGGATATACCGCGAACTGAGATTCAGACCAGTCATTTTCAGTCGACCGATGAGCCGGCTATCCATCAGAGAGTCGGAGCAATCGCTGCATTCGTCCGTGCACCATGATTCTCGCGCGCCCAAATCTAGACGAGCACGTGTCCGCAGAGCGATCCACCTAATGGTTGGCTTTGGAACTCGCCAAGAAACTCATCAATGCCGCCACATCCGCATCGCCAAGATCATCAATCAAACCGACAGGCATCAACGACAGGTCGCTAGCAGTGAGCGTTGAAATCTGACGCCTATTGATCACATGCCGCTGCCCTGCGGCGTCCACGAGCTGGATCGTAGAACGGTCCTCACTCTCAAGACGACCGGAAAGGCTCCTCCCATCCTTAGTCTCGACGGACCATGAACGATAGTTGGCTTCCAGCGAGCGATTCGGGTCCACAATCTCAACCAAAATCTCCTCACGGGCTCGACTTCCGATGCCCGTCAACTCGGGCCCTACCGATCCCCCTTCCGAGCCTAACTTGTGACACTGAGCACACAGCAAGGTAAATAGCTCCTTTCCGCGATCCATGTTTCCTGCCTGCAGAGCAGCGGTTCGTTTAGATTCGTAGACCGATTCACGATCCGGGTTGCCTGCTCCGATTCCCATATTACCCGCCCTCAGCTGAATTGTCGTGTTTTTGTGATAAATCAATTGCTGCCATTCCGATGCACTCAGTTCAGACTTTGGAATCTCTCCCTTGCCAATCGCACTGAGCATTCCCATCGTCCAACCAAAACGACTCAGCATAAGATTGACAGCAGCCCGACGGCTGGCGGGAGTAAACCGCGACCAAGCGGTGGACAGAGCCGGAACGAGCGCATCGGATTGACTATCCCGTAAAGCGCGCAGAAGGCCGACCGCAAGTTCAGTGGGGGTCGTCAATTGAATCGCTTCCACAATGGACTCGATCGTTTCTGCTTCGTCGCTCAAACGGATCAATCGGGCGGCAGCTTGCGAGCGGTCCGCAATGGATGCGGAGCGATCACGCATTCGAGCCGATAACTGTTGACGGACCGAATCCACGTTCCCACTAAAGAGTCTGGACAGATTCCAGGTTTGTGCCAATGCCAACAATGCGTCCTGCGATGCCAAATCCAAATCGCCAATCGACTGACTCAAATAGGCCTGATCGCCGGAAGTTAGAATGGGCTGAACTTCATCGTCCCAACCCGCAACCAGTCCGTTCAAGAACGCTTCGCGCACTTCAGGGTGACTCTGTTCCATCAATCGCAATAGCCCTCCCACTTGAGCAGCCTGAGTCCCCGAAGCAAAGTGTTGTGAGACTCGCTGAATAACAACACCTGCTCCACTCAAGTGCGACTCAGTTCCAGCCAATAGAGCCTCCTTCAAGAAATTGCCCGCGTTCTTGGCAGCCACCATCGTAATTGCCTCGCTCAGCCACCGGTCTCCGGCGATATCAGACTGCCCGAGAGCTCCTATCACGGCGCGAGCCACCGACGGCGCCGGTGGGGCATCGGACAGAGCCAAGAGAGCCGCCAATCGAACCTGCGCATTTCGATCATTCAACAGATTCGCAGCCAAGATCGAAACAATTGAACGGTGGTTAGCAGGAAGAACACGAACCGCATTCAAGCGAACGCCCGCGGACGGATGGTTCAAAGCGCCACGAACTGTTTCCATCACCAACGAATCAGCGCTCCTCACAAGCCCCAGCCCCTCCAATGTCCAAAGAGCATGGATGGCCCCAACATTGAGCCCCACAGAATCCATCCTTTGATCGTCTACAAGGTTCAGAAGTTCCTCTTTCACAGATGTGTCCCCCTGTTCAACCAAGAGCCGCTGTGCGTGGAGCCTCCAGAACATATTGTCATGTGACAGCGTCCGTACCAATTTGGAGGTCGAAGCGCCTTTCAACGTGAGATCTCGGTTCTTTCGCCCACCGGAATGAACAACCCGATAAACCCGACCATGTTGCTTGTCCCGAAGCTCCGAAACGTAGGCATTCCCCTTGCCTCGCTCATGATTCACCGGAGTCGGATTGTGCTGCACGATGTAGTTATACCAATCGATGAACCAAACCTGCCCATCAGGCCCTACCTCCGCACAAATCGGAGCCGTCCACTCGTCCACACTAGCCAAGAGATTCTCGCCACTCTTCGCAACAAAGCCACCCCCATCGGGGACGAGATCGAAGGTTCCTATCAGCTTCCCTGTTGGCCCGGTTACGAAGGCTTTGCGATTCCAATACTCTTTCGGATAGTTCCGCGCCGTGTAGAGAGCATGCCCCGCAGCAGCCGTGTATCCACCGTGATGATCCACCTGACGCACACGATCGGAAACGGGATCAAAAAGAAAGCTCTCAGCAATCCCCGTCAACGCTCCCCCAGACCATCCTCGCACACGCTCATAGTATCGATTCGGAATTCCCAGAAACACACTCGGATTGCGGTTCGCGGTCGACCCGAACACCAAGCCTTCCTCACTGAAGCCCAGTCCCCAGTTGTTGTTGTTGTTCGAACGCAAGAATTCGAATGTATCCCCCCCGGGTCCAAAGCGGTAAAAACCAGAGCGAAAATCTCGATCTGCACCGGCTATCTCGCCCTTGAAACCAGCATAGCCGACGAGCCCCCAGAAATGATTATCCAAGCCATAGCGCAGATTGCTCGGACCGGCGTGGGTGTCACTGAGTGACCAACCGGAGAAAAGCACCTGCTTCACATCAGCACGATCATCTCCATCAAGGTCCTTTAGGAACAGAGTGTCTGGAGCCTGATGAACAATCACCCCCCCATTGCTGAACGCGATGCTGGTGCAAATGCTGAGATTGTCAGCGAAGACCGTGAACTTGTCGGCACGTCCATCGCCGTCGGTATCTTCGCAGATTCGAATGGAGTCTCGTCCCTTTCCGGGCGCCTTAAAGTCATTGGGGTAGTCGATCGATTCGCAAATCCAAAGGCGCCCCCGTTCATCCCAGGCCATCGCGAGGGGCGGCCGAATATCTGGCTCTGCCGCGAACAACTGCACCTCGAACCCCTCAGGCAAAACCATGTGCCGCATCGACTCTTCAGCCAAGACCGGCAATTGCATCTGCGTGAGTGGACTGCCCTCTTTACCCCATCGATGTCCTGACAAATAGTTCGGCAGTTTCGCCTCCCGATACTCAAAGGGACGAGGAGCCTCGTCATCCTTCTCCTGTGCCCAGAGACAGAACGGTGAAAGTGCGATAACAGCGACAGAGGTGAAAAGTTTTTTCATGTCTAGCAAGGGATTCCCGAAAGCGTAGCGAACTTCACCTCAGAAGACGAGGCACAAATCTAGCCCCGACGCACCTTCGTGCTCAGTGGGGAATAGAAAAAAAGCCGTCTCGAAAGACCAGCTTCCGAAACGGCTTCTTATTTCTAAAACAAACCAAGCTTTAAGCTCGAGTGGACTTACTCGCTTCCGCTCTTGACCTCTCCAAACATCTGTCCGCCAAACTCACCATGCTTCCAAATTCCAGCGTATTGATTCGCATGAATCACGACCCGTGCGCTGAAGGTTCCCAAGCCCGGTAGGGTTGTCTCTGTCAAGGTGATGACCGGTGTATCGCCCGCCCACTTCACCTCTAAAGGCATCGGCAAAGTCATATCAGTCCCACCATATTTGATTCGGGCCTTGAACAACCAGAAATCGCCATTCGGAACCTTCTTAACGCTCTCGATCGTATACTCTTCCTTTCGGCCCTGCCCGTCGCCACGTCCCATGACAGTAAATTGCCCCACGAGCCGCGCGTTCGTCATCAGCGTCTCGAAGGCTTTGAACCTTTTCTGCTCTTCGGCATCCGTCTTCGCCTCAGTAGCTTGGGTAAGTGAGAAAGTCCCCAACACAGTCCAGAGGAGACCAACCGCCAACGTCATTCTAACTTTCATTGCTTTGCCTTATACAGACCACCTACGGAAGTTAAAGTAACAAAGAAACACTTTCCCGAATCGCCTTCACAGTCCGATCCACGGACGCTTCATCCGTCTGCCACCCGCAGACAGAAACCCGCATGCAGCGCATGCCTTTCCAAGTTGTACAAGCAAAAAACGCTTCACCGGACGCCACGATCTGTTCGACTACCTCCTCGGTGCGTCGATCGTGGTCGACTTCGGTAGCCCCTTTACGAGGATTCAAGAAACGAATGAGACCCTGGTTGAGCGTTGGCACACAGAGCGCCTCAACGCCGGGAATTTCGGCCGCCTCTACCACCAGTCGCTTGGCAAAACGACAACACCGAGTGACCAGATCCGATATTCCTACCGCACCCAAGCTTTGTATGGCAGCGTAGCTCGCAAAGCCTCGTCCTCGGCGGGAATACTCAGGATTCCAATCAACCTGATCACGCGCCACTTGAGAATGGTTGAGATAACTTGCGTGATGAGAAAAGGCCCGGTGATGGGACTCTCGATCCGCTACGAAGGCGTACCCGCAATCGTAGGGCACATTCAGCCACTTATGCCCATCCGTGGCCCAGGAGTCAGCATCCTCCACGCCGCGACACAGATGCCTATATTCGTCCGTAGCGTTAGCCCAAAGCCCAAAGGCCCCATCCACGTGCACCCAGGCCCCGTAGCGCTTTGCCAAGGGAATCAGTTCTGAGAAGGGATCAAATGAACCGGTATTGATGTCGCCCGCTTGTAAAAGAAGGATTGTCGGCATTTCGGGTTCCAGCTTAAGAACGGCTTCTAAGGCGGAGGCGCTCAACTGCCCGTTCTCAGCCACGGGAATATCGACCAAGCAATCCCGTCCCAGCCCGAGCATTCTCAAGGCCCGCTCAATCGTTCCATGGCGCTGATCACCAGAAATGACTCGAATCCTCGGCGCCCCAATCAGCCCCCGCTGCTCGACATCCCACCCTCGTTTGGTGAGAACCCCATTCCGAGCCGCAGCCAAACAGGTCACATGCGCCATCTGGCACCCCGTCACGAGGGCAAAACTGGCACTCTTGGGAAGCCTGAGCAATTCCAGCAACCATTCTCCCACCACTTCCTCGACCACAGCAGCGGCAGGAGCCACCGCAAACATTCCCGCATTCTGATCCCAAGTCGAGGTCAACCAGTCAGCCGCCAACGCTGCCGGAACACTCCCCCCAATGACCCAAGCAAAGAAGCGATCACCAGGACTATCAATCAAGCCTCCTCGAGCCTTGCAAACCAGATCCTCGATCACCTGCCTTGGCGGAGACGATTCCTGAGGCAAAGCGCCCCCTAATTGAGACCGCAAAGTTTGCAGATCTTCCCGCGATCCGACGTGTGAGTCCGATAGGCCGTCCAGATACTCCAAAGCATGTCGCAGCGTTTTCTCTAAAACGGGTGCAAACTTCGATTCATCACTCATCTACCTCGATTTAGCAGAATTGAATCCTAAAACAGAGTTTTTCCCATGCGTTTTGCTAAACAGAAGGGGACTTCCCCTCAAGCCTCGACCTACACAGGTCTCCACCGACTCGATCTCTCGATCCGCTCTTTGTCATCACGCAACCCACGGGAACTGAAAGGAGCTCAAGGGGTAGCAGCCAGAGTTTCGAAGCGTCGCCCATGGAGAAAAAGATCCTGGAGTCCTCGAATCAATTATTTTCAACGCCAGAAAACCTGAGTAGCCTTTGCAAGCTAGCAGCCCAAATTCTATTCAGTATGTGCCGTATGACGCCAAGTCTAAGAATCTTCACTCGAGCGATCGGCTCGTTCGTCGTCGCTTCCATTGTGATTCCTTGCTGCCGCGAGTCGGCGATCGCACAAACCCTCAAGCCATCCGTTCGAGAATTCGTCAACGAGCATTGTGTCAGCTGCCACAACCCGGAGAAGAAGAAGGGTAAACTCGACCTCGAGAGCATCTTGAAAATGCCCATTTCCGATCACCACGAGACCTGGTCCGATGTCGCATGGATGCTAAAAGAACGCGAAATGCCACCGGAGGACGCCAAAGATGCTAGGCGACCCAGCGATTCTGAATATCAAGAGAACGCGGCCTGGTTTAAGGCAGCCCTGGCCCCTTTCGAATCTGCCGAGTCCCCGTCCGCGGATGCCATGCAGCCCACCGACATGGTTTCGGAATTCTGTGTCAGTTGCCACAACCCTGAAGAAAACAAGGGGCAGCTTGACCTCGAGAGTATTCAAGCAGAGCCGTGGACCGCACATCCTGAGGTTTGGGAAAAAGTCATCACCCGTCTCCTAGGACGACAAATGCCTCCGCCAGATCGCGAGCGCCCGAGCGAAACTGTCTACGAGGGGGTCTTGTCGACACTCACACAAGCCCTCGACACCCACGCAGCCAAGGAACCACAGCCAGGGCGAGTCGAGACCTTCCGACGAATGAATCGGACTGAATACCAAAACTCCATCCGCGATTTACTTGGCGTCGAAGTCGACGCTGCGAGCTTCCTTCCACAGGATGAGGAGAGCCACGGATTCGATAATGTCACCGTTGGCACCTTGTCGCCCAGCTTGGTGGATCGCTACATCACCGCAGCCCAAAGAATCAGCCGCTTGGCCATCGGCACACCACCTCGCAGACCCGATGGCTACACCTACCGAATCCCACCAGATTTCACACAGGAAAAACATGTCCCGGGCCTCCCACTCGGAACGCGAGGCGGAGCGCTACTAAATTACACGTTCCCCCAAGACGGAGAGTATGAGATCGAAGTATTACTCTCCCGCGATCGCAACGAACACGTGGAGGGCCTCAACGGAACACACCAGATGGAGATTCTTCTCGACAGGGCTCTCGTAGAGGATTTCGAAGTCACCCGAAAGGGCCATGAGAGCCACAGCGAAGTGGATAAACACCTCAAGACTCGAACCCGAATCACTGCTGGCCCCCATGATATCGGCGTCACCTTCCGGCAAAAATCATACTCGCTTCTCGAAAACAAACGAAAGCCCTTCGCTGCCCACTTTAACTTGCACCGGCATCCTCGTCTGTCTCCGGCCATCTACCAAATCTCCATCACGGGTCCCTTCACGGCCGAAGGAGCAGGCATGACTCCGAGCCGAAAGCGAATCTTTGTGGATTACCCGAAAGATACCACCGACGAACAAAGAGCGGCCGAGACGATTCTTGCCCACTTGATGAAGCGCGCTTTCCGTCGTCCGATCACGAAAGAGGATGTCGACAAGCGACTTGCCTTTTATCACGAAGGGCGTCAAAGCGGTGATTTCGAAGCCGGAATCAAACGAGCGCTCGAATCCATTCTAGTCAGCCCAGAATTCTTATTCAGAATCGAGCGGGAGCCAAAAAGCGTTCCCCCGGGCGGAGTCTACCAGATCAGCGACATCGAACTCGCAAGCCGTCTCTCCTTCTTCATCTGGAGCAGCCTTCCAGACGAAGAACTCCTCGACCTGGCGATCGCGAATCGACTCAGCCGCAACGAAACGCTCTCCGAGCAAGTTCATCGAATGCTCAAAGACCCGCGCTCACAAAGTTTGGTAGACAACTTTGCCAGTCAATGGCTGCACCTCCGCAATCTCGACGGTGTGACGCCTGATCTTCGCCTCTTTCCTGACTTTGATCACAATCTTCGAACCGCCTTCCGCCAAGAGACCGAGTTGTTTATTTCCAGCATTCTTCGAGAAGACCGGAGCATTCTTGACCTCTTGAAAGCAGACTACACCTACCTGAACGAACGACTCGCCCATCACTACAACATTCCTGGCATTTTTGGGAGTCGGTTTCGACGAGTCTCGCTAGATCCAAAATACAACCGCGGAGGACTCCTTCGACAGGGAAGCATTCTCACCGTCACATCATACGCCACTCGCACCTCCCCTGTCATCCGCGGCAACTGGGTCCTCGAGAACATTCTCGGAACGCCAGCACCGCCGCCGCCCCCCAACGTCCCTGCTCTTGAAGACAACAAAGTAGATGCTTCGCTCCCAATGAGAGAGCGACTCGCAGAACACCGTGCCAACCCGGCCTGCGCTAGCTGTCATAACCTGATGGATCCCGTCGGTTTTGCCTTGGAAAACTTCGATGCGGTCGGACGTTGGCGTCAGTTTGAAAACGGTGCGCCCATCGATGTCTCCGGCGGTTTACCTGACGGGAGAGTCTTTTCGGGGATCCACAATCTTGAAAAGGGTCTTCTTGAACGACCGGAGCTTTTTGTCCATACTCTCACCAAGAAACTCATGATATTTGCCCTTGGACGGGGCGTAGATGCCCACGATTCTCCGGCGATTCGGCAGATCGTTGCTGAGGCGAAAGCAGCGGACTTTCGGCTTTCATCGATCGTGCTTGGAATCGCCAAAAGTCTCCCCTTCCAAATGCGGGTGAAATCAAACGAGGAAACCGAACACTAGAATCATTCAGCAAAGAAACGACATGAGATTTATCACTAAGAAATCGCTTCCCCGTCGCACCTTTCTCAAAGGAGCCGGAGCCACGCTCGCGCTGCCTCTGCTCGACGCAATGATTCCCGCGGCAACCGCCGCCGCCAAGACTCCAGCCCTCGGAGTTCGTCGCCTTGGTTATGTTTTCATGCCAATGGGATGTGATCAGTCGCGCTGGACGCCAAAGAGCGAAAACAATCTCGACCAACTCTCGCCGATTCTAGAATCACTGGAACCGGTGAAACAGAATACGACCATCTTCACGAACATGGAATTGCGTCCCGCCTACCCCGGCTCTCACGCCACCTCCAATTCGTCGTTTCTTAGCGCGGTGAAAGCGAAGGTCACTGAAAGCACTGATTACTATTTGGGAACGACGGCCGATCAAGTCGCCGCCAAGCAGATCGGCCATGAAACCCAGCTCCCTTCTTTGGAGCTGGCCATGGACCTCTTGCAAACTGTCGGTCAGTGCGACAACGGCTACGCCTGTGTCTACCAAAACAATCTCTCTTGGTCATCGCCCACCACCCCCTTGCCGGCAGAAGCGCATCCCCGTCTCGTCTTCGAAAGTTTGTTCGGAGAAGGTGGCACAGCAGAAGAACGGCGGGCCGCACTCAAAGAGCGAGCGAGTCTGCTCGACTCAATCGTATCCGACATGAATCGCCTCAAGCGCGATCTCGGCAAGAGAGATCAGGTTCGTGTCACAGAGTATTTGGATTCAATCCGCGAGGTTGAGAGACGCATTCAAAAAGCCGAGACTGACTCGAGAGACAATCCACTTCCCGATCTTGATCGTCCCATGGGAGTTCCCGCTGCCTACGCTGATCACGCACGACTGATGTTCGACCTTCAGTTGCTCGCTTACCAAGGGGATATCACGCGAGTTTCCACATTCCAGATTGCCCGCGAGACGAGCAATCGCACCTACCCTGAAATTGGAGTCCCTGATCCTCACCACCCCCTTTCACATCACGGTGATGATCCGGACAAAATCGCCCGCATGGCCAAGATCAACGCCTTCCACGTCTCTCTCTTCGCCGAGTATCTCGAGAAGCTGCAGAACACGCCCGAAGGGGAAGGCTCTCTCCTCGATTCAATGTTGGTTCTCTACGGCAGCGGGATTGGGAATCCGAATGTTCACGATCATACAAATCTTCCGATCATTCTAGCCGGAGGACGCAGCGCCGGTCTGCAGGGGAACCGCCACATTCGCTACGAGAAGCCTACTCCACTGGCCAATCTCCATCTGACCATGCTAGACAAAGCGGGCGTTAAGATTGACCGCTTTGGAGATAGCACAGGGAAGATTAATGACCTGTTCGATACTCTTTCAATCTAAGCTCTGAACGAGACGTCCCCCCAATGAATCCACGCATTTCCTATCGTTGGACCGTACGGCACCGAGCTCGTGTCACCGGGCTGCTCTCGTTGGCCCTCATCACGAACTCTCTGACTGCTGATCCTTCCCAAGCAGCCCTGGTCGATGCGGTGGAGAAAAACAATCCCACCGTGATCGCAGGAGCCTGGGCGGAGGATGTCGATGTCAACGCCTCGCAAGTCGATGGTATGACCGCGCTTCACTGGGCCGTCTATCACGACAACACAGCCACCGCACTCGAGCTGTTGGCACGAGGAGCCAACGCGTCCGCCGAGAATCGCTATGGAATTCAGCCACTCTACCTGGCCTGCCTCAACGGTAATGCGGGCCTTGTGAAAGCACTTCTCGAGAAAGGTGCCGACGCGAATGCTTCCATTGACGGAGGTGAAACGGTTCTTATGACCGCTTCCCGCACCGGCAGCATGGAATCGGTGATCGCACTCCTGAAAGCAGGTGCCGACGTCAATGGGACAGAGCGGAAAGGCCAATCAGCCATCATGTGGGCCGCAGCCGAAGGTCGGTCCGATGTTGTCCAGACGCTCGTCGATGCCGGCGCCGATTTCAAGACTCCGCTCGAACGATCCGGCTTCACTCCCTTTCTCTTCGCGGTCCGCCAAGGACATACCGAAACCGTTCGTGTGCTGCTGAATGCAGGAGCGGAACTCAACGGGGCAACCAAAGCTTCCACCAGAGGCCGACTTCCGAAACGAGGCACAAGCCCACTTCTCATGGCCGTGGAGAACGGACACTACGATCTCGCCGTAGAACTACTAGACGCCGGCGCTGATCCGAACGACGCCCGATCTGGATTCACGATCTTGCATTCCCTCACCTGGATTCGAAAACCTGATATCGGCGAATCTTCTGCCGGAGATCCCAAGCCACAAGGATCCGGTCAGCGAACAAGTCTCGACTTTGTGCGTGAAATTGTCAGCCGTGGAGCCGACGTCAATGCCCGCCTGGAACGCGGTCGCAAGGCGGGACGCGGCCATGTGAGCACGATTGGGGCAACGCCCCTCTTTCTAGCCGCCGACCGAGCAGACTTGGCTTATATGCAATTGCTCGTTGAACTCGGAGCCGACCCACTGATTCCAAACAAAGACGGTACCACCCCCCTCTTAGTCGCTGCTGGAATTGGAAGCACCGCACCCGAAGAGGAAGCAGGATCGGAAGCAGAATGCCTCGCTGCAGCCAAATATCTGGTCTCGCTAGGGGCTGAGATCGATACAGTCGACGCTAATGGGGAAACTGCCATGCACGGGGCTGCTTACAAGAACATCCCCTCAATGGTTCACTATCTCAATGAGTTGGGAGCAGATATCTCACTCTGGAACGCGAAGAACAAATTGGGTTGGACTCCGCTTCTCATTGCTGAGGGCTATCGCCCGGGTAATTTCAAACCGTCTTTTGCCACTGCTGAGGCGATCACCCAAGTCATGCTCGCCAACGGCGTAAAGCCCCCTTCGGGTCCCAAACCCAAGCACACGAACTACGCGGATTAAGCCTCGCGAGGTTATAATCTACTCGACACCTTCCTTCTTGGCTGCGCGGTCGTCGACATCAGGGCCTCGATGTTGGTTCAAGAAGTCGACCAGCGCTGAGGAGTACTCTGGTCGGCTTCGTGCAGAGCCGTGATCCCCTGGGATGACAAGCAAGCGGCTGGTAGCCAGCGACTGAACAAGTCGGCGCGTATCTGGTAAAAAGATGTCCTCCGCGCCAATGAGCGCGAGCACGGGAATTTGATTTCGTTGCAGGCTCGACTTTGCCACCCGCCATTCTCGCCATCCTACACTGAGATTAGCCAAAGCTCGCGGGTCATTGCCTTCCAGCAGATTCATTCGATTGAGGTTCTTTCGAATCTCCTGAACGAGCTCATCGTTGACGTCGTTCGGTAAGGGAGGTTCGCCATACCCGGAGAGCGTTGCCGAAAGAAATCGATCAGGATGGAGCTCAAGGAGCTTGCTCATCAACGCAGCTCCCATCGAGTAGCCGACACCATGCACTTGAGAGAGCTTTAGAGCGTCCATCAAAGCGATGACCTCGTTAGCCATTGATACGCCGTAATCCTTCAAGTCGTGAGAACGCGCAGATCCTCCATGTCCCAATAAATCGACTGCTACGATCTTGAACTGTACTTTAGTCAATTCATCGATCACCCCCGATCGTTCCCAACCGGTCTCTGAGTCCTCGGCGAAACCGTGCAGCAGAAGAACAGGCTCTCCCTCGCCCTCCAACAGATAGCGAAGACGTCCCCCCGAGGATTCAAAAAAGCGTTCTTCGGCGCAAACGAGATTTCCGACACAGGACCAGAGAGTCACCAAGAGCAGTCCCAAGAGGGTCCGCATTTGCCCCGCCCCCCTTGAGGCATTATGGCGGTCGGCGATCGGTTGCCTAGTCATGCAATCCTCCCAGGCGATTGAAACACTCTTCAGTCTCAATCACCAATTGCCGGAAAATCTCCGCAGCTGGCTGAGTGCGCTGAACCGCGTGAACGCCCTGCCCTGCCCACATCGGAAGGGCTTCAATTTCACCGGTAAAATCGCGATGTGGCGTCGCGCTGGTGTAGCGTTCGATGAGCGATCCATCCGGCCGCTTTACGATCTGATCAGCTTCCCCCGGGCGCTCTCCAGGCTCAGGCCGACCGGCCGCTTCCCACGCTTCCAAGGTAGAGTTCAACAAGGTCCTGTGAGGGCACTCCCATCCTTTGTTAAAGACTTGCGAATACACAGTACTCGTTTCACTTGCCGCGTACAAATGCTCTCTATAGACCGTGTGGATCGAAGCCTCTGCGGCCCCAAGAAAGCGTGTTCCAATCCAACACCCTGAAGCTCCCAGGGCCAAGGCAGCGGCGATTGACCGCCCTCCAGCGATCCCACCGGCAGCAATCACGGGCACCGGAGACACGGCATCAACGATCGCCGGCACCAGCACCATTGTGCTGACTGACCCGGGGACGTGACCGCCAGCTTCGACACCTTGGGCCACCAAGATATCAACACCGAGTTCAACAGACCGTTTCGCCTCCTCAACACTGCTCACCGTATGCATCACCCGGCAGCCCTGATCTTGAACCCGGCGCACAAAATCCTTTGGGTAGCCCCAGAAGAACGAGAGCGCTTTTACTTGCTCCTCAAGCGCGATATGGACAAGGGGCTCCACCTCATCCTTGAAAACCACATTCACCCCAAAAGGCCTCGCTGTTCGTTCTTTGACCTCGCGAATTACCTCGCGTAACCGAAGGGCGTTCATCGAAATTCCGGCAACCATCCCGAAGCCACCTTCGTTCGAGATAGCAGCTGTCAGATCGGGCGAGGTCGCTCCCCCCATCGGAGCCTGAACGATCGGGTGTCTAATTCCCAAGCTAGTCTGTATTTCCTCTACCGGCCAATTCATATCAATGCTCCCCGACTCTGTTGCCCAAGCAAAGCCCTCACGAACCTGCTCCATCCCGAATACTCGGAAGCATAAACGGAGTGGTCGGATCATTTCAATGCTCTGTCTAGAAACCTAAATCTAGGACCTAGACCATCATTCCGATCACTCATACCATTCGCGACTTGCCAAGACATTGGATTTCCACTTAGTTCCTGGGGACTTCGCATGAGAGCCCAAAGACACTGGTATGCACCCTTCTTGCTCGCTTACCTGGTTTCCCCTTGGGCTTCCTGGGCGTTCCCGCCCAATGATCATATCCATTTCAGACAATTCTCCTCAGACGATGGACTCAGCCGAGGCACCGCCAATGCTATCATCCAGGACCACCGGGGTTTCCTTTGGATCGCAACGGAAAAGGGACTTCACTTCTTCGACGGACAACGGTTTCAAGTCTATCGACATGCCCCCTCAGAGAAGTCCTCACTCAGTCACAACGAAGTCACAGCTCTACTCGAGGACTCTGAGCATTCACTGTGGATCGGAACTACGGACGGGCTCAATCTTCGGACAGATTCTCGGGACCACTTCGTCAGCTACAAACAGTCCCCCTCCAACGAGCAGGCAGACTACATTAATCACATTACGTCACTGGCCCATGGCCAGCCGGATGAGCTCTGGATCGGCACAGCCGGAGCCGGACTCTTTCGGTTCAACAAGAGCCATCTCAAATTCGAATCCATCGAGTTTCCACCCAACACCTTGAAGGACGATTCATGGCTCCACGTTCTCTGCCTTCACCAAAGCCGCGATGGTTGGATCTGGATCGGGACTAAGGACGATGGATTATTCTCAATCGATCCTTCCAATCTTGAGATCGTTCACTTCTCGACGGATAGCACACGTGACAACGCGCTCCCCAACGCAACCGTCAGAGCGATTCAAGAAACGGAAGAAGGTACAATCTGGATCGGAACAGAGGCTGGAATCGGTGTCCTTGATCGCTCGAGCGGCACCTTCGACCACCACGAACACGTACCGGGGCAGCCCCACTCGCTTCCGTCTCCCTACATCGATTCGATCATTCAGGATAGCGAGCAGAATATTTGGATTGGAACAGATGGTGGCGGGCTCTGCGTCTGGAAGGAATCCACTCAATCCTTCCATAGCTATCGCTCACGCCCCTACGACTCATCCGCGATCTCCAGTGATTCGATTCGCGCGATCATGGAAGACTCCGAAGGAGACCTATGGTTAACCCACTTTCCTTCGGGAATTAGCCACGCAAACCGACTGGATGCAGGTTTTCGCGTCAAGAAACACATTCCGGGTGATCCACTCAGTCTGTCAAATAACTCTGTTAAAGGTTTTGCCGAAGATACCAACGGGAACGTTTGGATCTCCACCGACGGTGGCGGATTGAACTACTGGGACCGGACTAACGACACGTTTAAGGCATATCAGCACCACGCCGAAGATCCGTCCTCCATCAGCGCTCAGGAAGTGCTCGGCATCGCCATCGATTCGAACGACACATTGTGGGCGGGTACTTGGCGAGGAGGGCTAAATCAGTTCACCCCAAATGAAACCAAGTTCACGACGTACGCCAGCGACGGTTCCAAGCAGAGTCTGAGCGATCCGAATCTTTTCACGGTTCTCGTTGACCATTCCGATACGGTCTGGGCCGGTTCGTTGATGGGGCTCAATAGGCTCAATCGCGAAAAAGGGACATTCACCCAGTATTTACCCGATCCTGAAGACGATACGAGCCTCAGCAACCACGAGATCTGGACGCTACACGAAGGTTCCAAGCAAGATCTCTGGATTGGCACCCGCATGGGCGTCTGCCGATACAATCGGGCCACAGATAATTTCACTCGTTTCGCAACTCGAACCGGCAAGCCCGATGGGCTTCGAAACGCTTGGATCTCAAGTATCCTCGAAGCCTCGGATGGGCGC
Organism: uncultured Verrucomicrobiota bacterium; assembly: GCA_964342405.1. Classification (GTDB taxonomy): domain Bacteria; phylum Verrucomicrobiota; class Verrucomicrobiia; order Limisphaerales; family AAA164-E04; genus UBA2970. Next base: position 19,952 of record CAYFGX010000035.1, on the reverse strand, counting down.
CTTTGGCTAGGAACCCACGGCGGTGGGCTCCACCGATTCTACCCTGAAAAAAGTCGTTACGAAGCGATTACCGAAGCCCACGGACTAGCCGATAACTTCGTGTGCGGCATCCTTGAGGACGACTTGCAAAGGTTGTGGATCAGCACTTACAACGGAATTTCCAACTACGACCCCAAGACTCGCAAGATTCGGAACTACGGGAGTTCTAACGGCCTACCTGGCGCCCAATTCAATCGCTTCAGTGCTCATCTTAGACTGTCAAATGGTCAACTCCTATTCGGCTCCACGGAAGGTTTCGTCTGGTTTGACCCGCGCGAGATTCAGAATCAACAAGAGCCCGCCCCACTCTACTTAACAAGCCTTTCAATTCTAAACCAGGAAGTGACTCCAGAAAGTCATCCCAAGCTCATAGAGTCTACTCTGTGGAACCTTCGAGAGCTCAGACTCAACTCTCATGAGTCGATGATTCGTTTCCGATTTTCGTCCCCTATCTACCGATCAGCAGACTCCATTCGGCTCAAGTACAAGCTTGAGGGTCATGATGATCAGTGGCGGCATTCGGGGCAAGATCTTGTGGCGGAGTATCCGAAGCTCCCCCCCGGTGAATTCGTCCTCCGAGCCGTATCACTCAATGCTGATGGCATACCGAGCCCTCAGGAATGGGAACTAAAGATTACGATTCTTCCGAGTTTGGTTGAAAGCACGTGGTTTCGAGGTCTTTGCTTCATCGCATTCACCATCCCGATCATGATGTTCCACCGTTCTCGGATCAATACGCTTAAGCGCCACAGTCAGGAAATCAATGCGAGCAACAAGCGGCTTCGAGAGGAGATCACTTCGCGAAAGGCAACTGAGGAGGAGCTCGAAACCGCACGCCAACTCGCCGTCGTATCGAACCAAGCTAAAAGCCTCTTCCTGGCCAACATGAGCCACGAAATCCGCACCCCACTCAACGGCATCATCGGCCTCACCGATATCATGCTCGAAGAGGAGCTCACACAGGAACAACGCGAAATGTTGGAAATGGTGCAAAGCAGCGGCAACACGCTCCTGACATTGATCAATGACATTCTAGACTTTTCGAAAATCGAAAGTGGGGAGATTGAACTGGAAGAGACACAGACCAATGTTCGAACCATCATTGAGGACTCGATCGACGTGTGCAGTCTAGCGATCGGTGAAAAAAAACTCGATCTGGTTTACTACGTAGATCCGGACGTTCCTGAACACCTGCTTTCCGATCCAACACGACTACGACAAATCATCTCGAACTTGCTTTCCAACGGTGTGAAGTTCACCGAGTCAGGTGAGGTCGCTATCGAAGTGTCGTCTGAGTATCAGGGAGACCATGTCTACAAACTCAATTTTCTCATTCGCGATACGGGAATCGGCATCCCGAAAGAAGGCATTGAACGCCTATTCCGGTCCTTCAGCCAAGTCGACGCCTCCACCACACGAAAGTACGGCGGGTCAGGGCTAGGCCTGACAATCTCGAAGCGTTTGGTCGAACTCTTGGGAGGAAGCATTTCCATCGAGAGTGAGGAAGGGGTCGGATCCAAGTTTCACTTCACGATCTTAGCCAAAGAAATCCCAAATAGTGAAGACGAGCAGGCGAGTACGTCGTCCTCGTTCAAACGTCTCAACGGAACGAATCTACTCGTCGTCGATGGGAACGAAACTCGGCTAAAGATGATTCAAGCTTCCGTCGAAGCCCACGGAATGAATGTCTACCCCGTTCAGTCGTCAAGAGACGCAGCAAGTCTCCAACGTAAATTCTGCTCCGCGTTCGATCTCATCGTGCTCGACGCAGCATTCTCGATTAAGGACGATTTTCTGCTTTCGATCTTCACCAATCGGGCCAGCAAAAAAAACGAGCTCCTCGTCATTCAAACAAAAGGACAAAGCATGGGTTTCCAAAACGACGAGCACTCGGCGATGGCTCGAGTTCCCAAACCCGTTCGCCGCCACAAGCTCCTAAAGACCCTCGAGGAACTCCTCGCCGACTAATCCTCAGCCCCTGGCTCACGATCAACCGAAGCGACCTCATCGCCCGTTCCTCCCTGGAATACATCCGCCGCCGCACAGTAAAGCACCGGAATCGAGAAGCCAGATATCACCGCAAGGCAACCAGCCACTGCCGGGCTCAGTTTCGTACGGACACCGAATTCCTTCACCGTGCAAAAAAGAACAGGCACGACAAAGATACTCACGACGACCACCAACATTCCCCCAAAAGAGGGAATTGCCATCGGCACCATGATGTCTGAGCCGCGGCCACTTGAAGTCAAAACAGGGATCAATGCGAGAACGGTTGTTGCGGTAGTCATCAGACAGGGCCTCACACGTCGTTGGCCAGCTTCAACCGTCGCACGACGAATCTCAGAGATCGATCTCGGTCGACGCCTTGCAAAGGTTTGCTCGAGATAGCTTGCCATGATCACACCGTTGTCCGAGGCAATACCGAACAAGGCGAGAAACCCAACCCATACCGCGACACTCAGATTGAACGCCTGCACTTGGAAGAGCTCACGCATACTCGTTCCAAACAACGAAAAATTGAGAAACCAGCCTTGTCCGTACAACCATATCATCACGAAGCCCCCTGCCCAGGCAACCAAGATCCCCGAGAAGACGAGAAGCGAATTCGTTGTCGATTTGAATTGGAGATACAGAATCAGGAAGATCGCCAGCAAGGCCAAGGGTAGGACTATCATCAGCTTCTTCTCTGACCGAACTTGATTTTCGTAGCTGCCGGCGAAGGAATAGCTCACACCCTCAGGAAGCGTGAGGCTCCCTTCCTCAATCTTCGACTCTAGATAGGCGCGAGCCTCCGCCACGACTTCGACCTCTGATGTGCCCGCTCTCGAATCAAAAAGCACGTAACCAACCAAGAAAGTATCCTCGCTTTTTATATTTTGTGGACCACGTCGGTAGCGAATGATTGCTAACTGTTCGAGCGGGATCTGCGCCCCGTCAGGAGCTGGAACTAAGATCCGATCGAGCGTCTCAATCTGATCTCGCAATTCACGAAGATAGCGAACGCGCACAGGATACCTCTCCCGCCCTTCGACTGTGGTCGTCACTCGTTTACCGCCTATTCCAACCTCGATCACTTCCTGGACTTTGCCTAAACGAATGCCGTATCGGGCAATCGCCTCTCGATCAATCTCAATCTCCAGATAAGGTTTACCGACGATTCGATCCGCAATCACTGCCGATGGCTGAACGGACGGAACCTCTTTGAGCAGACGCTCCATCTCCAAACCAACGGCCTCGATCGTCTCAAGGTCAGGGCCCTTGATCTTGACTCCCATTGGAGCCCGCATCCCGCTTTGCAACATCACGAGTCGTGCCCCAATCGGTTGCAGCTTCGGTGCTGAGGTCGATCCGGGTATCTCAGCAGCCTTCACAATCGCATTCCAAACATCCTCGGAACGACGAATCCCAGGCCAAGCCCGCCGCCCTTCGTTCAGGTCAGGATCTAAAGCCCCCCGCCAAAGCCGGAACGGCATCCCGCCTCGATCGGCAATCAGTTGCCCCTTTGAATCGCGTTCGAATCGCCCTTGAACGGTATAGGGTTGCCCATCGGGTGCCGGTAGCGGCCTTCCAGAAACGTCACGGAACAAATCTGTCTCATTAGGATCGAAGCGAAACGTCAAGGAATCCCCTTGCTCACCGAGGAGATACTCAGGCTGATAGTTGACGATAGTTTCAATCATCGAAATTGGAGCAGGATCAAGTGGAGTTTCCGCTCTTCCTAATTTACCCACCGCCGTGGCCACTTCTGGAATCGCGTTGATCGCCATATCCTGTTTCCGCATGACATCCATTGCTTCACCAATGGAGGCATGTGGCATCGTCGTCGGCATGTAGAGAAAAGAGCCCTCGTCCAGCGCTGGCATGAATTCTTTACCCAAACCAGGAAAGCTTTCGGACAGGCTCACCATCGGTCGGGATTCCCGCAACTTCTCAGGCATCCACCCCAGCACACGATGCGCCCCAAACCACACAAATCCCCCGATCAAAACCAGCATCACGGGTAGAGCGAGAAAGGTGCATCGAAAACGCAGACACCAAGCCAGAATGTCTCCATACGCCCCTTGGAAGAGCTGAATTAGGAACAGCAAGGATCCGATGAGCCCCATCACAAAGCACACATTGAGGAAGCTTCCTTTCTCTGGCCCAAGCGGCATCCAATGGCCAGCCAAGATGGTGGCGACAAACAAAGCGACCACACCATTGATCCCCCGCGTCACCCACCGCCTCGTTAGCTCCGGAATCCGCTCGCTGAGCAAGGCGTAGAGACCAGAAACCAACAAGCACCCACCTAAGAACCAGCCTCCCCAAAAAGGACTGCTTCCAGCCAATTCTCGAAATCCCCACACCAACAGGATCAGGGCACCCATGGCCGAGATGAATCCCGAAAGCAGCTTTCGCCCAAAACCCTTTCGAGTCCGTTTCGCAAAGAAAATCTCCGCCAACGGAGGAATGATCGTGAGCGACACCACAACGGACGCGATGAGTGCAAAGGTCTTCGTCCAAGCGAGCGGCTTAAAGAGTTTTCCCTCCGCCGCTTCCATCGTAAAGACAGGTAGGAAGCTAACAACCGTCGTCGCGACTGCCGTTAGAACGGCCCCTCCAACTTCCTGGGTCGCGCGCAAGACAAGCTCCGAGGAATCCTGATCGTCTCCCGCATCCTCAAGGTGCTTGAGAATGTTCTCACTAACAACAATGCCCATATCAACCATTGTTCCGATGGCAATGGCGATCCCCGAGAGCGCAACGATGTTTGCATCCACTCCGAAGACCTTCATAGCACTGAAACACATCAGGACAGCAAGGGGCAATAGCCCCGAAATCAGCAAAGAACTTCGGAGGTGCATCACCATCACGAGAACAACGAGAACAGTCACGAGAATCTCCTCGAACAGGGCCGAATTGAGCGTGGCAAGCGTCTCGTCAATCAAGCCCGCGCGATCGTAGAAGGGAACAATCTTGACCTGACTCATGGTCCCGTCAGCCAAGGTCTTCTTGGGTAAGCCAGGTGAGATTTCTTGAATCTTCGCTTTGACATTCTTGATCGCTGCCAACGGATTCTCACCATAGCGAACAACGACGACTCCACCTACAGCCTCCGCCCCTTCTTTGTCCAGTGCGCCTCGGCGGAGTGCAGGCCCGTAGCTAACGTTCGCAACGTTCTTGACGTAGACCGGAACATTCTCGCGCACCTTGATCACGCTATTTTCAATGTCTTTCAGGTCCTGAATAAAACCCAAACCGCGAATCACATACTCGACATTGTTGACTTCAATCGTCCTAGCCCCAACATCTACGTTGGCCATACGCACCGACTGAAAAACGTCTTCCAGCGACACACCGAACGCTCGCATCGCATCCGGGTCGACATCGATCTGGTATTCTCTGACAAAGCCTCCGACTGAAGCTACCTCGCTGACACCTTCTGCAGCCAACAAGCCGTACCGCACGTACCAATCCTGAACACTTCGAAGTTCGTCTAGCCCCCATCCCCCCGTTGCCTTGCCATTCGAATCTCGCCCTTCGAGGGTATACCAGAACACCTGCCCCAAAGCTGTCGCATCAGGTCCTAACTGAGGCTGAACTCCCGGCGGCAAGGTTCCACTGGAAAGGCTATTAAGCTTCTCAAGGACGCGAGAGCGAGACCAGTAGAAGTCGATGTCGTCTTTGAAAATGATATAGATGGTCGAGAAACCAAACATGGAGTAACTGCGAACCGTCTTCACTCCAGGGACACCGAGCAAAGATACCGTCAGCGGATAGGTGATTTGATCCTCAACATCCTGCGGGGATCGCCCCATCCATTCCGTAAATACAATCTGCTGGTTCTCACCAATATCCGGAATGGCATCAACCGGGACCGGATCGCGAGGCAAGCCACCCAGACGCCAATCGAAAGGAGCCACGAGCATCCCCCATCCGATAAGCAAGACGGTCCCCAAGAAAACGACGAGCTTGTTCCGTAAACAAAACTCGACCCAAGCTGCAAGTAATCCAGAGTTTCCTTGTGACCTAATCATGCTCATGGCCTTCATGCCCGGACGAACTCTCCGGAATCATTGTGGGAACCAGTGTTTCTTGCAGACTTCCGCAACGGAACATTTTGCTTCCGTAATAGGGATTCTCTGTTCCTTCAGAGGTTTGCAGCCAATCACCGCCTCGCCCCTCAAAGGCCATCGGACAATGATAGAGCAGCACAGGGAAAGCTCCTCCAGCCCCAAACTCACGAACCGTTTGAATCAGGGCATTCGAGATGGGCTCGAAGGCGTCCCGCGCCGCAGCTAGATCCTCCGCTTCTGAAAACGAACGGATCCCGGCCTCGAGTTCCCCCTGCCGCTTTTTCCATACGTCCTGCGCCTGCCCTTCTAGCAGGTTCAAATCAATGGCGTCCAAGGCCTCACGAAAACCACTCTGTTGTTGGAGCGCAGATTCAAACCGGTCGTGACTCAGTTCATCTGTGATCTCCGTGTAAGCACCGATGAGGCCCCCTATCTGGTTCAAGAAAGGTTCAACTGAAGAATACTTTGGAGGATGCAGCTCTTGTTCATTGGCATGCGTCTGGGAGTCACCATGCAGGGGCTCCGATGCCCCTGCTCCTCCGTCCGGATTCATCATGCTTGGTTTCGCTAGGATCTGAATCGCACTATCAATTTTGAAGTTTCCTTTCGTCACCACTCGTTCCCCTTCCCTCAGTCCTCCCTCCACAAGATAATAGTCCCCGGCTCGGGCGCCCAAAGAGATCTCACGCCCCTCAAATCGTCCAGCCCCGAGATCGACATAGACCACTGCTCGCCTCCCGGTAATCAGAGGAGCTGAGGCAGGGATCACAAGAGGGGCTCGATCCGTTTCCGCAGCTACGTAGCCCAAAGACTCGGCACTGACCAAATCCATACCACAGATATCACACGCCCCTGGGGTGTCCTTGATGATCTCCGGATGCATCGGACTGATCCATTTCCCTGCCAGGCCGACGTCCATCACACGCCCTCCGGTTGCCACCTGAGACCGCACCACGGCGCGCACAAACATATCAGGCTTCAGCTTCCCATCCGGATTAGGCAGGTTGACACGAATCTTCACGGTTCTGGTTTTCGAATCGAGAATTGGATCGATAAAAGCAACTTGCCCCTTGAATACTTCGCCGGGAAAGGCATCGGTCGAGAACTCAACCTCTTGACCGTAATGCAACCAGGGGAGATCCGACTCGTAGGCATCTAACTTCACCCACACTTCTGAGAGATCCGCGATAGTATAAACCTGCGTTCCCGTCTGCACATACATCCCTTCTACCGCATTCTTATGCACGACGACACCAGAGATCGGTGAGTTGATGGTGATCTGATCTGATCCTTTACCTTGGCGCTCGATCTGATCGATCTGCTCCTCACTCAGCCCCCAAAGACGGAGCTTCTCACGCGCGGAAGCAATGTTCGTCTCGCGCCGCGAACGGATAAAGTCACTTTGGCTCGCCGACAGATCGGAAGCCGTCGACATCACGCTAATAAGCTCTTCCTGGGCTTGGAGTAATTCCGGACTGTACAACTCAACCAAGTGATCCCCTTGCTGAACGCTCACCCCTGTGTAATCAACAAACAAGCGTTCAAGACGCCCGGGTACCCAGGCCGTAATATAGGCCAGCTTCGTTTCATCGTATTCCACCTTACCCACCATCCGAACTTCTGCGGTGACAAACTTTCGCTCAACCTCCACGGACTCCACTTCAGCCAACTTCATGGCATCGGCCGACATCGTCAGTTCACGAGACGCATCCCCCGAACCCTGGCCTTCGAAAACAGGAATCAAATCCATAGCGCACAAGGGGCATTTTCCTGGCGTGGGCTGTTTGATATGAGGATGCATTGAGCACGTAAAGAATGCCGGACTCGACGCTTCCTGCTCCGACTGCCCCTGATTGCTTTCACCCGGTTGAGGAGAACGAAACACCCCCATCGTGACTGCCCCGGCAGCAAAGGCTAGAACGGCGGTGAGCAAAATGATCCGAAACTGCGATTTCATAAGCGTGAGTCTCCTTTTTCTGCGGGTCCCAATAGTTCTTCGAAACTTGCCCCCACCATTCTCTCTATTTGAGCCAGTTGCTGCTCCCGATCCGCTATCGAGCGATGATACGAAAGCTGGACATCCAAGAGCAATCGCTGGGCATCAATGAGTTCGAGAAAGTCCGCTCGACCGGAGCGATAGGCCTGCTCGGCGACATCCAGCGAGTTTCTAGCCAAGGGGTCGAGGGTGTCTCCGAAAAGACTGATTTTTCGTTCAGCATCATGATATCGATAAAGAGCCATCTTAAGATCCGCGAGGAGTAGGCTTTCGCGCTCTTCTCGTTGCTTGTTGGCAGCACTCAAGCGAGCCTCCGCCTCTCTCAAGCCCGCCTTGTGTTTCCCTAACCAAAGCGGCATCTGAACACTCCCCATGATCATGATCGGATCCTTGCCACTTCCGGCTACTCCAGACAGCCGAGCATCTTGGGTTTCGACATAGTCGATGCCAAGGGTCAGATCAGGAAAAAACTTTTTCCTGGCCAGCTTTACGCCAAGTTCAGATTCTCGAACTTTCGCATCCAGTGCAGACAGCTCTGGATTGGCGGCAATAATCTGCTCCACCATCACCGCTTCATCCAAAGCTACCCGAGTAGGGTCTGGCTCGCTTGGCCAAGCAACAGGAGCCGTCGAGTCCCGGTTCAACGCCGCATTCAAGCGAGCATTCAACGGATCTCGCAATTCCTGCAGCGCTCTGAGTTTATCCTCCAGCTTCCCGAGTTCCACCTGTGCTTTGACGACCCCCGTCACATCGCTTCCTGTCCGAAACCTCGCCTGTGCGGCGCTCTCCAAATGCTTGATCAGCTCAATGTTTTCCTCCGTCAGATCGATGGCTCGCCGAAGATATCCCAATTCAAAATAGGCGTCCTTGACTTCGGCATAGAGTTTCAGCTTCCGTTGTTCATACTCCATCTGAGCAGCGATCGCCGCCTCTCCTGATTTGCTGCCTCGTAAACGCAGCTTTCCGAACCAGGGGAACGTTTGCGAAATCCCAAATCGTTGCCTCTGCGGTCCAACGCGGGTCTCAACTTGCTCGACAAAGTAAGCGTAATTGAATCGAGGATCCGGCAGCGCTCGAGCCTGAGGGACCTTCTCAAGAGCCACTTTCCACTGGTAGAATGCCGCCTCGAGCCCAGGATTATTGAGCGCTGCGTAGCGAAGATAATCCGTCAAGCTCGGCTGCTCGGGCAAGGCAAGAGCATGCACCTCGCGAGCAGGCAACTCTCCCGCATGTGAACTCGTCGAACCGAAATTCGATTCCGGTTGCGTCTGTATCGACTGAGTCGCGCATCCCACGACAACGAGCCCACAGGCCCCGAGATGAGTGGTAAAAAGTAAAATCTGTTTGAATGTCATCTGATTGCTTCATCTTTGAAACGAGAGCAATGCGAAGCGTCGCTTGCTCCATATTCACTGCCCAAAATAGGGCACACGTCACCTGTGACGTGCAGCAATCAGATTAGAAAAACTTGAAAGGACAAAAAGAGGGGCTGAGAGGGGGAAATGCGTGAAAACGTCGAGCAAGCTTGGGATGGGATTCCCTGTTGATCGATTCCGAAGACGGCAATCTCACGCAGCGCTGGCCGGAGTGATTGAAATTCTCCGGAAGAAGGAACATAGGCAAGCGCAAGCGGTAGTTCTCCCGAACTGCTTCCAGCATCTGAAACACAGCAATCTGCCTCACATGAACAATTGCTATGACTCGCCAGAAACTCAACTCCCACAGGTACGAGACGAAAGTTTGATGCAGAAATCAGATTTCCGATCAATCCAAACGCAACTCCCATTACTAGCAGCAACCGACTCATTATGTTTCGATCAAAACTTCTAATGCGACAATCCGAACAATTCGAGGCTTTTTTTACACTATCAGCCAGCAACGTGGTCGTCGAGGGGATGAGGAGTCATACCAGAATTTGACTTGAGAAACAGCCAATTGGTGGCAACCTAGCGACAGTTTAGAAGGGCTACAACAAAAGCGTAATTTGCACGAGAGAGATGAATTTGGCAACGCTCCGACGTGCAAGCACCGCTGATTCAGGAGAAACTGACTCAGCTTATTTCTTCTCTGAATCTTGCCCGCCGCCCAAAACTCCTCCGAAATAGTATCGTCCAGACGACGCCATGAATACTTCGACAGCGAAGAATCCTATGAAGGACCTCGAGCTGATTAGAAAACAGGATGTAGCTAACTCCAAGGGCGTTCCATACTCTGAATTCAGGAGAACACTTACCCCCCGATTCCTTGTGGTCTGGCGAGATATTCTGATTGGATACAGCCTTCTAGTCTCCACCGTTGCCGCTTACATCTATGTCGAATTCACTTGGGACCTCACGCTGATTAGTCTCGTTGCCCTTTCCATACCATTCGCGTTCATCGCTGCATTCTGGCTTTCCTTCATACAACTATTCCTTCACGAGGCAGCACACTACAACATCCATCCGAACAAGGTGACCAACGATCTCCTCGCCAACATCTTTATTTCAACCATCCTTGGCTTGAATATTCACGGATACAGGAAGACGCACTGGAAGCACCACTTGAGACTTGGCTACTCTGACGACACTGAGAACAGCTACTTCAACCCGCTCAACCGGATGAACCTAGTCAGAATGCTCACGGGTCTTCATGCCGTCTACATTCTCAAGAATCGAAACAAGAAAGAAAATGCACAGGATGACCAGTCGTTGCTAGGGCAAAGAATCAGCTTGCTGATCGGCGGGCTCGTCAACTTGCTTTTGCTAGCGGTCTTGTTTGTAAATTCACTCTACATGTCGTGTGTCACCTGGTGCTTAACAGTGATCGTATTCTATCCATTTTTCGCAACAATACGCCAAATACTTGAGCATCGCGACGATGATTACACTGGTGAAAACAAGAGTTTCCACCGACTCGATCATGGAAAGGTTAGCAGACTGTTCAAAGATGGAATACTGTCATTTTTCCTTGGAGGAGCGGGGTTCAGCAGACACATGCTCCATCACTGGGACCCAAGTATATCCTACACCAGACTTTATGATCTGGAAGAGTATCTACTGGATTCCCCCCAGTGCAGACACATTCTCGAAACTTCACGAACCACATACTGGCGGACTTTATTACGACTAATCGAAAAATGATCACAAGTCACGAGGTCTCCGTTTGCCCCGTCTGTGGGAGCGATCAAACAGAACTATTCTGTCAAACAAAGGACTTGGAATACCTCACCTCCGATACGGAATACACGTATAACGAATGTCGGAACTGCACTACGGTTTACATCGACAAGTTTCCCCTCTCAAAGCTGAAGGAGATCTATCCTGCCAACTACTATTCCTTCCTTGGGCAAAAGAGGAACTTGGCCCTGACGATCAAGGAATTCCTCGATAAACTAACATTCCAGAGCTTGCTGAAGAGTTTTCAGAACCGGCGGATTAACGTCCTAGATGTAGGAGGCGGATCGGGTTGGCTCTTGGACATCATTCGGTCGATACACAAAAACATTCATGTGTCTCAAGTTGTCGATATTGATGCCAACGCGAAAGAACTCGCAGAAAGCAACGGGCACGCGTTCTTTCAAGGCCCAATCGAGGAATTCGAAACAAAAACTCAATTCGATTTCGTTCTCATGCTCAATTTGATTGAACATATCTCGAACCCCGTTGAAACCCTGAACAAGATCGAGAGGCTGCTAAGCCCAGATGGAAAGATCCTAATCAAGACGCCAAACGTGGACAGCTGGGACGCAAGATTGTTCAGGTCGACATATTGGGGTGGACTCCACTGCCCAAGACATTGGATCCTATTCTCACAGAAAAGCTTCCGCATGATGGTCGATCAAACGCCGCTAAAAGTTCATTCAATAAGGTATACGCAAGGGGCTCCTTTTTGGGCATGGAGCACATTGATAAGCGGGAAGAGAAAAGGAATCTTCGCGATCACAAGAAATCGACCGGTGATGTTCCATCCATTAATTCCACTTTTACATGTATTCTTTGCTGCCGTGGACTTCTTGAGAGGGGCGCTCGGGTTCAAGACCTCTCAGATGATCATAGAACTTCGGAAGCGTTGATGTCCATGTAGGCTGTGGGGTAATCGGAAAAAGTGCACAAGGATCAACCAGTTAATGCTCAATTGACCTCCAATTATCAAACCGAGGTCACGCGCCCCGTGGAGTCGCCAAAACGATCCAATCCCGTGACACCCATCAAATCCGCCATTCGTAGAAAGAGATTACTCATCGGTTGAGAAGTGAGTTTCACGTAGCGACCCGGAGTCAAGGAACCGCCGCCGCCGCCAGCAAGAACAGCGGGCAGGTTGTCATGATTGTGCTTGTTTCCGTTCGCAATCGCTCCCCCGTAGAAGATCATGGCATGATCGAGCACGCTGGAACCATCGGATTCTTTCATCCCTTCGAGCCGTCTCAGAAAAGCAGCAAAGTGATCGGCATAATAGCGATCGATTTTAGCGACTTTCTCCCACTGCTCCGGATGGCTCCCCGCATCATGGGTCAGCCAATGGTGCCCTTCCGGCACGCCGATTTGAGGAAAGGCATAGTTGGTACCATCTCCCGCGAGCAACAAGGTCCCCACCCTGGTGGAATCCGTCTGGAATGCGAGCGCCAACATCTCATACATCAAGCCCATGTGCTCACCAAAGTCAGCCGGTTCGGAAGGCGGAATGGGCGAGTTGACTTCAGGTGGAGGTCCAAATTTTTCTGCTTTCTCGATCCGGTTCTCCAAGCTCCGCACCCCGGTGAGATACTCGTCCAACTTCTGCCGGTCTTGATAGCTGAGGTCTCGTTGCAGCGACTTGGCATCTCGCATCACAAAGTCGAGGATCGATTTCTGACTTTCTTTTCGCTGTTCGAAGCTCGCCCGACGTTCCTTGCCAGAGCCCGCCCCAAACAAGCGCTCAAACACGGCACGCGGATTCGACTCCGGTGTCATCGGAGTGGTCGCTGAACGCCAACTGATATTGTAGAGATACGCACAAGAGTAGCCCGAATCGCATTGCCCAGCCTTGCGGACTTTGTCGCAAGTGAGTTCCAAGGAGGAGAATCGCGTTTGGTGACCGATCGCATTCGCGATCACCTGATCGACGGACACCCCAAGCCGAATGTCGGAACCGGCTGTTTTTCGCGCCCGGACGCCGGTCAACAAGGTGGCGTTCGCCCTCGCATGATCACCACCGCCATCGAGACCGGGTGTCGCATGTTGATGGTCGAGTCCACTGAAAACCTGGAGGTAGTCCTTCATCGGTTCCAGTCCTGCCATCGTCGAATTCAGCGTGAACTCGCTTCCACCCCCATCCGGCCACCAATGGTCCTGCTGAACACCATTGGGAATTGAGCAAAAGGCCACGCGACGCGGCGTCTGATTCGAAAGAGAACCATTGCTCCCCTCTGCCCTCGTGACAACGGACTCCAAACCGGGAAGCGCCACCGCCACACCAAGTCCCTTCAGAAACCGCCGCCGACTCACAGACATGATCTTCAAGTTGCTCATTTGTCGTCTCTCACCTTGCCTTTACCTACTCTCTACCGAATCTACAGTCCGGTCAACCTGGCGACTTCGTTGAAACGGAGCCGATTGCACCACCGCTTGAATCAACGTTCGTAGACGTCCCTCGTTGCCTTCCATCTGGGCAACGATCCGATCAACGAACAACTCATCTGTCGCTTCCAGACCCCGCCCCAACGCGTACGTCAGCATTTTCTCCGCAAGGCAACGATAGAAACCAGCCCGATGCTCTGTCGCCAGAACTGCCTTTAGTTCTCGGACGCCATCAAAGGTTTCGCCGGTCACCAAGCGCCCCGAAACATCGATCGCTTGCCCTTCCTCCCGGTCTCGCCAAGAACCCACCGCCGTGAAGTTTTCAAATGCGAGCCCCAAAGGATCGATCCGAGAATGACACGAGCTACACAGAGGATCCTCGCGATGCCGAGCCAGCAACTCTCTAAAAGTCGGCTCATGATCTTCAAATGCTTCTGCAGCTTCCTCTAACTCGGGAATGTTCGGCGGGGCTGGAGGCGTCGGGGTCCCCAAGATATTCTCGAGGATGAAGAGGCCTCGCTTCACCGGTGATGTTCGGGTTGGATTCGACGTGACCAACAGCATACTCCCCTGAGTCAACACACCGCCACGAGGGCTATTCGCCGGCAACGATACCTTCCGCATTTCTTCGCCACTTACTCCCGGAATCCCGTAGTGTTCGGCCAACCGCTCATCCAGAAATGCATAGTCACTGTCCAACAGCTCCAGGACGCTTCGGTTCTCGCGCAGGATGTGGGCAAAGAACGATTCGGTTTCCCGGCGCATCGAATCTCGTAGGCGACCGTTGAAGCGTCTCACGATTCGCTCAATCTCCCGATACCGTTTGCGTGCTGCCGCTAATTCGGCCGACACATCTTCGTTCCGCGCCCAAAGTCCTCGACCTCCGAACTTCTCCCTCAATGCCTCTCGTTCCCGATTGAGCCCGAAGGCACTGGCCGGCTCAATCGCGACATGATCCACATTTCGAGTTTGCAACCATTGGCCCACGAAGTTCTGAACAAACCTCTGCGCCCGTTCATCTTCGAGCATTCGCTCGAGCTGCCCATCGAGCTGTTCTCGTAGTTCCCCCCGTTCTGCCAAACCAAAGAGTTCCTCATCGGGCATCGTTGACCACAAGAAGTAAGACAAACGCGAGGCAAGCGCCCATTCGTCCACCAACGGATGACGACGCCCACTCTCCAACACTTCGGTCGATTCGAATCGAAACAGGAATCGCGGCGACGATAGGACAGCGACAAAGGCACGAGCGATGCCCTCCTCAAAGGTTCCTTGATGACGCAAAGTCATGGAGACAAGTTCATCCACGACCGCAGGTGAAACGGGCCGCCGATAAGCACGTTCCGCAAACCGCCTCAGAATCCCGAACGCATATCGACGACGCCCACTCTCAGACTCAGGAGCCGGGCCAAGCGGAAAGAATCGATCATACCCGTCCGGCAAGGTCCAATGCGCCTGATCACTTGGCCCAGAAACCGAGATAGAATGGACCCTAAGATCAAGCCGATTTAGCTTCTCTTCTTTCGCGACGAGCGGATGCGTCTCAATCTTCAAGACGTGCTGTCCGACATCGAACTGGCGTTGTCCTTTATAGACAAAGCTTGCTCCACGATCAGGATCATCCGAGAAAGCATAAACGAACTCATCTTCCGCGAGGAGCGCACTGTCCACCAGAAAGCGAGCCTTTAGTCGACCGGGGTCGAAAGCAAACTCACCATCGACGCGAACCTCAAACCGAACTTCATAATCACCCGGCACTGCGACTTCGAACGACTTCGTTACAGACACGGCGTCATAGAATGAAATTCGATCCCCCGACTGTTCGTTGTCTTCGGATTTTAGATCTGTCCCACTGAAGCCCATCACCGGCATCACGGAAGACGATTTTGGAACAACCTCGTCGACAATCGCTTCGGCGGCTCCAATGAATTTTTCAAATAGGAGTGGCGAGACGCTCAATACATCACCAATGTTGTCGAATCCAAAGCCCGTGTCGTCCGGCGGAAACTCGAGCTCCGTATCATAGTCCACTCCCATCAGATCACGAACCGTGTTTCGATACTCCTCGCGATTCAATCGTCGCAGGGTCACCCTCCCCGGGTCCGGATCGGAGGGATCAATTCGAAATACATCCCGCTGCACCCATTGCTTCAACGTTTCAAACTCCTCAGCCGTCGGTTGCACTTTCCGACGGGGTGGCATGATACGGGCGCGCACATTCTTGACGACGTTCCACCAGAGCTCAGTCTCTTGAAGCAGTTGAGCATCGGACTCAAAGGCATCCAACGCAAGGCCTCCCTTCTGCTCTCCGTCACCGTGACAATCAAAGCAGAGATCTTCGAGTATCGGCAGCACTTGCTCACGGTAGGCAATCGCACCCTCGACCGCATCCAACCGACCGCCGAAAGCCAAACTGAATGCGACAATACCGAGACTCAAAAGCCGCGTCACCCGGTGCTTCTCCATTCGACTATGTCCCTGCCCATGCATCGCTATCCGGGCATTTGAGCACGCCTCGGGTGTCCCTTTCAACCGAAGACTTTACTGGCTACCGACGAGCACTCTCGACGGATCTAAAGTCTGATCGCTATCGAGGGCTCACCACCAGCTCCCTTAGCACCCCTAATGCGATGGAGTAAGAGCTCGATTCTAATCAACACCGAGCGCCATAATGTCCAGCGTAAACGCCAATCGACGCACAGTGTCAATCCCAACCTGACCTTGCCTTCGAACAGCCTGTTTGCTATGTTCTGACTATCCACGAGACCGCCACGGCAGCCGCATTTTGATACGTCATTTTCGGTAGCTCGCAGCAGATCAAAAAGTACCCACACAAAAAGCCATTCGCCAGAACCGCCTATGCATGTCACATGGAAGCCACTCTCAGCGGGTACACTCAATCTCACAGCAGGGATTTTCACCGTCGTATGCGGTTTTCTGATGTTGAACGGGAACGTGATGCTCACGACCTTCAACGCCGCCCTTGGCATCCCTGCTCAAACGGGTGGCTATGCGATGTTGACTCTCGGAGCCCTCGGCCTCCTAGGCGGCATTTGCTCACTCAGTCGCCGTTTTTGGCAGATCGCACTCACCGGCTCAATCGCCAACATCATTGCGCCTCACGGCATCATGGGACTGGTCGCTACGATCTTTATTTTCATGTCGCGAAAAGAATTTAAGTAAGCTCCCGTCCCCTAAGGGAAGCTTCAGGTCCAAGTCACCAGAACACGGCCTAGGTTTGCCCTCCCCCAATTTAGGCCCCTAGCATTCGTTAATCAGGGTCTCCAAACGGACTCAGACCTGACGGCTTTCTACTGAGCAATTCAATCCGAGCGGTTCTTGCTCCTCACTCGTTCCAAGAAGGCCTCGAGGGGCATGCTGCCGAAACTCAAGAGCAAGCCGATTCCAGCACCCCAAAGGAAAACGGCTCGATCAGCGATGTTTGAGATCAACGGCATCGCACAGACCAGTCCCGTGACGATCATCCCGATGCCCCGAATCAACGCAAAACTGCGTTCCATCGAGTCTTCGTTACCCTGCCGATTGATCCAAACATGAACGTTTGCGATTCCTGGCGCCAAGAACACGAGAGCCACCACAGCGAGACTCCATGATCGACTGAGGTTGAGATCAAAAGCGCCCCCGAGCAGCCAAATCACGGTTCCCAAAATTGCTACGAGCACCCCAAACACCATGAGAAAAACAAGAATCTCCCTCATACTACCGTCGTCCTTGTTCAGCATGATTCCCAGCGAGCAATGCAACGCTGAGTAGGAGTGCCTTACTCAGGGACTTCGAGTGGAACCTCGGAGAGCCGTGACTCACACTCATTCACTTCTCAGAATCTTTTCCATCTTCCTCCCTTTAGCCAGTTCGTCGACAAGCTTGTCGAGATATCGGGTTTGCTGAATCAGAGGATCCTCCAATTCTTCGACCCGGTAACCACAAATCACGCCGGTGATCAAACGGGCATTGGGATTCAATTTCGCCTTCTGGAAAAAAACATCAAACGTCACTTCATCTTTGATCAGAGCCTTCAGTTTCTTCTCATCGTAGCCGGTGAGCCACTCGATAACTTGATTCAATTCGGCTTGCGAACGCCCCTTTTTCTCGACCTTATCGAGATACAGGGGATAGATACCAGCCATGGTCATTTTCGCAATGCGTTCGGCCGTGCCGGGAGGTGGCTTTTTCATAGGCAATGTGGTTAGCAGAGACAGGTGACTAAACTGATTTTCGGAGCTGGTTTTCTAGTTCCTTGATTCGAGCATCCTGTTGCTTGATCTTCCCTCTGAGAGCCGTGAAAAGACATTGCTCTCCCGCTGATTCATGACTCAAAACAAGTCGGAGTGAGAGCCTGTTCGACCTAAAATAATCTCTTCTTCTGTTTTCTTGTAGATTAGCAACCAGTCAGGCTCCAGGTGGCAGTCTCTCCAGCCCCCCCAGTTTCCCATCAGAACATGGTCCGCGAGTCGATCTGGAAGTGGCTTTCCGGCAAGAAGGAGGTCAACCACCCTCTTGATCTTCCCTAAGTCCCTGCCCCTCTTTCTCTGGCGTTTCGCGTCTTTTTTGAACTGGCTGGTCTGAGTAACTCTCATTCCTCCCAAGAGGCCATCAGGTCAGCACTCGACTCAAATGACTCCAACTCCTCTCCTTGATCGGCTTTCCGCAAGGTCTCGGCCGTCAGTGGATTCGGAACCTTAAGCTCGATTGGAAACTCTCCTCGCATCGCAATCTGTCGATAAAGCAGCCGAATTGCCTCAGTTGGGGTCATTCCCAATTGCTCTAGAACTCGTTCAGTTAACTCCTTAGTCTCGGGATCAATTCGAGCATGAATCACAGCACTTCGAACCATAGCCAAATTGTGTCACATGCGTGATACATAGCAAGGAACTTTTCCCTGCAAAGGGAAACCACCAGGCTAACGATTTCATCCGCATGCCTCCGCAGCCTCGCTCTCCTTCCAAGGAGCTGGGGGCATCTCTCGCCGGGAATGCTTCTTCCAGCCCGCATGGTCAACGAGACTACCTAGCGGCGTGTGTGCCCCGGAAGCAACAAGGATCTCGCGTTCTTCGGATGACGCGTCACAAAGTATTCAACAGTCAACCGGGCAACCCGCGTAACCTAGTTGGCTCCCATTGCCCGGGCACGCCCATCAAGGATTGTTCCCCCGTTGATCGGCCGTACCCTTTA
Source organism: uncultured Verrucomicrobiota bacterium (assembly GCA_964342405.1). Taxonomy (GTDB): domain Bacteria; phylum Verrucomicrobiota; class Verrucomicrobiia; order Limisphaerales; family AAA164-E04; genus UBA2970. Next base: position 1,137 of record CAYFGX010000035.1, on the reverse strand, counting down.
TCCCGCGATCCTTCATGAACATGATAGGACCGAACAGTGCAGACATCCAAAGAAGGCAAAGACCAACCGCCAAGCTGGCGACTTTGCCCGCGGGCAATTCAGAGGCAAACGTGCCGGTGAGGAGTGCGATCCCAAAGTTGCCAATAAAGAACGCGATTAGGAGATTTCGAGAGCCAAACATAGAATAAGGAGTATCAAACTCAGAGCGATCAATCCAGACAAGTCAGGAAGCATTCAAGAGGTCACGGGTAACAAGAGAGCATCAATTCGTTTCGTCTTCACCCTCCTCTGAGGCCAAGAATCCTGAATCCAATTCGCCGGCACAGCACGAGCCCGCGATCGAATAGCACTCACCACAGACATACTTCCCCCCAAACTTAAACTGGGCCTCGACACCACAGCGAACGCACGAACCAGATCTATCAGAACTCATTTCACATATCTCGACCGCAATCACTAACAACAGATTCCGCACCCGACGCGAAGCAGATCTCAACTTTCAAAAAATCCGCATGGCCCCGTTTGGCAGCTGAGACCGGATAGGCCTTCACGATGCATTGTCAATGTGCTTCGCCCACCAGTCTCGGAGCCCAGGATTCAAGCGTTGCCAGCCGATCCCATGATAATCTCGCCGAGTCATCGAATGGCAAATGAGAAATATGCTCAGCGATACTGAAGCAGCAATCGTGATAGTCCACCCAGGCACTTGGAAGCGGATCGTGCTACTCGAGAGCAAGACAAAGGTGGCAGCCCAAATCAGCTCAGGGGCACGCCGAATCCGGAATACGTTGCAGAACAAGAAGAAATGGAGCACGACAAATCCGATCACGAATGCCCCGACCGGAAGTCGAACGCTAAGTAATCCAGCGCAGACGATCCCCACTACGAGCACAATCTTGTCACGTATCGAGATACGAAATCCCGGTTGGAATTCAACTCGAGTCATTACGAGGAAAGTCTAGCGATTCGCCGCGAAGTCTCCAGCCTCTTGTTTCATTCCGGATATGTCATAACATCCGGCAGGAAAGCAACAGTCCCTCACATTGTTGCGAGGGACCAACCCCTTCAGCTACGTGCGGCCCGAGCTTGCAGCAGCGATTAGCTCTACATATGTCGATATTCGCTCTGGCACTACAC
>CAYFGX010000034.1:0-97400 GCA_964342405.1 uncultured Verrucomicrobiota bacterium | reverse complement strand
AATTCCACCGAATGAAATCAATATGATGCTACTCGGTTCGGGGATTGAGCTCACCTGCATGAGTGAAAAGCTTTCCATACCGGCCTCAACCAATGTTGCCGGAAAATCCTGTCCGATCAGCACGGTTTGAGCGGTAAAAATGTTAGACGCGCCTACTTTTGCTCCGACTTGGGTGCTGGCGATTTCATAGCTATTGCCGAAACTGTTCTCCCAAACACGAACCTGAAGCCAATAAGTGCCGGGTTCTGCTGGCACTTGACCGAAACTTGGAACAAGAATCCCAATTGGTTCCGCGAAAAAGCCAGTCATGCTGTCCGTAGCCGCTAGATCTGATGGTGAGTTTGGGGCCTGGCTCGCCCAGTATAACTGAGCCGAAAACCCTGGCCCAGCAATCGGCAACCCTGTCTCCCCATCAAAGATTGGTTGAGATACCGAGATTCCATTTTGCCCTAAATTAGACAACCGGATGACGCCCTGCCCTAGAATGCCCTCATGAAATAGAGAGAGGCATACCGACACCCAAAGCACCTTGTGTAACCGCATTCCGTGAACTTTCATATCAGTCACGTGAGCACAGGTCGTGCCTCAAGCAACCGTTGTTTGTAGAACCTGAGTTTGGGAGACTTGAGAATTGTTTTTTTCACAAGCTCACTTCGGTTGCGTCCCTCCCCTGCTCCCCGCAACTAAAGCCAACCGGTCTTGTGCGAAGATTCTGTGCCAGCTCAGGACAACGCGGGCCAAAATCGTGTAAGTCTATTCGTGAATCCTTAGCCCCCTCGTTTGAGCTAACTCTCTGCCTCCTAGGATATTGAGAGATCCCGCCGCCAATGAAACTGTCCTCAGAGAACAGATCTCGCGATTTTTGGGAGCAACAATCAGTTCCATTTCTATTCTGCTCTCTTTGCCCCTGCTGCTTGGAAGGCCTCCAACCAAGATCTCGTGATGTCCTCCGCGAGGCTGGGTTTCTCAACACAACGCAGTTCGTCGATCGTTTGTCCCCAGTAGAAGCTCATCCAACCATCAACGTGATCGGACGCCTCGTTCACAAACTGTAGTAGCTCCTCAATTCCGCACTTGAGTGGAAAGAATTCCTCGACGACTAGCGGCTTGCCGATCTCATAGGCCTTGAGAGCCTTTATCGCTTTAGGCGTTTTCCCCGCTTCGGGATAGAAGTGTACGCTGACAAAGTCCAAGCTGGCTCCCACCTGGGGATCATAGAAGAGTGGACGACCACCGCCAAAGACGAATACCCAAGGGATCACTCCAACCGTTACCAGGTGTTCTTGATCGTGTTTTCGAATCGCGGCAACCATCTGCTCCACCCAGGCCCGTGCGATCTCCTTTCGGGTTCTCCCCTTCAAATCGAGCGCAATCCGCTGCGTGAAGAAGTGGCCACCCAGCTCGCCCAAGAGCCAATCCGAAGCGGGCTGCTTTCCCGCCACGACCGGTTCGTTCATCAGGTCATAACAGAACACGGCAGGGCTGCTGCTACAGACCCGAGCCACGGCTTCCCAGAAGACTGCCTGAGCTCGCCAACGCTCAGCCTCGGTCAACGCGTCATACCACACAGGAATGTTCTTCTTGTGGTAGCAGGCCAAACCAGTCACATCGAGATAGAGCTGAAGTCGCTCGGCCAAACGGAGCAGTCGAGCGAGTCGAGCCAGCGCCTGCTCATTCGCTACCGTCGCGGAATCCATGAAAAGACCAAACTGGAGATGGATCCGCACACAGTTCGCCCCCAACGCTTTGATCTCCGCAAAATCTTCTTCGACCGTCTCCCATTCCTCATCCCAATATTCATCGATCAAGCGACCATTCCGATCATGATCATAGTTCACCCCCCAGATGCGGAATCTCTCACCAGTCGACTCAGTCACAAATCCCTTCCCATCAGGTGATACTTGAATCCGCTCTAGTCTCCGACTTGTGCGTTTCTCCTCAGAGCCGATCGACTGCCCGCTCACGGTTAGGCTTAAGATTCCGGTAGTGAGCAAAGTAAATCGCTTGAGGCATTCCCTGATCATCTTCCCATTTAACGAGAGCCCCCTCGCTTTCAACAAGTCCTAAGGTCCCAGCACGATCCAAAGTTGGGACCAACGGGTCTGAGTGAAAACGGGTGCACTGATCCAGGAAATGTTTCCTGGGTTAAATTCCGGAAAGGGAGACGAGCGTGAGAGGCTGTGTGAGATTTTCGTTGGGGAATCCGTCCGCGCAAGTGAAAGCGACAGCTTTGCTCTCGCACTCCATATTGAGTCCGTCCTTCGAGCATCTATTTGGAGCGAGAGTGCGAAGCAGCTGCCGGGAAAGGATTGTTTCACCGTCTTCGCGCTTCTGCAGCGTGAGTGTTTGCGTCATCCAGGCTCCCTGGTTCAATTACAATCAGGGCCCGTGGCGTCACGATTAATTCATCGTCGCTCGAGAATCAAAGCACTAAGATCACGCTCGGAGTAGAGATCAATCAGGACAGCAAGCCGTGACGGGAAATCGCAGAACTTTCATCAAATCATTGGCGGCCACATCCGGCTATCTGGTCAGCGGATGCAGCACCAAGGCAAGGCCCCAAACTCCCGAGCGAATCATCATCATTGGGGCCGGGATGGCCGGTATTTCTGCCGGGAGACGCCTGCAGGATGCCGGACACCAAGTAACGATTCTCGAAGCCCGCGATCGTATCGGCGGTCGCATGTGGACAAGTCGAGTCTGGGATAATCAACCGGTCGATCTTGGGGCCTCGTGGATTCACGGCCCTCGCGGGAATCCTCTCACCAGGATTGCCGACGAAATCGACGCCCCTCGCCAAGCCACAGATTCAGAGGAATTCCCGCTCTATGGACCTGATGGCAATCGGTTACCCGAGAGCGTCTGGACTGAAATCGACAGCTACAACGATCAAATCACTCGCGCCATCGGACGAGCAGGCTCACACGATGAAGATATTTCGGTTGCGGACGCCGCTCAGCAATACATCGACCAAAGTGGCTTCACCGAGACAGATACACGCCGATTCCAATTCGCCGCCAACAACTACATCGAACAGGAATTCGCCGACGACATCTCCGATCTCTCGTCTCATCGTATCGGGGAAGGCGATACCTTTTCAGGCGATGATGTCATTCTCCCTAACGGCTACGACGCCCTTCCTCAACACTTGGCTCGAGGCCTGGATATTCGTCTCGATCAACAAGTGGCTCAGGTGCAATATAGCGAACAGAGCGTCACCGTCATCACCCACACGGAACGCCTCACCGCCGACCGTGTGATTGTCACGCTTCCCATCGGAGTCTTGAAGAGTCAGGCCGTCGAGTTCAGCCCCAAGCTCCCCCCGACCAAGCTTGCAGCTATCGAGGCGATCGGGGCCGGCGTCATGAACAAATTCGCACTGCAATTCCCCTCAGTATTCTGGGAGCGGGAAGCCGATTGGATCGGCTATCTTTCTCGGGAGAAAGGGATCTTCTCAAACTGGCTGAGTTTCCAGCGAAGCGCTGGGATTCCAGTGCTCCTGGCCTTCAATGTGGGTTCTTACGGGGAACAGGTCGAGTCGCTGTCAGACAACGAAATGCTGGGAGTAGCGATGGAAACCTTGCGCCGCATGTATGGACCCAAGATTCCCAATCCAACTGGAGTCCAAGCCACACGCTGGCAGTCTGACCCGTTTGCCCAGTGCTCTTATTCCAGCCCAACGGTTGGCATGCGCGACCACTCTCGAGATGATCTAGCCGCTCCGGTAGCAGACCGTGTCTTCTTCGCTGGAGAAGCGACGAACGCCCGCTATCCCAGCACCGTGCACGGCGCTTATCTTTCCGGCCAACGCGAAGCGGAACGCATTATCGAACTCTCCCGCCAACCCAAATGGCGAATCTCCATCGAGCAAGACTCAGAGAACGGCCTCCAGCTCAGCTGGCCGAGTCAATTAAATGCGAGAGTCGTCACTGCTGGCGATCTTGACGAGAATGTCTGGGTCCCTGTCTCCGCTTCCGTCAGGCAGGAGAACGGGTGCGATATGATCTCCCTGGAGCGAGATTCGATGACCTTGAGACAATTCTTCCGGCTAGAACCAAGAGTGCAGTAGCAGACCCAATACTGTCTACTCCCGATCCCACATCACATTGGGGTGCCCACGTGGCAAATCAAAGCCAACGGATCCCGCTGTTTCCGAACTCGCATGCCCATCCACGAAAAGCATCGAAGCTCGCCCCCCATGCCGATTCACAATGCGCGAGGGGAGTGAGTTGTACGAACCATTGTTCGGGGTTCGAAAGAAGACAGTTCTGAAGACTGTGTGCTGTTTGCTGGGATCCGTCGTCGGCTTCCACAGATCGGGATTCTGCTCCGACGGATTCGAGATCACCGCCGAATCTGCCAAGTGAACCGTCGCAACGGGTTGTCGCACCGTCGTATACTTGATCTCCTGTCCCGCCTTCGGACGCCAAACACTGAGTTCATGATAATTCAGACCAATCCCAAACCCATCATTCGGTTTCACCGAGGGACACTGATTGATATTTCGGTCCTGAGTATAGGTTTCCAACAAGTCGGGCCACCATCGAATGCCCCCGTCGCGACTGTCCTCAACAAACTTGTTGGTCAAATCGGGATCATCGACCGCGAGAGGCACTAGGGATTCTTCGTTGTCATCCTTGTAGAGCAACATCGCCAAGCCAATCTGCCGCTTGTTGCTGATGCACTTAATGCCTTTTGCCTTCTCCTTCGCTTTGCCCAGTGCCGGCAAGAGCATGCCTGCCAAGATCGCGATAATCGCGATCACAACGAGCAGCTCAATTAAAGTGAATCCAGCACGGAGAACTGACCTGGGTTTCATCAAACCATCATGATACCAAAACACCGCGCGTCAAGACTCCCATCTCCACGGGTGAGATTGAAAAAGGGTTCATCGGATCTGGGAAAGACGTTCTGTGCTGATTTCCTGGTGGTGAGACAAGGGTGAAAGACTGTAGGATAATTACGGCGGGAATCCGTCCGCGCTAATGAAAGCGACAGCTTCGCTCTCGCAGCTGCTGGCGGGAAAAGACTGAGTGAGCATCAATCGGCTTTCGTTCTCCAAGCGCCGAAGAAAGGAACAAAAAAGCCCCTGGCTCTGCCAGGGGTTGAATCGAATTTTCTTCTGAAGGGGCTTTCTCAGGTTGTCTTCCTAGTGCTCGCTGATGAAGAAGAACTGCTGCCCTCCGGATACATCGAGCAGCACTGACGATTCACCCGCATCGGTGATGGGCCCCACGACCATCCAGATCGAGAACTCACTGGTGACGGAATCTGCCGCCCAGATGGAGTATGTCCGACCCGACTGCGTCGGCCAAACAAGACGGTATCCCGCATCTCCCAGCTGCACACTTGCAGCCACGGAGTTGTTTGCACTCGAGGCATCCCCCCAGGCATTCACGCCGTCCCAGCTCAGTCCGGGTGTAGCGGCTTGTTCGCTCACCGAATCCTGTCCAACGAGCACGCCGAACGCATCCGGAAAGAGGGTTACCGAACCTAGCTCAGAAAGTTGCTCTTCCTCGTATCGGAATCGGTCGATCACATTCCCATCGGCGTTTCGAAGGATCAACTCATCCCCGCCGCCATTGTTGAGTCCCAGAAAATCATTCTGGCTCGCCGGCGTTACCGGGATGTCCTCCAACTCAGGCACGAGCCCGTTCGCAGGTCCTCCATAGATAATTCCTGCTCCACCCGGTTCGATCACAAAGGAGGTGAAGAACTGATGCCGCAATGACGCCGCATCGCTGAAGGTCCAACCAGCGAGTTCCACCTCTTCGCCCGATAGATTCACGATCTCGACGAACTCGTCGTGACTGCGGGGGTTGTAGGCGTCTTCCAAGATGTCTTCTTCATGTCGCGCCAACGGATTGTATTTGGGCGATTCAGGATCCGCGCTCGGATCCGCCATGAACTCACCGATGAACACCTGCTGCTCAACCGCAGTTGGCACATAAATGTTCCAAGAGGAGTCGGCAGTTGCCGCATCGTTTGACGCACTCAAGGTCGGCTGAATCAACTGCCCCTCAAGCGACGCCGTCGCCGTCAATTCCAACCGGGCTGTGAGCATCTCACCCGATGTCTCTGGAATCGACCAGGACGCCCCGTCCGGTAGGTTGTCGACCGCGCTCAATTCCACCACGCGACCAGCAGAATCAGAGACCGTGGCCTCGATAACCGCTGTCTCGCCAGGATGCAACGCGAACTCTCGATACTGATGCATGGACGCAGCGACCGGCCGACGTCCATTGAGAATCGTAATCGAGTATTCGATCGTTGGTGCCTTGAACGGCGTCTCAAGACGACTGAAGACATCCGGCAAGATCTGATACCCGGAGCTGCGAGGATCGCTCGTGTCAAACTGTCCAACCACCCCCGTGACGGTCACAAATCCATCGGGAATCGATTGCCCCCCAATGTCCGTTCGTGAGTCAACCCGCAGAGTAAACTCGTCTCCGTTCGGGCCCAAGATCGTCAGATTGCCCGATGGATCCGGGAAAGTTTCGCCATCGGTGCGGTCGATCGTTGCGTCGGTGATCCTGACGAGACTAGCTTCCAATCGATCCATCGCAGCCGGGTCATTCACCAAACTTAGATCGAGTTCCACTGCCTCAGGCAAAGGCTGATCCTGCGCCAAGACGGCCATTCCTGTGTTGGGATCGCCCGCACTCGGCACGAGCTCGAGGAGACCATTGAAATGGGCTAGAGGACCCACCACTCGGACTCTGTCACCGAGTTGAGGAACATTCTCGCCGGGCAGATCACGATAAAAGACCGCGATCCCCGCATCGCCCTCTTGCATGTAGAACAGCACGTGAGAATCGGTCGTCAGATTGATCGAAGTCGTCACCACGCCCTCTACGGCGAAAATAGTGTCAGTATCAACCGGGGTGAGGTTCTCGGGGTCCACCAGATCACGCAACTCCGCTATCGTCGCTGGAGTGCCATCCAAGGACAGTCCCGGGTCTACGGTGCCCGAAGTGATCACATCCTCAATCCGAGTGGGGAAAAGTTGGTAGCCACCCGTTGCCGGTTCGGAAGTCGTGAACTGTCCCAGCACGCCCACGATAGCGACTGTTCCCTCAGGAACGACCGTACCGCCAAATGGAGTGCGGCTATCAATTCTCACCGTGAACTCCTGCCCAGCCTCTGTCGCAACGGTATAGTTGGCACCGCTACCGAACTCAGCATCTTCCGTTACGAACGTAACCCCACTCAAGCTCACAGAAGTACCCTCGAGCGCTTCAATCGCGGCTACATCGTCGACCATCCCCAGATCTAGGGCTGCCGGCGCGGGAAGTTCTCCTTCGGCCGACACCACCGTCACACTTGTCTCCGGGTTCGCAGCATTGGGTGCTAATTGAAGCAGCCCTCGAAACTGACTCAATGGAGCTGTCACTCGAACGAGAGCACCTGCGGGTGGAGTGTTTGCGACGCCAGCATCTCGCCAAAAGACCGCGAGTCCCGCACTGCCATCTTGCAGATAAAAGAGTGAGTGAGAATCGGAAGTGAGGCTGACGTGGGTCGTCACAACTCCTTCGACTGTGAAGAGGGTATCGGTATCGGTCGGCAAGTAGCTTGTAGAGTCGACCGTCTGACGAAGCTCAGCAATCTCGACCGCTTCCACTGGCGCCGTTCCCCCACCGATGCCTAAATCTGCCAATCGGGAAGGCAGAATCTGATAACCACCCAAGGCAGGTTCATTGCTGGTGAACTGCCCCAGGACGCCGATGACATCAATGGAACCCTCAGGAATCGACTCTCCCTCAAATAAGGTTCGACTGTCGATTCTCAATGTGAACTCAGCTCCAGCCGAGTCGGTGAGCGTCAGGTTAGAGCCACCGGAAAACGTCGTATCATCCGTGCTGATCGTCACTCCCTCTGCTACGACGAGGCTTCCCTCCAAGGCTTCAAGATCCACATCGGGAGTGCCAAAGCCCAGGCTCACAGGTTCAGGGAGCGGATTTCCGCTGCTTAAAACCACAACACTTGTGTCGCCATTCGAAGCGTTGGGCGCCAACTGTAACAAGCCACGAAAGTGACTCAACGGAGCCGTCACTCGCACCAGATCGCCGGCTGCGGGTGTGTTGGCCACGCCACCATCTCGCCAGAAGACAGGGATCCCTGCGGTCTCGTCTTGCATGTAAAAAAGCGAATGACTGTCGGAAGTCAAACTGACGTGAGTCGTCACGACACCCTCGACCGTGAACAGGGTATCCGTGTCGGACGGGAGATAAGTGCTGGTATCCACGGTCTGACGGACCGCCGCAATACTGACCGCCTCAACCGGTTCAGCAGCAGCCATGATGTCCTCCACCCGCGAGGGCAACACTTGATACCCCCCAAGAGCGGGCTCATTGCTCGTGAACTGACCGAGGACTCCAACCACATCGAAAGTTCCGTCAGGGATGGCGACTCCTTCCAGGGGAACGCGGCTGTCGATTCGCAAGGTGAACTCAGCGCCAGCTCCGTCAGTGAGCGTGTAATTCGCTCCTCCGGAAAATACAGAATCATCGGTGTTCAAAGTCACGCCACGAGCCACGACCAAACTTCCTTCCACGACCTCAAGTGCGGCATCCGCGGTCCCAAAGTCCAGAGCGACTGCGTCGGGAATGGCATTGCCACTGCTGATCACTTCAACACTCGTATCAGCGTTCGAAGCGTTCGGGGTCAATTGCAACAGTCCGCGAAAGTCACCTAGTGGAGCGGTCACCCGAACTCGATCACCCGCTGCGGGCGTGTTATCCACTCCGCCATCTCGCCAGAACACAGCAATACCCGCGCTCGCATCCTGGAGATAGAAAAGGGAATGACTTGATGAGGTGAGACTCACATGGGTCGTCACGACGCCTTCGACCGTGAAAATAGTGTCCGTGTCGCTCGGTAGAAAGGTGCTTTCATCAACGGAGGCTCGCACTTCGGAAATCGAACTCACACCTGGCGTTTCCGCGAACCACGACAGATCCGACAATCGGGTCGGCAGAATCTGATACCCGCCAACAGCAGGTTCGTCCGAAGTGAACTGTCCCACGACCCCAACGATATCCACGGGAGCGTCAGAGATCTCTTGTCCTTCAAAGGGCGTCCGACTGTCGATCCGAAGCGTGAAAGTGTTCCCTGAACGATCCTCGATCGTGTAGTTCGAACCACCGTCAAAGGTGGTGTCATCGGTTTGGAGAGTGACGCCCTCAACCATCACCAAACTCCCTTCGATCTGCTCGATCGCAGCCGGGTCACTCTGGATATCGAAGGAGAACCCTTGCGGTTCGACCCATGCGCCACCCATGCTCAGAACGGTAACGCTGGTCTCCGAATCTTCAGCATTAGGTGCTAATTGAAGCAAGCCGCGGAAGTGGCTCAGCGGCGCCGTCACCCGCACCCGATCCCCTGCTCCAGGTGTGTTCTCGCCACCACCATTGCGCCAGAAGACAGGAATCCCTGCGGAGTCATCCTGCATGTAGAATAATGAATGACTCGATGAAGTGAGATTCACATGGGTCGTCACAACGCCCTCAACCGAGAACACAGTCTCGGTGTCTCCCGGCAAGAATGAGACTGGATCGACCGTCTCGCGGAGAGACGCGATGGGAACCACCGACTGAGCAACACACGTCCACGCCAAGAGGCAGGACCCTAAGACAATGAGTTTCTTCATGAACATTTATCGATTGATTTCTCGATTCGGATTCCAGATGACGTCCGCTCGAAAATTCTCTTCCCGACCATCCGAGCCTTCCGTGATGTAGGCGTGTCTGAATGCGCTGGCGTGACCATCAACGAAGACAATGTTACCTCCGTCACTGTGCCGCTTCGTGAAACGACTGTGACGAGAAGCAGGAAAAATCCCGTTTCGACTGGGGTCAGACGTGTAGAGTTCCTGAGTCGGGCTGAAGGCTACATCAACCAACATCACCACGCCCGAAGGCTGGCGTATGGCGGAAGCCCGAGGCATGCCGGGATAGGGATAGCTGTTTCCTTGGACGGCATTTCGAATTGAAGACACCAGCTTAAGATCCAAATTCATCACATAACTGAAGAATCCAAAGGAGCCTCCCGCCTTGAAGTTATCGCTCTGAGGCGAACGAATAGACGGGCAATGCCAGATTTTCCCTTCGCCGCCTGGAAACGGGAGATGTTGTCGGAAATCAAGATTCACCCCCGCGGAATACTGAGCCAGCGTCTGTTCTCCCATGAATTGAGGCAACTGGTTAAACCATGCGAAACGGTCATTGGGACTCCCTGGCCCCTCTCGCATTCCTGTATCGACCCCATACTGTCCGCGAGCATCTGTTCCATCCCGCGGCAAAGTGTCGAAGTCAGTCGTATACATGGACAAGCCCAGCCCCCACTGCCTCAGATTCGATAAACAAGAGATGGACTGCGCCTTGGCCTTGGCTTTCGACAGAGCCGGAAGCAACATCCCAGCAAGTATCGCAATGATCGCGATCACGACGAGGAGCTCGATCAGTGTGAAACCGCTGCCCCGTCTAAGTCGGATTGGAGAAGGTAAAAAGGATGTATCTTTATCAGAAGGAAATACTTGCAACATGATGACACTAAGCAGTTGTGTCCGAGGTTCCCTACGTCAACTAGCTCCCAAAATGCCATCACAAGGACGAAACAAACTCAAGGCGACGACGTTACAAATCCCAGCAACCTGCTACCGCTGAGAGACCTAACATTCAGATCGATGAAACGCAAATCTACAGAGCGCCCAAGATATGAATAGATCTCATTTTTCGCATTGGTAGAATCGATGCAAACATCGAAATATTCAACTAACAGTGTCTCCCGGCAATTACCCTAGACTGTCACCATGAGAACTAGCTTCGTGTTCCTCTGCCTGACACTGTTCCTGAATCGCGACCTGGCAGCACAGGAAACGCCTCCAATTCCCGAGACAATCAATGACTTCTCCTTCAATCGTTTTGAGCTCACCCTGGGTCCAAGGCCACGTCAATCGATCATAACGGGATTCCTAAGCGGCAACGAACTCGCTGATATCGCCGTGATCCAGCTTGACGAGAAACGGATCCCGAAACTGAGGATCTACTCCTACAGGGATACAAAGTGGAGACTGTCAAAAGAGCACGAACTGCCGCATACGCTCTCGATGGTCGACGTCATCCGCATGGGAAATCACGACCGACTCTTGGGTTACGACTCGGGAAAACTCGTGTGGGTCGACGCGGAACCATCGGACGCGGACAGCCCGCTGGACGTGCCATCCATGTTCAAACCTCCCAGGTCAAACGAGATTCCACATGTCGACATGTCCAAAGATCTCAATGCGGACGGTAGAGAAGATCTCGTCATCCCCACCCTGAAAGGCTACTGGATCGCGCCTCAAAACCAGGATCAATCCTTCGCTCCCCCGATCTACGTTGGGGAGCAACCCAATCTGGAAGGCATCTACGGCTCCGATGGTTATCGTTATGATCCCTGGGCGGAAAGCCAGATTCACCTAACGGACTTCAACCACGATGGGCGGAGCGACTTGGTGTATTGGTCCGACGGACAATTCGAAGTTCACCACCAGACTCAAGACGGCCGATTCGCTACCCATCCGCGCAACTATCCTGCACCCCCCATTATCGATACCAACAAGCCTCACGCACTCGCCGAAGGAAACATGACCGGCAGCCTGCTGCAAACCATGACGGACCTCAATCAGGATGGAACAACCGATCTCGTCATCATGACCCTGGAAGGGCGATCCATTTCACGCAAGCGATCTCGCGTTCAGATTCACTATGGAAGGCCCTCTCTCCAAGCGGAGACCGAGTTCTTGAACAAAGCAGATGTGATTCTCGAGAAGAACGATAGCATCTACATCGGATGTCGTCTCACCGATCTGGACCATACCGGAACACACGGAATACTCCTCACATCCATTCCAAAAGCCAACCTAACCAACAGTCTGTGGAAGCAACTCAAAGGCCTCATGGGAGATGACATTCGCCTCACACTTGATTTTCACCAGAGCCCATTGGTCAATGCGCGCTCCAACTACTCGCGAAGAATTGCACTCGACGGTTTCCCGAGTCATCGCGAGCCGGGCTACGTGCCTCTTAGACTTCTCCTGCGAGGGGCAAAACATGTCCGACGGAAAACGGAGAGGGTCTGGCCTCGTGCATTCAATCCGACCATGCTACTCGGAGATGTTACTGGAGATGGCGAATCAGACCTCTTGATGAGCGCCCACCCTAAGCAGCTCACAACGACAGCTGGAATCGCAGGTCCGAGTTTGTTTTCAGAGGAGAATCATTCGATTCGAGTCAACATGCCAGACGATGGAGAGTATGTTTGGCTAACTGACCTCAACCAGGATCAAAAGAAAGACATCATCCTCCATCGAACCTTTATTGAGCGCGATGCCCACGGCGGACGCCAGCACGCTCCTGGAACTGAGTCGCAACAACTCGAGATCCTCGTGGCCCGGTAGCAAGCTCCCGAGAGCGGCAGCCTCTCTCAAAATAGCGCTACGGTTTACGCACTCTTTTTTTGCAACTTTGCTTCTCCTCCTTCAGTCTGAGTTCGCACTGAACATGGAATCGAAACAACCACCGTCAAGCCCCCAGGATTTTCTCACCTCCGCCGCTGTCCTTCTTCTCAAGTCAAGCGTTTCAATCACGGAACGCTGCTTCGAAGACACCGAGAATGTATTCCCTTCAGAGGCAGACCAGTCTCCTATGGTTCGCGAGGTCCTCGCATTCCTCAGCTCCATCGTGCTTCACGAAGCAAGAGCGAAGAATCCGACCGAAGCGGCAGTAGATATCAACCAGACCTGCCACCAGCTCAAGGACGCCCTGGTTCCGGTTACGAACCTGGATTCAGAGTACTTGCGGCATTCCCTGTGCTTTGACGATCAAGCCTTCCACGAACTCATGGCCAACTATTTTAACGGGAAAATCGAGGGATTTCAGCTACCGAAAGATGAGCTCGAAGGCACTTCGGAGCTTATTGGCATACCCATTCCGAGTACTCGCGGACTAGAAAGCATCTTCTTTGCTCTCATCACGCGCTTGCTTCGCTTGACCCGGATCGACTCTATATCGGAGGAAACCGAACAAAAGAAAGCCGCTGTCCATTTCACCCAACTCACTGAGACGGGCGTCTCCTCCTTTGGACTCGCCCTACAACTTCTCTGACCCCATTTCGTCGGGCGTCAAATCGATGCCCTCTCCTTCACAGGTCGCCCACGATGACGGTCAGACTCAGGTCTGACTCTTCATCGTGCCATTCAATTAAACTCTTCCCCAAGCACTTCCATTACAAAAGGATCCCGTCTTTCCGAAACCCAGATCGATGGTATCAAGGTTCATAGGCTCACCCCACCTTTTGCCGCCCAGAAAACGTTGCAGAATGCCGTTGGGTGGGGCACGATGACTCAATGCCAAATCCCAAACGGCTTTCTCGACGGCGTTTCGTGCTCCAATCGCTGGGGGCATCTTTGTCCCTGCCGTGGCTCCCCTCATTGAGCACCCAACTCCTGGGCGGCTCCAGCGCCCTACAGTCGACCAGAGGTGCGGCGACAGGCGCGCGCCGATTCGTGGCAGTTGGGAACCTACTCGGATTCCAGCGCAAACATTTCTTCCCCGAAAAGACCGGCAGCAACTACGAAACCACCCCACTCCTTGAACCCCTTGCCGCAAATCGGAACCAGATGACGATCTATCGAGGTCTGGATCACGGGTTAAAGGGAGGACATTTTGCCGTTCATACGTTCCTCTCTGGAGTCCTGCACCATCAGGCTCAAGACATGCCGAACGGCAACGTTTCGATCGATCAGTTCATTGCGGATCAAGTGGGGATGCAAACCCGGTTCCCTTCCCTCACCGTAGGATCCGAGGGCGGAATTCACGGCGGCTGCCAGATTGCTTGGACCCGTTCCGGGGTGCGGATCCCTCCAATCACCGGGCCCGCCGAATTATTCGAGAAGCTATTTATCAGTGACTCCAAAGAGCAACAGCTCGAGCAGCTCCGCCGGAACCGACTCCAAGGATCCATTCTGGATTCTGTTGCAGAGGATGCCAGCCGGCTTTCCAAACGGGTCAATAGCGAGGACCGTGACAAGTTAGATGAATACTTCACCTCGGTGAGGGATGTCGAAAAACGTCTCGAGCTACGAGAACGCTGGACGGAACAACCGAAACCAGAAGCCCCCTTCGAGAGACCGTCCAATAAGAATACCGTCCACGACCTGCCCTTAATGTATGAGCTGATCGCCCTCGCGCTCCACACGGATTCCACCCGAGTTGCCACTCTAGAGATCGGTGGTTCGTTTCTCCCGCAACACCTCGGCATTGAACGGAGCTACCACAGCATGTCACATCACGGAAACGACGAGGACGTCATCTCCAAACTCGTCACCTTGGAGAAATACCAGATCGAACACTTCGGCAAATTCCTGACTCGCTTGGCTGAATTGCAAGACGGCAATGGCTCCCTCCTCGACTCGACGAGCGTGCTATTCGGAAGCGGGATGGGCAATGCACACACACACGTGAATACCGACCTGCCGATCATTCTGGCTGGCGGCGGTTACGATCACGGCCAATACAAAACAGTGCCGCGAGAAGGACTCGGGAAAGTGCCTCTGTGCAACCTTTACCTCGATATCGCCCAACGCATGGGACTCGATGTCGACTCTTTCGGCACCAGCACTGGCTCATTCAGCTAGGCAATCTGCTCCAACGGCTCAGAAACCGATCGTAACACGAGGATCGAATATGTTCAGCTTGGGCTCTTCGTTCTCTCGACGCTCTCGGTCGTTCGTAATGCTCGTTCACTGCGCGATCATTGCCACAGCCACGCTCTCACCCTCAATTCGACTGACGGCTGAGAATTCAGGCGTAACCCGCTTCCTGAATCAATACTGCTTCGAATGCCACGACTCGCTAACGCAGAAAGGTGAGCGTGAATTCGAGTCCTTTGTTCTCCCTCTGACCGCTCCGGAAGATGTCCTAACCGCGAAAGAAATCATCGATCAGCTCACGCTGAAAGAGATGCCGCCTAAAAAAGCAGAACAGCCCAGCGAAGAAGAACGATTGCAGGTCGTGCGTTTCCTACGCGATGAGCTAACAACCGCAAAGAGTCTTTTTGAAAGCAGCGGCAGCCGGACCGTCATGCGACGGCTCACAACTCGGGAATACGAGAACACCCTCGAGACCTTGTTCGGTCGGCGCTTGGACACGCTCGGACTAACCGTCGGTTTCCCTAAAGAAAACACGAGCCATCACATGGACAATATTGGGCAGTCGCTCGTCACTTCGGGCTTCCTGCTCGACCAATACTTTTTAGCTGCCGATCGACTCGTTGAACTCCGCCTCAATCGCCCGCAACTCGAATCCCAGACGTGGCATTTCACCGATAACTTCCGCCAATACGAAGAGCTATCTGGATCCCATCGAGCCGTCTTCAACTACGAATCTCTCTGTCTCTACGAGCAACCCAACACCGACACTCGCCAGGGAGGCTACGGCCACATTGAGGACTTTCTCGACGGGGTTCCCAGCTCAGGCCTCTACGATATCGAAGTCCTAGCCCAAGCCATGCACCGGGATACACACTACGACCCCAAGATTCTAAGAATGGATTTCTCCGAACCCTTTCTGCTCACAATAGTCCCAGGTGACGCTCGCAAAGGACACATTCACTACCCTCAGAAAATCGAGCCTGTTCTGGCCGAACCCATCATCGTTCCCGACACCGACGCCCGGTGGCTCAAGTTCCGCGTCTGGCTCGACAAAGGACAAACGCCCCGCTTCATCTTCCCAAACGGAGCCTATGAATCGCGGGCCTCAGTGATCAATCTCAACAAACGCTACTACAAAGAGCTTGGACACGATAAGCCCCAAGGCGTCAGGCGGACTGACCTGCTGCGAAAAGGCAAACTCCCGCACATCAAGATCGATGAGATTAAAATCCATGGCCCCGTGAACGAGATCGAAGGCGGAGTCGAGGAGAGCACCGTCTTTGGCGATGGAGGTTTCGCCGAGGACCGAGCCGAAGCACAACTGCTTGCCTTCGGCGAGCGCGCCTACCGTCGCCCATTGACGAAAGAAGACCGCCAACGAATTCTCCAGGTCTACCGTCAAGGGCTCGCTTCAGAACTCACACCTCGTCTGGCCGCGCTCGACACCATCAAGATGATTCTGTGTTCGCCCTCCTTTCTCTACCTGAGCGAGATCACCCGCGAAAACGAACGTCGACTGCGGCCGTTCGATCTCGGCTCCCGCTTGTCCTTCACCCTCTGGTCCGCCCCTCCAGACCAAGCCCTCTATCAGGCAGCAGAGGACGGAACGCTGACGAGAGATTCCATCCTGAGACAACAAATCGACCGCATGCTCAATGACCCCAATACACTTCGATTCGTCGAAGGCTTCTTGGACAGCTGGCTTGGATTGCGCGATCTCGGAAGCCAGCCACCCGCTCGCCGCCAAGCTCCCGACTACTACTCCGAGGATCTTCCCTCCTCAATGAGAACGGAAGCCAAACTCTTCTTCTGGAACCTACTTCAATCCAATGGCTCTGTCTCCGACTTCCTGGATTCAGGCTACACTTATGTAGACAAGAAACTGGCCAAGCTCTACGAGCTTCCAGAAAAAGAAACCCTTCGACTAGCAGACGGCTTCCGTCGAGTCTCGCTCGGTGAGAACAAACGGCGTGGAGGCCTACTCGGTATGGCGGGCGTCTTGACTGTCAGCGCCAACGGTGTGGAAACCTCACCGGTTACGAGAGGCGTCTGGGTCGCAGAGAACCTTCTAGGCAATCCACCTCCGCCACCACCCGACGAAGTACCCCCCATTGAGACCGACGTTCAAGGAAGCACAAGCATTCGGGAGCGCCTCAAAAAACATCGAGACTCCAAAACCTGCGCCGAGTGCCATCGACGTATCGACCCCCTAGGATTTCCGCTCGAGAACTTTGATCCGATCGGTCGCTGGCGAACGAGCTATCCCCGCACCAAGGGAGCCGAGAAACGGGCAGCAATCGACCCAACAGGCGAACTCCCATCAGGTGAAGCTTTTGCGAGCTTTGACGAGTTCCGAAAAGTCCTCGCCGAGCATCGTCTCGATGCGTTCACGCGCCACCTGATCAGCCAAGTTCTCACCTATGCCACCGGTCGCCACATGGAGGCGGCGGACCAATTCGAAATCGAAGCCATTCTGACCCGGGTCCAAACGAACCAATACGGCCTCACCTACCTCATCAAAGCCTGCCTCATGAGCGAAACCTTTCGCTCCCGATAGCAACGGCTCAACTGGTTTTGCGCTTAAACCGACGCTAGAGGCAAGCGACGCTTCGTAAGCACCGGGACGCCAGACAAACAAGGAGAAGGCGGAGACCGTTCGCGCTGCACTAGGCCAGGCTGTCTCCCTCGCCCGGAATGGCAAACTCACCCAACAACGCGCCCGCAAACTCCTTACAAATTGAAGTTGATAAATCGTCTAAAATAGACGAAATAGACTAATTGTCGAACTTGGGAGATTAACCTATGCAGTCAGTTACAGCTAACGAAGCAAAACAGAATTTTGGGCAGGTAATCGACCAAGCCCTACAGGGGCCGGTATCGGTCACCAAGCACGGGAGGCCTTCAGTCGTTATTACTTCCGATTCTGATTACAAAGACCTTTTGGAAATGAAGCGAAAGCTGCTTCAGGCTGAAGTTCGAAAAGGATTTGAGAGCCTCGACAAAGGAGAGATAGCCTCTCGAACTGCTGAGCAAATTGCCGAGGACGTGCTAAAGCGCCACAAAACCAAATAGGGACATCCCAGTTTGGCAAAATACGTTCTATCTCCCCAAGCTGAAGCAGACCTTGAAGGAATCTACGAATATACCCTGGTGACGCGGGGTGAGGACCAGTTCCACATTTACCGAAGGGCCATTGAAGATGGATTGAGAGCCATCGCAGCGAATCCGAAACTTCCCGGTAGCAAAGCTCGAGATGCCCCCTAAAGGGTATTCGACTCTACAGAGTCGAGCACCATTACATCGCTTACAGGATCCGGAGGACAAGAGTCGAGGTCGGTCGGATTCTGCACGAGCGCATGCATTTCGAAGCCCACGTAGCGGGAGTTGAATTCGAGTCCTAGTAGACCTCTCTTTGAGACTGGGGAAATCAACTAAGAAAACCAAGCAGAGTGGCATTGCCCTACTCGCATGGTATCAGGGACACTAGAAACACTCATTATTGGTGTAGCCTCGTGCAGATCCGCTTCCTTTTGGCACAGGATATGCAAAAGAAAAACCGAGACTCGGCTCAGTCGGAGTGTGAGTTTTGGGAGGATGGTGCGGTTAGCAGGACTTGAACCTGCACGCCCGAAAGCACAACCACCTCAAGGTTGCGTGTCTGCCAATTCCACCATAACCGCAGCAGAAAAATTAGCTAAGTCCAAGGAAGCCAACACTGCAAGCGTATTTTTGCGCAAAAATGAGCATTGATCATGCAACGATTTGAACGTAAATGGTTCGGCTCGGTTTCAAATGTTAAGGAAACCGGGGAGAAGATCGTCTTAACCAGTATGCGCGAAACCAAGGCCAATGCCCTGCCCCCGCAATTGAGGGAGCAGTACGACAAAGCGAAGCAAGCCTTCGATCGCAACAATCTGGACTACGCGGTCACGCTGCTCGAGAACATCCTGAAGCAGGTTCCGTCGTGCTATGACGCACGCCAGGTCCTACGTGCCACGCAAGTGAAGCGGCACGATGGCAAACGGGGCTTTCTCAAAAAGATGCTGGGAACAGCCAGTTCTTCATCCGCACTCGCCAAAGCCCAGATCGTGGTTCGTACAAACCCGGAAGATTCGTTGCGAGTGATCGAACCCATTCTATCGAATGACCCGAATAGCGTGGCGGCCCACAAGCTCCTGGCGCAAGCTGCGATGGCCTGCGAATTCCCTCAGACCGCCGTGCTGTCACTCGAAATGGCCTACCGCGCACTGGAACACGATAAAGACACGGCACTCAAGCTTGCCGAAGCGCTGATCGCCGCCCGCAATCCACGCCGCGCCGAAGAGATTCTCAAAGACCTGTCGAACCACTTGCGAAACGACCCCGAGGTGATTCAAGCTTTGAAACACGCCACTGCGAAACGATCGCTAGGTGAAGGGGGCTACGAAAAAATCGCCGACGGATCGGGATCTTACCGTGACATCCTCAAGGATGAAGGCGAGGCCGTCCGTCTTGAGGACGAGGCACGCAGCACCAAGGGAGATTCCTCTGTCGATCGACTGGCAGAAGAATACCAAGCTCAGCGCGAAGCCAATCCCGACGACCTCACGATCGTTCGGAAACTAGCAGATCTCTACTACGGAGCGAAGCGATTCGATCAGGCGCTCCCCTTGTTCGAGCAATTGGCTGACTCTGACTCGGGAACCGATCTCGAGTTGCACAACATCGTCGGCGAAATCAAAATGGCTCTCTTCGATCAGCAAACCGAGGAACTAGACCCCGCCTCAGACACTTACGAAGCAGAGTACCAAGAGATTCGAGCTCGCAAAGAAGCCTTCAAATTTGAGAATTGTCTCGCCCTGAGTAATCGCTTTCCTACCGATCTCAAACTGCGACTCGAGCTCGGAGAGCATTACCTGGCCCAAGGGAAAGTCACGGAAGCGATCAAAGAACTTCAGCGGGCTCAAGGAAGCGCACACCACAAGCCGCGCGCCCAGAAACTTCTCGCCGACTGCTTCTGCAAACGCGGCATGCTCGATCTAGCCGAACGAACCCTCCAGTCGGCCATCAAGGACAAGCCGAATTTCGACGAAGAGAAGAAAGAGCTCGTCTACTCGCTTGGCGTCGTCCAAGAGCAAAGCGGCAAAGCCGCCGAGGCCATCGAACAGTTCAAGCTCATTTACGAGATCGACATCGACTTCAAAGACGTCTCGGATAAGGTCGATCAATATTACGCCAACCTCTAAACCGACCTAATGGTCACGGTTCAAAAGGTATTCAGCGAGCGCGTTTAAGGGAGCCGCTCGCCGTTTCGGAAAGGCTTCAAGCGCTTTAAACGCCTTAGCAGTCAGTTGTTTGGCGATCGCTTTCGAGCGCTTCATTCCAACGATGCTGGGATAGGTTGCCTTATCGACTGCCTGATCTTTCCCCGCCGTCTTGCCGAGCTTTTCGGTGCTCTGAGTGACGTCAAGAATGTCGTCAATCACCTGGAAGGCCAGGCCGACATGATAACCAAAGTCGGTTAGGGCTTTAAGTTCACGCGGCGTACAGTTCGCGCTCATCCCACCGAGTCGCACTGAGCAACAGAGGAGTGCCGATGTTTTCCGTTCGTGAATATACTTTAGGCCCGCTTGAGAAAGACCAGCGCCCTCTCCTTCAAGATCCGCCACCTGCCCAGCAATCAGCTGGAGAGAACCCGAAGCCGAAGCAAGCTCTCGCACAATGTCTTGATGTGAATAGCGCGGCCAGCTGTCACAGCCCGCAGCCAACTCAAAGGCATGAGTCAGGAGCGCATCCCCCGCCAAGATGGCGATTCCTTCACCGTACACCTTGTGATTAGTCGGATTGCCCCGACGCAAATCATCGTCATCCATGGCGGGAAGATCATCATGAATCAGTGAGTACGTGTGAATGCACTCCACGGCACAGGCCAAGGGAAGAGCCGGTTCCACTTCACCTCGGCAGGCTTCAGCCGCAGCCAGGCAGAGGATCGGACGCAGCCGTTTGCCCCCGGCGAAAATCGAATATCGCATGGCCTCATGCAGTGTTTTCGGTTTCGTCTTGGCAGGCGGAAGGAGTTGATCCAAGCCTTGGTCAACGATTTTGACACTGCGTTTGAGGTAGGCAGTCAGGTCAAAATCCGCTTTAGAATGTGCGTTTGATCGTCCGGAGCGGGAAGACATCCGGGCGTTTTACGGAACCTCGAGGAGAGCGGCAAGGCAACTTTCCTGTCAAAAAGCTGTTGCCAGACGCACCGAGATCGCTAATCTCTCTGCTCGTTTCGAATCGCAGGAGTACTCATTTTGAATAGCGAACTAGTCAAAGAAGCATCGGAGAAAGTCCCTAATCCCAACGTCTTGATCAATACGATCTCGCGCCGCGTCCGGCAGCTTAGCAACGGGGGTGGAGGCACGAGCCGTCCGTTGATCGAAGATACGGCTGGTCTCGGAATCGCCGATATCGCCCTGCTTGAGTTAATTCAAGACAAGATCACTTGGGAGAAACCCGAAGTCACCGAGACCGAGGAAACGCCTGCCGCGTAGGCAAACGCAGGTCTTCTCTCCAAATTCGAATCTCCACGACACTCCCACACGGAGTCGTCACCTAGTGCGAGCCTATGAATGATATTCTCAACAATCGCAAGGCTCGGCACGATTATCATATTCTCGAGACCTTCGAGGCTGGCATTGTGTTGAAAGGCACGGAAGTCAAAGCCCTCCGAGCAGGAAAAGGTCAAATCAGGGACGCCTTCGCCCGAATTGAGAACGATGAAGCCTTTCTCTATAACGCCCACATCGACGAATACAATTTCGGCAACCTCCACAACCACGTGCCCAAGGCGAGGCGTAAACTGCTGCTCAACAAGCGGGAGATTCGGAAGCTTTTCGGCCTCGAATCCATCAACGGTCACACGATCGTCCCGCTGAAACTCTACTGGAAGAACGGGAAGGTCAAAATACAGCTCGGGGTTGCCAAAGGTAAAGAGCAGCGAGACAAACGGCAGGACCTCAGGGCTAAGGAGGCAGACCGCGAGGCAAAACGGAGCACGATGCACCTCCAGAAGGGCAAATAGACGTCACCCCTCCTAAGAATCGGATGCAATTAGCATCCCGCCCTGACCCCTCAATTGCGCATACGGGACGTCCGCAAACCGCGAGACGCAGGCACAGGGATCATTTCCCGTCAGATTCTACCGGCTTAAAGCGGAAGCGATGCTTCCGCACTCCACAAAATGTCAAATCGCAGCCAGCTTTTGGACTGCGAGAGCGAAGCTGTCGCTTTGCCCCCCCCAGAACTCCGCAGCACGGATAAGCGAAAGTGCTCAGCCCACAAAAAAAGAACCTGCCGAAACAGGTCCTTGGTGAGAATCAAGAAATGCGAGTCTGCTTATTGAAGACCTTCGAGGGTCGACTTGATCGCATCGAAATTCGGCAGATCTTTCGGGGTCTCGGTCTGCTCGGAATATTGAACAACGCCTTCTTTATCGATGACGAATGCTGCTCGGGCGCTGACTGCTCCAAACCCCATCAAATCGTCCAGCAGCACGCCATAGTCCTGTGCCGTCTTTTTGTTCAGATCACTCGCCAGCGTAATCCCGATGTTCTCTTTCTGAGCCCAAGCTTCTTGCGCAAAGGGGCTATCCACGCTGATGCCAATGACGGAGGCATTCAAATCTTCGTATTGCTTTAATCCGGCAGTCACATCACAGAGCTCTGTCGTGCAGACACCCGTGAAAGCGAGCGGGAAAAACAGCAAAACCGTGTTCTTGCTGCCAACGTTTGCGCTCAACGAAATGTCGCTGACATCATCTCCGCGTTTTGATTTGAGTGAGAATTCAGGGGCTCGGGTACCAACTGCGATCGCCATGGTTGCTTCTTTGTTTTTTAAGTTTAGCCCGTTTGTTCGGGCTTCGGGTTTATAGTCGCACCCCATCTTCCCTGTCAATTTGGGAATTCCAGATACGAACGCTCGGAGCACACACTACTGCAAGCCACCTGGCAAAAGCGGCCAGAACCCGGTTCCACACCGGAGTATTTGACGCTCCGACAGGAAGGGCCTAGCATCTCCTCATGCCCATTTCCGTTAATGGTGAACTGGTCGATCAAGAGTTGATCAATCAAGAGTTCTCGCAAATCAAATCATGGCACGAGCAGAAGAGCCAAGTGAGCTGCTGCGAACGGGACGATGAGTTCTTGGCCCAAGCGAAAGAAAATGTCATTGGCCGGATTCTTCTCAATCAAAAGGCCCAGACCTCAATTCCAGACCTCACCGATGCAGAAATTGACCAAGCCTTAGACCAACTTAAGAAGGACTACGGGGGCGAGGAGCAATTTTATGCCAACACCGGAGTTACTCCGGATAACATGGGCGCCGTGAGGGAGCAAATTTCACTCAACGGCAAAGTGGATAAACTCGTGAAACAGATTTGCCAAACGGCTGAGGCGGCCCCTGAGGAAGCGCTCCGCGAGTTCTACCAGAAGAATATCGAGCTCTACACGACCGAGGGGCGTGTGAAGGCAATGCACATCTATAAGTCCCTTCGCCAGACCGAAGACAAGGAAGCACTCTTCCAGGATTGCTGCAAAAAAAGGCAGGCGATCATCGATGGGGCCGACTTTGTCCAGGTAGCCAAAGAATTCTCTGACAAACCCGAGGAAGAAATCGATCTCGGCTGGTTCAAACGGGGCGAACTTATGGATGAATTCGAGTTTGTTACCTTCTCAATGCGGGTAGACGAAATCAGCCCCGTCTTTTCATCCTACCATGGATTCCACATTGCCAAGGTCACGGCCATAGACCCGGCTCAGGCCCAACCCTTCGAAAGCGTACGAGACAAGGTCCTGGAGGACTACCAACTCGAACACCAGAACAAAGATCTCAAGGTCTATATTGACCAACTCCGCACGGAAGCAAATGTCGAAGAAACTCCCGACGACGCGGAGGAAGCAGATACCCACTGAATACTCTCCCGATCAAGCTCATGACAGCCAGCCCAGAAAACTCCGTTCTCAAATCCTTTCTCGATGTCATCCGCACGGACACCCTCCCCCATTTGGGCCCGGAGGTGAGAGGTGGGCTTCGTTCCGCCTCAGAGCTCGAGAGCGCGGTCGAAGGGTTTTGCGAAACTCACTCTCTCAGCCACGCGCAAGCTGACTTACTGAAGTCTGCTGCCCTGCTATGGCACGACGATCTAGATGCGTCTCATACGCTTTCACAGGATATCAAGACATCCGATGGCAGCTTCCTCCACGGCATCATGCATCGGCGTGAACCGGACAGTAGCAATGCCAAATACTGGTTTCGATTAGTCGGAGACCATTCCTCGTTCAAAGCTCTTGCAGCCGCCGTTCAATCCTTGGGGGAAAGCAAGAATCAGCAGCACGTCACCGAGCCGCTCGTCGCTAGCGGCACCTGGGATCCTTTCGCCTTTGTCGATGCCTGTAGCCGCGCCATGCAGGGTAATCGAGACTCCGCGACCTACACCTTGCTCCAGGAGATCCAGGAATTAGAGCTCCAACACCTCTTGTCTGATATCCTCGCAGGACGTTAGTAGCGACGCCATACCAGGAGCCGGGAAGCGAGTGCTGAGTCGCACGAGCCCCCAACTTTTGGCTTAGTCGTCACGCGCAACCGCCTCCAGCAGGGAATCCACCAGTCCATCGATGGTGTGTTCCTCCGCCTCGAAAGTCGGTTCGTGGCCCAGTGCTCGCAGCGCTTTGCTTGTCTCTGGCCCAATCGAGGCAAACTTCAGTTGAGGATACTTCTCAAGTAGATCATTCAGGTTGAATCGCGTGTGGAAGTGCTCAACCGTGGAACTACTCGTGAAAGTGATCCAGTCTGCCCCCTCCTCGACCATCCGGCCGGCGGCACCATTGTGATCTTGATCCTCGATGATCGTCTCATAAACCGGCACATCATCGACTATCGCCCCCAAAGCCAACAGCTCCTTCGGCAATTCAGGATTCGCAACTTCCGCCCGGGCGAGCATCATCTTGAGGTTTTCAACACTTTCAAACTCTTGAATCGCAGCCGCTACCTCGCTCGCCAAGTATTTCTTCGGAACCACATCAACCCGCAAATGAAGATCGGCGATCTTTGCGGCCGTTGCGGGCCCCACTGCGGCAATCCGCATATTACCCAAGCTTCGAATATCATCAAAAGCCCGGAAGAAATAATCAAAGAACGCTGTCACACCGTTAGGACTTGTGAAGACGAGCCAATCGTATTCTCCGAGCGCAGCCATCGCTTCAATGAGAACCTCTCGACGTTTGGGCGGACCCACCTTAATCGTCGGCACTTCCAGGACATCCGCACCCGCCTCCAAGAGCCTTCGGGACAACTGACTGGCTTGCGTGCGCGTTCTCGTCACCACAATGCGTTTCCCAAAGAAGGGGCGCTCTTCAAACCAGTTTAAGCGATCCCTCAAATCCACGACATCACCGACCACGGTCACGGCCGGTGCTTTAAATCCTTGAGCAGCCACTTTGTCGGCGATATCGGCCACCGTTCCGACTAGAGTCTCTTGTCGCCCGGTCGTGCCCCAACGAACCATGCCGACCGGCAAAGTTCCATCCACGCCATGCTTCATCAGATTGTCCATGATGCGACCAATCCGTTCGACACCCATCAGAATGACTTTCGTGCCCTCAATCTTGGCGAGCGCCTCCCAGTCAATACTTGAGCTTTCCTTGGTTGGATCTTCGTGACCGGTCACGACTGTGAAACCCGAGCACACATCTCGATGAGTGATGGGGATGCCAGCGTAATTCGTGGCGGCAATGATCGAAGTGACACCCGGCACAACCTCGAAAGGCACACCCGCTTCACGCAATTCTTCCGCTTCCTCCCCGCCACGACCGAAAACATAGGGATCGCCCCCTTTCAATCGAACCACGGTCTTGCCTTCCTTTGCCTTGTCAACCAAGAGCCGGTTCAGATCTGCCTGCGGGATCGCATGATCTTTGGCCCGTTTGCCGCCATATAGAAATTCCGCTTCTCGAGGAGCCAAGCGGAGGAGGTCAGGATTCACCAAGGCATCGTACACGACCACGTCTGCGCGCCCCAAGAGCTCGCCACCGCGCATGGTCAACAATCCCGAGTCTCCCGGACCCGCTCCAACCAAATAGACAAAACCAGTATCGCCTGCCATCGAGCGCACTCTAGAGAGCATTCTCCAGCGAAGCAACCGGAACCGCTCGCGAATCCAAAATAGCTCCCGTTTTGTATTTGAGGAATTCCCATGGGAGAAGGAAGCTTCCCACACTCCAACGAATCGGACTCGGAATCCCGAGCCTATCTGTCATGGACGAACTCTGGAATAAACTCGAATCTTTTCGGGTCGGCACAGGAACGGAAGCTCTCAGCTTTGTCGATCGAGTGGCGCGAGACAATCGCTGGTCCCTAGGTTTCGCTGAGCGTGTATATCAGGAATACCTCAAGTTTCTGTATTTGGCAGTCGTCGCGGATCACGCCGTCACCCCCTCGGAGGCCGTGGATCAGATCTGGCATCTTCACCTATGCTACTCTGACTCATACTGGAATGAGCTTTGTCCGAATATCCTTGGTATGCCCCTTCACCACGGACCCACCAAGGGAGGCAATCAGGAAATCCAACGATACCTCCAGCAGTACGAGGCGACGCTCGCGAGCTATCAAGCCCACTTCAAATCACTTCCCCCAGCCGACATCTGGCCACCGGCCAAGGTTCGATTCGATCCCAAGAACCGCTTCACCTGGATCAACGAGAAGGACGTGATCGTCGTGCGAAGATCCACCCTCACAGCGGCCGCATGTCTGGGCCTCACTTTGGTTGTGGCCTCCGGCTGCAATTCCTTCAGCGACGTCACATGGGCAGACTCGTCGCTCTTCTTCACGTTTGGGCTCGTCGCTGCATTCTTGATCGTGATCTACCTCATCAAGAGGTTCGGAGGAGGTGGATCTGGAGGAGGCTGCTCCTCATGGTGGGGAGGCAGCGGATGCAGCTCCGATGGAGGGAGCGGTTGCGGCAGTGGCTGTGGTGGGGGCTGCGGAGGCAGCTAGAGATTAACGTTTAGAAACTCTACCAGGAACGCAACAACAAGCGTCACCGCCACAACGACCGCACAGATTCGAATCATACGAAGCTCTCGCAAGAGTCGTTCTTGGTATTCCTCGCTCATACCTTGATCAAAACGCCTTCAGGTGAGAAGCCAAGCAAAATCAATCGGGCCCCTATCAAGAAAATGCAGGAGAGACTTCACGCTTGATGTTGCCTCCCCGCCAACCTATTCTGGGAGGGTCGTAACGTCGTTGGCCCGAGATTTTTCAATCTCGACGGCCTACCAGTTCGGAGTAGTGAGCTATGAAAACTGCTGACCCCATAAGCGAAATCCAAACCGAGACCCCGGCGGAGATCACCCATCCCGCAACAGACTCCTTGAGCCGCCTCTTCAAGCAAGTGCGCGAAGACGCCTCGCAGGGAGCCAGTGAGTATCTTCAAGACACACTTGTTTCCGAAGGCGGCGAATAACACCCTTTCATGACGGGAAGACGGCGCATCGGTCAAGAAACCGAATACGCCGTTCGTCGTCCCGGCTTGCATTCGAACTCTGCTCAGCCCGACGAGCGGAGTAACCACTCGCTCTTCCTCCTCATTCGAGGCTACATCACGGATCGCTGTCGGTGCCTCCCCGGCTACCGTGATTTCTATCAATCGCAATTCTTCATGGAGAATGGCGGTGCGTTTGCCTATGAATCCCTCCCAACTGCCGAGAAGGACGGCCTGATCGAGGGAGCAACTTCTGAGTGTGAAACCCCTTACGAAGCGCTTTGCCATCAGCGCGCTCAGGAAGCCTGGCTCGTCGAGGCTCTTCAGAGTCAACGCGTCCAGAATGACTCGGCCTTTCAGGGTTGCGGCCTACTGAAGAATTGCCGCGATGCCGATGGACATATCTACGGCTCGCAAGAAAATTATGAAGCCAACATCGGACCTTGGTATTGGCTCCTGCTCTATCGAGCGCTCATTTGTGCAGCGGTGCCGGTCACTTTTCTCGGCACTTTGGCGATTCTTATCTTGATTCTCATCGCTCTTTTCACATCGGGACTGCTTGCCTTATTCAGCGGCGGACTCAGCTTGTGTCTCTCGTTAGCTTCTCGCGCAATCCCCATCCGTCCCATCATCGTCCTATATCAGTCTCTCACGACACTCAACGAACGGGTCATATCTAAAGTCACCCAACTCAAAGAGGACCAAGCTTCTCGGCTCGCAAACGTCACTATCTTTCCGATCTTGTTTATCCTCCTATCCCCGTTCGCATGGTGCATCAGCCAAATGACATTCCGTGACATCAGACGGGGCATGTCCGGTTTCTTGATCTCCCGAATCGTCATTACGGGAGCAGGCTCACTCCTGGACGAGAAGACCTTCGTGCTCAGTGAAAAGACGGCCGCATTGGAAGCCACCCACCGACGCTGGGCCACCATGGCCTCCAGGTCTCTCTTCGACTCAGGCAACCTGCTGAAAGGCGTCCACCTCGCCGCTCTCGATTGCTTCATCGGGCGCCGCACGAACTGGCTCTATCTCTTGCACCGGAGGCAACGTCTCCAAATCGGTTGCTCGGACGCCAACCGTTGCGACGTCTCGGAATACCTGAAGCTAGGCATGACCCAATTGGTTGTTGAGATGGCGGAGGCCGGTCTCCTGAGAAATGCCCCTATCCCAAAATCGCTCCTCACCGCTGCTCACAGCATCAACCACGACCCGAGCCTCACGATCCAGATCCCCATGCGGGACGGCAATTCGATGACGGCAATCGAACTTCAACGCTGGTATCACACCCAGGCGCAGATCTATCTCGCACTTCATCCTGAGGTGAAGACAACATTTCAACCCCTAGTCGACCAATGGAAGCTCGTACTCGACACCCTGGAGTGGGACCCGGAGCAGTTGATCGGACAGCTCGATTGGGTCACCAAGAAGAGCCTTTTGGAAGAAGCAGGGTCCGGCCAGAGCTTCCCAGTGAAAAAACGAATCGACCTTGGCTATCACGAATTGGGATCAGGCTATTTTGAAAGGTTTCGGGAAGCAAAACTGACTACCCAGATCGTCCAAGATACCGACCTAAAGCACGCTCTTCGCAATCCACCACAACCCCGTTCAGCGATCCTTCGCTCCCGATTCATCCGCTCGAATCAGGACGCGAAGAAAACGTGGACCGTGGGATGGAACTACGCCATTCGAGGCCTCTTCCTAAAACAATCTCGCCGAGTCTTCGAACGGGCTTCCTGAAAAACTCGAACTCTGAGACCTTCGCCGATGAAAACGAAGCCAAGTTCCCCCACAAAGCACGAAACTTGCTAATCATTCTCTAGTGGGACAGACTTCCCACACTCGAGCTGAATCAAACCTCGATAGGAACGACGTGGAAACCGTCCAGTCAGACTCAAGATTGAGCCAGCTGCTTGCCTGGTGCGAGACGCAATCGGCCTCCGATCTGCATCTCCAGGCAGACGCCGCTCCGCACATCCGTTTGGAGGGCGCGCTTCGCAAAGTGGATCCCAGCCTCTGCCCGGTTCTGGACGCCTCTTTGCTGGATGAATGGCTCAAGGAGGCTTTTTCTGCTTCCGTCTTTAGTGCCCTTGTCTCCGCGAAGGAGCTCGACCTTAGCCTCTTACATCATGACACCCGCTACCGAGCCAACTTCAGCAAACAACAAGGGGCCCAATCCTGCTCGCTCCGGAGAGTTCCCGCTCAGACATACAACCTTACCGATCTGAGACTCCCCTCATCACTTGCTGACCTGGTGAAAGAAGCCCGAGGTCTGATCGTGGCCGCAGGTCCCACTGGCCAAGGGAAGAGCACCACCATGCGAGCTCTGATTCAAACGATCAATGAGACACGCTCGCTTCGAATCATTTCCATTGAGGACCCCATTGAGTACGTCTTCACAGCGCAGGAATGCCAGATCGAGCAACGGGAGGTGGGAATCGATACCGACCACTTTGAGAGTGGGATCCGCAACGCGATGCGACAAGACCCGGACGTGATCTTCGTGGGCGAGATTCGTGATCGACAGAGTATTCACGCCGCGATGCAAGCCTCCGAGACTGGGCATCTCGTGCTCACGACCCTGCATGCCGACTCGACAGCTCAAGCGATAGCCCGGATCTGCGAGCTCTACCCAAGTGACGAACAACGCAATATCACCGGCTTGCTCGCCCGCAATCTGAAATCCGTCATTTGCCAGCGCTTGATTCCGGATCGCGAGAACCGACTGATCCCGTGCCTCGAGCTGATGCGACGAGATCATGGAATCGAAGAAGCCATTCGGGGGCAGAACTTACAAATGCTCACCGGCATTATTGAAGCAGCGATCGACCAGGGAATGCACAGCTTCGACCAATACCTTCAGGAGTTGCTCGTAGCTGAGATGATCACGGAAGATGTCGCGAGAGACTACGCGGTGAATCGACACCGACTCGACCTGAATCTTCGCGGGATCGAGACTAACACGCCCATTCTCTTCACCGGCGAACGCCCCGCCACAGGATAAGCTCAGCTCGAAGGAGAAACATGCTCATCATTCTGCGAATTCTAATCACGGGCGCCCTCATCTACGTCTTCGGACAGATGCGAGACCAGGGTGCTGGAATGACCGTCGCGGGCGACCTGAGCCAAGCGTTCTACATGGGCATTGTGCTCATCCTTTCCATTCTGATGGCAGCAGTTTGGGCTCCTTACCTCGGCGAACGGATTGCGGATCCCATCACGGGCGAATTCACAAGCGGTTCCTTCACGGGCCACGCCAGAAATCTCCCTCGTCTTATTCGTTGGTTTGAATCTCATCGATGGCGACGCCTCACGCTCTTCTGCTGCATCCTAGAAGGACTGGACAACCCAGATTTTCCAATGCCATTCACAACCGGCCTGCGCCATACCCGCCGAGGCTCGTGGTGGGAGAAAGTGTTCGCCCTGGAAGTCTTCCGATTTGACAACGCTCAGAACTGCCTTGAAGCAGCAGATATCCTGAGAGACCGACATGACATCATCGTCGACGAGCATGATCGGCCGAGCATCACTGTCGCACTCAAAAAGCGCGAGCGAGTCCAAGAACCGCCGCGAGAACCTGTAGCTCTCCCAAAAGCACCTCCCCCACCAAAGCCGAAACGCAACAAACGGATCCGCATCTTTCTCGACGATTCCGAAAAACCAGCTAAGGAATCGTCTACCAAACCCAATCAGAATCAGAAAAGTCTTGAGTCTCCTTCGGCCCTCCGATAGGCAGTGGGAAACTGTCAACTGATCCACTCCATGAGCCTCTTTAAGACCGCCAGAAAACTACTCGGCCTCGGCTTTGCTCTCGCATTGGCCGCCGCAGGCTTTGTGGCCTATCAAAACAAAGAAGTCTTCAATCCAGCTGTCGATGCCTACTGGGCGTTTTCCAACAAGACTGAGCGCCCCATTCGCTTTGAAGCCAGCGTCACCGGAGAAGTGATCAAGGTTCTCGACGGCAATTGGTTTCATCTCAAAATCCCAGAGGGCTTCGTTTATGCCGTCCGGGTTACCGGCATGGAATCTCCAGGAATCGAAATCACTCTTGATCCCGAGAACCCTCCCCTCGGAAATCTTTGCCGAACCAACCTCACTGAACTTCTGCTCAACAAAGAAGTTGCCGTAGACGTGCTTGAGATGAATGACAGTCGATACGGACAGGGATTCGTCTATCTCAACAACACCAACGTCGCACAGCTCGTGGTTGGAAAAGGAATGGCGCGCCTGAATCGCCAAGAAATCCTGGGCTTGGAATTCAAAGAAAAGTTCCATCTGGTCCAGGCGGAAAGAATGGCCACGGAGCAAGGATTAGGTGTTTACAAGGAAGGCTCCAATATCCAGTGGCAAACAATCAGCGATCCACCGGAAGCGACCCCAGAAGAGTCTGCAGCCGAGGCAACGAGCACGGAGTGACCCTGAAAGGACACCCCGCCTCCATACAGGGGCTTCAATCAGCTGCGCTCTCAGCCCACAGAGACCGAACATAGTCAACCGAAGCCGGTAGAACCTGGTCCGCAGGGCCAGATAGACTTCGGCATTCCACCTCGATCCAATCGTCATAGCCGATCGATCGCAGACCGCGGAAAACTCCCAACAGGTCCAACGACCCAGGTCCCGGCTCGACCCGAGTGTTTTCCGCGATGTGGACATGACGGACGGTCTCCCCGGATCGCTTGATTGCAGTTTCGGGGCAGAGCTCCTCGAGTTGCATGTGGAACGCATCCACGGTCATACCCACCGATTCATGGGCCAGCTCCCGACACAAGCGAGCCCCATGCTCGATCGAGTTCAAGTAATCCGATTCAAAACGATTCACCGGCTCGATCAAAAAGATCATGCCCCGCTGTTTTGCCTCTTCGGCAATCTCTCCCAGCGCCTCAATGAACATCGCGTCCAGGCGCTCTTCTGTGGACGTGAATGTCCCTGCTTCCGTGATCCTCACAGGATTGTCCTGAATTAAGACGGGCGGGACGTTCAATCGCAAGACTCCTAACTCAACACAGACATCCATCAAGCGTCTTAGCGAATCGTGGCATCGTCTCCGTTCCGAACTGTCCGGATGCAGTACAGATGACTCAAAGCCCAACGAGAGACTCATCGGCGGAATTGGTAGATCGGACAAGGCGACGGCTAATTCGGCGTGAAACCCATTGAGCATACGTCCGGGCAATCCAACGCCATCAAAACCAAAGCTTGCTGCGTTCGTGAATTGTTCCAGGACATTGCTCCCCGGCAACACCTCAAGACGGCAACTAAGCTTCATAAGTGGTTCTCGCGTTCAATCGAATCGATTCAAGGCATGGACTTCGTCACACCCTCCGGAGCGAGCCAAATTTCCTCGGCACCTTCCGGGATTGTGGCAACGGTCGTGCGTCCACCCGGCCAACGCGCTCGAATCTTCTTCACTGCGGAAGGAACGATCTGAACAGGACTGTCTTGTGACCAGTAACCCGAGCCTCCATGAATCTCTCTCGCAGCACCCCATTGCCCTTCTTCGCCCACCTGAATCACCACACCGACACCGGTAAGATTATCGCTCCCAGCCGTCACGTGCAGACGGAGTCCACGAGACGAACCCTGGTTTCTGAACAAACGAGTCTTGGCTCCATTCTGGGTCACGACCAAGTCTACCCGTCCATCACGGTCATAGTCACCAAAGGCAGCTCCTCGCTGCTCACCATAGACATTGATGCCACTTTCCGAGCCATCCACGGGTTCAAAACCACCACGTCCATCTCCTCGCATCAACAATCCCCGCCCAGCATCCAAACGGCTCATCTCTGGACGAACGTAGAAGAAATTCTGGCTCAGGAACACATCCTCATTCCCATCCAAATCAACATCGGCCACAGCCACCGCGAAAGCGGGGGCTAATTGACTGGACCACGGCAACGGCACCGGCTCAAAGCCCGATTCTCGATTCAAGAAAAGCGTATGACTGAACGTAGCGACCTTGTGGGATTCAAAGGCTCCCATTCGGGCCCCAAGCATGGACTCGACCGAAGCTTTGGAAAACTGCTGATACGTTCGGTACTTCTCCCGAGCCCCAGGTAAAGACGCTGCAAACAGAGATAAGCCTCTAAGAGGCACAGGTTCATCATGCGTCGCGTCAGTGTATCCTTCTACAACCAACGTAGGACCACCTGGGGTAGGCTGCCCAGAAAACCACTCTAGATTCTCAGCTCCAATGGGTTGGTAGGCGTGATTGTGCCCCCAGTTTGAAGCGATAAGATCCATCCGGCCGTCACCATTGAAATCGCCACTCGTAACGCCGTTCCACCATCCAGTCGCATCCGCCAGCCCGCGCGACGTCGTTCCGTCAGAAAGTTCACCCTTCTTATTCGTGAACACCCGAATGCTTCCCCAATCAGTGGCAAGCACCAACTCAGCAAAACCATCCGCATCCAAGTCTGTCCAAACCGCTCCACTCACCAATCCAAGATCCTTGAACAGGGAGCTATTCAGAGGGCTTGGCTTCAGTTCACCCTCCTCGTTGATCCATAACTGCGAGCTCGCTGCCTTGGGATACTGTCCGGGAATCATCCGTCCACCGACGAACAAATCCAAATCGCCATCACCATCAAAATCACAAAGAGCCAAGGGCCCGGCGCTGCTCTTCGTTGCTGGCAACGTTGCGGGCTTTGCCTTCTGATCGAAGTTTGCAATGGAAACACCCACGCCAGAAACACTGCCATCTTCATAGTTCGACCACCCGCTAGCGATTCGAACCCCTGCAGACTCCGTGCGCCAGCTCACGATGCCAGTTTGATCCCGAATCTGAACCGGGTTCAGTCGACCAGAAGACAGCGACTTGAAACGCTTCCCTTCCAGATTCGTCAGCACCGCCATCTGCCCGCCTCGCCCACTGCCTATCAGCAAATCTTCATACCCATCGGCATCCAAATCTGCCCAAGCGACACCAGGACCCAGTTCGCTCAAACCACGAGCCAGCGTCCGTTGTCGGAAGAAATCGTCGAATGCCGTTTCCCGATGAAGATGATTCAATAGCTTTGTTTGATCTTCAAACAGCGGCGCTGATGGGCTCTTTGGCTGGGACTGCCCG
Organism: uncultured Verrucomicrobiota bacterium; assembly: GCA_964342405.1. Taxonomy (GTDB): domain Bacteria; phylum Verrucomicrobiota; class Verrucomicrobiia; order Limisphaerales; family AAA164-E04; genus UBA2970. The sequence goes on along the minus strand of CAYFGX010000034.1, from coordinate 63,137 downwards.
GAGGATGCTTGAGCGCCCGCTTCATCTATCTCGTAGATTCGATTCGCCCTGACACCTTCTATGCGAGATACCGCACCTGAACGCCAGGTGACTTCAATCACGGCATTCTCCTCCGTCGCGTCACAGGCAAACGCCCGCAACGAATCATCACTCGAAAGATAGCGCCCTCCGACGACAATCTCTTGGCTTTGATTCTGAGGTTGCCCGATGAACCGGATCTTAGCACCTACCCCCACAGTGTTCGGGGCTACCCCCCGAAGCCTGACTGCCACGCGCGGAGCAGCCCCCTCATTTTTGAAGACACCTGCAAGTCCGTTCAGGTTGTTGACCAAGACATCCTGATCGCCATCCCCATCAAGATCCGCTAAGGCCATCCCGTGGGAAACTTCCGGGGTGTCAAAACCCCATGCCTCACTCACGTCTTCAAACGAAAAGTCTCCTTTATTCCGAAAGGCTACATTCGGCGTAGCAAGTCTTGCATACATACTACTCAGCAGCAGGATGTCATTGCGCGAGAGCCTGGGATTCTGAATCTCACGTTCGATCTGTTGGCGAACATCCGCATCCAGCGCATCACGTTCATGGCCATTGGTCACCAAAAGATCTTCAAAGCCATCCAAGTCCACATCCACAAAAGCAGGCGTCCAAGCCCACTCAGCTGCATGGGTTCCAGCCCAATAACCCACTTCAGCATATGTCCCATCACCTCGATTCCGATACATCGTGTTACGAGAGAATTGGGGACGCCGGTTTAGATCATCGCCGATCTCGCGGGACAGAGGTGGATCCCCCATCTGAAGCATGCGCCGCTCATGACTGCGACTCAACATATCCATCACGACGAAATCATCGTGACCGTCCCGATCAAGATCCGCGAAATCAATCCCCATCGAGAACCGGCTCGTATTCCGCAAAGACAGGGCCGGCATGAAGCGAAACTTCCCCTTACCGTCATTAATCCAAACTCGATCTGGAGCACTGAAATCATTGCAGACATAAAGGTCCGGCGCCCGGTCTCCATTCATGTCGCGGAACATCACACTCAATCCCCAGTCAAACGGCTGCTCCTGCCACACCGCTCCCCCTTCGGTAAGAAAGGTTCCCCCATTGAAGGTCACCTGTTTAAACCGGCCTTTTCCATCATTCAAGAAGAAGGCATCGAGTTCACCGTTCTCAATAATCTTATGCTGCTCCGTCAGCGAGAACCGCCCCACCAGATCAGGCTCTGTCGTGGGGCGACCATCAAAGCTCACCACCGTTGGCTTTCCGTTGATCACATTGCCTTTGATCTTTGGACGCGGTCGATCCCGATAAGTCCAGGTTCGATAGTTCGTTAGATACAGATCTAGATCACCGTCTCCATCGACATCCGCCAAAGCCATGGACATTCCCCCCTTCCCCGCATTTGGCGCTCGGCGACGGGTCTGCCAGATGAACTTTCCTCTGCCGTCATTCGTAAACAAATGAGTTCCCTGACCGACAGAATTCACCAACAGATCTAAGTCACGATCTCCATCAATATCGGCAAAGGCACAACCAGATGAGGCCACTCCGGGAGCCCCAACTCCTGCTTGGTCGGTCACATCCTCAAAGCGCCAGTTACCCAAGTTTCGAAACAAGCGATTCTTGCCGTCCAATCCCGCAAAGAAGACATCCACCTTTCCGTCCCCATCCACATCTCCAGCAGTCACGCCAGATCCATTCAAATAGATCTGGTTGGTCATGTAGCGCGATCGCGATAGGACGTTCGTGAAATTGATTCCCGTGGTGGCGGGCTTCATCTGGGTGAAGCCAATGCGCTCGGATTCGCGAACGTCCAAGGTGGCTAAGCGATATCCAGACTTGGTTTCCCACTCTGCGGCGTGCAGCGGACCAGCGAATAAGAAAACCATAATCATGCCCAAGAAGGAACAGAGACGTGGCATCAAAAATGGCGACTCCCTCTCCCAAAGAGCGGAAAAAGAAACGCGGAAACATCCGCCCCCAGATCTTGGTTCGTCATGCGACGATGCCATCAACTCATTCGCATTCGCAAACCGACTACTAATCGCCTCTCTCAATGGTGCATTCAATGGCATGAGCTTCTAACGTCCTGCAGCTTGTCGCGCCTTCGCCGTACTCAACGCCGCCTCAACTTCCGGTGATCCAGGATGGGATTCCTGCATCCTCTTGATTTCGCGAAAGGCGTCGTCGAACTGTTTCGTTTCGATCAGGGCTCTGGTGTAACCCAACTGGACTTCCAAAACATGAGGCATCAGCTTTGTGGCGAGCGCTAGATTATCCCGCGCAGCTTCGAAGTTGTGAAATGTGAAGTGAAGTCGAGCGAGTAAGTATGGCAAATTCCAATCGTTGGGATACGTCTCCTTTGCTTCTTGGTAGATCCGAAACGCTTCCGCAACATCTTCGGTATTCAGATTCCCGTATCGCTCCCTCAAACGCGCCTGCTGCTCTTCTTTGCGCTGTTCGTGGCCAATCTGATCCAGAAACGGGGCGTGGCTGGTTAAGTCCATAATCGAAGATTCGAGCAAACCTTCATTCACACGATTGTAGGCCAAAGCGAGAGCGCACTCGTCTAACGATGGAGGCTCCTTGAGAGCGCCCTCCTCCAGTCCAAGTTTTTCCTGCAAGGACGTTTGAACTTCGCGGAAAAAGAGGGATGCCAATCGGTAGTCACCTGCAAAACGAAAATGAACATGCTCGTAAAAGGTTTCTAACCCCGGAAGGGCTACAGCAGTATCCAAGTCCTCAGTGAGGAGCTGATCGGCCTTCAACAAGCGCACACCATCACTGGCGAACTGTTGCGTCACTTCTCGAATCGCCTGAATGACGCCGCTGTCGGCCCGGAACGGCAAAGCGTCTAAATCTCGAGCCATGTAATAATATCCACTCGCCTGATCCACATTCCCAAGCGCTTCATGACACTGCGCTAATCGGTATGCCAATTCAGCATAGCCGTGGTCGAGCCTCCAAGCTGCCTCAAAAGCCAAAAGCGCCGCTTCGTAGTCCCCTCCGTCTTGGTGGCTAATGCCAAGAGCGAACTGGGAATCCCATTCGGCTCGTTTCGTCTTGTCCATTTTCGGGTCGTGCAAGGAACCCAATGGGGGACATTCCCTCAAATTTACGGCCACAGTCGAAACCACTGTTTTGGCCCCAGCACTCCGAGCAGCATTCAGGATGTCGTAGAGATTGACATACAGATTTCGATACACCGCGCGCCGTCCCGGGTCTCTGCTGGACAATCGATGTTCACGAAAGAATGCCATGTCTTGTTCCCCTTCAGGCTGCTTCGGTGCGAGCGCCTGGGTCAAAGGCCCCAAGAGCTGTCCCGTCCGGCTGGATCGCACCGCTTGAATCAACCGCAGAATGGGCAACTTATCAGTCAAGCCCTGCGAATCCGGTCCGGGTGCATGCAAACCCACGAGCTCATTGTTCCCCATATAAACCAGGAACAAATCAGGTTCACGCCGGGCGCAGTCCCGCGCTATTGATCGCACCAAATGCGAATTGATGCCCGGCATCGCTGCATTGATCACTTCAAAGGTTTGGTCCGGAAAAGAGAGTTCCAACATCCGCTCCAGAATCCGGACGAACCCATAGGCTGACTCAGGCGTCCCGAGGGCAGCAGAACCGCCAAGCACAAAAATGCGAATCGAATCTTCGGATTTCGCCTGACTCAATCGAAAGGGATGCGGCTTGAGGCGGCTACTCGGAGAATAGAATTGCCAGGCAAACTTCGGATTCTCCACCCAGGCTTTCCCATCTTCGGAAGCGATAAAGAAGTCGGTGGAAAAACCGTATCCCGACATTCGCAAACCAAACTCAAGGCCGACCAAAAGCAGAATCGGAGCGACCAAAGCAAGAAGTAGGCGATAGATCCAAATGGTGTAACGCCCCCGAGGTGCGGAGGAAGGCCCAGTTACTGATCTCCGCTGCCCACCTCTCTTGTCGGATGAGCTTCTGCGATCAGACTTTCCTTTTTGTTTTCGACTCATGACTCACCCTAGCGTCTCGATCCTCCTCCTAGTCCCGGAGACATCCGACTCACTTCGGAGACTTCAACTGATTCCGCAAGACGAGCAAGGATGGCCCCTTCGCTTCCCAAGCACGCATCAGACCAGGAGGCACATCACTGGGGCCGTGTATATAGGAACCCAAAAGAATATCGAGGTCGCCATCCTGGTCAATGTCTCCAGCATCCATCTTCAACCAACGGCCGGCCATGCACTGGCGGAAGGTCGATGGCGTGAAAGCGAGATCGCCCAAGTTTTCAAGATAAACAAAACTCTCCATCGGTGCGCTTCGATAGTCAGGGAAGAAGGACGTGGCAGCAATGTCGATATCTCCATCTTGATCGAAATCACGCCCTAAGGCTTGGAACGCGCCGTTCAAGGGAAAGAAGTAAGATTCTTCAAATCGGTTAGCCCCCTGGTTGATGTAAACTCGAACACCGTGGTAAGCCTTTAGTGGTGACGGATACTCACCGTTGTCACCGTTCGTCGTGAGAATATCAATGAGACCATCCCCATTGAAATCGACCATATCGAAGGATGAATGCCCAAAGAGGGGATGCCGCTGAAAAGCCACGTCACCGGTGAACTGCCCCGTGCCATCATTCGTGAAGATGAAGAACATCTCCCAGTTCTGCGCGACCAAGACGGCGATGTCAGGATGACCGTCGTTGTTGTAGTCCCCAACCTCAGGCCGCAAGGCTCCAGGCTGAGAGAAAATCTTGTGCTCAACCAACTTCCCACCGCCCACATTCTCATACCAACTCAGTCCCCCATCGTGATTGCCAAAACTTGCAATGACAAAGTCCTGCCGCCCATCACCGTTAAAGTCGGCCAGTTTCGTTTCCGTTGGACGCTGGAGTTTCTCGAGCAAGTTGCGTTCTTTCGAATAGTAGCTATCACCTTGGGAATAAAGCGTGAGTTCACCCTTCGGGATATCTGACGGGAGGAAGGAACCGATCGCTGTAACAAAAGCATACCCCTTCAATTGCTCGAAGCCGGTTGGGGTATTGTCGGTGCGAATGGACTCCCTTCTCTCTAGGCCACCCGATAACAATTCGATCACTTTCTGTTCATCATGCCCCACAATGATGCGTTTCAATGCGGGGTCATACTTGAGGAGAGTAACGGAGGGATTTTCGCGCCGATAGGAACGCCGATCGACCGTGAAATGTTTCAGCCCCGCCTGAATCGGTGCCCGCGGTTCTTGCGGAAGGGCTTGCTCGGGAGATTGCGAACTGTAGAAGCGTACGATCAATTTGAATTCGGCCTCACTCATCACGGGAGCGGGGATTCGACCGGTCGCCTTAATGGCATCTGCCTCTGGGTGGACGTTAAGATACTCAGGAGCCATCCCCATCCGGATCTTCATGCGGGGGAGCGTCTGCGTCATCCAAGTCTTTCGGTCGAGCAGGCTGGGAGGGGTATACTGGTGGCACATTGCACAGTAATACTCGGCCAGAGCTTTTCCCTGAGAGATCGCCTCGAGGTCTGTCTTCGGCGCTTCAAAGGCAAGCCCCTCCCTCAAAGGTTGCCCATTCAATGAATCCAGAACACAGAAAAACAGGCTGACAAGCAGGAGAATCCGGACAGCTTTCAATCGATCAATCATACACTCAACGCGTCGCATATCGGCGGCAAAACGGCGGCTACAACAAAAACCAGACCAACGAAACGGCCCGCTGGTAAAGTCCCGAACTTACTGCCCGCTCGGACACTTGGCAAGCCGTGGGCCAGGAAAGAACCCAATCCGAACCCCGCAAAAATTGCTAGAAAAGTGAAACAAATCAATCCCGGTAGACGAAATACGTCCAGACCGCTACGCTTGCAGCTACTCAATCAAAGTGTCTATGTCCGTACTAAAGATCAGAGACCTCCAAAAGAGATTTGGCGACATACACGCCGTTGACGGGGTCGGTTTCGAAGTTCAGGAGGGAGAATTATACGGCCTCCTAGGCCCAAACGGAGCGGGCAAAACCACAACCATCTCCATGATGTCAGGCCTGGTCCGTCCCGACAGCGGACAGGTTCAAGTCTTGGGAAAGGATTTCTGGTCTGATCCCATCTCAGCCCAGAAGCAAATGGGTGTCGTTCCCCAAGAAATCGCTCTCTACCAAGAATTAAGCGCGAGAGAGAACTTGGTTTTCTGGGGCAAACTGGCAGGCCTCTCGGCCGCCGACGCCAAGACGCGCTCGCAGGAGCTCTTGGAAACACTCGCGCTCACGGACCGCGCCAAAGATCCCGTGAAATCTTTCTCAGGCGGAATGATGAGACGGGTGAACATCGGTTGTGCGCTGATGCATCGCCCCAAACTACTGGTTCTCGATGAGCCCACGGTGGGGATCGACCCTCAAGCACGACTCAAGATTCTCGAATTTATTGACAGCCTCAAGAAGGATGGAACCTCTATCCTCTACACCACACACTACTTGGAAGAGGCCGAAACTCTCTGTGACCGGATCGGAATCATCGATCAAGGAAAGGTCCTCGCTGAGGGCACGCTACAAGAACTACAAAACCGACTCGGTGGCGATCTCATCTTTGTGCTCGAAGGACCTTTCGCCCAGGCTAACCCGAATGAATGGCCTCAATTCGCAAGTGCTTTCCAGGTGATTCAAAAAGCCGATCATCAGCTCACCGTGGCCAGTCTGAAAGACCGACATCCGTCGGAGTGTCTCAAGGACCTTCTCGACATTCCCATCAAAACGGAGAACGTCACCTTTAAGAAGCCTTCACTGAACGACGTATTCATTCAGCTAACCGGCCGCGAACTCAGGGAATAGGATGATCGGGACCCTGCTACTCAAAGACCTTTGGCGGGCCAGAAGGAATCCTTGGCCCTACCTTATCAATCTGGCCCTTCCCGTTATCATCACCGCCGTGATTGGAATCGCTTTCGGGGGTTCCAGTTCGGGTAGTGGGCTCGGCAAGATCAGGCTCGCCATCGTCGATGAAGACGACAATGTCCTGGGAGGATTTCTTAAGAGTACCTTCAGCCAGAATCAGTCCAATGACTTTTTCGAAGCCAGCCATCTAACCCGAGACGAGGCACTCACCCAAATTAAAGAAAACGAGATCAGCGCCGTCTTCATCATTCCCGAGGCCTTCACCGAAACCTACCTCGAGAGCGGGGACATCCCTCCGCTGCTGCTGATCAAGAACCCTGCTCAGAGGTTCTATCCCGCCATCGCCGAGGAATTTCTTGGCGTGGTCGTTGAAGGATTGAACATCGTTTCTCGCAATCTGGGAGAAGACATTCCCGAGATCATCGAGATCGTCGAGAAAGATGGATTTCCGGACATGCTCGGATTGGCGGCGGTCATGATAAAGATCGGCACAAAATTCAAGCGGGCGGAAGACTACCTGACGCCTCCCTTGATCACCTTCTCCGAGCAATCCAAGAAACAGGAGGTGGACGAATCCAAAGACCCTTTCAATCTTTTCGCGCTGCTTCTCCCCATGCTTTCCAGCGTCTTTCTTCTCTACCTTGCCGATGGGGCGATCCGCGATCTCTACAAGGAGTTAAACAATAAGACCCTGGCACGGATGAAAACCGTACGCAGCCAACTTTTCCCAATCGTTGCCTCCAAATCGCTTCTCGCCGTGGTCAACGGCATTATCGGGGGCTTGATCTGGTTCGTGGGCGGTGGATTGATTTTTCAAATCCAGTGGAAAACTCCCGTCCCGGTTGCCCTCTTGGTCATCTCCTACAGTCTCTGCGCCGCCGGGTTCTTGGCATTCTTGGTCGGCTGGTTCAAAACTGAGAAGCGAGCGGAGACCTTCACAAGTATCGTCATTCTAGCCCTCGCCTTCCTCGGAGGCGGCTTCTTCGAAGTCCGAACCATGCCGACATTCATCCAAGAATTTATCAGCCCTTGGATGCCAAACTACTGGTTCATTCAAAGCATCCATGCTCTGCAGTTCGATCGCGGCACAGCGGTCTGGACCTTCGAAGCAGCGAAGATGCTCGCCGCCGGGGCTGTGTTCCTCTGGATCGGCACCTATTGGATTAATCGCAATCTCGAGCGAGGAGGGAAAGTATGAAGCGTATCCTGGAAATCGCTTTCAACGATCTGCGCCTTTTTCTCAAGGACAAAAGCGGCTACGTATGGCTCTTTCTCGCCCCGCTTGGCTTCATTTATTTCACCGGCATTCCTAGTGCCGGACCAAAGAGAGCTCCCTCCAATCCAAAACCCAGCGTCGCCATCGATAATCAGGACCAAGGCTTCATGGGCCGCACGCTCATCACTGAGCTCGATACTCAAGGTCTGCGCATCATCGAAGACGAGACCTCAGACGAAGCGGATCGTCGCATCGTGATTCCCGCAGATTTCACGCAACGAATTCAGGACCGAGAAAGTGTCAAACTGGAATACATTAAAGTCGAGGGCTCCGGCGAAGAGTCGGCCGCCATGATCGAGATGCGCCTCTTCCAAGCAACCCTCGCTATCAACGCTCACCTCGTCGAGTGGGCCACGCAGAATGAATCGAACGAGGCCCTGACGGAGTCATCCTTGGAACCCATCCTCCAGGAAGACGATCCCGTCCGACTCGAAGCCAGCTATGCGGGGCGGAACCCAGTCCCGTCTGGCTTCCAACAGTCTTTACCTGGCAATCTGATCATGTTCCTCATGATGAACCTCCTGATCTTTGGAGGGACCAGCGTGGCGTCGGAGCGACAAACGGGTGTCTTGCGCCGACTCGCTGCACTCCCGGTCACACGCGCTCAAATCGTCATCGGAAAAATCACCGGACGTTTCTTGCTCGGATGCATTCTGATCCTTTTCTTTATCGCTATCGGACGATTTCTCTTCGGTGTCAGCATCGCCCGCGAGATTCCCGCAACGCTTCTTGTGCTCGGAGTCTTCGCGTGGCTAGTCGCGTCTCTGGGCGTGTTTATTGGCTCCGTCACATCGAATGCTGATAAGACGGTCGGCATCTGCGTGACGCTGAGTATGCTGATGGGAGCGCTCGGCGGATGCTGGTGGCCTCTCGAAGTGACGAATGACACGATGCAATGGATCGGCCATCTTTTTCCCTCTGCTTGGGCGATGGATGCCCTTCATAAGTTAATTAGCTTCGGGGGAGAACTTGGAGATGTTCAAACTGAGATCGCGGTTCTCGCTGGTTTCGCCTTGGTCACCAACATCCTCGCTGCTCGGTTCTTGAAGTATTCGGAGGCCTGATGCCTTGAGCTCGCACACCTCCCCTCAGGAAGGCAGAGGCAACTATTGAGGGTGACTGGGCACCGAACCCAGCCGAATAAGTAGGCTTGGTTACTCGCCCACGAGCCCCAACTTTTTGAGCTCGCCGAGCACCTGCTGCCTTCGTTCCAAGACCCGCTTGAGCAAGGTCTGCTTGGCAGAATCCGGGGGCTCAACTCCAGACCGATCCCAGCGGGCGTGATCCGCATTCATGGCGGCCAAAAGCGGAGCGAAGCTTCGCTCTGCCTGAGCATTCAATTCATCAAGACCGAGAGCACCCCCAGGAGCAAACATTCGCTTCACCAGAGGTCTCACCCTTGACGGCTCTTCGCGAAATAAGACATCCCAAAAAACCGCCAATTCACTGCGCGGAATGGATTCCGTCTCTCGAGCTTGTCCGGCCCCGAGATCTGTCTCCAGAAGAAACCGGTATCCGTCGGCCTTGTCCCGATTTCGAACGGCAACCCAATCGACCTGGCTTGACAAAGGCCTCCCCTCTCGAAACCAACTTAAGATATAGAAGGCGACAAAATTCTCTACCTCCACCAAAGGTCCTACATCCGGGGTTAGACCCGAGGCCGTCCCAGATGAGGAAGCATGGAGCCCTGCAACCCAACGCATCCAGTCCTGCCCCTTTCCTTCCACGACCTCAAACCAGCGGTTCTCGATTTCGGCACCGGATTCGTAGCGACTCTCCACTAGATTAATATCCGATTTCTTCCCACCGAAATACGACTTTGCAAAATCAAGATCAATCCGTTCCCTGAGCTCATAGACACCGAGGTAGTCACTATTGAGAAACACGTGGCAGAAGCGTCCTCTGAGATGGGGTTGACGGAGCGCACCTGCAAGGTCATGACAGAGCCGATCCCAAACCCCATAGCCTAAGCGACGCCCATCTAAAGGTAGCAACTCCAATCGATCGAAACGACTGGCACTACCCTGCCCAAAAACGGATCGCTTGAGCTGAGCGGGCCCATGTTGATCCCGAAAATACAATCGCAGAGCGGGCTTCTCAGAGGATTCTTCACCCTTTGGTTTACGAAGACGGATTCCGCAACCGACCTGCCAAACGTCTCCATTCTGACCCAGCCATTCCAGCGAGACAGGACGTTCCTCGGCAAGCAAGGAAGTCGATCTAAGACCATTCGCTAGCTCCGGAGTTTCTTCTAGATCAAGAGACAGCGACACAATCGGGATTCCGAGGTCGGACGATTGCAAGGGCCGGCGTGGACTCCGAGATTCCTGGACAACGAGAAAAGACTGAACGGCAACCGGGCTCGATTGATGCCTCGGCTTGTAGCCTCGCGCCCGAACCACCGTATCAGAGTGAATTTCAATCGGGCCTTCATAGCGGCGCCCACGATCCGGGTCTGGGAAGCGCCCATCCGTCGTAAAATAAATCACCGCGTCCAAAGTCTTGGTTCCCAGGGAAAGTTCCAAAGAACTCTGGATCACACCACCAGAATGACTGAACTCGACCGGCTCCACTTGTCCGATCAACAGCTCCGAATTGGGTCCCCCGGGAGTTGCCCGACCGAAGAATCCCTCAAAATCGCGAGCGTTCTGCCCCTCGCGCCACTCAGATGAGATGCCGTAACTCAAGTCACGTCGTTGCCTGGGATAGCGAGGCGAAAACTGGTGAACGAGATTTCCTTCCGGCGAAGCCAAAGCGAGATACTCTCCCTGCGCACTCAAACGAAAACTCGTGTGGCGTTCTATTCCAGAGTCTTCTCCCCGCCCCGAAGCAAACACGACGAGCGATTCGCCTGGCGCGAGGCTTCCAGAGCGGAATCGCCATTTACCAATGTCCTCAGGATCATCGGTCAACGACCACCCGCTTAGATCAATCGGAGCACTTCCATAGTTCTGAACTTCGATCCAGTCGGAGAATTCACCTTGATCGTCTCGCAAGGAAGAGTCGTTGACGGCCATGAACTCTGAGATGATCAGACTCCGCCCTGCATCCGTCCTGATTTGACTCCCAGGCCTTTCCCCATTACTAGGCCTCGATGCCCTCGTGGGAGGGCGTCGCTCCTCATCCTGCCCGCACCCAACTCCAAGCAATACAAGCCCGAGTGCCAGATTCGCCTGAGTCAGTATTCTTCCTATCATTTTCAAACCCACCCGCGTTTTCACCGTCCTTTCCTCATGAAATCACGCGAACGCCATCCCAAGGTTCCAACTTAAATCCTCCAAACCTTTTGAGAAAGAAACGATTCTATGCTACGCTTTCGCGACTGGAAACTAACGATTTAATGATGCCCTTTACCGCAAGATTGTTCAGGCTCATCGCGTTTTGCACTTGGAGCACCCTTTCGGCCGGCCCCTTGATTCCTATCTCGATCGATCGACTGACGACCGAGTCAGATCTGGTGGTGCACGCCGATGTGGTCGGCAAAAGTGTTCAGCGGGATGAGCAGGGCCGGATCTACACCAAGATTCAGTTAGACGTCCGGGAGTATTGGAAAGGACCAGAAAGAACGGGTCCACTGACGCTGGTCCATAGCGGGGGAATCCTGGGCAATCAATGGTCGACGGCCGACGGAGAGGTGAGTTACAAGCTCGGTGAAGAGGTTGTCGTCTTTATGGTCCTCAACAGTCGCGGCGAGGGCGTTACCAAAGGAATGGTTCAGGGAAAGTTTCTCATTCAACCAGACGCCACCAACAGCATCAAATACGCGCGTAGCCGATTCCATGGTGGCGAACCCCCAACCCCGAACGGTCCCAAAGGCTACCGTTTTCCTACTCAGCTCCCGCTCACGATCGACCGCCTCAAGAGCCAGGTCACTCGCCACAAATCATGAAGTATCGCTCTCTCGCTCTCGGACTCACGCTTATCGTCGGCATCAGCTCGCTGCACGCCTACGTGGCTCGCTTGAACCAAATAGGCGTTCCCCAACGCTGGTTCCTAACCAATCCGAGTCCCTTTGCACCGGCAAATTCTGTGAATCGCTCATCAAAAGCGATTCGCTATTACCTTCAGGCTGACGCTTTCTCCCCGGAAAATCGAGAAGCTGAGCTGGACAATGTCCGGGCCGCTTTCGGTCAATGGGAAGCCGTTCCGCAATCGACAATCAAATTCGAGGAAGTTGGCCTGGTGGAACATTTGGTCGACATCAACACCCAAGACACCACCAATGTGGTTTACTGGGCAAAGTCCAGCACTCTAGTCAACGGCGAGACGGCAGACATTAGCGGACGACTCGGCGTCGCGTTCATCTCAGGATTCACAGATCTTCCAGTCATCGCCGAGTCAGACATTGTTTTCAACGGCGTCGAGCAGCAATGGTTTACGGACTACAACGCCAAGGACGACAAGCGGCAGCATGTGGAGGGAGTCGCCGTGCATGAGGTTGGCCATCTGCTGGGGCTGTCCCACTCGACCATTGGAGCATCAACGATGATTTTCGATAGCGGTGGTACGGGCGTCAATACGGGCGTCGGCCTAAGCCCCGATGACGTCGCGTGGGTCAGTGAGATCTACGGCACCGATGATATCAGAGGAGACTTGGGCACGCTTGAAGGGCAGATCACCAAAGACGGCATTCCCGTCTACGGAGCATCCCTCGTTCTCGAGGACGAAACTGGAGCGATCGTCACCGGCGGCATCTCGCGGCTACAATCCGGAATGGGCCCTGATGGACATTATACCATCGGAGGCATCCCGCCCGGCACCTACCAGCTACGAGTGCTTCCCCTACAACCAGACTCGTCCAACGATTGGATTGTGACTCCCATCGATATCCCTCTCGGTAGTCGGGAGCTCGTGGACACAAGTTTTCTTCCGACGACCAACATCCCCATTACCATCAACGCCAATCAAACCACAGAGCAGGACATCGAAGTGGAGGCAGGCGACGTTCCGTTCGTGATCTCTGGGATTCGAGGACCGACAACCAATGGCTTCTTCTTCACCCTCCTTCGCGGGGGCGTCGCCCTTAGACCCGGTGATGAGAACTATGTTGTCGGGGTCTACGGAGCCCGAATTCCCGCCGAAGGTGCCGCGCTGAGCATCACCGGCCCCGGAATCACCATTACTCCCTCGGAGACGCGGGCAGATCTTTTCCCCAACCTGGTTCATGTGTTCGCTCTGGTCAACGTAGCTGAAGACGCGCCTCCGGGACTTCGCAGCCTCGTCATCCGCAAGGGATTGGAAGTCGCCTATGCCCCGGGCTACCTAGAGATTCTACCTAAAGTGGAAGACTTCAACTTTGACGGGCTCGATGACGCCTACCAGCGACAACATTTCTCACCCTTCACCCAAGCCTCTGCTGCCCCGGATGCCGACCCTGACGAGGATGGGTTCACCAACACCGAGGAAGCTGCCCTCAACTCCAATCCGAACGATCCAAACTCGATTCCGGTTCCGGCGAAACCGACGGTCGAACCTTTCGAAGTGCTCTCAGTTTCACTCACTCCAAACGGCTCCACCGTCAGATTTGTGAGCGTTCCGGGAGCTGAATACCAGCTCTATTCGCGACTGGATCTGAACTCTGGCGACTGGACCCCAGTGGGCGATCCCATCACAGCAGATAGCGAAGAAACCAGCGTTTTCGACAACACAGCCACCGAGCAGATTGAATTCTACCAGGTCCGATCGCTGCCCTGATTGCCCCAGAAAGTAGACCAGATCATCATCCAGCTCGCCCCCCATTGAGGAGACCGAGCCCCGATCTCTCCCCAGACTCATTCATTGCCAAACCTGGGCTTCCGTGAATAGGATTCCGGAACCAGCCCATGTATTCTGCCGGCTGGGGATGGATGGCTGAATATAAAGTACAGTTCGACGTTTACGAGGGCCCCCTGGACCTCCTCCTTTACCTTGTTCGCAAGCAAGAGGTGGATATCTATCAGGTGAACCTCACCCAACTCGCCGTCGAGTTCATCGAATACATCGAACTCATGCGAGAGCTGGATCTCAACGTCGCGGGAGAATTCGTCGTCATGGCGGCAACCTTGATGCATATCAAGAGCCGCGAGCTCCTGCCCAAGGAGAAGCAGGACGAGTCGCAGGAAGAAACCGAGGAGGATGATCCGCGCTGGGAGCTGATTCGCCAACTCGTTGAATACAAGAAATTCAAAGACGCGGCTGGACAGCTCCAACACATCGAAACAGCCCAAGACTCCATCTATCCCCGAAATCCTGGCAAGCCCGAACTTCCGCCTCTTGAATGGGAAGACAAGAGCCCGCAAGTCACCGTCTTTGACCTGCTCAAGGCCGTAAACAAAATCCTGGACCGGATTCAGGAGAAGGAAGCAAGCACTCGAAATATTCACGCCGATCAATTCACCGTAAGTGAAAAGATCCAGCTCATCCGAGACACGGTCATCACCGGTAAGAAAGTGCGATTCACAGAACTCTTCGCCAAAGTAGAATCCCGGCAAGAGGTCGTTTGCACCTTCCTTGCCATGTTGGAGTTGATTCGACTTCACGTCATCCAAGCCGTGCAGTCTGAAGCCTTCGGGGAAATCGAACTGGAACATCGTGACGACCCTGAGGACCCTGAGGACCCTGACGAGGAGCTTGACCCCGCAGACTCGGAATCTGAAATGGAGTACGCCTAAGTTTTCCTATGGAGTTACATCTAGCCATTGAGTCACTGCTCTTCGCCGCCCAAAAACCCATGACGGCAGCCGAACTGCGGGATCTCTGCCGCACTGCAGCCGAGCAATACGAGGCGATTCGCGAGCACAAGCCCTTGGTTAAACCCAGCGCCAAGAAGATCGAGGAAGAGCTTGAGAAACTCGCAGAACAGCATGAACAGGCTAACCGCAGTTACCGACTGGTCTGCGTAGCTGGATCCTGGCAGTTCGTCACCCACACCGACTACGCCCCCTGGGTGCGAACGCTGGTTGGACAAAAGCCACGCCCCCCCAAGCTCTCACAACCTGCCCTCGAGACCCTTGCCATCGTGGCCTACCGCCAGCCACTCACACGAGCAGAAGCCGAGCAAATTCGTGGGGTTTCCGTAGACGGTGTGGTACAAACTCTACTGGAGCGGGGTCTCATCGAACAGCGAGGTCGGGCCGAGGTCGTGGGACGCCCGATGACTTACGGTACAACCGAAACCTTCCTGGAGTACTTCGGACTTAAGTCCTTGGACGATCTTCCTGCCGCACCTGAACTTCGTCGAATCGAAGTAGAACGACCTGAGGCTCTACAAACGGTCGATCCTGGGCTTGAAACCGCACCAGAGGATGCGGATGCGCCTCTCCAAGAGGCAGCTGCCGAAGGGGCTGCAGAACCCGAATCGAGCCCTGAGACGCCAGATTCCGAATCCGAGACTCAAAATCCTGACTCCTCCGAAAGCCAAGCTGAAGCAGCCAACGATGCCGAAGAAAGCCAAAAAGAAGAATAGCGAAGCCGATCTTCAAGTTCACCGCCAGGCCATCGACTCGATCGATTCCAAAATCGTCGAACTCCTGAACGAACGAACCCAGCACGTTCTTGCCATCGGCCACGCTAAGGTCGCCGCCGGAGGGAGCATCTATGCCCCCCACCGAGAGCGAGCTGTCTTGGAGAAGGTAAGCAGACTCAACGAAGGCCCTGTGCCGGATCACTCTCTTCACGCGATCTACCGGGAAATCATGTCATGCGCACTTTCTCTAGAGAAAACAATGTCGATCGCTTTCCTGGGACCGAAAGCAACCTTCACCCACCAGGCAGCCATTCGCCGCTTCGGAAACAGCCTCGAATACGCAGCCCAGAAAACGATCGCTGATGTCTTCTTGGAAGTGGGTAAAGGACGGGCAGACTATGGTGTCGTGCCCGTAGAAAATTCAACCGAGGGGGTGGTGAGCAACACCTTGGACATGTTCGTCGACAGCAATCTGAAGATTGTGGCCCAAATCGTCATGCCCATTCAACACTGCCTCGTCAGTCGCAGCGCAAAATCTCGCATCAAAAAGCTCTACTCCCATCCCCAAGCACTCGGCCAATGCCGTCAGTGGGTACAGACACATCACCCGCGAGCAGAGATTATCGAAACCTCTTCAACAACTCGTGCCGCTGAGCTGGCGGCGTCTGACAAGACAGCCGCAGCAATCGCGAGTTCGCTCGCCGCTGAGCAGTACGATCTGAGAATTCTCGAATCTGACATCCAGGATAATGCTGCCAACGTCACTCGGTTTCTCGTTCTCGGAACTCAATGCAGTCCATCGACCGGAAAAGACCGCACAAGTGTCATGTTTCGGATCAATCATGAGGTAGGAGCCCTCCACCGAGCCCTCGCACCCTTCCAGAAATACAAGCTCAACATGACGAAGATCGAGTCACGTCCGAGCAAGCGGAAAGCCTGGGAGTATTATTTCTTTCTCGATGTCGACGGACATATGGACGACAGCGCTGTTAAGAAAGCCCTCAAAGCACTCGAGGCCCAAAGTGGCCTGATCAAGATCCTTGGCTCTTACCCCAAAACCGACTAACTCCATCTCGCGCCCCATGTCATTGCTTGTTGTCCACGTCTACGTCCACGTCAGAGAGGATTCCATCGACGCCTTCAAGGCGGCCACTGTCGAGAACGCGACAAAAAGCCGACAGGAAGCTGGAATCGCACGGTTCGACGTCGTCCAACAAAAGGACGATCCAAGCCGCTTCATTCTCGTCGAGGCCTATTGGGATGAGGAAGCTCCAGCCAAGCACAAAGAGACGCAACACTATCAAACGTGGCGGGACACGGTCGCCCCGATGATGGCCGAGCCGAGGAGCAGCATCAAGTTGACCAATGTTTCCCCCGAGGATGGGGGCTGGTGAACAGTCGCGTTCCCCCTTCCCAGCCTGAAGAATCCTCCCATGGGTCCCTTTGAATTTGCCACTGCAGATCGGATCATTTTCGGACGAGGGAAAATAGCGACGATCGCTTCCCTCGAAGACCTTCTGGGAGCCCGAACGCTGATCGTAACCGGAAAGTCTCAGCGACATCTGCCCGCCCTACTCTCTCACCTTGGGGCGCTTGCCGTGGAGCCAGTTTCGATTACCGTGGACGGCGAACCGCAGGTCGCCGACGTTGAGAGGGCCTGCGCCGTCATGCAGGACCAGCAATGTCAGTCTGTCATCGGCCTTGGCGGTGGCAGCGCCGTGGACGCTGGCAAGGCGATCGCTGCTTTGGCTGCCAATCCCGGGGATCCGATGGACTACCTCGAAGTGATTGGCCGCGGGCTTTCGATGCCAAAAGCGCCCTTTCCTTTCATCGCGATCCCAACAACCGCAGGAACCGGAGCCGAGGTCACAAAGAACGCCGTCCTCGCCTCACCCGAACACCGGGTCAAGGTCAGTCTACGCTCACGGGACATGCTCCCCGACGTAGCCATCGTTGATTCAGAATTGACCCACAGCCTTCCCCGAGAAGCGACGGCAAACGCGGGGATCGATGCCTTGACCCAGCTGATCGAACCCTTCCTGTCATCGCGAGCCAATCCGTTTACCGACGCCCTGTGCCGATCGGCAATTCCTCAGGCAGCGAGGGCACTGGAGCAGCTTGCCGCGGATCTCGACAATCCAGAGGCTCGAGATTCGCTCGCCTTTGCGGCCCTCAACAGCGGCCTAGCTCTCGCAAACGCGGGACTCGGTGCCGTCCACGGATTTGCTGGGCCCATGGGAGGCATGTTTGGAGCCCCCCACGGGGCCATCTGCGCTCGGCTCCTGCCAGCGGTTCTCAAGCAGAACTTTGCTGTCGCAGTCCAACAAGGCCAAGACGACCCCACCCTCAATCGATTCAATGAGCTCGGTCCTCTCCTCACCGGAGACAGCCGTGCCGCGGCCGACGAAGCGATCAGCTGGACCGCTAGGATCGTGGAGTCTTTCGCCGTTCAACGGCTCTCAGCATTCGGGATTCAGCAGCAAGATTTCCCTGAAATCGTCAAAAAAAGCCAGAAGGCAAGCAGCATGAAGGGGAATCCCTACTCCCTGGGCGAAGGCGCCTTGACCCGCATCCTCGCCGAAGCCCTCTAGCTCGCTTCCTTTTGGGGAATCAAGGGATTGGAAGCGCTCAGGCACGGGCCGTGAGGGCGATCCGGCTGAAAGCTGAACCCACCCATTTCGCGCAGATCGATGGACCGAAGTGTATTTTCGACGAGCTCGCAATAACCCGACCTCGATTCCCCACCACGAGGCGACACTAATCACGCCAAAATCGAGCAATTTTCCCCTATTTTTTGAATTTGACGGCCATAGGCCCAGACCGTTAGGGTGCCGCGCTCAAGTTTAGCTTTTTGGCCAGTTGACATGTTCGCTCATATTCGTAAGCACCAACAGTGGTTATTCATTCTGATCATCGCAGTCGTGGTGGTCTCATTTGTAATTTTCTTCACCCCAACCGTTCAATACGACAACTTCGGCAGGTCCGGCGGCTCTGACGTCATGGGTTCCATTGACGGTCGCCCGATTCCCCGTAAGGAGTTCGTGAGCGCCTACCAGGAAGTCATGCTCCAATTCCTGATGGCAACCGGTCAGTGGCCAGATCAAACCGATACGGCCCGTTTTGGTTTCGATCCAGAGCAAGAAACACCCAACCGACTCCTTCTGCTCGAGAAAGCCAAACAACACGGCATCCAGGTTTCGGACGAAGCCGTCGCTCGATGGATCGTGAATGCGTTCAAAGACCAGACGACGAACGAATTCCGAAAAGAGCTCTACGACAACATGATGACCAATGGCTTGGCTCAACGACGAATGGGCGAGGAAGACTTCCAACGCTTCGCGCGCAATCAAATTGCAGTGAGCCAGCTCTCTCCTCTCGCCGGCATGACCGGAGAACTCGTCAGCCCTAGAGAAGCAGAAGCTCTCTACCGAGAAGACAGCCTACAAGCCAACACTCAGGTCGTCTTCTTCTCCTCGACCAACTACGCCAACTTGGGACAAAACCTCGAAGGTTTGGAGACGTTCTACACGAACCGAATGGCGCTCTACCGAACCCCCGTGAAGCGCAAGATCAATTACGTCAAGTTCGCCTCAACCAATTACCTGGCTGAAGCTGAGACCAAACTCTCTTCGGTGACCAACATTACCGAAATGGCTAAACTCATCTACAATGAGAAGGGGACCAACTCCTTCACCGAAAACGGAGTCGTTCTCAGCGAGGAAGCAGCCCTTGAGAAGATCAAGCAAGAGGAACTGGAAAAAGCCGGCCTGACCATCGCAAAGGAAAAGGCACTTGAGTTTGCTAAGGAGCTCTTCGATATCGAGCCCATGAAGGCTGAAAGCCTCGCCGAGCTGGCAACGGCCAAGGGATTCACTGCCGAAGTCTCCGAGGAGTTCACCGAGAACCAGCTCGTTCCCAACTTGGGAGTCCAGTATCAGTTGACTCGCCAAGCTTTCCAGTTGAGCGAAGAAGAGCCATTCACCACACCTTTCGCTGCGCCAGACGGCATCTACATCGTTTCGCTGAACAGCATCATTCCCAGCGCCGTCCCTCCTTTGGATGAGGTGCGGGGTCGTGTGACCGTCGACTTCTATCAGCAAAAATCCCTCGAAGCAGCCCGCGAAGCGGCAGATAGCTTTCACGAAACGCTCACGAGCCAAATGGCGGAAGGTAAGACCTTTGATGCCATTTGCGATGAGGCCGGCCACGAGCGAGTCCAAATGCCGCTCTTCTCAATGAGCACTCAAACATTTACAGGGGACCGCCGCGCCGACATTAGCAGCTTGAAGAACCTGGCCTTCGGTCTAGAGATCGGAGAAGCCAGCCAAGTCTCCTCGACGCGGGACGGCGCAATGATCCTCTACGTCAACAGCTTCGTCGAAGTTTGGGACGAGGATGTTAAGAAGGAGCTTCCAGACTTCACTGACACGCTTCGACAAAGAAGACGCTCAGAAGCCTTCTCGGAATGGCTCGCCCAGGGCCAAGCCACGATGAATTTTGCCACGGCAGCAGACGATGATTCGGGCTCGAGTGACGGAGCAACGGCCAACTAAGGCAAAAGCCTTTAAAGAATACTCTGCGAAGGGAAACGCCGAAAGGTTGTTTCCCTTCGCTCTTTTTCGGAACGAACCTATTCGCACCTGCGCTCATGGCTGATCAAAAGATCATCAAAATCTCGGCTCCCGAAAAAAGGGCATTCTGGAAATTGCCAGTGCTCTTCGAGGGAAACGGACTTTTGGCACTCGAGAAACCTTCCCACCTTCTGGTTTCTCCCGAAAAACAGCGCGCAGATGACCCTGTCCTCACAAAGATTCTCCAACGAGATATCAAACAGGGAGCCGCCTGGAATCGCGAGCGTGGGTATACCTTTTTGGATCTCCTCTACACCGTAGATTTCGAAGCCTCTGGTGTTGTGCTCTTCGCGACCGACAAAGATGTTTTCACAGCCATGCGCAACCTCATCGGTTCTCGCCAAGTCGATTTTCAGTTCACCGTACTCAGCCACGGAAACTCTCCTGACGATGAGTTCGTCGTCGACCTGAAATTAGCGCCTCACCCCACACGACGCTGGATGATGCGAATCAACCGAACAAAGGGGAAACAGTCTCTCACCGCGGTGAGAATCAAAGAGCGTTTTCGATTCGGTCAACTCGTCGAATGCGAAACCCAAACACTTCGTCCGCATCAAGTTCGAGTGCACCTTCAAGCTGCTGATCATCCTGTTATGGGAGATGCGCTCTACGGAGGGGACATTCTGATGCTATCGCAATTGAAGCGTAAGTACCGCGGCAAACGAACCGAAGTTGAAAAGCCCTTGATCGACCGCGCTGCCATCCACTTATCCAAGACCGCTTTTGAGCATCCCGTCAGTGGCGACAGAATCGAGATCGAATCGCCGCTTCCGAAAGACCTCGCCGTGGCCCTAAAATACCTCCGGCAATACGGTCGCTAAGACCGGTCAATTTCGGGAATCCGAAGACACATCGAGATCGAATTCATCATCCTCAATCTCCCGACGCGTTCGCTTCGGCAATCTAAGCCGAATGAACCCATAGACTAGGTAGGCTGTGAAGAGAGCCGGTAGGATCACCGGCAGGATCTTGTTCTGAAGCACGAAGATCAGACCGATCAAGATCACCGCAATCGCACTCTTCAGGAAGGTGCTCCGAGTTCGAAACCCAACGCTCTTGAAAGAAGGATACCGGACCTCACTGATCATCATGATCGAAAGGAAGAGCATGATCACAGGAAGGACGTAGCGCCAGTATCCCGTCGAGAAGCCCTTTTCATCAATCCACAGAATGAACAAGGTGAGCGAAGCCACCAATCCAGCTGCGGCAGGGATCGGGAAACCTAGAAACTCCTTCGTAGAATCGCCGTCTGGCTCAGCCGCTAGACAATTGAATCGAGCCAGCCGCAAGGCCCCACAGACCAAGTAGATAGAAGCAATGAAAAACCCAATCTCTTGGTGATTTAGGAAAACGTCTCGAAGGACAATACGATGAACCAAAAAGGCTGGGGCGACTCCAAAGGAAACGATATCTGCCAGAGAGTCGAACTCCCGACCAAACGGGCTTTCTAGTCCCCCCATGCGAGCGACACGCCCATCAAGCAGATCGAATAAGCAGGCCAAGAGGATGAAAAACAAGGCCCGATAGATCATCGCGGTGAAATCCGCCCGAGCGGGATCCGCTTGCACAATTGTGGTGAGAGCCACAAACCCACAAAACAAGTTCCCCGCCGTCATCAGATTCGGAAGCATGTAAATCTTCAGGCGCGCATCCGTAGAGCTGATCACGCGATTCACTGGATTCCGCTGGGAAACGACCCGTTCCTTACTGGGCTTTGTCTGGCGTTCTTCCATTTCGAGCGAACCAGCATACGACACGAGATGCCAATGAAAAGCGGAAATCCCAAGCCGCAGCTCACTGAGACTGTCGTTGAAAAGCTTCAAACCGACGGAAAAGTATTGCCCAGGGGTGCCGGCAACACGATGAATCAGCCTTGCAAGAAAGCTCCGATGCACATTCGTCTTGAGTTGCCATCGTCGCTTGGACAAGCTTGCCGCATGGCAGACGGAGACTTTGATATCAGTTACACCGCCAAACTCGCCCGGATTGAATTGACCGAAGCGGAACAAGCAGAGTTCGGCTCTCAGCTCGCGGACGTTCTTCAGTACGTTGAGAAGCTGGAAGAGCTCGAGGTGGACGGCGTAAGTCCCACAGCACACCCCGTTCCCCTGACCAACGTCACACGCGCCGATGAAGTCGGGGAATCAATCTCAACCGAGGAGGCCCTCCGAAACGCTCCAGCGCAGGCCAACAACCTCTTCCTCGTTCCCAAGATTGTGGAATAGCCTCAAATACGAGCCCGGTAAACCCATGCTTAACGAACTCACTCTCAGCGCCGCAATCGACCAACTGCGAAAGGGCGAAACAACCTCGACCGCACTCACGAAGGCCTGCCTCGACCAAATCGAACGAGTCGATGGAGCTCACAATGCTTTTCTTAGTACCGATGCAGAAGGTGCTCTTGCAGCGGCGGCCGAGGCGGATAAGAAACTCACCAATGGCCAAACGGACGGACAAGCTCTACTCGGAGTTCCCCTCGCCCTCAAAGACAACATGGCCGTAAAGGACGCCCCGCTGACGTGCGCTTCCAAGCTGCTCGAGAATTTTGTCTCGCCCTACGACGGAACGGTCGCCAAGAAACTCAAGAGCGCGGGAGCCATTCTGCTGGGCCGACTAAACCTCGACGAATTCGCCATGGGCAGCTCGACAGAGAACTCAGCCTTCGGTCCAGCGAAGAATCCCTGGGATCTGTCTCGCACTCCGGGCGGCTCATCTGGGGGTTCAGCCGTGGCTGTTCGCTCCGACCAATGTATTGCAGCACTCGGATCAGACACCGGAGGATCCATCCGACAACCCGCAGCCTTCTGTGGTTGCGTCGGGCTGAAACCGAGCTACGGCCGCGTTTCTCGCTATGGTTTGGTGGCTTTCGCATCCTCACTGGATCAAATCGGGCCCGTGACCAAGACGGTCGAAGACGCCGCCATTCTTATGAACACCATCGCGGGCCACGATTCACGCGATTCAACGAGTGTTCCCGAACCCGTGCCGGACTTCACCGCCAACCTCAAGCAGGATATCAAGGGTCTTAAGATCGGCCTACCTAAAGAGTATTTCATCGACGGATTGGACCCAGCTGTCAAAGCCGCTGTTGAGGCCGGGATTCAAACCTATCGGGAGCTAGGAGCCGAAATCAAAGAGGTCTCGCTTCCCCACTCAGAATACGCCGTCGCTGCCTACTACTTGATCGCCACAGCGGAGGCGAGTGCCAACCTCGCACGCTTCGAAGGCATTCGCTACGGCAATCGTGTAGAGGGTGACGATCCATTCACACTCAACTCCCGCACCCGCGGCAAAGGATTCGGCCCCGAAGTGAAGCGACGCGTAATTCTCGGCACCTACGCCCTGAGCTCCGGATACTATGACGCCTACTACCTGCGAGCCCAAAAGGTGCGCACTTTGATTAGAGAAGACTTTCTAAAGGCGTTTAACGAAGTCGACCTGCTACTCACTCCAACAACACCGACACCCGCATTCTTGATTGGAGAGAAGATCGCAGATCCACTACAGATGTACCTGCTCGACATCTTCACCATCTCGGCAAACCTCACCGGGATGTGCGGCATCAGCGTGCCGTGCGGATTCACAGAGGCCCCTCGCCTGCCCATCGGGCTTCAACTCCTTGGCAAGCCCTTTGGCGAAGCCCCACTCCTCCAGGCGGCCCACGCATTTGAACAGGCAACACCTTGGCACAAGGAAACCCCGAGTATTAACGCAGAGTAGCGCAGTTCCCCACCCCTCCCAGTCGGACTCCCAAGCGCTAGCAAGCCGCCCTCAATCTGGGGCGGCTAAGAGAATCCGTTGCGCCGGACACCGCGCTTGCTATACTTCCCAGTGCCAAAGGAAACCCATGAGGCGGAAGCGTGCGTTTACATTGATCGAGCTGCTCGTCGTGATTGCCATCATCGCGATCCTTGCTGGGCTTCTCCTCCCCGCTCTCGGAAAAGCCAAAGAAAACGCCAAGCGAATCTCCTGCCTCAACAACCTCCGGCAATGGGGCACCGGAATGGTGCTCTACACCCTCGACAACGAGGACCAATTGCCCGACGAGAAACTGCGCGCAGGCGACGATTGGACGGACGCGTTCCACCCCCAAAGCCAGGCAGCTTGGCCTCTTGCCATTCCAAATACGATTGGGATTCGCCCCCTCGACACCTACGCCACTCAGTGGCTTGAGACGCAGCAAAACGAATTCTACACCAAATCGTCCCTTTTCCACTGCCCGAGCGCAAAATTTGAGAGCGACAAATTCGACGCCCCTCTGTTTACTCTCGCAGTGAACTCCAAACTCGTTCGCAATGGAAAGATCGTCAAACTAGTCGCCATCCAACAACCCTCACAAACGGCTCTGATGCTCGAGGGCGGTGCACCAGGTGAAGTGCCAGCACATCCCGAGCAAACTCGCTACAACGGTCAGCCCAACATCTTTGCCTCCCGCTTTGCAGCCCGACACAATCGCTCCGGCAACATCGCCTTCGCCGATGGTCACGTCGAGAATCTAAAGACTCAAGAGGTCGTCAGTGAAGAGGGTAACGCTCGGACTCCACAGGACCAACTCATCTGGACTCCCGATCCGCTTAGCGACCCCAATTGATAGAACTCCCAGGCCCTGTCCTTTCACTCGAATCTAACCAAGCAGCAATTGTTACAATTTAGGTCTTTGCAGAGCCCATTCCGAAGTCGAGAATCCCCAACCAACTCACCATGGGAATCGAGATCGAGAGAAAATTTCTGGTCCGCAATGACACTTGGAAGACCGCTATCCAAAGTAGTCTCCCTTGCACTCAAGGCTACATTGGCCTGAGCGCTCCAGGATCAGCCCGAGTTCGAATCATGGGTTCCAAAGGCTTCCTCACCCTGAAGGGTCCTCGAGAGGGAATCACTCGCAGCGAATTCGAGTATGAGATCCCCGTGGACGAAGCTCAGGAAATCATCGATAACTTCTGCGACGAAGCGCTTATTTCCAAAGTCCGACACGAAGTTCACTACAAAGGCCACCTTTGGGAAATCGATGAGTTCACCGGTGAGAACAGCGGACTCACACTCGCCGAAGTCGAGATTGAAAATGAATCCGCCCCCGTTCCGCTTCCCGACTGGGTAGGCAAAGACATTTCAGAAGACGAACGCTTCTTCAACGCGCGCCTAGCCAGACACCCCATCAGCACCTGGACTCAGAAGCTGGGCACATAGTCCTAGCTCCGACTCAGAACACTCGCGGGAAAATTCTTCCCCGGGCAGGTCCCCTACCCAACACCTTCTATTTAAGGAGCTCATCGAGTTCCACCTTCGAGAAGAAACAAGTTTTCGATAGACACTGTGTCGAGCCGAGGCAGACCTAAACAGCTTGCGACCAAGACTCAGAACTCACGGCTCAAAAGATTTCTTGGAATCGAAGATCATTGATAAACATTCACGAGACCTCCTCCGAGCGTTCCTAGGGCCTCAACCGGAAAAAGATATGGGGACCACTAGCAGATAAAATGCGAATGCTCCAACCAGATTCGACTCGCACGGGTTCAACGACTGAGCCAAGGAGAAAGCTATCTACATCTTGAGACTGAATGAGTGTGGTTCCTTCCGGCCAGTGGAGCTCTAGTCGTCCAGGTTCCAGTAGCCTTTAGCGTACATCAAGAAAGATACTTTCTGATTTGGGAACACAAAAAATCGAATCCTAATCGGTCTGCACAGACTGCCGCATAGCGGCGACACATACCCAGATCGAGGCCCATCGCCCACAGACCCAAATTTCGGAAGCTAGTAGCACGCTCATAGAACGCTCGTAGCGAGGGCGGGGAACGCTCAACGGACCCCATCCACCGCCCACCCGGCTAACGAACCATATGCACTACCGCACGCAACTCATTGCAAACAAGTGTCTTACTTAATACGGCATTACATTACTTCTCCTTTCAAACTCGTCTTGGCACGCCTGATGCAACTAACAGTTCGGCGACTTCTAAAGGGGCATTGCCCTCACAAGAATCTTCAGAGAATGGAACGAAATAACAGTATTGAAATGACAACCAAACAGATCTCATCGAAAGCCAAGAATACCCTTCCAAGAGTTCTCGCCCTGACACTCGTTGTCGCAGGGATTCAAGTCGAGGGCTCGTTCGTAGAAACAAACGAGCATCGAATTTGGAGGCAAGAACTGGCAAGGATCGCTCACGAGTTCAGATTGTGCCAGCAGGAGCCAGCAATCGATCGAGATACAGCCCTTGAACTAGCCCGGGAAGACTTCAAACGGGAGGGAGCCATCGCCGTAGGCATCTGGAAAGTATGCAATACACACTGCCTCCTATACGGACCGGTCGTTGATAAATGCCTTGCGGTCTGCGCTCTCTGGCTCATCAAGGACATCACACAGGCTCGAATCAATCTTGAAATCAACTTGAAACGGATCAGCGATGCCTATGAAATAGCGATAACGCCCTGCAAACAACAGCGTAACGCTCAATTGTTATTGGCCCAGGAAAGATTCGAGCAATCTCTAAGAAGGATCATTCGATGAGTGAGAACAGTCATTCAAAAGAATCTCAGATGTATCGGATCATGGTCCCGGGCCTGTGGGCGCTCACCGTTCTTGGCTTTGCTTTCAGCCAATATCAGTACAAACGAGATGTGCGGGAGGCCTACTCTGAAGTTGCAGCTACCTACCGAGAAGCGTTCGTCGCTGTACGCGCAGAAAAGTTCGCATTGCAGAATGAGCTCCAGAAACTAAAGGCCAATGAGCGTTCCTCGAATTCTGCCTCACTCCCTCCGAAGCCTTCTCCAGCGCTAGAAAACTCTGCAAGTATTCCTGAACTTCAAGAAACACAATCGGATTCGGCCTTTCACCAACCACACACCACTCCGCGTCTAAACTGGTTCCGTGAGGCTCTACAGGAACTCAGCGAACCCGATCGAGAGACTGCCCTAGGCCATCTCCAAAAGATGGAACTGTTTAGGCAATCATTGTCCGACCAGGAACGAGCGATTCTCGACTCGGGAGTAGAGCAATTCCTGAAAGAAGCACTGGATGATATTGACGCTGAGCTAGTCAACGCAACGCCGGAACAGCAGACGGAGGTAAAGAAACACCTTGCTGACCCAATGGTTCAGGACCTAATGGCAAAGGTCGCGGAACTCTCTGCTCTCACACTAATGGAAGCAGAGGAGGCAATTCTGTCCGCCAAAGACGGTGAGAGTCCTAGCTCGGAATAGACAATGACTAGACAGCGCGGTCTCAGAATTGACATCGGTTCTTGTTGCTGATACCGAAGAAAAAGAGGGATTGAAGGAGTAGAGCCGAATCGGAAACGGCTTCTTTATTTCGAGAACCAGAGCTCCTTCCGAACCACGCTCCCTTGTTCATCGACTACATTCTTCACGACATCGGGTTCTCCAAGGCCCAAGATTCGGCGATTCGATTCCTGTCGTGACGGACGAGGCTCGCCTTCGAAAGCGTTCATGGCATCGACGAATTCCGGTTCTAGCCAGTCCCGATCAGTGTACAAGCGATCGCCCTTTTCGGCTGTTGCAACGGTATCCCCGGTTATCAATTCACTAAATCCAAACTCGTAGAAGACAGATTCACGCTCGAGGAGTCCTTCGAGAACATCCGGATCGTCAATTCCGGTCGTCAGCGCAAGTTTTCTGAATTGGAAGGAATCATCTTTACCCTTCTCGGCCTTCATCCAAAGTGGCGATCCCGGCTTCGGGTTGGGATCAGTTAGCGCCTCTTCAATCTCCTTCTCGGACATACCCTTTTCCCTCATGATCTTCAGTGCGGTCCGTACCATGAAGGTTTCGCCGTAGAGAAAGCTCACTGTTGCCCCCCAATTCTCGATTCCATACCCGTTCGCCAGGAGATAGCTCAGAATTTCTCTCATTCCAGGATCATCACGATAGGGTGACTCGACGAAGGATCCGATCCGGTGATGATGGGCAACTTTTTTCAGGTATTCTGGGTTCTTGTTGTTGGGATCGTAGAAGTCGTCGGGGTGCTCTTCGAACTCCTTAAGCTTCTCTCGCTGAGCCTGAGACACCGACATTGCAGGGAGGCTTAGTGATCGCGTGAGCTCAGTAGTCATTCCAGCGTTCTCGATCTCAACTTCCTCACGATTCAGTTCCGGAGTTGGCGATTGTCGTCCCTTAACAGCTAGGAACAAAACCATCCCGATAACAGCCATGATGCTGAAATTAAACGCTGAGTGTTTCTTTTCTGCTGGACGATTCATAATCTTCTCACCTTTTCTAAAACATGACACCTCAACTCGTGAACTCGTAAGAGAATCTAGGCTGCAAGCTCATTAACGAGAGGCCAGTGCCCGATCACTAGGCGGTGCCGGCACCCTCTCCATAAGATAGCCCTGCGCCCACGTAACATCTGTTTGGCTGGGTGGGGAAAACGTGTTTCTCCCTCTTCCAGTGTAAATGCGTCCCGTTCGCTGCACTTGAAAGGCTGAGCCAGAATCATTCGGATTGTCTCTCGAAATTGAATTCACGGTTAAGCGTACTGCAGAAATGTACTCCCTCGAGGATGCAGGGTACTGCCTCTGCGGAGGTTCGATCCGATAATCGTAGTCCATGGCGTAGCTGGAATATCCATTTCGAGAATTCCCTTGCATTGCTATCCCTTCGGACCGATCGCTCGTAATGGATCGGGCGGAATTCGCATTCCAAGTGCTGGGCCGCCATTCGTCAGGCCCCCAAACTGTTTCCTGTGTTTGAACCGTTCCGGAATCATCAATGAAGAGGCGATAGCTGTATCCGTATCGGTTCGCGCCGGCATCGTCGTCTTGGTAGCCCCAATTCTCATCGTGAGTCACTCGGCGATCGTACCACCGAGTCTCGCTCAGCTTCGACTCACAAATGTAAGGCGATCCCAACGTGGGTCTCGCTTCGTAGAAACTCTGTCCAACCACAATGACTGCCGAGCCTACAAAGACAGTCACCAAGGCACGGGTTTTCAGTGTTTTCTTTCTCATCCTTTATATTCCTGGTTGTTTCATTTTTATGGTCGCTGTCGGCTTAACCACAACTCGCACCACTGCGATTGACTTACGAATCAGACTCCGCCCCGGCCGACCTTCGCGGATCCTTCCTTCTGCGAACATCCCTACTACGCCTCACAACTTTCCGTTGGCTACACGCATTACAGCTGTTACCAGATTTCGTGCCGAACATCAGACTATGCCCCAAAACAAATTCACCACCTTCATACTTTTACTACACTTAAACCCATTTACATCAAATGGTTACACAACAAATCAATTTAGTCCTTTTATCTATTCCAAAGAGGATTCCCAAGTATTTACACCAGCACAGAAACGCTAGTAGCAACGCTAGAAAGACTCTAGTAGCTTCAACCCTGAGATTGGGAACGAGCCCAATAACAACTTCAGAAAAATCGGGCCGATAGGTGACATACTCTTGCGCATTCACAACTCGGAGCCCCCACCCTCGGCATCTCGCGTTGACTTCCTACCCACACAAACTTCTAATACTTCTTTTATCTAAAACGTGGGAATCAATACCTTTTTTCTAGCTTTACTACTCAGTCATGAATGTCGCCAAACATAGCCTTCGCAAATGAAAACCTTAGGGACATTCCAACGGGCTCGAACGCTACGTATCATGGAATCCTATTTAGTCTGATAGCGGGCTCCGTTGCCTCTCTGCACTGGAATCTCCACTCCTAGCTGATCCCTCTGAGTCATGCTTCCAAGCCAAGCAGAATATATCTCTAGCGACAGGCAACCACATCCCCAAGCAGCCGGTTCTCTGTTGGAGCGACCCGAATCGGGTACATTATCCTCATTACTTGGTTGTTGAATGGTCTGATCGGTTCCTACCTGGCATCGGTAGTGACGGAAATTCCCACGCTAGACAGAAGCCCTCACCTCTCCGTTCTTTGGCCCGCAGTTTTCCCTATCACCGCAGGCCTTGCTGGCGAGGTTCGCAGAACGTTTCTGAACGACCTAGAAGACAAGGGATTCACTCGTGAATACAGTGAAGGATGAGGGCCAGGCATGGAGCACGGCGTCTCAAAAGCAAAACACGTGAGGATGAGAGTCCTTCCCTAGCGAGCACTCGAATCCAGCGAGCTCAGGCAACGTTACTCTCCCAACCAGATCGCCACAGTGGACAGTAGTCATTCGCCACCGACCTTCTCCGCCAATTCGCACACGATCCGAAAGCCCACATAGGGACTTCGTTTGTCGGCTTGAAATCCACTGCGCAGTCCAGAGCGCTGGTAAGCCAAAGGGAGATACCAACTTCCCCCGCGAATGACTCGTTCCGGAAACCGCTTCTGGTAGCGGGGATTGCGCACACCCGACTCCCTCGACTGGTAGACATCGCGACTGTAGGAATCCTCACACCATTCCCAGACGTTTCCCAGCATGTCATGCAGTCCCCAGGCATTCGGGGTTCGCGTGGCAACGGGATGTGAGGTTCCTTCAGAATTGCTCTTAAACCAGGCATACTTTCCGATCTTTTCGCTGGTGAGTGAGCGACCTCTCTCGCCGACCATGAACAGGCCCCAATCTCCCGCGCGGCAACAGTACTCCCACTCGGCCTCGCTCGGCAGACGAAAGCGATGCTCTGAGCCTTCATTCAGTTTCTTCAGAAATCGCTGCACATCCCCCCAACTGACCGAATCAACTGGCCGTTTGCTCCCTTTGAAGACCACCTGTGAATGGGCTTTGCCCATAACGCGTGTCCATTGCTCCTGAGTCACCTCAGTCACACCGATCAGAAACGGTTTCTCAATCACGACCGCATGAGCAGGTGTTTCAGATTCAAGGAATCGACTCCACCAACCTGCAGCTTTCAATGCCGAACGTCCGCTTGCCCCAGTCCCCATCAAAAACTGACCAGCAGGAATCCTAACAAACGGGATACTTTCGCGTTCTTCAACGGCGTAAACTGTATCGTCGCCGAAGAGTTGCCCTACCGGAGAAAACAAAAGCAATATCGCGAAAGTCCAGCTCACCCGCCTCCTGACACCGCCTCCGACAGCCCTAACAAAGTTCTTTTTCACGCCCGTGCCTGCACAAAGGACATGGCAGGCCGCTCATTGCGGCCACAGCCTTTCGGATCGATTCCACTTAGCGCGAGAGCTGTCGCGTAGACATCGCCGTGATTGGGAATGAATGACTCTGGATGCTTCTTGAGTCCTGGCCGAGCTTGCCCCGTAACCGGGTCGAAGTTCGGATCCAACGCCCCATCACTCATGATTGGAATCGCCATGAGGGTATCCTCTCCCACCCCACCGAATTGAGAGTTTCCAACGACATTCCCCCCGAGAAAAGCACAGGACGTCACCTTCCAATGCGCACAGATGTCTTGCCCGCCGATCTGCTTCTCTTTGGCCTCATCCGGTATGTCCTTCTTGAGGATTCCATCTACGTTGCCATGGAGCGAACGACCGAACTCAGAGGTAATCACAATGTTCGTCAGGTCAAAGTAGGACTGCCCCGAATCGCGGTATTCCGTTTTCTTCAACTGCTCCACATAAGCATGCAGCGGATTCCAAAGATCTTCGGCCATCCGTTCGGTCTGATCCGGCATGCCCTTTGGAGTTCGACCATCACTTTCCCAGAGACGTTTTCGGCTAAAGTGAGAATCGAAACGGCGAACATCGCGCGACTCAATGAAGAAGCCGCATGATAATCCCGCCCGCATCATCTCAAAACTCATCATCGCTTGGACATTCACATTGGGCGAAAACTTACTGCGCGCCTTGTTGCCGTTTACACTTCGATACGTGATAAGCTCGTCTTCACGTCGCACCCCGAAAGCCTCCCGCAATTCGCGATCCTCAAAAAGCTGGGAGAGATCAGACTGTTTTACAGAACTTCCACGTTCGTTCAGTTGCCGATAGATCTCTCGAGCAGAGTGATAACTCTTTACGGTCTCGAGGTTTTGGTCCTTCAGAATTTCAGCATGGGCGTTGTCCAGAAAACCTTCGATGGCTTGATTGACAGGATCCTCACTCCCCGCCTGAATCTGCTCGATCATTCGTTTCAACTTTTTCGGAGTCCCCGCGTATATCGTGTGGGCGTGAACCGGCCCCAGACCATGGTAGTAGCCTCGTTTACCACGATACTGAACTTCGTTTAACTCGCCATCGGACAGCCACCAGTGCCAGGACAGACTCGGTAACGCATACTTCTGCCCATAGTGCTCAGAGAAAGCCTGCATCACCGAACGCTCATCGTCCTCGCGCTCATCAGACTGACGCATGTTGTATTGGCCCATGTGCACACGGAGGCGATCTCTGGAATGTCCCGATCCTGTATGCATCGAACTCAGGACAGCCATGTCCTTGAGCAGATCCCTCCCGTCGCGGGCCAAATAGCCGTAGCGAATATCGCCCTCTTCGTAGATGGTGTAATCCGTCCCCCCCCAATCGATCACTCGGTAGCGCTCATCACTGATGCGGTCCAAACGTTTATGAACATTGTTCGCCGTCATAACGGGATTGAACATGTCGTAGCCGCACCAGCCTCCCTCTAAATACCAGTAAGTGAGGAAACGGGGCCGATCGTTCGCCTCGTTAGCCTCCGTAGCCAAGCGGTCGGCCCTCGCATCTCGTGGGGCTCCATGGGCTTGAAAGTAGCGAAGAAAATCGGCACAGGTCAGCGCCCCCATTCCAACTCCTATGTTTCGTAAGAATTGCCTTCGCGGCGCCCGAACCGCCGCAATGGGCTCCGGCCGGGAGCTGACTTGATCCCCGACGGCACACGGTTGACTGGTTGAGTGATTCATACCTCTGCTAAAGTTCCTATGCCCCTCAGTTGACGTGTTATACGCACTACTTCAAGTATTCTGGACTCGTCGCCAAAGCCCGCAAAAGGCCCTTTATCTTAAAGCCGTCTTCGTGAACCGCATCCCAAAGGCGTTTGTAGAGTTCACGTTCGTCGGTGCGATAGCGTAAGGAGCGACCAAAAAGAAAATCAAAGTGAGTGTCGATCATCGTCCGAATAAACCGCTCTTTCTTGACCGCCTGCAAAGCAAAGGCCTCCAGGCCCTCACCTTTGAAAGGGTATTCAGAAACCAGACCATGATCGCTCGCTTCGATGGGCAACCCATACTCATCGTGCAGCCGATATCTCCCGTCGTCCGTCCAAAAGTTTCGCTGGAAAGCAAGTGGCGTCAGAATCTTATGGCAACTGTAGCAAGCCGAATTAGGATCGGTCGTTCCCAGAGGGGTCACGCCTTCGCGCTGCTCAACGATATCGGCCGGAACTTCGTAGCGATAGCCTAGGAACAGCATACTCACCTGCGCGGCATAGTTGTAGTGCGGCAGGCCCGGTTTACCGGCGATGAAACCTGGAGCACTGAGCAGTCCAGTCCGACCATGATACTGCGGTCGCGAGCTCGGTTTCATTGTGCTATCGACTGTATAGTCAGCAGTCAGGATTTCCTGAAACGGTCGATCATTGAAAGCGACATAACACCACAAGCGCACTGGCTCGTCTTGTTCCTCTGTTCCCTGACTCTCAAGATACAGCCGAATGCGATGTTGATAGAAGGCCTTGAAATCATCTGAGCTCAATAGCGTATCCACCACTTCCTCCCAGTTACGATGACTATCGAATTCTAGCCATTCCTCGGGATTAGGAACGCGGCCGATCAAATCAAGGGATACTCGGCTCACATTCAGTCGCCAGCGTTCCTCTGGGGATGTCACCCAATCGAGAGCGGACGATCGCGTGAACAAGAAATCAGGATGTCGCATTAACGCTTGAGTGAGCGCCACCCAATAGTGGTATTCGAGATTCGCTGACGGAACGGTGAACTCAACTGTCGCGGAGTCGGGAAGTTCTCCCACCGGCAGACCACCCAATTGCTTCCATTGAAAAGCCAATTCACTTCCCTGGGTTGTGAACGACTCACTTGCATCCAACCGCACACGGGAGCCACGAACGGCCTGTTTGGGCAAGCCGAGACGGATGATTGGTGAGGAGGCAGTTGCTTGAACATAAACCGGCGTGCGGGGTTCGTGGTCTCGCTTTCCCGGGTAGAAAACACGCAGTCTATAAAAGTCCTCTGAGGACCAAAGCTTCGACGTTGATGAACTGGGAACATAACGCAAGAACAGCTCTCCCTTTCGTTCATTTCGGTCTTCAACCCGAGTCCCTCGATTGTTGTACGCATTGAAAGATATCGACTTGAAAGGGCTCCACTCGGAGAACCCCTCGGCGTCCTTCGTATCGATTTCAAACTCTAGTCCTTCCGTCCCAAGAAACCCAACTGGCCCCACCGCCACTTTCCCAGTCGTGCCGCCGTTGTTGATCTCAACAAAATCCTTCGGTGCAAAACGAAACTGAGGTTGAAAATCGATATGGGAAACGGTGTCGATGGTTCCGTCAAAATGAAACCGAACCTGTCCCTGTTCCCACTCGGGTCCAGATGATGCAGAAACCAAATGACTCGATTCCCCGCTATGCCAAACTTCAGCCAGCAATTCTGATCGGCTCTGATTTCTGGATCGGGTGAAAACGGTCAAACGATAACTGCCGTCAATGTCTGGGCTCAGAGGAAAGGTAATCTGAGAACTGAGATCGCCATTGGGATCCAACTCGGCCACTCGAACCTCTCTTCCTTCGGATAGCTTCCAACTCCCGTCCAAGCGAACCCGGTCGTCGTCCACGCCAATCCACTCCACCGTTTTCGCGTCCACATGTTCGAGAAGCACCCCCGTGATCACGACCCGCCTGAGCGTGCTGAGCACCGAAAGGACTAGCGCCTGCCGTGAGTCGTTCACCTTCAATTGAAAAGGCTGCGGAAGCAGGTGAGCCACTTTACCTTGTTTTCCCACGCCATCTCTCAGATCGAGCCGCTCCTGATACAAGGAACGGGCTTGATTGCTAACGGGAATCACCAACTCTCGATCTGCAGCAAGCCCAGTGGCGTGATCGGACACGCTCAATTGGAATCGAAGCTCATACGGCCGCGTTTCCAGTTGAGATGCTTGAGCGCGCATTGAGCGGTACAATTCGTCCGCCGCAGCAACCTCCCCCACTGAAGGATCTCTCTGTAGAACGTACCGATACAAACTACGCAGTGCCTGTGACCGATCAACGCTGGCTAGGTCGAAGAATGACGCATCGGCAAAGGGTCCTTTCCGCGCCACGAAGGCCCGCTCCGCAACGTCTCGAGCCATCAAACGAAGCGCACTCATATATCCCGAAGTCGCTTGGGCTGATTCGTTAAAACGATCCTCAAAATCGGCTCCACCAAAGAGCGAGATGTTTTCGCGAAAACGATCGACGCCACCCCGAATCCAGTCGTCATCAAACAGAGTGCGAACCTTACCTCGCAACTGAGTGTATGTCAGGAATTGGGTATCCGCGACATCGCGCGATTCCCCCTGGTAAGGCCTCAAGAGCGCGGGAGGAAACTCTTCATCACTGCCCTCGGGCGAGAGGCGCTGCTCCACCTTTGCGATGAAGGCTCGAAGTTGGTTCACTTCGAGGTCCGACCAAGACACAGCGTCTTTCCCTTTGGGCATGCGACGCTTCGGATTTGAAGACGTGATCCGCCCCAGCAACGCGTCAGGCCGCTCACTGGAGAAATACCCACCGGCTAGGAGCATCTGAAAATCATCGTCGGCCTCACCGACAAATTCTAAATCCGAGTTCGTCGCCGCGTCGTGACAGGCAACACAACTCGCCCCTTCTGATCCCCGTTGCAGAAGCGGAAAGATGTCCCGTTGAAACTCCGCGCTCAACTGCTGGGTAGCAGAATGGGACTCATCCGCCAGAGCGGTCCCCATCTGAGAGCTCACGACACCACCGAGAAGCAGAATCCCGTACAGCAATAGATTGAGGCGATTTGAGCTCATTCTTGAGCATCAAAATTGGACCAATTCAATCAACTACGCAAGATCAGACAGAGCAGCCAACTCAAGCCTTGAGAGGCAGTCCTGCGATCAATGAAACGACCGTCAACGAATCGGACCAATCCTCTCTCAGCCCCTCCTTCCGCCCCCCTTCGAACGGAGAACCCGTTTCAACCGTCAAGCTTCGTCAGGGAAGATACGAGAAAGGAGATCAAACGCTCCGCAGAGATAAAAAAAGCGGGCCCGCCGAAACGGACCCGCTTGCTTAATGAACTGAGTCGATGCTTATCGCAGTCTATTCTTCTGCTTTAGGTGCTTCGCCTTCAGCGGCTTCAGCAGCAGGAGCATCCACGAGACCATCTTCGCCTTCTTCTCCTTCCGGAGCATCATCAACGGCGTCGAAAGCATGTTGCAAGGCCACCAAGTCTTCACCCGGCTTCAAGGAGTCGAGCGCAGCTTGCTCAGCTTGCAATTGTTCGTTGGAGTAGTTTGCAGCCTTGATCGAAAGACCAATTCGGCGATCCGCTTTGTCGATCTTGATCACACGAGCTGTCACGTCTTGTCCGACCTTCAAGGCATTCTTGATCTTGTCAACGCGGTCTTCGCTCACTTGTGAAATGTGAACTAGTCCATCGATGTCATGTTCCAACCCGATGAAGGCACCGAAGCTCGCCAACTTGGTCACGTTTCCGGAAACCAAATCGCCGACCTTGTAGAACTGATCGATGTTTGACCATGGATCCTCGGAGAGTTGTTTGACACCCACCGAGATTCGTTGGTTGGGCTTGTCGATCTCGAGCACAACAGCCTCGATTTCTTCGCCCTTCTTCAGCACTTCGGAAGGATGGTTGATCTTGCGAGTCCAAGAGATATCCGAGACATGGATCATGCCGTCGAGACCTTCCTCCAGCTCGATGAACGCACCGTAGCTGGTGAGGTTGCGGATCTTGCCCTTGACGGTCGTTCCCGGAGGGTATTTCTCCAAGGCTTCGTCCCAAGGGTTGGCTTCCAACTGGCGGATACCCAAGGAGATCTTTTGCTCTTCGCGGTTGATTCCCAGAACGACGGCCTCGATGTCTTGGTCTGATTGCAAGACGTCGGATGGCTTGGCAATGCGCTTGGTCCAAGAAAGCTCGGTTACGTGAACCAAACCTTCGACACCTGGCTCCAACTCGATGAAGGCACCGTAAGGCACCAAGTTGACCACGCGACCCTTGACGGTAGCTCCGACAGGGTACTTGGTTTCGATGTCGTCCCAAGGATTGGCGAGCTTTTGCTTCAAGCCCAAGCTGACGCGCTCTTTCTCGTAATTGATATCGAGAACCACCACGTCGATTTCTTGGCCCACCTTGAGGAGTTCGGATGGGTGATTGATTCGGCCCCAGCTCATGTCGGTGATGTGCAGGAGTCCGTCCAGGCCATTGAGATCGATAAACGCACCGAAGTCGGTGATGTTCTTGACCGTGCCCTTGCGGATATCGCCCGGCGTCATCTCTTCGAGCAACTTGGCGCGGCGCTCGGCTCGCTCTTGCTCGATCAACTCACGGCGTGACAGAACGATGTTTTGTCG
The DNA here is from genome assembly GCA_964342405.1 of uncultured Verrucomicrobiota bacterium. GTDB lineage: Bacteria > Verrucomicrobiota > Verrucomicrobiia > Limisphaerales > AAA164-E04 > UBA2970. Next base: position 25,531 of record CAYFGX010000034.1, on the reverse strand, counting down.
CTCACGGTTGATCTTGACCACCTTATACTCGTAGGTGTTGCCTACGAAAGTGTTGAGATTCTTGGGAGGAATCACATCGATCTGCGAGGCAGGCAAGAATGCTTCCACGCCGATGTTGACCAGGAGACCGCCTTTGACCACGGCCTTGACTCGACCGGAAATGGTTCCGCCTTCGTTGCAGATGGTCAGAATCTTTTCCCAGTTCTCTTTAAATTCGGCTTTTTCCTTCGAAAGGATCACCATGCCTTCACGGTTCTCCAATCGTTCGATTAAGACGTTGACTTCATCTCCCACGTTGACCTCTGAGATATCGTCAAACTCAGATCCGGGAACTGAGCCTTCACTCTTGTAACCGATATCAACCAGGACCTCTTTCGGGCGCACTTCGATGACAGTGCCTTTTACGATTTCGCCTGCAGCAAAGCGCATTTCTGCCTGCTGCATTGCTTCTTCCATTGTAAGCATAACGGAATGCTAAGCTCCGCGTTCGCCTTTTCGGCTTTTGATTCACGACCTCTTGGGTCGACAATACTCCCCGGGAATTTATCTTATCGGGAAAGAACGGCGGAAGTTAGATGTGATAATGTGTTTGTGTAGGTTTTAATCTTCCCTTGCCTCGGACAAATCGCACTCACGACTTTCAAGCGGAACGACGAAAATAGGGTGATTTATCGCGAAATCAAGGGGCAAATCACAAAAAAACACAGAAAACCCGCCATCCTAACCCGCTTTGTGGGAAAGCAGCCAAAGCACTGGATATCGCCTCCTACAGAACCACATAACCGACAACATGTTCTCGAGAATCTCAATCCTGATCTTTGACGAGGTGGAAATCCTCGATTTCTCCGGCCCCTTGGAGGTCTTCAACAACGCAAGAAGCTTTTGGAATGCCCCCCCTCCGTCGATCGAACTTGTCAGTCCAAATCCCGGTGCGATCCACACGGTCGGCAACATGAGAGTCCTACCAGACCGAACGATCAGCGAGTGCCTTCACACAGACCTCCTCGTCATTCCTGGAGGCAAAGGAACCCGTAAACTGCTGCAAGAACCAAGAGTGATTCAGTGGATCATCGCCTTGCACGCGCACGCACACCTAACCCTCTCCATTTGCACAGGGGCCCTCCTGCTGGGAAAGGCTCGCCTCCTCCACAAGAGAGAAGCAACCACCCATCACACAGCAATCAAAGAACTTCGACACATCGCCCCAAGCGCCCACCTTCGCCCATCAGAGAGATCAGAGAGATTTGTGGACACGGGAGACATCATCACCGCAGCAGGAATCTCAGCAGGGATCGATGCCGCTCTTTATACGGTCGCCCGAATTTCAGGATCGAACACAGCTCGAAAGACCGCCGAAGAAATGGAATACGATTGGCCGCGATCCACCTCTCGTCCAAGCATTGTCACCCAATAATCCCCTCGACTCAGATCCCACACAAAGACATATTTGGCACATGCCCAAAAAACAAAAAATCCTGATCGTTACCGATGATGCTGGAGAGTCGTTCGAGATACTCTACGCAAAATACCGCTTTCTCGAAGCCGGTTACACACCCGTCATCGCAGCGAGCAAGAAGAAGCGACTCAACGGGGTGATCCATGACTTTCATCCGGATTGGAATACTTACATCGAGAAGCCCGGCTACCTCATAGAGGCCGATAAAGCACTCAAGGACGTCAAAGCCAAGGACTACGAGGCCCTTCTATTGATCGGTGGTCGCGCCCCCGAGTTTCTGAGGCACAACGCCGATCTCATTAAGCTGGTTCAAGAGTTCGACAAGAACAACAAGTGGCTGTTCGCAATCTGCCATGGCATCCAGGTCCTCTTAGCAGCAGGCCTCGGGAAGGGCCGGAAAATGACCTGCTACGAGAACGTTCGTTTTGAGGTAGCCCAGTGCGGCGGCAAATGGAGCAAGCGGGAAAGCGTCGTGGATGGAAATTGGATCACGGCTCAGACCTGGGAAAGCCATGCCGACTTCTTCCGGAATATCTTCAACCAGCTCGAGCCTCAGGCCCATTGATTCCAGTCACCGAGTCTTCAGCCGTAAGGTTCCATGGGGATTTCAGCGAAAGATTTCGACAAACTCAATGAGCGCCTGACCGCTCAGAAAGAAGAGTCGAACGACGACTTCAATCGTCAGGCCGCCCGCACGCTTGATTCACCAATTCGAATCCTGGGCATCGACCCATCGTTGAGAGGTACTGGCTTCGGGGTCATTCAGGCTCACGGGCAAGCAATGACGTACGTCGACGCGGGAACAATCGTCTGTCCCAAGAAGTGGGCCCATTCAAAGTGCCTCCTGGCGATCTCAGAAACTCTCTTTGATGTCATTCAAAAGCATTCTCCCGAAGTTTGCGTCGTAGAGGGAATATTCTTTGCCAAGAACTCCAAGACCGCTCTGATTATGGGGCAGGCACGAGGAGCTTGTATCGTTGCTGCCAGTCGGGCAGGACTTCCCATTTACGAGATCGCCGCCCGGAAAGTAAAACAAGCCATCGTAGGTTTCGGTGGGGCTCAAAAAGTCGCGGTGGGGAAAATGGTTGAGCGAATGCTCAACCTCAACGAGACTCCCAGCCCAGACGCAGGGGACGCCCTGGCGCTGGCAATGACATTCACCATGGAAACCCGTTCACCTATCGCCAAACCGATCGAGCGAATCTAGGCTTCGCTCGGACACCACATGATAACGCACCTTTCCGGGACCCTGATCGAATCCACCCCCCAACAGGCCACGATTGATGTTCAAGGGGTCGGCTACGAGGTCCTCATTCCAAGCTCCTCGTTTTCAAGTCTTCCGGCCCCCGGAAACAAGGCCCGGATCTTCACTCACCTCGCCATTCGAGACGACGCCCACATCCTCTTCGGATTCGCCACTTCCGAAGAGCGAGAATTGTTTCGACTCCTCATCAGCACCGTGAGCGGCATTGGCCCCAAGATTGCATTGAACGTCCTTAGTGGAATGAGCCCCCGTGACTTTGCGAGCGCAGTCGCAGAGGGAAACACAAAACGACTTTCCCAAATCTCTGGACTGGGCAAAAAAACAGCGGAGAGAATCGTCGTAGAACTCAAAGATAAACTTACTCCAGCCGCCGGCTGGACTGGCGCTCAAGCATCTCAACCAAGCACCGCGCCCAACCAAGTAGCCCAAGACGCCATCGCCGCCCTCTCGGCTTTAGGCTACAAGCCATCTGATGCCGCCAAACGCGTCGATGCTGCGCTGAAAATGTTGGGACCGGATGTTGAGCTGGATCGACTTGTGAAAGCCAGCCTCTCTGACTCAAAGTAATTCCCTGTTTCTGACCATGAGTCCTCGCCAGGCTTCCACACGCGGAAAACTTCTCGCCTGGATAATCAGCACTCTGATGAAGGTCCTGGCTGGCACGCTTCGCTACGACTTTCGCGAAGTCCCCTCGAAGATTCAGCCACTCGAGACGACCCCTTTTATCATATCGATCTGGCACAATAGGCTGGCACTTAGCCTGTCGCTCTATCGGCGACTCGTCGCCCGTCCCTATCCCTCCCATCGCATGGCAGCCCTCGTTAGCGCCAGCAAAGATGGGGCGATCCTTTCAGAGATTCTGACCCGATTTCACGTGCAGCCCGTTCGCGGATCCAGCAGCAGGCGAGGGCCGCAAGCCCTGAAAGAACTCGTGCATTGGGCCAATGAAGGATGGGATCTGGCGGTCACTCCAGACGGACCAAGAGGGCCGTGCTATCAGATCCAAAACGGAGTGATCTATGCGGCGCAATTGACGGGCCACCCTATTCTTCCAGTCAGCTTCCATCTTTCTAGGAAACTCACTCTTAAGAGTTGGGATCGCTTTCAAATTCCCCTGCCCTTCTCGAAATGCACGGTCCATGTCGCTGAACCCATTGTTGTCCCTCGAGAAATGGACGACACCGAGCGCGCTGCAACCAAGGAACGGCTGCAGGCAGCCATGGACTCGGTCACGCGCGACTAGTGGGGCTACCGGAGCTTAGCGGGACAACCTGACTCCAACACTCTGCTCCGTAAGCGTCGAGAAAACGCTGACGAATTCCCTGTCCCTCCTCAAGATTCTCCACTAAACCGAAGACAGTCGCCCCCGACCCAGACAAGAGAGCGCCTCTCGCACCGGCCTCGATCATCTCAGAGCGGATTATCTTAAGAACGGGATATTTGCGAAAGACCGGCTGCTCTAGGGAGTTGAACAGCCCCGAAGACACACTCTCCCAATCCCCGCGCCGCAAGACCTCCACAAAATCCGTCAGAGAGTTGTCTGAGATCGCCCCCGGTTCATCGAGACGAAGATTTTGATAAGCCCAGGGCGTCGCCACACCAAAGCCTGGGTTGACGAGCAGGACCCCAGCATTTCGAAACAGCTCGAATTCAGAAACGGACTCAACGACCTCACCTCGTCCCGTGGCTATGCCCGGACCAGAATCGAGGAAGAACGGCACATCGGAACCAAGCTGAGCCGCCAGCTCACTCAATCGCCCCCCGTCCACGGCATCCTCATGCAATTGGTTTAAAGCGAGCAATGCAGTCGCTGCATTGCCACTCCCACCACCAATTCCAGCGGCAACTGGCAAGCGCTTCTCGAGGTGAATTCTCAAGCCGTCCGAGCTCCTAATTTCCGCTTGGAAGAGCTCTGCCGCTCGACAGACAAGATTCTCCGGACCAACAGGAACCTCGGGATGAGAACAGGTGAGCTCGATACCAGAGGAATTTGTCCGCTCGAACGTCAGGTCATCGAACAGCGCAATCGGTTGCATGACCGTCTCAAGCTCATGAAAACCATCTTCACGACGTCGAAAGACGTTCAAGAACAGGTTGATCTTACAGCTAGACTGAGCAGTGAGCATAGCGAGCATAAAAAAAGGGCGTCGACATTCAATCGTCGACGCCCTTAAGAAAAACTTAGGTCTTAGTAATCGAAGACTTTGAACCGACTTCCTGGCAAGAAGGGCGTGATGTCACCACCACCGAACCCGAGACTCGTGTCGGTCGCAAAGGTCGAGTCAGACACCAGATTCGGCGTGTGATTGTCCGGGTATTGTCCCCATTCTGGCTCAACGATTGGATCGTAGCTAGGAATAGGGAACGTAACCACTTCGTAAGCTCCCACAGCGGTTCGCTTCACGGTCTTCGAGACTCCGGAAATGAAGCCTGTGGTGATTCCCTCTTGAGGACTATCCCAAATCGCTGACTGCTCCATGGAATGACGCAATTCCCCCAAACGAGTGACTTCGGCAACATTCGTGAGACCACGACCCAACTTGCGCTCAGGCCCTGCACACCCGGTCGACAAAAACGCCGCCGCCAACACACAAATAGAAATTGTGGAAATACGCATAAATGGAAAAGATTTTTCTAACGCTATGAATCAAGCGAACACTTGTAAAGGTTGTTTTCTAACTGTCTTCAAGGCCGGCATTCAATAGTTAAACGATCCAGTCGGGACCCTCATTAGGCGAAACTTGAAAAAGACTCATTCCCCTAGCTGGAATCAGGTTTCTCCAAGTCTTCGGCCGCTTTCTGCTCCCGTTTCTCCCAGAATCTTGAGATGAAAACACTAAGCTCATAGAGAAACTGCAACGGTAATGCCATCAGCACCATCGTGAAAGGATCGCCAGTCGGCGTGATGACCGCACAAATTGCGAGATTGATGACAATCCAATAAGGCCGAAACCGCATCAGTTTGCCGTAATCAAGAAAGCCTACCTTGACCATAGTCAGTAGAACGACCGGAAGCTGGAAACTCAGGCCCATGGCCAGCATCAGCTTACACACGAAGCTGATGTAATCCTCAGCCCGCCACTCGTCCGCACCAAAGCCCATCCACTGAGAAAATTGAACCGTTGCCATGAGGGCGATTTGCATGACGATGAAGTAGCAGAAGGCCACACCGAGCACGAAGAGGATCGAGCCGAATCCCGCCGTCTGGTAAAGAAAGCGCTTTTCATGAATTCTCAAGGCCGGCAGGACAAACTGGCCAATGAAGAAAATGACGAACGGTGAGGCCACCACGAGGCCGCCGTAAAGCATGAGCTGGAAGGCTACGAGAAATGCCCCAATGGGAGAGTAGTTCTTCAGCACCACACCCGTTTTCCAAGCAGGTTGAACCGCCTGAACCGGATCAAGTTCAGTCACGACAACGACGTTCGTACCCACCATCTTGAAACCAAGGTTGACTCTCGTAATGGGAGCATCGAGCTCCCAGGGAAACACATTGGTCGCGACGTTTTCCGGAATCACGCCAAGCCGCGTCTCGCCAAGAAACAAACTCACATCCTGGCCTCCTTTTTCACGGTTTTGGTGCCCATGATCCAGCGGCCAGGTAAGGAAATCAACCAAGACGTTGCTAGCGACCAAACAGAAGATCATCGAAATGAGGACCGCAGAGACGCATTTAATCAGCGTCCAGCGCAGATCCTCGAGATGCTCAAGGAATGTCTTAACGGGACCGCCACCCTCTTCTTCGTCCCACTCAGGGTAGTCGTCACCCTGTGGCACTATTTCGGAATCGGACATCGTCAGAAAAGTCTACGAAGATTTCTCGCGATGAAGAGAACGCTTCACCATGTGAGGAGCCGGATCCTAACCGTTCGGCTTGGAATCGTCACCTTCCAAGAACTCGTTCCGCCGGGCCTCGGTGTCTTCCGGGCTGCTTGACTCTGTGGAACGGGCTTCGGTACCAGGGGTGGCGTGGGTAGCGGGACTCTCAACCGGGCTAGAAGTGTGACTTGAAGGAGGATTGGAATCGTGATCCGTATCATCGATCGCACGCTGAAGATCGTCTTGGACGTCTCGAGTGGCTTTCTTAAATTCCTTGATGCCTTGCCCCAATCCTCGAGCCAATTCCGGCAACTTCTTCGCTCCAAACAAGATCAAAACGACAACCAAGATTCCCAGAATCTCAGGCCATTGGAGCATCGCGAAAAACGTCATGTTCATAGGTTACTACTGGGGCGAAACTAATTCACCCCTGTCGAATAGTAAAGGGACAAAATGAAATCGAAGAATCGACTTACAAACGGTTCAAAAGAGAGTGACCTTACCGCAAAATGACGAACTCACCACGCCGGTTCTTCGAATAGGCGTTTTCGTTCTGACCTTCTACTGCAGGGCGGTCTTCTCCCCAGCTCTCGGTCGTGACACGATCGGGAGCAATCCCGAGCCGGACGAGCACCTCACGCACAGACAACGCACGCCGCTCACCCAACGCTCGATTGTATTCCTCTGTGCCGCGTTCGTCACAATGGCCTTCGATCTTGACCATGGCTGACGTCTCAGCACTTAGGAAGTCAGCAACGGCCTCGACTTTGGCTAGTTCCGCAGGGCGAATTGAGAAACGATCATAATCGAAATAGACGGTGTAGGCAGCTAAGGTTTCTCGATCCTCACTCGCATTCGCCATTCGATCGCGGTCCGGCAAAGCATTCTCCCCAGATCCGTTTTGGTTGCTGAAATCGACGTCGGACCCTTCCGGGAAGGCACTCCCATCAAGCGTTCCCCCGTTGAGCGGGTCGTTCCCTTGAAAACCACCCCCTTGGTAGCTTGAGCCATCGATCAAACCAGCAGGCTCCGAGCTTCCCACAATGGCACCTTGGCTGCCAGGGATCTGAGTCAATGATTTGGGCTTCTTCCGACACCCAGCGACCGTGACCAGCAGGATCAAAAAGAGGGATACTCTGAAAAGGATGGTTTTATTCATCGGTTTGATATATCGGTAGTCAACTCGCAGCGAACATCAGCGCGCCCACGCAGGCTGCGAACTAGTGCCCATGATTTGGGGAACATCCTTGACCCGTTTGGTGGGAACGTCAAGGATAGACAAAATCTTCCGTCCGTTTTTCTCCCGCATGAAAATGATGTTCCGAGAGTTGGGCGCCCAGGAAGGATCTTCTCCTTGAGCCAACACAACAGCTTCTCCCCCACCCGCCTCGACGATACAAATGTGAAATCGGCGCCCCATTTGGGCCGTGAAGGCGATCCACTCCCCATCAGGAGACCAGTCTGGCTCGGAAAAAACGCCACTTGCCCCTGCAGCCTTCAAGCGAGTCATCTTGCCGCCGTTTGAGTTTATCAAGTAAAGCCGCGCACCACCACCTGCTGCCGATGTGAAACAGATCTGGCGTCCATCCGGCGACCAGGCTGGACAAGCTTCTTCTTCCCGGGTTTTCGTCAAACGGCGCAATCCGGACCCATCAACGTTTGAGACGTAAAGTTCCGGACTCCCATCCTTGCTCAGAATCATGGCCATCTTGCGTCCATCGGCAGAAATCGCAGCACTCGTGTTGAGCCCTGAGTAGCGAGAAACAGCCACCCGCCGACCACTCTTCAAGTCGTGAGAGAAAATATCCGGGTTTCGTAGCTTGTAGGAGGTGTAGAATAGTTTCAGCTGCCCAGGAACCCATGCCGGAGCAGCCACATTGGACTGATCCCGAGTAACGGCCTGAGATCGGTATCCGTCATAGTCCCCAACATAAATCTCGTAGTTCCCGCCAGCCTTTCGGTTGCGAAAAGCAATCTTTGTATGGGCGATTCCTTTTTGCCGAAATACCTTCTCAACAACTGCATTCGCAAGCGCATGGGCTTGTTGGCGAGGGCTCCCCGATGAGTATTGCCGGGAAAACAAGGTTCCGCCTCCAAGTCGGTCTGTCAGACGCCCTCGAAGACCGCCGTTATTGTCTCCTATCAAGGCAAACTGCCCCTTCCCCGAAGGCACCACTTCCCACCCCATGACCTCCAGATCAAAAGTGAGAACAGCAAGGGTCTCGCCCGTAAAGCCGTCCAGTTGAATCGGCACCGGATCGACGCGAGACTGCATTCTCTCCAAGTTGATCTCGTTCTGAGCTACGAGAGTTGAGGCCACCCCAAGAACCAAGGTGGATAGAATTGAAATAGCCTTTGGAAACACTTTATTGAGCCTCATTCCGCAATCAGTCCGTCTTTCAAATTAAAATTAATGATGAAGGTTCGGTCGGCGACGGACGTTCCACTTGGTGGGCGTCGTTCGATTCGTTTCACCCTTCGCAGCGCGTCTTGAACCGATTGGTCCAGCCCCTGATTCCCCGAGTATCCAATGATCTTTGCAGAAGCAATACTCCCGTCCGTGTTGACTGTCACCTGCACTCGCGCCACACCACGAGCCGATCCGGCCCCGGCTGGCTCCACCCAGGCACGATCGTAAGCGACCTTCACGTGAACCCGATAATTCCCCAGAGCGGAACCACCAATCAAATCTGCCTGCAGCTTCGATTTCTCCGATAAGCTATTCCCCAAGGATTCGAGCGATTGCTGCATCTCCCGTCGCTTCTGCGCTGCTGCGCGCTCTCGCCGGCGCTGTTCTTCAACAGCCCTTCGTTGCGCTTCCTGCTTCTGGAGGGTATCAGGCTTTTGGGCTGTGGCGTTAAAGTTGATCTTGATATCCGGTTTCGGCTTGGGCTTCGGAGGTGTTTTCTTGGCAACCGGTTTCGGCTTTTCCTCGATCTTGGGAGCAGGTTTCGGTTTTGCTTGTTCCTTAATAGGTTTCGGCGGATCAACCTTCTTAATCGGCTCAGGTTTCGGTTGCTCCACAACCGGCTCCGGTTGTTTGGGTTTGGGAGTTTGCCTTGGAGGAGGCTCAGGGGCAGGCTCAACGACAGGCGGCGTCACTTTTTCTCGCTCTGCAGCACTCTGCTCAGCTTGTTGCAGGGCCGCCTCGATCGCAACCGCTGAGAGAAGATTGATTTGAGTCACGCGTTTCGGCCGCTCCGGTGCGGATCGAAAGGCAGGACCGAAGACCAGAACCAAAACTAGCGCTACATGGACTCCAGCCGAAACGAAGATGCACTTTTTCTGAAGGCGTTCCATCCCGCTAGTCACTAAATTCGGTTCGCATCGATACGTTAGGAATTCCAAGCCGAGTCAATAGATCGACAACACCTGCGACCAGTTCCCAAGAGGCCGTCTTATCCGCCCTCACATGAACGATGATTTCCGGATCGGCTTGAAAGGCCCTCCCTACGTCTGTGGACATATCAGAGAAGGACATGTTTTCACCACTCAAGGAGTACTGACCATCGGCACCGATCTCAATCACTCGAATTTTCTCCGGATCCACGGCCACATCCGCTACCCCGCCCGTCGGCAAATCCAGATTCATGCCCTGCTCCAGCAGTGGCGTCGTGATCATAAAAATGATCAAGAGCACGAAGGCCAAATCGAGCAACGGGGTCACATTGATGTCACTCAACGTCACCAAAGTATTTCGATCAGAAAACCGGCGCATATGATTCCTTCGACCACCAACGACACATTCTGTTCGCTGATTTCTTGATCATTCTATCCATTCCAATAACACCCTCCGGTCCAATCCGTCTGTCCGACGTGTTCTCCTTACTCGTCGTCCAAATATTCAATTTCCATCTTGGAGGCGAGCTCATGAGCGAAGTTGTCCATGTCTACCGTCAATACCCGAAGATGATGAACCAACCAATTGTAGCCAAACATGGAAGGGATCGCGACCAAGAGCCCTGCGACCGTCGTTACCAGGGCTGCCGCAACGCCAGGTGCCATCGTCGTGAGCTGAGCATTTCCTGCCTTAGCGACTTCGGCGAATGTGCTCATAACACCCCAAACCGTTCCCAAAAGCCCTAAAAAAGGCGCCCCACTGACAGCCAATGCCAAGAGAATCAAACCCGATTCCAGGCGCAGAGATTCTTGTGCCACAGCGCGCTCAAGAGCACGCTTCACGTGCTCAATGCTTCGAAGACTCACTTTGTCACCGGCATCCCCCTTTTTCTCTTTGGCCCGTTCGACTCCCAATTTGAGCTCCACACAACCCGACTCGTATACGGCATACAACGGGCATCCATCGACCTGGATTCTTCGATCAAAAATTCCGAGGAGTACTTTCTGAGCCCGAAACTCTTGGTCGAAAAGCCCATTCAGGCGCTTAGCTCGGCGCATCTGCATCGCCTTCGAGGCCATCACGCTCCAGGCAAAGATGGAGAACATTACCAATAAGATAATGATCGCCTTCCCTTCGGGGCGTGCCTGATTCCAGACGAAGACTAACTCAAAATCAGCGGGCATAGTTTACTTTGGTCGATCCAATCCAGGCGGATTTCGGTGGCCCGGACTCAAAAGGAAAAATGTAGTCCAGGTCCTGGTGTGGGTCAAAAAATTTCCCGAGGACGGAAACGTGAGCGGCTTGTTGCAGGCACTTAGTGCCGCCCGACAATCACGGGCGGCTAGTGACCATGGAGCGAAGTAAAGATGCCCGCTGAAACTAAGGCTTGCCCGGTGACGATTCACCATCAGCAGGTTCCTCAGCTACGGTATCCGATGAGCCCTGCTCGCCGCGATAGCTCGCCACAACCCATTCGCTCAATCGCTTCTCCGGATCGTCCACGGCTGCTTCATCGAGCTCAAATAAGTGTTGTCCCGTGTTTTGAGATACGAGTTTAAGGCCAAACTGGAAGTCCTTGAACCGTTCCTGGCAGAGTTCCCGGACGGACCGAGAATCAGACTTAGACAATTCGATCAGCTTCTCAATTGCCGATTCTTCAAATCGAAGCTCCAGTTGGTGAGTATCCCGAAACCGATCGGCAAACTCCTGAATCAAACCCTTGGCAATCTTCTTTTCCGGACTTTCCTGCCGAGCCAGAAGTGCCCCAAGCTCCGCTTCAGGGTTGTCGATCACTTCACGCGTGACTTCAAATTGCTTCACCGAGCTACTCGGCAGCTCAAACTTGTAGTTGCGAAAGACCCGTTCGCAAACGGTCATCAAGCCTCTGGCCCCCGTCTTCTCTAGGGCCGCCAACTCAGCGATCCGCCGCAATGCATCCTCCGAAAAGAGAACCTCGATTCCGTAAGCCGCGAAATCCGCTTCATATTGCCGAACAATGCTGCCTTCCGATGATTTCAGAATCGAATAAAGGTCATCGCAGCCGAGTTCGTGGCAGACTACCCGAACCGGAAGTCGGCCCACAAATTCAGGTTCGAAACCATATTCGAGGAGATCCTTGGTCTCGACCTGATCTAAAATACGTTCATCACGAAGGGCTGGTTTCCCCATCGCTGCAAACCCAATCGTCGAATCATTGAGCCGTTTCTCGATGATTTTCTCCAATCCGTCGAAGGCTCCGGAGACTATGAAAAGAATGTGTTTGGTATTGATGTGATTTCCAGATTTCTTCCCCTTCTGCATTTCCATCATGGCCTGTATCTGGGCCCCTATATCCTGCTGGGAACGGGCTGCAACGTCTGTTTCTTCCATCAACTTGAGCAAATTCGTCTGCACCCCCCGCCCACTGACATCACGACCTCCGGATTGGTCTGACTGGGCGATCTTATCGATCTCATCAATATAGATAATCCCATACTGGGCCTTCTTGATATCTCCATCGGCCCTTCGAGCCAGCTCCCTCACGAGATCTTCGACATCCCCCCCCACATAACCCGTCTCCGAGAATTTCGTCGCATCGCCTTTGACAAACGGCACTCCGATCAGCTCGGCAACACTCCGAATCAGGTACGTCTTACCCACACCCGTTGGTCCCAATAGAATCACATTCTGCTTGGCATAGTTCGCTAATTCCTTCCCCTCTTGAGACATTCTTACATGGTGATAGTGATCACACAGAGCCACACTAAGAACTTTCTTCGCCTCATGCTGTTGGATCACAAAGCGATCCAGATACGCCTTAACATCCTTCGGCAAATGATTGAACTCGAACTTCTCTTCCTCCTTCTTGCCCTCTTTGGAGTCTGAGCTCTCTTCATTGGTAGCCTGAAATCCAGCTGGATTGCCCATATTGGGCATGTGCTGACGCATCATTTCAGCAAACTGGCGTTGAAAGTCTTCTGGTCTCATAAAATCGTAAATCTCTTGCCGCCCCACAGGGACGGGCTCACCTTTGTATCCATAGCGCAATCCACAGGATAATGCCAATCACCTCAAATGCCGTCAGCCATCGGAACAGGGTGAATGCAAATGGCCGGGTTGGATAACGCCGAATGAGACGCATCCCATCCCGGTAATCCTTCCATGGCGCCCATGGCAGGAAGAAGAGGGTTGAAGTCCGAGTTCTCCGACGGACATAAGGCTCAATCTGTAGAATCCAAATAAAAAGAAGCAACACCATCGCCCCTCCCAGAATCCAAAGGAGATAACTCTCAAGTTCTGCCATACCCAAACCTTCTACTAAGGGATACAGATCTCATCCAATCCACCAAAGTCCTAGCCTTGCCCCTCACGCTCCAGACTCACGGCGACCGGAGCCACAACATCTCTTCTGCTTGGCGCCGTGAAACATCTAACTTGCAACTCGTCCAAATCACAAAATCACTCTGCTTCATTTTCTCTTCCACCGGCCATTGGGCACGGATGCGATCCTCAGCATGATTCTTCGTCCACCCCCGAGACAGTAATCGCTGCATCTGTTCCAACGCTCTACAGGCCACGCAAGCGACCAAGTCGAAACTCTTCTCTACCCCGGTCTCAAACAAGAGCGGGATGACGACGACGGCATGACGAGCCGAGTCCCCCCGATACTGAGACACCCGGGCTTGCCATTCAGCTCGGATCATGGGATGCAAGATCGATTCCAAAGTCCGCCGGTCATCCCCATTGCGAAATACGCGGGCCGCCATCTTGGGACGATCGAGTGCCCCATCCTCCCCAATCAGCTCCTCTGAAAAAGCGGCCACAATCGACGGTAAAGCCGCTCCAGCGGGGCCCGTGAGTTCGTGCGAGATCTGGTCCGTATCGATGATCGTACAATCTTTAGCCGCCAACCAGTTCGCCACCGTTGTCTTCCCCATTCCAATCCCGCCAGTGAGCCCCACAACACTCATATCAACAAATCACACTTGAACGAATGTGAGCCTCGATTGCAAGCTCCGCAACACGTTGAGTGGCTCCGACAAACAGAATCGGACAGCAGCGTCTCCGGCTACGGAAACAAAAAAGGTGGGATCGCCAATCTCTGACAATCCCACCAAAAAAAAACAGAACTCAGCCTAAGCTACTGCTTAATGGCTCTGAAAAAGCGCAGGCTGGAAGCATCCGATTCCGCGTCCCCAAAGAGAAGCAAGCCGTCATCGCCAGCAACCCCCGTTGCAAACTCTGACCAATCAACCAGATTCTCTGATGCCTCAATCACGTAAGTGACTCCGGCCTCGCCACTGAGAGAGAGCTTGATTCCTTTGGCGCCCGTTGAAACGACGGAAAGCTGAGTTGAGCCAGCCTCCGGCTCTCCGATGGGTAGATCCAAATTGTCGATGAAGGCAGCATCAATACCACCCGCATTGGCAAAGTCTTTCGAGTATCGCCACTCAAGAACAGCATTACCGACTGGCGCAGTGAACTCATAACTTTGCCAATCAACTTCTCCAGACCATTGCGCCCTGAGATTTCCATCGACGTAGAACTCCAAGAAATCCCATCCTTCTTCCGAGCTGACACGATAATCAAAACTGCCACGTCCGCCGGTGAAGCTCGCTGTCAGCGAGATCGAACTGCTCTCATTATCGGCAATCTCGCCGGATCGGATTGAGCTCCCCCCTGAAGAGGCCGATTCCTCCGTGACAGCCCACGGCTGCGAACCGTTGAACTGGTAACCGAGCGATCCCAGACCATTTTCAAAATCGTCGGATACCACGATTGGAGCAAAGACCGGTGTTAATTCCAAATCTTGGTCAACCGTGACAGTCAATGGATTTTCAGTGGATTCAACCGATCCTTCCCATGACACAAAAGCGAAACCATCTGCCGGAGCGGCAGTGTAAGTTACGTCGTCACCGCTGCTCTGAGGACCTGAGCCAGGATGCACTATCCCTCCGTCACCGTCGTTGACATTCACATTGAAAACTGCGCCTGGCTCAAATCGATATCGCATGGTCAGACGACCGTGCTGATTTGAGAACCCATCAACTGCAATCGAATACGTCACGCCACCGCGAACAGCTTGCTGGATCCTACTGACAGTGGCAGAAGACGTTGCATCATCGTTCGATGCCACAAGGTCTAATGCCGTGACTTTCTCGCCGACATACATAGCCAAAAGTGTGTCGAAGTTGCTCCCCTGGGTCCGTAGATCCAAAACTCCATCCTCAGTCGGAGTGTAAGAATACCAGAGTGATCGCCCACCAAGATTGCCAGCATGGAGCGGTTCACCAAATTGCTTGGTCGCCGTTCGGGTGTTACCGAGCGCCTCTCCCTCCGTTCCATCCAAAACTTCAGCGTTGGCAAAGTGATCGTTCGCAGGATCAGCAACGAAGAATCTAACTCTCACTGGGCGGGAAAGTGAAACGTTCCCGGAGAAGTCGCGAGCGACCGCTTCGATCACATTCTGCCCCGGCACCAACGATGCGGTGGCCGACCAATTGGTGGTTCCGTCCGCCAAGCGACCAATGTTCTCGTTATTCAAACGAATGATCACCTGACTGATCCCCGAGGCATTGGGGCTCGGGTCAAATGCCGTGCCGGTTACCTCGATTCGATTACCCAGAGAAAGCGTACCGCTCAGAGGTGTGTCGATTGAGACCACCGGACTCACCAAGTCGGGAGAACCATCGGGGGTCAAGCGAAAGCGTAACGTTCCAGCAGCATCCGCATCCGCTCCAGCGATTGCAATTCGATATCCGACACCGCGTTGAGCAGGGAAACTCAAGAACGTCGTAACGTCAGATCCAAGATCATTAATGGAGGCAACGGGCTCGATCGTATTGAAGGAATTCCCCGTGTAGACCGCGATCACGGTGTCAAAGTTACTTCCGGAGGTGTCGATGAAGGCCTGCGTGTCTTCAGCAGGAGTCCATGTCCACCAGAGACTTCGATCAGCACCAAACACATTTGCATGCTGCGGCTCGTTTGCTTCGAGCGTCGCAAATTCAGTACTCGTCACCAAGGAGATCCCACTAGACGGAAGTTTCGTCGATGATCGGAAATTATCGTTGTCAGGCCGGCCGACTACAGAATAGCGCACAACCGACTCCAAACCCTGCTTTCCTCCAGAGTCTGCACGAAGCAAAAAGGATAATTCGCCGGGGGTGCTGGGCACTGAAAGCTCAGCTGTGTATAGAGCATCGCCCCCCTGAACATCGGGTGCCTCACCGTCATTGCGAAAGGTAATGACGCTTAGATCCGGCAGAACACCTTCCACAACGGCATCAGTCACTCCAAAAAGATCGGAAACACGAACAACCACCGTGAGGGTCGTTCCAACAACTACGGCTGACTGAGAAGGAGGTGTCACGGTCGCCTCTAAAGCTCCATCTGGAGACGCATCAAATGCAGCAAATGCATTCAGGCGTCCGCCTGTGGCAACCTTACCTGAATAAGCCGGTGTCTTCTCCGCTGAGCTGAGGATTCGGCCCCGCAATTCACCGACGCTCAACTCGGGAAAGACTGAGAGAACCAAGGCTGCCACCCCAGATACATACGGAGCTGCTTGACTGGTTCCATCCCGTTCCTCATAGGCTCCGTCTCCGCCGCTGGTTGCTGAATAGATCCCCTCACCTGGGGCAGCAATATCTACATTGTTCAAGCCGAAGTTGGAAAAGCTGGACAGCTGATCAAACCGGTTCATCGAGGCAACAGAAATAACGTTGTCGAGATTGTAAGCCCCGGGATAGATCGGAAACAAATCGGCATCTTGGCCTTCGTTACCAGCCGAAGCCACGACCAGAACGTTTTGATTTTGAGCTTCCGCTAATGCTTCGAAAACTGACTGAGAGAATGAAGGTCCGCCAAAACTGGCATTCAGAATTCGACAGCCGTGCTCGATACCATACTCGATGGCTTGGAGCTGATCCGAGTCGACACTGAATCCAAAGCTGTCAAATGCTTTCAACGCCATGATTTGCACTTCCCACGCAACACCGACCACCTCGCCTTGATCATTGGCTGATGCCCCGATGATACCGCTAACATGGGTTCCGTGCCCTTCGTCATCGAGAGGGTCACCTGAATCAACCACTGCATTGATCCCAAAAACGTCGTCAGTCCAACCGTTCTCGTCATCATCAACGCCGTTGTTCGGGATCTCGCCAGGGTTCTGCCACATCTGGGTCTTGAGGTCGTTGTGGTTGTACCAGACACCCGTATCAATCACACCCACGATGATGTCGCGAGATCCTTTCGTAACATCCCAGGCCGAATTAGCATCAATGTCGGCATCAATAACACCAAAAGGTGTCCCGTCAGTTGAGAGCCCACGATTGCGAAGTCCCCACAAGGTGTCATCCGTGTAGGCTGAATCGATTGGATCAGCAGTCAGTTTTGAAACGTAATCAGGATGTACATACTCAAAGAGTCCAGAGCCATCGAGCGTGTCGATCAGGGAGGCGATATCAACCTTCTCGTCCGCGGCACCAGGGCGATAATCACCTCGATTCAGGGATTGCAAGCGAGAATCAGACTGTGCGGCGGAAAGGAGAAGCAATCCTGGAACGATGTTGTATTCATTGGCGACATGGAGGCCGCTTTCACCAAGAAGTCGGTTCAACGCAACCCGATCGGCTCGAGCCCCGGTCTTGAGCTTTGCCAAGACTTGGGAAGGATGTGCGTCTTTGCCGTCGATGTTCACCCACCGACTGTCCGCATTCACCGCACTTGTGAACGTCGCTAGAAGGATGGCTGCGGACCAAATTGCCGTAATTCTTGTCATCACTATAGAATAAATCTTTACCGCCCCCTTGATATCGCTCGGGCGCGATTCAGTATAGTCTCTCAATCAATGGGTTCGCTCTACCTTAAGGAAGGTAGGTAACCCGATAAAACCTCGAACCGTTCGCCTTCGGCATCTCATCCGTCACGGTGATCTTCCTTCGAACGTCCTCTTGATTGACGACGTCTTTGAGGAACTGCCATTCATCCGTGCCGATGCTCGAGCGATATTCAACTCGGTATTCTGTGCCAGCTGCAGCGACCCACGAGAGCGTCGTGGTCACGGTTTCATCCCCAGCTTCGATCCCGACATCCGTCAATGTCACTCCGTCGAATGGAGTCAAATCAATGCCGTTGGCAGTTCCATCACCATCCGAATCGATGATGAGGCTTTCACGCAATCCTCTGTTAACCCGAACCGTTTGCCCGGTGTCCGCCACTACGACATCAACTGAACTATTGGAACCTGCAAAATCGCGAACCCATCGGAGTCGACCGTTGTGAGCACCATCAAGGGTTTCCACGGGTAGATTCGAATCGGCAAAGTAGACGACCATTCCCTCGTCGATGACCAATGCGCCGGCACCAGCACTTTCGAAAGCGTCGCTAAACTCGAGATATTCAACATAGATCGCACCACTACCTCCGGCAGCAGCGAAACGGGCCTCTGAGCCTGCCGGACCAGAGAGTTGCAATCCACCCAAAGCAGCATTGTTCTTGAAGCCATCAGCGCTCGCACCTCGATCTTCAGCGGCCCAAACGTGGTCGACCCTGAAGAACCTAGGAATGTTGCTCGCGATCGATGTGCCAAGGAGGTCTCCTGACTCTGTTCGTTGTCTCATGACGAAACCATCACCAACAGAGATTCGGTTATTAGCTCCAGGCCCGCTATCCGTGAGGGTGCCTGAAACATTGATTCCAAGCCGCAGACCACTCGCCATTTGGTAGTTTCGAAGTTTCACATCCCGACCTGTAATGTCGATGTCTCTACCCGAAAGGACACTCCCACCTTCCAACTTAGCGGTAGTCGAGTTAATGACGACCCGTCCACCGCCGCTGATATCTCCATTGTTCTCGAAGTATTCTGTCGATACCCGAGGACTGAAGGCATTGATCACCCCATTGTTGACGAAACTATCAAGTGAATTCGTTCGATCGAAACCAAAGTCAGCAACTTCGGTGATGCTGAACGAGCCGTTATTCACAAACTCACGAACATTAGGAAGATTCGTAGATCCAAAGTTGTTGAACCCTGGAGAGAAGAACAACTCACCGTCATTGTGCAGGATCTCAGCATCAGAATTGAAGGAACTTTGAATGGCCATCGAGTCACTCAGAATGACGGTCTCGCCGTTCGCCTGAAAATCATGTGTCGTTACTGGAACGGTCGTCCTCAGCTGAGTGCCGTCCACGATCATCACGTGATGGAAGATGTCGATGACGTTAGTCACCATATTCGTGGTCGATGTTCCAGCGTCAGCGTCGTCCACAACTTCCTCAGTGATTGAACCCGTTTGGTTTGTCCAGATCATGCTGAATGCACGGATTTGACCATTGAATCGTCGAATCGAAGTTTGCCCAAGATCCTGGACGTTCAACACTCCGTTAGTAGACGCAAGATTGAAGCTCACATTCTGGCTATCAACAATCGCTCCCCGGCTGTCGACAAGATGTTCTGCATTGATATTGATCAGGCCCTCACCACGGAATCGCGTATTGTTTAGATTAAGGTTCTTGGCGTTAATCTCGACCCGCCCAGGCAAATCGTCGGCGGTGGACAAGCCATTCTGCACGGGTTGCGTTACAATGTTATTCACATTTGCACTGTAGGCAGCATAAAGATTAGTACTAACCGTGTTACTGTATGTAGAGCCCCAAAGGAGGTCCGGAGTGACTTCAATATCAGCAGGGGGAGCACCTGAAAACCAATCGATTGGTTCAACTCTGCTCAATTCATAGGTAAACGGTCGGAACGTAATGTCATCCTCATTCTGTAGAAGAAAGAGGTTGGTGTGCCATGCGAGAGTATCGCTCAAATAGAGTTTGAAAATATCCGTTGCTCCATCGACGACGTTCGTGATGGGAACAACCATCTCGAGCATGGCAGTTGAGATTTCATTTGTTCGAGGACTAGGGGCAAAACGCGCCGCCGTTTGGATGCTTGGATCGCCCATTACCGCGAAGACTGCTTGCACAACAATGTTCGTTTCGTTCAACGCATTCGAGATAACGAAGGCGTTAGGGCTTTGGAACGACAAGTTCACTGAAAGGGGAAAGAAAGAACGATTCGTTACATCGTGAACCGGGCTTCCGACGGCCAAGGTACTTCCAGCTAGTCTGAGAATAGTAGAGGTATCTGACTGGATGTTTGTGACACCACCCCAATATTCATCTACGAGCCCAGAATCAGGTGTGAAAGTGTTTGTGCTATTGAAGGTCCCCGTCCCAACAATTGGATTAATCTCCAAACCTGCATTGAAAAGGTCGACGTCGTTTCCACTGATTTGAATCAGACCTCCGGCCCCGACGTTGAGTCTTCCTTGATTGATTATGTTCTCAGCCTCAATTAACAGAAACGAGGGATCAGCTTCGAAGAAAGGAGGCGCTGCATTGATTTCGCCACCTCGTTCGTTGACGAAGTTTTTGGCAGGCCCGCGTGTCCCATCGGCCGCAATATGTTGGAAGTTGAATCCAACGGATCCTTCCATCAATCCACGGTTGGTGAAGTTCAATGTATTCTGAGTGTCAAACGGGAGCGACGAAGATACGCTGAACGAGCCGTAGTTTGCGAAAGATTCGGCATCGATCGGCACCTCAGAGGTCACGTCGATGATTCCAAAATTCTCAAACAGCTCAGCGGGCTGCGCCCAGGCAGTAGCACTCGCTACTGCTGCCATCAACCCGGATAATCGTAAGGATTTGTTAAACATGAGTAGATGTAAATCTTGAGTCTATCAGCGCACCTGCCGTTCCAAATCGAGAATCGAAGTCCCAACTGGATAAACAATGGGGTCGTTAGTGGATCCATCAAACGAACCCCAGGTCAGAAGGCTCTGAGTTCCAATGCTTCCTTCTGTTAAGAAAAAGGTATTGGCGCTTTGTTGGTTGAGGAAGATCGGGCCGACCGTGTTAAAGATGATTCTAAATGGAGGAACAATGACGCCGGGCCCGAAGTCATCCCCAGTAACACCATCCAAGGCATCACTGTTGTTCCAGCCATTGGCGCCACCTTCCGCTAGCACGGTTCCGATCGGGATGGTTGAGTCTCCGGCTTGCAAGTCGCGAGCATCAAAGATGATATCAGGTTGAGTCACCGTTCGGGTCAAAGACTGTGACCTTGGTCGGTCATTTGTCAGCACCGTTTCGCTGAACCGAACCGTGAGTGGGTTAAAGAAAACGCCCACTAGCGAGTCATAGTCCGCACGCACCATCTCGACGCTATTGATCCCTGCCTTCAAGGCTGGATTCACAAAGGTCCCACCAGCCGCTGCCCCACCGACACCGCCGACTCCACCAACACCACCTACGCCTCCGACCCCCTGAGCGCCACCGGCCAAAGCATTCGTAGCCGTGTTGAAAGGAAAGTCAAACGTTCCACCGCCCACTCCGGTTGCTCCGGAAGGAAAATCAAACGTATCGCCACCACCAGGGAAACCAATTTGGCCCGCGACGGCTCCGCCGCCACCGGATCCTGCCACATCAGCCAAGGCATTTTCGGTGTTATAGTTCGAGGAACGATAAATGTGCTTCAATCCACCTACGTCATCTCGGGTGAGTTGAGTGAAAAAGTAACCGCTTGGGAGGAGCGATAGGTCGATCCCAGCCACCGGCAAGGTCCGAGGAAGCAAACGCTCTAGTGGATCAGCAGGAAAGTTGTTGGCCCACGCGTAGTTCGATGGAGCAACAGGATCCTGGATGATGTACGTCCAGAGAGTACCGTTAATGTAGGAACTCGGACGAAGGGTCTCAGGATCGAAGTTTCTTTGAACCACATGGTAGTTCGTCACCGTGTTGTTCGCGGTCAAATATCGATTCCGAATCACGAAAGCATATCGTGTCGGGTCAGCCAATCCTCTCGCCTGGAGCATGAGGGACAACGCAGACGACTTCAAATCAGTCAAACCAAGGGCAGCAGCCCGGAGGTTCATTCTTCCAGACTCGGTTGGGACCGATTCCAAGTCAACCGACTCGACGTCTTGCACGCCGTTCAATACGGAGACAGCCTCTTCAATTGAATCGACACCACCCTGACCAAAATAGGACAAGAATTCGGCCGAGAAACCATAGTGAATTGTTGGCACATTCCACCGGTATTCCTCGTTGATATTCATCGGCCCGCCATTGCCACCGAAGGTATTCGGAGCAGGAGGCGCAAATCCGAGAGCGGCCGTTTGCCAAGGTGGACGTGGCCCTACAAGAGAGAATCCAACGACCTGTTCCGCTGCGAATAAGAGCAGGCTTACCGTGACACTTAATTGAAAAATCCTTCTCATCTTAATGCTGCCTTAACGGTTTATCTGAGACGGAGCACACGATAAACGGCAATCCCTTGATCATTAACGATTGAAACTGAGTCGAAGCCCTCTACTGCGAGGCGAGGAGCACCGGCATCAAACCATGAGCTAAACTCAGTGGTGACTTGAACCTGGTAAACAGCCCCTGGCTGTGCATTCCATTTTAGGTGAATGCCTGAATCGGTATTAACCACCTCTGTCCGGAGTGCGCTGGCGGCATCTGTCGGATCTGTCCCTGCCAGCAACTCATTCATGTTCGATACACCGTCTCCATCTGAATCTGCGGCTGCTGCCGGCCAATCAATGGAGCTGATACCGAAGAAGTTTCGCTGCCAATCATCAGGTAACTGATCAAAGTTTTCGTCACGTCCCCAGGTGCGAACGACACTTGGCTCTGACTTGGGTGATCGGGTCCCATCTGGTAAAACGTAGGCTAGTTCTACCGTGTGCTCGGATCCAGCGTTCAGGCCGTTGAAGGTGTGCATGTTCGACGTGGTAATCTCGGGCGTGTCGCTACCATTCAAGTAAAGTTCATAGGCGCTCACATCCATTCCATCCAGCGCTGGCCAGCTAACGCCGACAGACCAATAACCCGCCGAGAACACAAACGGCTTCTCCAAGACAGGGAGCGAGGACGCTGCACCGTATCGTTGCGCCTTCAAATCAAAACTATCATCCCCTCCACTATAGCCGCTCCAAACAATCAAGGCGTTACCCGAGGCGTCTGCACCCACTGTTGGCAGGAGCTGTTTGTTTGCAGTCAAAGAGTTGATTTGAAACTCAGGAAAGGATTGCCCCCCATCCAAAGCAACAAATCGACCAAAAACACCTTCGTCGTCCCCGTCTTGCCCCATACTCGTCCAGCTAACCAAGACCCCATTCCCCATGCTCGCCGCAGAGGGAACAATCTGGTCACCGTATTGATGCTGATTCACGATGATCGGCTCCCCAACGGCCTCACCAAAGCCGTTAAACTGCTGCCCGAAGATGTCCCATCCATCTTCGATTTGCGCCATATCGGAGATCTTGTTCAGGTTCTCTCGCCCACTGTAGAACGCCATGAATCCATCGCCAGTCCCGACAACCGCCGGATTCGCATTTACATTCTTAGGGTCGCCAAGAACCAACTCATCCGAGACAGCAAGTCCATTTTCATCAAAGACTCGACCCATCATACTGATTTCGAATCGATCCCCCCCTGAGTTAGCGGATGGAATTCTTCCGTTTTCATCCACTCGGTTAGCAGCGCCAGCGAAGGACTCGGAGATCCAAGCAACAACGAAGTCCCCATCTTCAAGAGCACTCACTGAAGGAGTTCTCTGGTTAAAGAACACTGATTGATTCACGAAAAACTCGGCCCCAATCTTATTGCCGTTCTGGTCGAAAAGCTGGCCGTAAATGCCCTGCATATCGCCGTCCTGATCTAGGCTACTCCAGACAACAACGACATTACCGTTATCTAGCGTGGTCATTGAGGGATCACGTTGCATGCTTTTCACATAACTATTGACCTTCTGTTCGCCCCCTAGAAAGACCCCTTCTTCTCCAACAAAACGGATGTAGACATCGTGCCCGCTTTCCCAGGCAATGGCAGCACCACCATTTGCCAAAGGTGTGATGGAGGGATGTTGTTGGTCCCCAGCAGTGGTTTCATTCACTCGAAACGCACCCATTTCAGCGTTCAGGTTCCCATCAAGACGGACGGCCTGAATTCCAAGGCCATCGTTATCGATGTTGTTGTCTTGCCACACGAGGTAACCCCCATCTTGACCGACCGCCAGCTTCGGAAGGAACTGATCACCGACCTGCGGCCCAAGGACAGAGTATTCAGCTCCGACCCTCTCAATTGCTGCGTCAACGGTAGTCGCAGCAACCGCAAGCCCTAGCGATACCACCAGAGATTTTGATGCCATTGTTAATCGTCCTCTATCCATTTTCATGGGCACTTCTAATTCGTCAAATCGACCTCAATCAATCTTTCTGTCAGGGCGCTCTTACCGAACAGGATTACCTGCTCTCGCCATTTGAGATGATCGTACCTTTCGGTTTGCTGGGTCTCGTTCTGATAGCAGTTTGCTTGCCTATCTCCGAGTCAATGCAATGAGATCTGTTCTATCTTTTATCGCCTCTATGTTCTGTTGCGTGCCTTTAACTTAGTTAAGGGGCGCTTCTTGCGGGGGAACGGAATTGGGATCATACGGAAGGTTATCATCCGTGTGGATCCGATTTCCTGCAGGGTCGATAATCTTTGGCGTCACGAAGATCGCAAGATTCTTCTTCTGGGTGAATGAGGATTCACTTCGGAACAAACGTCCAAGGAATGGGATATCACCCAAGACAGGGACCTTGTCCTTGGTCTTTTGAACATTCTCAGCCATCAGACCACCAAGAAACACAGTCTGTCCATCCCAGACAACACAGCTCGTAACAACCTGTCGCACTCGAAGTCGAGGCAGAGGCAGGGTTGCAATGAGAGGCGCACCAACGGTTGAACCTGCACCACCTTGAGCGATCACTGCGAACGGTCCTGGATCGTCATATCCGACAAACTCAATCAAAGAAGGAAGAATGGCCATTTGAATCGAGTAACCATCTGCAGAAACGGTTGGCACGATATCAAGGGTTGGACCGATCGGGATCGGAACAGTGGTCGGCTGAATGGTTGTGCCGAGAGGCGTATTACCACCTACGCCGCCAGCGCCGACACCGCCAGCGCCGACACCGCCGCCGCCGCCAGCACCTTGCTGATTCGCTCCGTTACCAACAACGATAGATTGGATGTCGTTCGCCTTAATCGTCGCTTGTCGACCACTCAGTGTCGTAACAGTTGGAGCCGCGAGAACGTCAACTCCACCCCGTTGCTCCATGGCCCGAATGACCGTGCGGAACTGAGGATCTGTCAAAATACCGGTGAAAGTTGCGACAGGCGGGAAGAGATCTCCGTTCGGACCGAAGTTTCTCAAACCGCTGCTGAGTGATTGATCATTTGCAGGATCAGGATTCACCGTTGGAGCTCCGCCTGTTGCAGGGAAGAGACCCGTAGAATTCGCATTGGTGGGCTGACCATTCATTGAAGGAGCCGTGCCGCCTTGGGCTGCGATCCTGCCACCATTCAGAAGGGTATTTCCGAGAATCCAATCAAAGCCGAGTGCTCGGCTGTCATCCTGGGTAAATTCTGCAAACTTCGCCGTGATCGTTAGCTGAGGAGGAGCTTCGTTCAAGGCAGCAATCGCTTCCTCGATAATGTCCAAATCAGTCAGCGTTGCTCGGACGAAAAGCATGCCGCTTCGATCGTTGAAGAAGACCGCTTTACCGTCTGTCTGCTGACCACCAAGGCCACCGCCAAGCCCGCCCGCACCGCCGCCGAAGCCACC
>CAYFGX010000033.1:85139-100365 GCA_964342405.1 uncultured Verrucomicrobiota bacterium | reverse complement strand
TCGCTGATGTCCGTGTAGAAAACGGCTATTTCGGCTGCCAATCTTTCATTGGTCAACTTGGTTCCGATCTCATAGGTCAGGTATCTTTCGGAATCGAGATCTGTAGCGGGAATCTCTGTTTCGCCACTGCGGGCAATACCAAATCGAGTGAGATCCGACAGGTTCGGTGCGCGAAATCCCTGAGCGATGCCCGCGAATAGATTTACCCGATTCGGGATCGCACGATAGAGAAGGCGAGCGTTTCCAACGAGGGCGGACCAATCTTCGCTGACACTCGTCTGGCCCCCGGTTGCCAGGTCTAGAACACTGTCTGCGTCCGCTCGTGCGAACGTACCGCGTCCACCCACAATGGCTTCGAGACGGTCATTGATTTGGATGGTGTCTTGGATGAATAGGCCCGCAAGGTCATAGTTCGCATCATCTCCGACGGCCCCTTGGATTTGAGGTGCGGCCGGGCGGTTGGTGTCAAATCGTCCGCTGTCGACGAAGTCTCGATAGTAGTCAAAACCGTAAAGCAGGTTGCCGATCTTGGTCTCGCTTTCAAGTTGGGCCCAGACGCCGAGCGTGCCCACGTCAGCCCATTCTTGCCGCACTCGCCCTGAGGTGTAAATGCGATGCTGAATTTCATCTTGTTGGTGCCAAGAGAGACTGAACTTCACGGAATCGACGAAGCCATCAACGTTGTCGCGGTGGTACTGGGCGTAGGCGAGTTGGCGCTCTTGATCCAAGTCTCGTTGCGTAAGATTGGTCGGAACGGTGGATCCCGCAAAGCTGATCGAGTTGATCGTGCTGTGAGTGCGAGGGACATTGTTCTGGCGAGTTCGTTGGTAGGCGAGAACGAGTCGGGCATCGTCGTCCAATTGATGTTCGAGCTTCAAGTCGGCGTCCCACTGATTATATCCGGTTCCTCGCACGGTGCCGCCGCCGGTGTCGAGATTACCGTAGTGCTTGCCGGTTCCTCCGACGAGCATCTGGGTGACGGGAGCGAAGCTGACTTGGACTTGCCCGCGACCGACATGCGAGTTTTCTGCTGACGCTGTCCGGTAAAAGGCGCTTCCCCCGTAAGTTCGTCCCGTGCCAGCGAGCGTTGAGCTGCGGGTGATGGCGTTGACAGAGCCCCCGATAGCGTCGGAACCGTAGAGGACGGATGCGGGGCCTTTGACCACTTCGAGTCGTTCGATGGAGTAGGGATCGACCGTCGCCCAGTATTGATTGGGCCCTTCGCGGTAAGTCGAATTATTTAAGCGAATCCCGTCGATCATGAAGACGTTTCGGAAGGCCGTGAATCCGCGAATGAAAGGGGACCCTTGGCCAATCGATGTCTCCTGGATCATGATGCCTGTGACGTCTCGCAGCATCTGCGGTGTGGTGCGGTACGCCCGCCGCTCGAACTGCTCTCTGTCGATCACCGCAGCAGTGTACGGCGCATCAAAGAGCCGCGTCTCGGTTCGGGTCGGCGTGATCACCAGTTCGTCAAGCTTGACCGTGTCGCCCTGGCTTGTGTCGCTCGATTGTGCGTGCACCGTTGCCTGAATGGCAGCGATGGCAGCGATGGCAGCGATGGCAGCGAAAACAAGGAAACTACGTGATGGTATTCCTAAATGACTAGACTGCTTCATGGTTCATGGCCAATCGCCTAATGGTGTTAGGCAATCTCTGTAAAAAGGAGCACCGCTAACTGCTCCGATCGGCTGAAGGGAGTCTACATAACAAGGAGATGCCTCAAATGACAAGCTTCTATCTGAAGGCGATGGGAGTCATTTGCAGACAGACTAGCACAATTCCGGGGCTAGTTTCTCGGCTGTGGATTTGGAGCCGCTC
Organism: uncultured Verrucomicrobiota bacterium; assembly: GCA_964342405.1. Lineage (GTDB taxonomy): Bacteria > Verrucomicrobiota > Verrucomicrobiia > Limisphaerales > AAA164-E04 > UBA2970. The sequence continues at coordinate 98,544 of CAYFGX010000033.1, read as the reverse complement.
TCTGGTGAAAATGAAGATTCGTATTGTTTCGAATCTGGAATCTGCAATCTCATGGCTGTTGCAATAGTTGGTAGACTTTTGCATCGCTGTCCAAGTCGGTGTCGGTCCAGGAAAAGGAACCGTTCTCGTGAGAGATGATGCTTGGATCAACGACATCTATCCAGCTACTAAAGTCGGAACTCCAACGGATCTTAAGCTTTGAGCTATCATCAGCAGTGAAGCGAATCTTGATGCCGTCATCGGTGGACTCGATTCCCTTGATGACGGGGGGCTCCGGCTCCCTGGAGGGTTCGATCACGCGCACGCTCAGACTCAATTGCGGAGCCTCTCCAAGGAGGGAATCCCGGGTGTAGAATTCGGGGAACGCGCGATTCTCTTGCCCCCCGCCGTTCAAACTCGTCAGTGTGAAAGCGAGCGTGCCTTTAGCCAGGCTTCTTTGGAGGTAATTGACCACTCGCTTTTGACTGAGATCGAACTCAAACTCCATCCACGAATCTGCCGGGATCGGGGCCCCTGGAGGTGTTTCGTTGAGGGTTCCGATTGCGAACGCTGGTGTTTCGAGAGGGTTCGTGTAGTCGACTGCCAGCGTGATATCTACGAGCTCGCCGGAATCATCCAACACGGCGGGGAAAAGAGATCGATCCGTTTCGCCCTCGGGAATATATGGGGCGCCCTCTACCCATGTTTCAAAACTGAGATCATGCCGCAAGCCGGCACCGAACAGCTCGATCGGCCGGCCGGGATCTTGGTCGTTGGCGAAATCGTCTGCGCTCGGCGGGAGATAAGACGTCACGGCATCCAAACTAGGATCATAGGGGACATCGAAGTTGTCACTCGTCATGACACGCACGCTTGCTGACACGATTTCGTAGGCACGTTCGTCCTTTCCCGGAGGGAAGATGGAAGAAGTATCGTAAGTGAAGGCGAAGACTCCATGCCGTTTCACTCCAATCTCTGGGTCGACGGATCGGAAGACTGAAGCTCTCGGGCGGGTGCCTGGGGTGACGTTAAACAGGTAGTTCCATCGGTCCTGGCTGGGTTCATGGAAGTTTGCTTCGATTAATTCACCGGCACCTTGTTCGCGAACGAGCGTGTCAAGCCGCAGGGCGTCCAGACTTGAGTGGGTTCCCGTAGCCTCGAACTCAAGCGATACACGGGAAACTTGGTAGTCAGACAGATCCCAAATCCATTGATTGATGACGGTATCCCCAAATCCACCGGACTCGCGAGAAAGTTCGATCATGTCCGTGCTTAGTGCCACGGCACCGCCAGCTGTTTCGAAATTCAGTGACACGGTCTGGGGATCGATCGCGCCGGTCATTTTCGTTTGGAGAGAAATGGTTTGGTAGCGTGCGGCTGTTTGGTCCGCAATTGTGAACGCGCTGGTGCCGGCCGGATTGTAAATGTTTCCACTGCCAGTGATGATCGCGCCAGGAGTGGATTGCGTGAGGACCGGCCCCGCATGGCTGCCCGCTTGATCTGGCGTATTGCCCGGTTCTCCGAAACTGGTGCTGAAACTTTGCCAACGGGATGTTGCTGCGTTGGCGTCCTCGGACCAATCGGGCGCTGTGAAGCCACTGGCGCTGATCAATTCCAGTGACAGACGTGTTGTCAGGACAAGGACGATCGTGTGTCTAAAGGAGGGAAGAGTCATATGGGGGGCTCGTTTTAAATAGACTGAGTGTTTGCTGTTTAGTGCTGGATCCAGGTGAGGGAGCAATTGTGACTGACGAGTTGATGAAGTTTGCCTCGGTCGAATCCGACTCGGTCTTCTCGATAACGACCCAGTTTCAGCATGAAGAGGCCTTTCTCATTGCTCTTGAAGCGAACGAAACCATCGGCGTCAGATTTCAAATCCTGATCGTTTGCGTCCGGAGTGAAGAGAGTCAGTTCAACCCCAGCGAGTGGCTTGTTGCGGAAGAAGACTCTGGCTTCTCCTTCATTGCCTGTGGGGACGATGTCGAGCGTCATTGCCGGATCCGCAGGCTTCGCGAGTGATGGCGTCCAGCGAGCGTAGAAGTGAGGCTTTCGGGCGGGACTAGATCCCCGAGTCATAATCGGAAAACCGGTTTGGACTTCGGCATCATGCCGAGAGGAAAGACTGAGATTGAAGCGATCCTTTTTCTTTTCTGGCTGGAGGAGGACGGGCTTTTTCTTTTCTTGGATGGTCCATGCGGTCATCCCGTCGAGCTGGTCCAAAAATCCCGGAGACGTTTCCGGATCATCCCCGAACTCTCCGAATCGTGCGATTAATTCACCGTCTTCATTCGGTTCGATATAGACGGAGTGAGCTTTCAGGTTAAGAACGATGCTGAGAGTCGTGATTACTACGAGAAGGTACTTATTCATCGATTGTTTTGTGATTCGGTTCATGGGTTTTAGGGGGAGAAGGGAACCGGATAGGGGTCCGAATTACCTCCTCTTGAGTGGCTTCGGGTGGTGCCTACTTTGCTTGCAGGGTCCAATCAGGTCGATTGGCTTGGTTGGCCCAGTAACGCATGTCTTGCGTTCGCTCGAGGGAAAGTCCCTCAACGTGGCCATCGAACATCGCGGCGACCGTTTTGGTTTCGTAACGGGGATGAACGAAACCGAATTCTACGGGCGCTTCGGCTGGCTGCCAGTCGGGTGACCAGATTCGCTTGGTCAGGAAGGGCGGGTCGACCCGGTAGAATCCTTCAGCTATCTGGTTGTGAAACTCGCCTCGGGCCGAGATGAAGGTCAGAAGCTGGGCTGGTCGATGAGCGTCGGCTTCATTCAACACTGCGAAGCGTCCGAACTTGTTAAACGCTTTCGTGCTTGGGGGAAGAACGAGGTCGTCACCACCCACGAAGACTGAGTTGGCAGCTAGGGATGGAAACACGCTGGCCGCATAGGTGTAGTTTGTCTCATCATCCTTTGCAAAGGAGTGTAAGAGTGAGCGGTTCTGGTTGGCGTAGAGAATCTCAAAGTTCATCCCGAGGTAGGGAGCAATTCGCCAGGGGTATCGGGCATTGATTGGATGGGCTATCTCGCGCCCTATGCGATCCCGTGCTGGAAGTCCGTAGCGGTAACCGGGGAGCACTCGTCCTTGGTGATCATCGGTATACATTCGATGAGCCACCATGAGCTGTTTCGCGGAGTTGAGTTCGTTAATGAATTTTGCCTTGAGTTTCGCCGTGCCGACAGCAGGAAGAAACAGTCCCGCTAGGATGGCGATAATCGCGATGACGACGAGAAGCTCGATGAGAGTGAAACCGAGGGGCGATGGTTGACGCTGCTGTTGTCGCATGACAGTAGCTTGCCTCTTGGTCCGCTATCGCGCATTCGGTGGGTTGCTTCTTTTTATCGGTAGATTGCGATGCGTCCGCATTCCTGCCCCTTGGGCTGTGGGCAGGGCGAGCCCTCAGATGGCATACATCGTGGGACAGGTGCCGATTGTCTGGCAGAAGGCTTGGCTGAAATGGCTGGTGCTGCTGTAGCCGACTTCCAGTGCGACTTCGGTGACGTTGAGTCGTCCTTCTTTCAGGAGCTTCGCCGCCTTCTCCATTCTTTGCTGTCGAATGTATTGAGGGATGGTCATACCCGCTTCTTCGGAGAAGGTTCTACTGAGATGATAAGGACTGCATCCCACGAGACGCCCCAACTCTTTCAGCCTTGGGGGCGAGGCAAGATGTTGGTCAAGAATCCGTTTCGCTTTCGTTGTTCGAATCGTCGCCAAACGATGTTGCTTGTGGCAGAAGAGCTCGTCCGATCGCGACTGAAAGAGCACAAGCGATATAAGCTCTAACACCTTTGCTTGGTAATAAACGTTTTGAGCTGCCTTGAGGGCTGGGGGATTCAGCATGGTTCTGACCCAGGTTTCAAGGGCTGGATCGAGCAGCTCAACAGTGCTTGCGCCGGCCATTGGCTGCTTGGATTCGCCGAGATTCGAGAGAACAGGATGAGTTTGAGGCCCAAGAGAGGGGAGGGATTTCTGAAGGAACGTTTTTTCGATGAGGACCGAGATGAATTCGTAGTGCCCCTCCTGTCGAAGCACTTCCGCCGCGTGCTTTCCTTGCCAGTAGAGCCAGAATGAATTCGAATCGAAAGCGTCTACTCGAGCCCGGTCCTTTAGCTTTCCCTTACCCGTTAGATTGATGGTGATTCTCAAGCAGTCTTCGAGGGCTATCTGAGAACGGGGAATTTGTTTCTCAGGACCCTTGATATGGTCGACGGTAAACCCGTTTGCTACCGTGTTACCGAAGGACAACGGTAAGCGGCTTGGAGGCGTTTGCGCGCCTCGATTGCCTTGGTCGGTCTTTGTTGTTTCGACTGTCCGTACGTTCATTCTGGTTCACGCGCGGATGGTGGATGTCGTCGCTTGCTTCATCTCATCCTTGCTTCACTGTTGAGACTCGGTCTCAACTTCTGTGCTAAACTTCCAGACAGTTTCTGAGTTTTCAAGTGATTGTTTGCTGGCCCAGATCTAAATGCTGCTCTGTAAGTCGTTGAAAGTGTGTGAGTAACAACCTGGGTGCTGTTTTCAGAACGCATTTTGCCGACAACTTTCCGCAATCCATCGATAGCAACTCGCTAGACGGGCTTTTAGGTTCTCTCACGATGAAGAACGTTTTTTCTTATGCCTTTTCGCTGACCCTGGTGGTGTTGGCAGGAGCCAACTCCAGTCTCAACGCCTCGGGTGTTTCAGTGTTGCCGAGCAGATTCCCTAGCCTGCCGGAGGGCGTGACGAGCTTTGGGGCGGAAGTGATGGGAGACTATCTTTACGTGTATGGGGGCCATGTTGGCGAAGCACATGCGTATTCTGCCGAGACCACGCTCGGGGACTTCCGACGTCTCAATCTCAAGAATGCCGAGGACTGGGAGACGCTGAGTCCAGGAAGTCGTTCTCAGGGAGCTCGATTGCTCAGCTACCAGGGAGCGATCTATCGGGTGGGTGGACTACAGCCTCGGAAGGAGAGTGATGGCTCGGTTGGGCTTTATTCCCTGCGTGAGTTCGCCCGCTATGACGTGGCTGCTGGCGAGTGGTCATCCATGCCGTCGATGCCGGATGGCCGATCGAGTCACGAGGCCACTGTCTTGGGCTCCCGAGTCTACGTTGGCGGTGGCTGGAAAATGGAAGGAGAAGCAGGTGGCAAGTTTTGGTACGACAAGATGTTCGTGTTCGATTTGGCTCGGCCCGACGCTGGATGGAAGACGGTTGATCAACCTTTCCAGCGACGAGCCGTGTCCTCTGATACCGCAGGTGGCAAAGTCTATTTCATTGGAGGAATGGACACAGAGAATGACACATCCCGCGAGGTCAATATTTTTGACCCCGACACGGGGATGTGGAGCGAAGGTCCCATGATTCCTTCTGGTCCAATGCAGGGTTTTGGTTCCGCTGCGTGTGCCCTGGATGGGAAACTCTTGGTGAGTGCGTATTCTGCGACGGTGATCACACCGAACGCTGCAGGGGACGGCTGGGATACGATTGGGAAGCTGGCGCAAAGACGTTTCTTCCATCGCATCGTACCGCTCCCTCATGGCGAGCTTCTCGCTATCGCTGGCGCGTCCCGTCGTGATGGGCATCTGGCTGACCTAGAAGTCATCGAGCTGGGCACAAACTAGAAGTCGGTGAGCGATCATGGTGGCCGAGTGTCGCGCGACCAGATCGAACCAGATTTAGAAACCTGCGGGCAGCAAAGCGTCCGCAGGTTTTTTTGTGGCTCTGTCGCTGGCTTGAGTCCCTGGCGCCAGTTGGCTAGGCTTGGGGGTAGAAGCAACTCAGCCATGTGTCATCATCTCACCACTTTGTCTACCGTTTGGCTCCTAAGCGCCCGCCTTCTTCTCCTCTGGGCTGATGAGAATTGGCCTCAGGCCGCGGGACCCTACGGTAACTGGCAAGTGGAGGGTAAACCGCCGATTAGGTGGAGCGTAGTAAGGGATGCCAACATTCGCTGGCGCGTGCCGATGCCAGAAGCAGGGATGAGTAGTGTGACCATCTGGGAAGATCACGCCTTCGTGACGACTCATGTGCCCATCGGCAAGCTCGAGGACAAGGATGGGGTGAAGGATATTATCGGGTTCTGTCTTAGCGCCCATACCGGGGAAATCTTGTGGCAAGTGAAGTTGGCGGGTCGCGTCTTTATATCGCTCGCGGGTGGTTTTACGGATGGAACTGTTTTTGCCCCGCTCACGGATGGCGAACACGTTTGGTTCTTCAATCGTTGCGGTGCCATGGCTTGCTATGATTTCTCGGGCAAAGAGGTGTGGCGTCGCGAATGGACGCCGCGTTTCAAACACAACAATCGGCAAGCGGAGCCCTTCTTAGTTGATGACACTATCCTTTATGTCGAGGTGGCCAACAAGGCAGCGGGTGCCAAGATTCAGAAGTGGCGTGCGCCGGGGAAAAAGACCAAGGGTTCGCTCGCCGTTCCGGCCGGAGTGGAGGCCAAAGACGTTTGGACTTTCATCCATGGGATAGACAAGCGAACCGGCAAAGTGCTCTGGCGGGAGAGTGCCGGAACCGTGGTTCACAACACTCCGGTGATCGGAAGAACGGCGGATGGGGGGCTGGCGATCGCTCATGCTCGGGGCGGCCCCCATCAGCCATTTGAGAAACCGGCGGGGCAAAGCTTGACCAGTCTCGCCCCGACACAACTTGGGAAGACGCTTTGGAGTACGACGATACCTGGGTTTGATCCGTCCTTTGCGAGTCATTGGAACGAAGAGTATGTGTTCGGATTCTTGGGGATGGATCATCTCGTGATGGACTCCAGGACCGGGCGGCTCTTGAGACAGCAGTCTGTGACCAGGGACGCGACCTTGTGGCGATTCGATCGGCAGACAACTCAGTGGAAGCTAACCAGGGAGGTCCCCGAGCGGTTGGGGCGACGGCATCCAAATACGAATCAGGCCAATATCGTGATTGGCCAGTGGCACTGGTTCCTTGCTCATGACCTCCCGTTTGTAGGTCGCGTCAATATCGAGAGTGGTGTTAGCGAATATCTTGAGTTGCCGGCCCAACTGATCCCGAGTCGACACACCCGCGAGCAGGACGTTCGACTCTGGGGGAAGGCCTATTCGAAAAATCGTCCGACGAACGCGGGCGGCTTTGCGGTTGGCGACAAGGGCCACACGGGCTCGGGCTTTGGTCACATTTCAGCCGCGAGTCCGATTCGGGTCGGACGTTATCTTTTCTTGCCCCTCGTCACCGGTACGGTGCACGTCATCGATACCTCGGTTGAGTCGCTTTCGCCGGATGCGCTGTTATCGGTCAATGATCTTGGTAACGGCGGGGAAACCTGGTCGTTAGCGTCGTTGTCGTATGCCGGAGGGCGCCTTTACGCGCATACGATGCGAGAGGTGATTTGTATTGAGTAAGGCGGGGCTGAGGCGTTTCTGGGCCAGGTGGCAGTGGAACAGTCCTTTCGTGAGACTACTTGCGCGGAAGGTCCTTTGTTACAGTTTGCGTGCTCCGATGCGGATGAACTCGGGTAAGTAGTTGGGGGTGCAGCCTCGCGACACGGGGTCCTCTTTGTACAATCCCAGTCTCTCACCGAGTTTGATGCATCGAGAGTGGTATTTTGGTTCGCGAAGACCAATCTGACAGGCGGCAAAATTCATGGCCCACTAAACAGAGGACGTTGCCTTTGTTTATGTCGAAATAATCGGTCGAGGGGAAGGACCATTTTGAATCTCAAGGGTGATCCTATATCCGCCTCACGGATGCCTTGGGGATTCCTCGGCGGAGGTGTCGTGAAGTGCTTGACTGGGCCTCAGGCCGCAATAGGGTTTCGATTGTTAGAGGCGACCTCCAGCTCGTTGTGGGATGTGCCTCAATTGGAATCTTGGTTTGCTAGGGTCTAAGAAGAAATGAAGTTCCGAATAGTTTTTGTCATCGCTGGTTTTTTAACGATTTTCTCAGTCAGTGCAGATGATGGCCCGACGCCTCTTTTTCATTGGAGTTTTCAAGATAAGTTTCAAACCGAGGCGCTCTTAGAAGCTCAGCGAGGGCCTGCCCTGAAGCTGGACAAGGGTAAGACAATTGCGACGCCGCGCGGTTTGGCACTTCTTGAACGATCGAAGACATCCGCGATCCCAGCTGACGGCTTAGAGCTACCCGCTAAGGAGATCACTGTCTCTGCTTGGTTTAGCGTTCACGAGCCACTGGCTTATGGTGGCATCGCCGGCGCGCAGGAAGACAATGGAAATGCTGAAACCGGCTGGGTGCTCGGCTATGATCAAGAGCGTTTCTATTTTGCTCTCTCCACAGAGAAGACGAACGACGGTGACGGTCGACTCATCTTCCTCCGTTCAGCAACGCGTTTTGAAAAAGGAAAGCTCTATCATGTCGTTGGAACGTATGATGGGTCGACGGCCATCATTTATGTCAACGGTCAACGTGAAAACTCGACGGATCTGGTGGGTGGAGCCATCGTTTATGAGCCGGGTACACAGTTCGCAGTCGCCGGCTATCGGGACCGAAACGAAGACTACCCTCATGTAGGGGAAATTGTTTCCGTGCAGGTCTACGATGTGGTGGCTAAGCAAGCCTGGGTGAAGCAAGAGTTCGCTCACAATGCCGAGCTCACCAAGGCAGAGCCCTTCGACATCGAGGCACACAAACCGTTCGAATTGCTCGTGGCCCCGTACCTCCAGTTTGGCACTCAGACGGGGATGACAGTGATGTGGGAAACCACTAAGAAGTCTGACGGAGTTGTTCACTTTGGTGAAACCAAGGAGTGTGCCCAAAAGATTGCCGCATCCGCGGCGGCCACGATTCACGAGATCCGGATCGAGGGGCTGAAGCCGGGGACACAGTATTTCTATCGGACGACATCGCTTTCGGCACAGAGTGAGGAGTCAGGCACCATCACGACGGAGGTCAGAACCTTTCAAACAGATTCTGGTGCGGAGACACCGTTCGCTTTTGCGATCATCAGTGATACTCAAGGGAATCCACCCGTAGCAGGCGCTTTGGCTGAGATGGCTTGGGGGCATCGTCCGAATTTCCTGCTCGTACCTGGAGACCTTGTTTCCACGGGCGGCGTGAAGAGCCAGTGGGTAAATGAGTTTTTTGAGAGTATGAACCCTTTGGTTTCTCGTGTGCCGTTTTTCCCTGTATTGGGGAACCATGAACAGAACGCATCAAACTACTATGATTACGCGTCGCTCCCAGAGCCTGAGTATTACTACACATTCCGCTATGGGAATGCGCAGTTCTTCATGATTGATACCAACAAGAAATGTGGGCCGGAGTCGGAACAGTATCAGTGGCTCGAAAAACAATTGTCTGCCTCAACCGCGGACTGGAAATTCGTTTGTCATCATCATCCTCCATATTCCTCTGATGAGAATGACTACGGCAATCTCTGGTCGCAGAACAAGAGTCGCCGTGGGGACGTGAACGCGCGCCAGATGTCGGCCCTCTATGATCAGTATAAAGTAGATGTCGTTTGGACGGGACACATCCACTCTTACGAACGCACGTGGCGTATTCGTGATGGGCGGCCGGTTGAAGCCGGTGGTCCGATCTACATGATCACGGGCGGTGGCGGTGGTCCTCTGGAAACACCGGGGCCTTTTCGAACGCCATTTTCGAACCTGGTTCGGAGAGGGCATCACTACGCCATGGTGTGGATCAATGGTGGTCTGTTCGAGTTCAAAGCCTATGATCTAGAGGGGCGACTCTTCGATACCTTTTCGATTCGAAAATAGGGAAGAATTCCATTCATATCAGGGAGTCGAATCGCTCGAGAATCGGGCTTTCCTTTTCGCGCAAGCCTGAGCTGCGATTCGCATTTGATGGGCACGGGAGATCCAAGCGCTTGCTGACCCGAGTTGATTTTGGCGTGGAGGATGTTTGCTAAGGTGGGCTCGGTTTTCCATAATCGATCGGTATGAAGATTTCATTCTCGCTGCTCTTCCTGTTCTTATTGATATCAGCGACTCCAATGAATGGAGAACCTCCCCGATCTGCTGGAACCGAGGATCCTGTTCAGGTCTTTCTCCTTTTGGGACAGTCCAACATGCTTGGCTTTGGCCGAATCGAGCCTGGTAGAAAAGGAGAGGAAGGCTCCCTGGTGCATGCTGTGAAAACGAAGGGATTGTACTCCTATTTGGTTGACGAAGATGGCGAGTGGACAGTCCGAGAGGACGTGCGCAATGTGCGAGTAATGGGGAGCGGACTAGGCGGCGCTCGAGTGATTAACAACGAGTGGTTGACCGTCAAAGGACGGGCGATCGGCCCCGAAGTGGGCATTGGTCACCAATTGGGAGAAGGATTGGATGCGCCGGTGATGCTGCTTAAGAGTTGCATCGGGAATCGAGCTTTAGGGTGGGACCTCTTGCCCCCTGGCGGGGAGGGTTTCGAGTTCACGGATTCGAAAGGCGTTACTTGGGTGCATCCGGGCTACAAAGGTTCGCCGGAGAGATGGCGGAAAGGAGAAGACCCAAAGAAGATCAATTGGTATGCAGGAATGCAGTACGACGGGGATATCCGAAGAGCGAAGGAAGTCTTGGCTAGGCTGGATGAGTATTTCCCGGGAGCAAAACACTATGAGATTGCCGGTTTCTTTTGGTGGCAGGGAGATCGAGACAGTCGTAGTGAAGCCCTTTCCAGTCGCTACGAAACGAACCTGGCGCTACTGATTCGGAAACTTCGCGAAGAGTTCAACGCGCCGAATGCAAAGTTTGTCTGTGCCAGCCTTGGGCAGACGAAGAAGGGGGGCGATGGAAACGGAACCCAAATACTGAATGCGATGCTCGCGGTGGATGGAAAATCGGGAAGGTATCCTAAGTTTGAGGGAAATGTAGCAGCCATCTACTCTCACCCGCTTTCAAAAGGGGGGAGCTCAGGCGGACACTACAATGGAAACGCTGAAACTTACATGAATGTGGGCGAAGCAATGGGGCGAGCGATGGTGGAACTACTTGAAACCGAGCAGCGTTCCGAATGAACGAGAGGCCTTCAGAGGAAATCAGCGAACTGCGTCAAACGCATACGCGGCGGGCGATTGCGGGGCGGCTAGGCTCCGGGCCTCGTCACAGCTATGTGAAGGACTTCATCTATGGCGCCGTCGATGGGGCGGTGACGACCTTCGCGGTGGTGTCGGGTGTTGCCGGGGCGCAGCTCTCGAGCGGTATTATCATCGTCCTGGGAGCGGCGAATCTGATTGCCGACGGCTTTAGTATGGCTGTCAGTAATTTCTTAGGGACAAAAGCGGAGCGACAATTGAGGGAAAGAAAACGTCTCGAAGAACAGTCTCATATCCGAATGGTTCCCGAGGGCGAGCGAGAAGAAATCCGGCAGATTTTTTCGAAGAAGGGTTTTGTTGGAGAAGATCTCGAGCGGGTGGTTGAAGTGATTACTTCGGACGAGGGGCGATGGGTGGATACGATGGTTCAAGAAGAACACGGGATCAGTTTGAGTGGGCCTGAAGCTTGGAAGTGTGGGGCTGTAACTTTTGGAGCCTTTGTGGTCATCGGGTTGGTTCCGTTGCTGCCTTTTCTTTCCAATCTCGTTGGGTTCACGGTGATCGGTGACCCTTTCGCTGCCAGCGTGGTGATGACGGCGATTGCCTTCTTCGTTGTGGGGGCATTGAAGGGGCGATACGTTGGTCAGAAGCCGGCCATTGCGGGGCTGGAGACGACTTTAATTGGAGGGGGAGCGGCGGCGCTGGCCTACGTGATTGGGCGGGCTCTTCGGGGCTTGGCCGGAGTCTAGTTCGGGCGTGGCCTTCCGGATTTGAAGAGCCATTCATATCCTGAGGCAAGCGTCTCTGTGAGCACGTGTTTTGTCCCCTCGCTGGTCTTCCACCATCGGTCTTTATCGTATTCTGCGGAGGGATAGGAAATAATGCCGAGAGGCTGATGTGCGCGGAGTACGTCGTCGTAGATAATCTTTGTCCGTCTTCCATGAGGGCCCAAAGTCATGACGTTGATTCCTATCACCGAGATCTCGGATGTGTTCAAGAATTGGCGAACCGCATCGGCGCTGTGGAAGGTTCGGTGTTTCCATACTTTCGGCCCCGGCACTGCGACGAGTTGGTTTGTGGGGAAACTCTTGGCGCGGATGACATGGGCCGCGAGCTCGGCGTAGGATCCCAACTGGGCTGCATGATGACCTTCCCAAAGCGGGCCACCGCTGGTGATGAGATGTTCATAGGAACCGGCTTGGAATTCAGCGATAGCAGCTTCCAATCCGTATTCGGGTAGCCACCCTTCTACGATCAGTATGTTGGCATCTACTCGGGCGTTGGGTGCGAGTATCGGATAGAGTCCGCGAATTAAGCCTATCAGACCGACGACGGTGATCAGAGCAAGCAGTAGCCACCCTTTCCAGGTAGGAAGCCAGATTGTTCGTTTCTTGAATAGACCGCTGATAGGGTGAGATTCTTCAGGAGAACGCCTTCCAGAGCAATAACGTTGTCTCTTAAGCGGCTGCGACCGGCTTGTGAACCGAAATGTCACTTCAATGTCTCAATATTTGGATTGCGTCGCTCATCGAGCGTGGCTCATGATGTGAGGTCATATGAAAAGCACTCTATGGCTGGTAATTGGGGCCTCGATCACCTTTGATATTTGGGTAAATGCGGCTGATTTGAACGATCGACGAGATGAGCCCGAACGGAGGAACGTTCGGGTGGAGGTGCACGAACGCCGAGGGCCCGATGAGCCACGCTGGGATCGTGGGAAGAAGCGGGTGAGAGTGAGAGTTGAGGAGCGAGAGAACCGCTCGGAACGCCGCGATCAACCTCAGCGAAGGGGCAGCAATCGAGAATCGGAAAGGCGAGGGCGCGACCAAGACCGCGAACGGGAGATTCGCTGGGAGGCTGAATTGGGTCCGCAGGAATTCATCCGAAGGGGTGAAGGCGAGTTTCGTTCTCCCGAGTCGTCGCGGCGGAACCAAGAAACCTTTAGGCAAAGACTTCGGGATTCGGTTCGTCAGCGTTTCGCGGAGCTTGTCCAAGATAATCACCGTGATGTCGATATGGAACGAGCGGAGAGGCAGGAAAGGCGTGAAAGGGACGCTCGGCACCAATCTAGACAAGAATGGGAAGAGCGAACTCGAGAGCTTGAGCACCGCGAGCATGAGCTCGAAATGCGCTCTCGAGAATTGGACCTGCGCGAAATGGAACTTCATTTGAAGGAAAAGGGATTGGAACTGGAAGCCCGCGAGGTGGAGCTACGTGGGAAGGAGCTGGAGCTCAAAGCGGCCGAGTTAAAGCTTCGTCACTACGAAGAAAAACTTCATCGTGAAATCGCCGAACGGCCTGAACGCAGCGATCACGAGGACCACGGCGAACATCATGACCACGGCGAGCATCATGACCACGGCGAGCATCATGACCACGGCGAGCATCATGACCACGGTGAGCATCATGACCGCGGTGAGCATCATGACCGCGGTGAGCATCATGACCGCGGTGAGCATCATGACCGC
>CAYFGX010000033.1:0-85039 GCA_964342405.1 uncultured Verrucomicrobiota bacterium | reverse complement strand
CATGACCGCGGTGAGCATCATGACCGCGGTGAGCATCATGACCGCGGTGAGCATCGTGACCATGGCGAACATCATGACCACGGACACGATGAGCATCGTGGTCACGGTGAAAAACATCATGACCGTGATGGGCATGATGACCATGGTGAACATCACGGTGAGGACCATTAGGGCTTCGTTTCCCTCCCTCTATCAACGCGATTTCATGACCGCCCCTCCTTGGGGGGGCGGTCCCCCTGAATGAGTCAGCCCGTCGATGCTTGGGGGCCTCTGTCGGAGGTTCGTGAGTCTCTTCGCTTAAAGTGGTATCGATCCCCAATTTCGAGGGGACGTCTTCGAGCGTTGAGCCGAAGAAGTGATCTCCGAGGCTTCCTGCAGGCTGGAGGGCATTGCGGCCTCTTCCTGTTAACTGGGGCAGGCGTGTATCTGAGCTGGCTGGAGGGGACTTGGATTGTGTTCTTGCTCGCGTTATTTGCCCACGGGACGGTCGCCAGTTTCTTCTCGGGAATCGCGCCGCATGAGCTGGGACATGGGACCGTGTTTCGGACGCGTTGGTTGAACCGCCTTTTCCTGTATCCGATCAGCCTCATCAGTTGGTTTGATCCCTTTGGATACAATGTGAGTCACACTTATCACCATCGGTATACCTTGCACCCGGCGGGGGATGGTGAGGTCTTACTACCCTTGCATCCGAGTGTTGGAAAGACGTTCTTGCTGCAACTCTTTACGGTGAACTTGTTTACGGAGCGGGGTCGGACTTTCGGTAAAGGGGGCTTGATTCCCGCAATCATTGCCACCGTGAAGCTTGCATTTGGAAAGATTGATCAACCGGATCTCCCAAGCCACAAATGGTTGCGAGCCTTGCACAAAGATCAACCGGAGGAGTTTCGGCGAACCGTGATCTTTGCTCGTTTGACGCTCGCGTTTCATGGAGCGGTTGTGGGGATTGCGACGCTGACCGGTCTCTGGGTGTTGCCTGTCATTATTTCGGTCGCCCCCTTTGTGGCCAATTGGTTGGCTTATTTTGTCGGCATGACGCAACACTGCGGCCTGCGAGACAATGTTGCAGACTTTAGAAAGTGTGTGCGTTCGGTGCGACTGGACCCCATCTCTGAGTTTCTCTACTGGCAGATGAACTGGCACACCGAACATCACATGTATGCAGGCGTGCCGTGTTATAATTTGAAGGCGCTCAGTCAAGAATTGGCCCACGACATGCCGGCCCCTAAAAGCCTATTTGCTGCCTGGCGGGAGATGCTTGATACGTGGGAGCGCCAGAAGCTTGATCCTACGTATCAATATGATGTGCCAGTGCCACAAAACGCGGAGGGTCACTCGGAACTGAATGAGTCTTCACTGGTGGAATCGATCGGAGATCTTGCCCCAAAGGGGTTGCGTGAGACTTAAGCTCTCCACGATCGGACGCCATGGATGTTCCCGCTCCAGAGATCGGTTTTGGAGTGCGGAAGCCTCGCTTCCGCTTTCACCACCGGTTCGCGGTCTCAAGCCCTGGTTGACTTAGCTCAGCACGTCTCGGATCACGTGACCGTGAACATCGGTGAGCCGCCTTTCAAAGCCATTGTGATACTTTGTTAGGCGTTCATGGTCGAGCCCGAGGATGTGGAGTACAGTCGCGTAGAAATCCCAGACTGTCGTGCGGTTGACGGCTGCTCGGCGCCCGAACTCATCGGTTTCTCCGTAGCTGACGCCACCTTTCACTCCGGCACCCATCATCCAGAGTGTGAATGCATCAGGATTGTGGTCACGTCCTGCTGTGCCTTCTTGGTGGGTCGGCATCCTGCCGAATTCGGTGCACCAGAGGACGAGCGTTTCGTCGAGGAGGCCTCGTTGCTTGAGATCGGTGAGGAGCGCGGCTGTTGGTTGATCAAAAATCGGGCAATGACGTTCGTAGTCGGCTCGCAAAGTCTTGTGAGCGTCCCAATTGAGAAGTCCATCGACTCCACTTGCCCGCGAAGCGCAGTAGAGATTCACGTATCGAACCCCTCGCTCAAGGAGTCTTCGTGAAAGGAGGCAGTTTCGCGCGTAGGCGGCCTTCAACTTGTTGCTTGAGTCAGTGCCATAGAGGTGGTGGATGTGTTGAGGCTCGGCTGCCAGATCGCTGACTTCAGGGGCGCTGAGCTGCATGCGCGCTGCCAGTTCGTAAGCAGCGATTCGGGCGCGAAGTTCAGATTCGTGAGGGCGATCGGCTGCGTGGGTTTCATTCAGGAAAGATAGGAGATTCCGGGTCTTGTGTTCCTCAGCTTCACTGATTTGCGGTGGACGCTGGAGATTGCGGATCGCACGGTGGGCGGCGAGTGTGATCGCTTGATGGCGTGCGGGGAGAAAACCGTTGCTCCAGTTTGCTTTGCCATTGGGTGGCTCGCCGCGAACATCTTGAATCGCAACGTAGGTGGGCAGGTTTTCGTTCTGTGAACCCAGGGCGTAACTTGTCCACGCACCGGCGGATGGAAAGCCTTCGGTGGGATGGCCCGTGTTGACGAAGACGCAACCAGGGCCGTGGGTGTTTGTCTTGGAGTGCAGCCCATGTAAAAACGCAATGTCATCCACGTGTTCGGCAAGATGGGGCAACATCGAGGTGATGTGTTTTCCTGATTGTCCTCTGGGTTCAAAGGCCCAGGGGCTTTTCATAAGGTTGCCGTTCTTGCCCTGAAAACTCACCATGTTCTCCTCGCCCGGCAAGGGCTGACCGTGGTATTTTCTCAACGACGGCTTGTAATCCCAAAGGTCAAGATGCGAGGCAGCCCCAGGGCAGAAGATCTGTAGGACCCGCTTTGCTTTAGCAGGGAAGTGTGGTCCGATGGTTTGACCCGCATTTAGCTCGCTGTTGAGCAGGCGAGAGAGGCCGACGCCCATCAATCCCGAGCTCACTTTGCCCAGAAAACGACGACGCGTTAGATTGAGTAGATTGTGAGAATCTGTCATGGGCTAGCTAGTCGAGGTAGATTAGTTCGTTCGCGTTGAGGAGGGCTCGGCAGAACGCCTCCAGGCCATGATGTTCGATGAGCTCGGTCGAGGCCTCCTTCTCATCGGGGCTTGGCTCTCTTTGGAAGCAGCGTTGAAAAGCCCTTCGTGATTGTTCGCTGAATGAGGTTTCAGATCTGAGCCGGCTGGCGAGAGCTTGTGCCATGTCGACCGTGAACGAGTGGTTTAAAAGGGTCAAAGCCTGGAGGGGCGAAGTTGTTCCCACTCGTCGAGGGG
Source organism: uncultured Verrucomicrobiota bacterium (assembly GCA_964342405.1). Classification (GTDB taxonomy): domain Bacteria; phylum Verrucomicrobiota; class Verrucomicrobiia; order Limisphaerales; family AAA164-E04; genus UBA2970. Next base: position 81,820 of record CAYFGX010000033.1, on the reverse strand, counting down.
TGGAGAATGCACAATCTGGGAGATCGAAGTCGGTCATGAGGTCGACGACGGAGGCTCGGGCATTCTGATGGTAGACAGCCCTTCGATAAGTTTCCGGCCCATGTTGATCAAGCGGTTCGTAGGTGCAGACATTGTCTTGCATGAACTTGTAGAGCCGGAACCCCGGGCCGCCTCCCTGGTGCGAGAGTTCACCTGTTACTTTGAGGAGAGTATCTCGAATCTCCTCGGCAGCCAGGCGTCGGGGAGGGAACCGCCATAGAAGTCTGCTGTCCCCATCTGCCTCTGCGCCGTCCGCTCTCCAAGTGGAGGCCTGACAATAGGTGTCAGATAGCATGATCATGCGGTGAATTGGCTTGATCCGCCAGCCAGTCGAGAGGAGCGTTTGAGCCAGAAAATCTAACAGTTCGGGATGACTTGGGCGGCCCCCCATATAGCCAAAGTCACTGGGAGTGTCTACGATGCCAGTGCCAAAGTGATAGTGCCAGATACGGTTCGCCAGGACGCGAAGGGTCAGGGGATTTTGCGGGCTTGTGATCCAGTCGGCCAACGCTGTTCTCCGTTCGTGCTCTGGACTGGTTGCTGGAAGATCATAAACGGGCATGACTTTGCTCAACGTTGAAAGACTGGCAGGCGTAACCTCTGGTCCCTTGCGTTGAGGGTCCCCCCCTTGGAAGAGGTGGAAGGGCCCTTTTGCATCGGTCTGACTTCGCCGGCCTAGGAATGCCGTTGCCAGGCGGGGAATGGCGTTGATGTCTCGGTTGAGCTGATTGCGTTTTCGGCGGAGTGCATTCAGTGTTTCTTGTTCTTCCTGCGTGATGCTGGCTTTCCGAAGTCGATGCTTGCGAAAGTTTTCATTAACCGGGCGACGGTCGTGGCTGTCGGTGAGCGTTCGCCAACTTGTGCCGTCGTCGGAAATCTCAATTCGGTATTCCCCGACGAAGGCAAATTTGCCTTGGGTGGGAACACGTTCTCCTCGAGCACTCGAAAAGTAGATCCGATCGATGAGGGTGGGTTGAGCTAGCTCGATCGTTAGAGAACCGCCGGTTGCAATGAATCGAGCCCCGAATTCGCCATCAATAGCGAGCTCTGCGTTATAGGCATCGGCAAAGTCCTCGATGCGCCGAGCCTCTCCGGTCGCTTTGGCTCCTGAACTCGCGAGTGCGACATTCTTGGGTTGCGATCCACTGGTCCAAACTTCGAATTCGTCGATGTTGAAGTTTCGGGTGTTTGTGGGATTGCTGTCTTGACCTTCTGAAACCAGGCGAATGAATTTTGTTTTTACGGGAGTGAAGGTCTCTTCCGTTCCGGTTCGCTCGACCTTCGGTCGCGTCCAACCGGATTCGTGTACTCGGGCGTTTGCTTCTCCTCGTTCAAGCACGGAAGCCTCGAGCTGAATGATCTCTTTCTCAACCTGTGACTTTGCTTCGTTGAGAGGGCGAACTTTTTCCGCCCGGATTGCCTTGGCACGGGGAGTCGCCCACGGAGCCGAACCGTGCCGAATCCCTGCGAAGGTGGCGTAGAGTTGGTAGTAGTCAGCTTGGGCAATCGGGTCGAACTTATGGTCGTGACAGCGAGCACAGCCAACGGTCATGCCGAGGAAGGCTTCGCTGGTTGCGCGTATCATTTCATCGAGGGTATTGGCTCTGATTTGAGCCGCCTGAACCGCATCCTGATTTCCGACGTCGTCATAGGGGCCTGCGACGAGGAAGGCGCTGCCGATCTCGATCTCAGGTTTGCCGTCCGCGAGCTGATCGCCAGCGATGTGTTCTCGGATAAACTGGTCGAAGGGTTTGTCGTCATTGATGGATCGAATGACATAGTCGCGGAAGGGCCATAGGTCATTGATGATCACATTGCGTTCGAATCCGTTGCTTTCACCAAATCGAACGACATCCAGCCAATGTCGTCCCCAGCGCTCGCCATAGCGCGGGGAAGCGAGGAGTCGGTCGATCAATCGCTCATACGCTTGAGGATCGGGATCGTTGACGAATTGTTGAACCTCTTCTGGGCTTGGTGGAAGTCCCGTGAGGTCGTAGCTGGCTCTTCGAATGAGGGTGCGTCGATCTGCCTCTGGGTTTCGTGACAAACCCTGGGCGTCAAGTTGTTGGCTGATGAAGCTGTCGATGTTTGAGTGAGGCAATTCTTCCAGCGGCGTGAGAGCTTGGTAAGCCCACCAAGTGTCGTCGGCCTTGGACGCCTCCTTTAGTTGGATCTCTTCGGGCCACATGGCTCCGGCTCCAATCCAGGCAGAGATGAGCTTGATTTCCTCCGGGGATAGCGGATCGCCTTTTTGTGGCATTTCGGGGGGCTCACCGTCCGACGGGGAGATGACTTGGATGAGGAGGTTTTCCTGCGTTCCGGTTGGGGTGAAGATCTGCGAGTCGAAAGCCAGAGCGCTTTCTTTGGTGGCGAGAGAGAGGTCCCCTTTAGTGTTGTTGGGGTTGTGGCAACTGAGGCAGTGCGACTCGAGGATTGGCTTTATGTCTTTTTGGAAATCGACGGCGTAGGTCGACAGTCCGCAGCTGAAAAGCAGCAGGAGGGGAACGGATCTAGTCCAGATGGTTTTCATGCTGATTTCGTCTTGGGTTGGTCGAGAGTCTATTCAGGAGATGCGACTGTCGGCAAGTGAGAGATCATTCGGACTCCCAGAGGCGTCGCTTGGATGATGTGCCATAGTCTTCGGGAATGTCCCATTGGTGTCCTTCTTTTATAACGCTTTGATGCAGGCGTTGCAGCTCACTTCGAAGCTGGGCGAGTACTTCGGGTTCGGATTGGCTGAGGTCATGCTGTTGAGCCAAGTCCTGTTTGAGATTGAAGAGTTGGAAAGAGGTCGGATGACTTTCGCGGATATACGGCATGTCCTCGCGCAGAAGGGGGTGAGCTTTGGGACGTTGGGCGTCATTGGTACTTGCCACGAGGCTCCAGTCGCCCGAACGAATGGCAAGACCAGGATTCAATCGATAGAAGAACCAGTAGAGTGGTTTGGTGCGCTTAAAGGCTTGCGGCTGGTTCTTGAGAAGGGGGAGGATGCTGGTTCCGTCGAGCGTGCCACTTTGAGGCTGCGCCACTCCGGCGATCTCGCAGACCGTTGGGAGATAGTCAACGCCACTAATCGGTTCGTCGGTGGTGGATCCGGGACGAACGCGGCCGGGCCAACGGATAATCCCTGGAACCCGGTGGCCGCCTTCCCAGACGTTCGATTTCTTACCGCGCAAACCAGCCCTCGAGAACCGATTGAGCGGCCCGTTGTCTGACGTGAGAAAGACCATCGTGTCGGCGTCCAGATCGGCTTCCTCTAAGTATGCCAACAGCTTGCCAACAGCACGATCGACGTTTTCGACGTTAGCGTGGTACGTCGCTTGTTTCTTACTGAGAGAGGGAAGCAAGCGTTGGTATTTAGCTGTGAGATCGGGCGGGGAAGCGATTGGCGTATGGGGTTCGTGGAACCAGACACAAGAGAAGAACGGGGTGCCTCGATTCTTGCGGACTTGCTTCAGCCACTCGATCGTTTCTTGAACGACAATTTGGCATGAATACCCCTCCAGTCTTCCGAGTGCCTTGCCGTTGCGCACGAAGTTTGTGGGATTGAGGTGACTCGGACTGGCATTGTTGCTGGTGCCGAGAGTGTAGTCGAAACCTTGTTTACGGGGATCGGGTTGATCCGACTCGAGGTCGGAAAGATGCCATTTCCCGAAGTGGCCCGTGGCATAACCCTTTTCCTTAAGGAGCTCAGCAATCGTGACTTCCTCATCCCTTAGATGCATGACGTGTTTCTCGGGAAGATAGCTGTAGATCCCTGCTCGTGGTGGAATTCGTCCGGTCAAGAGCCCGGCCCTTGAGGGAGAGCAATTCGGGGCTGCGGAATGGCAATCGGTGAATCTCATTCCTTGCTGAGCGAGTTGATCGATGTTGGGGGTTTGGATGTTGCTGCCGTAGCAGCCCAGATCCGTCCAGCCCGAGTCGTCGAGCAGAATCAGGAGGAAATTGGGCGTCGTATCGGCGTCGAGCCGGATGATTGTACTGCTGGCTATGATTACCGCGAGAAGGATCCAGCGAGGGAGCGTGCGTCTCTTGGCAAAGGGGGGGCAAGTGGCGAGCGTGATAGATCTCATTTGTTACGGTTGTGTGACGAAAAATCTTGTTTAAACCCGTGATTGACCTCGAAATGTGGGTTTGCACCCGCACGAAGTATTTCCGGAACGCGTTTGAGAATAGATGACGATATGAGTATGAGAAGGTTTATTGCGATTCATACCGTGTGCCTTTCAAAGCTTTTCTTATTGGGACTGGGCCTTTCCAGCTCCTCATTGAGAGCCGAGCCTAGTGTGATCATTAGTGAGTTCATGGCCGCTAATGATTCCACTCTTCAAGATTCGGCTGGGGATTATTCGGATTGGATCGAGCTTTTCAATTATGGGAAAGAGACAGTGAATTTGGAGGGGCTTTACCTCAGCGATTCGAGGAAGGAACTTACCCGCTATAAGTTGCCATCGATCGAGTTGGAACCGGGAGGATTTCACCTGCTGTGGGCAGGAGATGATGGGGCAGCAGAGCCAGGCGAGTCGAAAGTGCCGTTTAAGCTCAAAGTGAAAGGTGACTATCTGGCTTTGGTTGGCCGGGATGGGGAAACGGTTTTGCAGGATTTTGGAAAGAAGTACCCGGACCAGATCAAGGACGTCTCTTATGGAGTGACAGTTGATTGGCAGCCAGGGAGAAACACGGAGGAATACAGCGCGTTCCTCCTGAAGCCAACGCCGGGTCGAGCGAATGGAAGCCCCTTACTCGGTGAGGTGAAGTCGGTGACCTTGAGTGACAAGCGGGCCTTTTACTCCGAACCGTTCAAGCTCAAATTGAGCACGAAGACCAAGCGTGCGGAAATCCGTTACACCACCGATGGCAGCGTCCCGACCCAAGACCATGGGAAAGTTTATGATTCGAGTCTACACATTGGCAAAACGACGGTGTTGCGGGTGGCAGCGTTTAAGCCAGGCTACCTGCCATCTAAGGTCAAGACCCACACCTTCATCTTCGCGAATGAGGTGGCGAGTCAATCGCCTGATGGACTTCCGCCAGAGGGCTTCCCTTACACCTGGGGACGAAACCGCGTCGACTATGGCATGGACCCGAGGATTGTGGAGGATCCCCGCTTCAAAGATCAGTTCGAGGACGGGCTCAAATCTATTCCCTCAATCTCGGTCGTTACCGATGTGAAACATCTTTTTGACGGGGATACCGGAATCTACTCGAATCCCGGTCAGCAGGGGCGGGAATGGGAACGGCCCTGCTCGGTGGAGTTGATCAACCCAGACGACAAGAAAGGATTTCAAGTTGATGCTGGAATTCGAATTCGGGGCGGCTTCAGTCGGGATCTGAGTAATCCAAAACATGCTTTTCGGCTTTTCTTCCGTGATGTTTATGGTCCGGGAAAACTGAATTTTCCGCTCTTCGGTAAGAAGGGAGCCAAGAAATTCGATAATGTGGATCTACGCACCTTTCAAAACTACTCATGGAGTTTCCAAGGCGATCCTCGCGGGATTTTCATTCGTGATCAGTTCAATCGCGATCTACAACTGGCGATGGGGCAGCCGGGAGCGCGAGGGGAGTTCTATCATCTGTTTCTGAACGGCCAGTATTGGGGAATATACAACACATGCGAACGTGCAGAGGCTTCATTTGGTGAAACCTACCTCGGGGGAGACAAGGAGGACTATGACGTGATTAAGGTGGACTCTGGTCGAACTGTCCGGCGGGCAACCTACACTCTGGTTCCAACAGACGGGGATCTCGAAGCGTGGCGTCGCGTTTACGATATTGTAGAGAAAGGTTTGGGGGAGAATGCGAACTACTTTTCTCTATTGGGACGAAATCCAAACGGCTCTCGGAATCCGGATCTGGAGACCTACGTGGATGTTGAGAATCTGATAACCTACATGATGATCATCTTCTATGGTGGGAACCTTGACGCTCCGATCAGTATGTTCGGGGGAAATCAGACCCCCAACAACTGGCACGGGATTCGGAGTCGGGATGGTGACGAGGGATTTCGGTTCTTCGTCTGGGATGCGGAGCACACCTTTCTAGATGTGGAACAAGATCGAACGGGCCCCTTCAAAACTGGCCGATCATTCGAGCGCACGAGTCCTCAGTGGTTGTGGGAACAGGCGCTGGAAAATGGCGAATTTCGAATGGCGGTCGCGGATCAGATCTATCGGCTCTTTTTTAACGATGGCCTGTTGAGTGCCGGAACGATGCTGAAGGCTTTCCTCAAGCGAGCGGAGGAGTTGGAAACTGCCGTCATTTGTGAATCGGCTCGGTGGGGCGACGCCACCCCGCGGCGAGGTGACCGACGGCGAGAGACAAACGAGGCACGCCAGGAAAGTGGTCCGCTCAATCAAGAGGATTGGAAAAGGGAGATCGAGCGCATTGTTGATGACTACATTCCGGTGCGAAGTGACATCGTTCTGGGCCAGCTTTACGCCCAAGGCCTCTGGCCAGATCTCATGCCTCCCACGTTCTCGGGACCAGATGGTAAGGTCAATTATGGTTGGGCATGGAAAGCGACCACAAGCGACTCAGAGTCAACAATCTATGTGACTTTCGACGGAACCGATCCACGCCTCATTGGCGGCGGCATCTCCCCGCGAGCTGTTGCTTACGCTAAGCCGGTTCCCTTGCAGGTATCAACCGTGGTGAAGGCAAGATGCTATCGCGACGGGGATTGGAGCGCACTGGCGAGTGCAGAATACGAGGTTGAGTAGTTGTTCCGTCGTTGCCATTCACTCGCCGGAGACCGAGGGATGAGAAGAGGGCGTGCGTTAGACGGACGGTGTCGCTCTACAGCGTTCTTTGAGATCGTGATCTCATTCGTTGGTCGCTCTCTGTTTCTTGGACTTGCGATCTTTGCAAGCTTAGCCGCGAATGGTGATTCCCCTGAGAAGAAACCCAGCATCGTGCTCATCATCACGGATGACCAAAGTTGGGATTCGATTGGCTTCACAGGCGGAAAAGTGTCAACGCCTCGAATCGATCAAATGGCCCGGGATGGTCTGTATTTCAGTGATTTCAATGTGACGTCAACGGTCTGTTCTCCTTCGCGTTATAGCTTCCTGACAGGACGCTACGCCGGGCGTTGCGAGGGGGAGAGGTTTCTCGCGGAACACCCTCCGGGCGAGCAGACCCAGGTTGAGAATATTGGAGAGTTGGAGCCGCATCGGTGGAACCTTGCAAAGGTGCTGCAGCGAGATGGCTATCGCACGGGGTTTGTTGGTAAATCACATGTCGTTCGGCATGACTGGTTGGTGGCGTTGGGGCCCCGTCGGAACGGGGAGTTAGACACTTATCCAAAGGATGCAGATCCGCGGGACCCTGCGATCCAAGCGAGTATGCGACGGAACCACGAACGTTGGTGTGCCGCAATGCGAGAGCAAGGTTTTGAATTCGCCGATGCGGTCTACGGTGCGAATTTAAAGGAGTTGCAGAACGACAGTCTCAACGTTCACAACTTGGACTGGACTGTGGCGAAGGCCCTGGAATTCTTGGATTCCGTAGATGGGGATCCGTTTTTTCTCTGTTTTTCGACGACGCTTCATCATGGCCCGGCACCTTGGAATAATCGTTTTTCACTGAAAGCGGATCCTAGGATGACGGGTGAAGGATATGTTGCTGAGGGCTTTAATGTGCTGCCGGCCCGAGACGACGTCTTACGTCGAAATCGTGAAGCGGGTTTTCGAGATCGAGATGCCTATGCCTTGTGGTTGGATGATGGGGTCGGTACGCTGCTTGATAAACTGAAATCTCAAGGGATCGAAGAGGACACGCTGGTAATATTCGTTCCAGACCATGGCTCTTATCGGCATGGAAAGGCGACTCTTCATGACTATGGGATGCGCGTCCCGATGGTGATTCAGTGGAAGGGGACGGTGAATGCCGGCACGAAATTCGATGGGTTGATTGCGAACATTGATTTGGCCCCCACGCTCCTTGATCTTTGTGGGGTTAAGATTCCCGACGACTATCAGATGGATGGCCGGAGTTTCAGTGCGGTCTTGCGGGGCAGTGTGGAGCCGGTTCGAGACCACGTATTCGGAGAGTTGGGGCACAGTCGCGCCGTTAAAACGAAAGAGTGGAAGTATATCGCGGTCCGGTATCCGGAAGCGCTTCAGAAGAGAATTGATCGCGGAGAGACGTTTCGGGGCTTCACCGGGGAAACCTTGCCTCTGCCTTATTTAACTCGAAACCGGCATCTCGGCCACTACGCCTCCAGAGTCAATCCTCACTATTTTGAAGCGGATCAACTCTACGATCTCCGATCAGATCCCGAGGAGAATGAGAACGTGTTTGCTGCCCATCCTTCCGTAGCAGTTCGGATGCAAAAACTCCTGGGTGAAGCTTTGAGTCAATTTGACAATCGACCTTTTGGGAGCTTCGTTCGCCCCTAGCGAGTTTGGGGGCTGGCCTCGGCAGGAACACGGTAGATTGGGTAACGCAGATGAGCAGCCTCGTAGCGAGGCGAGCGGCGATAGATAAAATCGAGTTGGGCTCTGCCGTCCGAGGCGAAACTCGAATCGTTTCGACGCTTCGTTTCGAAAGCCTCTCGAATCTTCGAGTCTGTGGCTAAGAGCTGTGCGGCTTCGTCCTCAAAAACGTAGTCAGAATAGCCCTCTTTTCTTTGCAGGATCGTGTCGAAGAAGTTCCACGCAAAGAAGGAATCGATGCCCTGTGGCTCAAGCGTTTCCACAATGTAACGATTGCGCCACTGGTTGACGGGAACTCGCACGTCACCTTTCCGAAACCTGAGAGTTGCTCGCTCGGTGCGCAGTTTGACATTCCGATGGAGATAATGGCCTTCGTAAGGTTTTTCCAGCGTTTGATAGTCCTCGATGTGGTAGACCTCCACATCGTAAGTGGTGTCTTTGCTGAGGGTTTCAAGTCGGACCTGGTTAAGTCGCAAGCGGTCTATGATTTGGCGCCATGACTGGGGAATGAGGTAGTAGTCTGGTCGTGATACCGATACTGTGGCTCGGTAGTGATTTGCGTAGGGGATCTGCTTGTTGAATGTCTGTTGACGGTCGTAGCGAAGCCTTTTCTGGCCCGTTACCTCGCTGGTAATCCATTCGGATTTGTAACCCTTGAATCTCAATGGTGTATGGCGAGACTCATCGAGTTCCCATGCCAGATCGAACTTTGATTGCGCCTTGGTCATTTCTTTTGTCTGTTGACGGATTTGAAGAATCTGTAGGCGATCCCGATGCATGACCTTGAGTGTGGCCATCAGGTAATGGTAGGTCGCCCAGACCCGCTCACGATATCCCTTTAGCATATGAGTCTCGGTCATAAAACCGAGCGTGTGGAACAGTGCCGTATAGCCTGAGGAGTAGCGGGGGGAATCGAAGAATTGGGAGTAACCGTTCTCGGGAGTGTCCCCGAAAATATTGACGTAGGGAATCATCTCGGCTCCGGCAATTTCCATCGATTCGTAAAGGAATGGCATCATGGTCTCCTCGAGATAGACGGCAAGGGGGCCTCCTAGTTTGTCCTTTTGAGTGATGTCAATGGTCATCACGTAGGGATAGTCCGCTCCGTTGCTGACATGGGTGTCGACAAAAATATCCGGATCGATTTTGTGGAAGAGCTGAGTGAATGAACGGGCGTTGAGTGTGTCTGCTTTGATGAAGTCGCGGTTAAGATCGTAGTTTCGTCCGTTCCCTCGAAACCCGTATTCTTTAGGGCCATTCTGGTTTGCACGACTTGTGCTATTTCGATTGAGCACGCCTCCGATATTGTAAAACGGAACGACTGCGATCGCGACGTCCTTCAGTAAGGGCTGATATTGATTGCGTTCAAGCATGAGGTCGCGCAGGAACATCATCGAGGCATCCACGCCGTCTGGTTCTCCGGGGTGAATGGCGTTGTTCACGAGGAGGACGGCCTTCTCCTTGGCGTGGAGGCTTGAGAAATCGAAATCTTGATCGAGCGAGAGGGTGATGAGATGAAGCGGTTTTCCGCAATCCGTTGGTCCCTGTTCCGTGATCTGAATCTCGGGAAAAGTGCCGGCGAGTTGCTGGTAGAAACCAATGCCCTCCTCGTAGGTTGCAGTTTCCTCACCCCCACTCATTTCGAATCGGGTCGGAAAGTTTGTTTGGGCGAGAATCCCGAGAGGGAAAAAGGCGAGCAATAGATGAGAGATGAATTTCGTAGGGGCAGGCATCAGATTAGGCCGAGGGGATATTCGTCAGAGACCAACGCCCGTTCCTTGCACTTGGCTTTCATTGTTCCAGATGATTTGCCAGGGATCTTTTGTCTTGAGCTGGATGGCTTTCAGTTTGTTTTTCAGCTTCGCAATTTGCGAGCTGTACTTGGACGCTCCTGCGAGGTTGTTGAGCTCGTTCGCGTCGCGGTCGAGATCGTAGAGTTCGAACTCGGCTCGGAATAGATAGTCTTTGACGGGGCGTTTTCCAAAGTGAGGCTCAGCGTTTCGATGGATGCTTTGCCAGGTTGACGATGCCCAGAGGTCGGAGGCGAAAGGATATTCGAGCCGCCATGCAATATTCCAGATCAGCTTGAGATTGCCTTCCCGGTAGACTCTCATCGGGTAGTACATGGTTAGCTCGTGAAAGTTGTGGGCGGCGAAGAGTGTGTTCCACCCCTTCGGTTGCTCGAGCCCAAGGATAGCGGCAAAACTGCGGCCGTGAAATGAGTCCGCGACGAAGGGTGCCTCCGCAAAATCGAGTATGGTTGGCGTGAGATCTGTCCAGTGAATGATGGCGTGATTGGTAAAGCCGCGTTTCTTGAGTTTGGGATGTTTTACGATCAAAGGAAGTCGGATGCCGGGCTCGTAAAGTGTGGTCTTGGCCCCAGGGAAGGCGATTCCATTGTCTGAAAGATAGAGGATGACCGTGTTCTCTTCCTTGCCGTGTTTCCGAATCAAGCTTCGAAGGTGCCCGAGGCCTTGGTCTATTCGAGATACAGACTGATAGTATTCAGCGAGCTCTTGTCGACACTCTTTTGTATCCGGTAGGAAGGGGGGGAGGATGACGGACTGAGGATCGTATTTGACGGGCTCAACGCTGGGGTAACCCTCAGGTCGATTTCCAAATGTGTTCGGGGCGTGCCAGGGATTCGGAGTGAAGGGGTGGCCGCGATGAGGATCGTCGGGACAAAAATACAGGAAGAAGGGACGCTCGCTTTGAATGATTTTTTCGCAGGCTTCCGCCATCTCTACTGTGCTGCGAGGATCTGCTTCGAGGACCTGTTGGAAGCGGAAGACGGAGTCAGGGGCAAGGTGATATTTTCCGATTCGAGCCGTATCATAGCCACTGGCTTCCAAGAGCACAGGCAAGGATGGGGTGCCCTCAAAAGTACTGAAGTGATGGTAGTCGTGGACGTGTCCGTAGGATCCCGTGGCATGGCCGTACTGGCCCGTGAGGATGACCGATCGGCTTGCGGCACAACTGGCGCTTGTACAGTAGGCTTGGCTGAAGCGGACGCCTTCCTTGGCTAGCTGGTCAAGGTGAGGCGTTTTGATGACAGGATTCCCGTAGCAGCCGAGGGCATCCAAGCCGTGGTCGTCCGATACGAACAGAACGATGTTCAATCGCTCGGAGGCGACAACGTGCCCAACTCCAAGTAGGAGAACGAGGAAACAGGATCTAGCGAACGCCAGCGGTCCCAATGACATAGTGAAGTCCTTTAGTGATCTCAGACACTCCTGGTTCTCTAGCTAGGTTTTAAGAAGGATTATAGGCTCTTGAAGTAGGCGACGAGATCAGCGACATCTTGATCCGTTAGCCCGAGAGATTGAGGTGTCCACATAAGCGAACGTCCTAATGGTTTCTGCGATCGAATCCGGCTCTTAGGGATCATCTGCAAGATGCCCCCTGCACTCACCATGACAACCGGATCTCTGTTAGTCACGATGAGCCCTTCAATGCGTAGACCATCGGTGGTCTCGATGACGTGAGCGCCATATCCGTGTGCAATGTCAGCTGAGGGATCGATGATGCCCTGTGCAATCACCTCTCGTGTTTGTGCGCGACCAAAGGCCGTCAGGTCGGGCCCAACGTCCGTGCCCATCTTGCCGATTCGATGGCACATGATACAGCGGCCGCTGAGCAGTTGGCCATTGTCTGCATTGCCCTTCAGGGTGAGAGCCTTTGTGATGGACGGGGCTGTTTCGAGTGCGGGTTCGGGCATGCTGGAGGCAACGAGTTCAACGTCATCAGGGTCGTAGATGCCGCGTTCCTTAAGTTCCTTATTGAGCGCATATTGTTTCCACTCTGAGTCCTTGCGATTGAGTAGCCACCAGTAAGCATCGGCTTGAGGGGCTCCTGCGGTGTTCTGAGCCACGTTGAGGATCGCATTCACGGCATCCTCAGAGCCGATGTAGGCCAGGGCGGTGACGGCTGCCTTGCGCTCTTCGACCGAAAGACTCCTGGTGGTCGTGCGATCACGAAAATCAGCCACACTTTGCTCCGGGTGGAGGCGCCATGCTAAGGACGCGAAAGCTGCCGTCCATTGGCCTGCGTCTTTCTGTTTGAGAACCGTCTTGAGGCGGTCGTAGAGGGCGGCTTCTTTTCCTGTGGCACCAATCCCGATGGCTTCAAGCATCCAGGCATCCTTGCCGTCGTACTTTCTCGCGATGCTGACAAGTGTTTGACTGGCTTGTTTGAAGGGAAGGTCACGAACAGCAAGTCCGGCCTCTCGTCGCACGGCTGGCGACTCATCTCGACTTGCTCGGCGGCTCAAGGTAGCGAGGTCCTGCTTGGCCAAGTCGCTCTTGCTTTCCGCGAGATGCCGCAGAGCTCTAAACGCAACCAACCGAGTTTGTGAGTCGTCGCTCTTGGCTAACTGACGCACTTGCCGAGCCCCGCGAGCATTGAGTTGAGACAGGAGCCAGATGGCGCGAGATCGGACGTAGGGATTTTCGTCTTCCAAGAGTTTTGCAACGGCCTTTCGAGCTTGGTCTCCCTGTTTCTTTAGTGCGTAGAATCCTGCTCCTCGGACGTTGACGGCCGGACTCTTAAAGGCGGCGAGCGCGCCCTCTAAGGTATTCAGGTCTGCTTTGGGAATGCTGGGCTGAAAACCTTTCGGGGCAATCCGGTAGATCGTGCCACTCAGCGTTTCGTCCATATCATTGTGTCCGCCCACGCGTGGGTCGAAGAAGTCGGCGACGTAGATGGCTCCATCCGCGCCGACAAGTACATCGCTGGGGCGAAAGAAAGTGGGAAGCTCATTGGAGACGCTTTGGTTGCCGCCGGTATAGTCGCCGCCGGCAAATTCGCCGGACTGGTTGCTGGTGAGGAAGTTGAAACGATCGAGTTTGAAGCCCGCTCCGTTGGCCTCTGGGTAGTAACCGAAAACCACGTTGCGACCGGGTTCGCAACTGAGCAGGAGTCCGCGATATTTTTCGCCCAAGGCGCTGTCCTCCACAAAGGCGATGCCGGTGGGAGAACCACCCCCGTAAACGTCTCCGGCAGGCATCGTGCCAGGATCCTCCTGTCGCCATTGCGCGGTGGGGACGGACTGTCCCGGCCGGCGGTCGGCTTGCCAAGAACGTTGCCCATCAAAGGAGCTGAAGCCGGCGTTCCCGTATTCCATGAGAAATGCGGTTCGACAGGCGGGCGGGTCGTCATTGTCGTTCTGGAAAACATCGCCGTGTGCAGTGACGACTTGTTCGTAGCTGTTCCGGAAGTTGTGCCCAATGATTCGCACATCGGTTCCATCTGGATTCATCCGTGCTGCGAACCCGCCGACATAGACGTGGCCATCATCGCTTCGCATCCCGGCGATCTCTCGAGGATCCCAACCCAGGTCGCCAGCCGGCTTCCTCCCGTAGTAGGGATCGTAGGAACTGCCGATTCGGAAGGTCTTTCCGGATTGATCAGTGAACAAGGCCCCGCAGTTGCCGGCATTCCAATACCATTGACCGTTCGGCCCCACCGTGACGCTGTGGATCGAGTGGTCGTGCACTCGGCCGTTGAATCCAGTGAGCAGAACCTCCCGGGTATCGATGCCTTTATCAAATCGAGCATTTCGATTCACATCGGTATAAACGATCAGGTCTGGGGTCATAGAGACAATGATCTGATTATCGATCACGGCCACACCCATAGGCGCTTGAAGGAAAGGCTCTTGAACAAAGGTCCAAGACGTGTCTGCCGTGCCATCGCCATTGCTATCCTCGAGGACAATAATTCGATCTCCTTCCGGAATCCGATTGTAATGCTTTCGGTAATTGACTCCTTCAGCAACCCAGATTCGCCCGAACTGATCGGTATCCATGTTTGTAGGATTCCGGAAGGCGGGGGATTTGGCCCAGACGGTGACTTCGAGGTTGGCATCCGAAGCGACGAAAAGATCAGCGGGGACGATTGTAGGGGACTCTTCGGCTGCTTGGCTGGATGAGTTTGTGAGTAAAAAAATCGAGGCTGCCGCCAGAATGGCGAGGGAATCGTATGGGCGAGTGCTCATAGGTATAAGTTCCGTGTTGGTGGCCTACGCGACATTGGCAAGGCCGTTCAATCATTGAATCGGGGAAATCTACTCAACGGTGGGAGGGACACCAAGGGAAAATCGAGGTGAGCAGGCGCTCGCACGAAGCTTTGACGGAATCTCCTGCGCAAGGCATTCTTACGCCTTGTCCTAATGCCTGCTTCCGATTGCGGATCTTTCACCGCGATCTTTGGAACTAGGAAAGTGGAGTCCAATGAAAAGATTGAATTGTCATGGAATGAAGCTCTGTGCCTTCCTGGGGGTGCTTGGGGGAAGTATTGGCGTAAGCTTGTTTGGGGGAGAGCCGATTGCGTTGTTTGATGGAAAGAGCTTTTCGGGGTGGGAAGGGAATACCGAGAAGGTCTGGCGAATTCGAGATGGCGTGATCGTGGGAGGTTCGCTCGAGGGGAATCCGCAGAATGAGTTTTTGGCAACGACTCAAAGCTTTCAGAATTTTCACCTGAGGGCCGAGTATCGATTGATTGGCTCGGAGGGCTTTGTCAACGGAGGTATTCAATTTCACAGCCGGCGCATCACGGATCCAGCGAATGAAATGATCGGCTACCAAGCAGATATCGGAGCGGGATATTCTGGAAGCCTCTATGATGAATCCCGAAGGCGGACGATGTTGGTGAAGGCCGATGCTGCTCTGATCGAAAGCTTGGAGCGCCCGGGTGAGTGGAACCATTACGAGATCAAGGCGATTGGCTCACAGGTCGAACTGTTCCTCAACGGCCAACGAACCGCTGCTTGGGTTGAGCGAGAGGCGGGCATAGAACAGGAAGGCCACATCGCTCTTCAAATTCATGGAAATTGTAAGGCCGAGATCTCCTTTCGAAACATTAGCCTAGAGGTCTTGCCGGCGCCGGATGTGCCTCCGGTCGCTGAGGTGTTAAGTCGTTTTGGAGCAGGCCAGCCGGTTTCGCCGCTGCCCCCGTTTGAGGATGGCGTGTTCCAACTTCAGGAGGGTGATGTGGTCATTCTCGTAGGGCAGGAAAACTTGGTTCGTGAGCAAGAGTATGGCGCGCTGGAGCTCCGCTTGGCGCGAGGCTTCGCGGAACAGAAACCGCGGATTCGATCGATGGCTTGGGAAGCGGATACGGTTTACGAGCAGTGGCGTGAGTTGAACTTCGGAGCCTGGCACGAGCAGTTGGAAACAGCGGGAGCAAGCGTTGTGATCTGTCAGTTTGGGCAAATGGAGGCATTTGATGGCGTTGCTCGATTGACAGAGTTTAAGATGGCATACTCCCGTCTGCTCGATCAGTTCGCACAGCAGACACGTCGGCATGTTTTGCTGTCGCCGATGCCTTTCGAGAAACCTTTGGCCTCTCACGCGCCGGATTTAAGGGAGAGGAACACAGACGTCGAAGCCTACGCTCAGGTTGTGAAGGCAATCGCGTCGGAACGAAAAGCCGTTTTTGTCGATCTCTTCACCCCGTTACGTGATCGAGACGAATCATTGCCTCGGCTCACCAACGATGGCATTCATCTGAACGAGCGTGGCCTTGAGGTGGTGGCTCAGATTGTGGCTGAGCAGTTGGGGGTGTTACCCGTGGAGTTGGCAGATGAAACCTTGTTGCGCCAGGCCATTCGGGAGAAGAATCGAGTTTGGTTCGACTGCTGGCGTCCCAGTAACTGGTCTTTCGTGTATGGAGATCGGATCTCCCAAAAGTATGGCAAAGCTGGGGGAGAGGAGCCATCGCTGAAAGAAGCCTTTGAGGAACGTCGATCGGTCGTCGAGGCGAGTGACGAGCGGATTCACGCCTTGGCACGAGGGGAAATCGTTTCGCTTCCGCCATTGCCCAAGCAAGGAGAGAACGATCGTTCCCCGGAGGCGCTGACACCAACTGAACAAAAAGGAACCTTTTCGGTAAGGGAGGGGTTTGAAGTGAATCTCTTCGCCTCCGAGCAACACGGTGTGGTGAATCCCACTCAGATGGCTTGGGATGAACGGGGGAGGTTGTTTGTAGCCTGTTCGCCAAGTTACCCGCAGAGCCGCGCAAGTGAACAGCCTGGAGACTATATTGTTGCGCTGGAGGACTTGGATCATGACGGGGAAGTGGATCGATCGTGGCGCTTTGTGGAAGGGCTGACGATGGTGCAGGGGCTCGAACCAGGGGGGGATGGATGGTACGTTTGCGACTTTGATCAGCTGCTTTATTTTCGGGATGTGGATGGCGATGCTCGAGCGGACTCGCGCGAAGTGATTTTCTCGGGGTTCGGAATCGGTGATACGCATCAGCTCATCAATTCGATTTCCCATGGTCCGGACGGCAGCCTGTGGTTTACCCAAGGGCTCCATGCGATGTCGCAAGTTGAGACCCCTTGGGGTATTGCGCGTCTCGATCGATCCGGCGTTTGGCGGCTACGTCCAAGAACGCTTCGCCTCGAAGGCTTTTTCGGAGGCGGGATGGCCGGCATGAATTGCTGGGGGGTGGCGTTTGATGATTTCGGGCAGGTGTTCCACAAGAGCGGTGATCGTCCGGATGGGTATTGGACTGTCCCCGGAATGGTGCGAGGGGCAGATCCCTTGGGCAGTGGTTCGCGCTACATCGCAAGTGTTTCTTATCAGGCTTCGCCCGAGCAGTATCATTCGGTAGGCCCCTTGTTCAAGACGTCTCCTAAAACCACTTCGATCGATATCGTGGGAACTCGCGCCTTGCCGGATGAGTTACAAGGGAGTGCCTTGATTGGTGGCTATTTTGGTGCCGTGGCAGAGTTGCATGATTTTCATGACCGCGGCGCCGGGTTTTCGACAACCCAGCAGGCGAAGCTCATCCGTTCGAACAACGATGCTTTCCGACCCGTCGATGTCAGTGTGGGGCCAGATGGGGCGATGTATTTGGCGGATTGGTACAATCCAGTGATCGGTCATTACCAAGCGAGCTATGCGGATCCGCAGCGAGATAAGCATCATGGAAGGATTTGGCGGATTTCGGCTCAAGAATATGAGTCCGTGCGACAACCTAATCTCGCCTCCATGGGAACTGCTGCGTTGTTGGAGCAATTGAGATCCGAAGAACGTTGGACTCGTTACCAAGCGAAACGCCTGTTGTTCTATCGACCCAGCGAAGAAGTCATTCGCACAACGGACACCTGGCTAGGGCAGTTAACGGGTGCGGGTGCCGTTTCGGAAAGGCTCCTCTTGGAAGTCATTGGTGTTTATGAAGCTCACGAATCCCCTCGACCGAATCTGCTGGCGAAGTTGCTGAACGCAGAAGACTTTCGAGTTCGGGCCTACGGGACGCGAGTCATCGGAATGTGGGCAGATCGGATCGGGAATCCCTTGGCTCTGCTTCGGAAGAGTGTGACAGATTTTCATCCGCGGGTTCGTCTCGAAGGCGTGATTGCTGCGAGCTATGTGGGCTCTGCTGAGGCGGCGATGGTGGCTACCGAAGTCTTGAATCACCCCATGGATCCTTTCCTTGAATATGCGCTGCGACAAAGCGCTCGGGCGCTGCAGCCGGCTTGGCAAGGGCCTTTGATCGCGGGTGAGCTTCAGGGAGGAGCGGCACGGCAGCTGGACTACCTGAGAGATTTGATGGGAACTCCACCAGAAGTGGCAAGCGCCGGAGAGGAAGTCTACACGCAAGCATGCCTCGCTTGTCATCAGCCTGATGGGAAGGGCCTTGCGGGCGTGTATCCTTCCTTGGCTGA
Source organism: uncultured Verrucomicrobiota bacterium (assembly GCA_964342405.1). Taxonomy (GTDB): domain Bacteria; phylum Verrucomicrobiota; class Verrucomicrobiia; order Limisphaerales; family AAA164-E04; genus UBA2970. Next base: position 63,673 of record CAYFGX010000033.1, on the reverse strand, counting down.
GAGTGACTGGGTGGAAGGAGACCCGTCTCGCTTGATTCGCATTGTGCTCCACGGACTCGCCGGTCCCATTCAAGTGAACGGGAAGAGTTTTCAGTCCTCAACCAAGGTGCCGATGCCGGCCTTGGAAGGATTGAGTGATCAACAAATTGCGGACGTTCTCAACTATGTCCGGACGGGGTTTGGAAACGAAGGAAGTCCTATTGGAGTCGATCAAGTGGGGCGGGTGCGACGGGAGAATGCTACTAGATCCACACCATGGACGGAGGAAGAATTCTAAGATGTGCTGCCCAAGATAGGACTAGACGATGGCGACCCTTTTAAACATTGGGACTTTGTACTTGGCCTGCGGACTGGCTTTCGCGATCCCGTTTGCCTTTTTGGGTGCGAAGGTGATTGATCCGGTTGCGGTAAAAGGCTCGCTGGGATTCAAGCTGCTCATCATACCGGGAAGTATGGTGTTCTGGCCTTTACTACTCCACCGTTGGATCAAGCGGGTAAGACCTCGCGAGGAATGGAGCGCGCATCGTCAGAAGGCGAGCAATCGGTAGGGATTTCGTGCTATGCAACGCTATCACCGAATTCGACATCGCGTCCTTTGGCTTTTGCTCGCCCCTTTGTTGGTGGCGATTCTTCTCTACGGCATTTGGAGTCGCCCGCAGTGGCCTATGATGGACGAACTTCCAGATCCCGAAACGCCAGTTGAAACCGTGGCACCCTGAAGTCCCATGTCTGTCTCTTACCAAGCTGTCGGATGGAATCTGTTTAAGAAGCGATACGACCGAATACTCGGGGCGGGTATCGCTGGGTTTCTGCTCGCCTTCGTTCTGGCGGGCCTGGCGGTGAAGCCAGAGATGAGTATTGAAATTTTGTTGATGCGTGGGGTCGGAGTGGCGGCCTTTATGTTGTTGCATCTCACGCTCGCGATTGGTCCGTTGGCTCGATTGGACACGAGATTCTTGCCCTTGCTCTACAATCGGCGTCATATGGGAGTGAGCCTGTTTCTCTTGGCTTTGGCTCATGCTCTGATCGCCATCCTGACTTACCATGTCGGGAGTGATGTGAATCCGATTCTGTCTGTGCTCACGGTCGATGCGGGCATTCGACCGACCGCGATTCCGTTTCAGGCGTTTGGGTTTCTCGCCTTTCTGATTCTCTTCGTTATGGCGGCGACGAGTCACGATTTCTGGCTCAGTAATCTCACCGCGCCGGTATGGAAGACGCTGCATATGATGGTGTATGGAGCCTATGGGTTGCTTGTGGCACATGTCGTATTCGGAGCACTGCAAACGGAGCGTTCAAGCGTCTACGTCGCTCTGGTGGGCGGGGGACTCGTCTTTATTGCCGGGATTCATCTCGCTGCAGCGGCGCAGGGGCGAGACTTGGATCGAGAGAAAAACGAACCAGACCTTGAAGGATTTGTGAAGGTTTGTCGGGTGGCAGATCTCCAAGAAGACATTCCTTTCGGAGCAACGGTTGCCGGCGAGCGGGTTGCTGTGTTGCTGTACGAAGGCGATAAGGTGAGCTGTGTGTCGGGCGTCTGTCAGCATCAGAACGGCCCTTTGGCTGAGGGGCGCCTCGTGGATGGTTGTCTCACATGCCCTTGGCATGGCTATCAGTATCGACCCCAAGATGGTAGATCCCCGGAACCGTTCCACGAGAGAATTCCGACCTTCGCCGTCCGGATTGAAGCTGGCGATGTATGGGTCAGCACAAGCCCGTGTTCAGCTGGCACGCCGGTGCCACCCGCGATAACCAATCCTGGGATGGAGAAAGGAAGTCCGTGAGCGACGAGCGATTCTTTATTGGCTGGAAAGACGGGAGTAAGTCACAGGCTCGACCAGCGTTGAGGCGATCGGTTATCGGGGTCCTCGTAATTTCAATTGCGACCGCCGTGTTGTGCGGCTTGCTTCAGAGAACCCCGGGGAGGGGGACCTTTGCGTTAGGTAATGTCCAGCGTTTCGAAGGGGTGTTCTTGAGCCAGCCTTCGCCGATGCTGATTCCGACAAGTGAATCCGTGAAAGGACAGGTGTTGCTGCTCGTCAATCCGCTTAAATTCGGATTCCCTCAAGAAGTCTCTGATCGCTATCACTTGAAGTCTGTCTCGCTGCAAGGAACGCTGGTTCAGGACGAGCTGAACTCAATGATTGAAGTGGTTCCAGATTCCGTCACCGTGCTTGGTAATGGGGAGGGTGGGGTGTTTTCCGAGGGGCGTTCGGTGATGTTGAAAGGCGAAATTGTCGATTCAAAGTGCCATATCGGGGTCATGAATCCTGGTCGCTACAAAACACATCGCGCCTGTGCGATCCAATGTATCGCCGGAGGGATTCCTCCTTTGATGGTCATCGAGTCCGTGACGGGTGAGCGGCAGCAGTATCTCGTCGTTGGTGAGGGAGGCGAGGCATTGAATGAAGAGGTTTTGGATTTCGTTGCGGAACCGGTTCGGTTGGGTGGAATCACAAAAAGGATTGGAAGCTTGCGAGTTCTCTTTGCGGACCTGAAGACGCTCTCTCGTTTGTGAACAGTTCTTCAGCGTCTCGAACTGAGAATCTGCATCCGCAGAAACTTCGAATTGCAATCTGTTCCGAAACACACCACGCTCCTTCTTTGTTTGATCGCGCGACATGAGTAAGTATCCTCCGGTGAAGTGTCCGACCTGCAAGAAGCAAGGTCTGTGGTTAGAGCACCAGTACGGTCCCTTTTGCAGCCAACGGTGTAAGTTGGTGGACCTTGGGAAATGGTATAACGAAGAGATGGCGATCGAGGAGCCGTTGCGGGCTGATCATTTCGAAGGCTACGCCGATCTTCCGCCTGGTAGTTACCTGGACCAACCCGAGTGATGGCGTGAGCGGGTGGTGATTGAGATTTAGAGTGAACGATTGAAATGATGAATTTGGACGAGACGCAACAAGCGACAGTGCGGGAATGGATCCAATCGGGATTAGGACTCTCGGAGATCCAATCCAAGCTAGATTCGGAGTTCGGGATTTCGGTGACCTATATGGAGGTGCGCTTTCTGGTAGATGATCTGGGGGTGATGCCAAAGGATCCTGAGCCGGAGCCCGAACCCGAGCCTACCCCTGAGCCAGGACCAAGCGGACCGGAAGCGGGAGTGCCCGAGCCGGGGATGCCGTCCAGTGAGCCGGCTCCTGCACCTGAGCCCGCACCCGCCAGGCCTGATCCAATGGGGATGGGAGAGCCGGGCGGCGCAGCGAACGTCTCGGTGACGGTTGACCAAATCACCCGGGCTGGGGCCTTGGCGAGTGGAAACGTGACGTTCTCTGATGGCAAGAGCGCGGGATGGAGTCTGGATCAGATGGGACGCTTGGGACTCTCACCGGACGAGCCCGGTTATAAGCCTTCGCAGGAAGATGTCATGGAGTTCCAAGTGCAGTTGCAGCAAAAACTCTCAGGTCCGCGCTTTTAAGCGACATGGACCGGCAGATTTGTAGGCAATTTCAACAAACACATTGACCCTTGTAGGGCCTTCGGCTAGTTTTTGCCCGTAGTTCCAAATCACACTAAGGATATTGAAATGAGTAAGATTGTTCCTCTGATTAGTTCCGGCGTAGCAGGCCCTCTCGGCGTGCTTCATCTCCCTCGATTCTGGCAAAAAGTTTCTTTGGAAGCTGCCGGAAAAATCGCAGACGGTTACCCAGGATGTGGCGCCGGTTACGACCAAATGGTTCTCGACGGACTTGGTTTGAACAAGGATGCGACCTTGGATTACATCTCTAGCTCGAAGCCAACCTATCCTCAGTTTGAGTCGTGGGTGAAGAGCCAAGAAGGTGTGAAATTGGACAAGGGAAGCGTCACCAGCCTGAACTCTGCTATCGCTGGTTACATCCACGCTGATGAGACCCGCAAGTCTATCCTCGAAGCCAACGAAATCGAAGATGGTCCCGATGCACCTCATGATGCAGTGAACTTGAACAACCTCGACGACTGGTTGGAGTTCTACAACGCCGAGATCAAGTAATTTAGATCTCTCGATTCTTTGAAACGCCGTATCGAAAGATGCGGCGTTTTTTTATGACCTCATCCTCTCTCCATCAGGTGCATTCGCCTCCCGAAGCGCATGTCATTGTCTTCTTGAAGGCTCCACGACCCGGCTTTGTGAAAACGCGGTTGGCTGCCTCCTTAGGCGACGATAGGGCTTGCAGGATCTACACGCAGCTTGTCGAGGGACTCTTGTCGCGGATCAACACTTTGACGGATGTGGAGCTTCGCTTCACGCCAGACGAAGCGATTGACGAATGTTCGCGGTGGATCCAGGAGGGCTGGTTGGGAATAGCGCAGGGCGATGGGGGCTTGGGGGAGCGATTGGCCCGTGCATTCAAGGAGGCGTTTCAACGGGGGGCGGATCGAGTGATCGCGATCGGATCGGACTGTCCGGATGTGGGAGAGGAGGAAATCCGGGAAGCGAATCGAGCTCTCGACGAGCACTCAGTCGTGGTCGGCCCGGCAAAGGATGGTGGTTATTGGTTGATCGGCATGAACGCATGGTATCCGGTTTTGTTTGAGGACATTGACTGGAGCACGGATCGTGTCTTGGCCCAGACCGAATCGGCCGCTGGGGAAATGGACCTGTCGATCGCACTCTTGGACACCTTGGAGGACATCGACGATCTTGAAAGCTGGCAACGATTTGAAAGGCGAGATTCAAAAAATTAGAATCGTGAGTTGACAGCAGACCAACTGGTCGGTATTAGTATCAATAACAAAAGCGGAAGCGATTATGGTTACCCAAACGACAACATCGGAAGACACTCGAAAGCGGATCATGCAGACCGCCTTCAATGAGTTCTATCGGTGCGGATTCCAAGGTGCGAGCTTGAATCGGATTGTTGCTGAAGCGTCGACCACGAAAGGGGCTTTGTTTCATCATTTTCGCGGTAAAGCGGACCTGGGCTTGGCGGTGGTAGACGAGATTCTGTTTCCCGAGGTGAGGAGTGTCTGGGTGGATCCCCTCAACCAGTCCGATGATCCAATTCGGACCATTACCGACATCATGACGAGGATGGCTGAGGAATGCAGTGGGGACCGGCTTTGTCAGGGCTGTCCATTGAATAACCTGGCGCAGGAGATGTCTCCACTGGATGAGGAATTCAGGCTGCGGCTCGAGCAGATCTACGCGGCGTGGCGAGGAGCGATTGAGGCTTCGTTTACTCGAGGGATTTCGGCTGGCAACATCGACAGTGCGGTAAATCCAAAAGAGATCGCCGCTTTCATGGTGGCCTGTTTCGCAGGAACAATCGGCACGGCGAAGAACGCTCAAGATCCGAATATAATGGCCTTATCCGGTGCGGCCTTGATGAAGTATATGGAAACGCTCCGCCCTTAAATTTTTTTTGAAACAAAAAGACCAACTGGTCGGTATTTAATGCGAACGACGAGCAAACACGAGAAAGACAACTGAATGAAGAACGCACAGAATGAAGCAGCAAACAATCGACAACGACATCGAGACTCATTGGCGAACTCGAAATCGACATATCGCACATCCAATCTGGCTCCGGCAACGGGTGCCGTGCCGCTTGAGACCTTGGAAAAGAAAATGGTCGAAGCAGCCCGAAGCGAAGCTCTAAGCCTGGCTTGGTTGTCAGGCAAACCACAAACCTCGTTCCCGGCAATTTTGGAGCTCAAAGTGAGAGAGGCGAGACAGTATGTTCGACGTCAAGCGCTCATTCGGGGGCAAAGTGATCGGATCATCGCCACAGCATTCTAAAGTTTGCTTTCTTGCATGAGCGTTTAACTTGAGGAATGGAATCGGGCAGCGCATGATGTTGGAAGTTAGATATGACAAGTGAAGAAAAGTTGAAGCTGCTCGCGTTGGACCTGAGTCAGACCTTTCCGAGGAGTCCGCGGGAAACCTTGGCAGGATACGTGATCGCGGGGCGAATGTTGGACAAGTGCCGAGCGGTGATTGCCGGGACAAACTCCGACTACCACTTCGATTGCCCGCTCGATAATCAGTTCCTCACCTTTGCCGAGATTGACCCCAATGCGTTTCGAGAATTCGTGGCGACTGGAGCAGATGACAATGAAGTTGCTGCCTGGATCGAGCAGAATGCGAAATCGCGCGAGCGGATTGAGATCATTAAGTGGAATAACAAATTGAGAGAGCTCAAGATTTCCGAACTTCCGGATGCTGCTCAAGAGTTCTTGGAGGGGTATATCCCTCAGTTTGTCCCCAAGAATCGACCCGTCTATCGCTGGTTTGACGTTTACGATCTTGAGGAACAACGCATCTAAAGCATCGTTGCTGAAGGAGCGACGCAACCCGTTACGTTAGATTTAACTTTAACTTAAACCCGTTTCTCGCAAGATACCGACTAGTTGGTATGCTGACGTGAGAGTTGGGACTTACCGAACCGAAATGAGTGATTTAGAGAAACAAGAAGAAGCTTTGGAAGATGGGTGGGGAGCCCCTTTTGGTCGCTGGGTGATTCGCTGGCGATGGTTGGTTTTACTGGTGTCATTGGCGATCGTTGTTGGTGTGGGATCCGGCGCGCGAAAGCTTGGGATGAAGAACGATTATCGGATCTTCTTTGGAGATGATAATCCGCAATTGAAATCCTTTGAGGCTTTGCAGGCCATCTACACCAAGGACGACAACATTCTCTTCGTGCTGGAGCATTCGGAGAATGAGGTTTTCTCGCAGGAGTTCCTAGCTGCCGTACAGACTGTTACTGAAGAAGCCTGGAAACTTCCTTTTGCTACGCGAGTGGACTCTGTGACCAATTTTCAGCACTCGTATGCAGAAGAGGATGACCTGATTGTGGGGGACCTTGTGGAGTCTCCATACGACTTGTCGACGGAGGAACTCAAGGAGGTGCAGCGGGTCGCCCTCTCTGAGCCCATGTTGAGGGATCGGCTCGTAGGGGATAGCCCGCGCGTCGTGGGGATCAATGCCATTCTGACCCTGCCGGAAAAGGATCCTAACGAGGCGGTTCAAGCCGCCGCTGCGGCCCGAGAACTCGTCGCGGCGTTCAACGAGCAGTTTCCTGAGTATAAGGTTTATTTGACGGGAATGGTGATGCTGAATAACGCGTTTGCTGAGTCGAGTATTCGCGATATGAGCACGGTTGTGCCGTTGATGTATTTGGGTATTATCGTAACGACCATGTTCCTGTTGCGGTCTGTCTCAGGCACCGTGGGGGCTTTCCTCGTGATTGTCTTTTCATCCGCCGTTGCTATGGGCTTCATGGGATCCATTGGATTTCCTATCACACCGCCGTCCGCAAGCGCACCGACCATCATCACTACCTTGGCCATCGCCGACAGTATTCATATTCTCGTTAGCTTGATGTTTTTCATGCGCCACGGTCGATCGAAGAACGAGGCGATTGTTGAGAGCTTGCGGGTGAATTTTCAGCCCGTTTTCCTCACGAGTCTGACGACTGCGATTGGCTTCCTGAGCATGAACTTTAGCGATGCCCCACCGTTTCGGCATCTCGGCAATGTCGTGGCCGTCGGTGTGATTGCGGCATGGTTTTTTTCCATAGCCTTTCTGCCGGCGTTGCTCGCTGTGCTTCCGATGCGTGCTGGCAAATCCGTGGCGCGGTCGGGGACGCGATTTGACTCATGGGTGGACTTCCTTGTGCGTCGCCGGAGTTCTACCTTGTGGGGATCAGTGGCTGTTGTCGTCTTGTTAGCTGCATTCATTCCCAAGATTAGCTTGGACGATCGTTGGGTGGATTACTTCGCCAAGAGTATCACTTTCCGAAATGATACGGACTTCACGGTAGAAGAACTGACGGGAATCTATAACCTCGAGTATTCAGTAGGGGCCATTGAGAGCGGTGGCATCAGTGAACCGGAGTATCTCAATAATCTCGATAAATTCACGCAGTGGTTGCGTAAGCAAGAGGAAGTGCTGCAGGTGGTCACGCTTTCGGATACACTGAAGCGCCTCAACAAGAATCTAAACGCGGATGATCCTGCGTTCTACAGAATGCCGGAGTCGCGGGATCTTGCGGCGCAGTATCTCCTACTCTTCGAGATGTCGTTGCCGTATGGATTGGATCTCAATAATCAAATCAACGTTGATAAATCGGCGAGTCGCCTGACGGTCGCTTTGGGAGATATTTCCACCGCGAATCTTCGCCGATTTATCGATAAGGCGGCGGCGTGGCAGGATGAAAACCTGCCGGAGTACATGATTGCTGAGGCGTCTAGCCCGTCCGTGATGTTTGCTCATATTTCAAAGCGAAATATCGACAGCATGCTGGGCGGGACAGCATTGGCCGTGCTCTTGATATCCGGAATTCTCGCCTTTGCCTTGCGGAGCCTACGGTATGGGACTCTTAGTTTGGTGCCTAACTTTGTGCCTGCGATCTTGGGCTTCGGTGCCTGGGGAGCTTTGGTTGGGAATATTGGGATGTCCCTTTCCGTGGTGGTGGGGATGACGCTCGGGATTGTGGTGGACGACACGGTGCACTTCCTGACGAAGTACATACGGGCTCGACGGGAGCAGGGCCTCGATGCCGAGGGAGCGATTCGTTATGCCTTCCATTCCGTAGGAACCGCCCTGGTGACAACGACGATTATCTTGGTGATTGGTTTTAGCGTCCTGAGCTTTTCGCCCTTTCGATTGAACTCGTGGATGGGACAACTGACAGCGATTGTCATCAGCTTTGCCTTGATTGCTGACTTTATTCTGCTTCCAGCATTGTTGCTTACCTTCGATGGGAAGAGTCGCGCGAAGAAAACTTCCGAGGAGCCAGTCGCTCCCGCTGCTGAGAAACATCTCGAATCCGCCTTATCTTAAATGAAAACTGGAAAGAAAATGACGATGAAAAAGACACTCTTACTTGCGGTCGCCTTACTTCAGGCTGGCTGGGTTTCAGCCGCTGCACCTTTCGCTTCGACGGATACTCCCGAACAGAAGGGCCTGAAGATTGCTGAGGCAGCAGATCAACGTGACGAGGGCTGGGGCGATTGGTCAGCAGATGCAGAAATGGTTCTCAAGAACCGCCATGGTCAAGCGAGTAAGCGCTTGATGCGCATGGAGGCGCTCGAACAACAAGACGAAGGCGACAAGCGGTTGATCGTCTTTAGGGAGCCACGAGATGTGAAGGGAACCGCTTTCTTGGTGTTTACCAAGAAGGTCGGTAATGATGACCAGTGGTTGTATCTCCCAGCGCTCAAGCGGGTGAAGAGGATTTCCTCGAGTAACAAGTCGGGCCCTTTTGTCGGAAGTGAGTTTGCTTATGAGGATTTGTCTTCGCAAGAAGTAGAAAAGTACACGTATCGCTACCTTAAGGAAGAGGCGGTGGATGGCATGCCGAGCTATGTCATTGAGCGGATTCCAGTCGATAAGAAATCAGGATATACCAAACAGATTTCGTGGATTGATAAGGAGGAGTATCGGACATTGAGAACCGACTACTACGACCGGAAAGGTGAGCTGCTTAAGACCTTCGTTGCGAAGGGCTACAAAACATACGGGAAGAACTACTGGCGTGCCGATTCTTTCACGATGAGCAATGTCCAGACAGGGAAAGAAACGGAGTTGGTCTGGAGTGAATATGTTTTTACCAAGGGGCTCAAGGATCGGGACTTCGACAAGAACCGACTGAAACGAATTCGCTAAAAACATGCGAGAATCGATCTGTCAGGCGGGACTCATTCTAAGCCTTATGGCCTCCCTCAACGGGTCGCTACTGGGTGAAGTCCTTGAGGAGAAAGAGCCTTCTTTCTGGGACGAATGGGATGTTTCAGGATTCTTTGAAACAGAGTTTCGGGGCTTCGCTGATCCGCCTAAACATCCGGGGCAGCAGGGGGATGCGGCGTTCTCGTTCGCGTTGGAGCCGGAGTTTTATCGTGAGTGGGCTGAGGGCAATTGGGCATTTGAGATGACTCCGTTTGGGCGGTATGATGTGATCGATTCTGATAGAACCCATTTGGATTTACGTGAATTCTACTTTCACCGTGTGGCCGACCAATGGGAGTTGCGCCTAGGCGTGAGCAAAGTGTTCTGGGGGGTGACAGAGTCACAGCATCTGGTTGATGTGGTTAATCAAACCGACTTGGTGGAGAATCTAGATTTCGAGGACAAACTAGGGCAGCCGATGGTGAACTTTACTTGGATTACGGATTCATCTGGTGTAGTGGATCTCTTTTATCTCCCATATTTTCGTGAACGCACGTTCCCGGGGCGGAAAGGGCGACTGCGATGGGATCCTTATGTGGATACCGGAGATCCGGTTTACGAATCGAATCTTGAGGAGTGGCATCCGGACATCGCCTTGCGATGGTCTCACACCCTTGGTGATGTGGATCTTGGCGTGGGGTTTTTTCGTGGCACGAGTCGGGACCCGCTCTTCATGCCTCGAATTGTTCCGGGCCGAGACCCCGTGCTCCTCCCCGTCTACAACCTGATGAGTCAAGTGGGAGTCGATGCTCAATGGACACGGGACGCTTGGTTGCTGAAATTTGAAGGGATCTACCGAGACGGTCGAGGCCAGCACTTCGGAGCGGTGGTTTCAGGGTTTGAGTATACGATTTATGGAATTTTCGGAGGCGACTCGGATCTGGGTTTGCTCTCTGAGTATCACTACGACAGTCGGACGGATGAGGCGCTCACGCCCTTTAACCGAGATATCTTTGCGGGTTTACGCCTCGCCTTGAATGATGTTCAAGACACTGCCTTGCTGGCGGGTGGCGTCTACGATCACGACACTTCTGCTTCGTCCTTGAGATTCGAGTTTGAGCGACGCTTAGGTTCCGATTACTTCTTGTCGGTCGAGGGGCAATGGTTTGCGAACGTCGTTGAGCGTGATCTGACGACGTTCTTTAGTGACGATAGCTTTATTCAGCTCTCGCTCAGGCGTTATTTCTGATCCGGTTCAACGGAGGGGCGGATTGGGTTGGCTTGGTAGAACGCCTTCGGAAAGTGGCGTTTGAGCAACCCGAAAGGAATGCGGTCTCGGACGTAGAATGGGCGAGGTGTTGCAAAGTCTCTCGAAATCCTCGGGCTTGAAACAGTGGTTTCCAGGAAGGTCATAAACTTCTCATGATAACGCTCCGGGGAATGTTTGAGGCTTTCCTCGCGGCAGGCAACGCGATGACTGTGAAGCAACTCATCGGGGTGCTTCGCCCAGGTTTGGATCACCTGTGCCAGTCGATCCCAATTCTCAGATGGATAGAGTAAGGAAGGGTCGATTCGTTTTACGACGAGATCTCCCCCGCTCTTGATTTCCGGAAACAGCGGGATGTTGCCTACGCTCATGGCTTCTAGCATGGCGAGTGGAGATCCTTCGTGATCGCTGGTGTAAATCGCGAAATCCCAATGCTTCATGATCTCCCAGTATTTGGGAGCGTTTTGGCGACCCCAAAATTTCACTGGTGCGTCCGGTGCGAAGCGTTGGGGAAGGGACTCGCTCGCGTCACCCGTTCCGAGGAATTGCAACTCGCAATCGATCCCGTTGCCCTGGAGGCTTTTCAGCAATGGGGGAAAGCGGTCAACTCTCTTCTGAGCGTAATCCAACCGTCCGACGAAACCGAGAACCACTCGACGACCTTTGAGAGATTGGCGTTTAGTGAAATCCTTCTCCGGGGCGATTTGAATAGGAACCGGGAGATGTTTGACTCGCTCTTGACCGAGTTCGGGCCAGTGTTCGGTGACATAGTCTGCGATCGCTTGACTGTCGCAGAACACTCCGTCGAGGCTTCCGCGTAGTTGCTGTAATTGAAAGTCCAAGTGGGGCCACTGTGAATGGATGGCCCCGATGCGGCGCTTTGGTTGACGGTCGAATTCGCCCAAGAAACTCAGTCCCCACAGATCGTGGAAGATGGGGATATCATAATGGGCATCTCGTTCGTGCGATCTGAAGAGTCGACGAGTTTGTGCGATACTGTTCCGTCCCGTGAGACCGAGCCCATCGATTCTCTCGGTTCTCTCCCATTGGGCGGGCGAGTCGAAGAAGGCGAGGAGGCTGGAGTCTAGATTCCGTTTGGGATCGAGGTCGAGGTGGGCGCGAATGATGGATTGCACTCCTCCGAGAGACGCAAAGTGTGTGAAGTAGTGACGGAGTCTGAGGGGAGTGCTCATGGGCCTATGAGAGCGGGATTCAGTCCCGTGCACCATCAAGGAAGACTTGTTGAGGTAAGCGAGGATTCACGTCGGGCAAGGTTGTAACGGTGCAGGGACCTGTTTCGCAACGCAATTCGTCAGGACAAGAGAGGAAGAGTTGCTGTAACAGGAGCGCCTCGGAGTAGGGGGTTAGGTTTGAGGCCTACCTTAGGATGCAGCTGAGAAGGTCTGATGGGGCGTATTTTTTTCTGGAACTGCAAGCTGCATTGTTCTCTTTTTTAGGGATGTCATTAAAGTCTGAGGATTTGCGAATTGGGATGAGGGTCAAGCACCCTCAAGCTGGGTTTGGAGTGGTTCGTTCGATTGGTGAGAATGTCGCCGAAATTCGCTTTGACGAGGGGACACGGCGAATCAGTCCGGAAACGGCTGAACTTGAAGCCGTCGATGAAGTGCCAAGTGTTGCCGATGGAACCCATGCAACGGACGTTCCAGTGGATCAGATCATTCGAGATACGATCAGTGAAATGCTATCGGAGCTGAACATCGAACAAGATAATCGAGTCGTTGAAGGGCTCGCGAGTCGATGGAACGCGGGAAAGATGGTGCTCCATCCAGCGGATCCGACCTTGCAAACCAAGGAAGTGCCGATCGAAACCTTCTTTCACAAGATCGTAATGATGCGAAACAATCTCCGAACGCTGGAACAGAAGGTGAATGGCAATTCCGTGTTGAGTGAAGGAGACAAGTTCGAACTGCAGCAATACATCACTCGTTGCTACGGTTCTATGACGACTTTCAACGTCCTCTTTGGTTCTAAGGAGGATCAGTTCAATACGAAGGCCTAAGAAGTCTTCTCAGTCGCTCGCCTCGCTACTTTGAGAGCTCGAGCATTCGATCGATAGGAGCTCGTGCTTGATCAATGAGCTCTTGAGAAAGCTGAACTTGTGGATTCAGGTTTTCCATGCACGACAAGAGCTTGGGAAGCGTATTCATTTTCATGTAGCGACACTCGTTGCACCGACATGAGTCAGTCGGAGCGGGAATGAACTCTTTGCCTGGGCACTCCTTCTTCAAACGATGAAGCATCCCAGCCTCCGTTGCGATAATGAGGGCCTTTGCGTCTGTTTGTTGACAGAAGGTCACCATCTTCTCAGTTGAACAGATTTCGTCCGCCAGAAGTCGGACGGACTTGGTGCATTCAGGGTGCGCCACGAGCGGTGCGTCAGGATAAGATTTCCGAATCTCCATGATGGACTCGTGTGTGAATTCTACATGGGCATAACAGTTTCCCTGCCATAGCGTCATTGGTCGGTTGGTTTGCTCAGTGACCCAGGCACCAAGGTTTTCGTCTGGCACAAAGAGGAGATCGCGATCTTTCGGTGCTGCTTCAACGATCTTCTTAGCGTTTCCACTGGTGCAAATGACATCGCTGAGGGCCTTCACTTCAGCGCTACAGTTGATGTAGGCTATGGTGTAGAAGTTCGGGTTCTGCTGTTGGAATTCGCGTAGTTTGTCGGCTGGGCAGCTCTGCTCAAGCGAACAGCCAGCATCTGCGTCAGGCAAAATGACGGTCTTCTTCGGGTTCAGAATCTTGGCGGTTTCGGCCATAAAATGAACGCCGCAGAAGACAATGACGTCGGCTTGGGTAGCTGCCGCTTGTTGGGAGAGTCCCAGGGAGTCGCCTACATAGTCAGCGAGATCTTGAATCTCGGGAATCTGATAGTTATGAGCGAGAATGACGGCGTTGAGCTCCTTTTTTACCCGCAAGATCTCTTGGGAGATTTTGTCCAGTCGATCTGGAGTTGCTGGTTCTCGGACTGTGAAGTCTGCGCCACCGCGATTTTCTAGTGTGATCGTGTCACCCATTGCTGGAGTGTATCGATCCCGACCTAGACTTGGCAACGATTAGTCGTCGCGAAGAGGGCTGAGTATCGGGTTTTGTTTGCGGTCGTAAGCAAATCCGCTGGCGATATTTCCTGGCCCGGGCTGAAGGCTCCTCCTAGACTCGTCAGATTGCCGTTGGCCATCAGTTTGGCTGGCGTGACAGAGATTCAAGAGTGTCACTTATCATGGGAGCAGATTCGTATCAATGGCAGCCCCCCGCTGTGGGCATGGTTTTGTCCCCGGATGGATGGGTTTTATCTCGTCGGCTCGATGCGCTCACAAAAGGGGAGCAATGGTTAGCCTCTCACCCGGAGAACGGACAAGAAGTGATTGTCTATTTCCCGACAGAGGCGGTCGTCCGCGATGAAGCGGTCTTTGATGAGTGGTTGAGGCGAACGAAAACGCTGGCTAAGGAATCGGCCAAAGTATTTCAACGTGTCTTGGGTGTCATGGTTGAGGGCGTTGCGTGGCCCTATGCTTTGATGGAGTTCATTGATGGCCTCAATTTGAAGCATTTTCGCTTGTCCCTTGAGAACCGCCAAATCCCTCTCTCGCAGTTAAAAGGATGGCTGAAGCCCGTTGGGGATGGGCTCGGTAAGGAGCATCGCGCAAAGCGTTTTCATCGGAGTCTGAGTCCGGAGGCATTGCTCCTTGATCGAGAGGGGGAGATTCGTGTGCTTCATCACGGTTGGTTGGCCTTCTTTTGTGAGCTTGAGCAGCGTGCTGCCGGTGAGGTGACGGGATCATTGCCGATCGCCTTTCTAAGTCCTCAGCAGTTGGATGGCCGGCCAGCAAGGTCGACCGACGATGTCTATTCCTTTGCTGCGACCCTCTTCGAGCTGATTGCCTGCCAGCCTCCATTTGTTAGCGGAGATTTGTTGCATCAGATCCGTCAAGTTGAACCAGATTCTTTACGTGAACGACTGGAGGACTTGGGGGAGGATCCTGAGCGCGTTCCGGAATCCTTGGATCGTGCTATTGCGCGGGCTCTGTCGAAAGATCCCTCGAAGCGGTTCCCAAGTGTCGGCGAGTTTTGGCAGGCCGCTTGGCGACAGCAAGCTGTCGTGGAGCCGAAAGCCTCACCCCAGCCAGATAAGGCATCGTCTCCAGAGCCTAAACCACAGGCTCCGGAAGCGGTTTCGCGCAAGCTCCCGGTGGCAAAGATCGGTCAGATCGTGGATGACGACTCGGATGCGAAAACGGATGGAGACTTACCTGAGACGGCCGCTGGTCCCTATGTGCCACCGCCTCCCATGACGAGCGACAAGAGGTTCGGGGTAGTGTTTGGCCTGATCGTGTTGGTTGCTATGGTGGCCGTTGCGATTGCGGTGGACCAGTGGAGAGATTCAAAGGTGGACGGAGATCCGAATCTTGCGGGAGAAGCTTTGCTGAGTCGGTCAATTCCATCAATTTCGACCAACCTATCGACCTACGATGAGTTTGCTGCTCTCGTGGAGACGCCGGAGAATGTGGGCTGGCTCTCGGTTCGAACAGAGCCTGTTCCCGCCATCGCGGAACTCTGGTTGAATACCCGGGAAATCCCTATCGAACAAGTGACACCCACGGTATTTTCGAACTTGCCTGCGGGAGATGTTGAGCTTCGCTTGATTGCGTCTGGATATGTTGTGACGAACCTGAACAGTAGTATTGCGGCCGGTGAGACCAACTGGGTGTCTGTCAACCTGCAGGTTGAATCTCAACTTGTATCCTTGAGTTCAGAACCGGATGGAGTCCGTTATGTGCTTAGTCGAGGGAGCCAAGAGGTCCGATCCGGATCTTGCCCAGATGAATTTCCCCTTCGAGTTGGGCTCTACCAGCTGGAGTTCCGGCTCGGGAAGCGAAGTAAGACAACCTATCTTCGGGTCGGCGGAGAATCTTCCAATGAATCGTCCGTTGTTTTTGAAGCGGGTAAACTCGCGGTTGAAACGGTTCCTGAAGAGGCGGAGGTCTTTCTGGGGGCGGAGCTGGTAGGAGTAACCCCGTTGACCGTGACAAATGTGCCGCCGGGAAATCACCGCCTCACGATCAAAGCGCCGCGTCATCGAAGTATGATCCTCTCAGCGCGCGTCGAGAAGGACATCGAGACCTTCGTTTCGAAGGAGCTCGAGCCGATGAGTCAACCCGAGGCTCAAGAGGATTGGATCAATTCACTTGGTATGCGCTTCGTTCCGGTAGGTAGCGACAAGGTACTGTTCGGCGTCTATGAGGTCACCCGGCGAGCGTTTATGCGGTTTGCTGAAAATGCCGGCCGTGGCGTCGCCTTGTCAGATGCTTGGAAAGCACCGGAGGGGGGCGAAAATTTGAGTGCGCAGTTGGATCTGCCGGTGAGCAACGTGAGTTGGGTGGAAGCAGATGCCTTTTGTCGGTGGTTGACCGAACAGGAACAGTCGCAAAACCTCTTGGGTTCGCAGCAGCAGTATCGTCTCCCGGATGACGCAGAATGGGATCTTGCAGTTGCTGAGCTCAGTGCGTTTCCCTGGGGAATCTGGCCGCCGACGCCTGGCGTGGGGAACTACGGCACGATTCGGTATGGTGAGGAGGAGGCGCAGATCGTTGTGAAGGATCGGTTTTCCGGATTGGCACCTGTTGGGCAGTTCATTGAGAATCGCTTCGGTCTCTATGATCTCGGCGGAAATGTACGCGAGTGGTGTTCGATGTCAGGAAATCCGAATTCTGAAAAACGAATGGTCCGGGGAGGCTCCTATTTGAGTGTCGATCGCGCCCACCTGGCGAGCACCTACCGTGAAACCGTGCCGAAGGATTCTCAGGAGCCGGATCTGGGCTTTCGTGTGGTATTGAGTCTAGCGAACGATCAGAATTAAAGAGGGATTCGAACAAAGAAGGGACGGAAAACGAGGCCCCAGGGTTCACGAATATGGAGAGTCTGAAAAAGTGTTTCATCGCCGGGCAACGATTGTTGCGGGAGCTTCGGCGTGTCAGTGAGGAAGCCCTAAAAGTAACGCGGACTCACAAATACTTCTATTTCTTCTTGCTGACTTGGCAAAGCTTCGTGAGGAATCGCTGTTTGGTTCGAGCTTCGTCGCTTGCTTACACGACGCTTCTGGCCTTGATTCCGGTGCTTGCGGTCGCTCTCAGCGTCGCTACGAATTTGATTGCTAAGGACGGAGACGAAGGACAGCAGCAGGTTGAGCAATTGATCGAGTACTTTGTCGCTACGGTGGCGCCCATGTTGGATTTGGAGGTTAAAGAGGGAGCGCCGGAATTGGATCCCAACGCTGTTGAAGAGGGCGGGCAAGTTTCGACCGAAGGATTGGAGCCAGAGACCGTAAGCCGTCGAACCGAGGTGGCAAAAAGTATTCACGAATACATCAATAACATTCACGCGAAGACAATTGGTGTGACAAGTGTGATTGCCTTCATTTTGGTAGCGGTGCTCTTGTTCCGGTCGATCGAAGCGACCTTTAACGATATTTGGGGCGTGAAGAAGGGGCGAGGCTGGTTTGCGAGTATTGTGCACTATTGGACAAGTCTCACACTTGGGCCCATTCTGCTGATTTTGGCCATTGGTGTGAGCTCAAGCTCGCATTTTAGCCGTTCGCTTCAATGGGTGAGAGAACTTGACGGTATCGGAGCTGTAGTGCTCTTTTCGATTTCATGGTTCCTTTACGCCATTGCCTGCTCGGTTCTCTATAAAGTGATGCCGAAGACCGAAGTTCAAATTCGTTCGGCACTGGTGGGGGGGCTCGTGGCCGGGTTCCTATTGCAGCTCAACAACAAACTCAGCTTTCTATACATTTCAAACGTTGCGAATGCGGATCGGATCTACGGAAGTTTAGGAGCGGCGCCGATGCTCTTGTTGGGCTTGTATGTGAGTTGGATTATTTTGCTCTTCGGGGCGCAAGTGGCTTACGCGTTCCAAAATTATCAGTCTTACATGCAGGAGAAGCAGAACGACCGTGTGCATCATGCCGGAAGAGAGTTCTTGGCGTTGCGTTTGATGGCCCTGATCTCAGAACATTTCTTGAATGGGAAACGTCCTCCTCGAATTCAGGATCTCGCTGTCAAGTTGGGCGTAGGCTCTGGTCTAACCATGGAGGTTATGGAGCAACTTGAGGAGAACCAGATGATCAGTGAAGTGCAAGGCGAGAACGGGGGCTACCTGCCGGCCAAGCCTCCGAGATCTATCACGGTTGGAAACGTTTTGATGGCGATTCGACGAGGTAAGGGAATCGGAGTCGTGAGTGCTGACGATTCGATGAGAGATGAAATTCGGTTGGCCTATGACCGGGTGGAAGAAGCCTCACTCGCGCTATCAAACACCATGAGCATGGCCGATTTCGCGCAGCAGGCTGAAGGACAGCAAAGCGGCTCAGCTGCTTAGGGACTCGGTGTTGCTTGCTCTGAGAGCCTAACCGTCTCCTGATGGTCTTCGGCCACGATGTAGCCGATGCACTCTTGATGCCCGCAGTAGCAGGGGTTGTTGGGGTAGTCTTCTAGGCCGTAGCCATAGTTGATCGTGATTTCCGCTCCGGGCTGAATATCCTCAAGGCTTGCGATCCAAATTTCATCGCCTTGATGGAAGGACTCGCAATTGGGGAAACAACTGTGGTTCACGAACCGGGCTAGATTCTCCGGTACGTCCCCGTCCAGGTCATACTCATCGTCGAGAATGAAGAGATAGGCGTTGCCGTCCTCCAACCGCCGGGTGGCTTCTTCTTTGGTAATCCGAATTCCGCGGTAGGGAAACAAACGCGTTCCGGCGGGAATCATACGGCGCGCAAAGACGCCGTTGCGATCGATTTTCGAGTCGGCAACGGAAACCCAATATCCATCTGGTTGGATCGTCTCTTCCACGTACGCGTACGCCTGACAGTAAGGTCCCTATTCGGGCAACTCTTGCCCCTTGGTCTCGGGTGCGAAAATGAGGATCACAACCGCCAGCAAGTAGAGGAGGCTCAGGTAGGATGCCGCCTGCATCAAGTTTAATCCAAAATTGCTTTGCAACCATCCCATGGAGAAGAGGATCGGCGCAGCAATGATGCGGCCTGCATTGAAACAAAAACCGGTTCCCGTACCTCGTAAGCGGGTGGGGTAGAGTTCCGGAAAATAGATGGCATACCCAGCATGCATTCCCAGCGTGAGAAACCCGAAGACTGGAAGCACGAGTAGTAAGGGGCCTGTGCTTTTGATAACCTGAAAGACTAGGAGTGCGCTGAAGACCGCGCCGACGTGGTAGAGCAAGAAGGCTTTCCGTCGACCAATGCGAGAGCAAATGGGGCCGAAGCTCAAGAGCCCAATCCCACCGCCCGTGGTGACCACGAACATCCCGAGCATCTCCCAGCGTTTGAGGGAGGTGGCGTTGTCCGCGATGACTTGTTGTTGTGCCTCCGGTGTGAGCGCCTCTGGGCCGCTGCTTGCCTCCGCGACGACCTTGCGTTCCGCAGCTGCGAGCAAGGTGTTCTTGCCGTAAATATGAGCGCCCCAAAACGTCGCCAGTCCGACCGCAGCGAGGAAAACGCCAACGAGGGTGTGTCGAAGAAGTTGCCCTTTGAAAAGGTCGCCGATCGTACCCATAGCTTCGTTCGCGTCTTCTTGAGACTTGAGGCGAGCAGCAACCCAACTATCGGGTTCCTTGAGACTCGATCGAATCCATAGAATCAACAGAGCAGGAAGGACCCCGAGGGCGAATCCCAATCGCCATGGCAACGAAGTCGGGTCGACGATATTCGCGATCCAAGTCCCTTGTTGTTCAGCCGCCCAGGCGTGAATCGCAGCGTTGCCGATGAAGAAAGTTCCCGCAGCAACCGCAAGATAGGTCCCCAGAACACTGGAGGCGTGAAAGATGCCACCCACGTGGGCTCGAGCCCGTTTCGGGAACACTTCGGCTACCAACGCGCTCGCAACAGCCCACTCGCCACCGACGCCGAGGGCGACGAGGAAGCGGAACCCTGCCAGATGCCACCAATCTTGCGAGAAAGCGGATAAACAGGTGAAAAGAGAGTAGAACAAGATCGTGAATGACATTGTTTTCTTTCGGCCAATGCGATCGCTGAGTGCTCCAAAAATGATTCCTCCGATGGCGCCGCCGAGGAGGAAGGCAGCGAGTGCAATCTGGTTATAGAACGCAATGCGATTGGCGTCCGTTCCCGCTGATACAAGCGAAGGCATCGCCTCCCGCATGCTGGCGACAAAGATCTGTCCCTCAAAAATGTCAAATACCCATCCTAGCGAGGCAATCACGAGAACGGTCCATTGGTATTTGGTAATCCCAGAATACCATTTTTCCGATGAGTTGGCTTGATCTGTCATGTGGCGTGGCTTCGGGCGCGCTTTGGCGGTTTTGTTGTCTAAAGGGAAGAGGCCTTCTAATCGGGGGCGCTTCTGGCGTAAAGGAATATTTTGGGGGTTCCTGGGTTGGATTTGGTGATCGAGAGATTTCGAGCCTCACTGCTACCGTGTTTCGGGAACGGAGAGATTCACGGGATCGGGCGCACTTTTTTGATTATTTGTGTGATTTGTGCAACGATTTAGCAACGAAATGTGTCTTTCACGATAATGAGGAATTCAATGACATTGGTTCGGGGACTCGCCGCATGGGCATTGACGATGGCGTTGGTTGGGGGAGTCACCGCCGCTGAATTACGCCTAGATGATCTGTTTCGACCGGATCGGGTCGTCGACGTAAAGATCCAAGTTGGCGAAGACGACTGGGATACGATTCGAAAGCAATCACGAGAATTCATGGAGGCCTTGTCTGGGGATCGCCGCGAAGGGCCCGCCGAAAGCCCATACACCTACGTCAAAGCGGATGTTGAGATAGATGGGAAGCGTTTCGCTGGTGTGGGGCTTCGGAAGAAGGGATTCATCGGATCTCAGAGCATGACGCGTCCGTCGTTGAAACTGAAACTGAACTACAGCGACGAGTCCACATCCATTGAAGGGACGACTAGCTTGACCTTGAACAATAACAAGCAAGATGGGAGTCAGCTGAGCCAATACCTCTCTTATGGCATCTTTCGAGCCGCAGGCCTTCCAGCCTCTCGTTGCAGCTACGCGCATGTCACCGTTAATGGGGCAAGTCTTGGGATCTATTCTCATGTGGAAAGTGTGAAACGTCCTTTACTGGCTAGGGAATTTCGAAGCGACAAGGGGGTGCTGTACGAAGGAACGATCGTTGATTTTCACTCCGGTTGGGAAAAATCATTCGAGCACAAGACGGGAAGTGATGAAAAGGGCCGAGCCAAGATCGTGGCTTTGACCGAAGTGCTCAATCGCACGGAGGGGCTGCGGGACGCTCGTTACGAAGAAGAGATTGGACAGTATGTCGATCTGCCGAGTTTCTATTCATTTTGGGCTATGGAGAGTCTGTTGGGGTTCTGGGATGGTTACGCGGGCAACAGCAACAACTATTTCTTCTATTTGAATCCCAAAACGGATCGTTTTCACTTCCTGCCTTGGGGAACCGACTCGTTGTTTGTCGAGAAAGGTAAGTTTGAGATGTCGCCGAACGCACCCCTATCGGTGAAAACGGCTGGATTGATTGCGTATCGCTTATATCAAGTTGATGAGGCTCGCGATCGGTACGAAGCAGCGTTACGTCGATTGTTGAAGGACGTCTGGGATTCGGAACGACTGCTTGCGGATACGGAACGTGTGATGGAGATGGTGAAACCCTACTTGCATCGCGAACAGCGCAAGATGCCAAGAGCGGCAGAAGAATTACAGCAATTCATTCGCACTCGGAAAGAAAGACTGCTCACGGAAATTAAGAACGGTGCTGTCGAGTGGGACTCAGGAATGCGAGAACCGATAATAATCGGGCGAGGTGCATTTGGCGGAAAGAAGAAGTGGAAGCCGGGAGAACGCGATCTCTTTACTGCGGCTCAAGCAGGGAACTCCGCTTGGATTCGGAAGCTCGCCGCACGTGGGCTTTCGGTGAATCAAGTGGGTGAAATGGGGGAAACGCCTCTGTCTGTAGCGGTTATTTTTGGGCGCGCTGAGGCAATTGAAACTCTCATCGAACTCGGGGCTGACCCAAACAGTCGAGGCGGTGATGGATCGGCTATGGTGCACTCGGCGACGTTTTTTGGTATTCAGTCAAGTCTCTCGGCTCTGGTCGAAAACGGAGCAGACATCAACGCGAAGAATCCCCAAGGGCAGACAGCCCTAGACATTGCGGCGGCTCCATGGAGTGATGAGATGGAGGAAATCATGGGTTTCTTTGCGAACATGATAAAGATCGAGATTGATCCCGAAGAAGTTCGCGATGCGCGCCCTCAACTCGTTCGCTTCTTGAAATCAAAAGGTGCCAAGTCTTCCAGTGAACTTGTGGGAACAGAGAAGCCGAGTCTCTGGCTTGCCGCGAAGGCCGGTGATGAATCGTTGCTAAAGCGCTTGGTTGGAGAAGGTGCGGACCTGAATGCGCTGGACGAAAAAGGGATCTCAGCGTTGTCGTGGGCTGCGATGGCGGATCAGGCTGAAGCAGTTCGTTGGTTGCTCGAGAAGGGGGCGAAGGTCAACCAGGCGAATCGCGATGGAGCAACGCCGCTCCATGGTGCCGCGTTTCTCGGTCGAGAGGGAGTCACGAAGGTGCTCCTTGAAAACGGAGCGGATGCTTCGGCAAAGAATCTTATGGGACAAACGGCTCTTCAGGGAGCGATGGCTCCTTGGGGACCACAGATCAAGGGGATCGTAGAGTTTATTGGGGGCGCGCTTCAGTTGGATCTGGATCTTGAAGCCATCGAACGTGGTCGGCCGGAGGTCGTAGATTTGATTCAAGCCCAATCCAAGCGCTAGATCTCAGGGTTGGTCAGGACAAGGTCCAGAGATTTGAGCCGAGGGGATATTGAGTTTCTACGGGTATCCTGAGATGCCTGGACTAGATTCTCGCTAGGCGGGTATCGGCGTCTCCGAAGTGCTCCAAAGACACTCCCATGCGATCCATGATAGAAAGATACAGGCTGCAGAGCTTGCGGTTCTCATCGCCTGCATCCAAGTAGTCGACCACTCGGCCCGTTTCAATGGTCCCTCCAAGCGAGCCAAGCTGAAGAACCGGAAGCTTCGTGCTGTCGTGTTTACTTCCAGACCACATGTTCGAGAGGAAGAGGAGGCAAGTATTGTCGAGCACGGATCCGCTTCCCTCTGGCATTTGGTCCAGCTTGCTTGCTAGGTAGGCAACTTGGCTGCAGTAGTAGCGGGTGATTTGCTCGTAAGAATCGCTGAGATCTCGGTGAGACGCGGAGTGATGAGATCGGCGAACATCGAGGAAAGGGTAGAACAGTCCCGATATATCGCGGCAGAGGAGCAGGGTTGCAAGGCGCGTCTTGTCGGTTTGGAAAGCCAATGCGACGATGTCGCACATGAGTCGCATGTGATCGCGAATGTCTTCCGGGAGACCGTTCTCGGGGCGCTCCATTTGAATCAGCGACTTTTGTTGCTTGAGGGCGCCGGCCTCCGCCTTGGATTTGTTGGCCCGTAATCGCTCAATTTGTTTCTCAACCTCGCGGACGCTCGTGAGGTACTCATCCAGCTTGGCTCGATCATTCGCGCTGACCTTCTGGGAGAGATCTTTGGCTTGCGATCGGACACGATCCAGGATGCTCTGATTGCGTAGATTGCCGCGGTTCTCGAACAGGCTGTCGAAAGCCAGTGAAGGATAGACCTCAAGGGGGACCGGCGACGTCGTGCTCTGCCAGGAAATATGCGAGCTATAGGCCATCGAGAAGTTGGTTTCATGATACCCGGTCGTGGGTTGCTCGCATCCAAGAACCAAGCTAGGTTGCATCGTTAGATGGCCGATTTCGTTGGCCATCATCTGGTCCACGCTGATTCCACCTTTCAGAACCGCTCCCTTTTGGAGGTCCGCGCCCGAGAGAATATTTCCAGTCTGTCCAGGGTGAATTCCGACGCCGACAGCCGATTGGTTGAAGAGGCCGGTGATGAAGTTCAGTTTGTGTCTCAGTGGAGCGAGCGGTTGGAGACTTTTTCCCAACTCCATCTCGTTCCCGTTGCCTTTGGCCCACCAATGATCCGCATTGACGCCACAAGCCATGAACAGCGCGGCAAAGCGCTTGGGGAACTCATTTGAAGCCAGTGCGTCGAGCTTAGAGTCGCCCCAAACCGGCAGGGATTCAAGCCAAGGGAGGGCCATGGCGACGCCACTGCCTCGAAGGAAGGTGCGGCGTGATAGGCGGTAGCGATTGGCTTCGATCGAGTTTTCGTTGAGGTCGCGTATCATGGCTTGATGACAATTTCGACTACGGTTTTCGCATCATAAGGAACTGATCGCTGCTCACGATGCTCTCTATGAGAACGCTGAAACGATAGTCCGAGAGAGCGAGTTTGGCCAGCATTCGTTCAACGAGTGGGCCGTCCGACATCTGGAGACTGCGCCCAAGGGCATAGGCGAGAAGCTTGCGACAGAGGTTGCGGTAAAAATCGACTTCTCGTTCGTTCCGAATGTAGTGCTTGAGTCCAGCGAGGCCCTTGCCGGACTGCCCGTTTGGAAACACTGCCGTCGTCGATACAGGTCGATTGCCTAAGTCGTGTGTGCGCCGTTCTCCAACGGGACCAAACCCTTCAAAGACCAGGCCCAGCGAATCGAAACGATCATGGCACGCCGCACAATTGGGATGCTCCCGATGTTTGGCCAAGATTTGCGGGAGGGTTAGATTGCCCAGAGCGGATTCGTCAGAAGGGATTTCGGGGACATCCGGTGGCGGTGGAGGGATGGTTTCACCGAGGACCCGGCGGGCGACCCAGTAGCCTCGTTTGACAGGGCTGGTTCGAAGCCCGGGAGCGTTGATGGTGAGAAAGGCTGCCATTGGGAGAATACCGCCACGGCCAAACTCCACGGCGCGATCAAAGCGAATCCACTTCCGCTCGTCGGTGTTTGTGTTTGGAAATCCGTAGTGCTCAGCCAGGCTTGGGTTCGCAAAGGTATGTTCCCCGTAGAGGAGTGCACTCAGCGAGCGATTGTGTTGCATCACGTCGACCAGAAACTGGATAGGTTCCTCAAACATCGACTGTCGAAGTTGGTTGTCGAATTCTGGGAAGCGATTGCGGTCGACCGCGTTGTGGGATTCAAAGCGTCTAAAATCGAGCCAATTTGCTCCGAACTCTATTGCCAAACGCCGGACTCGCGGATCTGCAATCATTCGTCGAACTTGCTGATTCAAGCCGTCGGACTCTCGCAGCTCTCCGGCCTGTGCGGCCTTCAGGAGTGGCTCGTCTGGAATGCTTGACCATAGGAAGTAGCTCAGGCGGCTTGCCAAGGCGAAGTCTGTGAGGGGCGCCCGTTCGGGATGCTTCCCGGGGCGCGATGAATGCACTCGGTAGAAAAAATGCGGAGATACAAGAAGGCTGGCCACCGTCTCTCGGAGGGCCTCTTGGTGGGATAGCTCGTCCTTGAATCGAAGGCCTTGGTAGAAGTTGAGCAGGTCATTCTGCTCGGAGAGGTGCAGAGGGCGACGGAAAGCGCGCTCTGCAAACCGAAGGAGCCCTGTCAGGTGTCCATGTTCTGCCTGTGATTCCGCTTCTTCAAGCCAGCGAATGCGCCCGTTGATTCCTTCGAAATAACGTTCGATTGCCTGGAGAGCTTGTGTCGGAGCTCCTTTTTCATCCGCCTTGTTGAGGTAAACCGTGGCCAATCGTTTGATCTTGGTCTCTTCCGTGGCGTCTTCATGTTCCGCTCGAGCAAAGTCGAATACGGGATCCGTCATGTAACGTGAATCGGTCCGCTCAAACCAAAGAAAGCCGATGAACTGCCTCTTGGGCGCTTGGGTAATGAAGTCGAGCTCGTCCCAAAGTCGATCGATCTCACTACGTTCAGCGTCATTCAAGATCAAATCATAAAGTGGTTGGTCGTCACGATAGTACCCCATCATGCTGTGAAAGCCGGCACTCAGTAGTCTGCCTTTTTCCTGCTTCTCACGCTCTTTGCCGACGTAGTCACGTCCGCGCTCGGAGAGATAGAAGGCATCTGGAAAAATGTTGGCAAATCGCTTGAAGGCACGATGGTAGGCCTCGTGTTGTGCTGTATCTTCCGGGAGGATCAGCGCGGGGTGGGGGGCGCGGAAGGGGCTTGGCTTGGAGCGCGACTTCTGGTCTTTCTTTGCCTCCTCAATCGCCCGTTCGGCGGCCGCCTTCCTGGCCTTCAGTTCGGATGGAGTCATCAAGGCTGTCGGATCATAGCTGCGGCGATTCAACTCATATTGCCGATTCTTCCATAATACATAGGACTGTGATCCTCGATGGACGGTGCCGCCCTCAAGATTGCGAACCTTCGGCTCGATTTGGCGTCGAACGGTTCGAATGAAGCGTTCAATTTCGTCACATCGTGATCTGGCTTCAGCTCGTGAACAGGTGGAAGGAATCTGACGCCATTGTGAGACGACTTCGAGAATTGGGCCAACTGCTTCGGTCGGTCCGTGAAGAAGGTCCCAGATCGCCTTGAGGTATTTGGGGCTGACTTCTTCTTGGTCCGCGATGACGGAGAGATCTTGTCGCATCTTTGAACGAGCTTGTTCCCAGGCCGCAAGGAAATAGTCCGCCAAGTGGGTCGGCTGCCGTTGATAAAAGTCGACGATCCGAAGCACCGCGTATTTGTCTCGATCTGTTTCTGTCACCGTCGGGTGGGAGCTCCATGTGAGGCCGGATGGCGTGAGCACCAGATGCTCGGTGACCTTGCGGGCCGCCTGAAGGTATTTGTTAAGGAGACCAGGGCTGAGGTTTAGCGATTCACCTGAGTTGTCAAAACCCTCCTGGTTGGCCGAGTCGATTGGAAAATCTTTCGTCGGTTGGATGGCGACCCCCGTGAGGTCTTCAATGGAGTAGTTATATTCAGCATTGCTCAGTCGGCGGGCGAGCACGGGACCGGGGTCGCCGTCATTGCGTTGAGCTTCGGCTTTCTGGAGTTCGCGATACCAACGGATGATCTCATCGACCTGATCAGTCTTCGGGAGATGGTCGGCGTCCTCCGGCGGCATTTCCCTTTCCACGAGTTTCTCAAGGACGAGATCCCAGTACTGATGCCCATCGACCACGGAGTCGATTGTCTGGAAAGGTGTGAGGCTGAACTTTGCCTTGGGCCGTACATCGCCGTGACAATCAATGCAGAACTCGTTTACGAATGGCTTCACTTTGGCGCGGAAGACCGATTTCAGTGTGTCAGCTTCTGAGGCAGTGAGCTGAACGGCGTACACTGAAAAGAAGAGGGTGTAGAAAGCCTGCGTGAGGACTCTTGCAAGCGATGGCTTTTCGTTTGGTCTTCTTCGCTGTTGGCTACTCATCGCAACAAACAGAATCGTATCTGAGTGTTTCGTTCGGAGAAAGCTCAAAGACGGGGGATGATCGCGTTCTGAAGACGCTGTTTTCGCTCTTTGCACTTGTGATCTACTTTTGCTGACCTAGATTTCCGAGTATATGCCTCAGTTCAATCTATGGAGGGTTTTGATACTTGCCGTGAGTCTCTTCGCCTATCCAGGTCTTCTGGTCGGGCAGAGTCTCTTGCTGCTTAAGCCGACACCTATTGAACCGGTGCTTCTTCAAGGATTTTGGAAAGGGAAAGGGCCTGGCGGGGATTGTACGGTCGAGATCAAGGGCAAGGTGCTGAAGTATGTTCAGCCTCCGGATGGTGATTCAATCGAGGAGTTTTGGTTCGAGACAACGTTTACGGTGCCAACTCCCGCCGACTACCAACAACTGCATGCGACAATCCGGGATAGTTCTCCGGAAAAGGCGCATATCGGCAAGGCCATCATCACGCTGTTTAAAATCGAGAATGAACAATTGTACTTAGGCGTGATAGACAGCCGGGATGAGGCTCCAGAGAAAGCAGTTGCAGGGACTTGGGAAGACGTTATGGATGAATACGTTCTCAGTCGAGTCTTGCCGAAAACACGCGAAGGAAAGTCGAGCTCGCATTAACGTGACGTTGAAAAGTTGGGATGCGCTCTTCGCTGAGGCGGCCGAATTCGCGACCATGCTTGGACCGGAGCGCCTGATTTCTATTTCGCACAGCGACTCTCACAGTCGAGGCGTCGTTGCCGTATGGTATTGGAGCGAATAGCCGGAGAGCCGGGCGGGGTATCCCCAATCATCACAATTGCTCCTTCGCCTTGATGGCGAAGGCTTCCTCCGGAGCCATGACGAGGCGCTTTCGCCCGTAAGCGGCAAAGTAGACCAATCCGAGCGCAAACCAGATCGCCGCACCTACCACGACTTTGCGGTAAACGGGATCGATCACGAAAAGGGCGACCAATGTGAGTCCCGATACGAGGAGGGCGAAGATGGCGCCTCCCAGCCCAAGCGGACTACGATAAGGGCGCGGTACGTTTGGGAGCTGGATGCGGAGCAGGATGAACGAGAGCATCTGGAGCATGTAGGCGATAACCGCCCCGAAAACAGCCATGTTCAAGAGGGCTGCTCCGACGGGGCTGTCGCTTCCGGAATAGTGAATCACTAAGGCGACCACAAAGCCCAAGCCGCCACCGGCAATCAAGGCGACGTGAGGTGTTTGGCGTGTTCCGTGAGTGGTTGAAAGAAAGCGTGGAAAGTAGCCGGCTCGGGACAGCGAATAGATTTGCCGACCATAGGCGTAGATGATCGTATGGAAGCTGGCAATGAGCCCTGCGACTGCGATCAGAGCAAGGACTTTCGCCCCTAATCCTGCTCCGAAGATAGTCTTGAAACCGTCGAAAAGGGGCTCATCCGATGTGCTTAGTGCAGCCGCCCCGGGAGCAATCCCGGCGTTGAGGAACAGGGTGAGGAAGGCGCAGGCGATCAGGGTGAGAAGCCCATAGAGGATACCTTTTGGTAGATCTTTTTGGGGTGAATGAGATTCCTCGGCGGCCAGTGGAAGCTGCTCGATGGCAAGGTAAAACCAAATAGCAAAGGGGAGTGCGGCAAGAACACCTTTCCATCCAAAGGGCAACCACGTCGTTCCACCCTCGGCGGGAGGGATATCGAGAGCATGAGCTCGGAAATCAAAGTGTGGGATGGCGCCAAGATAGAATACGATCAAGATAATCAGTGCCAGAAATGTAATCGCGACTGAAAAGCGAAACGAAATCTCGACTCCTACAATGTTCAGGCCGATGAAAAGGCCATAGGCGACGAGCCACCAAAAGGGAGCCCAGCTGTCCGGCGTTCCAAAAATGGCGCCCAAGTAGCCACCGATGCCGACGACGATCACCGCTGGAGTGAGTATGTATTCCATGTTCTCTGCGAGCCCCGTGATGTAGCCGCCCCATGGCCCCATGGATGATCGGGCAAACGAATAGGCTCCTCCTGTGTGAGGGAGAGCAGCCGTCATCTCCGCGATGCTGAAGCAAAGCCCCGCGTACATCAGCGTAATGACGACCGTGGCAATAAAGAGTCCGCCAAAACCACCTGACGCCAAGCCAAAATTCCAGCCGAAAAAATCCCCGGAGATCACCGCCCCGACACCGAGGGCCCAAAGGTGGAAGACGCGCGCGAATTTCCTGAGCTTGCGTTTCTCGAAGTATTCCGCATCGACTGACTCGTAAACGACGCTTCCGTGTTGTTCGTTCTTGTCCATGTGAAGAATGATTGCTCGGTAGTCGGTTGCTTGTTTCTTGGCGACTAAAGGTCCCGGCCATCGAGACGGCGCGAGGTGTGTCGCCGCAGCCAAGCGATATCTTCGTTGCCATTCGAGGAGATAGAATGGCCGTGGAAATCGGTGGATCTTGGGTTGATGGTTCGCTCATCTACCCAGCGTTGGGCTTCCGCGTGGCCATCAGCGAACGCGTTGACACCCGTTCGATTGTGGTAGCTCGAAGGGATATGATAAAATCGATCGGCGCCAGTCATGTAAGTGCCAAAGAATGGGCGACAGATACTGTCGGGTTGGATGCCTTGGAACACGAGCAAATCGGACGGAGGCATCGGACCTAACGAGGAAGATTTGCGGAAAACGTAGTAAGATCGATCAGGGAGAGAGCGGTATTGTGGTCCATCCCAGCCGACGTATGCATTCATGCCGTAGCTCCGAACTCTAGGGACCCTAGTTCTTCCTTGGGTAATCAGGGATTTGTCGGAAGGACATTTGTAGATAGTCGAAGTTTTCAAGTAGCCTCCGAATAGCGAAAACTTCGGATCAATCATCAAGAGAGCATTCGTTGCGTCTTGGGGGCGACCAGCGAAACTTCCTGCCACCCAGGTGGGTATCCCGGCTGTGCCGTTGTTGTTTCCTACCATCTTGTCGTCTGCATCGATTGCATACAGATGCCAGATGACACTCAGTTGCTTCATGTTATTGATGCACTTGATCTGGTGGGCTTTGCCTTTGGCTTTCGAAAGTGCTGGTAACAACATGCCTGCCAGAATGGCGATGATTGCAATCACGACCAGCAATTCGATCAGCGTGAAGGCCGAGCGAGCGAGTCTCTTGAAGGTCCCGGACTGGTTTGAGGCAGTGTCCATTAATGGACTTTATGACAAAGGCCGTGTGGGTGGCGAATGCAAAGTCAAAATGGGTGTCTCTATTTGCTTACGTTCACGTAAATCAAGTAAAGGCCGATCACGGTAAACGCCAAAAAGGACGTGCCTAAGAAAAAGTCCCAGAGACGGTCCGGTCTCAATTCTGGATGGCATTTTCGATAGCGGAAAAACAGGGCTGCAAAGGCGACCATTGGTAGCAAGAGGGCTTGAGCAATGCCTCCTATGAGCACGAGAGCGACTGGGCTGCCGACGGTGTAATAGGTTGCCACACACAGGATGGGAAGAACGATCGCGAATCGTTTCATCCATAAATCACGATTCATCGTCTTATCGTCGTAAAGACGGAGGACGCACAGTGCATCGGTAGCCAGCCTGCAATGGCCCGCATTACCGATAAAGAATGTAGAGTAGAGAACTGCAATCGCACCGAACAAGAAAAGGAGCTGCGCGAAGTCCCCGAAGACAGGAGCATACATGGTGGCAAGCGTGCGAATCATGTCTGGACCTTCTGGGATCAGCCCTGTTCGACCGAGAACGGCCGCCCCGAGCAGATAGAAAGCGACCGTTGTGAATGTGTAGAGGAGGCAGGCAGACCAGGCATCCCATTGAAGCACTCGAAGCCAACCTTTCGCCCGTCGTAGCCAGGAAGCTGATCCATCATTTTTCCCCGTCCATCGCGCGTAGCCTTTCTCAAGACACCAATATGGGTAGGCCACAAGATCTGAGGCGCCAACCCCGATGATTCCAAAGGTTGCGAGTGCGGTAGCCATCGGGTTGTGACCTTCGATGCCTCTCGGAAGCGAGAAACTCAATCCGTCCATCAGTTCATGGGACCCGATTGCCCAGGCCTCGTAACTTTGGAGTCGGAACAGATTGTAGATCGTGATGAGAGTGAAGAAACCGACCAGGGCTAGTGCTAGCTTTTCGATATGTCGGTAGCGCCCCAGCAAGAGGATGCACACCGTCAGCATCGTGACGATACTTGCCCAATAGCGATCGTCGAGCGGCTGTGCAGGGAGAGAAATCTCGGCGAGTTCGGATTCAAGTTCCGCAACGCGTTGTGACAAGTCCGGATTGGAGGCTAGCTCCGTTCTAGCAATGGTAAGCTGAGTCGATTTGTCTTGGTAAGCATTGTAGGCCTTTCCTTCCTCGGTGAGCGGGAGGGTCATCGCCAGCGATTGTCCAATCCCTCCGATAATTCCGCCAAAGAGGAATATGGTGGCCATAAACATCAGCAGCCAACAAGCGACGATCCAGTTCACCCCGACTCGTGTGTCGTTCCGCTTGATTGGGAAATCGAGACGGGGTCCTGGGACACTGTTCAGTGCTTCAAGAGCTGACTCGCTGTGAGTAATTGTGTGGCGTCCGATTTCGACCTGCACGAAAACCTTAATCACACACCCGAGAATGATGAGCCAAAGCAGAGAGAATCCTGATTCCGCGCCTGTTGCTGTCGTGGCGATGAGTTCCCCTGACCCTACGAGAGCTCCCGCGAGAATGAAGCCGGGCCCGATGGATCGCATAATTCCCGCAAGACGCGTGGGTGCTTCACAAGTTCCTGATTCGGACGATTGGGGCATTCCCTAGAGTAGGCTCATCAACCGGCTTGGGCGAATGAAAAATGTCTAGGTCCAAGCTTTTGGCTCGATAGCAAGGTTTGAGAATTCCTCGCTCTACGGTTGGTCCAATGCTGAACGAGCGAGGACGCCGCATTTGTCAGCTGGGTTTCTTCGCTGCAGCTTGGGTGGCCCTGGGACAAGACGAAGTGCTTCGCGGTAAAACCCTTTTCTCGTTGAGGTCCAAAACACTTCCGGGGTACGAGGGGTTTTGAAAAGAGACAGGAGCTGCGAAATGCTATGATTCGACTCTGGTCCTGAATCAGTAAGCTCCAGCAACTCTTCGGGGCTTGGGAGAACGAGTTCACTCTCTTGGCACCAATCGAGCGCCTCGTTCCAGCTGAGATAATTCCCGTTGGGGTAAAGGACCCAGTCGCACTCCAGCTCGCGGTCGCGAACCCGGTTGCTCGAAATGCTTTCGAAACGATTACTCGTGCCGAATGGAACTCCTGTTTTCAGGGTTCGTGATTGCTCAATTCTCTTCGGTTCTGCATCGGGTGTGAAAAAGAAGAAACCGCCCTGACTGCCCCGAGGATCAAGATCGGCGAAGATGGGGTTTACTTGCGTTCCGTATCGGTTTCCGATCACCTCATCTAAATACGTAAATAATTCAGTGATCGAAATGACTCCGTTCCCGCTCGCTCCCTCGGGGTGACGCGGAAGGAGATCCGCTCTGCCTTGCAAACCGCTCAGAATTGTCTCGAAAAAGTAGCTCCCTGTCCCGAAGTTGGAATCAGCAAAAACTCTCTCATTGGCTCGTCCAGCTGTGATCGCATGGGCGCCTGGGCCTTGTGGGATGTAGGATCTTTCACCGAATGACCGGTCTGTCACGAAGGCCCCGCTGTAACAAGAATTGATTAGGACGAGTGATTGGTAAGCGGCTTCGAGGGTCTTATCCAGTTTTACCCTCAATTCCCTCATATCAATCGCTCTTGCCGTGTCTTTGAAGGTGCGGGATTTGGGAGTCAAAAGGTAAGAAGAGCGGCCTTGTTGAATGCCGTGACCGGAGAAGGCAAAAAGGAAACGTGATTTTGGAAAGGTCTGAAGTCGTTGAGGAAAATACTCTCTCAGGAAATAATTTAGGTTAGCGACGTTGAAGGAATTGTTGTGAAGAACGACTATTTCATCAAAGTGACCTGAATTCCTGAGCCAGGTTTCGATCTTTTCAATATCAGCGCGCGCCGGTGGGAGCTGTTCTGGGATCTCTGGGTAATTTGAAACACCCGCAATGAGTGCGTGGCTGCGACCGATCCGGTCTCGCTCGAATCCGAGTGCATGGTACAGGCGGTCAGGTAGTGATCGGGCGTCTGAGAAGTGTCTAAAATACCTCTGGTACTCGCTGGGACAGTCAGGCTTTGCCGCCTCTACAAGCGTGGCGATAGTGATGCTGATCGTGGCGATGATGCTGAGAGGTCTCAAACCCTTTCCTCTCTCGTTCTGATTTTCTGAAAGAGGCTGCGCCAGAAGAATCCGTTTTGAAAGGCAAGGAGGAGAAAGGAAACGTTCTGAAGGTTGCTTCGCTCTCCACACGAGTCCAAAGAAGCTAGCAACGGGAGAAGGAGGAGGGGCGCGATCATGACGGGCCGAACCAAGTCGAACCATGCCCAGGCCTTGGAGGGCTCCAAGTGATATCCCTGGGAGCATAAGATTCCGAGGATCACTGCGACCTGGAGAGCAAGGAGGAACCCAAGGCCAACGCTCGGGTTAAAGGGAGTTTGGGCATGAGGGAAACCCGTCCATCGGTGCAGGGCGAAGACATAGAATGTCAGGGCACCGAATTCGAGAAGTGGGGGGAAGCGTCCATTTGCGGATTTCAGGACTTTGTAGCAAATGCTGAGTGCGTAGGCGGCCACTGCAATCAGGCAGAGTGTATTAAGACTAGGCGCCATGGCTTCCGGGTTTCACCTGCTTTCGTAGCCTGCGGTTCGGCCAATGTGAGGGACCAGATGCACGTATGCATCTGGTCCCATCAGAAGGCTTCCTCGATTCGCTCGATTTCGATTTGGCCTCTTTCCTTGTTCAGTCAGCTTTTATCTTGGCTGCTTTTCCTCTGAGCGCCACCCGATGAGAGGTGAAGAGGAGAGGGATCCCGCGTCGCTCCTGGGTTGCGCTCTTATAGAATACGGTGTCGGCATCAGGAGTCTCGGCAAGCGCGTCATAGTAAGCGCGATCGAAAACCGAAACAGGTGTGAAGGGTTTGGTAAGGGTTGATAGGAGTCCCCCGTTCTCTTGTAAGGTTCCCGCTCCCTTGTCTTGGAAGAACGGGATCCAGAGAATCTTGTATTTGTCTTCGTCGATGATTTGAATGCTCCCGAGCAGCATCGATCGCCGTGTTGATTCGCCTTCGACGGTCTGGATGACTTCAATATCGCCCCTCTCCAGGTTGGCGACGACACCAAGATTGGAGTGTGGTGCGACTTTCCCAATTGATCCGCATCCAGTCGTGATAAGTAAGGTCGCAATGGGTAGGCTAGCGCTAAGAGTGAGCAGTCTTCCTAAGTGTGATATGTTCATCATTTTTCTGTGAGAAGTATTATAGTATTCATGCATGTTATTGTGTTGGGGCACGGTTGCTGTCAACTAAAGAAGTTGGATAGCTTCTTTTTGTAATTGCTGGTTCAGTATGGCGTGCTCTGAGCGCGCTAGTAGAGCGCATCTCTGTGGCTGATGTGTCGGGTTTTTATTGGTGGGATGACTTTCCCTGTTTTAGGCTTCTCTCCTTTATCGTCGTAAAGGAGAGAAGGGCGGCGGCGGTTCTACGTCCGTCCTGAACGGATGTTGACCTGTCGCGCGCGAGCGAAACTTGTGGGGAATTCGATTCTTGTCATGTGGAAATGACATGGCATAAATGAGGGGCGCGGCTGGTTGTGTTTCCGCGTTGTTGTAAGAATTTTGTCATGAATGCACGTCGAATACCGGAAGGTGAGATCGAAATCTGCGAGAAGCAGAATTCGGAGGATGGGAGAGTTGTAATTGCTCGGCGAGCCGATGCGGGGGATTTGATCGACGATGCGACTGAGGCGGCGGATGAAATGGCCGTCAAGAGTGCCGTGCTGGTCGAAATGATGGAGGATCTCGAGGAGCGTTTGAGGCGGCGAATGGCAAATTCGAAAGATCCAGCTCCAGTATACAGCCGGAAAATTAGGCGTTTTCAATCGCTGACTCACGATGAGAATTCGGGGTTAGGAGTTTTTTCAAGCGAGAACCGGCGCGGTCTAACGTGACGGAGAGATTTTTCTAGGTCTAGAGTGGTGAGTTCATAGCCTTGGGGGATGCCCTGAGGCTTTTTTTGTGCTATACTCTGCGGGATAATCGGCAGAGGGCATGTGTGTTGAGAAGCAATGAAGAGTGGGGCAGGTGAATTGCGAATCTTGTCTTGGTTTTTCGGTGAGCGTTTCACCCTGGGGGCTGACTTCGATCGTCTCCTTCGGATCGAATTCAGGGAACGACTGATTCCTCTGTCGGTTGTGGTGGCGGGGCTCTATTCGCTGCTAGCCATTTGTCATCCGATATTTGTTGAGGATGCCCGGGCGGCGAATGTTCTCATGGCCGGAGCTGCCGGTTCTTCCCTGATCGCAATCGGGGTGGCTTTTTACGTCTCTTGGAAACGTCCCGCTAATCAATGGGTTCACGTTCTTGGTGTCTTGATTACGTTCTTGATGTCGGGGAATTCAGGGCTGCACCTCGCGCTTACTGAAGATGCCATTCAGTCGACGAACTTTCTGTTGGTAGTGATTGGGGTAGGGTGTGTCTTTGATTATTTCAGATTCTGGTTTCTCTGTATTTCCGTTGCCCTATTGACGTGGCTCTGTTGTGGACCGCTGGCCTTCGAAACGTCCGTTTGGAGTCACTATGGATTTATGCTTTTGATGGCTTCGCTTTTGTCTGCGATGTTGTTTTCAGTGCGGATTAGGCATCGGGTAAGACTTGAACTTTCTCATCGCGAGACCGAGCGAAAGGCCAGTTCGCTTGAAGCATCAAACGCGGCGCTCCGGGAGGTTGAACAACGTCTTCACGAAGCCCAGGAGATCGCGCAGGTAGGAAGTTGGCATTACACGTCGGAAGCGAATGGACTCTGGCTGTCTCCTGCCGTCTTTCGGATTCTCGGGGAGTCGGAGCAGAGTGACCAACCGCATTGGACTGAGTGCGTCGAGCGTGTTTGCGCGGAGGATCGTGATCGTGTTGAGCAAGCGGTCGGTTCGCTTTTGAGTAGCGGGGGGAAAACGGAGTTGGAATTCAGCATTACCAGGGCTGATGGCTTACAGAGAACGATACTCTTTCGAGGGCAAACTCAGAATGGTGCAGGTGCCGGATTAAGACGATTGACCGGGACGGTTCAAGATGTGACGGCGCAGAGAGAGCAACAGAAGGAGAGAGAGAAGCTTGAGGATCAACTACGGAGTGCTCAGCGAATGGATGCTCTCGGAACCATGGCTGGTGGGATTGCTCACGATTTCAACAACATTCTATTCTCAATATTAGGGAATGCGCAACTTGCCGAGATGGATGTCCCGGAGGAACATCCGGCGAGGCGCAGCCTGACGAACATCGTTGCTGCGAGTAAACGGGCCAGGGATGTTGTTCGGCAAATTCTCACATTCAGCCAACGCCAAGAAGTCTCTGTCGAAGAAACGAATCTCGGTGCCGTGGTGGGTGAAGTACTCGATTTGTTGCGCGCGTCTATGCCGCCTTCGATAGAAATTCTCACGAAGTTCGAAGAGAACTGTCCTGCCATTGCAGGTGATCAGTCTCAGATTCATCAGATTCTCGTCAATCTCTGCTCAAACGCCGTGGATGCGATGAAAGACTCCGGAGGGATTCTGAAGATATCCGTTCGGACTGTCTGGTCAGAACAGTTGCCGGAGAACCTGCAGGCGGAACTCGGGGCGGGGCCGCACGTCGGGCTGCGGGTGGAAGATTCTGGTGTCGGTATGGGGGAAGCAACCACGGATCGGATTTTTGAGCCATTCTTTACCACTAAGACAGCGTCTGGTGGAACAGGTTTGGGATTATCTGTGGTTCACGGAATCGTCAAAAGCCATCAAGGCGCGATTGCGGTGAAGAGTCGCTTGGGGCAGGGGACGGTCTTTGATCTCTATTTTCCGGTGTTGAACGAGACTCTTGAAAAGGAAGTCGTGGAAAAGCCGGAGATGCGGCGTGGTCGGGGAGAACGTGTCCTTTTAGTTGATGACGAACAACCCGTGCTCCGGGCCGTGGCTGCTCTCATGGAACGTCTGGGCTATCGTGTGACCGAGTGCACCAATCCCTTGGATTGCGAACGGCTTTTTAAGCGGTTCCCCGTGCGCTTTGATATTGTGGTCACGGATCTTAGAATGCGGGAGATGCTCGGTACGGAGCTGGCTCGTCGGATTTCCCGTATTCGTGAAGGAATTCCAATCGTATTGATTACGGGCCATGCGCAGGAGCTTAAAAAAGAAGATCTCGTTGGTTTTGGAATCTCGAGTTTACTTCAAAAGCCTTCGACCATTGAGGCACTGGCTTCCACGATGGCTGAGGCCTTGAATCGTCCTTCGGGCGGCGGCGCGGCGGCCGAGGATTCCTCCGTGAAATTGGCATCTTAATTCTGACCATTCGATGGTGAATCCGGGGGATATTCGCCCTGCTGTTAGAAGGGCTGTAGCTCAGATGCGTTAAACCAGAATTCCCATGAAGAATCTGACTCAATTACCCCGCAAAGTGGCCCCGCTTCCAGTTACGCATGGGTTCCTTTGTCGATGGTTGGGCATCCTTGTCCTGAGCATGCAGTTGAAGGGCGCAGTGATAGGGCAATCAGAGGGCCCAAAAACATCGCCGGTCGCGCTTGAAAAGTTTTCCAAACGGACCAGCTCTGGGCCCTTGAAGATGAGCTACCATATTGCGATGCCATCTTCCTCCCAGCTTCAGAAGCTAAACCGAGATTCTTCTGAACTCGTCCCCTTGTCTCCCTTGCTTGTGCTCTTCAGCCCTCGAGGGGACGGCCAGCGAATCCTAGAGCCTGTTGCGCCTGCTGCCAATCGCTATGGCTGGATTGCGGTGGGAGTGGACCGTCTCAAGAATGGTGCGATGGATACGCGTCTGATGATTCGAATGGAGGATGAGGTCTTGGAGGATATCTTCGAGCGAGTGCCCCATGATCCGAAGCGAGTGTATCTTGGGGGGCTGTCTGGAGGTGCGATGCGGGCATTCTCGCTTACGGTGAGACGAAAGCAGGACACGTATGCCGGAGTACTATCGATGGGAGGTTGGCTTGGAGGAACTCAATACGCTCGACGTTCCTACCCCAAGGGGCTTGCGGTGGCCATGATTGCCGGAGACAAGGATCTTGGTGCACACCAATGGTCTCGGCATGATGCGGCGGTTTTCAATCGATTGGAGGGCAGGGTGCAAATGTTCGTTTTTCCGGGGGGGCATGAAATGGCTCCGACGGGGATCATTCGGAAGGCGATCAAATGGTTTGACCGAGATTGGCGAGATTACCATTGAGGCGAAATGGGTCGATTTCAGATAAGATTTTCTTCAAGGGGCGCCGAGCTTGGGGCATGATGTCGTCCATCCATGGAAGACGCAGCCATTGCCAGAGTGATTTCCGCCCTCGACCGGTTCTCAATCGAGTTGCCGTCTTGGGGCTTTGCGGATACGGGAACTCGATTTGGAAAATTCTTCCAAACTCCTGCCGCGATCGATATCTATGACAAGATCTCTGATGCGGGGTGTGTTCATCAACACACGGGTTGTTGTCCCGAGATGGCGGTTCATGTCTTGTGGGACTTCACTGACGATACGCCGGTAGCCTCTGTGAAGCAGGCAGCTCACGAGGCGAATATCCGGATTGGATCAATCAATCCAAATGTCTTTCAAGATCAGGATTACAAGCTTGGCTCGGTGGCCAATCCGGATCCAGGAATTCGAGAGAGAGCTGTCGATCATCTCACCTCAAGTATTCGTTTGGGGCAGGCCCTCGATAGTAAATTGGTTTCCCTCTGGTTTGCCGATGGCACCAATTATCCTGGGCAAGACTGCATGCGCCGGAGAAAACGGTGCTTTGAAGACGCCCTTGAAGCCTGCCATGCCGCCTTGTCCGAAGACCAGCAACTGCTGGTTGAGTATAAGCCTTTTGAGCCTGCGTTTTACCACACGGACATCGCTGATTGGGGGATGGCTCTCCTGTTGGCCAAGAAAGCTGGACCGCAAGCGAAGGTGCTGGTGGATACGGGGCACCATTACAGTGCTCAGAACATCGAGCAAATTGTGGCTTGGTTGCTGGATGAGCAAATGCTCGGAGGCTTTCACTTTAACGATCGACGGTACGCCGACGATGATCTGACCCTAGGATCTATCGATCCATATCAAGTGTTTCGAATCTTTTCCGAGATCCACAGTTTCCACCAAGCAACGGAAGGTGAGTCAGCCATCGCCTACATGGTGGATCAATCCCACAACCTCAAGCCAAAAACGGAAGCGATGATTCAAACCGCGATGCTTGCCCAAGAGTACTATGCCAAGGCCTTGCTGATTGATTGGGAGGAACTATCGAGGGCGCGAAAGAGTGGTTCTGTGGTCGACGCGGAACGGGTCTATCAAGCTGCATTTCGTCGTGATGTCACCCCGGCTCTCGAGGCATGGCGCGAAGCTAAGGGGCTAGCAGTTGATCCACTGATAGCATTTCGAGAATCGGGTTACTTGGAACGCATCGCGGCGGAGCGAAGCGAGCGCCGCGAATCCCTGGGTTTGAAGTCTTCAAGCAGTTACGCCTAGCTTGTCGTGTCTCTAGTTTCACTTCAACGCGTCTCGAAGACGTACGGTGGTGTGAAGGCTCTCCATCGAGTAAACCTCGACATTGAGAAGGGCGAAGTTCATGCGCTGTGCGGAGAAAATGGTGCCGGCAAGTCTACCTTGATTAAGATCTTGGGTGGGGTTGTTCGCCCTGACGAGGGAAAAGTGCTGGTTGACGGTGAAGCCCTTGGTCGAGGCGGCGTGCGGCAAGCGGAACAGGCAGGGATCTCGGTGATCCATCAGGAGAGCGTCGCTTTTCCGCATTTGAACGCTGTCGACAATCTCTTTGTGGGGCGTGAGTTGAAGGGATCGCTGGGGGTGCTTGATCGAAGAACGATGAGAGCTCAGACCGAGGAGATCTTGGCCCAGCTGGGTGAGCAATTGGATCTGGATTGTCCCGTTGAGCGCTTCCCGCTCGCTCAACGGCAGATGATTGCGATTGCTCGGGCTCTCTTGCACAAGTGCCGGCTCCTGATCATGGATGAACCCACGGCTTCCTTATCAGGGCGAGAGACACAGGTTCTTTTTCAGCGGATTCAAGATTTGCGCAAGAACGGGGTCAGTGTGCTCTATGTGAGTCACCGTCTGCACGAGGTCTTTGAGTTGTCTGATCAGGTGACCGTATTGAGAGATGGCGAGAAGGTGGGAACTGACGCGGCCAGTGAGCTGGATGAAGACACTTTGATTCGACGGATGGTTGGTCGATCCATTGTGGGGCGCAAGGAGAAGGGGCTAGCCTTTGACCGGATGAAGCAACCGTTGCTGACCGTCAGAGGATTAACAAGAAGTCCCGATTTTTATGATGTCACATTTGATGTGTTCCCGGGGGAGATTCTTGGATTGGGTGGCTTGGTTGGAGCCGGCCGCTCTGAGGTAGCTCGAAGCCTCTTCGGGGTAGACTTTTATGATCGCGGCGGCGTTGAGGTCGCTGGACAGCCTCTGGTTCCCGGCTCAGTGGTCGAGAGCTGTAAGGCGGGGATGGCCTTGGTGCCCGAAGATCGGCAGCATGAGGGCTTGGTCCAAGACCTATCGATTCTGGACAACGTGAATCTTCCTTGGCTCGTTGGATTGAGCCGACTGGGACTCTTGAGTCAGCGCCAACTCTCCGCTCGCGGCGAGACCAGTGTCGGAGATCTCGGGGTTCGTTTTGGGAACATTCGGGATAAGGTCTCGAGCTTGTCCGGAGGCAATCAACAGAAGGTTGTTTTGGCGAAATGGCTCTCAGGGAATCCTCGGGTGCTCATTCTCGACGAACCAACTCGGGGGGTGGATGTTGGGGCCAAGGAGGATGTCTATGAGCTAGTCGAACAACTATCTCAGGAAGGGGTTGCGATTTTGCTGATTTCCTCAGACCTTCCTGAGTTGATTCGTCTGAGCGATCGTATCGTGGTGATGTGCGGGGGCAAGGTGAGTGGCGAGTTGACGGGCGACGATATCGGGGAAGAAGCGGTGCTGCGTCTCTCCCTACCAGAGCAAGAGGGAAAGGCTGATTCAGAAGGCGCTCACGGAGGTGAGGTATGAGTGCGATGTCGAAAGGGATGAGAATCCTCCTCTTGCTTGGGCGTGAAAGGAGTTATGGGATCGCCGCATTGATGTTGGCAACGGTGCTGACCGTGACGCTGGTTAGCCCACAGTTTCTCTCGCTCGGGAACATTAAGGATCTCTTGGTTCAGGCCGCCCCGGTTGCCATGATCGCGTGCGGTGTGATGATGGTTGTCTTGACGGGGGAGATCGATATTTCGGTCGGATCCATGATGGGGCTGTTGGCAGCCGTTTTGGGCGTGTTGAGTTCGCCGAGCCACTTTGGATGGCCCGTTCCGGTGGCCTGTGTTGCGGTGGTGTTTTTGGGAGCGGGGCTTGGGGCGCTGAACGGAGTCCTTGTGGCCTTTGGGCGGGTGCCATCGATCATCGTGACCTTAGGCATGTTAACGCTCTTGAAGGGCGTCACAGAGATCGTGCTGGGTGGCGAATGGGTAACAGACTTACCGGATCCCCTCCGAGTTCTGGGGACGGGCGCCGTGGCTGGTGTGCCGATCTCGGTCGTGACGGCAGGGGTGGTGATTGTCATCACGGGAGCTGTCCTCAATCTCACCGCTTTTGGTCGTCGGGTCTACGCTGTGGGGAGTAATCAAGAGGCGGCACGCTATGCGGGGATTCCCGTTCGGGCAATAAAGCTACTGACCTTTCTATGGACCGGGGTCCTCGTTGGCCTCGCTGTGTTAGTGAGTGCCCCGCAACTCTCGGTCATTGATTCGGGCTTTGGTCATGGGGCTGAACTCGTTGTTGTGACTTGCGTCGTTGTTGGTGGCGTGGCGATTTCGGGGGGCGTTGGCACATTGTCCGGAGTGGTGACGGCATCCGTCTTGATGACGATGATCTCAACGGTGCTGATCTTCCTTAAACTCGGTGAGGATGCCACCTATTGGTCCCGAGCTATTCAAGGGTTCTTTATTCTTGCCGCGGTGTTGCTGGACCACGTCGTTCGGCAGACTGAAGCGAGTTCGGCGGGAGGTGCCGTTTGAAGGCGTTCCGTTACTGGCATGAAGTGATCTTGTTCGCCTTGATCGTAGGTCTGCTTGGGATCGCCCGATCTTTGGAACCCTTGTTCGTTCAGGCGCATGTTCAGCAAGAACTCTCAACGCATATTTGGGAGATCGCAATTCTTTCGGTTCCTATGGCGATGATCATTATCACCGCAGGAATCGATCTTTCGATCGGCGGGATGATGGCACTTTGTGCGATTACGGTTGGAATGAGCTATCAAAGTGGTTTGTCCCCTTGGCTTGGTTCGCTCCTAGGTGTAGCCGTTGCGACGCTTTGTGGGGCTCTGAATGGATTGGTGGTGACTCGCGTGCGGGTTCACCCGCTGATCGTGACCCTTGCGACGATGGCGGCATTTCGTGGAGCGGCTGAGGGATTGAGCAAAGCGAAACCAGTGTCGTCCTTTCCGGACTCCTTTGCTTGGCTAGGGCAGGGCATCGTATTCGGCTTGCCGGTCGCAGCTTGGGTCTTTCTGGTGCTCTTCTTGGCATGCTTAGGATTCCTCAGTTTCTCTCCTTGGGGCAAGCAGTGCTACGCTATAGGCCACAATGAAGTTGCGTCTCGCTTCGCTGGAGTGCGAGTGGATCGCGTGTTGTTGTGGCTGTACACATTTTCTGGATTCTGCGCCGGGATTGCCGCGGTACTTTTTGTCGCCCGACGCAACACGGCCAAGGCGGATATCGGGATGGGGATTGAGTTGTTGGTGATTACTGCGGTTGTCATTGGTGGGGTGAGTATTTTCGGCGGGCGCGGGCACTTAATTGGAACCACATTAGGCGTGCTACTGATTCACGAGACCCGCGAATTTGTCAGTTGGCGTTGGAGTCGAGATGAACTAAACTTTGTCGTTATTGGATCCCTGCTGATTATCTCTGTCTTGTTGCATCGGTGGTTCACACCGAGCAGTGGGCGGGAGTCGAGTGACCACTAGTATGAAAAAAGCATTTGAATTCGGTGTATCGTTGTTCTTGGCCTTGTTATGGGCTGGGTGTGGCAGTCAGTCGCCGTCCGCTGGGAATCCAGAGACGGAAGCGAGTGATGACAAGGTCACAATCTATCTGATCCCCAAAAAGAAGGGGCTGCCGTACTTCAGTTCGTGTGCTGAGGGGGCTCGTATCGCGGCTCAAGAACTGGGCAACGTTGAGTTGATCTATGATGGGCCCACGGATGGCTCTCCTGAAACGCAGGCTTCCATGATCGAGACCTTTACCTTGAAAGGGGCCGATGTCATCGC
Source organism: uncultured Verrucomicrobiota bacterium (assembly GCA_964342405.1). GTDB lineage: Bacteria > Verrucomicrobiota > Verrucomicrobiia > Limisphaerales > AAA164-E04 > UBA2970. Next base: position 20,166 of record CAYFGX010000033.1, on the reverse strand, counting down.
TGTCTCCCCGAACGATCCTGATGTGGTCGCCCCGGCGATGCGCAAAGCCCGAGCGAAAGGGGTTCATGTCATCACCTGGGATGCTGATGGCGTAAAGGACGCTCGCGAGTACTTTGTGAATCAGGCGACTGCCGAGGCGATCGCCTACGGAATGGTGGATACGATGGTAAACGATCTGGGCGGTAAAGATGTTGCCGCCGATGTTGCCATTGTTACTGCCTACCTCACGGCTGCAAACCAGAACGTTTGGATCGAACACATGAAAGCACGGTTGGAGTCGACCTATCCGTTGCTCAACCTTGTTGGAATCAAACCTTCCGATGAGGACCAGAAACTCGCTTTTAGTGTGACTCAAGACCTGATGAAGACCTATCCGAACATTCGTGGCTTCTTTGGGATTAGTTCCGTTTCGTTCCCAGGAGCTGCTGAAGCCGTTAAGCAGGCAGGAAAGAGTGGGGAAGTGCTCGTGACGGGCCTCGCAACACCGAACAGCATGCGATCATATGTCGAAGATGGGACGGTTAAATCAGTGGTTCTGTGGAATACCTCTGATCTTGGATATTTGACGGTGCAGGTAGGAGAAGCGCTGGCAACAGGAAAGTTAAGTGCCGGCGCGACCGAATTTGAAGCGGGCACTTTGGGGACGAAGTCCGTTGTCGAGGATCAGGTGATTCTCGGGGATATTATGGTATTCACGAAAGAGAATATCGGAGATTTCGATTTCTAAATTCTGCTCCGAGACCGAAGCGCTGGCGGTCGGACGCCGGCTCGAAAAAACAAGCCCGGATTTTTATGACAGGCCCTATCTTTAGGATGATCTGCCTGGGATGGCTGCTTTTGTTCGCCGAGGTGGTGGCTGATAGCATTTCCGCCCTCGACGAAAACGATCCCTTTTTCGTGGATCATCGATTCCCTAAACTGACGACTCCCCAGTGGATTGGGGACGCTGCAACGGAAGCTGTCGTGGTGCTTGCAATCGATGACATGCGCGAGCCCAAGGCGTATGAGACTTACCTTCGCCCCATCTTAGCTCGCCTGAAGGCTCGTGATGGTAAAGGGCACGTCAGCATCATGAGCAACGCGATCGACCCGTCGCTTGCTCGCTATCAAAGCTGGTTGGAGGAAGGGGTCTCATTGGAGGTGCATACGCTCACTCACCCTTGTCCTCTGTTGTCGAAGAGAAACTTCGGTGCGGCGGAGGACACGTTCTTTGGCGGAATTGATTTGTTGAATCATGTTCCCGGCAATCGTCCCGTTGCGTATCGGATGCCTTGCTGTGACTCCATCAACAGCCCAAGCCCTCGCTTCTATGCTGAGTTGTTTAATCGGACGAATCCAGCCGGTCAGTTTCTGCAGATCGATTCCTCGATCATGTGCGTGTACACCGCGGCCGATCCAGAGTTGCCCCGGGAATGGATCGAGAACGAAGCTGGAGAGCCGCGTTTCGAACGCTACTTACCATTCGATTCTTTTGTTACAACCATCGAAAACTATCCCTATCCCTACATCATTGGTCAGAAATGTTGGGAATTTCCTTGTATGGTTCCCAGTGATTGGGAGGCCCAGAATGTTCAAGGGGTCAATCACGAGGATACGGTTCGGGATTGGAAACGTGCCCTGGACCTAACGGTTCTCAAACAAGGCGTCTTTAATTTGGTATTTCATCCGCATGGATGGATTCGTAGCGACCAAGTGATAGAACTGATCGAGTATGCCGAGACAAGGTATGGCGATCGTGTGAAGTTCTTGAACTTCGAAGAATGTTTGACGCGCCTCAACGAGAACCTCCTTCAAGGACAGGGCATCCGTGACGAGGCAGGCGAAGACAATGGCGTGAGGTTGCTTGATCTAAACCAAGACGGCTATTTGGATGTTGTGATCGCGAACCGCCAGCTTCGGGTGGCACGGACCTGGAGCCCCGATAAAAGCGAATGGACTGATGTGTCGTTTCCCATCGAGCTGATCGAGAGAGATGGGAGAAACAGTGGGGTCAAGTTTGCCCGTCTGAAAGAAGGAGAGCTTTCCGCCTTGGTTCGAACCGAGAAGGTGGAGGGTGCGTGGTCGTTTAGAGAGGGTGCTTGGGCTGCTGATGAGGCGTTGATTCGTGAGTTCCAAATGGGAGCCCGGGCAATTTTCTCCCAGAAGAAGGGTGTCGACACCGGACTCCGATTTCGGGATCTGGATCGAGACGGACTGCACGAGCTGATTGTGGGCGGGGAGCTTGGTGGATCCGTGCTTCGGTGGAGCGAGGGGGAGCAGACGTGGAGGTCAGAGGGTTACGCGTTGCCCGCTGGGGTAAAACTGGTGGATGAACTCGGCCGAGACAATGGCGTTCGCTTCGTTGACATCAACCGGGATGGATTTGATGATCTCATTCTGTCGAACGAGGAACGTGTAGGCTTGCATCTCTACATTCCAGAAGTTGTTCTCGGATTTGCACGAGGCTGGAGCCGAACCGTCGTTGATCGTAAACGATCTGAGAGGCCGAGCGAGATTCCTTCCTTCGTTCGTAGTGGTCCATTTCGTCAAAACGGAGTATGGTTCCATTCGGGTCACCTCTGGGTCCAAAACGAGGACACAGCCCATCTGCCGGACCTAGTGGATCGTCGTTCCTTTGATGGCTTGCTTGCTGGAGATCTGCCCGAACCAGTGAGTCCTCAAGAAGGCATTTCATTGATGCAACACGCGCCGGATCTCACGGTTGAACTTGTGGCGGCAGAACCCTTGATCGCGGATCCCATCTATTTTGACTGGGACACCGATGGGAGTCTGTGGGTCGTCGAGATGGGAGACTATCCTGCAGGGATTGATGGAAAAGGCAAAGGGGGGGGCAAAGTGCGCCGACTAACGGATCAAGATCAAGACGGCGTGTACGAAAACTCCATTGTTTTTCTTGAGGGATTGAATTTTCCGACGGGACTAATTCCGTGGGGAAACGGAGTTCTGGTCAGTGCAGCTCCAGATATATTCTATGCTGAGGACCGGGACGGGGACGGGCGTGCTGACTACCGGGAGGTCTGGTATACAGGCTTTCGTGAGGGGAATCAGCAACATCGCGTGAACGGGTTCTCGCGTGGCTTGGATGGTTGGTTCTACGGAGCCAACGGGGATAGTGGAGGGATCATCCACGGAGCCAGCGACGGTGGAGAGGTCAATATATCAGGAAGAGATTTTCGGTTTCACCCGGTGACGAAAGAATTTGAGGCAATCGAAGGTCGGACTCAATTCGGTCGCCACCGTGATGATTGGGGGAATTGGTTTGGAAATAACAATCCGAACTGGCTCTGGCATTTCTGGTTTCCGGAGTCCTATCTGGTGAATAATCCAGACTTCCCGTTGCCCACCAATAAACGTTTTTTAGGCCGCGACGACCCCTTTGTCTATAGCGTGGGAGCAAGCTTGCAGCGTTTCAATGATGTGGGACATCGGAATCATGTAACCTCGGGAAACAGTCCCACGCCATATCGTGATGATCTGTTTGCAGGCGACTATCGAAACTCCGTCTTTGTTAGTGAACCCGTGCACAATGTGATTCATCGGGAGGTGCTGAGCAGAGAAGGTGTATCGTTCACCAGCCGGCGCTCTGACGGTGAAAAGGATCGAGAGTTTCTGGCTTCTGTCGATCCGTGGTTTCGGCCGACGGGCATGAAGACGGGACCCGATGGAGCCCTATACTTCGCTGACATGTACCGCTTGGTGATCGAACACCCCGAATGGATTCCTGATGACGTTGCCGCGGTTATCGATCTCAGATCCGGGTCGGAGCGGGGCCGAATTTACCGGGTTTATCCTGCGAAAAGACCGCCTCGCGTGATCCCTCGGCTGGGCGAGAAATCGGATAGGGAATGGGTTCAGTATCTGCGAAGCTCCAATGGTTGGGTACGCGATCGGGCCCAATCATTGATTGTAAGATCGAAGAATCCAGGGCTCGCTGCCTTGGTGCGTTCTCAGCTTCAGTCGGAGAATCTCAGGTCTAAGTCCTTACTCCAGAGTCTTTGGACTTTGAACGAAATGGGGGCCCTGACTGAAGCCGATCTGCTCGTTGGGCTAGAGTCTTCATCCGTTGAAGTGCGGCGTAACGCGATTCAGCTGGCGGAGCCGTTCCTCATTGAGACGCTCCGAGTTCCTGACCCATCGCCTCGCACTGCCTCCCTGAAATCACTTTCATCCCGCTTGGTTCTGATGGGAGAAGACCCCAACGAGAGTGTGCGCATGCAGCTTGCTCTGAGCATTGGGTTGGTGCCCGGGGAGGGCTATTCTGAAACGCTTTTTCGCCTTGCTTTGACGGCAGAATCGTCGGAGCTGATGAATGCGATTGAAGTTTCGCTCCCGAAGAAGCTACGCAGCGTTATATTGTGTTCAGCTCGAGATCCAAAAGACTTTCTCCGCCAGAAAGGCTGGTATTCTACTCTCCTCCGTTATGCCGTTAAGCAGCGAGACGAAGAAGGCGTTGAATCTCTACTTGCGACGGTCTTATCCGATGCGTCCATTCGGCAGACGAATTCTGGATTGGATTTCTTTCGACTCTATCTCGCAGAGCTGAGACGCAGCGGCTTGAGAGGGAATGCCCATTTTGATGTGACTTCACCCCATTACAAATCGGAGGGGCTTCGCGATGCGATGCGCTTGCTGATGAATGATGCGGAGCTGGTGGCCTTCAGCAGAGATGAAGACGTGGAGAGACGGGCTCTTTCGATCGCTTTCGTCGTGGAAGCGGGAATGCGATTGGATCTACTAGCTAGAGCTCTAGAGGCCCGGGAGTCGACGCTGTTACAATCTCGGGTTCTTCAATTACTGCGCCACCATGGTTCCTCTGAGCTTATCTCGATACTGAAAAAATCATGGCCTGTGTTGAGGGCGAGCGTGAGGTCGTTGGTTGCCAGGCAGTGGTTCAATCGGCCGTCGCGGCTTGCGGCACGTGCGGACGAGTTCTTCGCGGGAGATTGGGCCGGCATTTTGGAGATGCCTGAGCTGCGGGACTCACTGACTCGCTTGGGGGATTCTCGCTTGATGGTCTTAGGAGAATCTCCGGACCAGGATCGAGCTAAGGCGCTATCTTTCGAGCAGATGCTTCAGTCGGTGTTCGCGAATCGTGGAAATCCTTTGCGGGGACAAGAGCTGTTCAAACTGCATTGTTCGAGTTGCCATCGGCTAGCGGGGCAGGGATATGAAGTTGGTCCCGATCTTCGTGCTGTCTCAGATCGGAGCACTCGGGCATGGCTGCTTGCTATCATGGAACCAAACAGAGCGGTGGAATCAAAGTTTCTCGCCTACACCGTGGAGACCGAGAGTGGGGACGCGATGACGGGAGTCATTAGCGAAGAAACAGGAAACAGTCTGACTCTCAGAATCCCCAATAGCGAGCCAGTGATCTTGGTGCGGAATCAGATTTCGGAGTTGAGAGAGTCGAATCTGAGTTTAATGCCGGAAGGCCTGGCGGAACAGATTGGGGCTGGTGGTTTGGCGGACTTGATTGCCTTTCTGCAGCAACCCCATCAGCTATCAGAAGCGGAATAGACCCCCAACCTTAAGTGTCGCCACTGTTTCCTGTACTCGGAATGAGAGGTCGTCGGCCAAGTAGTTCTGGTTCAGAACCAAGAACATTTTCGCTCCCGGCTTATACTCCCACTGGATTCGACTATTGTAGCCGACTGATTCTGAAATGCTGTCGTATTGGAGTAGGTTTGTCCAAAAGAGATCCGGCGTCACTGAAAGTAAGAGCCGAACGGAAGCGAGGTGGGTTTCGCCTGATTCCCCAGCAAGGCGAATATCTGAAAATGAATAATCGGCACGAAGACTGGCATACTTCCATTTTCGGAAATCTCCTCCCAGAGTATAGGTTTCTCGATGTCCGTTGTAGTACTCGCCAAAGTTGACTGTTAGATCGGGGGCGAAGACTCGATAGCCGGCGAAATCAGCGTTGAATCGATAGCTGTTCCAGGAGAAATCTCCGGCGGGAACAGTCACATCGCCCGCAATGTCGAATGGATCGGTCGGAGCATCATATCGATGGATGGCAGAGAAGGAGATATCATCTCCGCTTTCGAAGTCCCATGAAAGTGGCGTGACTCTGTGTTCGTAGGTTTCTAGTTCGTTGTCGAGGTTGGTATAGTGTTCGTTCTCATACCAAAAATGCGCTTGGCGCAGCCACGAAATTGAGGCAGGTCGCGGTCGGAATCCCCAGAGATTGTTGTAGGCGCGAATATCCTTTCGAGGCACGAATCCGAGTGCGGGATTAAAGGCTTCGTCAATTTCCACGTATTGCAAGTGAAGGTAGTATCGATCGTTGGGAAGGGTGAGGTTGCCTCCCAGAGCGTAGCCGGTTTCACTTTCGCCATTGTCGGTGAAGCTGCTCAGCGCGAAGACATTTGCTTGGAGTGTTTGAGTGCCCATGAACTCGGTGTTGCGATAGCGGAAATCTGGGCCAGCCATTAGGTTGTCATGGTCACTGTTTGGATCGCCTGCTGTGGTAAGCCATCCGACACTTGATTGGCTGCCCACGTCCCGTGCGATCCTTCCGGCGAAAACATTCTTCTGTCCGATTCCGTCTTTGGAATCGAGAAGCACGTCGGTGAGGCCTAGCTGGTACTTTCCGGCTCTGCCAGCGACCTTGCCGGCGGCAATGATGGGGACAATCTCGCCATTGAGATTTCGGCCGATACGCCGAGAAAAGAACGGGATGAGAGGGCGGTTCAATCCCACGCGACTTCGGCCGGCGGTGGCGAGTCCGCCGAATTCGAACAGACCGCTGTCCTCCAAAAAGAAGGCGCGGCGCTCGGGAAAGAATAATGGGAATCGCGTGAAGTTTAGTTGTCTTTGATCGACATCCGCTTCGGCGAAATCGGTGTTGTAGCTTAGGGTTGCCGACATGTTGGGCGTGATGCGGTACCGGACATCCGTTCCGAATTCGCCGAGCAGATCGGTATCACTATTCTCACTTTGAAATCGTCCAAGTACATAGGGTGCTATCTCCAGGCCCAAGCCCTGATCAAGTCCTTGTAGGTCCACGATATCTCCTGCTTCGGACACATGATAGGTCCAGAGGTGGGGAAGCGCTCCCGTCCAACGTCCCTTTTCGTTTTTTCTGGCTATGGTGCGAGAGATATTGAATCCCCAGGTCGAATTGTTGGGATCGAAACTGACCGATTTTGCAGGGATCGCGATTTCGACTCTCCAGCCTTCCTCATTGACGGTCGTTCGTGCGCTCCAGGCTCCATCCCAGTTTCGATTGCGATAGATGTTGTTTGTGAGGAGCGCGTCGTAACGGGTGCCGTTCGGATTGACCGAGAAAATGTAGCCGTTTCGCTGTCGGTGAAAACTGTCAATGACGAGGTAAACGTAGTCGTCTGAGAAGATGGAGTTGGAGTCGCGCTCCATGGTGCGGGCCTTGATTCCGTCTGGATTCGAATCGTTAGCCCAGATGCCGATGTAAAGAGTGTCCTCATCATAGAGGACCGCGAACTCGGTGGTCTCAGACATTGGGGATCCAAACTCTCGATCGTAGCGATAGAGAGGCCCTGCTTTTTCGGCTTGAGCCCATGCGGCTTCATCCAAAACGCCGTCGATCGTGGGCCGTTCGGCAACTCGGAATGCGTGAAGCGTGGGCTTCTCTGTCGGTTCGCTTGTGGAAGTGGCGCCCGCGACTTGATAATCTAGAATCGAGAGGATCAACCCGATGCCCAGCAGAAGCCCCACCACGCGTTGTCGCTGGTGGTGGGGCCTGCGCTTGTTATCAGAGTGATCGCCTCGGTCCTTAAGCGACTGCGGCATTGTTGCGATCGCCATTTACGAATCGAGAAATCCCGAGAGGGTTGGCATTTTGTAGAGCGGGCGGAAGCAGACTGTCAGGTGCGCTTTGGTAACACATAGCGCGCACGAATCGTTGGATCGCCATCGTGCCCACCGAGGTGCTCCGTCCATCGCTGGTGGAAGGGTAGGGACCGCCGTGCACCATGGAATGGCAGACCTCGACTCCCGTTGGAAAGCCTCCGAATAGGAGCCTGCCGACTCGCTGTTGAAGCGCTGAAATCACGGCTTGAGCCTCTTGCAACTCAGCTTCCTGACCGTGAATGGTTCCGGTCAATTGACCTTCCAGAGCCGAGAGCGCCTGAACGAGCTCCGCTTCGTTCTCATAGGTTACGAGTGTTGTCGAAGGACCAAAAGCCTCTTGATGCAAGGCAGGCTCAGCCAGGAAGGCGGCGGCCGTAACTTGAGTCAATGCCGTTCCGACGCGGCACTTTCCATTGGCTCCATCTCCCGAGGCGTTGTGGTGAACTGTCACGCCGTCCTGCTCGAGTTTTGCGATTTGTTGGATCGTCTCTCGGTAGGCTGACGCGATTCCCGCGTTCAGCGAGTTCCCATCTGCGGTGTCAGCGAGGCTCTGCTTGAGGGTTTGCGCGAACGCATCGGCTTCAGCCCCAGCAGGTAAAAAGACGAGGCCAGGATTAGTGCAGAACTGTCCGAGTCCGAGAGTCACCGAACCCTGCAATCCGGCGGCAAGCTGTTCTCCGTTGGCTTTGAGGGCTTGTGGTAAAATGACAACGGGATTGATGCTACTCATCTCGGCGTAAACGGGTATGGGTTCGTCTCTCTCGGCAGCCACCTTCATGAGGGCGGTGCCGCCTGCTCGAGATCCGGTGAACCCGACTGCTTTGACAGCGGGATGCTGCACGAGTGCTGTGCCTACTTCACGACCGGATCCGTAGACGAGCGAGAAAGTGCCTTCGGGCATTTCGCAGGAAGCGACCGCTTTCAGAATGGCTTGTCCGACGATCTCTGCTGTCCCGGGATGCGAATGATGGGCCTTTACAATCACGGGGCAACCCGAAGCAAGGGCCGCTGCCGTATCTCCACCAGCGACGGAGAATGCCAGAGGGAAATTACTCGCGCAGAACACGACCACAGGACCGATGGGTTGTAGCATGGAACGAACATCAGGCTTTGGCAGGGGTTGTCGATCTGGGAGCGCTGTTTCGATTCGGGCATCCACCCACGAACCCTCTTCAATCAAGGAAGCGAACAATCGAAGCTGTCCCATGGTACGGCCTGCTTCACCGCGAACACGGGGTTCTGGTAGCGCCGTTTCTGCCGGCATTCTCTCCACTAAATCTTCAACGACAGCCTCAATATTGTCTGCGATTTGACGCAAGAATGCCGCTTTCTCAGCCCCTGATTTCTGGCGGTAGGTTCCGAATGCTTCCTGAGCCTTTTGGGCGACCGCATCGACGCTTTCTTTCCCGATCTGATGGTAAGGCGGCTCCATCGCTTCGTCCGTCGATGGATTGATCGCATTAAAGACCGTTCCTGTTTCGTTGATGGAAACGCCGGATACCAGTGAATGTCCTGTGAGTTGCGTGTTCATTTTCGAAAAGCTTAACTGTGGCTGATCTCCTTGGAAACTCATTTTCAATTCAATGTGATGCGTCAGGATGATTCTCGTGGCGGTTCCGAAGATTGGTTGATTAGAACCGGGAAAACGGCGTAGGCTCAGCACTTCATGATGGGAATTGCAATGAGCACGAAGAGAATGGTTCGCGAAATCTGTTGCTGCCTGTGTCTGTTAATGATGCTTGGTAGCGCGGTGCTGCGGGCGGAGGTTTCATCTTCAGACTGGATTCAATTTCGGGGGAACGCGGGATTGGGGCTAGCGAAAGGGAATCCTCCGGTGAAGTGGGGGGGCGAGGAGAATATCGTCTGGAGAGAAGCGGTTCCCGGAAGTGGTTGGTCCTCACCTGTGGTGAAGGGAGGCCGCATCTATCTAACATCATCGGTCGAGGGAGTATCTGCGGACGGCAGTCTTGGACTCTATTGTTTCGATTCTGGGAGCGGAAAAATGCTTTGGCACCGCGAGTTGTTTGATCTCCCCAAAGACGGTGTGAAGCACAGTAAGAACTCTCACGCGAGTTCAACGCCCGTCATCGGAGGAGATCGGATCTATGTCCATTTTGGTCACTTTGGCACTGCCTGTGTCACCGCGAAGGGAGAGGTGATTTGGAAACAAGAGTCTCTAGCCTACAAGCCGGTCCATGGCAATGGGGGCTCGCCGATTCTGGTTGGAGATCGATTGATCTACAGTGCGGACGGGAGTCAAGATCCCGTGCTTGTCGCGCTGGATGCGAATACCGGAGATCTCTTGTGGAAACGCGTGCGAGAAACAGCAGCCTCGAGAAAGTTCTCATTCAGTACGCCGACCTTAATCACGACAAGCTACCGAAAGGTGCTTGTGAGTCCCGCGAGTGGAGCGGTGTTCGGTTATGATCCCGTGAGTGGAACGGAGCTATGGAGGGTTGACTACGGACAAGGTTATTCGGTGGTCCCTCGACCCGTTTATGAAGATGATCACGTCTATGTCGCGACAGGTTTTGGGCGTCCCAAAGTGATGGCCATTCGGCTTGGTGGTGTCGGCAACGTGACCGATTCTCACGTAACTTGGGAGACGAGTCGAAGTGGGCCGAAAACACCTTCCATGCTGGTTAACGCCGGTCGGCTCTATTTTGTTTCTGACGGAGGGATTGTGAGCTGTGTTCACGCTCTGACGGGAGAATCTATCTGGCAGGATCGAGTTAAAGGTAACGTCTCGGCCTCGCCGGTGTTGGCTGGCGGTCGAATCTATATCAGCACAGAGGAGGGGATGGTGTACGTCGTTTCAGCCGGTGAGGAATTTCAGATCTTGGCTGCCAACGATTTCAAGGAGCGAATATTTGCTTCGCCGGCAGTCATTGGCGACGCTCTGATCATTCGTACGGAAAGCAATCTTTATCGAATTGAGGAAAAATGAATCTGAATCCAATGCTTCATTCCGCTAGGAAGGCGTACTTTTCTGTATCGCTTGCCGTCTGTGCCCATTTAGTCATCGCGGCCGCTGATCGTCCCAATATCGTCTTTCTCCTGACGGACGATCAAACGTCCTACTCGATTCGTTCTTACGGTAACGAGGATGTTCAGACTCCGAACATGGATCGACTGGCGTCCCTCGGTGTCTCGTTCGATCACCACTATGACACGACGGCGATTTGTATGGCGAGTCGAGCAAGCATCATGACGGGGATGTATGAATATAAGACCGGCTGCAATTTCGAGCACGGACCACTCTTGAGAGAACACTTCGATCGATCTTACCCGGTGATGCTTCGGAACTCCGGGTATCGGACTGCCTTCGCCGGCAAGTTTGGTTTCGAGGTAACTGATCAACCGAAGAAGCGAGGGATCTTGCCAATCGCTGATTTTGATAAATGGGGGGGAGGACCCGGGCAGACTTCCTATGAAACTGCCAAGAACACGTCGATGAAAGACTACGCTGATGAATATCCGCATTCGACCCTTTCTTATGGTGCATTTGGGCGTGATTTTATTCGAGAAAGCGCTGCAGACGGAAAGCCGTTCTGCCTTTCCATCAGTTTTAAGGCCCCCCACAGGCCAGTGAGTCCGGATCCAAAGTTTGACCATGTGTATCGCGGTAAGAAGTTTAGGAAGCCGGATAACTACGGACGGCAACATGGGGCGCATTTCGCTCGTCAAAGCCAGCAAGGGAGGCAATTCGTCCGCTTCTCAGAATGGGGGTATGAATCGGACTATGATCGGGTGATGGCCTTGTATCATCAACAGATTTACGCGGTGGACGTGGCTGTGGGAATGATTCTGGATGCGCTGAAGGATGCGGGGGTGGATGGAGAAACGGTGGTGATCTTTACTTCGGACAATGGCTTCCTGTGTGGTTCCCACGGATACGGATCGAAGGTGCTTCCTTACGAAGAGGCTTCCCGGGTTCCACTCATTGTGTACGACCCTCGGCAAAAGGGTAGAAACGCAGGCAAACGGTCACAAGCGCTCACGGGAAACATCGATTTCGCACCGACCATTCTCGAGCTTGCCGGCCTCGAGATCCCTTCTTCGATGGATGGGAAGAGTTTGCTGCCTCTGTATGAAAACCCAGGTGCTGAAGTGCGTGATTACTTGACTCTCATCAACGTTTGGGGACCGAGGCAGGTCCATAGTTTGTCGGTCGTTTCAAAAGCTTATAAGTATGTGTTTTGGAACTATGGAGGAGAAGACTTCGTTCCAACCGAGGAGTTGTATCATCTTGCTGAGGACCGATTGGAATTGCGCAACGAGGCGACAAATTCAATTCATCAAAAGGCCCTCGAACGAATGCGAGCGGCCTACGATCAGAGTTTGGCTGATTGGAAGAATCAGGCAGTGCCCTATCACAATTACCAACGCTACGGTGTGATTTTTGATCGAGTGATGCCGTGGAGTGAGAAAGCTGCGATTCTCAAGAAATAGTGTTTTGAGGGGGCGAGGCTTCGATTTCCCAGTTGAGAAACTCTGTTCGGAAACCGGCTCCGGTGGGCGAGGCTGTCATAAGTCCTGCTTGGAGCGTTTGCCCGTGCGGAAAGCTGAGCTGGCGAAAGAGGCACAATTCTGACGCGGGATCGCCAAAAGAAATCTCAATCAGATCTTGCTTTCGGGTAAGTTGAAATGTCACCAGCGATGGAACTGGTTCCGCGGATATGGCCCAGTCTGAGTAGTCGGCTGTAACGACAGCGCTCGCACGCCGCAAGCCATCGACGTATTCGATGCCAGACTTGATCCAATGAGTTTCACTAGCCGCGACCATGATGCCGGATTGGTCGTATTGATCGGAATAGCTTCCGTAGAATGTCGCTCTGAGACGAAAGTCTCCAGAGATGGGTCTGCTATAGAAGTGTCCGCTGTGGCGTATCCCGCCATCGTGCGTCACTCGCCAGAAATCTGTTTTGCCATTGGACGTGACTGTGAGACCCGATTGAGACTCTCGCCAAGCTGCGGGTTCATTCATCCATTTCATTTTTGGTGCTTTTTTGAGTAGGCTGGGAGTGTTCCCGTTCAAGTCTGTGAATGAGTGCCTTTCCAGATAGAAAAACTGAAGTTAATGATTGTAACAAGAGCTCATTGAGAGTTGTCTTTGAAGGCATCACCCGAGGGTTCGTGGCTATCCGCGCCAGTCTCGCAGGTGTGATGAAAGCAAACGTAGTAGAGAAGAGATTGCGATGACTAAGCAACGATTTTGGATTGGTATCTGTTCCATTTTGGTAGCAGCAAGTGTTTCCGCCGACCACCATAAACCGGATGTAACCGGCGCTTGGCTTGGAGTAGGCGTTGGCCCTAACGGGGAGTCCTCAGAGTCCACGATGACGATTTCCAAGAAGGAAGGCAAACTGGTGGCAACATCGGTTAATGATCAGGGTGTTGAACGCGACTTGGATCGGATCAAGTTTGATGGGAAAAGCTTGGTGGGTGAGCTAGATTTTGATCAGAACGGCCAGGTTGGCGTCTTGGGCATCAAGGCAAAGCTAAACGCTAAGGGTGAGTTGAAGGGGAACTGGTATGCTAACGATGATTCTGGCTCGGAGCTTTATAGTGGTGAATGGAGTGCCGTTCGGGTCTTGAGTAAAGTGATCGCCGGACGCTGGAATGTCGTGGCCGAAACGGACAATGGTCCGAATGAACACGAGATTGAAATCAGTAAGTCCGGGCGCGTATTCACCGGGGCCGTCGTTGGCGACTCTGGAAGCGCCGACCTCGAGTCGGTTAAGGTGAAGCAGAATAAGTTGAGTTTCGAGTTCGCCTTTGGCGAAGGGACCGTCAAAGTGGCAGCCGTTCAGATGGGCCCGAAGAAGCTCTCCGGAGAGTGGACGTATTTTGACAGCAGTGACACCGAGCTTGGTTCCGGGAGCTGGAAAGCGACCAAGTAATTCTTAGCGACGAGCTAGAAAGTTGTTTTACGTTAAGCCGCTTCCGTATTCGGGGGCGGCTTTTTCTATCTTGGGGCTGATCGGGCGCCTTTGCGCTCGATGAGGCGCGAAATTTTCCGTAGTGTCCTGTCTGTTTTGAATTGCAGTCGCCATCATTGGGTTTACGGGATGATGTTAGCGGGACTCCTCCTGCTCAACCGCAGTCTGGATGCGTTGCCGCATCTGGATCCGATTGAGATTCCGCCGCTAACTTCATGGACCAACAGCTTGGAGATGTCTTTCGTCGTTGGACTCAAGGCGGGGGTGAAGTTCGCCTGCTGGGAAACGCGGGTGAAAGATTATGAGGCCTACACGAAGAGCCGCTTTCTTCCGAAGAAGACCGCAGGGTTCGCGCAGACAGGTGAGCATCCGGTGGTGGGCGTGAGTTGGCAGGAAGCAAAGGAGTTTTGTCAGTGGCTGACGGAACGAGAACGGCGACGCGGTGTCATTCCCCGGTCAGCTTTCTATAGACTCCCGACAGATCAAGAATGGACAAGCTTCTTAGGGATTATTGAGGAGGCTGATGGTTCGCCCAGGGAGTTGGATGAACAACATGACGGGGTTCACCTTTGGGGGGGGCAGTGGCCTCCTAAGAAAGGCGTCGGGAATTATGGGCCGGATCTTGGTGTGGACTCATTCCCAGAGACCGCTCCCGTGGGATCCTTTGAGCCAACGCCGGTCGGTTTATACGATGTGGGTGGGAATGTTTGGGAATGGTGTGAGGACTGGTATGATGAGAACCAGGTTTTTCGAGTCTTGAGGGGCGCATCTTGGCGGACGGAGACCTATCGCAACCATCTCGCGACGGAACGACATGCCCATTTGCCAGATGCCCAAGTGGATTGCTATGGCTTCCGTTGCGTCTTAGAAGATCTAGCGCTTTCGGAGGGTAGATGAACCGGATTGCCGTCGTCCTTCTTTCGCTCTTGGCCCTGTTCGACCTGCGGGCTGTTCCTGGCTACAGCATCCGGTCCTGGGGCGTGGATGAAGGCCTCCCAAGTTCCCAGGTCAGTTCGATGGATCAGACCTCTGACGGCCGGCTCTGGCTCGCAACCTCTCGCGGGCTGTGTGTTTATGACGGCTTTGTTTTTGAAACCTTCACCCACGCGAATCATCCCGAATTGGGAAACAGCGATATCGTGTCGGTGAAGGTTGGCCCGAACGACCAGGTTTGGTTTGTCGACCAATCCGGAAAGGTGGGATTTTTCGATGGCTCTCAGTTTCACGAGCGCAGTCTGGCTTCGATCCGTGGAGAAGAGGTTCGAATTCGGAAGATTGCTGTGAACCAGGATGGCTTGGTCATTGGAGCGACAGGAGGGGGAGCCATCATAGAATTGTTTCCGCATGAACCGAGTGTCATCCGCCGTGGGCGGGAATGGTTTGAGGTCAAACGCGAGTTTTCTCCCGGCATTCAGATCTATTTTGATTCGATGGGCCAGCTAGTGGCAGGGCTCCATACGGAGTTGATTGTCTGGGCTCCGAACGGATTGATCCGAATTCTGCCGGAGCTCAACGTGGACACATCTGAGAACCGTGCCTGGCTTTGGGCGATTGGCGATGCTGCCGAAAGCGGATTCTGGACCGCTGCGGATATGCAGCTCCGGCGTTACGCCGAAGGGGTCTTGGTGGAGAATCGGGGTGAGTACCCCTGGGGTGATAACTCAAACATCACTGCGTTGCTGGAGACTCGTGATGGGATGCTTTGGGTCGGCTCACAGGGAAACGGACTGCGAGGGATTAGCCCGAATGCAACACCCGCGGTCTTGAACAAGGAGGAAGGCCTGCCGAGTAATTTTGTTCGAGCCCTCTTTGAAGACCAAGAAGGGAACCTCTGGGCTGGAACGGAAGATGCGGGATTAGTTCGAATCCGCGCTCGGCTCTTCGATGAGTTCGATTTGCCTGCGAGAACGGGCGACTTGCGAGTGAATAGCATCGTGGAGGATCGAACCCATGATCTTTGGATGGCAACAGAGGGCGACGGTTTGATTCACTGGGATGGGACCGCGTTTCGTTCGGTTTTTGGTGCTGACAAGCCCGATGTAAACGTGGTGCTTGCCGATTCAGTGGGTAACGTTTGGGCGGGAACTCGGGACCGAGGCCTTCACGTCATCTATCCCAACAGAACAAACGCTGACGGCTTTTCCTTTGAACAGGCTGTGGGGTTTGAAAGCGACTCGATTGTCAGTCTCTTCGAAAATTCTGACGGGCAACTCTGGGTCGCAACAGAAGAGCAGGTGCTTCGTTTAGACAATCGAAACCCGCATCAAGAGCCAGACTACATACGAAATAATCTCGATGGCGTTCGTTGCATGGCGGAAGATCGGGAAGGTGCTCTGTGGCTAGGAACAATGGGACAGGGGCTGTATCGATGGCTTGATGGGGAGCTGACTCAGTTCACAGTTGAGAATGGGTTGCCGGACAACTCAATCATGGCCATGTGTCGGGATGATGAGGGGCGGGTTATTTTGGGCTCCAGAGGAGCAGGAGTTTTGCGTGTGAACGGAGAATCGTTCGAACGGATCCATTCCCAGGATGCTTCTCTCGACCCTTATGTGGCCGGATTAGCGAATGATGGAATCGGTTCATTGTGGTTGTCCACGAGTCGAGGGATCACGCGAATCCCGTGGGCGGATCTTGAACTCAGTTTTGGTGGAGAGCGAGGCGGTCTGTTAAGGCGTGAGAACTATGGGAAGGAAGATGGTCTCGTGTCGTTGGAGGGACAGGATCGTTTTCATCCCTCCATTCTCGTTAGCGAATTGGGTAAGCTCTATTTCCCGCAAAAGGGAGGGATTGTTATGGTGGCCTTGGAGCAATTGGATTCGTCCTTTGAATGGTATCCGCCCGTTTCAATTCGATCGGTCACGGTGGATGGGGACGAGGTGCCGCTGATCAAAGAGCGAGATGAAATCGTCGCGAGTTGTCCGCCGGGCAGCCGGAAAATTGTTGTGCGGTTTTCAGGTGTCGGATTGTCCGCTCCGGAAAAAGTGGTTTTCCAGTATCGGGTCGACCGGATGGATACGAATTGGAATTTCTTGGGAAATTCGCATTCGATCTCATTTCTAGAATTGGATCCAGGAGAATATGATCTCGAAGTAACAGCTGCTTTGCAATCCGGAGAATGGAATCCCGAATCAGCGCGACTCAGATTGCAGATCATACCGTATTGGTGGGAAACTCTTTGGGCACGATGGGCGGCTGTCTTGGGGAGTTTGGCTTTGGTTGGTGGGGGGATCTCGTTTCTTGCGCGGCAGCGAATCAAGGCTGAAGCGGCCCAACGAACCTTGGAGCGTGCGGTGCACCGTGAGCGGGAGAGAATCGCTCAAGATATGCATGACGATTTGGGGGCACGTTTAACCCAACTCTCTTTCCAGGGCGAGCTTGCCAAACGCTCTCTCAATGAAGGGGAATCAGGAAAGGACAATCTTGATCGGGTGGTCGACGGTGTTCGTCAAACGGCACAGGCTCTCGACGACATTGTCTGGATGACAAATCCGCGAAACGACTCATTGGATCGACTTTTTTCTCATTTAGCTCAGATTGCAGTAGAGGCAGAGGAAACGGCCAAATGGGGGCTACGCCTCTCGCTCCCGGACACGATTCCGCCAAATCCTGTAGGGGGACAGATTCGGCATGAGATCGTCATGGTGGTCAAAGAGTTGATCAACAATGCAAGCAAGCACAGTGAGTGCTCTCAAATTCAGATGGAAATCCAAGCTGATGAGGATTCTTTTTCCATCACGATTGCTGACAATGGGATTGGATTCGATATGGATCAGTGCAGAGACCGAGGGAATGGTCTGGTTCAGATGCAAACTCGACTAGAGCGAATCGGTGGGCGAATCGTCTGGGAGAGTCACGCGGGGCGCGGGACCCGCGTGAGTATTGGGGTGAAGATTAAAACGTAGAAGCGCGCAACATGTCCTCAGAGAATTCGGAAGAGAGAAAAATCAGGGTATGCTTGGTCGAAGACGATTCCCGCGTTCGGGACGGTTTGACGATGTTGATCGATGGATCACCCGGCTTCCGAGTTGTTAATGGGTATCCTCGGGGCGAACTAGCGGTTAAGTCTCTGCTGGACGATCGTCCGGACGTCGTTCTGATGGATATTCAAATGCCCGGAATGAGCGGTATCGAATGCGTGCGAAAACTGAAGAAACTGGAGCCGAGCGTGAACATCATCATGCTGACGACCTACGAGGATGAAGATTTGCTATTCGAATCCTTGCGCGCAGGTGCCGTGAGTTACCTCCTAAAGCGAACCCCGCCGAGCAAGATCCTGGAAGCGATATCGGATGTACACAATGGATACTCCTCGCTGACGGGCAAAATGGCTCGCCTGCTCGTTCAATTCTTTCAGAACGAGACGCCCGAGAGAGACGGAGTAGAAAAACTGAGTGAACGGGAGCGGGAGATTCTTGATCGAGTCGCGAACGGATTGCGGAATAAAGAGATTGGGGCCGAACTTCATGTCAGCGAAAACACGATTCGGAGCCACTTGCGAAATATCTATGAGAAACTGCAGGTGGGCTCGAGGGCGGAAGCGGTCGCTAAATACCTCGATAAGAGCTAGCTCCTCGGCTGGATTGTCGGGAAGTTTGTAAGATTTGACGCCGGCATTTCGGAGATTTTTCTGGTTGCCTCTCAATGGTCGGTGGAGGATGAGAGGATATGCATTGTATCAGTCGTTTGCTCCTTCTCCTTGTCGCCTTTGAATCGCTCTCGGCGCAGGATTCGGCGTTTGATCGCGACCCGTGGCCAGCGGTAGATAAAGGTCCCATCAAGGTCTTTCTCCTGGCAGGTCAGTCAAACATGCAAGGGCAGGCCTCATTGCGAACCCTGGAGTATCTGATCTACAACGAAGAAACAGCAGCGGCCTATCAGCATTGGAAGGATCGGCAAGGGGGCTGGAACGAGCGTCGTGACGTCTGGGTCTGGACGAGTGACGGAGAGCGTTCCGGAAATCTGCGCCCTGGATATGGAGCGAATGAATGGAAGTTGGGACCGGAGCTTGGCTTTGGTTGGGTAATGGGGGAGTTGTTTGATGAGCAGGTGCTCTTGATAAAGACGTGCTGGGGAGGGAGAAGCGTTAAGAAGGATTTCCTCCCTCCCAGCGAATCGCTTCCCGACGATACCGTGCTGAAGCAGGATCTCGAACGAGCTAGGAAAAGGCGTCCTGAGACCAGCCTAGAGAGCATAAGAAATTCCTATGGGAAGGCCTACCGAGATATGATCCATCTCACGAAAGGAATTCTGGGCAATCCTTCAAAGCATCTACCGCACTTCAAAGGTAACCGAAGCTTTGAGTTAGCCGGGTTCGTCTGGTTTCAAGGCTGGAACGATATGGTTGATGGCTCTCAACGAGCCGAGGACTACGCGGGTTATACGCGACGACTGCGGGCTTTGATTCGAGATCTGCGACGTGATCTCAAGGCCCCGGAACTACCAGTCGTGATCGGCGAGTTGGGTGCAACCGATCAGGCCGCGTTCCACCAAGCCCAAGAGGAGGTGCTCGCTACCGAGGAGTTTGCAGGGACCGGAGTCTTTGTTCCGACCCGTCTGTTTTGGGAGCCTGAGGTGGCGCAGTTGGTTAATGATGGCGTTTGGAAGGGAAAGGACTGGGTCCGTTTCTACAATGTTGGTTCTGATCGTGCCTATCATTACTTGGGGAGCGGTCAAATGATGATGAAGATCGGCGAGGCTTTTGGGCGAGCCATGGAATCTCTTGTCCTAGCTGAATAGACACACGCGATGAGAGATCGTCCGAGCTGATCCGCCTGTCAGTTGACGACCGCTTAGTCTTGGGGCACGCCCGCACCCCTATCAAGCTCACGTCCATATCCCGTAGATTCGACTTCAAACACATCCGCTATTGTTGATGCCTTCGCTTACGGCTTGACGCTGATCCGATCCGGGGGATGATTGGAGCCATTCAATCGCTATGAAAAAAGCCTGTTCTCGTCGTGGTTTCCTTCGTTCTACTGCCTTATTGTCTGCGCCTCTCATTCTACCGTCAGGTTTATGGCGGTCCTCGCTAAGTGGGCAGGGTCCCAACAGTCAAATTCAAATCGGTTTGATTGGATATGGCCGGCGAACCATCGGTATCGCCGGAGCGCTCGCTGACGCAAAAGGGGCGCGGATGCTGGCCGTTTCTGATTGTGTCGACGCACGCCTCGAAAGCGGGGTAGAACGCTTGACTAGCGTCTACAGCAAGCAAGGTCGAGCGCAGACCGATGTGAAGGGGCACCGAAACTTTCGCGCCATCATAGAAGACAAGGGGATTGATGCGGTCGTCATTGGCACGCCGGATCATTGGCATGCAATTATGGCGGTGTTAGCGGCGAAAGCTGGTAAACATATCTACCGTGAGAAACCGGTGACCCGAACGATTGGAGAG
>CAYFGX010000032.1:0-101726 GCA_964342405.1 uncultured Verrucomicrobiota bacterium | reverse complement strand
AGTGCCCGTGATCATGCGAGTGCCCGTGATCATGCGAGTGCCCGTGATCATGCGAGTGCCCGTGATCATGCGAATGCTCGTGATCATGCGAATGCTCGTGATCGTGGGAATGTGGATCGGCGTCTAGCTTGAGAAGCTCGACGTCGAATTTGACGCCTTCGATGTTCGACTTCTGTTCGCGTCTAATTTGGAGGCGAAATTCGTCCAGGCCGAGTTTCTCCAACTCTGAGCTTAGAGTGCCCTCCGGCAATCCGAGGTCAAGCATTGCCCCGAGAAACATATCGCCGCTGATCCCGCTAAATACATCAAGGTAAAGAGTCTTCATCTGAGCGTTTCTAGGCTTCCGGATGGGCCAGTCGATTGATCTGGTTAGCGGCGAATGCAGCTCCAAATCCGTTGTCGATGTTCACCACGGTTACGCCACTCCCGCAGCTGTTGAGCATCCCGAGAAGAGCTGCAATGCCTCCAAAATTTGTGCCGTAGCCAATGCTGGTTGGGACGGCGATGATGGGCTTGTCGACCAGGCCTGCGACCACGCTGGGAAGCGCACCTTCCATGCCCGCGATGACAATGATGACATTCGCACTGCGGAGCTCGTCGAGACGGTGGAGAACGCGGCTGAGGCACGCGACGCCAACGTCGTAGATTCGGTCGACCTTGTTTCCCATGAACTCGGCGGTGACGGCTGCTTCCTCGGCGACGGGCATATCGCTTGTACCTCCGCTCGCGATGGCAATTGTTCCGCTGCGTTTCGTTGCTGGTTGTGAGGCCAGCGTTAGGCAGCGTGACATCTCATGATACTCAGCATTTGGAAAGGCCTTTTGAAAAACAGTGGCCGCGTTTGGTGTTGCCCGAGTGACCAGGACGGGTTGCTTTTTTTCGGTAAGTGTTTGGGCAATTCCGACAATCTGATCCGGGGTTTTTCCCGCTCCCAGAATAACCTCCGCAAATCCTTGGCGTTCCTCTCGGACGAGATCGACGGTGGCGTAGCCAAGCTCGGCGAAGTTGCGACCTCGGAGCTGAGCCAGTAACTCGTCCGCCGAAACTTCGTCGGCCTTGAAGGCATCCAGAAGTCTCTTTGCTTCAATTTCTGTCACCCGGCAAGTTTGCCATGGGGGAATGGAGGGGTCACGAAATCATTCGGGCTTTTCATTGGTTTTGCGGGCGGTTCCGAAGCTAACGCGTTTTGAAACGAGCAGCGGAACGGGATCTTATTCACCCAGAATCAGCTTGATTAATTCGGGGAGGGCTGTGGATCATTGCTGCGCATCCTTTGAACTCGAGAGAATTTTAGATGAGCGAAAAAGCCGTTATTGGATTTGTTGGAATTGGTGTAATGGGCCGAAGCATGGCGGGGCACTTGCTCGCTGCCGGTCATACCGTTCATGTCTACAATCGCACGAAGTCGAAGGCCGAGGGACTGCTCGAAAAAGGGGCCGTCTGGCAGGAATCGCCCGGTGACGTGGCCGCCAGTGTGGATGTCGTGATTACAATCGTGGGGTTTCCTGAAGACGTTGAAGCTGTCTATTTGAGCGAAGGAGGCATCCTCGACCGAGCGAAAGCGGGTGCCACGGTCATTGATATGACGACCTCCAGTCCTGATCTGGCCGAAAAAATTTACGAGGCAGCAAAAGGCAAGGGGATTGCCTCCATCGATGCGCCGGTTTCTGGCGGCGATATCGGGGCTCGGGAAGCCCGGTTGTCGATAATGGTGGGAGGGGATGCTGACGCCTTTGAGCGAGTGCGGCCCCTTTTTGAGATCATGGGCAAAAACATTGTGCTGCAAGGGGGCGCCGGGGCCGGTCAGCACACAAAGATGTGTAATCAGATTGCGATCGCCTCTGGGATGGTATCCATCTGTGAAGCGCTGGCATACGCGAAGAAGTCCGGACTGGATCCGGAGACTGTATTGAAGAGTATCGAAAGTGGGGCGGCGGGGAGTTGGTCGCTCAGCAACTTGGCACCGCGAGTCCTGAAAGATGATTTTGCCCCTGGATTCTTTGTGAAGCACTTCCTCAAGGACATGAGAATTGCGATTGAATCCGCCGAGAGAATGAAGCTCGATCTGCCCGGTCTAGCTTTGGCTAAGAGTCTCTACGACAAATTGGCTGCGGAAGGCGGCGAAAATGACGGAACGCAGGCTCTTTTCAAGCTCTACCAGCAGCAGCTCTAGACTCTGATTAGGTGGGAGAACGGCGATCTAAGGCTATTTCCCGCTCTATGAGCCGCTTTGATTGAATGGATTCGTTGCTTAAATCGTCTTTAATAGTGCAGAAAAACGATTTGCTGACTGAACAAAGCTGGCTTATGTTTGTGCATTCATGGTCTGGTTGGCTCCAGGCCGAGCTGTAAGACGTGTGGACGTATGGAATTCAATCGACGACATTTCGGACGAGTCCTAGGTGCCAGCCTCGGTGGCATGGCTTTGGGAGTGGCGCCTGTTGAGGTTCTCGGAGAAGAGTCTTCAAGTTATCGAGTGAAGCGAGGGGATACGCTCTCTCAAATCGCTCGGAAATATCATACCTCTGTTGCTGAACTAAAGGAGCTCAATAAGCTCTCGTCGGTTCACCGCATCCGGGCCGGCCAGCTCTTAAAGCTTTCGGGAAGTGCATCTTCTTCGTCTGAAATCCCGCGCAAATTGCGTTGGCAGATTGGTCACAAAGGAGTTCAGCGGAAGCGCTGGAAAAAGATCATCGTCCATCACTCGGCAACAGATAACGGGAATGCTGAGATCTTTCATCGCGCTCACTTAAGGCGCCGGATGGAGAATGGCTTAGCCTACCACTTTGTCATTGGGAACGGGACGAATTCCACTCGGAACGGCGAGATTGAGATTGGCGGACGATGGAAAAAGCAGATTCACGGTGGTCATGTCCGCAACCTAGCTCTGAATGAGAGTTCGATCGGTATTTGCCTCGTTGGCAATTTCATGAAGCGGAAGCCCACTGCTGAGCAAATCAAATCTCTCTACAGTTTGACGCAGTTCTTGCAAAAAGATCTCTTGTACTCGAAGCCGAAAGTTTTTGGGCACAAGGATTTGGAGCACAACCTGTGTCCTGGCCGTTACTTCCCTTTGAGTGCTTACCGCAAGCACTTTGCTTGATGTTTAGCCGACTTTTCTAGCAGTCAGGCCGATGCTTCGGCTGCTAAGCCTCGAATCCTTTGTACCATCGCGTTAAGGCCGGTACTACGCGTCGGGCTCAAATGGCGATCCAGTCCCAGTTTGCTGAACACTTGTTTGGCATCGGTTTTTAGGATCTCCTCATCCGTTTTCCCGGAGTAGAGGAGCCGGAGCATGGCGACAAGCCCTTTGACGATTTGTGAATTGGAGTCGGCGAGGAATTCGATCCGCCGTGGAGGCCCTGGAATCACAGACTCTTTGAGCCAGACGGTCGCTTGACACCCCTTGACTTGGTTCTCCTCAGTTTTTTCTGAATCTGGGAGCGGGGGCATCTTGTTCCCGAGTTCCATTAAGTAGGCGTAGCGGTCGTCCCAATCGTCGAAGAGTTCAAAATTCTCAATCAAGTCATCTATCGTCATAGGAAGGGCTTGCCCAGCATCCGGGCAATTGTCAAATGATTACCGAGCGATCCGTGCCTGAGCGTCTTCTCGGGCCCATTGGTCGGCTTCTAGTATTTCTGGCAGCGATGGATTAAGTTTGGTTTGGTGGGCGGCCATGGTTGCTGCGACGGTTTCGGTAATGCCGACGAAACTGAGCTGCTGCGTGCAAAAGGCTTCCACCGCGATTTCATTGGCCGCGTTGAGAACCGCCGGCAATGTGCCCCCGACTGTCCCGGCTTCTCGAGCGAGATTTAAGGAAGGGAATCGGTCGGTATCAGGTTCTTCAAAGGTCAGCGATCCAATCTTCGCAAAATCCGTCTGTACCCGTTCACTGGCCATCCGTTCAGGGTAGGTGAGGGCGTATTGGATAGGGAGGCACATGTCGGGGGTGGAGAGTTGTGAGATAATCGATCCATCGACGAATTCAACCATCGAGTGAATGACGCTTTGGGGATGAACGATGACATCGACTCGGGGCATCTCGATGTTAAAAAGCCACCGCGCTTCGATCATCTCTAATCCTTTATTAAAGAGCGTTGCTGAATCGATGGTGATCTTTTGTCCCATATCCCATGACGGGTGCTTGAGGGCTTGGGCGAGGCTGATGTCGGCAAACTCTTCCTTCGGTTTCTCTCTGAAAGGGCCTCCGGAAGCTGTGAGGATCAGTTTGCGCACCGAACTCTCGGGTTTGTCATCCAAGCACTGAAAGATCGCTGAGTGCTCGCTGTCCACTGCCAAGACTTTCACTCCGTGCTCTCGGGCTTCTCTCATCACGATTTCACCCGCCATCACCAAGATCTCTTTGGACGCTACGGCGATATCTTTTCCGGCTCGAATGGCAGCGAGAGCGGGTTCGAGACCTGCCGTTCCAACAATCGCGATGAGAACGATGTCGGCATCAGGCAGGGTAGCCAGTTCGATGAGCCCCTCTGAACCGGAAGTTGTACGCACGTTTTCTGGTGCAAGTTGCTTGAGGTTGCCGGCCTGAGACTCATCACTTATCGAAATCAACTGCGGCTTGAATTGACGGGCTTGTGCCACAAGATCATCGACCCTTCGGCCGGCTGCCAATCCGATCAGACGGATATGTTCAGGGAGATCTTCCGCAACTTTAATTGTGCTCGTGCCGATAGATCCGGTGCTTCCAAGTAGTACGATGTTTTTCATCGAGTGCGACGAGTCCACAGTCCAGGGGCTTAGTTAGTGAGTGTGAGGCGGCAGTATAGGTAGAAGATCGGAGCGTTAAATAACAAACTGTCCAGTAGGTCTAGACAGCCTCCGATTCCGGGGAAAAGGTTTCCTGAATCTTTGACCCCGGTCTCACGTTTCAGCAGGGACTCAATGAGGTCGCCCACGACTGCCAGACCGCCCAAAAGAATCCCCAAGAGGACGCCGTGAATACCCTGCAGAGGGGCTAGTTGTGGTCCCGCAAGGTAGATCGTTATGAGACTAACGAGGGTGGAAATGACGATCGCACCGGCAAACCCTTCCCAGGTTTTTCCTGGGCTGATCTTTGGGGCCATCTTGTGGCGACCTATGAGTGAGCCAGTCACGTAGGCTCCGAGATCGCTGAACTTGGTGACGAGGATGAAGTACAAAAGCAACCAGGAACCATTCAAGCCCGGGAAGTAGTAGATTTTGGCAATGAAAGTGAGGAGGCCGAAAACGTAGAACCAACCAAAAAACGTGAGCGCCAGCGACGCGATGGGGACGGCTCCGGCTGATCGGAGCTTCAGTGTGCTGAGCCAAAGGAACAGCAGGGTTGTCACGAGAGTGAAGTGAATGCCCGTTGCGCTGTAGATCGTGGTGTGGGTCTGACCCGAACCAGCGTTGCTGATCTGTGAGCTTGATACTTCCTCTATCGCTCGACTTGTGTTCCATCCATGCGACACCTCGAATAGCAAGAGGGCTGAACCGGCAACCATCGCGGGCCAAAGGAAAACGCGGACTCCTGTCGTTTCCAACATCCGCGCGAATTCGCGGAAACCTACGAAACCGAGAATGGATGTAATCGCCAGGAAGGCTGTATTGGCCACCGTGTCGTTTGGCGCAAAGAGAGCGAGTAAGACCACCGTCCAGAGCACGAGTGTGCTGCCGAGGCGTTGTCGAAAGACTTGGGCTTTGGAGGGCTTGGTCATCGAATGGGGGGCGATGGAGAAGTAGCTTGTTTGTGAGCGGCCTGCGGGGCGTTCTAAACCTTTCCGAAGCGTCGATGGCGGCGAGTGTATTCTTCTAGCGCGGCAAAGAGTTGAGGCTTACGAAAATCTGGCCAAAGGGTCGAGGTGACTACGAATTCCGCGTACGAGATTTGCCAGAGCAAGTAGTTGCTTACTCGCATCTCTCCACTCGTACGGATGAGGAGGTCGGGATCAGGAATATTTCGTGTGTAGAGGTGTTGCGCGACCAGTTGCTCGTCGATCTCTTCCGGGCTGATTTTTCCGGATTTGGCTTTGGTAGCGAGCTCGCGACAGGCTTCGACGATCTCTGTCCTCCCACCGTAGCTTAACGCGAGAATGAGCGTCAGCCCGGTATTGTTGGCGAGGGCCGCTTTGGTCTTTGTGATCTGATCTTGGACGAATTCGGGGAGACGATAGATCTGCCCAATGACATCCAATTTGACGTTGTTCTTCGTGAGTTCTGGAATCTCTGAGTGTAGGTATCTCGCAAGATACTTCATCAGAGTATCGACCTCGTCTTTCGGTCGGTTCCAGTTCTCAACGGAGAAGGCGTATAGCGTGAGGTATTTCACACCCACTTCCCCGCAAGCTCGCAGGACGGCTCGGACAGAATCGACTCCCTTCCGATGGCCTTGGACCCGCGGCAAGCGGCGCTTTTTCGCCCAGCGTCCGTTCCCGTCCATGATAATGGCAATGTGGGCGGGAATGTTGGCTTTGGCC
This sequence comes from uncultured Verrucomicrobiota bacterium, assembly GCA_964342405.1. GTDB lineage: Bacteria > Verrucomicrobiota > Verrucomicrobiia > Limisphaerales > AAA164-E04 > UBA2970. The sequence goes on along the minus strand of CAYFGX010000032.1, from coordinate 95,268 downwards.
TTTTCGCTGAGCTGGTTGGCGGAAGCGGTCATTGTGGCCGGAACGGAATGACGTTCTACAGTTCGATCGTTTGAGCTCGTGCCGGTCCGACGGAAGCGATCTTGAGCTTCGTGCCGCTAAGCTTGGCAATTTCCTTGAGGTAGCGCCTCGCGTTGAGAGGCAGATCCGACCACTTACGGCATTTCTCGGTAGAGCATTGCCAGCCTGGGAACTCGGTATAGATCGGTTTGCATTTTGCCAGGCTCCCCATGGCGTTCGGAATACGGTCGAGTTTCTTGTTCCCCAATCGATAGCCGGTACAAACCTTGATGGTAGGCAAGGTGTCGAGACCGTCCAGATTGGTAACGGCCAACTCGTCGATTCCGTTCACAATGCAGGCATGCTTGGTGAGGACCGCATCGAGCCAGCCACATCGTCGGGCCCGTCCGGTGGTCGCCCCATACTCCCGTCCCATATTGTGGAAGTGGTCGCTCAGAAAATCGTCCTCGGTGGGCATCGGGCCTTCGCCGACGCGGGTCGTATACGCTTTCATGACGCCGACGACCTTGTCGATTCGATTCGGGGGAATACCAGACCCCGTAGAGGCACCACCCGAGGTGGTCGACGATGATGTCACGAAAGGGTAGGTCCCATGATCGATATCCAAGAAGGTTCCTTGGGCCCCTTCGAAAAGCATGTTGGCCTTCTTTTGACTGGCCTCGTGCAACATGTGCACGGTATCCACGACGTAAGGCTTCAGTTTCTTTGCCGCCGCGAGATACTCTTCGAGAATCGATTTGTATGAGTGCTTTTTCGCGCCGAGCCTCGCAAGGGTTTCGTTGTTGGCTTTGACGCGTTGTTTCAAAAGCGCGGCGAAACTTTCCGGATTCATCAGATCGACCAAACGGATTCCTGTTCGGGCAGCTTTGTCTCCGTAGGCTGGACCAATACCTCGTTTGGTGGTTCCGATCTTGTTCTTCCCTTTGGAATTCTCTCGGCAGGCATCTAGCGATCGGTGGTAGGGGAATACAAGGTGAGCTGTTTCACTGATGAAGAGATTGTCTTTGACCTTAATGCCGAGTTTCTTCAGCCCTTCGATTTCGCCCACGAGGTGAACCGGATCAAGGACGACTCCATTTCCAATGACACATTTTTTTCGGGAACGAAGAATGCCGGAAGGAATGAGATGGAGAACGTATTTCTTCTTTCCGACCAGGACCGTGTGCCCCGCATTGTTGCCGCCCTGCATGCGGACGACCATATCGGCACGGTCGGTTAGTACATCGATGATTTTCCCTTTACCTTCGTCGCCCCATTGGACGCCTATCAAGATTGTATTGGGCATAGTTGAATTGAGATTTCGACACAAAAAAGCCCCGAAGGTAAATTCGGGGCGTTGCTCGGTATTTACGGAGAGAGGCTAATGCAGGTCTTTTGACCTGTCAATAGGGCTTATTCTTCGGGTTCTGGAACAGGATTGGTCACGGCATCAATGACGTCTTCGACGTTGACCTCAGCTGCTTTTTCCAGCACTTCGTCAGCCTTCTCGAGGACTTCGTCGATCGCTTCTTGCGCTCCGGAGTTCGAGACGGCCTCTTTGATTTGTTCTTCCACATTGGGAATCACATCTGAGATTTCCGATGGGATTGAAGGGATGACCGGTGGGGCAGGAGGTCCAGCAGGGATCGGAGCGCCCGTCACGGTAGCAGCGCTAGCATCCTCTTCCTCGGGCTGCTTGATTAAGTCTGCCCGTTTGTTGAGGAGCGCGTCCACTGTCCATTTCGATACGATATAGGTCCAAGCTTCATAGGCCTTTTCATTTTCGAGCTTCTCTTCAAGCTTTTGCTTGTTGTCATTGAACTCTTTGTCGAGACGTTCGGAATCTTCTTCTTTCTCGTCTTCGGGCTTTTCTCGCTCGCTTGCGATGTCCGCTGAGACTGCTACCGAGATGGGATACTTGTCCTCGCTGCTGGCCTTGCCAAGTTTTACCGTGTAAGTGAAACCGTCGAAGGTCTTCAATTCCGCAGTGATTGGCGTGTCGAGACCAAGATCCTCTGCTGCGCTCGATGGATCCGAGATATCATCGAAGCTTGGGGATGAGAGAATATTCTTCAGGCTGTAGGATTTGGTGGAATCCAGTTCCTCTCCTTCCTCAAGGCCAGCGAGAACCATATCAGCGGTGTCGCTGTCTCTGGAAATGGACCATGAGTCGGCGGGTTCCGGGTGGGTGACCTTGACAGATTGAAGTTTCTCGACCTTCAGGAAGTCTTTGCTGAGCCAGTAGGTCGGGTCAACGTCGACGGATGAGAAGGTTTCCGAAACGAGAGCGATGGCTTCGCCGTTTCCGTTCGGAAGCACGTAGCGTCCATCAGGGAACTCGCCCCCACCTCCGAATTGAGACGGTGCTTCTGACTTGCGCATGTGCTCCTTGCCGAGAAGGAGATTCCCCACTTCGCCGTTGCTCGCATCCTTGAAGGTAAGAAGGATACCCGAATCGGCTCCCTTGCCGGGAGTGACCAGTCCCAGACGTCCGTATTGGCTCGGGCCGGCAGTGATATTCCGGGTGACTTTCAGATCCCAGACATCTTGCACCAGGTCTCGAACCTTGGAGAAGTCGGCCGGGTAGTCCCATCGATCCGTGACCGTCCAGATCTCGTCTTTCTTGGCAACGGCGATCTCGTTGTCTGCATCCTTCAAAGTGATGGATGCCACATCGTTGAGGGGGAAGTCGGGGATGACTTTTCCGCCTAAGTTGGACTCTGATTGCTCCCAGGCCTTGCGATCCATTGACCAAAACAGAAATCCAACGCCTCCCACAATCAGAAGGAGAACAATTAGTTTTTTGAACTGACTTGAATTCATCGTGCTGCGGTTCGTTTACGTTTGATTAAGGCGATCAGGACTCCTCCGACAGTGACGATCAGAGGCATGCCTGCAATGTTGACCCATTTGAGCTTGGTTTCCAGTGCGTCGATATCTTTACGCAGGTTGCGACGCATGGTTTTCAACTGTTTGTTTGTGTCCACTTGTTGCTTGCGGAATTTTGCAAGCTCAGCCTGTTGTTCGGGCGAGAGGACAAAACGCTGTTGACCTTGTGAGACATCCGTTCTTTGGCTCTGGAGCTCGCTGAGTTTGCTCTGGGTCTGTTGGAGGGTCTCCTCAAGGGCCTGAATCTTCGAGCGGTATTCCTTCTCTGCTTGGATCTGCATGTCTCGAATGGTGGTGAAGGGGCGGTTCATCGCCGCCCGACTTCTGACTCGAATCAAGCGGTTGTCACCTGCGAGCTGCTCGACGACATTCTGAGCGAGCGGAAGGTTTCCGTTGAGCAAACTCATCATGCGAGTGCCAAGGAAGTTTTGAATCCGAACGGAGAACGAGTCGAAGAGGAAATCGGCGTCACCGAAGAGGACGACCGTTCCATCTTCAGATGATTCGGTTAGGGAATCATCCGCGCTGGGTTCGTCCTCTGCGTCGATATCATCCTCTGCTGCGGCACTGTCTGCATCGGCCGGTTTCCCGTCAGGGAAGGCGGTCTTGAATTTTCCAGTGAGCCGAAGAGCTACCGGGTGTTCCGTGCCTTCCGCTTTGAACTCTTTGGCGATCTGAGCGCCCGAGAGTTGGGCCATGAAACCGTCAACAAGCTGCGATTCCTCGGTCGTTTTGATGAGGACGGTCTGTTCCAGGCCATCAGCGGGAGTGCCGCTGAAGGTGCCCACGAAAGGCATCAGTAGTTGATCGATCTGAGCCGTGACGACGTCGTCCGCGTTGATCCCATTGTCATTGACGAAGAGAACCGAGGGCTGCAACTGGGGTGGGGTGCCTTGGCGGAAGGAAACTTCCTTTGCGAAGGACATGTCCGCGACGACCTTGCTGCTATTGAATGATAAGCCCCAGGCCCCAAGGAGTTTTTCCAAATTGGAGGTGCTGGGTGGAGATCCCATCATGTTGTTCGGGTTCGGCTGCTGATCGATCAGGGCGAGAGCATCGAGGAACGCGAGCAACTTGCCGCCGCGGAGAACAAACTGGTCAAGCGCGTATTCCGTGGCCTCGGTGATCTCCTTCGGGTGAATGACGACGAGGACCGTGATATCATCTTCAATCGTCTCCGCCGTCATTTCCACTTCCTTGACTTCGAAGTCTTGTTTCAGCTGGCTGATCACAGCCCAAGGATCTTGTCCGGGTTGCGGTCGACCCATTTGGGCCATCATGGGGTTGGCGGGCTGTCCGAAGGCGGGAAGCGAAGACATCACTCCGATGACGGGTTTGTCGATGGTGACCACTTGCGATACGGCTCGCGCCAATTCGTACTCGAGTTGCCGCTCCTTAGAGGGGTCGAGGAATGGAATGGCGATCGTTTCGTCCAACATGCTGACGGCAAGGCCGAGATAGATCCGATCGGTCAAAGACAAGGATTGGCCTTCCACTCCGTCGAGTCGGGCTGAGTCCTCGGCGTCCGAATCGGGCTGCGGATCGAACTTGGTGATCTTGATGTTGCCACCACTGTTTTCGGCGAATTCGTCAAGTAAGTCCTCGACCCGGCTGACGTAGGTTTTCAACTGGGGCGGCATGACCTTGTCGTCCCGTGTTGCGTAGAAGCGGATTTCCACGGGCGTGTCTAGCTCCTGAAGGATCTGTTTCGTGCCATCAGAGAGGGTGAATAGTTTCTCGGCGGTCAGATCCACACGGACCTTGACGAAGCTGGCAATGAGATTCAGGCCTACCACGAGGACCAAACACAGGGCCACACCGACAGTCGAGAAAAGGAAGAGATCAATCTGTTTCTTTTTCATGATCGGTTTCTAATTAATTGGTTCGCAAACTACGGAGAATAACGCCCGTCGTGAAAAGGCTGAAGCCGATCAGCGACAGGAAGAAAATGAGGTCTCTCGAATCGAGTACCCCACGTTGGAAACTAAAGAAGTGCGTCATAACACTGAGCGATGACACAACGTTGACGAGCCAACCCGGGGCCCACTGGATGAGCATATCGGTTACGGGCTGGAAGCCTGCCAAAATTAGGAAGAGGCAAATGACCACCGACAGGATGAAGCTGATGACTTGGTTGCGGGTGATCGCAGACGTCATGCAGCTGATGGCGAGATACCCGCCGGCGAGCAGAGCGCTTCCTAAGTAGCCACAGAAAATGACTCCCAGATCGGGATTGCCCAGGTAATTGACGGTGAACACGATGGGAAACGTCAGGACGAGGGCAAGGATGAGGAAGAGCCACGATGCCAAGAATTTGCCGAAGATCGCTTGTCCTGGCGTGATGGGCATGGTGAAGAGCAACTCCAGGGTGCCCTGTCGCCGTTCCTCTGACCACAGGCGCATTCCGACGGCCGGCACGAGGAATAGATAGATCCATGGGTGCCAGGTGAAAAATGCCGCTAGGGACGCTTCATCTCTTTCGAAGAAGCCGCCTAGATTGGCACTGAAGGTGAAGAATCCGATGAGGATTAGAAAGATGACAATGAAGACGTAGGCGACGGGTGACGCGAAGTAACCCGATAGCTCTCTCTTTGCGATTGTCCAGGTGTTGCCTATATTACTGCTCATGCTGCCACCTCACTTGCGGTGTCCGGTTTGGTGATGTTTCTGAATACTTCATCGAGTTTCCCTTCTTCCGTGCGAAGTTCTTCGATTCTCCAGGACGACTGATTTGCCGCATCGGCAACGTTCGAGGCGAGCTCGCCGTCCGAAGTGGAATTCTTCGGCGTCACTTTAAGGCTGAGCGTGCCCCCACTGTTGTCTTCCATGACTAAGACTTTATCGACGGAACCGAGTTGGCTCAGTCGTTCCTTGGCGGCGCTGGCTTCCACGCCGCGCAATCGAAGGAAGACGGATCCGAAATTCGGCGACTTTTGTTTGAGGGCATCGGGTGTGCCGTCTGCCACGATCTGGCCTCGATCAACGATAATCGCTCGGCTGCAGACCGCTTCGACCTCTTCAAGAATGTGGGTCGAGAAGATGATCGCCTTCTTTTCACCCATTCGCTTGATGATGCTTCGCACCTCGTGTTTTTGATTTGGGTCCAAGCCGTCGGTCGGCTCGTCGAGAATGAGAATGTCGGGATCGTGAATAATCGATTGTGCAAAGCAGGTTCGGTGACGGTAACCCTTCGATAAGGTGTCGACACTCTGGTGGATGACGTTTTCCAGAAAACAGAGTTCAATCACTCGATCGATTGCCTGGCGTCGCTCCCGGCCGGACAAGCCCCGCACTTGGGCTGAGAAGTTAAGAAAACTTCGAACGGTCATGTCCGAATATGCGGGGGCATTTTCGGGGAGGTAGCCGATCAGGCGTTTTGCTTCGATAGGATTCGTTGTAATATCGTTCCCGCCAACCGTGATTCGTCCCTCAGTCGGGGGGATGAATCCGGTGATCATTCGCATGGTGGTTGATTTCCCGGCGCCATTTGGGCCAAGAAATCCTAAAACTTCACCTCGCTCGACGCTGAACGAGATGCCGTTTACGGCAAGCTTAGGGCCGAAAGCTTTTTTGAGGTTCTCGACTTTGATCATTTTTTAACTACAGTTGTGATTAGGTAGCACTAACTCCATTCGCAAAGAGAGTTAGGGACCAGATTGAAACGGAACTTCGGGCTTACTTGTCAAAGGTTTTTTAAGTTAATTACTAAAAAACACCTTTGAACTAATGGTGCCGAAGCAATCTATTTGAAGTTAGACAAATAATTCCAAATGCGTTCAAAATTAAGTGCACCAATGCTGGTGTTTAAATAAGGGGACTTAGTCTCGGCACCAGGGGAGGGAGTGGAGATCGGTATTGCCGCCGCTCAGGACGACGGCAACGTGGTTGTTCTGGAATTGATTCAAAAAAGAAGGGCTGCGTAAGGCGGCGACTGCAACGGCGGAGCTGGGCTCGATGAGTTGTTTTGTTCTTTCCCAGACGATTCGCATGGCCTTGATGATCTCATTCTCGGAAACGGTCAAAATATCGTCCACGAGCTCCCGAATAATAGGCCACGTGTGAGTGCCCAAACTGGTTAAGAGTCCATCGGCAACCGTCTGAGGAGAGGTTTGCGGAATCAGGTGTCCAGCTGAGAAGGATCTAGCTGCGTCGTCAGCGCCCTTTGGTTCGGCGCCAAAGACCTTGATGGATGGTTTCAGCTCCTTGACGGCGGTTGCCAGCCCGGCCAGCAGGCCTCCACCGCCGACTGGTGCGATCACAGCGTCCAGTTCTGGAACCTGCGAGAGTAGCTCGAGTCCAATGGTGCCTTGGCCAGAAATGATCGATGGATGGTCGAAAGGGGGGACAAAGATAGCTTGGGTCTTCGCTTGGATTTCGTTCATGAGTGTTTCGCGGGCGGCAACCTGAGGGGCGCAAAATGAGATTTTACCGCCGTATCCCTCTATGGCGGCAATTTTGGGCCGGGGAGCGTTCTCAGGGACAATGATGTAGGCAGGAATCCCTTTTAAGCGGGCTGCCAAGGAGAGAGCCTGTCCGTGGTTGCCTGAGCTGTGAGTGATGACCCCGGCTTCGTGTTGAGGCAAAGCCAGCTGGGCAACGGCGTTTTGAGCCCCACGAAACTTGAACGCACCGGCCTTTTGGAGATGTTCTCCCTTGAGGTAGATCTCGTTCTGCGACCAAACATTCAAGAAATCGCTGCGCAGGACGGGGGTTCGATGTGCAGTGCTGGCGATTCTCTGGGCAGCCTGCTGAATCGAAGCGAGAGATACAGATGCGTCATTCATTCGGGAGCTCTTTAATGAGAGCAGAGTGAACGGGTTGATTCCCAAACCTTTGCGGGCGAGGAAACCACTCCAGCGGTCGGGGACAGCTAAGAGGGGAATTCCGTTCAGTTTCCACTAATTTCAGCTTGATTGAGTTATGTGAGGGTGGTAGGTATAATCGTTTCGAAAGATTAGCATCGAACGAATAAGAGATTTGATCAAGCCCGCAAGTTCAAACCGGAACAGCGAGTGCCAGCTTGCTAGAGCACTCCGTCCCGTACATTCCGAAATTATCTCGGAGACATGGTCGCATCAATCTTCTTTGGTTAATCACCGACCGCCGCTGATCTTGAATCAGCATTTCTAAGCCCGTTTAAGTGATGTTCGCATCGCTTGGAGCCTCCCGTGTCCTGGAGATTGAGGGAAGGCTGCCGGAGGGAGAACGAGACGTTATACCCAATTAGATAGAACCAAGTATGGTCACGAGAGCCAAAACTGCCAAGAAATCCGCCAAAGGATCGAAAACGGTGAAGAAGGCGGCCGCTAGCAAGGCGGCGGCCAAGAAGCCTGCTGCGAAGCCAAAAAAGGTTTCTCCGGCAGCGAAGAAGGCGTCCGCAAAGAAGGCTCCGGTGAAAAAGGCCGCAGTTAAGAAAGTCGTAAAGAAGTCCGCAGATAAAAGGGTGACAAAAGAGGCAAAGACGGAAAAGAAGGGGGCTGCGAAGAAGAAGGCAGCGGCCAAAGCGCCGGTCGAGGCAAAAGCTAAGGTAAAGGCCAAGGCAGAATCGAAGGCCAAAGCGAAAACCACAACGAAGGCGAGCCCAAAACGGGCGGCTTCAAAGAGTGCCACCGGGGCGTCCAAAAAGCCAGCTGCTGAAAAGAAGGTGGCGGCTAAGGGCAAGGCGAAAGCCAGCGAGGCCAAGAAGGGGGGTAAGCAGGAAGCCGGGGCATCACGTGAGGTGATGGAGAATGTTAAAGCCGCCATTAAGGCTTCGCCTGAGAAGCAGAATGAGACGGAAGCTGCTTTGGATGGGATGCAGGCTCCCAAGGGGCGAAGTGGGATTAATCTGACTGAGTATGTTAAAGAGCTTCTTTCGCTGGCTCAGGAGCAAGGTTATCTGACCTATGGGGACATCAACGAGGTCTTGCCAGAGGGGGTTACGACCCCAGAGGATTTAGAGGAGGTCTACTCCCGACTACGTAACTTGGACGTGGAGATTGTTGATCAGGCCGAAGTCGACCGGATCAAGAAGAATGACCAAGAGGAAGAGGATGATGCCAGCCGTTTAGATATCCTCGACGATCCTGTTCGGATGTACATGAAGCAGATGGGGAAAGTCCCCTTGCTGACGCGGGAACAGGAAGTCGAAATCTGTAAACGAATTGAGAGTGCGGAGATCGAACAACGACGCATCATCTACAGCATGGGATTTGCCGGGAAAGAGCACATCGCCTTGGCGGAGAAGCTGATCGCTGAACCGCCTAAGGAGCGATTTGACCGGGTGATTCTGGACAAGAAAATCGACAGCCGTGACAAGCATCTCAAGTATCTTCGTAAGCTAGTAAAGAATGTCCGAGCCCAGGATCAACTTGTTGATGAAAAATACGCGGCCTGGCAACACTCCGATGCATCCCGAGCTAAGCCCAAGCTCGAGACAGAATTTCAGAAGGCCGACAAGAAGTTGCAAAACATGTTTTCGCGCTTCTATTACAAGCAGAAGGTGATCGAGGAGATGACGCTCGTCACTGAGAACATCTTCGAGAAGATCAACCTCAGTCTCATGGGCATTGAGGAGATGGAGAAAGGGCGTGCTTCGAGTCAGCAGAAGGCCTTTATTGAGATGGAGTGGCAAAAGATTCATGCTCTCGAAGCCTTTGTGCGAATGCCTTATGACGTCTACATCAAAGCCTATGAACAGCTCAAAGAATTTGCGGCCAAAGCCCATCAGGCGAAGACCGAAATGGTGGAAGCGAACCTTCGTCTCGTGATCTCGATTGCGAAGAAATACACCAACCGCGGTTTGTCATTCTTGGATCTAATCCAGGAGGGCAACATGGGCTTGATGAAAGGTGTTGAGAAGTTCGAATACCGACGCGGCTACAAGTTCTCGACCTATGCCACGTGGTGGATTCGGCAGGCGATTACACGGTCGGTTGCGGACCAGGCTCGAACGATTCGAATCCCGGTTCACATGATTGAGATCATCAATAAGCTGATGCGGGTTCAGAAACAGTTGCTTCAGGAGTTTGGACGAGAACCGACTGCGGAGGAAATCGCTGATGAAATGAATCTGCCGGTCGAGCGTGTCAGTGCGGTCCTGAAGATGGCTCAGCAGCCAATCTCACTAGAGTCGCCAGTGGGGGATAGCGGGGACGCAAACTTCGGGGACTTCATCGAAGATAAATCGGCTGAGAATCCATCGGATATGACCAGTCATCTGCTTCTTCGTGAGCGATTGAATGAGGTGCTATCCACGCTGACCGAACGGGAACGAAAAATTCTCGAACTCCGCTTTGGTTTGCATGATGGCTATGCTCGAACCTTGGAAGAGGTTGGCAAGCAGTTCAAGGTGACGCGAGAGCGTATTCGTCAGATCGAAGCAAAGGGTCTGCGTAAGCTCCGGCATCCGACTCGTATCCGTCAACTTCAGGGATTCTTGGAGTCGGAAAGCGCAGCCTAGGAGCTCGAGTCGAGGTCTGGTTTTTTAGAGATCGAAAAAAAAGGCGGTGCCGGCAATGGCACCGCCTTTTTGCGTGATGAAACCTTAGTCGTTGTAGGCGGTTTCTCCATGAGAGGCCACATCAAGCCCTTCGCGCTCCTCGGCTTCCGTAACTCGAAGTCCCACCATGGCATCGACGACCTTCAGAATGACGAGCGAGACGACAAGAGTGTAGACAGCGGTGAAAATCGCGGCGAAGCTCTGTGTGGCGAGCTGCTTTCCGATAGCCAGTTGGCCTTCCTTGCCTCCAAACATCTCATGGGCGAAAACCGCCACGAGGATCGTGCCGATGAAGCCACCGACACCGTGGACTCCGAAGACATCGAGAGAGTCGTCGTATCCGAACTTGGATTTGATGCTCGTCGATGCCCACCAGCAGATGACACCTGAGGCCGTTCCAATACAGAGGGCTCCGATGGGACCAACATGTCCCGATGCAGGTGTGATAGCCGCCAGTCCTGCGATGGCACCCGTTACGAAGCCCAGAACGCTAGGTTTACCGTGTTTGATCCATTCGATGCACATCCAAACCATTGCGGCGGTCGAGGCTGAAACTTGGGTGACAACTAGAGCCATCGCCGCATCTCCGTTGGCCGCTACGGCACTACCGGCGTTGAATCCATACCAACCAACCCAAAGCATTCCGGTCCCGATGACCGTCATTGGAAGGTTGTGAGGTGGCATGGCTCGAGTCGGGTAGCCTGTTCGAGGGCCAATGTAGATACAGGCTGCCAACGCGGCGATGCCAGCTGTGATATGAACGACGATTCCTCCAGCAAAGTCAAAGACCCCGCGATCCCAGAAGAAACCTCCGTCGCCGCCCCAAACCATGTGGCAAATGGGCGCGTAGACCAAGATTCCCCATAGGGCGAGAAACCAGATCATGCCCGAGTATTTGATTCGTTCCGCAAAGGCACCAACGATCAGGGCTGGAGTGATGATGAAGAAGGTCATCTGAAAAGCAAAGTGAAGTATTTTGGGAATCGATCCCTCGACGTCTTCCGCACCGACTCCGCGCATAAACGCGAGATCCAGTCCGCCAATGAACGAGTTTAGGTTGGTAGCGCCCTGTGCCATGCCGGTTGTGGAGAAGGACAGGCTGTAGCCACAAACAAGCCATAGAATGGTCATTAGCGCGGTTAGCATGAAGCAGTGAACGAGAACAGAGAGGACGTTTTTCTTATGGACGAGTCCGCCGTAGAACAATGCCAAACCGGGAATGGTCATGAAGAGGACTAAGGCCGTCGAGGTGAGCATCCAGGCGGTATCTCCGGAATCGATGCTCGCGGGTGCCTCTTGGCCCCAGGCGACGATTGGGAGGCAAAATAGCACGCCAAGAATGAGTTGTTTGAAACGCTGTAGCTGGATCATAGACTGTCTGTGTGTTCGTTGCTGCCGTTCAGAGTTCCATGCCTATGGATGAATGGTGCGCATGGAGACGATGCAACTTTTTCATTAAAAGCGCCAGGTGGGAAGAAAAAGCTAATGATTCGGATGAATTCCTTGTCCTGAGAGTGCTCTCTTGGAACTTTGATGTATACTTGGGGGAGCTTTCTGGCATGGTTTTAAATTGTTGGAAATAAGGATGTTACACGGTCTGATGCCGCTCGTCCTACGCGAGCTGAAGCAGGAATCAAGGCGACCGGGTGTGAAAATGCTCAGAATCCTGTGTGCTGGTTTGATGTCTCTTACGTTGCTGCTCCTAGCCCAATCTGGGGAAGGGTTCGAGTGGGGGACTCGAAGTGGGGGGGCGCTTTTTTTACAACTTAATCTTCTCCTTTTCTCGTGGGTTTGGATTCTGGTGCCGTCGACCTGTTTTGATTCGATCAGCAAGGAACGTCGAGAAGGCACCCTCGAGCTCTTGTTCATGACGCCTCTCACATCGATGGAGGTTCTGATCAGCAAGGGCTTCATACATGGGCTTCGAACAGGAACATGTCTCTTGGCGACGGCACCTGTGTTGATCGTGCCCATCCTTCTTGGGGGCGTGGCTTGGGCTGATGGAATTCGGATGTTTTGTCTCCATGCTGCGGCTGGGCTTTTGGCCTGGTTTGCCACACTCGTTGCATCGGTGTACTCGCGCCAGGCCGCGAGGGCCCTTGCGGCTGCCCTGTTCTTGAGTGTTCTATCCCTCATGGCATTGGGGACTCTCTATGTGGGGGCTTCGACTTTACTGTTTATTCATCGATCCGGAGTTGAATGGAGTTGGGACGCTGTGTTTCGGTTTGGGCAGTATTTCTATCAGGCCGCTTGGAATCGTCTGCCCTTCAATCAGCCTGGTTTCGCGTTGGGGATTGTTCCCCACTCGAGAGGAGCTGTCCTCGGTGCTATCAGTGGTGCTAAGGTGATGCAGGCTCTCGGCGTGCTGGTGTTTGCGCTCTCGCTGGTGGCTTTCGGGCTTCGGATTCTGGCTGGCCGCATGAGGCGGGGTATCGTAGTCGGTGAGAATGGGCGAGGGTGCGGGGCCTCATGGTGGGACCAATCATTGGCTTGGCTTAAACGACAAGTTGAGTGGAAGGACCGACTTTTCCTACGGCAATTGAGTGTCTTGTCCGGAAGGTATGGCGTCCCAAGAGCAATGACTCTCGTTGCAGTTTCTGTGGGAGGATTGGGGGGATATTGGTGGGTTCGGTTTCATGCTCAGCCCTCTGAATGGGGCGTGAAGTGTCTGATTCTTCTGGGAATCCTCGCGGCCGCGGGCACTGCCATGACTGCTTGGGCCGTGGGTGAAGAGCGCCGCACGGGAATGGCAGAGCTGATGTATAGTGTGCTCGGAGAACGTCCTGTCTATCCGACATCACTGATCTGTGTCGGTCTGATTCCCGTATTGCCGTCGCTGCTTGTTGTTCTGGCCTTCGCCCATCTGGTTTTTGGATCAATAATCTTACTCGGGGTTCTGATTCTATGCGTTGCCAACGCTTTAGGAATTGCTTTTGTTTTGGGATGGCGCGGATATTCCATCCCGGCTTCCGTATTGTTAGCCCTGGGGCTGGCTTGGACTGTTCCTTGGCTTGTTGGGCACGTGTTGCTTAGGTTACAAGTGACGGCACTACCAACGATCCTGGGGATGGAATTGGGATGCCTGCTCCTCCTGTTCTTGGGGCATCAACGCTTGGTATGGGGTGTTCGGGCTTCGCCCTAGATTTGGGGATTAGAAGCTGACTTTGATCGGTGAATTGTATTAGCTGAACCAAGATGGCTATGGTACCTGTAGTTGATCGTGAATTGAGGGTGGCTTCTCGTAAGACCTCGCTCTATTGGGGCCGCCTTTTGTTCGCTGGATCGGCGATTGTTGTTGGAGCGATCTTCCTCTATTCCCTCTCTCGGGATCTGCCTGTTCGAGTTGGTCAGCAGATGTTTGGATTCTTAGTGAACATGACCTTCCTTTACTGTGCCTTGGCGGGGGTATGGGCCACTTCGGATTGTCTTTCGGAGGAGCGTCGAAGCGAGACTCTGGGGCTCTTGTTTCTGACGAACTTGAAGAGTCTGGATGTCGTTTTGGGAAAACTGGTGGCGACTTCGTTGCAGAGCGTTTATGGGGTTTTTGCTGTGGTGCCTGTCCTGGCGATACCACTGATTCTCGGAGGGGTTGAGTTCGAAGAATTTCTGCGAGTGATGCTCGTTCTGGGTTCCGTATTGCTGGTCTCTCTCTCCCTGGGTGTATTCGTGTCTTCACGCAGCGTGAATGCCGTGAAGTCAGGTTCAGCGGTCTTTTTGCTCGTGCTCGTGTTGTGTGGCGCTGGGCCCTTGTTGATTCTGATTCTTGATTCTTCACCCATTGAACTGAACTCGGCAGCTCGAATGGGTTTTCTTTACTCGAGCCCAGCATTTGCACTCTATCACGCCTACAAGGCGGCGTATGGGCTCCAACCGAGCGCCTATTGGGTTTCCGTGTTGCTTAGCTTTGGCTACAGCTTTGGACTGCTCGCTTTGGCGAGTCGATGTGTGAGTGTAAGTTGGAAGGGGACGGCGCGACGATCAGAGATTAACACCAGTGGGGTTCAAGAGAGAGAGGCGGAGCAGGACTCCGGGAGAGGAAACTCGCGTGTTTTGGATGAAAACCCGCTCCTATGGAAATTCTCTCGCCGATCGAGAATGCGCAATTGGGTGTTCGGCGGACTGGGCGCGATTGGACTTTACTGGCTGTGGGGGAGCTTCTCATACGGGCAAGACTTCTACAACGAAGCGAACTATCTTTTCACGGCTTTCTTGATGCAGTTTATGTTGAAGTGTTGGGTCGGCGCTGAAGCCGCTACCCGCTTTGGAGAGGACCGACGGAGTGGTGCTTTGGAACTCTTATTGTGCACGCCCTTAAAAGTTCGAGAGATTCTGCTTGGGCACAGTCAGTCGTTCTATTGGCAATTCTTTTGGCCTGTATTCTTCGTGCTCGTCGTCTGCTTCTCTTTCTTACTGGAGCCCTTGACCTCAAGGTGGGCGCTTATCGATCCATCGACTCGTTACTGGGTGCGTCTGTTCCTAGTTGGTATCGTGCTTTTTGTTCTCGATCTGTATGCTCTCTGTTGGTTGGGCATGTGGAAAGGGCTGAACGCGCGTTACGTGAATCGGGCCGTCTTGTCGAATTTGCTGACAGTCATGGGCTTGCCTTGGGTGGGGTTCACTTTGTTTGCGATTCTCTTCAGCATGTTCTCTGGCCCTCGGCAAATGGGAGGGCGTGCGGCTGAGGATGTGCTTCTGGGTGTTTGGTTGGTTCTAGGATCTGTGAGCTCTGGCTGGTGGTGGTATTTTGGGCGAAATCGGTTGTTGGACGAACTTCGCCGACGAGCGCCATTCCAGGTTGGGGATACAAGGTTTGCGAGTTCTTGAATGTGAGGCATTTTGTAAACGACGGAAGGCTTCTGGGACGACGAAGGTAAAAGAACCCTGTTATGAGATTGTTCCCGATCGTCATTCGAGAGCTGCTGGTTGCGGCTCGACGGGCGTCCACTTATCGAAACCGATTCTGGACCCCAATGGCTGGCCTCTTGATCTCAGCTTCGATCGTTCTCGTTCTCGAGAGCCGCGGAGTTGGGGGAAGTGCCCAAGGGCCGACTCTCTTCATATCTCTATCTGTTCTGGGCCTTGGCTATGCACTTCTCGTCGGCGCGCGGAGCACAGCCGATTCAATCAGTCGCGAGAAGCGGGACGGGACTTTAGGACTTCTTTTTCTCACCAACCTCAGGGGAATTGATGTTGTGCTCGGGAAGCTTGCTGCGACTTCATTGAATTCGATCTATGGCCTGATTGCCCTGATTCCCATTCTCGCAATTCCGCTTCAAATGGGAGGAGTTGCAGGAGGGACCTTCTTTCAGGTCGTGCTGTGTCTTCTCAACGCATTGTTTCTTTCGTTGGCGACCGGAATTTTGGTATCAGCATTGAGCTATCACGACCGAAAAGCGATGACCACTGCGATATTGACGGTGTTCACCATAGCGGCAGCTCCTTTTGCATTGTTGGTCTATGTAGAAACCTTAGACAATTCGCCTCCCTTGGTTGTGCGTACGATCGTCTGGTGGTTGCTGATCATAAGCCCAGTATCCCCATTCCTGATCGCAAACTCGTTCTCTTTCATGGGACTGAGTATGAATCAGATCATTTCCCCTGGGGCGCTGAGTCAAAGTATGGTGTTTGCCGTCGCCTTGCTCATTTCGCATGCGATCGCCTGGGGAATGCTCGTGGTCGCGTCTCAGTCCCTCGTTACGTTCGTTCGACAGCAGAACCGGCGGTCCTTGTGGGAACGTTTGGGGGCCTGGACGCATCGTTTTGTCTACGGGAACGAAGAAGTCCGGAAAGCTCACCGACAGAAGTATCTCGAGTTGAATGCCTTCTCATGGCTGACGAGTCGAGAGCAACTGAAGTCGAAGTACGTTTGGATTTTTGTGATCGCGATCGTCACGATATATCTCTGGAATCTTCGCACTCAGGGGGACGTGATGTTCGACGACAGAACGTTGCTTCCGCTTGGGTTTCTGATTCACGCCTTTGTTAAAGTTTGGATCGCCTCGGAGGCATGTTACCGGATTGCTGAGGATCGGCGCATGGGAGCGCTAGAACTCTTGCTATCAACACCCTTGGGGCCATGGGAGATCGTGAAGGGGCAGTTCCTCGCCTTGTGGCGTCAGTTTGGCGGGGCCCTCTCCTGCCTGTTCGTTCTGGAACTGATTCTGATCTTTGGGTTTGCGACGGAATCCAGAGAAGGCTTGGGATTTCAAACTCGAGCAATCTACCTGGGGGGAGCGATTATGCTCCTCTTCGATGCGATTCTGATTGGTTGGGTAGCCATGTGGAATGGCGTCATGTATGGGAGTGCTAACCGCGCGATTGTGAGAACGATCATCTGGTTTCTCATGGTGCCTTGGGTGCTCTACGCTGTGGCTTTAAGTGGATGGACGTCTCTAAGGGCATTGTTGACCAACAATGGAATGTTTACTCTCGACCTGCGTTGGAGTGGCTTTGATTGGATGTATTTTCAGCACTATTGGGATCGAATCGATACCGCGGGAAAAGTCTTAATCTGGGTTGTCGTCGGGCTAGCCTATGGCTTGAAAACGTCCCTGTTTGGGGCGCGGTTCAAGTTGCTGAGAGAGTTCCGAGAGCGCGTGGCCGGAGTAGAGGTCGGGCAAGCGCAAGGAGGCGAGAACTAAACTCGGGGGGCTCAGTTCGGTCCGCTGGACCGAATCAAATCGAGTTGTTTGGTGAAATCCCGAATATCGAGGCAGAGGGAGATGCCTGCTGTATGAAGTTCTTTCTCGTAAGAGTCGGCGGCTCGTCCACCTGCGATGATCGAAACGGAAGTTGGAACAAACTTTCGGAGCCGTTTTAGTTCTTCGCCTAGATCAGGATCGTCATGAGGATAGACAATACTCAGCGCGACGGCCACCGCTTGGTTTTGAATGCAAGCTCCAGCAATTTCAGCAGCTGGAAGGTTGGTGCCTAGGTAGGTTACCTGCCATCCCGCACTCGAACAGGTTGCCCCAGCAATAATGGCACCGAGTTCGTGCAACTGTCCCGCTGGAGTGGCGACCACAATTCGGGGTGCCGATTCGGGAATAGCGAAGGGTTTGGAAATGTTTGTCAGGAAAACCCTGATGATTGCGCTCGCGAAGTGCTCATGAGCGGCTGTAATCGACCCTTCTTGCCACTTTTCCCCGAGCTCAACCGCAAGTGGAGCCACGACAAGGCGGATCATCCCTTGATGGCCGAGCGAGAGCGCAGATTGCGTTAAGGTTTCCTCCAGAGCGGTCGAGTCGAGTTTCTGGATGCTGGCTAGACACTGGCTCACAAGGTGGGTGCCTTCGTGGCCTTCGACGCTTGCAGGTTGGCTTTCTACGGGGCTGGACTGCGAAACGTGCAGGTTCTCTTTTGCTAGCAAATCGACCAGGTTTTCGGTGCTTATCGGCGCGATCTGGCTGATCTTGTAGCCCGCGTCGGTCGCCTGTTTCAGCAGGACTAACCTCTCAATCTCTTCGTCGGAGTATTGCCGGCGATTGGTCTCTGTCCGTACTGGGGCAACGGCGTTGTACCGCTTCTCCCACACCCGGATCACGTGGGCCGAGAGCCCCGAGCGTTTCGCTGCAATGTTTATAGAGTGATTCATTTCTTGGCGTCGTGCCTAAACAGTATTTGACCCGTAGTTCGACAAAATGCAATGGCAATCTAGACATTTGATAAAATATTAAACAAATCTTTGACAAAAGCGTCTGAATTAGACAAAACATAGACAGGTCAAGAAAACCAAATCCCTAAAGTTCGACGAAAGTATGAGAAACATTTCAATAGCAAGACGGGCAATCGCGGTTGCAGCAATCGGAATCATCGTGGGTGAAGGGGTGCTCACCGGGGAGGGGAATTGGACGCAGTGGCGGGGCCCTAACCGCGACGGAGTTGTTGGAGGAAAAGCTTGGCCGACCTCGTTAAGCGAAGCGGCTCTCAAGCAAAGCTGGAGGGTGGAGCTTGGAGAGGGGTATCCGGGACCGATTGTTTCGGGTGACCGAGTCTTCACGGTTGAATCGGCGGATAAGAAGTCAGAAATGGTTCGAGCCTTCGACCGGCACTCAGGCGAAGAGATCTGGCGTCACACATGGAAAGGCGGAATGAAAGTACCTTTCTTCGCTGCGAAGAATGGAAGTTGGGTGAGGTCGACCCCGGCAACCGACGGAGAGGTCTTGGTGGTAGGCGGAATGCAGGAAATGCTGCTTGCTCTCAACGTTGTCGATGGAAGCGAGCGTTGGAGGCTTGATTGCGCAGAACATTTTGGGAGTGAGCGGCCAAGCTTTGGTTTCGTGTGCTCACCGTTGATCGACGACGACGCGGTCTTCGTTCAGGCGGGTGGTGGCATCGCAAAGCTTGCTCTGAAGTCAGGTGAGGTGATCTGGCACGTTGGGGGCAAAGGAAGTGGGATGAACGATGGAGCGTTCTCGTCGCCGATTCTCACCTCGGTGAATGGCCAGGAGCAGCTCATTGTGCAAGGGCGGAGTGCCCTGAGAGGGGTCGACCCTAAGAGCGGCAAGACTATCTGGGAGCAGAACGTCAAAGCGTTTCGCGGGATGAACATCGTCACACCTGTTCCTTTCTCAAACGGCTTCTTTACGACGGCCTACGGCGGTCGTTCTAAATTCTGGGCTGTGGACAATGCTGGAGGTGAGTTTGTTGTTGAAAATGAGTGGGACAACAAATTGCAGGGCTACATGAGCACGCCCGTTGTTGTGGACGGGCACGCTTACTTTCATTTGAGGAATCAGCGAGCGGCGTGTGTTGACTTGGAGTCCGGTGAGATCGCTTGGGTGACCGATGACAAGTTTGGAAAATACTGGTCGCTGGTTGCTCAAGGTGACCGCTTGCTCGCTCTAGACGAACGAGGAGAACTGATTCTGTTCAAAGCGAATCCGAAAGAGTTTGAAGTTTTGGACCGCAGAAAGATTTCGGAGAGCGAGACATGGGGGCATTTGACAGCCGTGGATGGTCAACTCTTCGTTCGTGAATTGAACGGCTTGAGCGCGTGGGAATGGGAGAATGGTTCAAGCCTGGCACTGAGTAAGTAGACGGAAGTTAATTAAGTCTGATGTGAAATAAATAAGGAGCTAACAATGAGAGCATTGCCAACAAGTGAGAGTCGATTGCCGGTAGATGGCGATTTTGGAACCGAGACCGAAACCGGAGCTGAGGTTTCGATTGATTCGGGTCGGCGGTCATTGATCGGGAAAGATTCGGCTGGGACTGAAGAGGCAGAGGTCAAAGACGGTGGTGGCTTGAGAGAGATCTCTACCCTTCGATTGTATCTCAACGAAATCGGCCAGTTCCCGCGCCTGTCTGCAGACGAAGAAATCGAAGTGGCTCGTAAAGTTCGAGAAGGTTGCCCGGAAGCTCGTGACCGCATGATTAATGCGAATCTACGATTCGTGGTTAAGATCGCGCGTGATTTCGAGGGCTATGGGATGCCGGTATCGGACCTCATCAACGAAGGAAACATTGGATTGATGAAGGCTGTTGAGCACTTCGATCCAGATCGAGGAGTGAAATTCTCAACCTATTCCTCGTATTGGATCAAGCAGTCGGTGAAACGATGTTTGAGCAATCAGAGTCGAACCGTCCGGATTCCGATCCACATGGTGGAGAAGATCTCCAAAGTGAATCAGGCCACACGAGCATTCAAAGAGGCTTTTGATCGTGCGCCTACGGATGAGGAGTTGGCAGCACAGGTTGATATGGAAGTTTCCGATCTGCGAGCTGTTCTCCGGGCTCAAACGAAGTCGGTTTCGTTGAACGCCTCGTTTGACGATGGCGAGACGGAGTCGCTCGAAGATCGCATTCCGGATGACGGGGCTCCAGACCCCTATGCTCAGCTGGAACTTCAAACCTCAATTTCTCGTATGTGTCACATGCTGGATCAGCTTCAAGAGCGGGATTCGACGATTCTGAAAGAGCGTTATGGGCTGGAAGGACAGGATCCGAAAACGCTTGAGGAAGTGGGTGTTGAATTCGGTGTGACGCGAGAGCGAATCAGACAGATCCAAAACGAGGCTCTGGTTAAACTGAGAAATCTGATGGATGATTGGGCATACTAGGGCGGTAGTTGGTATTCGGTAGGCAACGAATTAGATAGAGGAAAGACTTATGGCGAAGGAAGTGATTATTGTGGGTGCAGGTCCGGGCGGACTTGCTACGTCGATCATCTTGGCGTCCGCAGGGATCAAGGTGAGGATCATTGAACGGCTGCCGATGGTTGGAGGAAGAACTTCGACGATCGGAGCAGAGGGTTTCAAGTTTGATCTCGGACCAACGTTTTTCCTTTATCCGCAGGTGCTCAAGGACGTGTTGAGTTCCGTCGGAGCGGATCTCGATAAAGAGGTCGAGATGGTCAAATTAGATCCTCAGTATCGGATCCAGTTCGGGAGCGGAGGCAAGATCGATGCGACTCCAAGAAGCGAGGAAATGGAAGCGCAGATTGCCCGGATTTCCCCAAATGATGCGGCTGGTTTTCAGCGCTTCATGGACGAAAACCGTTCTAAGTTTGCTAAGATGTTGCCGTGCTTGGAGAGTCCCTTTTCAAGCTGGAAGGATTTGCTGAATCCTCGCGTTCTCTCGTTACTTCCGACGATTCGTCCGGGGCAGTCGATTGATCGTTACCTAGAGAAGTTCTTCCAGGACCCACGGATCCGCCTCGCTTTCTGCTTTCAATCGAAGTATCTCGGCATGTCCCCTTTCCGATGTCCGAGTCTTTTCTCCATCCTCTCATTCCTCGAGTATGAATATGGGGTGTTTCACCCGATCGGGGGTTGCGGAGAGCTTAGTATAGCGATGGCTCGTATCGCCAAACGGTGTGGGGTGGAGATTCAGTTGAACGATCCTGTGAAGCGGGTCCTGTTTGCCGGTAGGAAGGCGGTTGGTGTGGAAGCGGAATCGGGCACCTATCATGGTGAGGCTGTTGTCATGAACGCCGACTTCGCTCGGGCCATGGAGCGAATGGTTCCCAACAAGATACGACGGCGATGGACGGACGAGAAGATTCAGAAGAAGAAGTTCTCGTGTTCCACGTTCATGATGTATCTCGGAATGAAGGGTTCCTATGACGCGCCGCACCACACGGTTCACATCAGTAGGGACTACGAGCGAAATCTTGATGAGATCGAGAATCAACACGTGCTATCGGAGGATCCGTCGATCTACGTGCAGAATGCATGTATCACCGATCCCTCACTTGCCCCGAAAGGACACAGCACATTGTATGTCTTAGCTCCGGTTACCCATCAGCATCCAAATGTGGACTGGAATAAGGAGCGCAATCGGTTCCGAAAAACCGTCTTGAAGCAACTTGAGAACGCGGGTTATGAGAACGTCGAGGAGCGTTGTGTTTACGAACGAGTGATTACGCCGATGGATTGGGATCAGCGGTATGAGATCTATCGAGGAGCCACATTTAACTTGGCTCATTCGCTGGATCAGATGCTGCACTTGCGTCCGCAGAATCGCTTTGAAGATTTAGAGCGGACTTATCTTGTCGGAGGGGGGACTCATCCGGGTAGTGGGCTTCCGGTAATCTTCCAGTCTGCGCTCATCACGAGTAAGCTTTTAATGGAAGATTTGGGTGGCCCTCGGCTGCTCTCGATTGCGCGTGACATTCAGTCCGAGAACTTGTCCCGGACGGGGCAGATTGTTTGATTCTTGGACCGACCTCGTGAAGGCCTGGGGGCAAATTGTTGGAGGAGCCATCCTCGGCCTCTCCCTTTCGCATGTCTCTCTTGGAGATGATTTGCGAGAGGACAAGAGATCTCTTCGGGAGAGAGCTGAGCACATGAAGGCCATCACCTTGTCTGATCAGTATGACGTTGAGTATCAGTTGATTCTTCCCAATCCTCGGAATCACATCTTTCTGATTGCAGCCAAAGGGAGTGAGTCTGTCGCAAAGAATTGGAAACAGGCTCTCTCGGCGCTTCCGGAATCTCAGTTTGTAGTCAAGGGCGTCGCCAGTTTGAGGGACGTTCCCACAATCTTCCGGAGGCTAGCGCGATCATATGTTCTGAACGCGACGACGGAGGCCGTCTTGTTGGACTGGAATGGAGATTTTCCCGCGCCGCCTGCGGGGCGGCTTCTTGTCCGAGTTGTGGGGCGCTGTGGCATCGCTGAAGATATCATTGTGGACGAAGGGGTAGAGGAGGAGGTCGCGAAGGTTGTGGCCAAGATCCAATGGATTGGGAATCAGTCTGGAAGCTGTGCTCGGCACAGTGAAAGTGCAGAGGTTGTTTCGACGTCATTTTAACTGAACAGGTAGGTCCGTGAATTTAATTCAACTCGTAAGGCTCTTGAAGACGATCTATTACGGTCGTCCACCCGACATTGACCTGATCCAGTCTCTGGGGCTTCTTGCTGTTAAGATCGGGCAGACCTATGCTCAGCGGGCCGATTTCTTAGAGGAAGCCTCTTGTCGTGAACTCGCCAAGCTCTACCGTCAAACAACCCCAATTGCGGCCGATGGAATCGAGGCGTTGATCAGCGATGCCGTCGGTCCGGACTGGAAATCTGCATTTCAGTCCCTAGATCAAGAGCCTCTTGCAAGTGCCTCCGTTGGACAGGTCCATCGAGGGGTTCTCCAGAGTGGCGAATCTGTCGTGGTTAAAATTGTTCGGCACCAATTTCGAGAAGCCTTTGAGCGAGACATTGAAAACGTGGAACGATTGCTCCGAGGACTTGTTTGGATCTACCCAAAGCTTGCACGAGTGGCAGACCCGATTGGAACGCTTCGTCACATCGGCGAAAGCACGCTATCTGAGTTGGATTTACGGAACGAAGCCGACGGTCAGGGTGAGCTTGCGGCAATCTACCGGCGTTACCGGGAGCGGTTTGATTTGGCGAAGCTGGCCTTTCCGAAAATACATGCGTCACTTTCTTCGGAACGGCTTCTCGTCTCTGAATTTGTAGAAGGCCCGACCTTTGATGAGCTTCTGGAGTCGGGGGACTTGCAACTCAGTGCGCTCTTGGACCTTTTTGAGATTCATGGCTTCTTCCTATTCTGCACGGGGACTTTTCACGGGGATATTCACCCGGGCAATATCATCTTAAGAGACGGGCAAATTGTGCTCCTAGATACGGGTGCGATCAGTCGGGTTCCGGACTCGATGCGACGCGGTCTATTTCGATTCTTCGATGCCTTGGTGAGTGAGGATTTTGAACGCAGTGCCAAATCCTTGGAGGGTATGTCGAGGACTCCTCTTTCTGTGGAAAAGTCGGAGCGGTTTCGAGAAGCCTTTCGTACTCTTTATTCGGGGTTCTTGGGTAAATCCGTCGCGGAGTTGAGTCTGTCACGGCAGATGATGCAGACGATCCGATTGGCTGTGGACCACGGGATGGACTTCGAAACGGGCATGTATCCGATCGTCAAAAGCCTCATGTATCTAGATGGGATGGTTCTACGTTGTGCTCCATCCACCGATTTGATGGCGCAGTTGAAGCCTTACTTGGATCGGTTTCGTCCTTGGGTGGAAGGTGAACCCGAAGCGGCGTTGGCCGTTTAAGGGATAGGAATCACGAGGCTGAGTTGGGATAGACCGCAACGCGGCTGGGCTCAACGACGACCTCGAACTGAGTTCGGAGGAATTCTAGGTAACGAGAGTTCTGTGCGGGCTCTCCGTTGATCTGTTCAATATTGACGCGTTGAAGCGGCTGGACTGCGCGGTGGAGGAGATGTTTTAGGAACCCGAAGGCTAGAGGAAGTTGCGGGTCTTCTGGTTCCACCTCAATCGAGAGTCGTTTCGCGTGGCTTTCGGAACGAATCACGAGTTCAACTCCTCTAAAGACGAGGTGGTTGCTGGGAATCCTCCTTGGGAATTTGGGACGTAGTTTAGGGATAGAGATGCCACACAGAGAGGCTGGGTCAGAGGCATTGATCCAAAAAACCCGGTCTGGATTCCATTTCGATCGAAGGCGTTGGAGGCTTGTTTGGGAAATGAACTGCGGTCCCGGAATTCCCTCGAAAAAGTAGCCGGATGTGACTTCGCCGCTGAATTCCATGATTCGCAATGTGCGGAAGAGAGATTTCCAAGAGAATTCAGTGCCTTCTCTCCAAAGCAATTCTCGGAAGAGAATGCCGTAGCGATCAAGTAAGAGCCGGACGCGGTCTTTCTTGATCTCCTCAAACTCGATGCTTCCCTCGTCGAGTGTGATCTCCGGGATGCGAAACCATTGCCCTTCAGACGGTCGAGCGCCTTTCCACTTTGAGATCATGGATCGTGTGGGCCGGCTACTGAAGCGCGGTCGGTGAGAAGATCTCTGACGAGCAAGGTGAGGTATCTTGAATTGATTGGCTGCGCCGTGGCGCAGCGTTGAGAAACGATCGTTTGATATATGCCCATTCCAAACGAGTTTCCAGAGACGTTCAACGACTTCGCTTGATGGACGGTCTTGCTGCTCTACGATTTCGGTGAAGCCGTATCGAGTGTTTAGGTCGGGCATCAGAGTGTTTGCTTCCTCAGGATTCGAGTCAGCGTCGGCAGAACACTGTCCCGCGAGGTGCAATTCGTTCTCGTAGCAGAACTGAATCGTCTCTGCTCCAGCTCCCATCCAGAGAAGCTGAGATTCTTGCAATTCAACATCGAGAAGCTTAGGCGAATGGTCGGGGACTCGGGCCGGTAAGATTTCTGACTCCCAGAGTGCGGCTGGGCTCGGATAGCAGAGGAGTCCATTGAGTGAGTCAATCAGCTGGCCATCGGATGAACTGCCTGGAGCTTGGATTCTCTGGTGGTAAGCAAGAAATACTTGTAAGTGGTTGGCGGGGAGCGCCTCGAAATGGGGGCGAGCAGCCCGTCGTTTCATTCGGAGCAGAATCTCCAGGTTCTCTGGTAGGCAGAAGTGAATCGCCTCAGAACCGGCTTTCAGATTGCCGGAAAGAAGTTGCTTTTCTGCAACGAGTTCATTGAGGGTTTCGTTGAGAATGTTCTGAGGAACCCCGAGTGAATGAGCTAAAGGTTCGCGTTCTATCGGCCCCGAATACTGCAACCAATCCAACACGATCGACGAGAGACGGGTCTCTTGCTGATCTTGAGCTACTCCTTCGTCGGGTTCGGGAGAGGTGGATTTTGTCCACACCAGTTGGGGGCTCAATTGGTGAAGCAGGGTGGATGGCTGTTTCCAGAATTCTGGTTGGAATCTGGGAAGCAAGCTCGTATGCAGGATGAGCTTGGTTGGATATTCCTTCGTGGCGCTGCGTAGGAGCTGATGGTGGATTGGAGTGAGGAGCTCCTTTGCGGACAGCCCGTGATCTCTTTCGATCGCGGCCAAAAGCGCTTCCCATTCGCGCTCTGGAATGACGAGCCGTTCCTTCAACCATTCGGAGAGCTCGTTGGCGCTGTCTGGGGAGTATCCGTTGGCCAATCGTTTTCGTTTCGCTTCAAAAGCTTGGATAATTGCCTTTGGGATCCCTGGGTTGAGCTGTCCAGTCCCGAGGAGTTCTTGAACGAGTTTTTGATCGAGAGACGGGGTGGACTGTGATTTGCCCGGTGTGTCGGGACGATAGAGATACTCATTGACCTGACGCCATGCGATGGAGCGGGCCATGGGGCTGGGTTGATGAGTTCGGACTTGGCTCCATGTGATCGCTCCTGACTCGAGTTCGTCCAAGCGGGCCAGCAGATTTGGGAGATCGAACTCGTCATGTAGACAGGTTCTCCACGTTTCGAGCGTAATCGGGAAGTCCGGGTAGCGGGCCGTGGCTTCGAAGAGTTTTTGGGAGCGCAGACGGCTCATCCAGAGGGGGAGTCGATCATTAAATTTTCGTTTTGATATTAGAAGGGCTCGCCCCGCACATTCGCGAAATCGAGCTGCGAAGAATCCAGACGACTCCAGGTGATCTCTTAGCAGCGCCTCGACATTCTCAGTGGTGACGAAGCTTAGGAGTTGTTCCGCGCCGATTTCTTGAGGGAGAATCAAGGCTACACAATCGTTGCTGGTATGAATCTCGATGGGTTGTTTGAAATGCTGATCCCAGGCGCTGTGCAGGGCCATGGAGAAGGGGCGATTGACTCTCCCTCCCCATAAGGTGTGAAGAATCACTTGGTTTCCCGGAACCGAGCCGGGGCCGGTACTCGTGATTTCGACGAGGAGGTGATGTCGGTGTGGAAGTTCGGCTTGGGTGTGATCTCGCTGTGCCCTGAGATGTTCGGCAAGTTCCTTACGAGTGTTGCGATCAAGTTGTCGAGTTTTTGAAAGATCGGCGTCTAAGGTCTTTGCTGAAAGGCTCGCGTTGGCTTGCTCTAAGAAATGCCCAATTCGCTCTGAGAAGTGAAAGCTTCGATTGAGGTCGTCGGCCCTCCAGAACGGAATTCCCGGAGCTTTTGGGTTCGCTGCGGAAACGAACACATCGTTGTGTGTGATGCGGTCGATTCTCCAGTGCTGTGTCCCGAGGGTCAGCGTCTGACCGATGGACGCTTCCCAGACGTACTCCTCGTCCAGTTCTCCGATTCTCGACTGAGATTCGGAGTGTCTGAGGTGGTAGTAACCGCGATTTGGAATGACGCCGGCATTGAGGTAGAAGCGTTGGATGGTGCCCTGCCTTAGACGGAGCTCAAGCGTTCTAGAATCTAGACCGATGAGTGGGCGGAGATCGTGAATCCGTGTCTCGGCGAACTTGCCGAGCATCATGTTCAGGACGAGTTCAAAATGAGCTTCGCTCAAAGAATGGAACGCTTCACAGGCTCGGAGAGCGTTGAAGAGCGTGACTTGTGTCCAGTTGCTTGTGGCGATCATGGACACGATGATTTGGGGGAGGATATCGAGTGGGCAATGAATCAGGTGCGAGGCTTCAATGCATTTCTCATCGACGGCACGCAACATTGCGGCCGACTCGATAAAGTCTCGTGGATGGGTTGTGATCAGAAAGCCTTTGCTCACCTCGCCGATCCTGTGTCCTGCCCGTCCAAGTCGTTGGAGGGTGGAGGCGACCGTTGCCGGACATTGAATGAGGATCACTTCGTCCAGCTCGCCAACATCGATTCCGAGTTCGAGGGAGTGGGTGGCAACGATGGCTTTTAGATCACCAGCCTTTAATCGTTCCTCAACCTCAAGTCTGATCTCACGAGAGAGAGAGCCGTGATGGGCGTAGGCGATCAATTCTGGTTCGCCGGAATTGATCAGGAGCGTGATTTTTTCGCACAGTGCGCGGTTGTTGGTAAAGATTAGGGTGGAACGATTTTGAGCGATTCGTCGTTTGCACTCTTCGGCCACAGGAACCCATACCGGTTCTTCAGGCGGTGCGTCGACCGCTGTGTCGGGAAAGCAGCTTTGTAGTTGAACTTTCTTTTTGATTTTGGATTCGATGATCTGAACCGAGCGCTGCTGGTATTGGGGGGCTTCGAAGGGGCCTTGGATTTCGTAGCCTCCGACAAAACGAGCCACCGCTTCGAGAGGGTGGACGGTAGCCGATAGGGCGATTCGTTGGAATTCAGAGGCGATGAATGAAAGCCGCTCGACGGCGCTCATGAGGTAGACTCCTCGCTTCGAATCGACGAGGGCGTGGATCTCGTCGAGGATGATCGTCTTAATCTGGTTTAGTGATTGGCTCCCGTTAGGGGATGCGAGGTAGAGATTGAGACTCTCTGGGGTCGTGATGAGGATCTCAGGTGGCTTGCGAATCATTCTTTGGCGTTCCGAGGATGGCGTGTCGCCGCTTCGCGTGAGCACGCGAATTGATGGAAATGGAAGCCCGCGCTTCTCAAAGTGCTCCTGAATGCTCGACAGAGGTTGAATCAGATTTCTCTGGATATCGTTGTTGAGCGCCTTGAGTGGCGAAATATAGAGGGCCTGTGTCGTGCCTGTTGGCCAAGAACCGGTGACGAGCTGGTTGATTGCCCAAAGAAAAGCGGTCAAAGTCTTGCCGCTGCCCGTTGGAGCCGTGATAAGAGAGTGGTTTCCGCGGGCGATCGTGGGCCAGGCACGGTTTTGGATCTCCGTGGGTTTTCGGAAATTCGCGGTAAACCAAGCCCAGAGCTCCGGATGAAACACATCGGCTGGCGAGCTTTGTTTCTTTGCTTCTGCTTTCCGGGCTCTCTGTTTGGGCTTCATTGAATGGCCATTCGGTTGCGGTGGCTTGCTCTTCAGCTTGGCGAATCAGAGGATTTCGTCGAGACATCTTGTCAGTCGTCGCGCTGATTAGTCGTGTTGGAGGATTGACGTCTGGACGCCTTACAAGGCATTAAGAAGGGACCAGAGAAGTCCGAAGAGAGAGTATGGAAGAACTTGTAATAGAGGCCGGTAGGGCTGAGCGCCATTATTGGCGTGATCTGTGGCGCTATCGGGAGCTCTTTTACTTCCTTTCTTGGCGCGATATTCTGGTCCGATACAAGCAGACTGTCGTCGGAATTGCGTGGTCGGTAATCCGTCCCTTGCTGACGATGTTGGTTTTCACCTTTGTCTTTGGGCGGCTTGCTAAGATGGATAGTGGCGAGTTCCCTTACCCGATTCTCGTCTTTGCTGGGCTTCTTCCCTGGCAATTTTTCGCTACCTCTCTCACTGAGAGCAGCAATAGTCTCATCGTGAATGCGAGCATGATCTCCAAGGTCTATTTCCCTCGCTTGATCGTGCCCGCTAGTTCCGTCATTGTGACCTTCGTCGACTTTTTGGTGTCGATCGGATTGTTGACGGGGCTGATGATTTTCTACCAATTTGTTCCAACCTGGCGGGTGGTGTTCATTCCGTTTTTTGTTGGGATCGTTTTTCTTGCCTCGATGGGAGCTGGTTTGTGGTTCGGAGCGCTGAATGTTCGGTTTCGTGACTTCAGATATGTGGTGCCTTTTGTGGTGCAGATGGGGCTCTATGTTTCTCCGGTTGGATTCGCCACATCGAAAGTCCCCGAACAATGGCGCCTGCTCTATTCAATGAACCCTATGGTGGGTGTGATCGATGGTTTTCGCTGGGCTATTCTGGGGGGAGACCATCCGATTTATCTGCCGGGACTCTTCGTGTCCTTTGCTTTGGTTGTAGGTTTGTTTGTGAGCGGCGTTTGGTTCTTCCGGCGCGTCGAGCGAACGTTTGCAGATGTGATTTGAGCCAGTAGGAATTCTTACCCCCGTATGCCTCCGGTCATTCAAATCGAGAATCTTTCCAAGAAGTACCTCATTCGGGAGCGCCCCACGCAGGCGCAGGCGTATCAGTATACCGCGTTGCGTGATGTGATCGCTCGCCAAATGATGCGACCACTCGCAGCGATGAAGCGTGTTTTCAGCGGAGCGGTTGAGACGGAAGGGGAGCCCGATCGAGCCGAGGCTTCGGAGTTTTGGGCGTTGAATGATGTTTGCTTGGATGTGAATCAGGGCGATCGAGTCGCCATTGTTGGTCGCAACGGAGCTGGAAAATCAACGCTGCTCAAGATTCTGAGTCGGATCACAGAGCCGACAAAGGGCCGAATTCGCATCAAGGGTCGTGTGGCCAGTTTACTCGAAGTGGGCACCGGGTTTCATCCGGAACTTTCGGGGCGGGAGAATATCTTCTTGAATGGTTCGATCCTTGGCATGACTCGCAATGATATCCAATCGCGTTTCGACGATATCGTAGCTTTTGCGGACATTGGCCGATTCCTCGACACTCCGGTGAAACGCTACTCGAGTGGCATGTATGTGCGGTTAGCTTTTGCCGTTGCTGCTCACGTCGAACCGGATGTTCTGCTGGTGGACGAGGTGTTGGCTGTGGGCGATGCGGCCTTCCAGAAAAAATGTCTCGATCGAATGGGACAGGCGACGCAGGAGGGACGGACGGTGCTTTTTGTCAGTCACAACATGCCGGCCGTGACGCAGCTGTGTGATAAAGGAGTTTGGATCGATTGCGGAGTGGTACGAAAGACAGGCAGTTCCGAGGAGGTGGTGAAGGAATACCTTGCTTCGGGATCAGAGAGTCCGAGTGAGCGTCGCTGGGATTATCCTGGCGATGCTCCTGGGGATGATTTGGTACGTCTCTTGGGATGTCGCCTGAAACAACGAGGGACGATTTCATCCATCATTGATATCAATGAGAAATGCACGATCGAAATGGATTTTGAGGTGCTGGACGCGAGGCCGAATTTGATCACGGGTGTTACTTTTCTTGACGCTTTTAATAGCTGCCTGTTTGCCCATTGCGATTGGCGCACCAACAATCTCGGGAAGGGTATTTTCCGAAAGTCCGTAGAAGTCCCAGCCTACACTTTCGCCGAGGGACAGGTGAATATTCTCATTCAGATGCTGTACTACGATCCCTTTCATCGATCGGTGTGGCAACCGGATGTCCTCGGCTTCGACGCGATTGACACAGATTCTGCGGGCTCGATTCGGGGGCCTGTTAAGGGTGGCTGGCCCGGTGCGGTGCGTCTTAGTTTACCTTGGAGCGACGCCTCTCCTCTCTAGGTGTCGGTCGAAGCCCGATCACGCCTCAACCTCGAGAAGGCTGGAGCCACTCGGTTCATTGTTTCAGTTCGGTCGGGATGAATCTTGGATCTGCTTGAGTCCGGATAGCCATTTTTGATCCGTCCGGTACTGGGCCCTTAGCCGGGTGTATCGGTAGATCTGCCCCAAACGTCGTTTCATCGTCCCGAATCTTCCGGGAGGGGGGAAGAAGCTGCGCTTGATTAGTTCCTGTTGAGCATGGCAATGCTCTTGAGCTTCACTGACGGGGTTTCGGAAGCTCTTAAGGTTAAAGAGATGGGTTCGTTCCTTGTAGTAGCCAGCGTCTGGAATCACTCGAACACATTCAATCGGAAGTCCCGCCACGGCGGCTGCGATCCCGATGCCGAAGCCTTCTGACCAGGGAAGACGATGGTAGTCAAAGTAGTGGGCTAAGTGTCCCCAGGCTTCGAGCCACGATTGGATCTTGATGGCATTGGAACTGCGTTTTACAGCGTAGAGGTATTCTTGAGGAAAGCGAACGGTCCCTGCTTCGAGGCCGACAGAATCCAAGACGCGGTTCACGATCTCTTGCTCCCTTCGAAGGGCTGGTGAAACGGCTTCTTCGTTTTGCTCGTCGCTCTGCCACTTGGACTGAATCGTGTATAAATGCGCGGCGTTGATTCCTGGGTCGAGTAAGTCGGTGTCTTTGGGGCGCAGAGGAGCGAGGAGCCGAATATTCGCATCGATGACAACGCAGGTGTCGGCATGAGTAAAAGCTGTCTTGAATAAGAACCGTTTGTCATGGAAGCAGCGAAATGGAGATTGCTGCTGGTGTGGGGCTGCGATGACATTGTTGCAATCTGCGAAGGCAGTGGGCTGGTCTGACAAGACCACGAGAAGAGAGCCTGGTGCGTATCGTTCCAGATCCGTTGCCAGCTGTTGGGCGTGAAATACGTGACGCGCTCCTAAGGCAAGGGTTGCAAAACAGATCGAAGAGTCGGTGTGGTTCGCCAATGCTGGACCTGGTTGCGTGCTTGTGGACTGCCCGAGAGGATTAGTCGATGAGAGACTTGAACCACGGCTTGATCGACTTTCGAATCCCGGAGGGGACAAGGGATCGAGCGGGTTTTCGGACCCAGTTTTCGAACCGTTGTTTGGAGCGTTCGTGGGACAGAAAATCCGAGCCGTCGGTTTCTCCTTCGATTAGAAGGGGATAGATCTTGTCAGCCGCCTCTCCGAGAAAGAACGCGAAGGTGCTGCCGCCGAGTTTAATGGAGCGGAAGTTTTTCCCGCTTCGAGTGAGGTCATCGCATAGAGTTTGGATCGCAGGCCAGACGACGTTATCGTCGTGGAGGGCGATGATGCCATCCGGGCGGCTCGCGCTGAGGCAGAACGAGAAGTCTGAGCGAACTGCCCGTTGGGTATGCTCTCCATCGATAAAAGTAAGGTGAGGGCGATCTTCCAATTGTTGAACGTCGACCTGGGAGGCATCGGAATCAATGCAAGTGATCTTTTCGATTCCTGCGGGTGAAATAGCCCGTAGGTTGTCGAGCATCCTTTGGGTCGAGTTGTTCTCGTAGTCGTAGTATTGGCCTCGGTCGTCCGGTTGGCGGGGAGGGCGTTTGTCGATCGAGATAATGCGCTGACAGCGGGAGTCGATGAGATGATTCTGGATGCTTCCCCCGAGGTGGGACCCAATTTCGAGGTACGTATAGTTGCCGAAGTGCTGGCGAACTCCGTTTTGAAGTTTCAGCCAAGCGATTCGGTCTCCCTTTACGGATTGGCTCGAAATCGCGTCGAAAAGTGAGAGGTCCCTAGCGGTGATTCTCTCTTCAATTGATTGCGAATTATTTCCCATCCTGAGTCGGCAGGAATCCTAAATTCAGGCATTCATCTTGGCAATCGGATTCCTGAGGATGAATTGACGTTCGGAAGGAAGCATTTGTCGGGGAGGACCGTTTGAGATGAGGGCCGTTTGAAGAGGACAGGTGCTCAGAGTTCAGCGATCTGAGACGTTAATGCTTGACGCTTTAGTCCTGTTTGCTTGCATAGCGGCCATGAAGCTGCGGATTTTTGCATCATTGGCACTCTGTGTTTTTGGCCTCGTTCTCACCGGTTGTTACACGACGGTAGATGGCGGTAAGAAGACGGGGATGCCTTGGATGAAGGACACGATTGAAGGCCGTTATGAGCGCTCGGTGGATGAACTCTACGAGGCTTCGCTGTATGTGTTGAACTTCAATGGGACTCTCTCGAGCGAGAATCGAATCAACAATTCCATTGTCGCGAAAGTCGATACGACCACGGTTTATGTTCAAGTCGAGCCTGTCGGGCCGACGATTAGCCGCGTCCTCGTTCAGGCACGCACGCGGTTCGCTCGACCGGATGTGGATTTGGCGAGTGAGATTGAGAAACAGATTGCTTTGCAGTTGAAGAACTAGACGGAGCTACTAATCCATTTCGATCTTGAAGGGGCGTCAGCTATGGCGTCCTTTTTTTTCGAGTCCGAGGAAGTGCATTCTCTTCCGTGCTTGGGCCTCGTGACTCGAGTCAGGATAAAGCTGGCAAATCCGTTCGAGGCAACGTCGAGCGTCTCCCACGTTGGCAGCGAGTTTGATGTGTAGGTCTGCCATGAGATTGAGCCACCGAACCTGGTGTTTGGGGGCTTGGTTTCGGAACGCCACCATGGTTTCTAATTGGTCAATCGCTAGATCGAGGCGTTTGTAGTGATTGGCGTAGAGCAGAGCGAGGTTTTCCCTTGTTTCGAGATCGAGGGGGTGCTCGTTGAGTTGCTCAATGTATTGATTGGCCCGTTCTTCTGGTGTGGGTTCGTTTGGCCGGATATCTGGCGTCTCGCCTCGGAGGCCTAGGGAACGGTCATAGGTTTGGAGCTGAATCCTTTTGGGCTCGGCGCGACTCGCTAGGTGTTCATCACTGGCCAGGTGGGCGAGACGTTGGGCAGCGGCGATTTCTTGTTCCGTTCCGATGCACAATTCTTGGACTCGTTCCAGGCATTGCTTCGCATTTTCTCGATCACGGGCGTGAGTGAGGTAGGCTTCTGCGAGGTGGGTGAGGACGAGGAAGGTGTTTTTGGGGTGATGGGGCCCTTCGGAGAGATAAGATTCGACCGCGGCTTGGGCCGGTGCCATTTCCTTGAGATCACGGGCGTGGAGATCCACGAGCATTAAGGTGCCGGTGATGTCCCCAGGAAAGCGTTCGAGCTGTTTGTTTACCTCCTCAATCGCTTCGGCGTAGCGCCCCCGTTTTTGCCTTGCCTCAGCGATCGCGTAGAGAGGCACGGCACGGTTGTGAGCGTTTCCTCCGTCGAAAAGGCTCGTGAGGGGAGCGGCTAGCATTTCCCCCCAACTTGATGCCCAGATCATTGAGAGCGGAACGGCCATCGCTGCCGTAACGATTGGCATGCCATATCCTGCGGCGTAGCCACCCGCCTTCAGGAAGGCAGCGATAATGGGAAGACCAATAGCGAGGATGATCAATGTTCCAGCCCATCGCTTGAGTAGCACTCCTGGTTCGTGCGTTTCCTTAATACTGCGATAGAAACACCAAACCACGAACCCAAGAATGATGGTCCAGTAAATTGTTCTCAATACAGTCGGATTCATGCGTATGACCGTCAGTTGGGTCTTCAAATAGACCAAGCCAACGCATTAAAGTCACATAAAAACAGCTGCGGGCGTATTGGTTCGAAAGACTGCCGCGGTCGAATTGATTTAGGGCTTTTGCCGGGTTGGGCAGAGTGGGGATGCTCCCGGGAGGAGGCGCTCACCGGTTGTTAAACTCGAGTTCTGTTGTAGCACGTGCTTTCTCGTTGCGGATGCGGAGTTCCTTGAGTTTCCATTCCCCGTCGATTTTTTCTACATCTGAAACTTCGAAGGTTTTAATTCTTTTCCCGTCATCTCCGTAAGCTTCGGCGTAGATCAGTCCCCCGTGGTCTCGGGAAATCCATGACCGGACGCGAGAATAGCCGATCCCATCTGATTGCTCGCTTCTGCTTTCTAGCACGTAACAGGAAATCCCTTTACGCATCTTGATTTTGGCGTTTTTCAGGATCACCTGTGAAGGCCAATAGAAGAATTCCAGCCCGAGATCGGCTACCCAGAATTCACTGGCACTGAACGGGGTCATCACTTCCTCTCGAGATAGTTCAACCCCGTTGTCTAAGGATCCATTCTGGCCTTCGGCTGAGAAATACCGAGGTGCTTGGTCTGGGCCACGAACAATCGTGAGTTCGTTGATGGTGGACGTCTGAGGGTTCACCGTTCGAAAGATGCTTTGCCACTGTCCGTCTACGACGGCCGTTTGAAGCGTGAGGGCTACCGATGTGCGTTTTCCGCGACGCCCCTTCGTTCTTAGGGTGCCTGAGATTCTTTCGTAGTTCAGCAGCTGGGTTTGCCGCATTTCGTTGGCGAGTCGTTGTCCCGGGGTTATCTCGGCCTGAGCCTCGAGCTTAGATGCTGCCGAGATCGACAATGCGACCAGAAAAATTGCGTAGGCTATCTTCATTTCTTTAGGCTTAGACGAATCACGTCCGAGACTTGTTTAATGAAATGTACTTTTATTTTCTCCTTAACCTCAGCCGGTACATCGCGCCAATCGTTCTGGTTGCGATCCGGGAGCAAGAGTGTCGTGAGTCCCGAACGGTAGGCTGCTAGGGCTTTTTCGCGAATCCCCCCCACGGGGAGCACACGGCCGCGAAGGCTGATCTCGCCGGTCATCGCGATGTCAGATCGCACCTGTCGTTTCGTGAAGAGCGAGGCGAGGGCTACTGCGATCGCGACACCCGCGCTGGGACCATCCTTTGGTGTCGCGCCCGCTGGGACGTGGATGTGAATATCCAGCTTTTCAGGGTTTTCAATGGAGAGCTTCAGCGCTTCGGCTTGGCTCTTAAGGAACGTCAACGCAGCCTGCGCACTTTCCTTCATCACGTCACCCAGGGAGCCAGTGAGAATGAGCTGGCCGCGGCCAGGGAGTTCGGTCGCTTCGATATAGAGGATCTCGCCACCAGACGGTGTCCAGGCGAGCCCGACAGCGATCCCGCAATCGGTGATGGTTTCCGCTATCTCAAAGTGAAAGCGATCCGGTCCAAGATTCTTTGTGAGCCATGGGTTCGTGATTGAAACGGGGCGGGGATTTTTTCGGGTCGCAAAGTGCTTTGCAGCTTTACGGGTCACACTGGCGATTTCACGATCAAGTTGCCGGACGCCGGCCTCTCGAGTGTAGCCTCCGATCAGTCGCTTGATGACGCTATCGCTGAACTTGACCTGTGATTTCTCCAGGCCGTGTTCGGCGATCTGGTGTGGGATCAAGTGCTGTTTGGCGATGTAAACTTTCTCTGTCTGGGTGTAGCTGGGGAGTTCGATGACTTCGAGCCGATCTTTGAGAGCCGGATGGACGGGATCGAGCCAGTTGGCCGTGGTGATGAATAAGACTTTCGAGAGATCGAAAGGAACATCCAGGTAGTGGTCGGTGTAGGCTGAATTCTGCTGGGGATCCAGGACTTCCAACAAGGCTGATGCAGGATCGCCTCGGAAATCAGCACTCATCTTGTCAAACTCGTCCAGCAAGATCACAGGATTCTTGGTTTGGAGTCGCCGAAGCGTCTGGATAATTCTTCCAGGCAAGGCTCCCACGTAGGTGCGTCGGTGGCCGCGAATCTCGGCCTCATCGCGCATTCCGCCAAGAGCAATGCGGGCGAACTTTCGGCCGAGAGCGTTGGCAACGCTCATGCCGAGCGAGGTCTTGCCGACTCCGGGCGGCCCCACCAAGCAGAGGATCGGACCTTTGAGAGACTCCTTCAGCTTGATGACCGCCAGAAACTCAAGGAGGCGTTCTTTGACTTTATCAAGACCGTAGTGCTGAGTGTTGAGGATATTGGCTGCTTCTTTGAGGTCGATCTGATTCGGGCAGCTATCTTCCCAAGGGAGATCCACAAGCCATTCGACGTAGCTCCGCGCGATGGTGTACTCAGCGGCACTTGAAGGAATGCTCTCAAGTCGGTCGAGCTCCTTGAGGCAGACACTCGTTGCCTCGGCTGAAAGTCCCTTGTTCTTCGCTCGGTCTCGAAGATTGTTGATCTCCGTTGTCGCAGGATCAGTCTCTCCCAGCTCCTTCTGAATCGCTCGAATCTGCTCTCGCAAGTAGAAGTCTCGCTGGCTCTTTGACATTGCCGTGGAGACGTCTTTCTGGATCTTTGAACCCAAGGTAAGCACTTCGAGTTCTCGACTGAGCATAGGGATCAACATCGTCAGTCGTTCTGGAACTGCGACTGCTTCCAAAATTGCCTGCTGATCCTCTAGTTCGACACTTAAATGACTCGCCATCAAATCCGCCATCAGCCCTGCGTCTTGATGCTTGAGAACGGCAATCTTGGCCTCTTCGTTGATCGAGCTCGAAAGGTCGGTGATCTTTTCGAAATACTCCTTGGCTTTCCGGATCAGAGCCGTGATCTCGGGCGTGATTTCCTTGTTGACGGGAAGGACTTCGATCGTGGCTTTGAGGTAGGGCTGTTGCTCGACGTATCGTTCGATTCGAAATCGTTGGAGGCCCTCAATGAGGATGCGAACGGAATCCTCAGAGCCCTTGACCATCTTTTGGATCCGGGCGAGGCAGCCTTGATCCCAGAGATCCTCTGGGCTGGGGTTCTCCGCCTCAGCGTTTTTTTGCAGAACGAGGCCGAGATAGCGATCTCCCGCAACGGAATCGTTGATCAGTTGGGCACCTTCTGGGGATTCGATCAGCAGGGGCGCGACCATCCCGGGAAAGATCACAATGTCGGACAGGCCCAGGATGGGGATCTGCTTGGGAAGATCGGATTTCTCCGCCTTTTTAGAGGGCGATTTCTCTGGCCCTGAGGAAACCTCGAGAATATCGACCGTGTTTTTGTCGCCGGGTGCCATCTAGCTGGGCGGAGTATTCCACAAGCGATGGCTGTAGCGCAATCTGTTATGCGGGAAAGCTACTCTTCACCGTCTTCCGTGGGGATCGAGACGTCAATCTTCTCGGAGCCGGCGCGACTGGCCAAGGGAACGTTGATTCGGAGAATCCCATTCTGATAAACAGCTTTTGCTTTGTGGAGATTGTAGCCGGCGGGGAGGTCGATGTAGAATTGGAAGGTGCCGTAGTTGATCTCCATGAGGATAAATTTGCACTGAGCGGGGCGATCCTCTGGCTCTCGTTTGCCTTGGACTCGGAGCCGGTTGCCTTCGGCTTTGAGGGACAAGGCCTCCCGGTGCATGCCGGCGACCTCTACTTGGATGACGAGGCTCTCTTCGGTGAGAAAAACATCAGTATTCGGCGTCCAAGACGATTCCGAAAACCGCGTCACTCCTTCGAATGGAGTCGAGCGCGCTCGACGCGCTCCTGGAGGGACCTTGCTTAACGCCATAAAACTTACAACCTGAAACTACTTTAAGTTAAGACTTGTAACTATAAGTTACCAGGGCTTGCACAACTTCCTGATAACCAGTGGGTTCCGAGATTTATAGCTCTGATTCCTTCGCCCCGCCTGATGTGAACAACGTACATCCGGTGCCCGACCCGCTCGAAACCCAACCGCTGGTAAAACTGTGAGGGTAAGGATAACCCAAAAACCGGATTCCGCAACTGGGTTTATGTTTTCGTGAGCGGTGCCGCGACTCCGGGCTCAGAATGTCGGGGGATGCCGGCCTTGAAGTGCCTTTGATTGAGGAGCGAAGGGATCGTGATTTCTGGTTTTTTGCCGTCTTAGGGGAGGTGGCGGGCGGCTGCTTTGAGCATCTCTTGGATGGTGACGAGGGCGTTGCCCTCGAGTCGGTTGTTCACGAGGAGGAAGGTTTTGCCCCGTTTTTTTTGCATTGCCTCTTCAATCAACTTGGCTGCTGCCCGGCGCGCGCTTGGGTTTGGTTCCTTGTTTGTTTTGTAGGGAGAGAACAATTCGACCGCGTCCTTGTATTTCCTCCCGGGCTTGAGAAGAAACCGGGCTGCCGCAAGATTTGGGTTGGTTTCTCGATCGGGAAGCTGAAGTTGGTCTTCTACTGATGGCATGGCGTCCCAGTTGTTGTATACGTGGGCGATTTGATGTCGTTTAAGCATCTCAAAATAGCTCGGGTGCAAGAGGTTGCGATTGCGGACTTCAATCCCGAATGGCCATCCGGAGGGGAGTCGCTCGAAAAAATCGTCGAGTGCCAGGACGAAATCGCGTCCTCGTTCGAAATCTCTGGGGTAGAACCGAGAAAACTCGAACATGATGATGCCGATTTGATCTTTGTAGGGTTGGCAGGGATGGAGAAAACTCGATGCAAAGAGTTCCGCGTTGAGGAAATTCGTATTGGGTTTTCCTGCGCGGGGCCCGAATCGACTTAAATTGGGGAAGTGTTTGACCGTGACTTCATCGGTTGCTTTGAAGGCAAATTGAAAGTCTTCCGGGACTTGGTCGACAAGCCCGCTCAGGTATTTATCAGTGGGGAAGGTATAGTAGGCAGCGTCAACGCTCACCGTTTTGAATACCTGGGCGTATTCTTCGAGGCAGATCCGATTGAAGCGAGTTTCCGAGAACTTCCCTCGGTAGACGTATCGAGCTTCGTCATACAATTGATGGCACCAGCCGGGGTATTTCCATGAGGAAGTGCCGATGTAAATCCCCTGGGCAGCGAGCGAAGCGATTTGTTCTTGGACGGTGGCTCGATCAAAACTCACCCTCTTCGCCTAGCGGAAAAGGTACGATTTGGAAAGCTGATAGCGAGTAGTTTTGGGCGCCTCCAAGATCTTAGACTCCGGTGAAGTGCTCGTTAGCGTTGATAATCGTCTTGATTAGGAATTCTTAAATTATTGTTACTTCCAACAATTCCGCTTGACGGTTCGGGAACATGAGATAAACGTTTAATTGAAACAAACGTTTGAATTAATGTGACCGAATCAGCCACACAGCAGAAAATCCTGGATGCCGCGGAGATACTGTTTGCTGAACATGGGTTCGGCGAGGTGTCCGTCCGCCAGGTCGTTCAGGAGGCGGGAGTCAATGTCGCTTCGATCCACTATCACTTTGGCTCGAAAGAGGCGTTGATCGAGCAGGTGCTCTCTCGCCGGCTCACGCCGCTCAATGGTGAACGACTTGAGCTGCTTGAGGGATTCGAGGCTAAGGCTGCCAAGCTTGGCAGTCCGGTGCCACTCGAAGATGTGCTCTATTCTCTCATTGCTCCGGCGGTCAAGATGAGTCGGGAGACGACTGCTGGGAATCACTTTATTCGGTTAGTTGGGCGAATGTTTGCGGAACCGAACGAGTCGGTGCAGGCGATGCTGAAATCTCGGTTCGAGGCATTGTTTGTCAAATTCTCTCACGCCTTTCGACAGGCGTTGCCGGAGGTGAAGAAAAAGGATTACTTTTGGCGGCTTCATTTTGTTTTAGGGGCGATGAGTTTGACTCTTTGCGACAGTCAACGCCCGGCGCTTTGGTCCGAAGGCGTTTGTAAGCCGAATGATGTGGATGAGGTCGTGGGGCAGTTGGTGACGTTTTGTGCTGCTGGGATGAGCGCCGAAGCGGCGAAGAAAAGGAGAGCGCGTTGAAGTTTTTTCAGGGGACAGTTTTGTTTATGGTGGTGATGGCTGTGAGTTGTGTGGCTCCAGCAAAGAAGAGTCTCCCTCCCGAGCAGCTTGAGGTGCCGGCCGAATGGCGGGCTACTGGGGGCAGTGTCGGGGGCACGGAAACCGTCTGGTGGGAGGCTTTCTCATCGTCTGAGCTGGAGAGCCTTCTGATTGAGGCCTTTGACTCTAATCCTGATCTTTCCGCGATGACTGCCCGGGTTGAATCAGCAGCCGCTTCGACTCGGATTGCGGGAGCTAATCTTTATCCGTCGGTCAGTGCGGGCTTGGACGGAAGTCGTCGAAAACAGAACTTCATTGGATTCCCGATTCCGGGAAGCACGAGTAATGTACTGAGTACACAGGCCACTACTTATGGCCTCTCTTTGGCCACGAACTGGGAACTAGATCTGTGGGGCCGAGCGAGAGCTTCGAAGCGGGCCGCCATGGCTGACCAAGAGGCGGCCCAGGCCGACTATGAGATGCGTCGCTTGTCTTTAGCTGCTCAGGTTAGCAAGGCGTGGATCAATGTCATTGCTGCCCGTCAGCAGCTCAGTCTGGCAGAACGATCAGCGGCGAGTTTTGCAGATACGGCTGCTAAGATTCAGTCCCGCTACGAGGAAGGACTTCGATCGGCTCTTGAATATCAGCTCGCGGTCAACAGTTCGGAGTCGGCTAAGGCGCTTGTTGTCGAACGACGTCAGCAAGTCTTGCAGGTGGTGCAACAGCTGGAGCTCTTGTTGGGAAGGTATCCCGCGGGAAAACTAGAGACAGAGGAGGTTCTGCCTTCGCTGGTCGGAGGGGTTGCGGCTGGAATTCCTTCGAGCCTCATGACTCGGCGACCTGATTTAGTTGCAGCCGAGCGGCGTTTGGCGGCCGCGGATCAACGTTTGCGCGAATCGAAAGCATCCCTGTTTCCCCAAATCAGCCTCTCTGGTTCGACCGGAACGAGTACGGCCGAGTTGCAGGATTTGTTGGATACGGACTTCAGTGTTTGGACTCTAGCGGGAAATCTGGCCCAGCCTATTTTTCAGGGTGGGCGCCTTCGAGCCGGGGTGGATCTGTCGAAGGGACGTGTGAAGGAAGCCGTAGCTCAGTATGTCGGAGCCGTGTTGCAGGCTTTTGGCGAAGTGGAGTTTAGCCTCGCCAGTGAAGCTTTCCTTAGAGAGCGAGAAGGGTTTGTCGGGGCGGCGGCTGCTCAATCGGAATCGGCTCTGGCCTTGGCAAATCGCCGCTATGAATCGGGGCTCGAAGAGTTGATTAACGTTCTCGAGTCGCAGCGGCGCTCACTCTCTGACGGAACCCAACTGATCGCGGTGCGTCAGGCGAGATTAAACAATCGAGTAGATCTGTATTTGGCCTTGGGTGGAGGTACTGAGGCTGGGACGGATCTTCAAATGGAAAGGTGACGGAAATGAAACGGTGGGGGAATTGGATTCATGGATAAGTTGGGAAAGATCGGACTGCCGCTCTTGGTCGTGGTAGGCAGCGTGTTTGCGTTCGGTTTGATGATCAAGTTTCGACGGACGGCGGAGCCGAGCCCCGTCGTGAGCACGCCGCCGACGGTGGAAGTGCGCTCACTTGAGCGGGTGGACTATCCATTCGTGATTCGGAGTCAGGGAACGGTCGAGGCGGCGACGAGTGTGAGGCTGGTTTCGCAGGTGGATGGCCAGGCATTAGAGGTGAATCCGGCACTCAAGAAAGGGGGCTTTTTCTCGAGAGGAGATCTTCTTGTGCAGCTTGATGAGCGCGACTACAAGCTGGCCGTGACAAGAGCGAATTCTCAGGTGGCTGCTGCCAAACTACGGCTGGCGACGGCTGAAGCGGAGGCGAAAATTGCCGCCGAGGATTGGGAGGAGTTGGGTCGTCGAGATGCGGCTTCCCCGTTGCTTCTTCGAGAGCCCCAGTTGATGGAGGCTCGCGCTTCCCTGGCTGCGGCCGAAGCGGATTTGGCGAAGGCGGAGTTGGATCTGGAGCGCACGAGAATCGTGGCTCCATTTGATGGACGGGTGAGCTCAGCGACAGTTGATCCGGGGCAGTTTGTGCGGCGTGGCGAGCAGCTTGCAGCGGTCTTTGGGGTGGAGACTGTTGAGGTCAGCCTTCCGCTGCCGCTTGCAGATTTTGAATTCTTGGATTTGCCGGCTGAGCGTACGCGGGAAGCTTTCGAGCAGAAGCCGACTCGCGTCACGTTGATAGGTCGCTTGGGTCGCCATGAACATCGTTGGTATGGGAATGTGGTGCGCGTAGGCGGTGAAGTGGATGTTCAATCTAGAATGTCATCCGTGATCGTTTCGGTCGATGATCCTTATCGAGGTGGCGCGACCACAGATGCTCCACCGCTGAAGGTAGGGATGTTCGTCGAGGCGGAGATCGAAGGGCGAACGGCGAAGGGCGTCTATGTCGTCCCACGGGCGAAGCTGTGGGAGAGTGAGCGTGCCTTGGCTGTGGATGCGAATAATAAGTTACGTATCCGACCTCTTGATATTCTGCGAACCGATCGCAATGCAGCAGTGATCGCGGGAGGGTTCGAAGTGGGGGATCAGCTGTGTGTTTCTGCAGTAGATATTCCTCAGGATGGGCGTGATGTGAAGCCTGTAATTGCGACCGAAGGAGCGACAGAATGAATGGGGTCGTTCAGTGGTTTGTTCGCAATGGCGTAGCTGCCAATCTCTTGGTGATCTTCATCATGTTGGCCGGGCTGATGTCCATCGGCTCGATCAAGCGTGAGGTGTTTCCTGAGGTGGATTCCGGAATGGTGTCCGTGGATGTCCAGTATTTGGGTGCTGCACCCGAGGAGGTTGAAGAAGGGGTTTGTATTCGCATCGAAGAAGCGATCCAAGGCTTGGAGGGAATCAAGCAAATCACCTCGACCGCTCGGGAGGGCAACGGCAGCGTGATGGTTAAACTCCTACCCAATGCCGATGCCTCCAAGGCTTTGGATGAGATCAAGACCCGAGTCGACGCAATCGACACGTTTCCCGAGGAAGCAGAGAAACCCGTGATTCAGGAGATCATGATCCGTAAGCAGGTGATCAACATCGCCATTGCGGGTCCCCTGGATGAGGCCTCAATGAAGAGGTTCGGAGAGCAGGTGCGTGATGAACTGGTGTCCTTGCCT
Organism: uncultured Verrucomicrobiota bacterium; assembly: GCA_964342405.1. Taxonomy (GTDB): domain Bacteria; phylum Verrucomicrobiota; class Verrucomicrobiia; order Limisphaerales; family AAA164-E04; genus UBA2970. The sequence goes on along the minus strand of CAYFGX010000032.1, from coordinate 51,851 downwards.
GACATCACGCAAGTCGAGCTCGGCAACGTGCGTCCCTACGAAGTGTCGATCGAGGTGTCGGAGCAAACCATGCGTAAGTACGGACTGACGTTCGATGAGATTGCGTCGGCTGTCAGACGAAGTTCGCTCGACCTTCCGGGTGGCGCTGTGAAAACCGAAGGGGGAGAGATTCTCCTTCGAACCAAGGGGCAGGCGTACGAGGGCGAAGAGTTTGGAAACATTCTTCTGCGCACAAGACCAGATGGGACACAACTTTACTTGCGAGATGTAGCAAATGTGGTCGACGGCTTTGCGGAGACGGACAAGGAAGGGCGATTTGATGGAATGCGCTCGGTGCTCATCCAGGTTTTTAGAGTTGGAGATCAGAACGCGCTCGATGTTTCTGAAACGGTCTACAAGTTTGTCGACGAGATGAAGTCCCGGGTGCCTGAAGGCATGCTGATCACGACGTGGCAGGATGACTCGTCCTATTTGAAAAGTCGTCAACAGCTCCTGGCTAAAAACGGTATGTATGGACTTTTGCTGGTCTTTCTCACGCTCGCTCTGTTCCTTCGTTTGAATCTTGCGCTCTGGGTCAGTTTCGGATTGGCCGTGTCCTTCCTGGGGACGCTCTGGGTGATGCCCTGGTTGGATGTCAGTATTAATCTCCTCTCGCTCTTTGCCTTTATTTTGGTTCTGGGGATTGTGGTGGATGATGCAATCATTGTGAGTGAGAACATCCACGCTCACCAAGAGCGTGAAGAAGATAAGAAGAGTGCAGCGATTCGAGGGGCTCAGGAGGTGAGCAAACCCGTGATATTTGCTGTTCTCACAACGGTTGCTGCCTTTCTTCCTTTGCTCATGGTTCCGGGGAGTACTGGCAAGGTAATGAAAGTGATTCCGGCCGTGGTGATCCCGACCTTGTTGTTCTCGTTGATTGAATCGCTATTGGTTCTGCCCAACCATCTGAGTCATTGGAAAGCGAAGCAAGCGGAGCGGGCTGGGACCTTGAAGGGAGCCTGGGAGCGGCTTCAGGCACGTTTTGCTCGACGCTTGGATCAGTTTATACAGAAATTCTATCAACCGCTTTTGGGGCAGGCTTTGCGGTGGCGATATCTCACCGTCGCCACGGCGGTCGGGGTGATGATTGTAACGATGGGGCTTGTCGGAGGTGGTTGGATTAAATTTCAATTCTTTCCACCTGTCGAAGGAGACAATATGGCCGCCATCTTGACCATGCCTCTTGGAACGCCGGCCAGCGTGACCCGGAAGGCAGTGGAACAGATTGAAGCCAGTGCTCTGGCTCTTCGTGATCGGATTGATGGAGACCAGAAGGAGGGAGGGAAAAGTGTGTTTCGGCACATTCTTTCATCGGTCGGGCAACAGCCCTTTAACAAAACACAACAGGAGGGTGCGGGTAATTTTGTAGCCGACTTTTCGAGTGCTCATCTGGGGGAAGTACACATTGAGCTTCAAGCATCGGAGAGCCGAGAGGGGAGTAGCAGTATCGAGCTCGCCAATGAGTGGCGTGAATTGACGGGAGACGTGCCTGGAGCCACGGAGCTGATGTTTACGGCTTCGATTTTCTCATCAGGGGAAGCGATCAATATCCAGCTTGTCGGGAGTGATTTTGAGCGGCTTCGCGAAGCAGCAGATGCCCTCAAACAGAAGCTTCGCTCTTACACTGGGGTGATCGATATTTCCGATTCTTTTCGTGATGGTAAGCGAGAGGTGAAACTAGGAATCAAATCGGCTGCGGAAGGTTTGGGGCTTTCTCAGCTGGATCTGGGCCGACAAGTGCGGCAGGCGTTTTATGGCGAAGAAGCCCAGCGAATTCAGCGGGGACGAGATGAGGTTCGAGTCATGGTGCGTTATCCCGAAGGAGAACGACGCTCGCTTGGTGACCTTGAGGATATGAGAATCCGAACTCCAAAGGGAGTGGAAGTTCCTTTCTACGAGGTGGCTGAAGTGGATATGGGGCGGGGATTTTCTTCTATCAAACGAGTGGATCGCTCGCGGGCTATCAATGTGACAGCCGACGTCGATGTTTCCCAGGCGAATGCAAACGAAGTGATCGCTGATCTAGAGAAGTCCTTCCTATCGACGCTCTCGGAAAACTATCCGGGCGTGTTCTACACCTGGGAAGGAGAACAGCGTGAGCAAGCGGAGACGATGGAGGGAATGTTGAGCGGTTACCCCTTGGCCCTCTTGATCATCTATGCTCTCTTGGCGATTCCCTTTCGTTCGTATCTACAACCCTTCATTGTGATGTCGGCGATTCCTTTTGGGCTTGTCGGAGCTGTTTGGGGGCACGTGATTATGAACATGGATTTGACGATTCTCTCGATGTTCGGAATCGTCGCACTCTCCGGGGTGGTGGTGAACGACAACTTGGTGATGGTGGTTTACATCAATCGCTTTCGGGATCGCGGTGGTAAATTGATCGATGCGGTGAGACAGGCTGGTGTCGCTCGATTCCGGCCGATCTTGCTCACTTCGCTGACAACCTTTGTCGGGCTGGTGCCCTTGATTCTGGAGGAGAGTGTGCAGGCGAAATTCCTCATCCCGATGGCGACATCATTGGCCTTTGGTGTGGTTTTTGCCACCACGATCTCTCTCCTCCTGGTTCCAGCTGGATACTTGGTGTTAGAGGATATCAAGGGGCTCTTTGCTTCGCGTTCACAGGCTGAGTAGTCCCGTCGCGCCGAGGGGCTGCGTGGCAAGTGCTGTCGAAACAGTTCTATACCGCACGAGCGCACGCCATCAGATTCGGCTTGGTTTCCTCGTTTGGAAGCCGGGCTCGTATCCCGCTAGGAATCTTGGGCAGTTGCTTTCGTTCAGAATCGAGCGACGAGCTGCATTTCCGGATGATGTTCGTTTCTGTGGCTCCACCGCCTTCGAGCCTCGACTGTCGGACGTCGCCAAGATTCCCAGGGTCCTGATTCGACGTGGCCATCGACGAAGGCCATGACGGAACGCCCCCCGTGACGCCCTCCTGTAGAAACGGGGCGTGGTGTGACTTTGGAGTTGGGAAGGGCTCTAAGGAGTTCCGTTGAATCGCCGAACTGAATGCAGTTTGACGGGGTGCGGACCAGAGACTCCGGAAGGTTCCAAAGTCCCGTGCTGTGATCGCTGGCGCTGTAGCCTTCTTCTGTGTTTGGTATCCAGCCAAGCCCGACCCTATTGTAGCCGAAGCGAACAGGCCAACGGATATTGGTGAATGTTGGCGAACTGCCTTCGAAGGTAGCTGTCGATATAGACCACTTTAAGCTCTTGTAGTAGCGGAGTGGTCCAGTGCACTCGAAGATTGCATAGAACCGTGAGTCGACGCCTGGCACGTGGCGAACGAGCTCCGAAGGCGCGTAGGGAGCCAGGTGATATTCCCACCACCAGGCCATGAAACGCTGGCGATTGTCCATACGGTACATCTCGCTGGACAAGCAAAGCTGTCGGAGGCGGGACTGGCACTGAATCTGTTTCGCTTTGTTTTTGGCTCTAGATAGGGTTGATAGCAGGAGGCTGGCAAGGATCCCGATAATCCCAACAACGACGAGTAGTTCGATCAGTGTGAAGGCGCGATGAGGTCCCTTGCGCCGGCCACTCTGAGGCTTTGTCTGACTTGTGGGCATTCTAAGTGTAACGGCCCACGAAGAATTCCCTTAGAATCGCCGTTGTATGTTCGAAGGGCAGAGAACGACTTGCCAAAATTTTTCGGGCTTGATTCAATATTTATATAGTAATGGTGTGGGCAGCGAGCCTCTGCACTGTTGAGACGTGATGGTGTCCGATGATGAAAGGTTTGATTGGTAGGCGAATGGCGGTCGCGCTGATTTTCCGGGCGTGGCAGGTTTGTGTTGTTGGGTGTTGGTCCTGGTTGATATTCGGCTTCACTGGTGTGGCCGACGAAGTGCGATTGCACGAAGTGACCGAGGCTTCCACAGGTGTGAAACAATGGCATTCTGAGGCCGGTGCAGCCATTGGAGGAGGACTCGGGATGAAGGTGTTCGGATCGGATCTAGATCATCATTTTGCCTTGTCGAAAGTCCACTACGGTTGGTGGCGAAACAAGGTCTACTTCCCTGAGACGTGGCTTCGGGGAGAGATTGGGATCTTCAATGAATTGATGGTTGGTGGTCAGTTCGACCCCGAAGGGGCGTATATTGTGGGGATGACGCCTGTCTTGAAATATCGCTTTAGCTATTGGGAGCGATTTCGCCCCTTCCTGGAAGGGGCGGCGGGAATGATGCTGACGGATGTGGGCAGCCCTAGTCTCGGGTCGGTTTTTGAGTTTTATCAGCAAGCTGGAGCCGGTTTCGAGTGGCTGCAATCCTCGAAGCTTTCGTGGTCCGCCCAGGTTCGCTTTGCCCATATTTCGAATGCAGGAATCACGCGTTCGAATCGGGGTATCAATAACTTGTTCTTTTTTCTCGGCGCGAACTGGACCTTCTGATCGCTGGTTGAGGAGGCTCGCTCGCAGTCTAGGTCTGTTTGCGTTTTTTTTTGGCGCTCGCTCGTTCGATCTGTGGCTGAGTGCTGTCTGCGATCGAAAGGATGAGTCCCAAACAGATAAACATCGTGATCAAGCTCGATCCGCCATGACTGATGAAAGGGAGGGGGATGCCCGTTAAGGGAACCGATTTTGTGACGCCCCCGATGTTCAGGAAGGTTTGCAGGGCAATCGTTGTCGTGAGTCCGATAATCAAGAGCGCTCCGAAAGGATCGCTAGTGACTTTTGCGACGCGATAGGAGCGGTTAAAGAAAGCTAGGAAAAGAAGGATCACGATGATGCACCCCGCGTAGCCCAGTTCTTCACCGATCACCGCATAGATGAAATCAGAGGCAGCGATTGGGATTCGCTCCGGATTTCCAGCTCCGAAACCGGCTCCCCAGAGGCCTCCTGAGAACATGCCCGAGAGGCCCTGCAAGAGTTGCCAGCTCGCTCCGGTAGGGTCGAAGAACGGATCGAGCCAAACTTGAAAACGTTTTTGGCTATGGAGAAAAAACTCGTAGGCCCCGATGGCCCCCACGCCGGCGAGCCCGATTGCGCCTAGGACATAGATCCATTTTCCGGTGCTGGCGAAGACCATCACAACGCCGAGTCCCCCTAAGATCGCAATCATGCCCAAATCTCGCTGCCACAAAAGGAGGGGGAACAAGACTCCGAAAAAGAGGCTGATTGGAATCAGGGCACGGAAATCGGATGGGGCGTTTTTCTTCTTCTTCTTTCCGGTTTGGCAAATAGCGGCCAGTTGCCCTGCAAGGAAGACGACCACAAATACTTTAATGAACTCTGTGGGGGTCATGTTTCCGCTCGCGTAGAGCGCCCCTCTGAAGCGACTACCGGTAGCAAGGAGCGCGGCCACAATCCCAAGGGCCCCGAGGCCGCAAATCCAACTGAGATGAAGAAGCCAACGGTATCTCTCTCGTTTGAGAAGCGTGGCGATCAATAGCATCATGATGATGCCGATCGGGTAAGCAAAGTGGGACAAGCGTTCCGGGTGTTCAAAGTCAAAGAGACCCATGCGGAATTGGGCCAGCAATCCAAGTCCTCCCAAGAAGACCACCGGAATCGTGATTCCCGGATCGCCCTGAAACCGCCCCAGGATAAAGGTCAAGTGCACGAGGATCAGGCTGCCTGCGAAAACCCCAAGCGGGGCGAGGCTGAGCCAGTCGGATCGTCGCTCTGCGCCTCCGCCCAGGAAGAATGCAAGGTAGCCAAAGCTGAGGGTGAGGAGGCACCAGAAGAAGGCTTTGCGCTCTACGCTTCGGTAGCTCCAAATCTCTCCCAGAGTCAGTCGTTTTTCAGCCATGCGCTCTTGTTTGGAGTTCTTTGTTGACGGAGAAGATCGCTCGGTTTGAAGCCCTGGGCAAGGCAGATCCTTTTCGATGCTTGGATTTCTCTTCGGTTCAACCTCTCGGTTGGTTGGACTACCGCGAAACTAGACTTCCCCAAGCACCGCCGCCAGGTGTCTGGATAACCAGACGATCTCCAGTAGCCAAGTGCGGGTAAGCGGTTGACTCGAGTGCTTCCACTGTTCCATTCGCTCTCTGGATAAATTGTTTGCCCGAAGCCCCGGGCCCACCGCCATGGGCACCGTAGGGCGGATTGTTTCGGTGCTGCGTCAGGAGAGAAACCTGGACGGGTTCAAGGAACTCAAGCTCTCGGATCGTGCCACAACCTCCTCGGAATTCGCCCTCTCCTCCGCTTCCGCTGCGCACGGAGAACTGGTGGAGCAGAACAGGGTAGCGTTGCTCAAGGATTTCAGGGTCCGTGATCCCCGTATTGGTCATGTGAGTGTGGACGGCGCTTGCTCCGTGATAACCTGGGCCGGCTCCGGCTCCTCCAGCGATGGTTTCGTAGTAGCTGACAGATTCGTTGCCAAAGATCAGATTGTTCATGGTGCCTTGGCTGCACGCGGCCAAGTCCAGTGCCCGTATGAGGGCGTCGACGACTCGCTGTGAGGTCTCAACATTGCCAGCGACGACTGCGGGGCATTCCTTTGCCTGGCTCGGAAAGTGGGGATTGAGAAAACAGGTTGGCAGTCGAAGCTCGATCGGCTCCATGAGGCCTTCGTTGAGTGGGAGGGATTGGTCCACGAGGAGTCGAATCACATAGATCACGGCGCTTTGCACGATTCCTGGATTCGCGTTGAAATTCTCGGGATGTTGCGGCGCGGTGCCCTTAAAATCGATTCGAAGGCCGTTTGCTTTTTTAGCGATCTCAACGTGAATGCGGGTCCCGTCATCAAGTTGCTCTGTTGCTTGGCCATCGGAGGTGACTTTTTTCTCCAGGGCAGTCAGGGTAGCGCGAGCGGCGCGTTGTTTGAGTTGCGCCATTTGGTGTCGGATCGTGTCTGAACCGTAAGTTTGGCAAAGGGACTGCAGGGTGGTCACGCCCTTGAGATTGGCAGCGGATTGTGCGCGGAGGTCGGCGAGATTGTCTTCGAGCGCGCGGGTTGGGTAGGCAGCTTGTGTGAGCGTGGTCCTGATCTGTTCCCACTGGGCTCGTCCAGCTCGATAGAGGTAGCTCGGAGGAATGACGACTCCTTCTTCTTCCAGGTTTTTGGCGTTTGGCGGCATGGAACCGGGACGAATGCCTCCGAGTTCCGCGTGGTGGGCACGGTTGGCGACGTAGCCAACCAGGGTGTGGGTGCTGTCGAAAACTGGGCTGATGAGGGTCACGTCGGGGAGATGCGAGCCGCCAAAACCCGGATGATTCGTGACAATGACGTCTTCGGGCTTCAGGTCAAAGTATTCGGCGACGGTTCGCGTGCACTTGCCGAGGGCGCCGAGGTGGACGGGAATGTGGGGTGCATTCGCGATGAGTTCGCCATCAGCATCGAGAAGGGCACAGGAAAAATCGAGCCGGTCCTTCACGTTTGTTGACACCGCAGTTCGCTCTAGTTGGGAGCCCATTTCATTGACGAGATTCTCGAAACGGTGGGTGAAGAGTTCCTCTTCGACGAGTTGGTTCTGGGGAATTGGGCCGGCGTCTACTTCTGATTGTGAGCGGGAAAGGATTAGTGTTCGTGTCTCGGAGACGCTTGCTTCCCAATGAGGGGCGATGTAGATCGTTGCGTAAGGATCTTGAATAATTGCCGGGCCAGTAACCGCGTCGCCGCTTACAAGAATGTCGCGGGAAAAGACGGAGATTTCGGAGTTTCCAATGAGTGCCGGGAGAGTCTTCAGCGGCTCCGGTTTGTGTCGGTTGAGTTTTCTTGTTTGGGATGCGAGTGCCGGTGTTTTGCTACCCGCCGTTACGTGAATTGAGACCAGTTCGATCGGCTTGCCTTCGGGCGCGTAGCCGAACACCTGTCGATATCGGTCGAGGAATGCCTTCCGAACGGAGGATTCTGACTCATATTCGATCTCTTCGCTTGCCTCTTGTCCGATGAATCTGAGTTTGAGAATGCGACGGGTGATTTCGAACTCTTGATCGGCGAGGTCGAGCGCTCTGAGTTGGGCTTGAGCCTGAGCTTCCAGATCCGAGATTCGTTCCGGAAGATCTGAGGTCACTTCATCAAGCGGTTGCAGAATTTGCGATTGAGCGAATTGCTCATGGCGAGCATGCCGGAGTCCATGGGCACTCAGAAGGCCAGCGTTGTCAGGAAACAGAATCCGATTGATCTCGAGCCTCTCCGCGACCTGGCAAGCGTGGAGTCCGCCGGCGCCCCCAAAAGCCACGAGCGTGTAATCGGACGGGGCGTAACCCTCACGCAACGAGATTTCGCGAATGGTGTCAGCCATCCGCTCATTGGCAATATTGAGAAACCCATCAAGCAACTCCATTTCATCCGGTTTGGGATGGCCTGCCGCGACGATCTTTTCGATTGTCGCTTGGAAGGCGTCTCGAGATGCGTCAACGGCAATCGGAATACCGAACTGGGTTGGGTCCATCCTGCCGAGCAAGAGATTGATGTCGGTAAGGGTCAAGGGACCTTCAGCTCCGTAGCAGGCTGGGCCAGGGGATGCGCCCGCGCTTTCGGGACCGACGAAGAGACCTTGCGGGGAGTAGCCGCAAATGGAGCCGCCACCCGCAGCGACCGTTTCGATGCGCAGTGCTGGCGCCATCAGTCGAGCGGATCCGACGCGATGTTCGAACTGATAGTCGAAGTGTTGGTCGAAGCGCGAAACATCCGTGCTCGTTCCGCCCATGTCGAAGGCGACGAGTTTACGCTCACTGAGCTCCTGTCCAGTCACGGCTGCTCCCACGACACCGCCAGCGGGGCCACTCAACAGGCTGTCTTTCGGGCGAAACTTGGTGTGGATTTCCAAGCCCCCGGCGCTTGTCATGAGGTGAAGGTCTCCGTCTGATAATGCTGACGACACTCGAGATGCATAGGTTTCCATCAGCGGGGCGAGGTAGGCGTTCACGACCGCTGTTTCCGCTCGAGGGAGAATCTTGATTAATCCCGCCAGCTCGTGGGATGTCGAGACATGAGTAAAGCCAGCTGCCTTGAGGGCATCTCGTAGTTGGATTTCATGCTCTGGATTCTGTGTTGCATGAAGAAGTGCGATAGCGATGGATTCGGTGCCCGAACGTTTTAACTCATCCACGATCGAACCCATCATTCCCAGATCAAGGGCCTTCCGAATTCTGCCATCGGCCGTCACTCTCTCGTCAATCTCGACCACGGTGTCGTAGAGCGGGGCTGGTTTCTCGATGTTGAGGGTGAAAAGGTCGGGCCGTTGTTGGGTGCCGATGGCGAGTAGATCCGCGAAACCTTGCGTCACCAGGAAGGCGGTGCGACTTCCTTTTCGTTCGAGGAGTGCGTTGGTGCCTTTGGTCGTTGCTAGACGCATCTCTATGGAAGGCAGAGGTTCGGAGAACGGTGTTTGAGTCGCGAGCCGAGCCGCGACAATCGGGGCTTCCTCGTCAAAGCGAAACTCAACTCGGGCGCGTTGAATCGAGGATGAAAGTGGTTGGTCGAGAACGATTCGTTGGGCGGACGCTTGGTGTTGAACGACTCTTCGGTGGCCGTCGGAGTCGGCGATTAAGGTTAGGTGCGTCCCGTTGAGGAATCCCTCGGGAGCTGTCCACGATGAACTTAGATGATACGTGTCCGGCTTTTCGGTCGGGGAGATTTCTGCCCTCAGGCAGCCTGATGACAAGACTTTGAGACGATGCAGCTGGCCGTTCGGACTGACGGCAAGGCAATCCGTGAAGGTTCCGCCGGTATCAATCCAGAGACGCCAGCGTTCGTCGGAAGTGGCGTTCAAGATCTACCGCGAAGAAGTACTCCAACCGGACAGAATCCCTTCATCATTGAAGATCAGATTCAGGCTTGTGGCGGCAGCAGTCGTCGGTTGCGGGGCGTGTTGAATGCCAGTTTGATCGTCGGTACGGGGATCGTAAGACGTTCCTGTGACGTAGCTCTCGGTGGCCCGATACGTTGATCTTTGGATCCAAGTGGCGAGTACGCCGCCGTCCGCCGTGTCTTCGGTCTCATTAGGGCTGCCGAGTTCCGTTTTGGCATCGGCGATCGTGTAGGAGCCGACTCGCTCGTCCCAGTTGGTGCCTTCGAACGTGGCGCAGCCGAACCCGACCACGAGTAGAGTTGTTGTGAGGATCGAAAGTTTGGTGATGACGGGATGAATTCTCATGATCTGATCTATTTCCAGGTCCTCAGTGTCCGAGATGACTACCGCTGCCGGCCGTAGTCTGGACCTCGTGTTGGGGCCATTAAAGCCGATCGACAGACGCTCTGTCCAGTATTGAGAGCGGATTGCGGAGGCCGGCGCTCGTTTGGAGTTCTCGCCGCGTTGGGAGCCCGCAGGGGGATCGGGTGGACTCTAGGTCAAGACGCTGAGCCTTTTTGATTGCGCATGGACAAGGGGGCATGAGTGTGATTTGATTTCTGAATCTCAACCGAATTTTGACAGAGCTGTACTCTCGTTTTGGAGTGTTTTGTCTGGAACCACGGATTTTATGTGATGACGGTTAAATTTGATCTACGGAGAAGAGGGTTCTTTGCTTTGCTGTTAGGAGGGCTGTCGCTGGGAGGGCTGACGGGAGTTGCACAGACGGATTCGGAGGGAGTTGCAGGCGGATCGGTCAGCTATTACCAGCAAATTAGGCCTATCTTTCAGGCGGATTGTCATGGATGCCATCAGCCGGCCAAGGCTCGTGGTTCCTACGTCATGACCGACTTCGACTCTCTTCTCGCGGGCGGCGAAAGCGAGCTGAAGGCGGTGATTCCTGGAAATCCCGCCCAGAGTTACCTGATGGAGCTCATCACCCCGGTGAATGGCGAAGCGGAGATGCCTCAAAAAGGAGAGCCACTTGCTGATCTGGAGATCGCTTTGATTCGAGATTGGATCGCGCAAGGGGCGATTGACGATACTCCGGCAAACGTAAAGCGCCACTATGATGCGGACCATCCTCCGGTATATAAGCTTCCGCCGGTGGTCACATCTCTAGATTACTCACCGGATGGTCAGCTACTCGCCGTGGCCGGATTTCATGAAGTGCTGATTCACCGAGCAGACGGAAGTGGTTTGGTGGGGCGTTTCATTGGACTCTCCGCTCGAATCGAATCGGTTCGTTTTTCTCCGGATGGCAAACGCTTGGCAGTGACTGGTGGTTTGCCTGCTCGAATGGGCGAGGTGCAGGTTTGGGATGTCGCGAAGCAAAAGCTGAGTCTCTCCGTGCCTGTTTCCTTTGACACCGTGTATGGAGCGAGTTGGTCACCAGACGGGAAGTATATTGCATTCGGCTGTTCGGATACGACGCTTCGTGCGATTGATAGCAAAACCGGAGAAGAGGTCGTTTATCAAGGGGCGCATGACGATTGGGCTTTGGATACGGTGTTTTCGGTGGATGGAAAACACATCGTTTCGGTGGGACGTGACCAGACGGCAAAGCTGACCGAGTTCGCTACCGAGCGGTTCATCGACAACATTACTTCAATCACTCCTGGAGCACTTAAGGGGGGGATTCTCTCTGTCGCGAGACACCCGGAGCGAGACGAAATCTTGGTTGGGGGAGCCGATGGTAAACCGCAGATTTATCGAATGGTCCGCAAGTCGAAGCGGGTGATTGGGGACAACGCCAATCTCATGCGACAATTTGATTCGATGACGGGACGGATTTTCGGAGTCGACTACAGCCCCGATGGAAAATCGATCGTTGCGGGAAGCAGCTTAAACGGTCGAGGGATGGTGAACATTTATCACTCCGATTTTGATGGTACGCTCTCAAAGGAATTGGTTGGGATTCTGCAAAAACGGGTTGCGAGTCGCTCGGCGGAAGAGAAGGCAAAGGTAGCCGAGTATCGGCTCAAAGATGTGGGGCTTTTGGCGAGTGCAAGTTTTGACACGGGTATCTATTCCGTTTCGTTTCATCCCAATGGAAAGTTAATCGCCGTCTCAGGAGGCGATGGGGTGGTTCGAGTGCTCGATTCCGAAACGGCCGCCTTGCAGCGAGCTTTTATTTCGGTCCCATTGGAGGATGTGAATCCAGACGAGATCTTTGCTATCAGTGCCGAACCCCAGCGGGTCGATCTCTCGAATCCATACGCCTACGCACAAATGGTCGTGAGTGGTTGGGTGAACGGTGCCGCTGCCCAGGATTTGACTCGCAAGGTGACGTTCTCAGGGGCGACCGATTTGGTAGACATCTCTGAAACCGGCATGGTGCGGCCTAAGAAGAATGGGGAAGGGAAACTCGTGGTTGAGTTTGAGGGCAAAAGTCTGGACGTCGATGTGCGAGTTGCCGGCCTTGATCAAGAGTATCACGCGGACTACATCACCGATGTGATGCCGGTCATATCGACCCTGGGTTGTAATGCAGGTACGTGCCACGGGGCGAAGGATGGAAAGAACGGATTTAAGCTGTCTCTTCGGGGATATGATCCGATTTATGATGTCAGGGCTTTTGTAGATGATCATGCAGGACGGCGGATCAATTTTGCTTCTCCCGATGATAGCCTCATGCTTTTGAAGGCGACGGGCGGCGTTCCTCACGAGGGAGGTCAACGCACGAAGCCGGGTGATGATTACTACGACATCCTCCGTCAATGGATCGCGCAGGGAGCCAAGCTCGACATGGAGTCGAGTCGAGTGAAGAGTATTCGTGTTTTCCCTCAGAATCCCGTTGTGAATGCCATTGGCGATCAGCAGCAAATGCGTATTGTTGCCACCTATCAAAATGGGGTCGAACGAGACGTCACCGCGGAGGCCTTTATTGAAACCGGGAACGGTGAAGTGGCAGAAACCGGCGAAGACGGCATTGTTTCCACGATCCGTCGTGGAGAAGCGCCTATCCTCGCGCGGTTCGAGGGAGCCTATGCCGCAACCACGGTGACGGTGATGGGGGACCGCGAGGGATTTGTTTGGAAGCAGCCCGAATCCTTTAATCGCGTTGACGAGCTGGCAGCGGAGAAATGGAAACGAATGAAGATCCTGCCCTCTGAGCTCTGCACCGATGTAGAGTTCCTGCGACGTCTGCACTTGGATCTGACGGGACTGCCTCCCCGGGCCGTTGACGTCCGGCGTTTCATGGCCGACGGGCGGGACTCGCGTCTAAAGCGTGAGGAGCTCGTTGATGAACTAATCGGGAGTCAAGAATTCGTCGATCATTGGACCAATAAGTGGGCTGATCTCCTCCAGGTTAACCGGAAGTTTTTGGGCGTTGAGGGGGCCGCTCTCTTCCGAGAATGGATTCGTCAGGAAGTGGCGAGCAATACGCCCTATGACCAGTTTGCTCGGAAGGTCTTGACCGCGTCCGGTTCCAATCGGGAGAACCCGGCGGCCTCCTACTACAAGATCCTACGCAACCCTGAAGAGACAATGGAGAACACCACGCACCTCTTTTTGGCGACGCGATTCAATTGCAACAAGTGCCATGATCATCCCTTTGAGCGCTGGACTCAAGATCAATACTACGAGATGTCCGCCTTCTTTGCGCAAATCGGTTTCAAGGCGGATCCGGAGAGCAAAGATAAACGCATTGGGGGGACGGCGGTGGAAGGAAGTAAGCCTCTCTATGAAGTTGTTTACGATAAAGGACAGGGCGAAGTGGTGCATCAGCGAACGGGGAAGGTGTCCGCTCCAGAATTTCCCTACCAAGCCTCTTATGAGAAGGCGGAAAAATCGAGCCGGCGAGAACTCCTGGCTTCTTGGATTACCTCTTCGGATAATCAATACTTTGCAACAAGCTACGTGAATCGGATTTGGGGGTACCTTTTTGGCGTTGGAATCATCGAGCCAATTGATGATATTCGGGCAGGGAATCCGCCCACAAATCCAGAACTCTTGAAATGGCTGGCCGATGACTTCATTGCCAGCGGTTTTGATGTGCAGCACTTGTTGCGGACCATTTGTAAGTCGCGGACATATCAACTGAGTATCAAGACTCACGAATGGAATGAAGACGATGCCATTAACTTCTCGCACGCAATGCCAAAGCGCCTCCCAGCGGAAGTGCTCTATGATGCGATCTATTTTGCGACCGGAACAGATTCGAAGATCCCTGGCGTGCCCGTGGGAACCAGGGCATCGGCGTTACCGGATGTAGGCGTTAAGCTCGATGACGGCTTTCTGGCCAATCTAGGGCGGCCTGCGCGTGAGAGTGCTTGCGAATGTGAACGCTCGAACGATATCCAACTCGGATCGATTATGGCGCTCGTGAGTGGGCCAACGGTAGACCAAGCCGTGAGTGATCCCACGAATGCCATCTCGAGCTTGGTAAAGTCTGAGGGGGACGATGCCAAACTCATCGAAGAGCTCTATCTCCGCATTCTAAATCGATTGCCGCAGGAAAAAGAGGTTGAGGCTGCGCTTGGAATGCTGAAGGAGATCCAGCCAGATCACGAACGTCTTGTTAAGAATCTGACTGCTTATGAGGAGCAGATTGCTCCTGTGATCCAGCAGCGAGAAAAGGATCGAAAGCGAGATATTGCTTTAGCAAAGGATGCGTTGAAGGCTTACGAAGCTAAGATCGCTCCCCGGGAAGAAGCCGCGGAGGCAAAGCGGTTGAAAGGTATTCAGGAGGCGGAGAAAGCTCTGGCCGACTACAATGACAACATTGGCCAAGCCTTGGCCGCGTGGGAAGGGTCAGCCGAAAAAGCCACGGCTTGGAGCCCTATTGATCCTCGAAAGCTTTCAGCCGACAACAAAGCGAAGTTAGTTCTTCAGCGGGACAGTTCCGTCATCGCCTCGGGAGAGAACGGGAAAGGAGCGTATGAGATCGAGGCCGTGACTCGATTGAAGGGAATTACTGGTGTTAAGATTGAAGCCTTGACGGACGAAAGCCTCCCGAAGAAAGGCCCGGGAAGGGCAGGGGATGGCAATTTTGTGCTCTCGGAATTGGAGCTCTACTGGGCGCCCGTTTCGGATCCTAAAAAACTGACAAAGGTGAAACTTGAGAAGGCGAAAGCAGACTTCAGTCAAAATCAGTTCAGTATCACGGATGCGGTCGACGGACAGGTAGGTGGTGCCAACAACGGCTGGGCTATTTCGCCCAAGACGGGTGAAGATCACCAGGCCATTTTTGAGGTTCAAAAACCGATTGGTGACGGCCAAGCGATCTTACTGACCTTCAAGCTCCGTCAAGAGTATCAAAGCAACGTCCATAGCCTCGGGCGTTTCCGGCTTTCTGTTGCGACCAGTAACAAACCGGTTGATTTCGGAGTTCCAAGCCGAATTACGGATATCCTCGAAGTGGCGCGCGAGGATCGTAATGCGGAGCAAGCGAAGGAGTTGCTGAGTTTCTTCAAAGGCTTTGATCCGAAACTTAAGGAGCTCAATGCCAGCCTCAAGAAGGCAAAGAAAGAGCGGTCGGTGGATCCGGAGTTGAAACGCTTGCAGGAACAACTGGCGCGCCTCGAAGAACCTCTTCCCATGGATCCCGGACTCCGGGAACTGCGTCGAGCTGCTGAGCTCAGCACGAAACAATTGGACAAGCAGCGCCTCACCGCTGCGCAGGATGTAGCCTGGGCCCTGATTAACAACCCGGCCTTCCTCTTCAACCATTAGGGATTTGATTTTCTCAAACCAAGACGATAAGAAAGTGAAACCATGATAAGACTACCTGGCGAAATCAGTACAGATCTTTGTGATCTGCAACAAAAGATGACCCGGCGAGACCTCTTGCGGGTTGGAGGATCAGGGATGTTAGGGTTGACGTTGGGATCCATGTTCCAAATGCAAGCGAAGGCCAAAACCGCTCATGTAGCGGGAGGGGCTGGCTTTGGTCGGGCCAAGAGTGTGATCATGGTTTACCTGCAAGGCGGTCCGAGTCACTTGGACCTTTGGGATCCCAAGGAGAATGTTCCGGACAATGTGCGCAGCACTTTCTCGCCTATCTCGACCCGAATTCCTGGTACGAAGTTCACCGAAATCCTCCCAAAATTGGCAAAGGTGAATGACAAGATGACCATGATTCGGGCGATGAGCTACACGCCGAATGGCTTGTTCAATCATACGGCTGCCATTTACCAAATGATGACGGGCTATACGACCGATAAGGTGAGTCCCTCGGGACAGTTGGAGCCACCTAGCCCGAAAGATTTTCCGAATTTCGGCTCGAATATCATCCGGCTCAAACCCCCAACCGAGCCAATGCTGCCGTTCGTTATGCTGCCACGTCCGCTGCAGGAGAGTAACGTGGTGGGCAAGGCCGGGACGGCCGGCTTCTTAGGCAAGGCTTTTGATCCGTACAATCTCTATCCATCCGGCGATGACATGGACATGACGAAGATGGACCGCCTGAAGACGGACGATCTCGAAATGAGGCCCGAGGTGTTCGCCGCGAGATTGAAACGAAGAGCTCGACTTCGAGACGCGATCAACGAGGCGATGCCGGATATCGATAAAGCGGTCGAGAAGTTCAATTTGAACGAGTATTACAGCCGCGCTTTGAACCTCATCATCTCGGGGCGAGCACGCAACGCGTTTGATATCGAACAGGAACCTGAAGCCATTCGAAATCTCTACGGTCGAAACACGTTTGGACAAAGCTGTCTTTTGGCAAGACGATTGGTTGAGGCTGGAACGAGGGTGGTTGAAGTGATTTGGCCCAAAGTGGCCAACTCGGACAACCATTCTTGGGACGTGCATGTCGGGTTGACCGATCGCATGAAGAAGCAATCGGGTCCCATGCTCGATAGTGGTTTGTCGGGGTTGATTACGGATTTGGATCAACGTGGCATGCTGGATGACACATTGGTTGTGGCGGTCGGGGAGTTCGGCCGGAGTCCGCAGCGGGGTGTGAGTACTTCAGGCAATAATAACAGCGATGACGGTCGTGATCACTGGCCTTATTGCTACACGGCCTGTATCGCTGGAGGTGGGATCAAGCGAGGTTATGTGCACGGAAAATCCGACAAAACCGGGTCCGCGCCATTGGAAGATCCCGTTCATCCGAGCGAGCTCTTGGCGACCATTTATCATTCTGTTGGCATTGATCCTGAAACGATCGTTTACAATCACTTGAACCAACCGCGCGAGCTCGTTAAGGCACGACCTGTTTCGGCTCTATTCGCCTAGCTGTAGAATCTGCTTAGCAAAGCAAAGAGTGTGTTGGAGGAGGCTCCGGCACACTCTTTTTTGAAGCTGGGCGCGATGCAGGTCAGCAGCCTCGCTGTTCTTGAAAGAGGTTGAGGGCGTGCGCAAGCGAGGGAAAGGCAAGCTGTTCGAATGTGGCCGGCCGCAAGGGAAGAAACTGAATGCCCCCGACTTCTGAGTCTTGCGGTCTTAAGGGGATGAAGGACTCGACGCGGGCCGTGAAGAAGGAGTCTGTGACGGCGTAGGAGACGCCGCGGTAGACGTATTGATTGGGGGCTGAACAGAGGAACTCGTAGTGGGTGATATCGAGATTGACCTCTTCCTTGGTTTCGCGAACTAAAGCGTCCTCGAGACGCTCTCCCGGGTCGACGAATCCGCCTGGGAGACTCAATCGGTTTTGAGCGGGCATCCGTTTACGTCGAATAAACAACGCTTCCGATGACTCATTGAGTATGATCGCCGCAACGGCGCAGGCCGGATTGAAGTAGAAGCAGAACTCACAGTGGGGGCAAAGAAAACGTTTGCGGGATGTGAATCCCTCAGCGAGGGCTCCACATCCCGGGCAATGTTGAAAGGCTTCATGGACGGCGAGACTCATGGATCAGTATCTCTGGGCGAGAAGCCGAGCGTCGCTAACCCTAGAGCAGTGATTTCATTGCGGCCAAGAACCGGTCGACGTTCTCGCTCTTGGATGATTCACCCATCAGTCCGACCCGCCACACCTTGCCCTTCAGAGGTCCCAGTCCCGCCCCGACTTCGATTCCGTGTTCGGATAAGAGTTTGCCGCGAACATCCGCTTCACTCACGCCGTCTGGAACGGTCACTGCATTGAGTTGCCAGAGCTGATGCCCTTCCTGTGAAGCGATCCCGAGACCCAATTCCGTGAGCCCGGCCTTGAGTTTTAGGTGATTCTCTTCATGTCGCTTCCAACGGGCTTCGAGTCCCTCCTCAAGGATGAGTCGGAGGGATTCATGGAGGGCGTAATTCATGGAGATGGGTGCTGTGTGATGGTAGACGCGAGTATCTCCCCAGTAGGCGGCGAGAAAGTTCACGTCCAAATACCAGCTCTGAACTTTTGTTTTTCGAGTGGTGGCAACCTCCAAGGCAGCTGGACTGAGTGACACAGGGGCTAAGCCCGGGGGGCAGCTGAGGCACTTCTGGGTGCCGCTGTAGATGGCGTCGATCTTCCAGTCGTCGACGCGAACGGGGCATCCGCCGAGGGATGTCACGGTATCAACCAAGAAGAGGGCGCCTGCGTTGTGAACATGTTCCGAGATCTTTTCCAGTGGGGTGAGGGCTCCAGTCGATGTCTCGGCATGAACAATCGCAACGAGCTTGGGTTTGACCTCTTTCAGGGCCTCTTCGATTTGCTCGGCCCGAATGATCTCGCCCCAGGGTGCTTCGACCTTGTGGACCTTCGCACCGCAGCGCTCGGCGACATCGCACATACGGGTTCCGAAAACTCCGTTGACCCCAATCACGACCTCGTCGCCCGGTTCTATCAAGTTCACAAAACAGAACTCCATTCCGGCACTGCCGGTTCCTGAGACGGGAAAGGTCATCTCATTCTTGGTTTGGAATACCTCCCGGAGCATTGATTTGATCTCCTCCATCATAGAGACGAAAACCGGATCAAGATGTCCCAGCAACGGGGCGGACATGGCCTCGAGAACGGTCGGAGCGGCGTCGCTAGGGCCGGGACCGAGTAGGAGACGTTGAGGGGGCGAGAATCGTTGAACTGTTTGCATGGGCCTGAAGCTAGGCAATTTCACACGGCCGTGCAATGCCTGAAGGATTTTGGAGCTCCCGCAGCTAGGATAGGGCTGCCAGAGGTGTGCAGGATTAGGAGGCGCGGAAGGCTCGCCAGCCGAGCTTTTTCACCCGATCCAGGAGGACGGCCCCGAGAATCACGAGTCCAAGTACGACCTTCTGAGTATAACTTTCGACGCCGGTCAGATTCATGCCGTTTTGGATCACCGCGATGATGAAGGCCCCGATCAAGGTGCCGAGAATCTTCCCCTCACCGCCGGCTAAGCTCGTGCCGCCAACCACGACGGCGGCGATGACATAGAGTTCATACATTAATCCATAGGTCGGGGAGCCACTCTTCAGCTGAGAAGCGGTGATGACTCCGCCAAGGCCGGCTAGACATCCGCACGTGGTGTAGACCGTGATCAATACGCGTTTGATCGGGACTCCTGAGAGTTTTGCGGCGATAGCGTTGCCCCCGGTGGCATAGATGTAGCGGCCAATCCTCATCTTGGTCATTGCGATATGAGCAATCGCGTAGAGAACGATCATCAAGAAGACGGCATTGGGAAGGCCGAGAAAATCGGCTCCCCGCCCGAGCCAGACGAAGGAATCTGGAATTTGATAAATTGATTGGCCATCCGCGATGATGAATGCGAGGCCACTTCCCACAAGCATCATCCCCAAGGTGACAATGAACGGCGGGATCGCAAACTGAGTGATCATTAGTCCGGAGAAGGCCCCCAGCAGGCCACACGCGGCGATGGCTGCGAAACAGCTTGCGGTCATCGCCATCGGACTTGCTGATGGCCCCCCGCCGACCTCGCGAATGAGCCAGGCGCAGATAACCGCTGAAAGGGCAATAAAGCTTCCCACTGACAGGTCGATACCCGCCGTGATGATCACCATCGTCATCCCGATGGCGATGATGGCGATCACAACGATTTGATTAGCGACGTTGAGCAAATTCTCTTGTTTAAGAAAGTTGGGCCAATAGTAGCTCTTGGGTTGATGAAACTTCGCCTTGGCGGTGACAGGAAATCGGTCGGCTAGGTCGTTGAATACGGCCCATCTCATCGTGACTTGATTGCCTACGATGGCGTCTATGGGGATGCCCGATTCTTGAGCCGCTGATAGAGCGCGTCTCGCGTCACCTGGTTCGCCGTTCACAACGGCTGTTATTCGGTAGCCTTTCGCCTCAAGGGATTGACTTAAGGTTTCGCTGAACACGCGGTCCTCTGCACTGGCTCGTGCGACGATCATAATCTGGCTGCCGGGTTGGTGCTCGGACTGAATGATCTGATCGAGGCTTCTGGCTGCGCTTTCGCCTGTGGGATGCTGCTGTTCCCAGGTGACCCAGCTGTAGTAAACGCCAAGGACCAGAAGGACAATCACCATGCCGTAATCAGCGAAGTAGTGTTTGAGAAGGGTCTTCATGCGTCCGCTTTGCCGTGAGTCAGTTTCGGGTTGGGAATGTCATAGCGAAAATGACGGCCCTCGTCGAAGTGAAAAGCGAGGGGGAGCCCTTCTTAGTCAGCGTTTCGGCTTCTTTGATTCAGCCCGAGCCCTTCGAGGAGGCGAGTAGTAGACCTTACAAAGGGTCAAACCGTGGGCAGGGGCCGTCATGCCAGCGAATTCGCGAGCTTGTAGGTGGAGCATTCGCGGAACATCGCTTGGGGGCATCTTTCCGTGGCCAACGCGACAGAGTGTGCCGGCGATCGCTCGGCACATTTTGTAGAGAAAGCCGTCGCCCTCAATGACGATGGTTTTAAGGGGGCCCGATGATTGAACCTCGCATCGAAAGATCGTGCGGGTCGTGTCCTCGATTTCATAGTCGCGGTTCGCGGCTAGAGATCGAAAATCTTGAGTGCCGAGAAAATGGGCCGCCGCTTCACGCATGAGAGGCAGGCACAATTTTACAGGGACGTGCCAGGTGAGTCCGCGCAGGATCGGGTTCGCTGCCGGGTGGTTCCACATTTGGTAGCGGTATTGTTTGCCACAACTATCGAATCGGGCGTGGAAACTGGGGGCCGCCCTCAGGGCTGAGACGATCCGTATATCCTCAGGAAGGAAGGCGTTAACGGCGAGAGCGACCTTCCGAATGGGCATGCGGAATTCTCGCTTCGGAAACTCAACATGTGCCACCATGCCGAGGGCGTGAACGCCCGTGTCGGTTCGACTGGATCCGTGGATCCGAGTGACCGAGGGAAAGAGCTTTCGGAGGGCTTCCTCAACCCGTTGCTGCACCGTGATGCCGGTGGGTTGAACCTGCCAGCCCTTATAGTGCGTGCCGTCATAGGCGATAGTCAACTTCAGCTTGATGAGGTCTGAAGGTGAGGAGTCTGGAGGCAGATTGAGTCTTGTGTTCACCAGACGCCTTAGAGTTGGGCGCTGTCGAGATAGCTTTGGAGAATGATTGCAGCGGCCATTTTGTCGACCTTGCCTTTGCGCTTCTTTCTTGAGACGTTGGCCTGGAGGAGGACGCGATTGGCTTGAGCGGAGGAGAGTCGTTCATCCCAGGTTTTGATAGGGATTTGAATTTCCTCCTGCAACATTTCCATGAAGGCTTTCACTTTCTCGGCAGCAGGGCCGTAGCTGCCGTCCATGTTGCGGGGCATTCCGATGACGATTAGCTCGAAGGGCGTCGATGCGAGAATCTCACGCAGTCTTTCCCAAATTCCGGCTGGGGGGTGGTTGGGGATAAATTCCACCGGCTGGGCAATCATGCCGAGGTCGTCGCTGATGGCGACTCCGATGCGCTCTGTCCCGTGATCGAGTCCGAGTACTCTCATAATGGGGTTCCTTGAATCAGAGGCTCGCGAAGACGTCCGACGCTGCGTCGATTGTCTTTTGAAGATCTTCCTCGCTGTGCGCAGTCGAAATGAATCCGGCCTCAAATTGCGAAGGTGCCAGGTAGACTCCTTTTGACAGCATGCCTTGGAAGAACTTGGAGAACTTGTCGCGATCGCTGCTCATGGCGTCTTCGAGATTGGTGACTGACTGGGATGTGAAGTAGGTGCAGAACATCGACCCGGTCCGATGGAATTGCACTTCCTGGTTTGTTCTTTTGGCAGCTGCTCGGAGGCCATCCTCTAGGAATTGTCCCCGTTGCTCGAGAAGCTCATAGAGATTGTTTTCTCTGAGCTCCCGTAGCGCGGTGATTCCTGCGGCCATGGCGATGGGGTTGCCGCTGAGCGTGCCCGCTTGATAGACGCTGCCGACCGGGGCGAGGCATTCCATCACATCGCTGCGGCCACCGAAGGCGCCCACGGGGAGCCCGCCCCCGATAATCTTCCCGAAACAACTCAAGTCTGGCGTGATGCCGAAACGCTCCTGAGCCCCGCCGAAGCCGAGTCGGAAGCCGGTCATCACTTCGTCGAAAATCAAGAGTGATTGATGCTTGGCTGTGATTTCTCGCAGGTGCTCCAAGAAACCCTCGTTGGGAAGGTAGAGGCCGGCGTTTGCGGGAACCGGTTCGAGAATGATTCCCGCAATCTGATCTGGGTTTGCCTCAAAGGCCGCATCAATCGCTTCAGGGCGATTAAAGGGCAAGACGATCGTGTGGTCCGTGAAGCTTTGCGGGACACCTCCGCTGTCTGGGTTGCCGAAGGTGAGAGCTCCTGAACCGGCCTTGACGAGAAGCGAGTCGACGTGGCCGTGATAACAGCCTTCGAATTTGATGATTTTGTCTCGTCCGGTAAATCCCCGGGCCACTCGAATCGCAGACATCGTCGCCTCCGTGCCCGAGTTGCACATGCGAACCATATCGACGCTTTTGACGTTGTCACAAATGAGCTCGGCCATGTCGACCTCGAGCGGGTTGGGGATCCCAAAGCTGGTCCCTTGCTCGGCCGTTTCCTTGACGGCTGTGATGATTGAATCAGGGGCATGGCCCAGGATGGCGGGCCCCCAGGTTCCGACATAGTCGATCCGCTCATTCCCGTCCACGTCCCAAATTCGGCACCCTTTGGCTCGATTGACGAAGAAGGGGGAACCACCGACTGCGCGGAAGGCTCGGACGGGGGAGTTCACGCCTCCGGGAATCCGTCGAACGGCGCGATCGAGAAGTTGCTGTGATATGTTGGCCATGGCTGTGGATTTACAGGAGAACGGGTTACATAGCAAGCGGACAGGACGTTTTGACCAGCTTAGAGATCGAATGGGTAGCCGAGCCACGTTGGATGCAATTTCCATTCATTCTAATGGATCCTATCGGCTTGGGACCTAATCTGGTGGCGTCACGTTACCTTTCTTTCTTCGATAGATTTTGGTTGGTTTTTGCTTTGGGCCGCTTCAGGTTTAGGTTGTGTTGTAAATGACGACCGTCTCGCACAAAGAATTCTCGGCGTTAAGCTCTGTTGAGCGGGAGGCGCTGTTGACGCTGCTAGAGGACGAGGATGCCGCGGTGCAGCAACTTCTCGTTGACCAACTCGTGAGCTATGGGCCGTCCGCTCTTGAATGGTTGAGGCCCTTGCTGCCGGGACGGAGCGGGATTGTGCGTCGGCGAGTCGAGCTTGTTGAAGCCCAGCTCAAGAAGCGTGACTATGATCGGGCGTTCTTGGAATTCTGCGTTGGTTCCGAGGTTGAGAGTGACCTCGAGGGAGGCCTTTGGCTCTTAGCCCAAACCGAGTATCCCTCCATTAGCGTGCCGGGCTACCGGGCTCTGGTAGATAGTTTTGCCGAGGTGTTGCGTGAGCGCTTGGATGGCGAAGAGGACGGTGAGGGGACCTTTTCAGTGATTAATCACTATCTGTTCGAGGAACTCGGGCTCGAGGGGAACGAAGAGGATTACTATGACCCGCAGAACAGCTTCCTTAATAAGGTGATTGATCGACGTCTAGGGATCCCGATTTCGCTCAGCTCGTTGCTTTTGCTTTTGGCGTCTCGACTTGGATTGCCACTCACCGGAATTGGAATGCCCGGACATTTCTTGTGCCGCTATCAAACGCCGCGGGAGGAATTCTATATCGATGTCTTCAATCAGGGCCGGATCTTGAGCCGTTCGGAGTGCGTGCGATTCTTGAGTGGAAGTCAGTTTGGCTACCGAGATGAGTTCTTGAACCCCGTCTCTGCGAGATCCATCTTACTGCGTTTCTGTCGCAACCTCTTGCAAATCTACTCCGAGAACCAAGAGGCGGATCAGGCGGCGCGGTTTCAACGTTACGTGGCTGCCTTGTCTCGTCTTCGCTAGGAGCCTTCCCCTCAGTTTCTGTTATTTTTCGTCGCTTTTGCCTGGTTTCGGTTCGGTTGCGAAGCGATTCTTCCTCCCGTGGCAAATCGTCGGTTGTTATTTGATGGAGGTTGGTTGCGGCTCTATGAGCGAGCGGTCGATGTGCGGGGGCACCTCGTCAAGTGGGTCTACTGTAGTCGAGGGGAAGGGCGAACCCCACTGGAGACAGAGGCGGTCGTCGTCGTGCCGTTTGTGTCGACAGCCGCGGGAACAAGACTGCTGGTGACTAAAGAGTATCGAATTCCCATCGGGGATTATGAATATGGATTCCCCTCGGGATTGATTGATCGGGGAGAGAGTGCTGAATCCGCTTGCCAGCGTGAATTGGAGGAGGAAACCGGGTATCGGGTCAAACGCATTCTTAAGCGAAGCCCGGGCCGACTCGTTTCCTCGGCCGGGCTGAGTGATGAAACGTTTCAATATTACCTGGTTGAGGCTCAAGCGGGTGGGCCTCAACGATTAGAGGTGGCAGAGCAGATTGAAACCCTGCTCCTGTCGGTGTCTGGATTGCGCGAACTATTTGGACGGGATGATGTCTTGTTAAGCGGGCGACTCTGGCCCTTGGGTTTAGGCTTTTTGGAGGCTGGCAGTTTCGACGGAATCCTTGCTGGAAGAGGGGGTGAAGATGAGTGAAACAATTTGCAAGGAACCCTGGGTTTGGAAGATCGGGCGCCAGCGGGTCCTGGATCTGGAGCAGCCGCTTGTGATGGGCGTGTTGAACGTGACTCCCGATTCTTTTTCTGATGGCGGGCGCTTCTTGGAGCCTGAACGAGCGGTTGATCGGGCGCTCGAGATGCGCTCGCAAGGCGCTGATATCATTGACGTCGGTGGGGAATCGACGCGGCCGTCGGCCCCTCGGATTTCACCGGAGGTAGAACGTCAGCGGGTGATTCCGGTGATCGAACGATTGGCCGAACACAAGGATGTTGTGATCTCGGTGGACACGCAGAAGGCTGAGGTTGCGCGGCTGGCTGTTGAGGCTGGGGCTCTCATAGTGAACGATATCAATGCTGCCGCTCAATCGCCAGAGATGTTGGATCTGGTCGCGGAATCAGGTTGTGGGTATGTGAGCATGCACATGCAGGGAACGCCGCAAACGATGCAGCAAGCTCCGGCCTATTCGAATGTGGTTGCAGAGGTCTCTGAATTCTTTCGTCAGTCACTCGTGTGTTATGAAAAATATGGCGTCTTACTGGAACAGATCGTGCTCGATGTGGGGATAGGGTTCGGGAAGACGGTCGATCACAATTTGGAGTTGCTCCGGCACTTGGTGGACTTTAAAAAGCACGGTAGGCCGCTTTTGCTTGGCGTTTCCCGGAAATCGTTTCTGGGAAAGATTCTGGGGGCAGAGTCGACAGACGATCGATTGGCCGCTAGCCTTGCGTGTGTTTGTTGGGGAATGTCGGCTGATGTGAAAATCTTCCGTGTCCACGACGTTCTCGAGACATCTCAATCGGTGAGGATGTGGCGAGCAATTGGGGCTTCAAAGTGATTTTTGATTGGAACTTTATTCAGTTGGTCTGGCGACCACTTCTAGAGATTGCCATCCTTTCGGTGGGAATCTACTGGATTCTTATGTTCGTGCGGCGAACCCGGGGCTGGCCCGTTGTCTTGGGTTTTCTCGCTTTGCTAGCTCTCTTTGCAATCACGATTCTGATGGATCTCTCGGTTCTGAGTCTTCTGCTCCAGAAGTTTTTCTCTTTCTCGGCTCTCGCGATTCTTATTCTATTCAATCAAGAGATTCGCCGAATGTTGGAGACCATCGGGAACTTCTCCAGTATCTACAACGTGCGGGAGCAGCGTGAGAATTTGGAAACGATTGTTCAAACTGCGGATCGCTTGGCGGATGTAAAGATCGGTGCCCTCATTGCGATTGAGCAGTCGGTTGATCTAGATCAGGTTGTTGAATCTGGTGTCGTCGTCGATTGCGAAGCGACGTCGGAAATGTTGGAGACAATCTTTTTTCCAAACAACGCAATCCACGATGGCGGTGTGATCATTAGGGGAGACCAGATCGCGAAGGCAGCTTGTATTTTTCCGCTCACGCGAAGGAAGGACCTCAACAAGTCACTCGGTACGCGTCATCGAGCGGCGATCGGGTTAAGCGAGGAGACGGATGCGGTGTTGATAGCTGTTTCAGAGGAGACGGGCATGATTTCTCATGCCTATCGGGGACAGCTTGTTCGGGGCATCAGCCCGGATGAATTGCGATCGTTTTTGACCTCGGTCCTGTTCTCCGAGTCCCGACCTCGAAAGTCCCTATGGGATCGTATTCGAGGAAGGAAGGAGTCGCCTAAGGCGGGATTGCCCACACTTTCAACGACCAAGTCTTGAGTCTGATGAGAATCTATGGCTTGGTAATGCGGAATTTCTGGTGGAAGGTGACTTCTATCTTAGTGGCTACGGTATTGTGGGTGGCGCTTTGGGTTGGGCAGGTGGAGGAAAGTAGGAAAGACGGAATGGCACGAGGGCCGATGGCGACCTTCGTCTATGAAGAGATTCCGATCATCATGCTCACTAGCGCTGCCGAAACGAACCGATTTAAGCTTGATCCCGCTTATGCACGGGTCAAGGTAAAGGCAAAATCGAACGTGTTGGAAGAAATGGACTCTTCCTCGGTTCGAGTCTTTGTGGAGCTGTTAGAGCGTCCCACTACCAACGTATTTCGAGCCTCCTTAGAATTGGAGCTTGGAGAGGGATTGCAGGGAGAGTTTGTAGAGCCCAGAGAAGTGACCGTCCGCGTTGTGCGGGATACGGACGAGTTGTAGAAGGAACGGAAGAACGACAGTATGGCAGACGGAACGAAGAAGATTTTTGGAACGGACGGCGTCAGAGGGCGAGCGAATGTGGAGCCTGTAACGGCCGAGACAGCGCTTAAACTTGGGCGGGCGGCGGCGCATGTTTTCAAGCGCATGGAGTCCACTCCGAGGGGGCACGGTAAACATCAGATTGTGATCGGAAAGGATACCCGCCTCTCCGGCTACATGTTGGAGAATGCGATTTCGTCCGGGATTCTCTCCATGGGGGTTGATGTGCTCTTCATTGGTCCTTTGCCAACCCCGGGTGTGGCCTATGTGACGCGGAGCCTTCGGGCAGATGCGGGAATTGTGATCACCGCTTCGCACAATCCTTACGATGACAATGGGATCAAGTTCTTTCGCCCTGATGGGTTTAAGCTCGACGACGAAATTGAGCAGCAAGTAGAGCGACTCGTCTTCAGTGGTGAAATCGAGTCGATTCGGCCCAGTGCTCGAGAGATTGGTAAGGCAGTACGTATTGACGACGCGCTGGGGAGGTACATTGAGTATGCCAAGTCGTCCCTTCCTCGAGGTGTGACCTTGGACGGAATGCGAATTGTCGTCGACTGTGCCCATGGTGCTGCTTACAAGGCGACGCCTTGTGTATTACGTGAATTGGGCGCGGAGGTGTTTGTCTACGGAGATCAGCCCGATGGAATGAACATCAACAAAGAGTGTGGATCGATGCATCCCGAAAGCATTTGTCGTCGCGTTTGGGAACATCGCGCGCACTTGGGAATCTCGCATGACGGGGATGCCGATCGAGTTTTGTTAGTTGATGAAGAGGGGCAACTGATTGATGGGGATGATGTTCTAGCCATTGCTGGCCTCGACATGTTGGCACGAGGAACCTTGGCAAAGAAGACCGTGGTCGCCACGGTAATGAGTAATGCCGGACTCGATATGGCAATTCAGAAAGCCGGTGGTGTTGTGAAACGAACTCCGGTCGGAGATAAGCATGTGATTGATTTGATGCTGAAGGAAGGACTCAATTTGGGAGGTGAGTCGAGTGGCCATCTCATTTTTGGCGATCATGGAACGACGGGCGACGGATTGGTAGCGGCTCTGCAAATCCTTGGAATCATGAAAGCGCAAGATAAGCCCCTGTCGGCGCTTGCCAAGAACTGGACCCGTTTTCCTCAACTTGTCACGAACATTCCCGTTAAGAGTAAAGTTCCCTTTGATAAGCTCGAGGGTGTGATGGACTTGGTCGCAACCGCCGAGGGTGCATTGAAACCGAAAGGCGGGAGAGTGCTCTTGCGCTACTCGGGGACGGAGTCCAAAGCGAGACTCCTCATTGAAGGGCCGGATATGTCGGAGCTCGAGAAGTGGAGCGCTCAGATCTCCCTGCCGATCCGTGACCAAGTGGGTTCTGGCTAGGCGCTTGCTGGTGGAATTGTGGCATTCATCGAGTCGGGCGGGGCTGTCTTGAGCTGAACGCGGAACCTCATGAGTTTGAAGAAACATCCCAGGGTCCCAACCATTTCTCGTGAAGGGCGCTGGCAGATTCGATTTGCAGAGGGTTGGCTCGGTCTCGGCAATTCTGGCGAGGCGTCCAAATCGCTTTCGTGCCTGAGCGCCTCTGAGCAAAATCATCCAGACGTATTGGCGCTTCGGTGGTCGGTCTGTGCCGCTTCGGATTCATGGTCCGAAGCCTTTCAGGTCGCTTGCCAGCATCTGGACCAATTTGAAGAAGATGTTCGGGCGTGGATCAATCACTCTTATGCCCTTCGAAGAATGGAGGGTGGGGGACTCGACAAAGCGTGGTCATCTTTGATTAGGGCGCATGATCGGTTTCCTAATGAGATGCTGATTCCCTACAATCTGGCCTGCTATAAATGCCAGCTCGGAGAACACGAGGCCGCGATGGAATTGTTCAAGCAGGCCTTGGCCAATGGAACACCGAAGGACATCATTGCTATGGCGAGAAAAGATTCCGATCTGGCCCCTCTTCTTGCCTTGATTGAGGCCCTTTAGGGGCCGACCTGGCAGGTTTCAGGTCAACATGTGCTGCAATAATCGGGTGTTATTGCGACATTTCGCACTGAAATCCGTCAATGCCCACGAATACCCTTGTTCACCTATGGATTATTCATTCCGATAGGACGGCTCTGGAAACTGTCCATTTGAGGCAGGTCGAGGAGGCCGTTGTGGAAACAAACTTATCTGGTTTTCGAGGCATACTGCGACACGCAATTGCGAGGGGGCAAGAATCGGTCTATAGTATGTGTTTGGTTCGACTTCTTAAAGCCTTGCGAAGGGGTTGAGCGGGAACAGTATGGCAATGGAGTCCTAAGGGGCAGCGCGGCGATTTCCAAGTTGAAAAGTAGCGATGGACACGACGAATCAAGAGGCTAAGAACGAAGAGAGCATTGTTAGCTGTCGTAACAGCCAGGGTGTAGACATCCGTGCGACTCCTGTCCGGATGACTCGGCACTTGGTCGTCTTCGAAGTCTACAATCCCTACAGTATCCTCCAGCTCTCTGAGGTTCTCCAAGAATTCAAGATCTACATTAACCAGCGCTTGGTGTATTCCGGCCGTGCGGTGGTCAGTAATCTGGTCAACACGGGGATTTTTCTTGTCTGCGAAGCGAGCCTTGATGATGCGTGGTTGGATGTCGACTTGTTCTCCCCGGTCGATCAGCGAGATCGCTTGCTGAGTGAATTTGGCGATTTCTTGGCGGAGTGCAAAAAGGCCGATCAAGTTCTCCCTAACTTCAAACTGGTGGTATCAGATCTCCAGGGCTTTCTGGTTGATTTCCGGCGTTGGATGGAACAGCTCGAATTTGCAGTAAGATCTCATCCGGGCGGCGATCGAGTGAAGGTTGAAGAAGAGGTAATCTCCCAGTTGGCGGCCCCGGCTTTGCCAACGGTAAAGGAATTTTTCGAGCGGTTTGAAACAGCTGCCGATACCGTGCCCCCAGATCTGCAACCCTTGCATCGATCCTATGTGAAGCGACAACTGCATCCACTGGTGCTTTGTGCTCCTTTCAGTTGGCGTACGTTCTACAAACCGCTTGGGTATGCTGGTGATTACGAAATGGTGAACATGATGTTGCGGCAACCCTACGAGGGAAGTTCGATGTTTGCCAAAGTGCTCAACACTTTCTTTCTTAACACGGCCCCCGTGTTGGCTCACCGCAATCGAATCGAATACTTGGTGAAAAATCTCAAAGCGGAAATCGCCCGGGTTCATCAATCGGGCCGCAGGGCTCGAATCTTTAATCTTGGCTGCGGTCCAGCACAAGAGATTCAGCGCCTTCTGGAAGAGGATGAGATTGTCGATAATGCAGATTTTCTGTTATTGGATTTCAATGAGGAGACACTCCAAAGTGTAGGGGATAATCTCAACAAACTGTCGCAGGAGCATGGCCGAAGTCCCGGTCTGGAAACCTTGCTTAAGTCGGTGCATCAAATTCTGCGCGAAGCGGCCCGCCCTGGTAGTGGATTCGAGTTGGCGAGTTACGATGTCGTGTACTGTGCGGGCCTTTTCGACTACCTGTCCGATAAGATTTGCAAACGGTTGATGGGCTTGTTTCATCGGCTTCTGGCTCCCGGCGGATTGCTCATCGCGACGAATGTGCATGCCGACAATCCATCCCGACACTGGATGGAGTTTGTCGTCGATTGGCATCTTGTGTATCGAGATGACGATGGGTTCCTGGCGCTCTCACCTGAGGGTGCTGCTCCGGAAACGGTCAGTGTCCGGACGGATGAAACCGGAGTGAATGTGTTCTTGGAGGTGCGCAAGCCGTCATGAGGTGGGCGCTGCCAAATTTTGGCGATCCGGAGTTGCGGGCTGCGTTTCATGCGAGCGAGCGTGATGTCATCATCCGAAACAATCGGGTTGCTTGTATTCTCGGCGTGATCTTCATGCCTCTCGGGGCGTCTTTGGACTATTTCGTCTACTATGATCAACTCGGGGAATTCTTCTGGTACAGGCTCCTCTGTTCGGTTCTCTTAGGTGTCGTCTGGTTTCTCTTCGCGACGGAATTTGGAAAACGTCACTACCGACCGCTTGGCTTGGTCGAGGTGTCGCTGCCCATGATCTTCATGTCGCTCATGATTTACAAAACTAACGGAGGGCAATCGTCTTATTACGCCGGTATTAACTTGGTTATCGTCGGTACTGGAATCCTCCTGCGTTGGCGATTGATCGATACGGTTTGGATGTTTTTGATTGGTTTGGCGCTCTACCTTTCGGCTTGTTTAGGAAAGGGAGTAGGCAACGTAGATACCTTCTTCAACAATGTTTATTTCCTCATAGTGACCGCGGTGTTCAGTATCACGGGAAGCTATTTCAATGAGAAACTTCGATTCAGTGAATACGGCTTGAGAACGGAGTTGAGTGAGAAGCAAGAGGAACTCGAGGCCAAGAATGGGAAACTGATGGAGATGGATCGGATCAAGAGTCAGTTCTATGCCAATATCTCCCACGAATTGCGGACACCACTTACTTTGCTCCTGACACCGATGGATGCGCTGATGGCGCAACAATCTTCAAACTGGAGCCGGGAATCGAGCGAGCTGTTGCGCACGATGCAGACCAACGGGATGCGCCTCTTGAAGTTGATTAACGATCTCCTCGACTTGGTGAGGCTCGATTCTGGTCGCATGGAGGTGAGTCGGGAAAAAGTCGATGTCGCAGACTTTCTGAATGGCATGATTGCCTCGGTGCGGCAGGCCGCTGAGAAGAGAAAGATCCAGTTGGCTGCTAAGGTTGACGAGGGCTGTACGACGGGAATCATGGATCGCGATAAGATGGAAAAGGTCCTTTTGAACCTGGTCTTCAACGCGTTGAAGTTCACGGGTGTGGGCGGTGTGATCAAGATTGAAGCTGAGCACGATGCCGGGCAGCTCCGAGTCCGAGTCGTCGATACAGGGGCTGGTATCCCAGCCGATAAAGTGCCGTTTATTTTCGACCGGTTCTGGCAGGTTGACAATTCGACGCAACGTAAACACAGGGGGGCTGGGATTGGCTTGGCTTTGGTGAAAGAGTTTGTCGAGGTGCAGGGTGGAACCGTGAGGGTTGAGAGCGTTGAGGGGAGTGGTACGACTTTTGAGATCACGTTACCTCAAGAATTTGACGATCTGTCAGCCGACATGCTGGTGAGCCCAGTCGCAGAGAGTCAAGCCGGCGACGAACTTGGGACGGAACAAGCGGTCGAGGAAAAACCCGCTGAGTGGCTGGAAGAATTGTTTCGGCGAGCCGAGCTCTTCCCTGCTCTGGCCACGCAGCAAACTTTTGCTCATCGCGATGATTGGGGCGGGCATGGCAAGCTGCCGCGTGTTCTGGTGGCGGATGACGAGCCCGATATGCTGACTTTCTTGAGGGGGCAACTGGATTCGCACTACCAAGTCTTAGATGCTGTTGATGGGCAGCAGGCATTGGACAAAGCCGTTCAGTTTCTTCCTGATGCCATTCTCTTAGATATGATGATGCCGGAGAAGGATGGCCTTGAAGTTTGCCGAGAACTCCGGGCTCGCACATCGACTCAAAACATTCCCGTTATCTTGCTGACCGCGCGGGCTGATGAGGAAACCAAACTCAAGGCGCTCGACGCAGGCGCGAACGATTTTCTCGCGAAACCCTTTTCTCTTACGGAGATGCACATTCGGTTGAAGAATCTGGTTGATCTTTATGAGCATCAGCGGCAGATCGGGCGGCAGAAGCAGATTCTAGAGTCGACCTTGGAGCAGTTGAAGGAGACTGAAACGCAGCTTGTTCAATCTGAAAAGATGGCTTCGCTTGGAAAGCTGAGTGCAGGAATCATTCACGAGATCAACAATCCGCTGAACTTTGCCAAGTCTGGGATGTATATGCTGAAACAGTTCCGAGGTTCGTTCGACTCGGAAGATGTGTCAGATTTTGACGATGTCCTGAAAGACATTCAGGAGGGAATCGAGCGTGTGATTGGCATCGTGTCAGATCTTCGAGGATTTAGTCACCCGGATGTTGGGCTTCAAAAGGAAACATCTGTGGAATCCATGGTCACGTCGACGCTTCGTTTGTTGTCTAACGAGTGGAAAGACAAGGTTGGCATTGAAGTGGACATTGAATCTGGATTAGTGTTTGAGGCGAACGCGAACCAGATTACTCAGGTTCTGATCAACCTGATCCAGAACGCGATTGATGCAATGGATCGGAAGACTTTCGACGGGGATGAGAAACCATTCATCAAGGTGACGGGTGAAGGTCGGGGCGACGAGGCGGTAATCACAATTCGAGACAATGGGCCGGGAATCAGTGAAGAACATGTAGGTCGAATTTTTGATCCGTTTTTCACCACGCGGGACGTTGGGGAAGGTGTCGGATTAGGCCTCAGTATTTGTTACAAGATTATCGAACGCCACGGCGGACGAGTCGATGTGCGGACGGAATTTGGAAAATTCTGTGAGTTTGAATTAGCGTTCCCCAAGCTCGCCTTGGCGGAAGCAGTGCCGCAGGACTAACGCTTCAATACGGAATGTGAACTATGCAAGAACTGTATGACTACAAAAAATTCGCTGTCCTCTATGTGGACGACGAAGAAAAGTCGCTGAAGTACTTCACTCGTGCTTTTTCCGAGAAGTTTCGGATCTTCACTGCTAAGGATGCTCAAGAAGGCTTCAAGATTTTTGAGGATCACAAAGATGAGATTGCCATTTTCCTGACCGATCAACGGATGCCAGGAGAGAAGGGGGTCCAGCTACTAGAGCGGGTTCGAGCGATACGGCCCAGCGTGATTCGAATTCTTGTCACGGCCTACACGGATGCCGAAGTGGCGATTGACGCGGTCAATAGTGGCGCGATTTATAAGTATGTTTCAAAGCCTTGGGATATTCCAGAGCTAGGTGTGACATTGCGTCGGGCGGTTGAATTTTTCTTGATTCAGCGCGAGCGTGATCACTTGCTGCGAGAGAAGCTGTCAGCCTTGGAAAAGCTGGTTGTGGTTGATCGTATTCTTGGGCTTGCCTTGCTATCAACGGGCTTGCGTTCGGAGTTGAAGAACTCACTGGGAGCCATTCACGCCTTCTTGAATGCCCAACCGCTCCAGCCCGGGCTAGAGGAACGGAATCTGGATGAGCTGAAGTCACATTCTCGCTGGCGCCAGGTCTATGCGCATACGCAGAACCATTTGAAGCAACTTGCTGCCGCCATTGGGCAGACGGCAAGTGGTTCGAAGAAAGCAGACGTGGATTTGGCGAAAGCGTTGGCTGGCGGGCTGGACCAGAGAGCTCAACGGCTTTCCGATGAGCGAATAGATGTGGAGAATGGACTGGAAGAGAGCCAGCTCGTGGTTAAGCAGAGTGCGTCCTTGGTGGAGGAAATGGCTATTCTGCTGATAGATTCGATGGTGGCCGGAATCCAACCTCGCGGAGGTTTGGTGTTGTCTACTGTGGACTCAGGCGAAGAGGGGGGCAAAGTTGGCATCAAGGTGGTTCGCCGTGGGACTCCGCTCCCTTCGCGAGCTTTCCAATCGGTGTTTGATCCCTTCACAGTCGCTGATGAAGCGACTGAGGCTGCTGGGCTTGATCTGCTGAAGCTTTACCTTCTCGTTTATCATCTCGGAGGAACGCTGAGTTTCTCAGATGTGGGTGAGGACTCGACTCAGCTTGATCTGACCTTGCCCTGTGAGGAAGTTGAAGGGGAAGAGGACTGGGAAACTGCTCTCCTCGAAAACTTGCTCAACGAAAACGTCTGGGAGTTGCTGACGGAACGATAGGGCTTTGGCTCATCATTTCTCGGAAAGCGGATCGAGCCCGCACGAGATGGATGCTTTTGCAAGTGGAACTCGCTATTTGACGAGAAAAAGTCAGCGGATGACGCATATCGGGCTTCTTTGTCTTATAGATTATCGTTGAGTTTCTCCCATACTTCGATCACTCTCATCCTGACTCACGAGGGAAGACTTAACTGAACGCCGGAGTGGTTTCTGGTGGTCGTAAATAGGGTGCTCACGGATGAGCGAATGCGGGAAGCCCTTCTCTTGTTGTTTTGGGAGAATTGGTTATGGTCAGGTTAAAGAACGGAATCGTCGTGTACGAATACACACGGAGATCGCAAGCGCCGGTTAATTTGTGCGAGTTAGCGCAAGACTGCGCCTATAAGGTCAGTCGGATGACTGAGTCACTTTGTATTTCAAGCCGTCAGCTCGAACGGCATTTTCAGAAGGCGCTTGGAGTCTCTCCAAAGTATTGGATGCGGATGCAGCGGATGATTCGAGCAAGGCAATTGATCCGCGAGGGGAACGCTCTCAAAGCGATTTCACTCGACCTTGGTTTCTCGAAGTACGACAAGTTTGCGCAGGAGCTCAAGAGCTTCTACCACGTCAGCCCCTTGGAGATGGTAGCCTGTGAACGTCGCAATTGTTACGAACCGGCTGCTTTTGCTTCTCGTCGAGAATTTGTAACAGGAACTCCGGCCGTTATCTAGCGGCTTGATACTTGTCGCCTGAGAAGCTTCTCAGGCGACATCCTTCCTCCCCCTCAGGCTTTGAGTGGCCCTCTCTGTGAGGGGAAGGGAGTAAGGTAAACGGGCTCTTTCCCGATTCAACTTACCGCTCGCCTACCAGAGCTAAGATTGCTCCTCACTTTTCCTGCTGATTCTTTGTGAGGCGCTCCGCGCTCTGATCAAAGAAATCGTGAGCGCCTGTAAGGGTTGTGAGCCATTCGCCGACTCTGGGGAAAACGGCGGACATGGCAAACAGTGGCCGGACGGGGATGGGGTTGATGATCGAGTCTGGGAGGTCCTTCTGAATTGCTTTGATGACGGCTCGGCTCACGCTCTCAGGCCGAGAGGTGCCGAGTAGCGCGGGAGCCTTGAGTCCGGTTCTTGTTTTTAAGCGATCGTAGATTCCCGCCTCCACGAATCCAGGACAGATCACGGAAGCACTGACATTGGTTTTTCGGTAGGTAGCCCTCAGGGAACCGGTGAAGCCGATAAGGCCTGCTTTTGTTGCTGCGTAGACTTCTTGGCAGCTTGGACCGCTCTTGCCAGCAAGTGACGAGATGTTCACGATGTGGCCTTGGTCTCGTTCAAGCATGCCCGGCAGAAGCAGGTTTGAAAGTAGGAGGGGAGCACGAAGGTTGCATTCCAAGATGGAATTAATGGTTTCAGCTGTGAGCTCGTGGTAGGGGGCCGTTACCTCGATTCCTGCATTATTGATCAAGATATCGATCTCTCCAAGTTGGTCTTGGGTTTGGGTGACCACGGTTTGGATACTGCTTTCTTTTCGCAAATCTTCGTCGAACCAGACCAGCTTGTTTTCTGGGCCCTTGAGCTCCTGGGCGAAGGCTTCAAGTTGATTGCCGGGGTAGGCCACCATGGAGACGTTGGCACCCTCTGCTACGAGGGATTTGGCGATGTGCACTCCGATTCCGCCGGTTGCCCCCGTCAATAGCACGTTTTTTCCGCTGATGTTCATTGCGATTAGTGGTTTGACAGAACATAGGCGCTTGATTGGAGTTACACGAGTACAATCGAGTCGCTTGTGTCGGCTTGCGGGGGCTCTGTTTTGCGGTCGAAACCGAGGGTGCTGTCTGCCAGTGGTTGCCGCATCGGACGAGGCAGGGGCATTTAAGTCGAGACCCTGGCGAGCCGATATGAGAATTGTGAGCCTGTAACTCAGACCGCTTGGCTTTTGTTTGAGCTCTATGCAGGTCCCGTCTGAAAGCGGTGTTTACTACTTGTGTTGCTAAGTTTTGTTCTTTGTGGTAAGGAATTCGGTTCCAGTGCCAGAAAGACACTTTGTCGCCCTTGGGGCGTGGTGTGAGGCGTTTGTTATGAATAAAGAACGAAGTTCGTGTTGGCTTGGATTGGATCTTAAGATCCGTCCATTAGGGAAGCTCTTCTTGGTTGCGGCTTTGCTTTTTTCAAGCAAGGACGAGGTGGGCGGCTTAGGGTTCCGAATTCCGAATCAGGATGCCGAAGCGATTGCCCGTGGAAATGCGTTTGTGGCGACGGCGGACAATCCCTCAGCGATTTATTACAATCCTGCTGGCATTGTTCAGTTGGAAGGGCACAACGTTCGAGTGGGCGCCCATGTTTTGACGGTTGAGTCGACCTACAAATCTCCCTTGGGTGGAGAGTCAGACACCAAGACTGGGCCTCAACCTGTCCCGCAGCTCTATTACGTCAATTCGCCCAAAGATGAACCTTATGCCTGGGGCCTAGGAATCTATGCGCCTTTCGGGCTTGCTTTGGAGTGGCCTGACACGTCGGGTTTCTCAACCTTGGGACAGGAGGGTGAGTTACTCTATGCCACGGTCAATCCGGTTCTCGCGTGGAAGCTAACAGATCAGGTAAGCATCGCATTTGGTCCTACGATTAATCGCGGTGATCTGAATCTGAAGCAGGCAGTCCCGTTGGTTCCTGGGGGGCAGTTCGAATTCGAGGGGAATGACACTCAACTCGGGTTTACCCTTGGATTGATGTATCAGCCTGTCGAGAAATGGAGCTTCGGGCTCAGTTACCACAGTGCGACGACCATGGATTTCAAGGGGACGACACAGCTGAATGGGATCGCTCCCTCTGAGTTCGCCACTGCGAATGTGGCGTTTCCGGACTTTATCAAGGCCGGTGTATCCTATCGTCCGAATCCGAAATGGAATATTGAAGTAGGACTGGATTGGACTGATTGGGATGGGCTCGACACCATCGTGATTGATCAGAGCGTCTCCGGGCCTGCTCTCTTTCCACTGAACTGGAAATCAAGTATTCTTGCCCATGTAGGGGCGACCCGCTACCTCGATGACGGCTACTGGGTTGCGTGTGGGTATTTCTTCAGTGAAAACTCTGTCACTGAGCTCAATTTCAATCCCTTGGTGCCCGATACAGACTTGCATGTTGGGAGCGTTGGAATCGGTAATCGTCACGGCAAGTGGCAATGGGCGCTTTCCGGGCAGTTGATCACGGGGCCTTCGAGGGATGTGACGGGGAGTCTACCGTCTCTCTTTGGTGAGAGCGCCGATGGCAACTATCAGTGGCTCAATTTCGGAGTCAATTTTGCCATTCAGGCGACATTCTAAAACCATAGAACGGTCAAGAATGACCGTTGATCGACGATTTTTCATGGATCCTGCCGAAGTTGTTCCCGTGCGGGGGCAACTTCCCTTTTTATTGGGCAAGAGCGTTTCAAACCCGGGGTGGGGAGGCTCATTTGGTGCCTCACGGGGGAGAAAATAATCCTCTGGACTCTCACTTGACAGGTGAAAGGGCATTGGTATGCTCTCCGGCTCCGCAAATTGCGGGGGTGAGGTCTTTTGTCCACTTACGGGCAGGCCAGCGACAGTGTTTTGACGCAGGTTATGCTTGGGGCCAGAGTTTGATTTTATAGACAGTTTACAATGAAGCGAACATATCAACCATCGAAGATTCGGCGTAAGCGCCAGCACGGATTTTTGAGCCGTAATTCGAGCAAGAGCGGACGCGCGATCTTAGCTAGTCGCCGTAAGAATGGTCGCAAGCGGTTGACCCCAGTATAAGACGCAGCCCATGGCGGCTCTCAGTCACGGGTGTCGGTTCCGAGATCCGCAGAGAATTCGCTACTCTTGGGAGTTTGCTTCCCTAAAATCTTCAGGCGAACGAGAGTTCTCTCGAACCATGATCATGAATTGGCGACCGTCTACGGACAGGCGCTTTTCACGGCTTGGTGTGGTCGTCAGTAAGAGAGTCGGGGGTGCAGTGGTTCGAGCAAGAGCCCGTCGTGTTCTGAGAGAGGCTTTTCGTCAACTTCAGCAGCAGATCACTGTCCCGACCGACATCGTTCTCGTTGCCCGCAAGATGATCGCCCAGGCGCCGCAGTCAGACGTAACCCGAGACCTGACTCGTTTGCTCGGCAAAGCCAAGGTTCTTGCGTCCCCGTCGTGAAGGTCATCAGAGAGCTTTTCGTGTTGCCGATACGTCTCTACCAATTCTTGGGTTCTCCGCTCAAGAACGCGATCTTTGGGGCGGCCGGCAGATGTCGGTTTGAGCCGACTTGCTCGAGCTATGCTCTTCAAGCGATTCGGCGCTTCGGTTGTTTTCGAGGATCATGGATGGCTCTCTGCCGGATTGCTCGATGTCATCCGTGGGGAGGCTCCGGCTTCGACCCCGTTCCTGAATTGAAATCAGCCGGTTCTCAGCCGAAGAACGCTTCAGACACTCATTCTCTTTTTCTCAGCAGCGCATTGCTTTTGTTTTGATTCTTAATCATGGATAGGAAGTCGGTCATCATCTTCGTTCTTTCGTTTGTTGTTCTCTTGGGGTGGGGCCCGTTCGTGAACACGGTGCTTTATCCTGTTGACGAACGAAAGGTCGTCAGCTCCACGAACACGGTGGATGGAGCTCAGGTTGAAATCCAAGAGGGGACAGCCGAAGCCGTAAGCCAGGTTGAGCCTGCTACGGGCAATGACCTCGTTCCTGCCGCTGTCGAATCGACTGCCGCCGTTATCGCTCCTCCGGCTGTATCCCTGGAGGAAAAGTCGATCACTCTGGAAAACGAACTGGCAAGTTATCGCTTTGGTAATATTGGTGGCGGCATTGATCTCGTCGATCTGAAGCGATACCCGAATGATACCAGCTGCTCGGATGACGAGGAGTCGGCTGACACCGAGATATCCTACGCCCAGGTGAATCCTTGGGCCTCAACCTCCATCCTCAGCCTGAGAATGGGAGATTCCAATCTGACGCGGGGTTATGAAATTGAGGAAACGGACGGCCGTGTGACGATGAGCCTCTCCTTGGATGGAGGATTGCAAATCGAAAAGATTTTTGAGCTGGGGACTAACTATCTCGTTAAAGCAAAGACCAAGATCACGAACACGAGCGAGACGGCTCTAGACGTTCCCTCTCAATATTGGTCCGTTGGAACGGCCACTCCGTTGGCTCCGGAAGATAACGGCATCCTGATGGGGATGATGTATTATAACGGATCCGACATCGAGCGTGTGAAGGAGAGTTGGTTTGCGAATCGAACGCTCGGATGTTTCCCGGGAACCCCGCGTCAGAAATTCTCGTATCACGACACTCCGGTCAATTGGGGATCGGTCGATAATCAGTTCTTCACCGTTGCTCTGATTCCAACCGAACCCGCCAAAGAAATTGTCGCTCAACAGCCCGCCTTGAAATTTGCCGAAGGCGAAGGGGCAGACTTTACGATCAAGAAAGGCTTTCACGCTGAGATGGCCTTTGATGGGCAGGTGCTGCAGCCGAACGAATCAATCGAACGCGAGTTCGACATCTTTGCGGGACCTAAAGAATACAATACGCTTGCTCGACTGAGTTCTTCGTTTGGTAACGAGTTAGATGGGATTATGGATTTTGGGGGATTCTTCGGCTTCTTTGCCAAAGCCCTGCTTCTCTCCATGAACGGCCTGAATGGGCTTGGACTGAGCTACGGATTTTCCATCGTTGCGATCACCTTCATTATTAAACTTCTCTTCTGGCCACTCACTCAGGCCAGCACGCGATCCATGAAAAGGATGGCCGCGCTGCAGCCTCAGATGAAAGAGCTTCAGGACAAATACAAAGAAGATCCTCAGAAGATGAACCGCAAGCTCATGGAGTTCATGCGCGAGAATCGTGTGAGTCCATTGGGGGGCTGCTTGCCCATCTTGCTCCAATTGCCGGTGTTCTTTGGTTTCTACACGATGCTCCAGAGCGCCATCGAGCTACGGGGGGCGAGCTTCCTTTGGACCTGTGATTTGTCCAAACCCGATACGCTCTTCATCATTCCCGGATTGGGAATTCCCTTCAATCTCTGGCCCATACTGATGGGTGCGGCGCAATTGTGGCAGACGAGTATGACGCCACCTTCTCCGGGTATGGATCCAGCCCAGCAGAAGATCATGAAGTACATGCCGCTCATGTTTGTCTTCATCCTTTATAATTTTTCCGCCGGCTTGGCGCTTTACTGGACCGTTCAGAACCTCCTATCGATCGTTCAAATGAAGCTAACCAAGAATGAACCGATCGACATCAAGCCGGCTGGAAGAGTGCCCCTCGGAAAGAAGAAATCTAAAGGAAAGAAAGGGCGGCCCGGTCTCTAGTTGATTGTTGGCCAAAAGAGAGTACTACCATGAGTGCCCAACCAAAAGAAACACTGGACGAGATGCTGAAATTGCTCGGCTTCTCTGCAAAGGTCGAATCAACGCCGCTGGACGATGGCTTGATTTTGGAGATTGATACGGATGATCCGGGACGTCTGATTGGACGCCAGGGCCAAACCTTGAGCCAGTTTCAGTACGTATTGAATCGCTTGCTCTTTCGGCAAGATCGTGATGCTCCAAAGGTCACGCTCGACGTCGGAAACTATCGGTTGAAGTCTCGTGAGGCCTTGATCAACAAGGCAAAGGATGCTGCGGAGAAGGCTCGGCGCTGGGGTGATGTGGTTGAATTGGAGCCGATGAACGCTTTCGAACGGCGCATCGTCCACAATGCGTTGAAAGACAACGAACACATTGAGTCCAACAGCGTGGAAGTGGAAGGTACTTCCAAGAAGGCGATCCTGCTTCGTCCGCGGCAGTAGCTGCGAAGATCTGTCAGTTGTTATGACTTAAAAGAGCCCCGGACCTTTGGTCTTGGGGCTCTTTATTTTGTGCGGAGTGAGGGAGTGCTTATGCCTTCCGAACTTTCTTTTTGGTTGCTCGGCGGGCCTTTTTTGGGGTGGTTTTTTGAACCTTCTTAACTTTCTTAGCCTTTGGCTTCGGCGTTCGCTTTGGGACCGCTTTGTTCTTCGCCGCTTTCTTGGTGCTTACTTTCTTTTTCTGAGCCGGCTTATTGGCTTTTGTTTTCGCCTTAGCTTTCTTTTTGGCCGTCGGTTTTCCGCCCTTTTTCTTGGCGGTGTTTTTGGCGGCTTTCTTGGGAGCGGTTTTCTCGTGGATGATGCTTCGCATCTTGTCGAGATGCTCGTCCATGTTGTCCTTGGCTTTTCCCAGGGTGGATTGAGCGTTATTAATGGTATCGGTTAGGATCTGGCATCCTGTCCTGAGCCGGCTTCCTAGTGGAGCGGCTTCGCGAATCTCAATGCCCTTGTCCTTGAGGAATTGGTCGATGTGTTTGAACAGGTCGTTTTGCTTCAACTTTTTCATAGGCGCTCTTAGTCGAGTTACTAGCAAATGTAACGCTCTTGGGACAAGAGTTGAAGTACAACGATAGGTGGCCTTTGTAATCTTCTTTCCCTGATCCCTTGGCAAATAAAACGATCTTGCCCTGCTCAAAAGCGTGGATTTGATCTCTTCAATTCGTTAGGCTTCTCCCATCAGATGAACGTTCCTAATCAGCTTACGGTCTCTCGGTTTGTGCTGACGGCCATCTTCTTGATGGTTGTTTTTTCCGGTATGCCGTTTGGGGAGACAGTGAGTTTGATCCTCTTTTCTGTCGCAAGCCTAACGGACTATTTTGATGGCAAGATCGCCCGGCGAGATCAGTTAATCACGAACTTCGGCAAGCTAATGGATCCCTTAGCGGACAAGATCTTGACCTGCTCTGCCTTCATTGCCTTCGTTGGACTCGGGCAGGTGGCTGCCTGGATGGTGGTCATCATCGTGTCACGTGAACTCGCCATCACAGGCCTCCGGCTGCTGGCCGCATCCAAAAACGTCGTGCTCGCTGCTGAGCGTTACGGAAAGCACAAGACGGTCACTCAGATCATGGCTATCATCTCAATTTTGCTTTCGTTGAGTTACCCCCAATGGGGTGCCTTTGGGCAGGGACTCTTCGGATGGGAAATCATGGGACGTACCTGGATCTCGCTATTTGCTGAAGTTGCCAAATGGGCGGCTGTGCTTCTGACCTTTTACTCTGGGGCGGTGTATTTGTGGCGCAATCGCGAGCTCTATCTCGACGATATGTAGAACGTTGAGAACCTGTGAGGATGGATAAATTGATCGTGTTTTTGGCCCTCGGGCTTGGGACGGGACGTTCGCCCGTTGCTCCGGGAACCGTCGGCTCTCTTCTCGGACTTGTCTGGTTGTTTGCTCTCGGGCAATTGACCAGCGTGGCCCTGTTTCTATTCTTGGTTTTTCTTTCCTTCTTCGCCGGTGTCTGGATTTGCACTCGTGCTGAAGAAATCCTTAAGTTGCACGATCCGGGATGTGTTGTGCTGGATGAGATCCTTGCCTTGCCGGTTGCTGGGTTAGGCTGGTTGGCTTGGCAACACCATACAGGGATGGCGCGTGACCATGTTTTTCCCCTGGCAGGCTGGGAAGCTGTCGGATGGAGCGTGGTGATCTTCGCTCTTTTCCGTCTGTTTGATATCGCGAAACCGTGGCCCGTGGGACCGAGCCAAAACTTGGCGAAAGGGTGGGGCGTGATGTCAGATGATTTTCTGGCTGGCTTGATGACGGCGCTGGTGAGTTTTCTGGGGAGATGGCTCCTCAGTCTTCTCTGATTCTGCCGAGCCGGGCCTTCAGAGGTCATTTCCGAAGATCCAGTTTGCTGACTTAGCGGTGTTGGCGGAGGGTTCGTGCTCGTCTGCGGCCGTCAACGGTAGAAACAACTTGCGACTTGACGGATCAGAGCTTTCCTAAGACACAAGAGGCATGTCCCACTTTTTCAGGAAAGCGTTTTCGTGTCTTTTCATGTCTCCGTTTTGCTCGAGATTCCAACACTTCAGGAAGTCTGGTGGCCTTGTGCTGGGGCTGTGCCTGCTCGCCCTTCTGACGGTGGGGCAGAGCGTTCAAGCGGATTATGAGGTCCGTCTGAATGCGGGGAGCTTTGCTCGAGCGCAGTCGCTCATAGTATTTGATTGCCCAGATTCGATTTGGAATCCCGAACTTCGCTTTGGGGGGGAAGTTATACCGGTTCAGTTAGGTGTCGATGGGCGTCTGTATGCGCTGATTGAAGGGCTCAACGCAGGAGAAGTAAGGAATTTCAAACTTGCCAATCGAGAGAGCCCTTCCGTTTCGAATGATGGTGTATGGGTTGCCAGAGCTGGAGACCAGTATCGCTTTGAGTTGAATGGACGTTCGGTTGTGCAATACCAAGCAGGTCCGAGCGAACTCCCCCGCAACGGCATCGATCCGCTCTTCC
Source organism: uncultured Verrucomicrobiota bacterium (assembly GCA_964342405.1). Classification (GTDB taxonomy): domain Bacteria; phylum Verrucomicrobiota; class Verrucomicrobiia; order Limisphaerales; family AAA164-E04; genus UBA2970. The sequence goes on along the minus strand of CAYFGX010000032.1, from coordinate 8,095 downwards.
AGAGAGGCGGCTACTTGCATCCCGTCTGGAGTCCCTCTGGGCGAGTGATTACGGATGATTACCCCGCCAATCATCTCCATCATTATGGAATCTGGGTTTCGTGGACTAAGACGGAATTTGATTCACGCCAGCCCAATTTCTGGGAAATGGGAAGCGGGAAGGGCACGGTGGAATTTGTCGCTGTCGATCACTACTGGAGCGGCCCCGTCTTTGGAGGCCTTAGAAGTCGGCACCGTTTTGTAGATCTGACTGCGCCGGATCCTGTAGTCGTGTTGAATGAAACCTGGGAGCTGAAGGTGTATGCTCTGACCCTTAAGGACGCGAGGTTTCATGTCTTCGACCTTCGCTTTGCTCAATCCGCGGCTACGGATAAAGCCCTCAAACTTCCCAAGTATCGATACGGCGGGCTTGGGTTTCGTGGGCATCATGATTGGGATGGGGAAGAAAACGCTTCGTTTCTGACGGCGCTAGGAGAGGACGATCGTGTCAAAGGACACGCGACCCGCGCTCCTTGGTGCTATGTGGGTGGGCTTGTAGAAGGGGTGAAAAGTGGCGTCGCCATTCTGTGTCATCCGGAAAACTTTCGTGCGCCGCAGCCCATGCGAATCCATCCCAAGGAACCGTTTTTTTGCTATGCTCCCGCGCAAATCGGGGATTGGGAAATCGCGCCGGGAAAACCTTATGATGTAGCCTATCGCTTTGTCGTTTTTGACGGTGAACCAGACCAGTCGGTGATCGATCAGGTTTGGAAGGACTATGCGGAGCCAGTGCAGGTTTCTGTGGAAAAACGCTAATCGATTCGGAAAACAGATTTGATCATGAATGTCTCTTTGCTTGCCCTTCTCGCGTTTCTTCCCATTTTGGTGGTAGCTGTTTTCTTGGTCGGGCTGCGATGGCCCGCAAGTCGAGCGATGCCGCTCTCATACGCAACGGCCGTCGTGTTGGCCCTTTGGGTATGGCAGGTGCCTATGCCTCAAGTCGCCGCTGCATCGATTAAGGGGCTCGTGGTCGCGGGTACACTGCTCTACATTATTTTTGGAGCGATTCTTCTTCTGAACACGCTCCAGCAAAGCGGGGCCTTGCGAGTGATTCGTGAAGGGTTTACGGACATTTCGGCAGATCGCCGGATTCAAGTGATCATCATTGCTTGGCTCTTCGGGGCCTTCATTGAAGGGTCCGCTGGATTTGGCACGCCGGCGGCGGTTGCGGTTCCGTTGCTCGTAGGATTGGGCTTTCCGGCAATGGCGGCTGTGGTTGCCGGGATGATTATTCAAAGCACGCCTGTCTCCTTTGGCGCTTTGGGAACGCCCATTCTGGTGGGCGTAAATTCTGGACTAGCCGGAGACCCTGCGGTGGAAGCGTTTGCGCAGTCCGCCGGTTTTGTCAGCTCAGCCAACGAATTGCAGTGGTCGGCCTTCTTGTCTTCGATCGGGGCTAAGGTAGCGTTGCTGCACGCCATTGCGGGGCTCCTGATTCCGCTGATCATGGTGAGTTTGCTGACGAGGTTTTTTGGTCCGAGCCGGTCCTTCGTGGATGGCCTCAAGGTTTGGCGGTTTGCCTTGTTTGCGTCCTTGTCAATGGTCATCCCTTACTACCTCGTTGCTCGGTTCCTTGGCCCTGAGTTTCCCTCTCTCTTTGGCTCCTTGATTGGTTTGGCTATCGTGGTTACGGGCGCTCGCATGGGCTTCTTTCTTCCGTCCGGTAAGGAGTCGTGGGATTTTGGCGCTCGCGATCAATGGGATCCGGATTGGTCGGGGATTATCGAGATTAAAGACGCAACGGAAGGTGGGCGCTCTATCAGCCTTTTCAAAGCCTGGGTGCCTTATCTCTTGGTGGCCTTGCTATTGGTCCTGACACGCCTTAAGACGCTTCCGCTCCTGGCTTGGATAAAATCATGGAAGGTTGACTCAGGTCCTCTGTTTGGAACCGGGATCGCCGCTTCGTTCGAGCCGCTCTATTTGCCTGGCACGATCTTCCTCGTCGTCTCTGTGATGACGTTCTTTATTCATCGGATGACGGCCGCGGCCTATGCAACGGCCTGGAAGACGTCGGCAAAGACGATGTTGAAGGCCTCTGTGGCTTTGATCTTCACGGTGCCAATGGTGCAGGTTTTCTTGAATAGCGGGGGAGGAGGTGCTGAGTTTGATAAAATGCCGAATGCACTCGCGCAAGGGGTATCCGTTTTGGTTGGTGGAGCCTGGCCATTGTTTGCACCCCTTATTGGAGGATTCGGAGCCTTTGTCGCTGGTAGCAATACGGTGAGCAACATGACTTTCTCTTTGTTTCAGTTTGGGGTGGGGCAGCGAATTGGCGTGGATCCTTCTTGGATTGTGGCTCTGCAGGCCGTGGGGGGAGCGGCAGGCAATATCATCTGTGTCCACAATGTGGTCGCCGCGTCTGCCGTCGTGGGTTTGGTAGGGAAAGAGGGCGCTGTGATTCGGAAAACGTTTCCGGCTTTCCTTTATTATGCACTCCTTCCGGGGAGCCTTGGCTACGCAATCGTTTGGTACTCGAGTAAAGGGCTTGTCAACATTGGTGCGATTCTGGCCGTGTTGATCTGGGGAGGCTTGGGTGTGTTCGCGTGGCGACAATTTCGTTCGTGACGAGGGTCGACTGCTTAATCGATGTAGAGGAACTCGTTCAGGTTGAACAGGGCCAGACTCAGTTCAGTGAGGCTTTGCTCGATGGGGGATTCGCTCTCCGCAATGAATCTTCTGACAGTTTCAAATTCGTTCTCGGTTGGAACTCGACTGAGCGTGCTCAGGTAGAGATTGCGAATCTGTGCATCGAGGTTTCCTCCGGTCGATTGAATGTTCTGCGACAGGGCTTGTGCGCAGGTTAGTGAGAATTCCGAGTTCAGCAGATTGAGGGATTGGGGCGCCGTGGTGGTCTGGCTGCGGCGAGCGCAACTCGCGTTAGCATCTGGCCGATCAAACACATCAAACATCGGGTAACGAAGGTTGCGTCTTACAAAGACATAAATACTTCGTCGATGATGGTCCGCGAGATCCGGGCTTGGTTCCCAGTGGTTTTTTCGGAGCAAAGTCGCACGAACTTCTGCCGGAAGTGGTGGGCGATCACTCGGCCCCCCTTGGCGGTGATTGAGCGAGTCTGTGCTGGCCAGCATCGCATCCCTCAGTGTTTCGCCGGTCAAGCGGCGCCGATTCATTCTCGAGAGAAGACGATTGTCAGGATCTTCCTGCTGCGCTCGTTCCCAGCTTGGACCCGTACCTTGGCTCCCTTGGCGGTAGGTCGCCGAGTGCACAATCAAACGATGCATTTGCTTGAGACTCCAATCTTGCCGGACGAGTTCCGCAGCCAGGTAGTCGAGCAGTCTGGGGTGTGAGGGAGGAACTCCTTGGGTTCCAAAATCGTTGGGCGTCGTGACGATCGCTCGGCCGAAATGGTGTTGCCATAGCCGATTGGCCATCACGCGCGACGTCAATGGATGATGGTCTTGTGTCAACCATTGCGCGAGCGCTGTCCGTCGATAGCTCGACTTGTGATTCCGGGGGCTGAGCTCGGGGCGAGCGCGGTCTGGATTCATGATTCGAGGGAACGCTGCGGTCAGGATTGGTCCTTCACGCCGGAAATCCCCCCGCACGGCGAGGTAGCTCTTAGGGCGATCTTTTTCGTTCTCTCGAAAGAGGTGGCCCAGTTGTTTGTTCTTTTTCGGAAAGGCCATGTTGTCGAAGAAGGAGCGGAGTCGGTAGAAATCGGCTTGGCTGATTGGATCAAACTTGTGGTCATGGCATTGAGCGCATCCGACTCCTAATCCCGTGAATACGGCTCCGACCGTGGAGGTGATTTCGTTGAGTACGTTGTGCCTTCTTTCGGCTGTGAGATTGATGTCGGGCATGTCCGGACCTGCCAGGAGAAATCCTGTGGCGAGAGCGTTGTGGCTCTGGGCTGAGGGCATCTCGTCACCCGCTAGCTGAGCGTGAACAAATTGGTCGTAGGGCAGATCTCGGTTGAAGGCTTGTATCACCCAATCGCGATAGCGCCAGGCGTCGGGACGAACAATGTCGTGCTCGAATCCGTCGGACTCGGCGAAGCGGGCGAGGTCAAGCCAGTGCTGAGCCCAACGTTCGCCGTAGTGGGGCGACGCGAGATAGCGTTCCACCAGTTCGGAGTAGGCGCTCGGATTGGAGTCGTTTTCAAAAGCTTGGATCTCGTCCTCGCTCGGGGGAAGGCCAATGAGATCAAAGGAAAGCCGGCGGATGAGCGTTCGCTTGTCTGCAGGCTCATTGAGCTGAAGTCCTTTCTCCTGCAGCCGGGCAAGAATGAACAAGTCGATCTCGTTCCGGGCAGTTTCGTTGGGAACCTGAGGCGTGGCGGGCTGCTGAAGCGGTTTGAAAGCCCAGTGGTTACGGTCTGTTTCGAGGATGGGAGGTTCCTCGATCTCGGCGGCCCATCCGTTCGTGGCAATAACTGTGCCTATCAGAACAAGTCTCTTGATGATGCGCCAACCGTTCATCGATTTGTGGTGCTAAGCGAGGATGTCCTTCACGACGAAGCCGGACACATCGGTCAGTCGTTCTTCTCTCCCGTTATGGAAGTAGGTGAGTTTTTCGTGGTCGAGGCCGATGAGATGCAGGATCGTGGCATGAAGATCGTGCACATGGACTTTGTCGACTGCGGCGCGAAGTCCGATGGCGTCCGTCTGTCCGTAAGCCATGCCGCCTTTGGTGCCGCCGCCGGCGAAGAGAGTGGTGTAGCCCCAGGGATTATGATCGCGTCCCTTGCCTTGTTCGCTCATCGGCATTCGACCGAACTCGCCGCCCCAAATGACGAGCGTGTCATCGAGTAGTCCACGCTTCTTGAGATCGGTGATCAGGCCCGCAACCGGCTTGTCGGTGCGACGACAGTAAAGGGAATGGTTCTTGAGAACATCCGCGTGAGCATCCCATCCGTTGGTGTCCCCCGAGTAAAGCTGAACGAAACGGACCCCGCTTTCGATCAATCGGCGAGCCATGAGACAGCGTGTTCCAAATTCTTGAGTTTCGGGATCATCGACGCCGTAGAGTTTTTTCGTGGCGTCAGATTCATGGGTGATGTCCACGATCTCGGGTGCGGCGGATTGCATCCGATACGCGAGCTCGTAGGCGGAAATCCTGGCGGAAAGCTCGTCGCTGTAGTCTCGATCTTGGAGGTGTTGCGTGTTGAGCTGATTGATCAGCCCGAGCGTTGCTGACTGTCTTTGAGGGCTGATCGCGGCTTGAGGGCGAAGATTCAAGATGGGGTTCTTACCCGGTCTCATGGTGGTCCCTTGGTAGGTTGCCGGGAGGTAACCGCTGCCCCAGGCGGGTGGTCCGCCTTTGATGCCGCCGCCGGGTTGGGTGAGCACCACGAAGCCAGGCATGTTCTGATTCTCACTTCCCAAGCCGTAGGCAACCCAGCTTCCAAGACTGGGGCGTCCCATCAGGATGGAGCCCGTGTTCATTTGGTAGACGGACTGCGGGTGATTGACGCTGTCCCCATGGCAGCTCTTCACCACGCAGAGATCGTCCGCGATCCCGGCCATGTGGGGGAGGAATTCGCTGATGCTTAGGCCGGACTGACCGTGTTGGTGGAACGGCTTGATGGGAGCTAGCAAAGGATTCTGTGCAACCTTACGCCGCGTCATGACCTCACCGAAACTCCCCGGCAACGGTTGGCCCGAATACTTGATGAGATCTGGCTTGGGGTCAAAAAGATCGACGTGGCTCGGACCGCCGTGCATGAAGAGATAAATCACTCGCTTGGCCCGCGGTTTGAAGTGAGTGGATTGCGGGGCTAGGGGAGACTGCCCGGTGTTTGTGTGGGATCCCCCGAGCAATTGATTCTCCTTGAGCAGGGAAGCCAATGCGATCGCACCGAGTCCTCCCCCCGTTCGCTGCAGGAAGTCGCGACGAGAGCCCGGACGATGTTGAGAGGACAAGTCGCCTGCAGGGTTCATGCAGAGAAAATACCAGCTCTCCACCCGTTTGAGCAACGTTTAGTTGGGCCTGCTTTGGGAAGGTTCTGACTGCGAATGACAGGGATGATTAATGATCCGCATGTCTTTCAATCCGAAGGCTCGCTATCCGTGCTCTTTTATGTCATCCGTGGTTAAGAATTCGATCTCACGGATTGTCAGGTCCGGGACGGAGGATCTTTCCGAGTTCTCCATCCATCGGTTCGATCTCGATCGTGCCTCCGGCACTTTTGGGAGACGGTTCCGGAGTGCTACCGGTTCGGGGGATGAATTTCTTGATGCTGGGTTCGGGAGCAGGGGGCGGTGGAATTTCCTCCTCTTCGTCGGTTGATGGTGGTTCGGCTTTGGCTTGCTCGGTGGTGTAAAACTCCTTCTGTTGATCGAGCCACCGCTTGTAGCGATCGAAAGACCACATTCCGTGATCGGCTCCCGTTTCCAAGGCCGAGTTGAGCTTGAAGAAATCCCCATTCCGAAGGTGTGCTTTCACTGCATGGTTTGTTCGCAGGATTTCACACTCGGGAATCCGGATGTTGAGATCTTCGCGATATCGCAATCTTTGCGCAATGACGCCCACTAAGCAGTCGGCAAGTTGAGCGCAAATGCCATTTTGCACCTCGCTGGGAAAGGCGGCGACAATGCGTTGAACGGCTTCGATGGTGTTGCTCGAGTGGACCGTCACAAACACAAGGTGGCCGGTCTCGGCGGCGTTGAGCGTGAGCCGAATCGTTTCCGGATCCCTCATCTCACCGACCATGATAACATCGGGATCCTCACGCAAAGCATCGATGAGCGCTTGCTGAAAACTGGGGGTGTCGCGACCGACCTCCCGTTGGCGAATGTAACTCTGACGCGGGCGAAAGCGGTATTCGATCGGACTCTCGACGGTCACGATGTGTCTTGCTTCCGCTAGATTAATCTCATGGATGAGAGCTGCCAGAGTAGAGGACTTTCCGCTGCCAGTGGGACCGCTGACGACTACCAACCCGTGCTGATTATGAATGAGTGATTTGAGATCCGGGTGTAGGTTGAGGCGCTTCAATGTGGCCTCGAATGCGTTGAAGAGGCGAATGGCGAAACCAATCCCACGAGCGCTCCGCAGGATGTTGATGCGGCAGCGAATGCCGTGGATGGACCGCGAGAGATCATAAGAACCCTGCTCCAAGAATTGATTCCAATGCCGGTCCCCAATCAGCGTTCGGGCGTCGCTACTCAGGGCATCACCGTTGAGTGCCTGTCCCGCGATTTTCAATTTGCCTCGGATGCGAAGCGCAGGGGGGAGCGAGGGTTCTAAATGCAAGTCGCTCGCTCCTTGATCCGCAGCGGCCAGGATGAAGGGTTCGATGTTCATGAACGAAAGATTAATCTCAAGAGAAGGAACCCCGGGAAAGGAAGAAAGTTACGGGAACTTGTTTTGAACCGTAGATTTCGACGATTCCACGGATTTGTTTGAGGCGGGACCGGGGGCTGTCTTCCATTTGGAAGCGAAGGGATCGTCGGAGTTCCTTTTGAGTGAAAAGTTAAGTAGGATTCCCCGATGGGTAGCATGTCATTCGAAATGAAACGAGACTGTCGAAGTCGACTCTGGAGCGTCCTAAAGTGCTGTTTGCCTCGCTTGTCGGTTTGTCTTTGCTTTTTTGTCCTTTCCCTGGTGAATGAGGCCGGAGCGGCGGATCGGCCGAATTTCATCGTGATTCTGGCGGATGATTTGGGCTATGGGGATTTGGGGTGCTACGGCAGTCAGGTGAATGAAACGCCCCACATCGATCAGCTTGCGGCGGAAGGGATTCGGTTCACGGACTTTCATAGCAACGGGCCAATGTGCACGCCGACCCGGGCGGCGCTCTTGACGGGGCTCTACCAGCAACGCTTCGGCAGAAAGTTCGAGAGTGCACTCGGTGGAAAGGAACACTATGACCAGGGACTCCCTCATGCGGTTCAAACCCTGCCGGAGTCTCTGAAGGAGCAAGGATACACCACTGGCTGTTTCGGGAAATGGCACCTTGGATACCAGCCTCCCTTTCTTCCTCTGGATCATGGCTTTGACACTTTTGTCGGTTTGGGAAGTGGCGATGGCGATCATCATTCCCACATCGACCGATCAGGGCGAGCGGATTGGTGGCACGGCAATGAGCGGCTGAA
>CAYFGX010000031.1:0-103384 GCA_964342405.1 uncultured Verrucomicrobiota bacterium | reverse complement strand
ATGGGGGCCGTTCTCGGTGATCTGGTAGGCGTCCGTGCTGCGATCGAGGGGGATCTTGGTTGGAGCCGGTCTCTCGCGTTTCTTGGCGCCGCTGTTGCCACGGCCCGCTTCCTCGCTCTTTCCTTGACCTAAGAGTTGCCCCGGCAGCGAAATCATCGTGGTGAGCGCCATCAGCAGGGCAGCACGCCCAATCAACCCGCGGATGCTCGGTTGGAACGTTTTTAGATATGGGCACAATTCACCCGTGGACCGTTTCTTGCAGGTCATTCCATACTCCTTGTAAATCTCTGTTCAAGGCAGGCGTCGAGGGCGAAGTTGCCGTCCGTTCACGTGCTGCCTTTGTGTGTTGAACGATGCCAAGTTATGAAGTCCTAGAATGAAAGCAACCCTTTTTTACAGATAAGCATTTCTGTGTCGCAATATTTCTATATACACATGAATAGGCCGCGTAATAGTGAACACCTAATTTACGTCATACACTTGTTTCTTAATTGATTCAGGGGCCGGATAACGAAACCGCGCTTTGGGCTTGAGTGAACGCATTTTGAGGTGACTACGGAAAAGGAGACTGGGTGTCGGAGAATTGAATAGGCAGTGCGTCGGTGTTTGGTTTCGATACGCGGAACGTTTGTTCGGTAAACTTTTTTCACGGGAAGGGCCCGTTTGGAGCCCAGACAACGCGGAGTTGGGACTTCTTGGCAGGGCCTGCCCCCTTTTTATACAGCGCGGTGGTTCGCGACGTAGGCGACGGCGTGACATCCGGTTTGCGGTGCGCTAGATTTGGGACGTCGGAATCAGAGCCTCAACCGTGAGGTATTCGAATCCCGTGTCTAAACAATGCCGAGTAATAAAATCATGGTCATCGCGGGGGAACCTAGCGGTGACAATCTTGCTGCTGAGTTGGTGACTGAGATCTCTCAGGCCTACCCAGGAGAATTTTGCCCTCGCTTCTTCGGCTTGGGCGGTGCGAGGCTTCGAGAGGCTGGTGTGGATCTGCTGGAGGATATGACTCGAAACACGGTGTTCGGACTCGTCGAAGCGCTCAAGAAATATCGCCATTTCAAGGCAATCTTTGATCGAGCCCTCCAATCCGCTATTGAACGACAACCGGACTTGGTGATTTTAGTCGATTTCGGTGGTTTTAATCTTCGCTTCGCCCGGGCCCTCCGCCGCCATCTGAAGTCGGTGAAAGGAAACTTTCAAAACTGGGCCCCCAAGATTGTTTATTTTGTTCCCCCACAAGTTTGGGCGTCTCGAGAGGGGCGAGCTGCAACGCTGGCCGAAACGGTTGATCTGATCGTAAGCATTTTTCCGTTCGAACGCGATTGGTATCATGAACGGTATCCTTCACTGCCCGTGGCCTATGTGGGCGATCCGATGGCTACCCGTTTCAATAGCCAACTCGATTCGTCTGAGTTTCGAGCGAAGCGAGCCGTCGGAGGCACGCCTCGCATAGCGATTCTTCCGGGAAGCCGCAAGCAAGAAGTGGATCGGCATCTCCCGATCATTCTCGAAGCGCTGGAGCGAATTCGGAATCACAAACCGATCAAGGCAACCGTCGTGACCCCAAGCACCGAGCTCTGTGCTCCGTATGAGCATCTCGCTGGTCCCGATGTCTCCTGGCAGGTGGGCAACCTAGAGGCAGTGCTTCGAGAGTCGGACCTTGCCATCGCCTCCTCCGGCACCGTAACGCGAGAGTGTGCCTATCTAAGGGTGCCGACCGTCGTGATCTATAAACTCTCGCGTCTCACCTACGAGATCGCAAAGCGAATCGTCAAAGTGAAGTTTATCGCGATGCCGAACATCTTGGCCGATAAGATGGTGTTCCCTGAACTTATTCAAGAGACGGCGACGCCGACTGCGATTGCGCAAGAGGCCGTGCAGCTACTCGAACAGGAGGGACGGAAAGAATTGATGATGGACCTTGAGCGAGTGGTTCTATCGTTGGGCCCTCCCGGCGCGACAAAACGAGCGGCCGAAGCGATCGTCAAACTACTGTAGCCTCCCTTACTCAGGAAAGCAGGTCGAGGTCCCGTCTCGAGTGATCCAAATCTCCCGGCAATTTTCTTCGATAGGCGATTCTGAGATTTGCCCGTCCGGCCATCTCACGCGCACAGTTTCCGCTCCTTCTCGGGCGACGACCCTCACGGCACTATCTTGAGACCAATAGCCTCCTCCTGCTCTCACCTCGGCGACAGCCCCCCACGAACCAGCATACTTCACCCGTGTTTGAGCCCCGACTGCCATCCGATTCTTCTCCGGGCCGAGCAAGACAATCCGCAGCCCTCGCTTGTCGACCCGATTGCGAAAGAGTTTCGATTGGTTGCCATTCTGCGCGACCGCGAAATCCAGTTTGGCATCTCCATTGAAGTCAGCGAGGGCGACTCCACGTTGTTCTCCGTAAATCTTAACGCCGCTCTGAGTTCCGGAGACGGGATCAAACTGACCGTCCCCTCGCCCCCTCAACCACAAACCTCGACCGGCGTCTTTTCTCGAGTCGAAGGGTTGCTCGCCGAAGAAATTCTGAGCCAGAAAAACATCCTCATGACCATCTAGATTGACGTCTCCAACGGCGACGCCAAAGGCAGGACTCCATTGCGCTTCATTTGGTAGGCGAAGCGCTTGAAAATGATCTCCCCGATTGAGGAACACTGTATTGGAAAACCAGTGCACCCGTCGGAAGAGACTCTGTTTGAAGTCTGTGCCAATGATGGCGGAAAGCGTGGCGCCGTTGTAGTCCTTTAGTTCCGGGAACTTGGCAGGAAGAAATGACAAATCGCGAGCGAGATCAGCAAAATGGCGGACGGGATAATACGCCCTGCGGGTGGCATCATAGACTGCCTGGACGAGATCCGCTTGCCCATCGCCATCGAAGTCATCGCGAAAGAGCGCGATGTGATCGCCCTCTCCTTTCCGTTCTTTCTCTCGCTTGAAGCGACCAAGGGAATGATTCTCTCCCCAATTCGTGGCCACAAAATCGAGCTGCCCGTCGCCGTCGAAATCTCCTGTTGTCACTCCGTTCCACCAACCGAGGTAGGTCTGTAACTGCCATGACTCGGTTTCATCGGTGAGGGTTCCGGCTCGGTTGATTAAAAGGTGGACACCGCCCCAGTCCGAGACGGTGATCAGGTCCGGAGCAGCATCACCGTTGAAATCTCCGAACACCGCGCCGCGAACGAGACTGAGCTTCGCCACGCTGTTCGAGGCAGCGGAATCGGGAGCAAGCCCCTTTGAGGAGCCTATCCAAATCGTCGACGCGTCACTCCGAGGAAACGAGCCCGGGCTGCCCTGTCCGCCCAGAAACCCATCGAGGTATCCATCGCCATTGATGTCCGCCAGGGCGACGGGACCGCTGTGTTGGCCTGAACCCTCGGTCTCTGCGTTTTGCGCGAACACGTGAGAGAGGCTCCCTCCCTGGGGGGATCCGTCTTCGAAATTGGAAAGGCCCACGAGCAATTGTCGACGTCCTCGCGGACCGACAAAGCCAACGATTCCGGTTTGATCGCGCCGGGATGGTCTGGATTCAGACCAGGTGGGCGACAGTTCGAAACGCGTTCCCTGATTCATGAACACCGCACGTTTCCCGCCGCGGCCTGTCCCAATGATCAAATCATCTTGCCCCCCTCCATCCACGTCGAACCAGGCGAGGCCAGGACCTTGACGGCTCCAGGCCCGTGAAAGCATGGGTTCGCGTTCGAAGTCAGAATACGGTTTTTCCACGTGCTGGTGAGATAACAGATGGCTCACATCTTCGAACCAAGGCGAGATGTATTCTTGGTTGGCCGGCGGCGGAGCTACGGAGGCAGACTCGTGAATGAGGTAGCGATGATTAGCCTTCACTCTGGGGATTGTTGAGCGACGTCCATTCGCCCACCGAACCTCGAGTCGTGCCGATGCTTGGAGATCACTGGCAGCGAACATCCGGGCGGCCAGATCCGAGGATAAGTAGCGACCGCCGGCAGCCACTTCCTGAGCCTGACGTTGATCGCCATTCACGAGGGTCACTCGAGCTCCGATCCCCACGGTGTTCTTCCCCTGCCCCTTAAGGCTTACCAGGATGCGCGGTTTGTTCGAATTGTTGCGATAGAGCCCGACGGCCGCATTGAGATTGTTGGCCACTAGATCGAGATCGCCATCGTTATCGAGATCACCCAGTGCCATGCCATGCGCGACGCCCTTTTGGTTAAAGCCCCATTGGCTGCCAACTTCGTCAAAAGCGAGGTTCCCCGAATTTCGAAAGGCAAGCTTCGGCTGGCTCATTTTGGGGAACATCAAGAGTTTGCGAGGAATGAGATGTTGCGGCCAGGGCCCCTTGTCGCGGATCCGTTTCTCCGCATCCATGTCTTGGGTATCAAACAAATGGCCGGTGCTGCAAAGGAGATCCTCGAAACCATCCAGGTCAACGTCCATAAAACAAGCAGACCAGGTCCATTCCGAGGCCGCGATGCCGGCATACTCGGCGATATCCGCATAGGTGCCGTCGCCACGATTCAGTTGCAAGGTGTTTCGATCAAATTGGGGTCGATCGTCCACCACCCCAATCTGCGATTGATACGGGTCCATGGCGGCGAGCTGCATCATCCGACGCTCGTGACGCCGGCTCAACATGTCGGCCACAAAGAAATCGTCGAAACCATCTCGATTGATATCCGCGAAATCGACTGCCATTGAAAACGTCGAGGTGTGTCGCAGCGCCAAAGGCGGAGCCGCCTGAAAGTGTCCGGTTCCGTCATTGATCCAGATACGGTCTTCCGAGTGGAAATCGTTGCAAACGTAAAGATCGGGATCTCCGTCCTGGTCAATGTCACGAAACATGGCGGCGAGGCCCCAGTCGAAAGGAGCTTTCTTCAACGGGAGGCCATTCGACCCTTTGAAACGCCCGTCCCTCCAAGCGACCTCTTCGAAGGAGCCGTCGCCCTGATTCAGATAGAGACTGTCGGCTTCACCGTGCTCAAGGACTCGGCCTTCGTCCGTGATCTCTAGGTGATCGCGGTCTTGAGGGCGGATCATCCGTTTTTCGCCAACCCTAAGAATGGCGAAGCCCGTAGTGCGAATCGTCGTCGTTCGGTAGCGAGTGACGTAGAGATCCAGATCACCGTCTCCATCGATGTCCGCGAGCGTGGATGTTGTGGGGCCGCCTTTCCGAGCCAAGCCGGTATCAGCGGCCTCCGTGAACTGCCCTCTTCCATCGTTAATGAACAATCGCGTGCCGGTCCCGATACCGTTGACGAGGAGATCGAGATCCTGATCCCCATCAACGTCCGCCAAGGTGGCGCCCGTCGAATACTGATCAGAACAGAGAATAGGTGCCCCCTGACTCGCGTAGCGAAACTTCCAGCCGCCGAGATTCTTATAGAGCGCATTGCTGCCTTGCAAGCGACAGAGATAGATATCGACCAAACCGTCGCCGTCGACATCCCCAAGGGCCACGCCCGAACCGTTGAGCCGGATCTGATTTATTGCCGCCTCGCGATCGGACAAGCGATTACCAAAACGTACCCCGGTCTGACGCGGGTCAAGGAGCGTGAAGCCGTCTCTTCCCTGGGATGGCACCTTCAGTGCCTGTTCGGTGTGAGTGGCCGCGGCCGACAAGCTTGGAGTCGACCCGAGGGAGAAACTCAGGATCATGCCCCACACGAGACAGTGCCAGATGGACGGCAGCACCTGATTTTTCGTTTTAATCATTGGCGCTCTTTGTCCCATGCGAATGCGAGTGGTCGTGTGCCTCAGAGGCTAAGCGAAAGGGTTGGAGTTCGATTCGTTCAGCCTTCGCATTCCCTTCTTTCAATTGGTAAAGTTGCCCCGGTTTCAGCGCTGCAAAACTCTGCCGTTTTCCCGATGCGGGCCACCACACATCGACCTGCACTTCGGTGACGCCTTCGCCCAGACCGATCTCTTGTCGAAGCGGCGATGCGCCGAAGGAGCCACCAGAACCGACGACTCGATGCACCCTGCGCCTGCCATGCTTCCCTGAGAAATGAACATCGATGCGAGCGCCGATGGCCGAGCGATTGGATTCAACTCCCTCCAGAGCGAGTTTGATCCAAGCAGCCTCGTTGCCAGGGTTCTGAAAGAGTGCGTTGTAGTAGGTATCGCCTTCGTAAGCGCCGCCGAGAGAAGCGAACACGTCTTGATCCCCGTCGTGATCAATATCTCCGAAAGCGATCCCGTGCCCTTTCTGGATGTGACCAAAGCCACCTGCAGTGGTGACGTCCTCGAATCGCTCGCCAGCTCGGTTTCGAAACATGCGATTAGGAACGATGACATCCAGCTGAGGGGTTCCCGTACCAATGTAGAAGTCGAGGTAGCCATCATTGTCTAGGTCGCCGTAGTTGCCCGCCATTCCGAGGAGCAAGCGATAGAGACCGGTTTCGCGAGTCGCATCTTCGAAAGTTCCATCGCCCCGGTTGCGATACAATCGCGGACGAGCCGCTCCGTGTCTGAGACCGAGATAATCTGCCGCGACACTCCCAACGTCGTTCACGCCGTAGCCACAAGAAAAGATGTCGAGCCAGCCATCGTTATCGTAATCAAAGAACCACGACGGGAAGCTGTGATCGGGGCCCGACACTTTCAACTGGGTCGCTTGGTTGGTGAATCGCCAATAGGCGCCCCCTTCGCCGGGCCCTTCATTTCGATAGAGGTAATTCGCTTGGCCGCGACACGAGAGATACAAATCAGGTCGACCGTCGTTATCGAAATCCCCACTCCCGACGGCCTTGATCATCCCGCGCCCCACGATTCCGACTTCGGCCGCGATGTTGCGAAAGGTCCCGTCCTTCTGATTGCGAAAAAGCTCACATGGGTTATCGACTCCGGGAGAGCTCTCATTGCCAATGAATAGATCGATCCACCCATCACCGTCGAAATCGAGCCAGGTCGCCGCTTGCGTGGGATGGAACGAGAGGACTCCGGCTTCCTCAGTCACGTCATCGAATTGGCCATTCCCGCGATTCCGCAGCAGTGAGTTCGGGTGCTTGCCTTCGGACTCGAACCAGGCACCCCGCAGGACGAATACATCGAGATCCCCATCGTTGTCATAGTCCGCTTGCACGAGGTTCAGGCCTCCCAGGAGACCTTTCAAGCCGGCGGCGATTGTTTCGTCTTGGAACTGGCCATTCCCCAAGTTGCGATAGAAATGGATCTGCTCATCCAAGCCCATGCCGCACACCACGAGATCAAGATCGAGATCCCCATCAAAATCATCCATCACCACACTCCCGGCCAAACTATTCCAATCGAGCCCGAGTCCACCTGCTAGATCGGTAAAGCGAGGTAAGGGATACTCAGAGCGGAAGACCTGTTCTGGAATCGCGTAGCGTTGCGGGAGTCCTTCCGGATATTCGCCGAGCGTCATGTAGGCGATATTCAAAAGCCACCCGGCACGGAGATCACCAGGATGAGTCTTGAGGTGTTCCTCGAGCAGTCGGGCCGCTTCGCGAGAACCCTCGGGTTTCACGTGAAAACCTCCCGGCTGGATCGGAACGAGGCAGGACTCAGTGGTGTGGTTCTCCAAACAGTTTTCCTGCTCACCCAAGCGAAGATGAGCCAGAATGCGGTTGATGGTGATGATGTCCGCTTTCGCCTTAGAGAGAGGCACCTTCCTCGCTTGAATCAGATTCTCCAAGGCATCGAACTGTTGTATTGCCGCGCGGTTCTCCCCAGCGTGGAGGAGTTCGTAGGCATACTTGAAATAGAGAGACACAGCCTGACTCACGGATCGCCGCCTTTGGGAGAGCAAATCGCGGAGTTGTTGGCCGAACAACTTGGCAGCGGCACGATTCAAGAAGGGGTTTTTCAGTGGGTCCCCTTCTCGACGTAAGGCGGCCAATCGCTCTGCCATCTTGATCGTGCCTTGGCCTCGGACGTCGCCTCGGGCCGCCGCGGCAAACGACACCTGTCCGGCAAAGAAAGAAATGCAGATCAAGTGAATGAATCGACGGAGCACGGGGAAATCATAGGAGGCACTCGTTTCCCGACAACCCCAAAACAGGGGGGATCTGACGATTGAAGGGGGAAAGCGGCAGCTTCGCTCCCGCACTCCAAAAAATGCTCGTGATTCGTTCCCAAAATGGGGTAACGAAACAGAGGTTCCCCTTTCTCAATCACGCGGTGGCGGGACAAGCTGACAAAAATACACTAGACAAAACGACAAGTGTCGTTTTAATTGAACATACAACGACGACACTTGTCGTATATATCAGAACAAAGCTGTCCATGAACCGCGAATCCTTACCGAGACTGACGCCCACTGAACTCGAGATCATGCAAGTGATCTGGGAATTGGGCGAAGCCACCATCAACGAAGTGACGGAACGGATCAACCTTGAGCGTTCCACGCCTCTCCGCAGAACAACGCTACAGGTCCAAATGACTCGTTTAGAAACCAAGGGCTGGCTTACCCATCGTGAAAACGGTCGAACCTTTCTCTATTCGAGTCCCCACCAACGCGAAGAAACCCTGGCGGAAATGGCTACCGACATGAAAGACCGCGCCTTTGGAGGCTCTTGCACGGAACTCGTGAAGTGTTTGATCGATCAACAAAAGATCAGCGAGCAAGAGCTACAGAGCCTGCGAAAACTCATTCAAGAAATCGACTAAGCGGAATTCCTATGAATCTTTCTTCTTTCCTCGAATCGACGCCTTTGGCGGAGGCCTTTCTCAATACGGGAATTCATTCCGTTCTGTTTTCGGTCGTGATCGCCCTCGCCTATCTCATGATCCGTCGGGTTTCCCCGTATGTGGCCAGCGCGGGGTTGTTCACCGTGTTGGTGCTGCTCGCGATCCTGCCCATTATCGAATTCGGACCACAAACCGGCTTCGGAGGTTGGTGGGCGGTTGAAGTGACCCAAGCCTCGGCCGTAACTGACGTCAGCCCGGGGCCGGCACTTCCAGACGCAACACCCAAGCCCTCCCAGACGGCGGATCTTGCTGCCGCTTCCTGGCTGGTAATGCCGACAAGTGCGACCGCCATCACCAACCTCTTGGGATTCATTTGGCTGGGCGGAATCGGCATCCTACTCCTCCGCTTTCTCCGAAGTCTGTGGCAGCTCCGTTGTGTTCAACAGAGGCTTCAGCCCGTCTCCAATCAAGCTGTTCTCGATGTGTGGGAGGACATCAAGCCCCGTCACGCGACCGGTCAAGCCATCACCCTCTCCGAGCTGGATGCCCATTGTTCGCCTTTTGCCTTTGGTTACCTCCATCCGAGAATCGTGCTCCCCACGGAACTGGTCGCATCCGGTTCCATCCAAGAGATCAAGGATGCCCTCCTCCATGAACTCAACCACATTACCAGTCGAGACATCTGGATCTCCGCCTTTCAACGGATCGTGGTAACCCTTTACTGGTGGAACCCCCTGATCTCCTGGCTGGAACAGCAATACAATCTGTCACGGGAAAAACTCTGTGACATGGCCGTCATTCACCAAACCGGCGACGCGAAAGCCTATGCGAGCACCCTCGTTTCCATGGCGGATCGCGCGAACCAGTTTGTTTCGCTCCCGGCGCCCGCGCGCCGCATGGCCACTTCCTTTTCGTTACTCGAGGAACGAATCAAGAACATCGCAATAAATCAGAAAACTATGAAATCTACACGAATCAAGAGTCTCGCCTGGACGGCCTGTTTTACGGCTATCTCGGCGGGCCTTCTCACCCTAGGGGTTAAAGCCACGTGGGCCGGGAAGAATGAAACCGTCGCGACCCTCAAATCTGGGGCTGACGACACACTTCAACTTGCTGTGAATACAGACACAGTCGAACTCAGCGTCATTGGCGCAGATGGAAAGACCCGAACGGTGCAACTCCCGATCGGAGATAAGGCGAAAGTGGCGGAACTTCAACAATTGGTAGGATCGCTTCAAGCGCCCCCGCCGAGCTCAACCACCATTGCGGGTGCGGCGCTCAACAATCGGATTCAAAGCTCCGATGCTGTCGGATCGACCACGTCTTTGCGTGGCTTCGATGAGTCGACGGTAAGCTCGAGTTCATCCGATGCCATGTTGAACGAACCCTCCGCTGGGACTGTGGCTCGGCGTTCTCGTAAGACGGCCAGGCGGTATGGAGGTGATGCCAGTGTGAGGGGCCCGGCGCTGCCGACCTTTTCGAACCGTACGTCTGCCGCTGACGCAGTCACGTTCGAAGAAGCAAAACCACGAGCCAGCGTGACTGCGCGCTATGGGGTCTCGTCACAGCCGAAACCCAAACCGAAAGGCCGGGTCAACGTCTCGTCACGCCAGCGATCCACAACGCGATCGAAAACGGCCCCTCGTTACTCGGCTCCAATCCCCACACAACCCTCAGCACCCGCGACGGCCGCACCGAGCCCCGTCTTGCCGCCTGAGCCACCGCAGCGCACGCCTGGCTTGAGTGGGTTCGTGCACCCACCCGCCAATCCGGGGGCAACCTTGGCGACGCCGGTCCGGCCACGAGGACGGGTAAGCCCGTCCACCGGATTGGGCCTTGTCCCGGCGAACCCCATGATAGCCGATGCACCCGCGGCAGCCCCCCGCCCCAAGGTGGATCCTTCGCGCGAGGTCTTAAATGCATTGAAGAAACTGGAGGCCCGCATGAAAGCGCTCGAAGAACGACAGGCGAAAACCGAGAAGCGGGCGCCCAAGCGTTACTCTGGCGGCACAAGCTCAGATTATTCCTACTAAGCACTTGCTAAGGAATCGAATCTGAATTCTTGGCTGAGGTGTCCTCCTGAGTGGATACCTCAGCCACATTCACGACCGGCCCCGCTACACCAAGCCACTTCTCTCACGGAAGAAATGACATAGAGAACGGCGACTTCAGATCCGTTCCCCACTCCCTCAGTAGCCGATCATCTCTGAGATTGCGGCTCTCTACGATTCCCGCTAGCGTCCTCGAGTGACTAGTAGCAAACCTCGGGACGCCAAAGGATTCGTCCATCGCCTTTTTCCTGTAAAGGCATCCCTGTTTGCAGGATTGCTGATCCTTCCACTTTCCATCCTTCTCTCGCACGCGCAACCCTTGCGTCCCAAGCCCACTTCTGAAGCGCGGTCGCTGGCGAAAAAATACTGCGCCGCCTGCCATGTCTTCCCCGAGCCTCACCTGATGGACAAGACGACATGGAAGAACGGAACAATGCCCTTCCTAAAGAAGCGAATTGGGATTTCACAGCTAGATCCAAAGAACCCCGAGCATCGTGTCGTCTTGAAGGAGTGGACGACAATCTGGGACTACTACTTTGAACAAGCACCCGAATCGTTCCCTCCACCAAAGAAGCCAACGAACATTGTCGCCGGACTCCCGGGTTTTAAAGCGCAGGATCCATCCTACCGCCCCGGCAAAGCGTTTGTCACGCTGGTGCAGATCGATCCAGAGCGGAAACAACTCTATGTAGGAAATGCACAAACTCGCACACTGGATACTCTATCATCGGATGGAGCCCCCGTGTCGAGCGTCCGAGTCGACAGTCCGCCGGTTAGCCTCACGGAACGGCAAGAGGGTTGGTATGCCACGCTTATCGGCTTGGTGCCGCCCCATAATCAGCGGATCGGGAAACTCGTTCGACTGCAGCGGCGCGGCAATCAATTCCGACACGAGCAAGACATCTTGACGAATCTACCCCGTCCCACCGATTGCCAGTTTGGAGATCTGAATGGGGATGGGCGTGACGACTTGGTCATTTCGGGGTTTGGCAACATCCTTGGAGAGCTGACCTGGCATGAGAATCTTGGACAGGACCAATACCGCAAGCACACGATCTACGATCGGCCCGGAGCAGTCGCGACCGTTCTCCGCGACTTTGATCGGGATGGTCGTATGGACATCGCCGCCCTGATGGCGCAAGCGCAGGAAGGCGTCTTCATCCTACTCAACGAAGGGCAATCCCGCTTCACGGAGTATCCGGCAATCCGGAGTCATCCCGCATGGGGCTACGCTGGATTTCAAATGCTTGATTTTGATGAAGACGGCAAGCTCGATATCCTGACGGCAAACGGTGACAACGGTGAGTATCCCTCATGCCTGAAGCCCTACCATGGTGTCAGGCTCTACCGAAATACCAAGCGAGGCTTCCAAGAGGAATTCTTCTTGCCACTAAACGGTGCGTTCAAAGCAATCGCCGAAGATTTTGATGGAGACGGTGACAAAGATATCGCGGCGATCTCCTATTTCCCTAACTACAATGGAGCGCCGGAGGAGAGCTTCGTCCTCTTCTGGAATTTGGGCCCCGGCAAGTTCAAAGCAGAGACCTTCCCGGAAAGCTATCGGGGACGTTGGTTGACCATGGATTCCGGCGATTTGGACGGGGATGGTGATGTCGATCTGGTGTTGGGAGCAGCCAATCGCACTCCTTACGCGGTGGACCAATCGATCGAAGCCCGCTGGAAGCAGAACGGCCCCTCTATCCTGATATTGCGAAATCAGGCAGCTCAACGAGTGAGAGAAACCCGTACGAACCGCGGTGGGCGCAAGGATCCTGATTCTTCAGCCATTGAATAGATGCGGCATAAATTGCCGGATAGCGCTCGCGCTGTTGTACCCTCAGAGGGGCGAGTCGCTCGAAAAGCAGACAATTCTGGACCAATCCGGCTCAAAACCCCCCTGAACCTTTGGCTCAATTCCCGTTGGTATAGTCTCTGCTTGGAGAGATTCAAAAGCATTGCGACTACCATGGGATACAAGAATCTGACCGAAAACGCTATCCGACCTGACAAGCTAATGAGTCGATCCTTCGAGCTTCTCGAAGAGGACACTCAGCGCTTGATGAAAGACCGCCATCAATTCATTCAAGTTCCCTGCCCGGCCTGTGGATCGGTGAACCAAGTCCCCTTCTGCGAGAAACGCGGAATGGAATTTGTTGCCTGCTCAGAATGTGAAACTGTCTTTGGGTCGCCGCGTCCCGATGAGGCTCGACTCGCCAAATACTATCGAGAGGCCACTTACTACGAGTATTGGAACAAGTTCATTTATCCAGCCTCTGAGGAAGCCCGCCGCGAACAGATCGTAAAACCCCGCGTCAAGCGGATCCTCGATATCGCGGAACGATTCAATCTCAAGTGCGGCAAACTGATCGAAGTTGGTGCTGGGACTGGCCAATTTTGTGAAGAGATGGTGAAGAAGAAGCACTTTCAAGAAGTGGTCGCCATCGAGCCGACCCCGTCATCAGCTGAGAGCAGCCGGAAACGTGGTCTCAAAGTCATTGAGAAACCCGTTGAGGAAGTACCTCTCGAGGACGGCGGTGCGGACATGATCGTCTCGTTCGAAGTGCTCGAACACCTCTTTTCACCAAAGGACTATCTCAACAGCTGCAAGCGGCTGACGAAAGAAGGCGGAACGGTGATCGTCACCTGCCCGAACGTCAAAGGATTCGATGTGAATCTCCTGCGCGAAGTCTCCGACACGATCACGCCGGAGCATCTCAATCTTTTTCATCCTGCTTCCCTAAAACGCCTCTTCGAAAGCGTGGGCCTGGAAGTGCTCCAACTCATGACCCCGGGGCGACTCGATGCTGAGATCGTTCGCAAGAAGACCTTGGCTGGTAAGTTTGACCTCTCCGCTAAACCCGAGCTGAAGAGAATCCTACTCGACGACTGGGAGCAAGAGGGACAAGCATTTCAGGACTCCCTTGAAAAGAGCCTGCAATCCTCCCACATGTGGATTGTGGCTCGAAAAGGAGCCTCCTGAGAAAATCCTAGTTACCCTCCCTATCCGGTTTCTACAAGCGTCCCCAGATTTGCTCTAGAATCTTGTAGAGCTCTGGGTCGTGGTCTTTCAGTTCAGAGCGAACATAGGGATAGAAATCGTTCGCCCCGAAGTAGGCTTCCGTCCCTTCCGCAAAGTACTCTTTGTGATCCGTGAGTGCATAGTGACGGACCTTTCTGCCACGGAGATGGAGAACCTCTTCGTAACGCCCCGCGTCCACCGCCTTCTGATAGGCTTCCTTGATGTCGCGGGAATCGAAACCGAGGAACTGATCATGGTAGGCGTGCGCCAATTCGTGAAGGATCACCCGAGGCTGCACGGCGGAGAGTCCGCGTGACACGAAGGCTGCGGCTTGCGGAATGTGCACCATCTTGCCCAGCCTGGCATCGTGCCCATTCTCAACCAGCCAGCGTTCCGAGGGATGATACTGAATCCCTTTCAACGTTTTGTTGTCGCGGTCGATACGAATTCCCAGTGTCTGCAGTTCATTCAATCTCTCGGGGCTTACCAAGAGTTTGATGCCGAATAGTTGATGTTCCAGCAAAGCAAGGGCTTTGCGGCCGAGTTCTTCGTCAAACCCTTCGATGAGTTGAATGTCAACCGCGACGTGAAACCCCTCAATCTCGCGTTCGACAATCTCAACACCCCGTTCGGGGCCTTTGGCCCTACTTTTCTCTAGTGCGCGCACCAGGTGTTCGGGCCACTGAAAACGAGGGGTGTCCTTGGCATCAAACCCAGCCAAATGGAGTTTGTCTGTTCGTTCTGTGGGCGGCACATAGCGCCAGGGGTTGTCCTTAAACTCAGCAGCGATGAGATCGTGAATCCGTCGATCGTATTCTCGGAGTTCATCGCGCGTGTTCACGTAGTTGTGAGATCGATCGTTCTCTCGATTGTCGTCGAAGAAGCTCTGAACGCATTCGGCCCAGTATTCGTAGCGATTCGTCGCAGCGTATTTCCCCTTCCAGAGTTCCTCCTGCATAGCCTGTTGGTAGACAGCTTCTAAACGCTCATCGAACTCAGGATCGATCACGCGCAAGGCTTCATGAATCGCGTGGGCGAATTCATGAATGAGAATGCTTTCGCCGTTGTAAGGATCTCCTTCAAACTGCAGCAGGTTTTCCTCGCCACAGGAAACCGAGGGACGAGATTTTGTCGCTCCTAAACCTCGTGCCCTCCGGTCCCAGAATCTGGCTGGAGTCAGATCAGAATGCTCGGGAATGTCCGTGGTGAATTCGTCGTATGCCATAATCGAAAAGCGAAAGTTTAGATCGATCAAGGCATCTCGGATATCGGCTCTTCCTGCCAACATCTTGCTGATCAAATAGTCTGCCTCCGCCAGTGCGTAAGGAGAGACAGCTGATGAGGCGATGATTGGAAAACCCTCATTGTCGACAAACTGTTGATAGAAGGAGTCTAAATTGAAGGCTGATTTCACGTCCTCAGGGATGCTCGTCGAGAGCTGAACCTCACGCGGCTCCACCCCGTGAAGATGCCGCACGAAGAAATCCTGTCGCTTGCGAATCAGGTAAGGCAGTCCATCTCCCACACCGTGACCGGCTCCTGGAATCATCATAAAATCAAAATCCTTGTCTGCTTTGACGAGGGCATCGACCAGCTGCATGGTTGAAGCAGGATCGACGTTCTTATCGAGTTCAGCCACCGTCAGGAACAGTTTGCCCTCCAATTTGGCGGCATGGGTCGTATTGGAGTTGTCCTCATAGTGTGGGCCCAGCGGCCAGCCCATCCACAGCTCATTCCACCAGATCTTGTCCATCCGATTGTCATGGCAGCCACAATCCGCAACGCCTACCTTGTAAAAATCGCCGAAGTGAAGCAGCGCACTCACAGTGTTCTGACCGCCGGCAGAACCGCCATAGATCCCAACTCTGGATAGATCCATGTTGGGATAGCGTTGGGCCATGGCCTGCATCCACCGAATGCGATCAGGAAAGCCCGCGTCCTTTAAGTTTTGCCAGCAAACGTCATGAAAGGCTTTCGATCGATTGGAGGTTCCCATCCCATCGATTCGAACCACAACGAAACCAAGCTCAGCCATGGCTTGAGAAGAGCGATAGGAACGGAAGTCTTTGGGCACGTGAGAGCCATGCGGTCCGGCGTAAATGTGCTCGATGACGGGATACTCTTGCGCCTCGGAGAATTGACTCGGGCGATAGATCACACCATGGATATCTGTCTTACCGTCTCGCCCTTTGGCCACGAAACGCTCGGGTGTCCGCCATCCTTGTTCTCGGAGATTCTTGAGATCGCTTTTCTCGAGGACGCGAATGAGCGCTCCATTGCTCCCGTTTCTCAATTCAGTAATCGGGGCACGATCGACCCGCGAGTAAGTGACGATTAGGTATTCCCGATTCGGAGAATACTGAATCTTGTGCGTACCGTCTCCGTCAGTAAGACGAACGAAACCCGAACCATCAAAGTTCACTCGGCACGCGTGGAGGTAGTACGGATCCTGATTGGGATAAACACCACTGGCTTGGAACCAGATCTGGCGGCTCTCCGGATCCACGTGATCGACCCGACGCACGACCCAATTCCCTTGAGTGATTTGGTTCTTGGGCTTTCCGCTGGAAACATCGTAGAGATAGAGATGGTTCCATCCGTCGCGCTCGGACATCCAGATCAACTCATGCGTTTCGTGAAGAAAATAGCGGTACTGCTTGTACGCATAATCGATGAAGGTCGAACTCGTTTCCTCTACGACAGCCCGGACACTTCCGGTGTACCCATCCACACCAAGAACTCGAAGCACCTGATGGCCGCGCTCGTTGTAGACGAAGTAGAACTCGTGGGAATTCGGATTCCATTCATACTCGCGCAAGTGGTAAGGGTTGCTAAACAAATCATTCTTCACTGGAATCCGAGATTTGCTCGCCACCTCGAACAATTGCGGTTTCACAATCGCAACCTGATCTCCTGGCTTCAAATATTGAGAGGATTGCAGTTTAGGTTGTAACTGATCGGCGGGACTGGACTCGACCCAATGAACCTGATGTTCTTGTTCATCAATCCGGCGGTTGACGATGAAGCGGCTTGAGTTTGGCGCCCAGTAAACCTGATCCACATACCCATCTACCTCGTTGCCCTCAAAGGAGAGCTGCGTCTCGATTTTCGATTCGGTTTCGGTGAGCCAGACATTGTGATTTCTCACTGAAACCTTCCACTGTCCGTTCGGCGAGTCGCTTCCAGATCGCTGGGATCGGCGATTCCGCAACGCGTCTTGACCACGGCTCGCTCGACTTCGCCCTCGGTCATCTCCGGCATCGACTCGTCGCCATGAATCGTCAACCGAGCGTTCAAACAGATGCTCAAGGCAGCGAAAGGACATCAGTTTGCCGTCTGGACCGAATTTCAAATCCTTGAGCGGAAGGTCATCGGCGTCGAAATTGCGCCCCAGCAAATCCCCCAGGTTTCTCGCCATAAGCTCATGGTCAAAAGCGAGACTTCGGGTTCCTTGATCCGCCTTGACTAGGACGAACTCATATTTCCCTGGTGCGAAGGCAATCCGATACCAGGCAAGAGGCTGGTCACGGTCCCAGACCGGATCGACTCGGCTGCGGAACACTTTCCCTTGATAGCGGGCTCGGAGCTGGTCGGCCCGTTCATAGTCAGCCGCCGTACCTTGCCCGACTGAAACTGTGGGGCTGAGAACGGTTCCCAAGAGCGGGAGAAGAGATAAAAGTCGAGTCGAAGTGATCAGAGCGAATATCGGCGCAACACGCATGGATCAAACAAAGCACCCCCACTCCGATTAAACAAGATTCCGATTAGAGAAGAATCCGAGCCTAGGATTGTCAGCCCCAGCTGGTCCCGACTAGACTCGCGGGAGCGAAACACTCCATGTCAGAATCTCTTAATAAAAAGCCCGATTTTTCCATCGACCAGGCCAACGAAATGGCGGCCTTCCATTTCGGCGTCTCGGGTTCGATCGAAGCCCTCCCAAGTGAACGGGATCAGAATTTCCTGATCCGCCAGGACGCTTCGAACGCATGGGTGCTCAAAATCGCCAATGCCGCGACGCCACCCGAGTCGCTTGCGCTTCAGGACGCCATGGCGACTCACCTGAATCAAGCGCTTGAGAGGGATCGCTTTCCCGTGAGTATTGCACCAAAAACAGGAGTCCCATCCTTGACCGTTGGCTCAGCGACGGGTTCCCACCACTGCCGCTTGGTTGAGTATCAGGAGGGGCTGACGTGGGCAAAGTATCGGCCCCATGACGCCTCGTTACGCGCAGAACTAGGCGCTTTGCTTGGCCGTGTCACAAACGCGTTGCGAGGATTTAAACATCCGGGCGCGATAAGGTCCCTTCAGTGGGACCTTCACCACTGTGCCGATGTCATCAAAATGGGAATGGGCAAGGTGGCAAGAGCGGAGGATCGAACACTCATCGAACGGGCGCTAAACCGCTACGAGAGCCAGTTCAAGGAAACACATCGGAGTTTGCGTCAAAGCGTCATTCACGGAGACGCGAACGACCACAATCTGGTGGTTTCTCCGGCTGCAGATGAAACGCCCTCGAAGGTGGCGTTGATCGATTTTGGCGATGCCCTTCTGACGCAAACCATCAACGAAGTGGCCATTGCCCTCGCCTACGCCCTTTTTGAAGTAAGGGATCCCATCCGCGCAGCTGTCGACCTTGTCGCCGCCTTTCACGAACAGACGCCACTCGAAGAGAAAGAGCTCGAGGTATTGCCATCCCTGGTTTCCATGCGTCTCGCAACGAGCGTCACGCAGGCCGCGCTAAATTCATCCCTCAGACCCGACGATCCCTATTTGACCGTCAGTGTGCCGCCTGCACTCGACCTACTTAAAAAACTGGAAACACTTCCTCGAGGCCTCTTCCACTATTCCCTTCGAAAGGCGTGCGGTTTCCCGGGACATCCGCAAACGGAACGCTTCAAAGACTGGCTCAACAGCTCACCCAAACTCGGGCCCATCGTCGAAGTACCGATCAACGCCAAAGACAGCGCTGTGCTCGACCTGAGCGTCGGGAGTCCGCTGGCTCTTTCCGCAGATTCCCCGCAATCGATCGACCAAGCAACCCGGCGGATTGCGGATCAACTCTTCGAGCAAAGGGCTTCCGTTGGATTGGGGCGCTACAACGAAGCGCGGGCTTGTTATCAAGCACATCAATTCAGTTGTGCGAACGGGAACCAACGAACCATTCATCTCGGGCTCGACCTTTTCCTCGAGCCGGGCATCCCTGTGAAGGCGCCACTGCCGGGAAAAATTCACAGCGTCCAAGACAATGCGCAAGCGCAGGACTACGGCCCGACGGTGATTCTTGAACACCGCATCGAAGACCATGAGCTCAGCTTTTATACGCTCTACGGACACCTCGGCCGGGAGTCGATTGCGAACCTGAAGTGCGGTCAGTCCGTTGAGGCTGGCGAGACCATTGGAGCGATCGGTATTCCGTTTGAAAACGGAGGCTGGCCGCCCCATCTCCATTTTCAGGTGATGCTCGATCTATTGGGAGATACTGGGAATTTTCCTGGGGTGGCCGATCCTGATCATGTCAGCACCTGGCTTGATCTTTGTCCGAACCCCGCAGCGATCCTTGGCCTTGAGGCGGCCTTTGTAGAAGCGGAACCCCCTGATTCCAAGCGACTCCTGGAACGCCGAACAAAATGCATTGGCCCCTCCCTGAGCCTCTCGTATCAAACACCCCTACATATTGTTCAAGGTTCCGGACAGTATCTCTTCGATCCACTTGGACGAGCCTATCTCGATGGCGTCAACAACGTCTGTCACGTCGGCCACGCCCACCCGTTGGTGGTCGAAAGAATCACTTCCCAAGCAGCGCTATTAAACACCAACACACGTTACCTTCACGAACATCTCGTCAACTATGCGGAGCGATTGACGGCCCTTTTCCCGAAACCGCTGGAAGTTTGCTTTTTCGTCTGTTCGGGAAGTGAGGCCAATGACTTGGCCCTTCGCATAGCTCGGCAATACACGCAGTCGCGCGAAACCTTGATCATCGACGGAGCCTATCACGGCAACCTGAGCTCCACAGTGGAAATCAGCCCCTACAAGTTTGACGGCAAGGGAGGTTTCACACCACCGGACTTTATTCACAAGATGGCTGCCCCGGACTCGTATCGCGGGATTCATCGCGCGCCCAATCCTGATTTAACCGACGAATACGCGGTGGAAATCGAGACGACTCTTGGGAGGCTTGCCGATCAACACAAGGGACGCCCGACCTTCATCGCGGAGTCCATCTTAAGTTGTGCCGGACAAATTGTTCTGCCACCTGGCTACCTGAAGAAAGCTTACGAACTGGTAAGGCAAGCCAGTGGACTGTGCATCGCCGACGAAGTTCAAGTTGGATTCGGTCGTGTGGGCACCCATTTTTGGGCCTTCGAAACTCAAGACGTCGTACCGGACATTGTGACTCTAGGGAAACCGATCGGCAACGGGCATCCCCTTGGAGCGGTGATCACCACTCGAGAGATTGCCGATTCGTTCAACAACGGAATGGAATACTTCAATACCTTCGGCGGCAACCCCGTCTCCTGCTCGGCCGGCCTCGGCGTACTGGATGTCATGCAAGAGGAAGGGCTTCAAGAACATGCGCTGCAGGTGGGCAAGGAACTGCTGCTGGGGCTAAAGAAACTCCAAGATCGCTTTACGTTCGTGGGAGATGTTCGTGGACTCGGGCTCTTTCAAGGGATTGAGTTTGTGACCGATCCCGACTCACGCCAACCCGCTCCTCGCGTGGCTCGCTATATCGTCGAACGATTGAAAGCACATTTCATTCTGCTCAGTGTGGACGGCCCCCAACACAACGTGATCAAAATCAAACCTCCGCTCCCTTTCTCTCGAGAGGACTGCAGTCGTCTTCTCTCCGTTCTTGAAGACATCCTAGAAGAAGAGCCACTCAAGCAACAGTTGCAGATCGATTCACAAGAAGTGAAATGAACGCTGCCGCTCCACCGCCCACCCATTTCTGGCTTCGGACAGAAACGAAACCAAATGAGAGCCGGAGTCCCATCACACCCAATACGGCGCAGCAACTCGTCGCTCAAGGTTGCCAAGTCTCCGTCGAACGGAGCGATAAGCGCGTGTTCCCGGACGAAGAGTTCGCCACAGCCGGTTGTAGGATCGTGACTCAAGGCTCATGGGGCGACGCGCCGCACCACGCCTACATCATCGGATTGAAAGAGCTTCCCGACGCTGATGGAGATCTTCGACATCGGCACATCTACTTCGGTCATGCCTACAAAGGCCAGCCAGGGGCAACAAAGCTATTGCAACGATTTCACCGGGGCGGCGGCACGCTCTTGGATCTGGAAACCCTCGCGGACGACCATGGTCGACGCGTTGCCGCGTTCGGTTATTGGGCTGGTTATGCGGGAGCTGCCCTCGCCCTCGCCTCGTGCCGTCTCCAGGCTCAAGGAAAGCATCTCGCCGCCTTGTCACCCTTCGATTCTCAGGATGGGCTCAACCAGTTCGTCCAGGCATGCCTTGGCCGTGAGCGCGACTCACTGCTTCGCAGGTCCAACTGCCTCGTAATTGGCGCCAGAGGACGGAGCGGCCAAGGCGCAATCGAATGTCTAGAACAGCACGGATGCCAAATCAGCGCTTGGGACCTTGAGGAAACGGCGAAGGGAGGCCCCTTTTCCGAGATCAATCACCACGATATCCTAGTCAATTGCGTCTTGTTATCCACGGCCACGCCTCCATTTGTTTCCCCCGAAAGTCTGGGACACAGTCCTCGTTTGAGAACGATTGCGGATGTGAGCTGCGACCCGCACCACATTCACAATCCCCTTCCCATCTATAACCAACACACAAGCTTTCACCAACCCAGCCAGCTCATTCAGGGACAGCAGATTCGCATCATCTCGATCGACAATCTCCCTTCCCTCCTTCCCAGAGAAAGCAGCGAGGATTTCGCAGGCCAACTTCTGCCCCATCTCCTCGAAATCAGTCACTGGACTGAGCCATGGGCGAACACCCAAAAGGCATTTAAGGAAGCGTCTCATAGCGTGATATGACATCTCCCAAGACACCCACAATTCATTGGCTAGGCACGGGTCTGTCGAGTGTTCCCGGCCTCCGAAAACTCGCACAGCAAGGCACGGCACTCAA
Organism: uncultured Verrucomicrobiota bacterium; assembly: GCA_964342405.1. Lineage (GTDB taxonomy): Bacteria > Verrucomicrobiota > Verrucomicrobiia > Limisphaerales > AAA164-E04 > UBA2970. The sequence continues at coordinate 81,595 of CAYFGX010000031.1, read as the reverse complement.
AGTCTGGAACAGAACACCAGACAAGGCGCAGGAGGCGCTTCGTGGCCTCATGCGGCCAGAAGTTTCGGTCCATCCATTCCAGCTGTCTGAGCTCGCCAAACACTTGGAGACAGGAGACATCGTCGTCTCAATGCTCCCAGCTTCCTGGCATCCAGAGGTCGCTCAGCTGTGCCTCAAGCACCAGTCGCACCTGGTAACGGCGAGCTACCTTTCACCCGAAATGCAGGCTTTTCATCAAACGGCTCTTGAGCAGGGTCTCTGTTTTGTCAACGAAATGGGCCTCGACCCCGGCCTCGATCACTTCTTGGCTTACGAGGCCGTCGAGCAATTGCAGCAAACACCCTTCTGGACCGATCCGGATTCGCAGCTCGAGTTTAATTCCCTGTGCGGCGGTCTGAGTGAGATACCCAACGACTTTCGTTACCGCTTCAGTTGGTCACCGGTCGGTGTCCTCAAAGCACTTAAGAACGCCGCTGTCTTCGTCAAAGAGGCAGAGATCCAAAGCACCCACAAGGCCTGGACGCAGGTCGAGAACGTCCACATCGCTTCTGAGACTTTCGAGGCTTACCCCAATCGAGATAGCGTTCCCTTCATTAAAGAATACGGACTAGACCAAGGCGCCTTCAAACTGGATACCTTCGTCCGAGGCACCCTTCGACTCCAAGGATGGAAAGAGGCGTGGTCTCCGATCTTTCAACAGGTAGAAAGCGCCAGCGACGAATCGCTAGCCAAACTCAGCGAATCACTCTGGGAGCATCACGCCATGCCGGCTCATGAAAACGATCGAGTCGTTCTATTCGTTTCCCTGAGCGCCGCTTCACCGCATCGCCCCCGATGGGAGTCCTCTGCTTTGATCGATCTGGTCGGCAACGAGAAGGGTTCGGCGATGGCGAGATTGGTGTCCCTTCCCATCGCTTACATCGTTCCGCAAATCCTAGACTGCAAGATCCCACCCGGTGTGAGCGGAGCTCCCAAAGCAACGGCCTTCCGAGAAGGTTTGTTTGCCGATCTCGAAACTGAAGGGATTAAGCTTTCCCGGAAGATTTCTTAGCCGCGCGTTTCGCGGCCGTCTTCTTAGCTGCCGCTTTCTTGGCAGCGGGCTTGGTTTTGGTAGCCGCCTTGGCACTGGCCTTCTTGGCGGGCGCGTCTGCCGCAGGTGCCGACTTCGCCTCGGCTGGTGCCTTCTTGGCCGCTTTGGCTTTCTTAGCAGCCTTCTTAGGGGCGCTGGTTGCTTTCTTCGCGCTCGTTGTCTTCTTCGCCGCAGGGCTTTTCTTCGCCGCTTTCTTGGTCGAAGCGCTAGACGCGTAGAGCAGCGTCTCTGCCTTCACCCAATATTCAACATCGTGCCCTTCAGGCTTACCGTCTTCCTCCCATAGAAGGTAGGCGTAGCGAGCAATTTCGTCGTGAGTAACTTGATTTCCGTTTGTCGACTTAGTCATTATTTCTATTTCAGAAGCGGGGTATCAAAAGCCTTTTTGTTTGGAAGACAAGTAAAAACGGAAAGATTGTTCCACCAAGTCCTTCATCTTTTCCAAGCTTTGCGCCCCGAAGCATTCATGATTCGAACACCTTCCGAGGACCGAACCATTCCTGAGCAAAATGACGAAATAACGCCGGAAATGAAACAATTCTGGCTCTCTCAAATATGAATGGGACCGTCACCGTCGCTCCGATTGAAGTGACATTGAGGCCCGATATCGATGAGCGGCCCTCCCATCAATGATGAGAGTTTTGGCGATATTGCTAGCGCAAAATTGGAGCGAAAAGACAAGTAACCTCCCGCCGTCAGAGCCCGGATCCAGGAAGCAAGTATCTGATTACTGATCACGAGATCTGCACCGAGAGCCTCCAGCTCGCGAGACGCGAGGCAGACCAATTGTTTCAAGTCATCTTCGGCAGCCCAGCCGTCAACAATACTCCCGAGGGTCATGTTTCCGAAATACTGGTCATCGGTCATCTTGGTGGATCGAACGACGACGTATCCAACCGCTTGCCCGTCGCGCCGCATGATAAACCTCCGGTTTGCCGCGTTGGAAGATGGGAAGATTCGTTTGAGCGCTCCACAGTGGCGCACGCCTAGAACAAAGTTTTCGCGATTCACCCGCTCCCAGATCTCATCTACAGCAGGTCCCCACTCTTGGGCTTCCTCAAGAGAATACCTGGAATCGGGATGGATTCGCGTGCGTGCTTTTTGAAGCGCGTGGATTGCCAGAGGGCCCAACTTTGTGGCGGACGAAAGCCCGGCGATGAAGCGTCGCAGAGGACTCCGCCGCATGACTTCCATCTCCTGAAGGAATGTGCTTGCTCTCAAAACACGAAAAAAGAAGGGCACCAGAGTGAGGTCGAAGCCCGACGCACTCAGCAAGCGAGGAAGCGGCTTGTCGATTCCGCCCATTCCCAGTGAGTAGAGAAGCGGGAACTCTCGCAGTGCCGATCTTAGAAGTCTTGTCCCAACGGTTCGAAAACTCGGATCAAAGATGCCCTCGGAAAGCGGCAGTTGGTAGTTTGCGACCGAGTGAGTCTCTCCGTTGATCGAGAAATCCTGGACACGCAGTCCGTAGGCCCCACGCACGACACCCTCGTCATCAATGGCTAAGCGATAAGTTCGGTACACAGGCGCCGATTCGTCGGGCGGAAGCCACTGAGAAGCGCAGCGTTCGAAGAATTGAAAGTCGACGCCGGCGCTGCTCAAGCGCCGATTAAAATCTGCAACTGCCGTTTCATGAGTCGCCTCGTACCGAACAATCTTAAGCCCCATACCCCGGTTAAGAAGAACCCCGCGTGAGTTTGGTTTTGAGCCAGGCCAGCTGAAGCCGATTTCGTTCCTTCAAACTCAACTCCTCGCCGCCGCCAGGCTGTTTCTTGAGGAAATCAAGCAGTACGCCGACGGGAACGAACCATCCCCCTTTTTCAGCAATCCTCTTCATCAAAGTTTCAAACTTTCGATCGAGCTTCCCATCGACAAAGAAGTCTTTTGCAAGATGGGAGTACATGATGCAGGCGCCCCCCTCCTCTTCGAGCCGATCCTGCTCTTCCTCCCGAATCGTTCGCACAAAGTCGCTGACATGATTTCCTTCGGATGACGCATACCACCAATTGACGTAAGGACGCCGATCGTCGTGATAGGGCATCGAGGGGCAGGCTTTGAGAGTATTCATCTGGGGGAAAATAAAGTTCCGGCAATAGTCGATCTGCTCGCGACAAAGATCTCCCCAGAAATACGTACTGTTCCGGATGTGCCCTTCGTAGGCATCTCGCAAGTGTGCTCGCAAATTGCCAGCGATATAAATCCAACGAAAGAAATGATCAAGACGGTCCTTCCCCCAATAGAGATTCTCTCGATTCGTAAAATGATTCGACATCGTTTTCGGAGTCTGTCCGAAGTAGAGCTTGAATCGCCGGAGGCACCGGTCGGTCACTTCTCTCTGAGAGCTAGAGTGCCGAGCGTTGTGCCATCCGATCTCAAAGCCCTTGTCCTGCAGCTCCAACATCCACCGTAAGTACTCGACATTCTCACAGCTTTCCCCCGCGAGTGGATGTTCAGGATCCCCCGCCTCAAGCCAACAAGATTTGGTGGTTCGGAATCCAAGCTCGCCAAGAAAATCATACACAGGTTTCGTGTTGGCGAAGTGGTCTTTGTCCGCGTCGTCAAATATCGTGAAGGCAAATCGTTTACCTTCTGGCCATGTTATAGCAGGCCTCATCCTCCTAAGATATGAACCATACTGGCTAAGAGACAACCCTCATTTTGGCAGGAAAGCAATCAATCCTGCAGTGCTGCCACTTTCTCCGTGATCTTGGCCACGCTGACAAGAGCTTCCACATCATCATCGTCGAACATGACGTCAAAGGCTTCTTCGAGCGCCATGATCAATCGCATATGCCCCGCAGAATCCCACTTTTCGATCGATTGAGCCCCAAAGTCAGCACCGATTTGTCCCTCTTCAATTTCAAAGACCTTTGCCAGAACCGCTCGAACCTTGTCTTCCATTGCCATTCAATTGCTCTCCTGTTTTCCGTCTGCGCCCGCGCTCTCGATGCGCATCTTCAAGGCGTTAGCAAACGCCTGCGATTCGAATCCGTTGATGAAGCGGTGATCATAGGCGACCCCAACCCTCATGAATCGTCTCTCCTTGACGGCCCCGTCCTCCGTCAAGAAACATTCAGAAAGGACCCCCCCCAGTGAAACCATACAAGTTTGAGGGGGCAAGATCAGGGGGCGAACGAACTCCGTGTCCTCTTCCATGTTCAGACTGACAGATATCGAACCACCGGACATGTCGGATTCTGCGAACTTTCCGCGCATCGCCTTCATCCGAAATCTCATCATGCGCTTGGCAACTTCCTCCAAACTGAGTGCATCGAGATCCGAAATAACGGGAACAAACAATCCTTTTCCGAAGTCAAAGGTCACACCTACGTTGGCCTTCAGGCCCTCTTTGAGTTCGCCTCCTGGATCCACGTTCGAAAAGAAGAGGGGAAAAGAGCTGCACAGCTTCCCCAGTTCGAGAACGAACAGATCCGAGAGAGACAACATCTTGCCGGAATCAGCTCCGCGGGATTTCAAGAACGCGAGGGCTTGATCGCAATAGACTCGCTTGACGAGAAAGGCCGCGGGAATCTCGCGATGACTACGAGTGACGACACGCGCTATGCCCCCCTGTTGGGTCAGCTCTTGGCGACTTTCCTTAACTGCCTCCGCTGACTCATCCTCACCCAACAATTGCCGAATGTCTTTCTCGCGAATAATTCGCTTTCCAAGGCCGCTTAGCTGAATGTTTGAAATTTCCTTACTGGCGATTAGTCGTCGCGCAGCGTCGCTAATAATGAGATCTTGAGGGACAGCAACATCCGTGGATGAAACAGGGATCGGAGGAGGCTTCATCTCGGCAGTCTGTTCATCCCCGATGACCCCCAAGCGCTCTCCGAAAGGATACTCCTCGCCGGCTGACTTTTCGATTCTTAGAAGACCTGATTCTTCGGCCGTCAAATCGAACGTTGACTTACTCGTCTCCAGCACGGCGACTACATCCCCCTCCTCAACCTGGGCACCATCCTCGAACGACCACTCCACCAAGACGGCGTGAGTGTCGTTATTGTTGATTTGAGGGATAATCAATTCACTCATACGTCAACAGATATCAATTAGCGATGCGACGATCTGTTCGCTGGAGACTAAAACTTGTTTCTCCAAGTGACGAGCAGAAGGAATGATTGAGTCCTGAGAATGAATGCTGTGGACGCGTCCAGGCAGGGCATCCCAATGGTGTTTACAAATATCAGCGGCCAGTTCCGCCCCCCAAGTGCCTCCCTCTGTGCTTTCCTCCACGACTGCGATGTGGGGTTTACCCGTTAAGAGTTGTCCAATCAGATCGACGGGAAATGGGTAGAGCTGATAAGGAACGAGAATATCGACCGCGAGCTCCGCTTCCAGCAAAAGACGACGAGCAGCTTCCAAACAAATCGGCAACATGCCGCCGCCCGTAATCAACAAGACCTCTGCTGGCTCACCTGTCTCAAGGACGGCAACCCTCTTCTCTTCATCCAAGAACCGAGTCGTGAACAGATCATCAACTTCCTCGGTCTCGTACTGTCGGTGTGTGTAGAGAATTTTGTTCTCAAAAACAACCGCTGGCTTCTGCGTTTGGAAAATCTGGCGCATCATCGCTGTGTTGTCGTGAAGCGGCGACAGCTCGTACAGATTGAGATCGGGCACCCCAATCAAATGCTTCTGAATCGTTTGGCTATGCGTCGCTCCATAACCCCGTTGCCCTCCGACCGGACATCGCACGATCAGCGGAAACGGCATTGATTCTCCGTACATACTCACCGATTTGGCTGCGAAATTCACGATCTGATCCATGGCTAAGAACGTGAAATCTCCAAACATCAATTCGGCAATCACCTTCCGCCCGGCCAACACAAGTCCATTGGCTGCACCCAGTAATCCCAACTCGCTAATGGGCGTGCTGATCACGCGATCCGGGAACGCACTCGACAGCCCTCGACTCACTTTGAACGCACCGCCGTATGGATCGAGGAGATCCTCTCCAATCAGAAATACATCCTGATCGTCTTGCATCAACGAATGATGTGCTTGATTGAGATTTGTGACGACTCGCTCCATGATCAGTGCTCTCGCTGCCACGAGGATGGTTTACGAGCCTCAACGTCGCTCAGCAGCTTGAAGATCGCGTCCACTACTTCCAGATCAATCGCCTTTTTTTGCTCCGGCGGGAGGACATCGGTAGACTGAAACCAATCCCTTGACTTAAGCTTCGCGACCTCAGCCTCACTCCGCGTGTCATCGCCCTTGCTGTGGCTCGCAAGTCTTTGGGTCTGAAATTCAATCACTAAGGGTTGATGTTCATAACGAACGCGAGACAAGGCTGCAGCCAACTCAGATCGAATCTCAGTCACACGCTGAGTTTGAATTTGAATAAAGTCGATATCAAAGGCGGCCGCTCGCGCCGAGATCGATCCCGAAAGATTCTGTCTTGTTGGCGTTGTCTGGGCGATGCCGTTGTTTTCACAAACAAGTACCAGCGGCACGCGCCAGAGCGAGGCTAGATTCAACGCTTCATAAACACTTCCTTCTCCCCACGTACCATCCCCTATGAAAGCAAGAGCCAACTCATTTTTCGCCTCTCTTTTCAAACTCAAAGCAGCCCCGGCTGCCACTGGAACACTTTCGCCCTGTACGCCGGTTGAAAAGTAGCGTCCTCGTCGAATATGCTGGGAGCCCCCCACACCATGACAGACGGCACCTTCCTTGCCCAAGATTTCGCAGATCAATCCTTCAGGATCAAGGAATCGGGCTAGATAGTGCCCGTGCCCCCGGTGATTACTGAAAACAAAGTCTCCCTCGCGAAGCAGTGGCATTAGGGACACGGGGATGTACTCTTGCCCAATACAAGTATGCGTTGTTCCATTCACCTTTCCGGCCTGAAACAGATCAAGAAGCGCCTCCTCAAAGCGCCGGATAAAGAGCATGAGGCGAAAATCGTCAGCGACACTCAGATCCCCTCGAAAGGCTGAGTCAAACTCACGCAGATTGCTCGCGGCCACAAATTCCGCCGTCCAGCATGACATCGCGTTTTCGCTTCGATTTTTCGTATCTATGTTGGGCACCTTACTCCAAGCTCCGAAGAGCAGCCACGCTAGCGTCTGAAAGTCGCACAGACAATCTTCATTTCATGAATTTACCTCACCTAACGGTCGATAGCCCATTCTCTGCTAGCTGGTTAACCGTAAAGAGGATCTCCTCCTTGAATCGCTCCCCACCAACGAGCGGAAGGTCTAGCTTTAACAGCAGTTGATCACATGGCTTCAACTCGGGGAGAAGCAGCCTCAGTTCGGTCCCAAGGGCGTCGAGTTGAACATCGTCCACCCTGAGTTGATCTCGCCCCATCCTTTCTGGATCCAGTACAGAGTATTGATTGGACCCATAGCGTTGAGCCCAACGATAGTTCCAAGCCTGTGCCTCAATTTTTCCGGTCTGCCTCAACGCCGATCGGTCAACTGGAACACTTAGCGTCAAAGAAATACAGCCTTCACTCAGGGCAAAGCTCTCAACGGCAGCAAATTCACCACCGGAATACCGCACCCTAAAGACACCCCCATGCTGCATCTCCCCGAGCTCTTTCGGCCAGCCCCCATTCCAACCATGGAGTCCCACCGCATAGAGCTGCCCATCAGCAGGGTTGACTTTCGCTCGTTGCACTCCAGTCATGAACTGAAAAGGCAAGCGAACGAGCGCGCCTTGCACGACGTCTTCGACTTCTTGAAGCAAGAGGTAGAAGAGACGCGCTTTTCCGAAGCTCGTATGAATGAGACGGTCCGACAATGGGCCCCATCGATCATCGTCGACCCAAACTTGCCCCCCGCACGAACTATCGATCTCTTGCGGCATCCAGATGATTGGCCGTTCAAATTGTTCCGGGATTGCAACTTTGTCCAAGGCCAAACGTCCCCCGTCTGGAGCCCAACGTCCCTTGCGTTGGAGATTGTTGACGTAGCCGTAGAAGCCTCCTGGCCGAATGAGGCTAATCTTTGATGCGGGAATCCAGTTCCCCTGATTGTCACCCACAGTGACCCGGCCATCAGGTAGCATCCCCATCCCATTCGGGGTACGAAACCCGGTTGCATAGACTTCGCTGCTCCCTCCATCAGGGGCGACTCGAATCACGGCACCAGGGAGCTTAAAGTCGGTGTACTGCCCCGATTTGGCGTAGTAGAAGAATCCCTCTTGGTCACGCTGCAGATCGAAGTTGAACGCGTGGAAGAAAGAGGAAACATCCCAATCCGCGTAGAATGATTCGTAAAAATCAGCCTCTGCATCTCCGTTGAGATCATGGAGGCGAACGATTCGATCTTTACAGGTTACATAAAGGGTGTCGCCGACGGCCAGTATCCCGAATGGTTCGTACAAGCCTGCGGCATACCGCTTCCAGCTTGCCTCGTTCTTTTCGAGTCCAGTCACGATCCACACATCCCCTCCGTGCGTCGTTACCGCCATGCGACCGTCATCGAAAAAATCTAACGCCGCCGTTCGCATCCAGGCATTCCATGGATTGGGCTCGGGTAAGCCAATAAAATCTTTCTGATAAGCAGCGTTGGAGTCCCCTAGCTTGACCTTGGTTCGGATCTCGGTTTGCCACGAGCTTGGGGCTCCTCGCACGAGACGACTTGGGTCGGGCACTTCGCGTTCTCTCAATCGCTGCATTTTCATGAAGCTTTGGAATGAGTAAAGAAACTGGCTTCCCTGACCGGAAGCCCGTCGCAGCTCGAACATGACAGCCCGCTCACTCGCGGGGATCCGCAGCACGATTTGATCCTTTCCGTCTATCTCCCAACTGAGCTCTGAAGTATCACCTTGGACGCCAATCGCGATCCACCTCGAATCACCTCCACTCGCCACAGCGAGAGGAACGCTCGAACTCACGATCAGATCACGGCCCAAACTCCCGGCGCTTTCACGGAGTTCGTGTGCGTCGGGTGCCAGCATTCCTGAGACTCCCTCAGCAAAACTCTCGCCCATCACGAGATGAAGGGCGCTTTTGCCCGGCTCAACGCGGAAGGTGTGAGAGACACCAGGCTCTGAAACTCTTGCCCTCACCAATTCAAACACACCGCGCTCTCGGATGTCGTAGGACAACACGATTCCCTCCGACGAGCGATAGTACCCACGATAATTCATTTTCGATCGTGGCAAGGGCCCTCGCGGAAAAAGAAGTTTCTCAGACGAAAGCGAGTCGCCCTCAAGCGCTTGCCCCGCATCAAAGAGCCATCCGTAGGTTTGCAAGCCTGACCGCAGTTGGCCGTCGATGAGCGGTAAGAATTCACCTCTGGGACGTTGGTGCTGGGTACCGCTCAAGTCGAGAAAGCCCCCTTCCCAAAGGGCAGCTTGACGCATCCGATGCAAATCAAAAGCCATCGTTACGGAATCGCTTAATTGCAGAGTCAGGACACTCGAAAAATCCTCCACGCTTCCATCGTCGGTCTTCACCCGCAACTGCGAGGAGAGTGCGCCCCCATAGTCACGATCCCTCTGTTCTTTGGCTCGTTCTGGCTTGAGCTTGGACTTCGTGACTTTAGGAAATCGATCGAGGTAGGCCTGATCGATCTCGCGGTATCCAGGGTAGAGGGGCTTCATGAACGTTTCCCGAATGTAATGAATCACAGAGTAGCGCTCCTCTGGAGTCATCCAGGTTTGAGGTCCCATCAAACCGTTTCCATCTGAGAGCGTACGGAAAAGTTGATAGGGCTCGCTTCCGAACTTGAATGGGCCCACACCGAATGCTCGGGCAATGGGAAGCGAGGGCGTTTTCCCATCGCTTCCGTGGCAGTTCACACACAAGCTCTCGTAGATCTGCTTTCCCTGCTCAAACTGTTGAGGGCCGAGACTGGCGAGCAAGCTCGCATGGTCAACGCCATCGGTCACATCCATCTCGCTCACCTGAGCATGCATCTGCTCGGTCGTGATCACGCTAAGGATTGAGTAGACACCGGCGAAGGCCGAGCTAAAGTACGTTTTGATATTCATTCGTCTTTCTCCCCCTTCGATTCTTTACCTAGTGCCCGGCTCCACCGCTGAACAAATAATCCCAAATCGCTTTGGCGCCCATCGCCGTCAGACTCACCCCGGCAAGAGCCACCGCACAGTAAAGGAAGCGGCCCATTCTCAATGCTTTCGGCAGAAAATTTCGATCCGTCCACATCATCGCAAAACACCACAAACCGCAGGTAAAGACACCCCCAACAATGGCCGCCGGAGTCACCATGGCAACAGGATCATCGATCGTCCAAAGCAGCACCAGGCCAAATCCGCCGCAATAAACCAAGAGCCAAAGCCGAAATTTCTTGAAGGGGAGCGACCGCACTTTCTGGCTGACAGGGGCCAGGCACTCAAAAGCAGTCCGAATGTAAATTTCGTAAGCGGCATAAGCTGTACCCCAAATCGCAAAGAAAACCCCCACTTGATAAACATACAACAGACTGGGGTGAAGCGTGGTTAGAAACTGAGCCTGGTAACTTAGAAGCTCGTTCCCTGCCGGGATTTGCTGTTGAGGGCGGAGAATCACGGCCCCGAGAATGACGAAACAGCCGGTGAACAAGAGTACGGAAAGAAAGCCAATCCCGGTATCAACCTGCACGGGAAGCAACCAGCGTTTCCCCCGTTTAATATTCTCGGGAGAAGGATCAATATCGAGAATCTCTGCCCGTTGAACGGGATGGACTTCAAACTTCTGTTTCTTCAGAGCCAGGGCACCCCATGGCTTCTCTCGGAAACAACCCAAGTAACCGATGTAGTCGTAGGTGCCTCCTCCAATCGCTCCCAAGTAAGTGACAATCTCCACCCAAGGAGGTCTGAACGAGATGGCTTCATAGTTTTCGTAGATCCAGGGCTCATAGCTCGTAGGCATGACGGGAACAAACGTTCCCGTCATCACAGCCAGCCAATCAGGTTGAGAAGCAACAACAGCGATCAACATGCACGAAAGCATGGCGCCGATGAAGAAGGTCTGAGTCCTTTCAAGAAACCCATAACTGTGAACTACAGTAAGGCCGACAATCAGCAGAATATTGGCAGTTCCCCAAACGCGAGCATAGAACAGCAAATGTTGCGCATCGCCTTCAATCCCGAAAATCCAATTAATGAGAGTGCCGAGCGTCATGGGAATGCCCGCCATCCAAAACGGAAAGCAAAGCATGCTTAGCGCACCAATCACGATAGGGACCCAGTTCCTCGGTCCGGGAATAGCCCCCCAATGAGTCAGCGGATGCTCTCCGGTGAGGGCCATGTGTCGAGCCCCGGCATAGACCTGAATCCCTTTCATGAGAGCTCCAAAAAAGAAACACCAGAGCAGACTGTAACCGAAGACAGCTCCGCCTCGAGAAGCAAAGAGCGTTTCACCACTGCCAATTGTGACCGACGCGACAATAGCCCCTGCCCCGAAGTATTTCAAAGTGCGCCAAGACACTCCCCCTTTTAAATCGTCTGTCAGCGGTGGATACTTCATCGCTCAGACCTTTTGCTTCCACCATAGCAACACACCCCCAAGGCACTAAAAGAAGTCTTCAGATTTCTTAGAATAGTCATAACCGTCATGCGCCGATACTCTCAGTGAAACTCGTACACTCACCGTTGAAGGCAAGAACTCTTGGGTCTTGGCAATCATGACCGATTCCCATCGATGAGGAAACAAGATTCGGGAGGAATGTCTCAAAAAAGGAACACTCAAAGCAGCCGCAAAAATTCAGTACCTGTACTGATCCTTGAATCATCCGATTCCCTTAAGGTGGAATCATGTTCGGAGCGATTCCGAAGTCGACGCGAAGCAAGAGAACCGCATCAACTTTACGCCCCGCAACTGCGTTCCGGAAGATCAGTCGAATCAAAACCAGAAAATAGAAAGTGAAAAGATCATGACACCGAAATTCCTTTTGGCTGACTCCGACCCCGATGCAAGCTTGCCCTTCATCGTTCATACGCAAGAGCCGCAGTTCTTCGCGCTTGTGACGCCCAAATTCAAAGGCACTACCGAAAGCCTTCTCGAAACCGGCGATTTCCGAAGCGCCCTTCGCGGCGTTAATATCTACCCCGGATTTCTCAAGAACCCGTCGAGCTCCTCAGCCCGAGATCTCCTCAGCCTTTTTCATTCCGGGGCCCACTTCATGATGGACAATGCGATTGGCCGAATGGCTCGTCACCAAGTCGAAGAGAAAGACATCGCCGTCGTGTGGCGCGAAACTGGAACATATGCGCCGAAACATCTTTTCGCTGAGACGGACTTCGGTGACTTTGTCATTCACACGGAAACCCCGCGTTTTATCCTTCAGTCCGATTCAGCTCGAGGTGAGCGAATCGTATGGCAGGAAACTAGTCAGCGAGGAGACCTAGACTCCGCAATCGCGGACGCTCGACAGTTTAGAGAAGAGTATCTCATGCGAGAACTCGCGGCGTAATTCCGAGAGACCCTCGCCCCCTACTCCGCGCCGTCTCGGATTTTACGAGCAGCCAAACGCAGCACCTGTCGTAGCTCTGCTTCTGACACATCTCGAAGCACACCACCCTGTGTCCTTTCCGCCGGGCGATTTTTTAAGCTTTCCAGCGCCGCGTGAATACACCCCAACGCAGGTTGAGCGTTTGCCTCAAAAGAAGCGAGCGCCCTCGCTGAGTGATAACGAACGGTAAGACTCTCATCAATCAAGCCTTCGCTCAGCGCTGGCACACTGACGGACGGTTCTTGTTTTATTTGTCCCAGCGCAATGGCTGCGCGGATCCTTACAAACTGACTGGAATCATTCATTCTCGCTGCTAGCCCCTCGACGGCGCTTCGGTCTCGCAATGAAATGTAGTGTCCCAGGCAAAAGCAGGAGTGGTAGCGGACAAACGCAGAATCATTCTCGAGGCCTTCCACGAGGGCAGGAATCGCCTCGGAACCGATTCTTTCAAGATCCTTTGTTACTTCATAAACACGGTCTCCGTCCCCATAAATGAGATTCGTGTCGTCGAGCTGAGAAACGAGCCCGCGGGCAATGGACAGATCAAACGCGTCGTAGCCCAAGCGGGCCATCCTCTTTCTGTCTAACGCGGAAGGTGGCAGCCAATCTTGAACCTTCGACTCACGAATCAGGGACTTTGCCTTCACTCTAATCCAAGAGTCTTTCGCCTCAAGGTATGCCCGCAAGAGAGGAATGGCCTTCACTTCGATCGACCGAACCGCATCACGAGCCCGTGTAACGGCCCCATCAGCTGACAATCTCAACAGCCAGGAGCTCAAGGGCACTCCCTCAAAGGACGGATCATCCGGGACAGCTGCCGATGGTTCCGCTACAAGCAAGCAATATAGAACCAGACATATCGAAACACACTGAAGACGCATGACTCGTAGATTGTATTCCGAAGAAGGAATGGGAATACAACTTCAATCTCTTCGATTGACTCTATCAAGATTAACGGCCTTCGATGACAGGAGTCATCGGATTGACGAGCTTCGAGCCGATGACTAGACTCCACTCATGTCCCAAACCCTAAAGAACTGTATGTTTCGCGCCGGTGCATTCTTGATATTGCTGTTGTCTCTCACGTCGTCGCTTGTTGCGGAGCCGATCAAAGCACTCCTCATCACCGGAGGTTGTTGCCACAACTACCCATTTCAGACAGAAGCGATGCAGAAAGGAATTGCTCGGCACGCTGAAGTTTTCTGGAAAGTGATCAATCAGGGAGGCAACGGAACCCAGGCTGAAATCTCCCTCTACAATAACCCGGACTGGGCAAAAGGATTCGATGTTGTGGTGCACAATGAATGCTTCGCAAACACCACGAATCCAGAATACATCAGAAAGATTACACAGGTTCACCATAAGGGCGTGCCCGCTGTGGTGATTCATTGCGCGATGCATACCTATCGTGCCGCGAAGATTGACGACTGGCGAGAGTTCCTCGGAGTGACAAGTCGACGCCATGATCATCAGAGCAATTACAAGGTCAAGAAGGTCGTCGACGATCATCCGATCATGAAAGCCATTCCAGACAACTGGACAACACCGAAAGACGAGCTCTACATTATCGAGAAACTCTGGCCCAACGCCACGGCCCTGGCGACCTCTGTCAGTGAACGATCCGGCAAAGCCCATCCCGTCATCTGGATCAACCAATATGGCAAAGCCCGCGTCTTCGGAACCACCTATGGCCACTCCGATGCCACGTTCGGAGACCCCGTATTCACCGACCTTCTAGCTCATGGCCTTCTATGGGCCAGTGGCAAACTGAACGAATGAAAACATCCACCTTACAGGGACTCCTGATTCTCCTACTCGCCTGCCCGATCCTGGGAGAGAACTATCCGGGGACCAGTCGCGTTCAGCTGCTTAGTTATCCAAACTGCATTCAACTCGAGAACGAAACCACAAAAGTGGTCCTTGGACATCACCGAGGGGGTCGAGTTCTGGCCTACTCCTATCGCGGCCATAATGCACTCTACCTCGACCCTCAGGAAGCGCAATGGGTGCCGGGTTCAAAGCAGAAACTCCCGGTCAGCGCCGGACGCTTTGACATCGGCCCGGAAAAGATCATTCCTCCGCGCCCCGAATTATGGAGCGGTCCATGGAAGGCTGAAATCACCGGCGCTCGGTCAGCGCGCCTCACCAGTCCTGAACATCCCCGAACCGGGACTCAACTCGTGAGAACCTTTCGATTGGATGCTGAGGGCTCTCACCTCGCCTGCACACAGATCATTCGCAACATTTCCGACAGCACGATCGAATGGTGCCACTGGAGCCGGACATTTGCGGAGGGACAAGGGATTTGCGTGATACCGCTTTCCGAAGTGAGCCGTTTCCCAAAACACTACGTGATGTACGAACCAGGCAATCTGATCAACATCGCACCGAAGCAAGATAGCATTCGAGTCAGGGAAGGATACCTCGAGATTACGGGAGCGCCTCGCTACCCAAAACTTGGGATGGATTCACTTGAGGGCTGGTTCGCCTACCAAATGAAGAGCGACCTCCTCTTCGTAAAGAAATATCAGACCTATCCCGATCGGGTTTACAACGAAGTGGCGGGACTCACCATTTCCATTTGGTATCCAGATGGACCAATGTGTGAATTGGAACCCATCGGTCCACGGCAAAAACTGGAACCAGGAGAGGCAGCCGCATTCACCGAACATTGGTTTCTACACCCCAACCCCTATCCGGGTGACGGCAAACTGCTTGATCTCTCTGCGGTCGCAGATCTTGCTGAAGCTTCGAAAGTCGATTAGATCGACAGTCTATAGAAGGAAAGATTCCCGATGATCGCAACGGGCTGTTTACCTGAGGCCCAATAGGGCGTCTTCGAGTGATCGTGAAAATGGGTCGCTCCTCGCGAGAACCCCGGAAGGCTCTGAGGAGAATTGTAGGCCGTTCTGGCAATTTCCAGAGCAAGGACGAAATCGGGCTTCCGGTGAAATTTTCTGAGCAGCCGTTCTGGGGTCGTTGAATTGAGGCAGGAAAAGTGTTTCACCTTCTTGACGACCGCTAGCGGACTAAGCCCCCACTCATCGGCACGATTGCGTATCACCTCCGCGACAGCTGTCATTCCATCACGGCCCTCGCCCCACGCCTCTGCCATAAGGACAGCCGCGACGACTTGTTGACCGTACGTTCCACGATTCTCAGCAGATCCTTGGGCACAAATACCAAGTAAAAGCAGGAGACAGAACCACCTCTTAATCACAACATTCACTACAGATTTGATCGGCTCTCCGAAGGCCTCGCTTGAGTCGATCAACGTTTACAACACCCCTCGCTTACCCTTCCGTCCCGATCAAGTCAAGCCCTTAAGGCCCCACTCCAACGCCTCACGCTTGCTTCGTAAGCCCTCAAAGATAAGCGGGGCTTGGCGAGGGGCGGCTGAGCTTCTCACAGCTAGGAAGAGCAGAATGCGTGCACATCACCGTAAAAAGAGTCTGAATGCTCAGATTTTGCTGCTATTCGAATCCACTGACGAACAGAGGCTTGCCAGGAGCGGGTCTGAAAACCATGCTCCTGCAAAAAGGAACTATGAAGCTCACTGACGCCCTACTCGCCGAACACGTCGTCTTCCATAGCATTTTTGCTTCAATCAATAAGGAAATGCCCCATTTCACGAAGGTTGAAGAATTCCAAGCGGTCGCCAAGATGCTGCTGGGCACCTTGGAGGCGCATGGCAAAGCGGAACATGATCTCCTTCTCCCCCCAATCGAAACCTATCTGAGCGGCATCGGGCACCTGGAAAACTTTCATCAGGAAGATGATGCAATCGTAGCCAACCTAGCTCACACGATTGAGGCTTCGGACATTGATTCCGCCAAGAATTATCTGCACAAGGCTTTACGACTGGCATCCGATCACTTTGACAAAGAAGAACGCCTCGTGTTCCCGCTTGCTGAGCAACACATCTCAGAAGAGTCTCTTCACGCGCTCGGCAAAGAATGGGGCAATCTCAAGGAACTTTAAGAAGAGGCTTGCGATCGAAGCTGGCACTCCAGTTGTCGATCGCGAATGTTTGGCCCCTAAGCGGACCGAAGCGCATGACTAATCGGTAAGCGAGCCGCTCGCCAGGCCGGAAAACATCCCCCAACGAGTCCGATCAGAGTTGCATAGACGACACCTTGCACCAGCAACCTGAGCGTCACGTCAAAAGCAAACGTAACCTGACTGAAACTCTGCCAGTTCATGGTAGCCGTCTGGAACCCGTCAAATACCACATACGCAAAGGCCCCTCCTATGGAACCGCCGAGTAAGGAGAGGAAGATCGATTCAACCATCACGGAACAAACAACCGGAACGGCACCAAAACCCAGCGCACGAAGGGTGGCAATTTCAAGTGTCCGGGTTGACACCGACGAATACATGGTATTCAAGGCACCGAAGGTCGCTCCGATTCCCATCAACAACGCAATCAAACCACCGAGGACGTTGATGAGATTCGAGACCAATGCACTCTGGTCCGCGTAGTAATCCTCTTGCTTGATGACCTTCACATTAACACGTGGATCCGAGGTCAAGGAATCTTTGAATTCCTGAAAGGTCGCTTCGTCTCCGCTACCGATCCTCACCCGCACAGACTGAAACCCTGATTCTCGCCGGTAGGCAGACTGCAACATGGGAGCATCCGTCCAGATTTCAGATTCTCCGATACCACCCGCAGTAGCAAAGGTTCCAACCACCTCCCAGTCGGCCTGACCGATGTCAATCGAATCCCCAATCTCAAGATTGGCAAACTCGCGAGCCGCTCCAATGCCTGCAATCAACTCATTCTTACCCGGTTCAAACATTCGGCCCGCGACCAGTTCGAATTCCGGACGGACCGCCACACCCCCACCTTGAATACCTCGCAAGGGCACATTGGCATCTGTCCCGGTCCCTCGCTTCGGCAGATCGACGATCACGAAGAGCTCCGAAGATACCGCCTTCTCGCCGTCGACAGATATAATCATGGGTGAATCAGCGATGACTCGGGTTTCTTCTAAACTGAGACCACTCGTCATCTCGCTATCGGCCCCACTTCTCATAACCAGCACACTGTCATCCGAGCCGGAGCTAGTCATGGTGCGCCGAAAGCCTTCTCCAATCGACAAGACTCCAACCATCACTGCAACCACACCGGCAATGCCAAATGCAGCGGCGGCAGAAGCCCCCAAGCGTTGCGGGATCGTCCGAATACTAACGAGCGAAATGGCGATGATTTGAGCAATGAGTTTCATGGAAAATCCGGTTTAATCAGTGACGCCGTAGAGCCTCTGAGATTCGAAGTTTCATAGCTCGCATGGCTGGAAAGAATCCAGTCACGAATCCGAGCGCAATGGCGAGCCCGAGGCCCAGCATGATTTTAGGAACCGGAAAGAAAAAGACAGGCAACCCACCTCCAGTCGGATCCCCCGCCGAGATTAGAAGATAAGCGATCGCAAGACCGAGGGTGCCTCCGACGAAAGCAATCAGGCACGATTCAGCCAGCACTAATCGTAAAATCCGCCCATCCGTGAAGCCGATGGACTTCAGAACGCCAATCTCCACCACTCGCTCTCTCACCGTCTGGGCCATGGTGTTTCCAGAGACCAAGAGAATGGTGAAGAACACAGCGGAAAGAATGGCGATCATGATTGCCCCGATGTTGCCAACTTGTTTGGCAAAGCCTTGAACAAAGGCCCCTTCGGTCTCTGCTTTGGTTTCGGCTGGCGAATTGGCAAAGGTGCCATCGATTTGCTTGGCAATCGCCTCAGCAGCATCCGGATCGGCAACCTTGACGGTGTACCAACCGATTTCACCTTCCCCACCTTGCCGAGCCTCATCGAAGTAATCGTAGCGAAAGACGAATTGTGTCTCATCGACTCCAGCCTTGTCGCCTTCGTAGATCCCCACAACATCAAACTCCCACGGTTCCTGGGCGTCCTTCTTCGGCCAAATGGTGGCCTGTATCGGAACCCGATCTCCGATCTTAAAGCCGTAGCGTTCCGCTGTCGCTCGTCCCACGATGGCTCCTGTTCGGGTTTGTTTCCAGGCTTGGACCTGCTCCTCTGGGAGGACAAACTCAGGAAAAAGGTTCAAGAAATCGTCGGGCTCAACGGCGATCTGCGCAAAGAAGTTTCTCGGATCTTGGTAAATGCCTCCAAACCACGTCGAATGCCCGACTCGATCCACCCCTTCGATCTGCGAAATGCGCCCGTGGTAACTGATCGGAAGCAACTGAATGAGCGAAACCTTGTGCCTCACAATCAAGCGATCGGCCCCGGCAATGCTGACTCCTTGACTGAGGGCCTCCTCGATGGCGGAGAGATAGCCGAAAAGGATGAACGCGACCGCAATCGATAATAGGGTCAGTGTCGTCCGGATTTTCTTCCGTCTCAAATTTGACCAGACTATTGGGAAAAACTTCATTCCTCCGGAGTGTTGGAAAGTTGCCCCTTGTTGAGATACACAACTCGCCCTGCCTTTGCGGCGGCGTGCGGGTCATGGGTCACCATGATGATGGTCTTGTTCTGCTCTCGATTCAGAGCGCAAAGGAGATCCAGGATCTCGTCTCCGCTCTTGCGATCCAAATCTCCAGTCGGCTCATCACAAAGCAAGAGAGTCGGATCGGTGACAATGGCTCGAGCAATGCCAACACGTTGTTGTTCACCACCGGAAAGTTGACGTGGAAAGTGATTGGCTCGGTGGCCCATCCCCACCACCGAAAGAGCTGTGCTCACGTGGTCACGACGCTGGGATTTGTTGAGCGGGGTCAACAGCAAGGGAAGATCGATATTTCGCTCGGCCGAGAGTGCGGGCATGAGATTGTAAAACTGGAACACAAAACCAATATGTCGCGCCCGCCAGCCAGCCAAGCGCCCATCATTCAAACGATCGATCGGTTCCCCGCCCACTTGAACCGTTCCTGAGCTCGGACGGTCCAGCCCGCCAATCAGGTTCAGAAGCGTGCTTTTACCAGACCCTGAAGGCCCCATGAGGGCAACGAACTCGCCCTCCATCACCTCGAAATCAAGTTTCTGAAGAACGTGGATGTCCTCTGATCCTCGTCGAAAGTTCTTGCTCACGTCTCGGAGCGAAACGATACCGGTTTCCTGGTCACTCATAACGTGGTTACTTTCACTGTTTGCCCATTCTCTAATTCAGCCGGCGGATCGACAACGACAATTTCGCCTCTCCGCAGCCCTGCCTCGATCAGAATGACTTCGCCATCCCTTCCGGCAACGCCAACCGCCCGCTTTTCCGCTTTCCCCCCAACAACAACCCAAACGTAACTCTTGCCTCCTTCTTGAAAAAGACTTGTTTGTGCAACCATCGCGAGGGTTTTCTGAGACTCGACCCCTGAATCGGAAGCAGCCTGAAACGACACCTTAACCCCCATTTCCGGCAAGACCCTCTCGTCGAGCTCCTCAAAGCGAATCCGGACTTTTACGGTCGCTTTTTGACGATCTGCTGCCGGGACTATAGCAATCACCGAAGCTTTGATCCGCCAATCCGTGTAGGCATCCAGAATGGCGGTAGCAGACTGGTCGGAGTACACGCGGTTGATAAAGCTCTCGTTTACATCGACCTCAATTTCAAGCGAGTCCATATCGACGAGAGTGCAAATACCGGTCCGAGTAAATCCGGAGCCAGCGGAAACAGGCGAGATCACCTCACCAGGTTGGGCATCCTTTGAGATCACGACGCCGGAAAAAGGCGCCCGAATCTCTAAGTCATCCAAATCCTGACGACGAACGGAGACCTGTCGCTCGGCCACGACCACTTCAGCTTGTAAGCGCCGAAGCCGTCCCTTGAGAGAGCCAACCCGAGCCTGAGCTTGATCCAGGTCTGCTTGGCTGGCGATGTTGGATTGCGCCAGTTTAGAAACTCTTGCCAATTCTAACTCCGCTTCCCGCAAGAGGGCTGCGGTCTCGTCCATGGAGGCCTCGCCAGCTTTCAACTGCGCCTCCGCAAGCTCAAGAAAGCCGCGAACATTTAGGGAATCTAAGCGAGCTAACAACTGCCCCTCTTCCACGCGATCCCCTTCCTCGACCAAGATCTCGGTGATTTTCCCAGAAACCTTTGATGAGACCGTCGCGCTCCTCCGAGCTGTAACATAACCAGTCGCATTCAGAACCGTGCCACCGCCGGAGCCTCCAGATTGGATTTCGACCGACGCGCCGACCAACTCCAAAGTGGCGTCAGACCGCCAATACCACAGTCCGCCCCCGATGACACAAACCAGCAGCAGCACCGCAAGGATCGGCACGAGATACGATGTCTTCTCCTCGCTCGTCGACCGATCGATCCTCAAATCATGAATGCTTCCACCCGCCATCGTTGCAGTTAGCGTGCCCAGGTTTGGAACTCGAAACAAGCACAAGTCCATGTTGTCCACATGGAATTCTTCCTCCTCTTCGCGGACAAACTCAAAAACCAGACTCGACGATTGCAGCCCGATCCATACTCTGGACCTAAATATGACCGATCCGAGATACGAGAAACTAGCCAAGCTGCTCATCAATTATTCTGTCGGCATCAAGAAAGGCGATCATCTGCTGATTGACGTGAGTGATGTTCCGGAGGCTTTCACCATCGAACTCATTCGAGCGGCACGTAAAGCCGGAGGCACGCCCATCGTCGAGACTCGAAGCACTCGCATCGGCCGAGAGACATTGAGGGCGATGACCGAAGAGCAAGCGAAGCTCATCCGAGATCTCGAAATGCACCGCATGAAACGCATGCAAGCCTACATTGCGATTCGCGGAGCCGAGAACGCCAATGAGAACGCCGACGTTCCAAGTCAAAGGCTGGCGACCTACACTAAGACCATCCGCCCCGTCCAGAACTACCGAGTCAACAAGACCCGATGGTGCGTTCTCCGCTGGCCAACCCCGAGCATGGCTCAGGCAGCCGGAATGAGCACGGAGGCCTTCGAGGACCTTTTCTTTGACGTCTGCACCCTAGACTACAAGAAGATGGGACGCGCGATGAAACCACTGGTCAAGCGCATGAAGAATGCGGACCGAATTCATCTCAAGAGCCCCGGTACCGATCTGACATTTAGTATCAAAGGAATTGGCGCCCAAGCCTGCCAGGGTGATCGAAACATTCCCGATGGCGAAGTATTCTCCTGTCCGGTCAAGACCTCGGTCAATGGCGTGATTCAATTCAACACCCCGACCCTCTATGCCGGGACCAAATTCGAAAATGTTCGCCTCGAGTTTGAGAATGGAAAGATCGTAGGAGCAACCGCCAATAACACGAAACGTCTCAACGAAATCCTAGACACAGATCCTGGAGCTCGCTACATCGGCGAGTTCTCCCTGGGTTTCAATCCGCGTATCCTTAATCCGATGTGCGACATCTTATTCGACGAGAAGATTGCCGGATCCTTGCACTTCACTCCCGGACAAGCCTACGAGGAATGTGACAACGGCAATCGCTCAGCCGTCCACTGGGATATGGTCCTCATCCAACGACCTGAGTGGGGCGGCGGCGAGGTTTGGTTTGATAAAACTTTGATTCGTAAAAATGGAATCTTTCAAACAAAGGACCTCCAAGGACTGAACCCGAAGGCACTGATTGGGAAAAAATCCTGAGTCCGGTCCCGAGATCTTAATTCGCACTATTCTTAGGTTGATGCCGATTCTACTTGAGTCGGCTCCCAAGTCTGCTAGGAAAGCAGGCCATTTTGTTGGCAACAATGGGTTCGCGGCTCGGCATTTTAGGATCAGGTAGCGGTACCAACATGGCAGCGATCGTTGAAGCCTGCCGGTCGGGAACGGTGCCCGCGAATCCTGTTTTGGTCCTCAGCGATGTTGAGAATGCCTCTATCCTGCAGTTGGCGACCCAGCAGGGAATCGAAAATCGATACATCCCGCCAGGCCCCTACAAGACTAAACTAAGTGAAGAATCGGAACAGTCATTCATCCATGCTCTCCAGGCGGCGAACGTCGATTGGGTCGTGCTTGCTGGATTCATGCGAATCATCAAGAGTGGCTTCTTACGGGCCTTTCCCGAGCGCATTGTGAACATTCACCCGTCTTTGCTTCCTTCATTCCCGGGATTGAATGCTGCGTCTCAGGCAATCGCTCACGGCGTTCAGGTGACCGGAACAACGGTCCATCTCGTAGACCAGGGAATCGATTCTGGCGCCATCGTTGCGCAAGCACCTGTCAACGTTGAAGCCGGTGATACGCCGGAGACACTCCACGATCGAATCAAGCAAGTTGAGCACCGGCTCTATCCACAGGCCATCGCAGCTCTCGTATCGGGAAACATCAAGATTGAAGGAAGGCGCATCGTACGCCAGTAAGCAGCTTTAAAATTTCCTTTCACAGAATAAACAACACGATGAAGAAAAAAGGCAAAATGCTGAGGTTCGGACTACCGAAAGGCAGCCTCCAAGAAGCAACGATCGAGAAAATGGCCAAGGCTGGCTATAACATTTCAGTGAGTAGCCGCTCCTACCTCCCATACGTCGATGACGAAGAACTCGACGTGAGAATGATTCGAGCCCAAGAGGTCAGTCGCTACGTGGAGCATGGATACCTTGACTGCGGGATCACTGGAAAGGATTGGATTGAAGAGAACAACTCGAAAGTTCACGAACTCGGCGAATTCCTTTTCAGCAAAGCGACCCGCCAAGCCGCTCGTTGGGTGCTCGCCGTCCCGGAAAAGTCTCCGATCAAGAAAGCATCCGATCTGCAAGGCAAGCGAATTGCGACCGAAGTCGTCAATCTGACCAAGAAGTACCTCCGCAAAAACAAAGTCAAAGCCGAGGTTGAGTTTTCCTGGGGAGCCACCGAGGTGAAAGCGCACGAGCTGGTTGACGCCATCGTCGAAATCACCGAGACAGGCTCCTCGCTTCGGGCGAACAAGCTCCGAATCGTGGACACGCTCATGGAATCCACCCCTAGACTCATTGCCAACCGAGACGCATGGAGTGATCCTTGGAAGCGGGAGAAACTCGAAACCCTGGCTTTGCTCCTCCGCGGGGCCTTGGATGCCGAGGTAAAAGTGGGTTTAAAACTCAACATTCGAGAAAAGAATTTACCAAAACTATTGCAAAGTTTGCCTGCATTGCGTAATCCAACCGTTTCCAATTTGAGTCAATCGGATTGGGTGGCGGTGGAAACGGTAATTGACGAACCGGTTGTTCGCGAAATTATCCCGAAGTTAAAGCAACTCGGAGCCGAAGGAATCATTGAATATCCGCTGAATAAAGTGGTTTACTAGACAGCGATCTAAAAAATCTATATGGGTTCACTAAAGAAACGTCGAAAAGCGAAGATCAACAAGCACAAGCGTCGGAAGAAACTCCGCGCAAACCGCCACAAGAAGCGTACTTGGCAGAAATAATCGCCTGACGCTTCAGGCCCCATTCGAGAATATCGGACCGGCTGCCCAGGCAGCCGGCTTCCTTTTACAGATTGAATTGCCTAGCCATGAAGCGATCGATTTCACTCCGTTTTTTCCTCCCCAAGGCCAGCCTCGTCGCGCTCGGCCTGGGATTTTTGTGTACTGAAGTCGTTGGACAAGAGCCATCGGATTCTTCGGAGGCTTCTCCCTCCGAAAGCTTGAATGCCTTCGAGGAGTCAGAACGCCGGATTCGAGCGAACGCTCACTTCGCGGCTGGGATAGGCTTCCACAGCAAGGGAGAAGTCGAGAACGCGGCAAAGGAGCTTCTTTCAGCGGCTGAGACGGATCCGAACAACGCCCCATTGATCTCGCGAGTAGCGGAGAAGCTGCTGGCGTGGCGACTTCCCACTCTCGCCCTTCAGGTCCTTGAGAATGCGACACAGGAAGACGATGCACCGGTCTCCGTGTTTATTCAGAAGGGGCTCACCCTAAAGGCTCTCGGAAAAGAGGCCGAATCGCTCGATGTCTTCAAGCAGGCACTGGCGATCTCACCTGGCAATGCAGAAGCCAGGCAAGCCATCGTAGCCGCTCGGCTCAAAGAGAAAGACTTTCCTGGTGCCGTCACCCTCATTCGAGAAGGGGTAGCGCTCCCCAGTCTCTCAGGAGAACAACTGATTGGTCTGGTCGGACTTTACCTGCAGACAATCACCTCTTCGCCGAATCTTCTGACGGAACTAAAGGATGAGTTTCAGAGCCTGCTCGATCGCACCGAAAAGTTCGATATTGATGTTCCCGGCCAGCAAGTGATTCTGGCGGATGGCTTTATTTTCGTCGGTGAGACCGACCGCGCCCAAACACTCCTCCAATCGGTCGTCAAAAAAGCGCCTGACACCGCTTTGGCCCGGGAGAAACTCGTGGATCTCTACCTTCGACAAGGCATGACGGCCGACGCCGTCGCGGAGCTGAACACGTTACTCGATATCAATCCGAATAATCCATCGGCACATTACCTCCTTGGCTCGATCGCCGCCGACGGCGAGGAATACACCGATGCGATCTTCCATTACGAAAAGGCAATCGAGATTCGCCCCGAGTTTGAGCCTCCCTACTACGAGATGGTCGGCATTCATCTCAACACGAGACAACCTCGGAAGGCTCTGCGGGTCCTTCAAAAGGCGCGAAGCCGATTTCCCAAGCGATTTCTCAGCGAATTCTACTCCGGCATTGCGATGGCCAGTCTGCGGCGCACTTCAGAGGCGTTGACATTCCTCACTGAGGCGGAAACCATCGCAAGCTCTCAGGCACCTCAGCGTCTCACACCCTTCTTCTATTTTCAGCTCGGTTCGATGCTCGAACGAAACGGCTTTTATGAACGGGCTGAGGAGAAGTTCCTCAAGAGCTTAGAGGCCAATCCAGACGATCCTGAAACGCTCAACTACCTCGGCTACATGTGGGCTGAACAAGGTAAGAAGCTACGCCAAGCATCCGCCTGGATTGAAAAGGCCATTGAGCTCGATCCAGACAGCGCCGCGATTCAAGATAGCATGGGATGGGTTCTGTTCCAAAAAGGCGAATACAAGAAGGCCCTTCCCTATCTCCTGAATGCTGAAGCTGGGTTAGACCAACCCGATCCGGTGATTCTGGACCATCTGGGCGATACTTACGAAGCCCTCGAACAATTCGATAAGGCCATCAAAGTTTGGGAAGCGTCCCTTGAATTAGAGTTCAACGAACGCATCTTCGAAAAACTTCAGACCGCGAAGCAGTCGATAAACGAATCAAAGTAGACTGCCTCAGAATGCCCTACCGCTTTTCCAAGCACTATTCCCTTGAAGAGGCCCGCGAGTTCCTCCCAATCGTGCAGAATTGGATCGATGAGCTGATCGCTCTCCGGGAAGAGTTGGGTAAGGTCGATCAAGCGCTAGAGAGCCGACTACGAACCGGCGTTGACTTAGGAGGAGCGACCGTCAATGAGCGCACCCGTTCCGTCGCCCGATTTCAATCGATCCTCGGCGAGTTTCAAAGTGCGGAAATTCAGCTAAAGGACTTAGACCGAGGCCTCGTCGACTTCCCGCACCTTCGAGCTGGAGAGGAAGTCTTCCTTTGCTGGGAAAGTGGCGAAGACGATATCGACTTCTGGCATGAACTCGACACTGGGTTCGCGGGACGAGAGCCGATCTAGACATTCGAAGAGCGAATCAGCGGCTCCGTGCGTTCTCGCTACTGCGGGAACGATGGCTTCACAAGCTTGAAGCCATCTTCTCCCAAAGATAGCTGAAACGCTTTCTCGATCGACAACCAGCCTACTCGTAGGTCTTGGCCAATTTAGAGATCTTTTCAGCGAGCGGCGAATCAGCTCCATTTCGGGCTTTCACCAAACCAAACACCCTCCGAGCTTCCGGTGGGTCGGAACGCCCAACTGCAATCACATAGTCCAGTTCAATCTCAGAAATCCGAGGTTCCTTGACGTAGCTGCGATATTGATCCAACCACTTCTTAAGCTCCGCAGCCCCCTTGGATTGCGCGGCTTCGAGTGAGGGCTCCAAGCTCGCTGGCATTCCTGGATCGATGACAG
This sequence comes from uncultured Verrucomicrobiota bacterium, assembly GCA_964342405.1. Lineage (GTDB taxonomy): Bacteria > Verrucomicrobiota > Verrucomicrobiia > Limisphaerales > AAA164-E04 > UBA2970. Next base: position 55,176 of record CAYFGX010000031.1, on the reverse strand, counting down.
CAGCCGGCATTACAGGCTCGTTATATTGGTTGTTCTGCCGCTCAACATCTTCGTTAACCTTGCGGTAGTATGCAGAGAACCGCATTCCCGCGATTCCAACGATCAAGATGATTGCGATTCCAATGACTTTACTCATGATTCCTTTACGCGGCGCACCCTGCCGCCCAGTTTTTCCAATTTTTCGCCGAGGCGTTCATAACCTCGGTCCAAGTGATAAATTCTCTTAACGTTCGTCTCGCCATCCGCGACCAGCCCCGCGATAACGAGAGCGGCGGAGGCTCGTAGATCACTCGCCATCACCGGCGCCCCGCTTAGAGGTCGCCCCCCTTTTACGATTGCCGTCGCCCCTCCTTCAATAGCAATTTCCGCGCCCAATCGAGCCAACTCGCTCACATGCATAAATCGGGACTCAAAAATCCGTTCCGTAATCACACTAATTCCGTCGGTGAGAGTCATCAAGGCCATCATTTGTGCCTGCACATCCGTTGGAAAACCAGCAAATGGCTGAGTGGTGATGTCAACCGGTCGGAAGGCATTCGAACACTTCACGTGCAGGCTGTTCTCTCCGCGTTCAAACGCCACACCGGCGTCTGACATTTTGTCTAGAACCGCTCCCAGGTGCTCGCAACGGGCTCCGTGGATCAAGACATCACCACGCGTCGCCGCAGCCGCGATCGCAAAAGTGGCTGCTTCAATTCTATCAGGAATCACTCGATGGGTCGCTCCATCGAGTTGTTCGACACCGACGACCGTGATTGTCGGACTTCCGGCCCCTTCAATCTTAGCTCCCATCGCAGACAAAAATCGGGCCAGATCGACAATCTCCGGCTCGCAGGCGGCGCTTTCAATCACCGTCTTGCCGTCGGCAAGAACGGCCGCCATCAGAACATTTGCTGTCCCTAGTACGGTTGGTCCGACTCGCCCCCCGAGGAACACTTGATTTCCGACCAGTTTTTCGGCCCGCACAATGACATATCCTGCGCGTATCTCAACCTCGGCGCCCAATGCTTCCATCCCTTTCAGGTGCAAGTCGATGGGACGCGAACCAATCACGCAACCACCGGGCAGGGATACCTCCGCCACGCCGAGCCTGGCCAAAAGCGGGCCCAAAATGCAGACCGAACCCCGCATCTTGCGGATAAGATCATAGTCCCCCCGACCGTGAATCTCTTTGGCATGAATGGAAACCGTATCCCCCTCAAAGGAGACCTCAGCTCCCAGGGATGCCAGAATCTGCCCCATAAAACGAACATCGCTCAGATTCGGCGCATTCTGAATCACGCAAGGTTCTTCTGTGAGCAATGCCGCTGCCATCAACGGCAAAACCGCATTCTTCGCCCCGCTGACCGTTACCTCGCCCTGCAGGCAACATCCCCCCTCAATGACTAGGCTATCCATTCCGCGGGACTCCTCCCGTTGTTACGGTTCTCTGCATTCCTTGACCTTACAGAATCTCACCCGTTTTGAGACGCAGAAAAATCGAAAATATTTGCCTACTCCGTCCTTCGGAATGTCCGGAGCAACGCCGATTTTCATCAAGATCGAGCACCCACGACAGGCTTGGTATAAGTGAATTCAAGAAAGCGTTCTTTCCCGCAAAGATCGGAAATGCACACTCCGCGTGGCCAGGCGTTTTCCTGAAAGATCGCTTGGATCGACTCGGCCTGGCCCTCACCGAATTCTAAGAGCAGAAAAGCACCGGACTTCAGGAACCTTCCAGCCTCGGAGGCAATTAGACGATAGAAGTCCAGTCCGTCTACACCCCCGTCCAAAGCCAGATGGGGATCGAACCGACGGACCTCATCCTGGAGATCAGCAAGTTCACTCTTCGGGATATAGGGAGGATTAGACACGAGAAAGTCGAATTCGACTCCTCCATCGAGCTGGGCAAATCCGTCGGACTCTCGCAACTCGATTCGATCCGAGAGCCCGTGGGACTCGATGTTTCTTCGGGCCAGTTGCAGAGCGTCGGGCGAGACATCTAGTGCCGTCATACAAACACCTTCCAGGGTAGCAGTAATCGCAATGGGCAGACAGCCCGTTCCCGTCCCCAGATCGAGGCCACGCAAGGCTTGCTGCCGAGGAAGCCGCCGTATTCGATCGATCACTCGCTCGGCCAGCATCTCTGTTTCAGGCCGAGGAATCAGCGCAGCGGGCGAGACCTCCAGTTCGTATTCAAGGAATGGAACCGTGCCGAGAAGGTGCTGCAGCGGTTCTCGCTTTGCACGACGTTCGACAAGTTCAAGATAGCGCAAGCACATCTCCGAACTCAGTGTCTGTCGAGTATGTAGACTTAGCTCAAGACGTTTCAACCCACTCACATGGGCCAGAAGCCACTCGGAATCGACGCTCGCTTCGGGAACTCCCGAAGCCTGAAGTCGTTTCGTGGAATGATCGAGTGCTTCTCGAATGGTCATCGTGCAACTCATTGCCGGTATCAATCCTTCTGCCGACGACTCGAGTCCAGCAGGGCATGTTTTCGTTTTGAGGCACTCAACTGCCCTATCCTCTCAACTTCAGAATAAAAGCTCTCCCAATTGGAACTATGCTGAAGCAGGTTACGAAAGGCTGGAAGGTATCCGTAGTAGGTATCCAAGACATTGATCTCCGCGTTGTTAATGTCGTTATTCACCCAAGCCTCGTAACCAGACCATTCAGGATCGTCAGCGAGAAGCCCGGCAAACTTTTGTCTGAAATTGTCAATATGGATGGATTTCTCCTGCCGCCTCTTCTCTACAGTCCAGCCCTCCAAATCACCGTTCTCGTATGATTCAGCGAGTGTTTCCCTCAACTCTAGAATTAGTTCCATGAACATCTGATGCCGCTCCACTCCGCCAAGGTATCGCTCCGCATCTTCGGAACGCCCCTGGTCCTGCAGCCATGCTACGACTCCCGCTTCGGCCACGGCGACCGCGAACGCCTCATTGAAATCAGTATCCCCGGCGATGAACAGCCTGCGATGCGCCAGCTCATGAAAAATCAGATCCGCCAAGGCCTCATCCGGCAGTGTAATAAAGGAGCTTAACACAGGGTCGTTAAACCAGCCCAGAGTGGAATAGGCCAAGACTCCCCCGACCGCAACATCGAAGCCCTTTCGTCGCATTTTCTCACCGTATCGTCTACCCGCTCGTTCCCTAAAGTATCCACGATGTTCCAATCGCCCCACCACTGGATACCACCAAGACTTCGGATCAAGGTCGAATTCTGGGCTCACCGCCACATTCCAAACCACAAATGGCCGATCCAGCTCAACATAGCTTGTGTAAACACGTTCGGAGGGCAGCTTCAGGCGGTTTGCGGCGAAGGCTCTTAGAGAACGGACGAGAAGAAGTTTCTTTCTGAGCTCCGGTTCCGTCGTGCTTTTCCTAAGAATCCGCTCGATTGAGTTTCGTTTCAAGATAAGGCTTGCCTGACCTTGCATAGCCTGGGCGTAGAACCTCCCTGATTCACATCCAGAGAGAAAGGCAACGACGACGATAAGGCACGACAGCCGCAGAAATACCGGCGCTATCTCCCCGTTCGTCATCATCAAGGCCCATTGCATACAGAGCTCTCAGACTCCGTGCAAGCTACCAATTCGCCCACAACCCCACGCGGATTATACTCGTCAGCAGTCTGAACACCCGTGATAATCAGCCGACGTGAACATCATTATTGTGGGTGCGGGAGAAGTGGGCAAGCATCTCGCCCAAAGTCTCTCGACACAATTACACAACATCATCCTCATCGACCACAGTGAAGAGGTAACCTCCACTCTTCATGAGAAACTAGATGCTACGGTCGTCATCGGAAATGGCACATCCGCAACGGTGCTGGCGGAGAATAATGTCGCCGACTGCGAACTCTTCCTCGCCATCACGAGCCACGACAATACCAACATGGCAGCAGCATCGATCGCTAAATCCATGGGCGCCAAGACGACCATTGCTCGAGTGCATGCCAGCATCGAGCGAGGCGAGTGGTTGTTCAACTACCGCGAGCATTTCGGGATAGACTATCTGTTCAGCACTGAACGATTGGCTGCGGTGGAACTTTCAAAATACATTCGCAATCCGGAGGGCATGGTAACCGAAGAAATCGCCCGCGGACGCATCGAACTACAACAGATGGAGGTCTCTCCCGATAGCGAGTATCTCGACAAGACACTTGCCAGTCTGAACCTGCCAAACGGCGTTCGCATCGCGGCGATCTATCGCAACAAAGGGAACATCATTCCGGGAGGGGACGACCATCTAGAACCGCACGATGTGGTCACTCTGTTCGGCGAACCCGCAAAGATTTCTGAGATCGCTCCCTCCATTGACCCGAGTGTTGCGAGCGACCGAGAAGATCGCGTGGTTATTTTTGGCGGTGGTGAGTACGCCTTGGCTTTGGCAGAGATGCTGGAAGGAACAAATGCAAAGGTCAGAATCATGGAAAAGTCAGAGAGTGAATGCAAACGCCTCTCAAACCTCCTCCAAGACACCGTTATCATCAACGGCGACGCCACAGCGCTTCAACAATTGCAGGAGGAACAAGTCGGGGAAGCGGATTTCTTTATCGCTGTGAGTCCAGATGACGAGGACAATGTCATGACCTGCCTGCAAGCGAAGAGTCTCGGAACAGCCTACTGTCTCACCTTGATTCATCGCCCGGACATCGCCAACGCGGTTTACCGAAATCGCGAACGCCTCGGTATCTTGGGAGCCGTCAGTCCCCGTCTGGCGTGCAATCGGGATCTACTCCGATTTGTGGAAACAGAGAAATTCCACAATATCGCCCAACTCCAGGCAAACGTGGAAGTCATCCAACTTGTGATCAAGGAGGATGCCTTTGTGGCGGGCAAGCTGGTTTCAGACATCCAGTGGCCCAAGGGCGGCGCGCTCGTGGGGCTAGTTCGTCAGCAGCTTACGATCGTTCCTAGAGGAGCTGATGAACTACAGGCCGGCGATGCGGTTTATGTCATCGTGACACCGGAGTCACAGAAGGCCTTTGTGAAATTGCTGACGAAGTGACCTCGAAACGGCCCTCACGAACTCAGCTCTAGGCAAACTTGCCGGGATTCAGAATTCGACGAGGGTCCACCGCCTCTTTGACCTGCGCATGGAGTTTGTCTGCTGTGCGTGAAACGGCTTGATCCCACCACGGTAGCCGCGCCAAACCGATTCCATGCTCTCCCGTCACGCTGCCCTGCCACTTGAGCACCTGACGGAACAACTCATCTACCACCCCTTCACTCTTGGCGATTTGCTTGGGGTCGGTCCGATCGACCATGATGTTGACGTGAATGTTTCCATCGCCAGCATGCCCAAAGCACGCCACTTGGATGCCGTGCTTCTTCTGCAATCTAGCCGCAAAAGCGAACAGGTCTTCCAAGCGCCCTCTGGGCACGACGACATCCTGGTTCAATTTCGTGAGCCCGGTGTCTCGCAAACCAAATGAAAACTCTCTCCGAACCTGCCAAATAGCTTCACAGCCTTCCTCACCAAAACCGCAACGAACAAACTCTGGCTCGAGTTTCTTGAGAACACCCTCGAGAGCTTTTAGATCATACCGAACCGCCTGTTCATGTCCGTCGAGCTCGATAATCACGTGAGCTTGGCAGCCCTCAAAGAGGCGACTTTTCGTTCGACGAGCGCCCGCGGCCAGGGTGAAGGCGTCGGCAACCTCGAGCGCAGCTGGCAAGTACCCGTGGGCGAAGACTGAACGGATCGCATCGGCAGCCTTCTTCATCGACGAGTAACCAATAGAGAGACAAGCCCGGAAGGGCGGTTTCGGGATGAGTTTCAAGGTAGCCTCGGTGATGACACCGAGCAGGCCTTCGCTGCCTACGAAGAGCCGATGCAAATCGAAACCCGTCTTGTTCTTGTGGCAACGCCCTCCAAGACGAGTGACGGTTCCATCGGCAAGAACCACTTCCAACCCCATCACATAGTCTCGGGTGACGCCGTACTTTAGGCACCGGGGCCCCCCTGCATTGGTCACAATATTGCCCCCGAGACTACAATCGGCTCGGCTTGCTGGATCAGGTGGATAGTAGAGTCCCTTCTTCTCAGCTCGATTCTGAAAGTCAGCGGTGATCACCCCGGGTTCAACGACCCCGACAAAGTCGTCTCCGTTGATCTCCTTGATCCGCTTCATGCGCTCAGTACAGACCACGATTCCTCCTTGGACCGGCACACAGCCCCCAACGTATCCATAACCAGCGCCACGGGTTGTCACGGGAATTCGATGCCGATGGGCGTAAGCCAATACTCGGGAGACGGTCTCCGTCTTCTTTGGGAGGACAACGGCATCAGGCAACGCAGAAGCGAACCACTTGTCGCCACCGTAAGCTTCGCAGTCTTCTTTCGAAGTTAGGAGTTCATTCTGGGACAAGAGGCGCGCCAAAGCGGAGCGCCCGAGAGCTCTACGACGACTCATCGGCGGAATCTTCCTGGGATCGGTCTTTAACGAGAGCGCGAGCCTCTTCTTCCTGGCGCTCTGGAACATTGATGCGAATTCCACCCGCCGCCATCGAGTAGCCTTCCATGGAAAGCGAGGCAATCTCGTCTGAAACTGTGGCCTCAATCCCTGCTGCTTCGAGGCGTGAGCGCACCAACTGAGCATCGGCGGCACTAAAGGCGGTATAGATTGTGACCAGCTCCATATTGCTCGCTAAATATGAAATTACCGAAACGGCATACCGGGCATTTTCCCGCCCATCTTCTTCATCATTTTTTGCATCTTACCCATCTTCTTCATCATCTTCCGCATCTGACCAAAGCGGTTGAGAAGATTATTCAGCTCGGAGACCCTCACGCCACTTCCAGCAGCGATCCGCTGGCGGCGACGAGCGTTCAGAATTTGGGGTTTAAGACGCTCAGTGGGCGTCATGGCGCAGATCATCGCTTCCATACGACGAAATTCCTTCTCCTGCTTACCGAGATCAGCCCCCTTCAACATGTCCCCTCCTCCGGGCAACATGCCTACGATCGATTCCAAAGAGCCGAGCTTTTTCATCTGGCGCAGCTGGTCGAGAAAGTCTTCCAAGGTGAATTCCCCTCGGCGCATTTTCTCTTCGAGACGTTTCGCCTCGTCCATATCAACGGCTTCCGCCGCCTTCTCAACCAGGCTCACAACATCGCCCATGCCAAGAATTCGAGTTGCCATTCGCTCCGGATGAAAGGCTTCGAAGTCATCCAGTTTTTCGCCTGTTCCGGCTAGCTTGATTGGTTTGCCCGTCACAGCCTTCATGCTGAGGGCGGCACCGCCACGAGCGTCACCATCCAGCTTGGTAAGGATGCAACCACTGATTTCGAGCGCATCGTTGAAGTGACTTGCTACATTGACAGCTTCCTGACCCGTAGCAGAATCGAGGACCAAGAGGATTTCTTGTGGTTTTACCAAATCTCGCAAACGAACGAGCTCTTGAACCAGAGGTTCATCGATCTGCAGTCGTCCGGCGGTATCATAGATTACGACATCACACTCCTGCTTGGCGGCTTCCTTCTGCGCCTGTTTGGCAATCTTAAGGACATCCGTCTCACCCCGCACGACAACCGAGGGAACGCCAATTTGCTGGGCCAGCGTCTCGAGCTGATCCATTGCTGCGGGCCGATAAACGTCAGCTGCCACAAGCAGCGGGCGACGGCCGTCTTTCGTCAGCATTTTCGCGAGTTTGCCGCTGGACGTTGTCTTACCCGAACCGTGGAGTCCAACCATCATGATCGACGACGGACTTGCCCCAATTTCTAGGCTGGCATTGCTGGATCCCAGCAATTCGACCATCTCATCTTGGATGATTTTGACGATCTGTTGTCCCGGTTGGATGCTTTGAATGACTTTCTCCCCGATGGCTTTCTCTTTCACCCTTTCGATGAAATCTCTAGCCACCTTGAAGTTGACATCCGCCTCCAACAGAGCCATTCGCACCTCTCGGAGCGAATCGGCAACGTTGGACTCAGAAATTTTCCCGAGTCCACGAAGATTCTTAAACGCGTTTTGTAGTCTGCCCGTAAGCGAATCGAACATGACGACGAAACTAGGGTATCCCCCGCTGGATGACAAGCCAGAGCCTGTTTTTTGATCAACGAGAAGCGGTCTTGAGTTTGGCTGGGCTCCCTCACATACTGGTGTTCCTCCCCGTCGCCCTCACAGTGAGGATTCGAAAAGAGACGATAGGAGGCCTCAGTTATGGAAAAATGCGCAGTGATTACAGGAGCCGGTACGGGTGTCGGCCGAGCCGTCGCCAAGAGCCTGGCCCGAGAAGGATGGCGATTGGCTCTCGTGGGCCGAACTGAAACCAGCTTGCGAGAAACAGCAGAACAGACGCAGCTCCCTGCCGATCAAATCTTGATTGTTCCTGCAAGTGTCAGCGAGCTCGATGCAGTAAACGCGATGGCGGCAAAGGTGCGTGAGACCTTCGGCGAAATAGATCTCTTGGTTTGCTCAGCGGGAACCAACGCTCCAAAACGCCAACTGTTCGAAGTGGCGCAAGAAGACTATGACCGAATCGTGAATACGAATCTGAATGGTTGTTATTATGCTGTCCAAGCGTTCCTTCCCAAAATGAGGGAGCGCAAGTCGGGCACGATCGTGAATATCGTTTCAGATGCGGCCATCTGGGGTGTTCCACTTGCCGGCACTGCCTATACCGTCTCAAAGTTCGGCCAGAGAGGACTGACACAAGCTATAAACGCTGAAGAGAACAAGAACGGGATTCGAGCCTGTGCGATCCTACCGGGCGAGATCGAGACTCCCCTCCTCAATCTGCGCCCCAGTGCTCCGCCTCCCGAATCCTTCGCATCCATGCTGCAACCAGAGGACGTGGCGGATTGCGTCATGCTGGCGGTCAATTTACCGCCGCGTGCCGTCGTCCAGGAACTCCTCGTTCGACCAAGACGATAGACGGCCCATCCGTCGGTGCCCATCTCATGGAAGCTCAGAACCAAAACCGTAGCGTCGAGCGGATCCAGAAAAGCCACTTCATTGTCCTCACAGCTGCCATCCTCGGCTGGCTCTTCGATGGCTTTGAAATGGGGCTGTTTCCGATTGTCGCGCGTCCTGCCTTGCTGTCCATGGTTGGCGACATGGAGGGATTGGACGCCTTTGTGGGTCAGTGGATGGGCATCGTCACCGCACTCTTTCTGGTCGGGGCCGCACTCGGAGGATGGGTATTCGGTTGGCTTGGCGACCGAATCGGCCGAGTCAAAGCCATGTCGGTCAGTATTCTAACCTATTCCCTTTTCACAGCTCTGGGATACTTCGCCCAAGAGCCGTGGCACCTGGGAGCCTTTCGCTTCCTGGCAGCACTCGGGATGGGAGGTGAGTGGTCACTAGGAGTCGCACTCGTAATGGAGTCATGGCCAGAACGCCTTCGCCCACTCATGGCGGGTATTATTGGCGCCGCAGCCAACTGTGGCTTCCTCTTGGTGGGCTGGGTTGCTCGCATCAAGGATGTCACACCCGACTCGTGGCGTTGGATGTGGCTCGTTGGAGGGTTACCGGCCTTGCTCGTGTTCCTGATCCGCCTCTTTGTGCCGGAATCTGAACGCTGGAAACGTTCTGTCCAAAAGTCGCCTCACCATCGTCCGCTAATCGAGGTGTTTTCGGATGGGCTCTTAAAGAACACCTGCCTCGCGATACTCTTTTCATCCATCGCACTCATCGGAACCTGGGGTTCCGTCCAGTGGATTCCGGTATGGGTCGATCAGCTGGTCGGCGCCACCCAGCCCACAGCGAAGGCGGAAGCGGGGATGATTGCGGCAATGGGGGCCATCCTAGGCTGCCTTGCAGGTCCCATTATTGGTGGTAGAATTGGTAGAAGACCCGCTTACTTCGGGATTTGCTTCTGCGCGTTGGCCTTTTCAGGCCTCTTGTTTCGACTCGACCTGAGCTACGACCTGAAGATGAAAGCCTTGATCTTTCTCACCGGAGGAGCTGCCTCTGCCTTTTACGGTTGGTTTCCCCTCTACCTCCCAGAACTCTTCCCTACCCGTTCCCGGGCCACCGGCCAGGGCGTCGCCTACAACTCCGGGCGTCTATTCGCTGCTGCAGGCGCTGTTGCCGGTGGACAACTGGTCGCTCACTTTAATGGAGACTACGCCCGGATGGGTTCTGTGATCACCCTTGTCTATCTCATTGGAATGATTCTCATTTGGTTCGCCCCAGAGACCAAAGGAAAGCCACTCCCGGACTAGAGGCAGAAGAAAGAGTATTTTTATTTTGAGTTTTACGAGAAACGCGCCAGACACTATACCCATGTGGGAAGGAATGCAGGTGACCTTTCTCCCAAACGAGCCAAGGAACCAACCTATTGACCACACAATGACTGCCAAGAATTCGCCCCTCAATCTCATGCACATTGTTTTTTTACATCGTTTCCGAGGAACCATCCTGGCCACAACGCTCCTCCTTTTGACGAGCGCATGTGGTCCAGCGGATGAGTCTTCGTCCTCAAACTCGCAGCCTTCCGAAGAACTAAGCCCTGACCACATCGAACTGGTCTACAATTTTGAAGTGGGTAAGCGCTACGTTTACGAGTTCGACATGGCTTACGAGACTGATTTCGGAGAAGGGCTCGGCGCGCTCATGCCCGGCAGTCAAAATGTTACCCAAAGCCAAGAGTACTCGATTTCGGTCGTGGAGGCTCTTCCCGACGACGGCAAACGCCTCGAGTTCGCCTTTCACAAGAACAAGTTCAAGATGAATATGGGAGATCTCAAGATGGACTACGATTCCGAGAAACCGATCGATCCTAACGACCCTGGTTCCATGATGTTTGCCCCTTTCAACGAAGCGATCGGCCCAGCCGTTACCGTTGAAATCGATGCGAAGAACAACATCACATCGATTTCCGGCATCGAAGAAATCCGAGACAAGGTCGTCAGTCAAGCCCCTCCGCAGATTGCCGGCATGGCCTCTGGAATATTTTCACGCTACTATATCGAAAACCTCACGACGCCGAGCGGGAATCCCATAAGCCCCGTGAAACCCGGCGATTCCTGGCCTTCAAATCTCACCCAAGATCTTGGACCGCTGGGTACGTTTTTCGCCGACATGCAATATCAATTTAAGAAAATGGAGAACCATGAGGGGAGCGAATGTGCTCAGATTGCCTACTCAGGAACCATTCGTGGCAGTTCAGCGAGCGAGAGCGATAATCCAAACCAGATGATGGAGGTCACCGGTGGTCAACTGTATGGAAAACAATGGTTCGATCCAGAAGTGGGGCATTACACCGATGCTTCGAGCGAACAGAACATGACCATGAAGATGACAGTCCCAGGATTACCAGCTGAGGCGATGGCGGGAGGAGGAATTGAGCTCAAGGTGAAGCAAAAGATCAGCCGTAAAATGATTCGGATCGAGGATATCAATCCGGCTAGCGAAACTGAAAGTGTGCCTTCCGAGGCAGATGCATCCGCCGAGTAAACCGTGCCCCACATCCCCACTCCATGGTCACACGCTCGCAACTTAGATCGGGCCTTTATCTAACTTTCTGCCTGCTGCTCTCCGGCTGCGGTGACAGCTCAGCTCCACGGGAGTCTCCAACCTCATCTACGGACACTCTTCGCTACCAGTGGCAGCCCGGTCAGATACTGCACTACCGATTCGAGCTTTCTCAGGAGATTGAGATTCAGTCGCGCTCCCAGGAAATCAACAACTTCACGCGCCTGACTCAATCTTACCGACTCAAACCCAGTTCGACCCGAGAGGGTCTTACCATCACGATGGAATTCGGTGATATCCTGGCGTCGATGCGAGAAGGAACCAATCAAGGAACCTACGATTCAAGCTCGAACGCCGCTCCCTCACCGGGTATGGCCCAGTTGCTCGCATCCTCATTCGGTCGAATCGAAAACCAGACCCTTTTGCTACACCTCGACAAGTATCTGAAAATTAAATCTATCGAAGGCTTGAGCGCTTTAACAGAGCGCCTCACTCAGACACAGGATGCGAACCTGAGAGCCATGGTCCAGAGCATTTTCTCCGAGGACAGCATAAAAAAACTGGTCTACCTAACCCCACTTCCCGCTGGAGAGCTTGTTGAAGGCTACGCGTGGCCTATTCAAGAGACTCGCTCCTTCGGTTTGCTGGGGGATACGAAGCTAGACGGAACGGCAAGATTCAGAAAGAAGAAGAACGATGGGGATCAGAGTCTTTATCAGATTGAGATTACCGGACAAGCCAAGGCAGTTGAGCGGACCGAGAATCAGCCGCCATTTGAACTGAAGTCTGGCTCATTCGAGGGGCAAGCTTGGTTTAACCCCGAACTCGGTCACTACAACGATAGCATCCTCACTTATCGTCTCGACGTCAGGCCAAAGGCTCAGAACCCCGCACAAGCGGGACACCTCGAAACCATTCACGTCATCCAAAAATACGCTGTTAAACTCGATCACATCGAGGGTGGACAGAGTATTGAGACGAACTAGCCCAAGCCCACGGTCTTACCTGGGGACTATTCCCTCGCCGGCGCCAAGGCGACACGAAAGCCAAGGTCACCTACGTAGGTCTCGAACCAATCTCGATGGCGGTCTGATCTTCGACAATTCTTCGCTGCGTCTAGCCAACTACCCCCTCGGATCACGTGCAGACGGCGGCCCTCCCGCTCCGGACCGATCGGATCTGAAATCTCTCCCCCGGGATAGGGTCCGTACTGATCCAGGCACCACTCATGGACACTGCCGTGCATATCAAAAATGCCCCAGTTGTTCGGTTTTCGCGTCATTACGGGATGACTCACACCGTCACTGTTTTCGCTATACCAAGCATATTCACCCAGTTCAGAGTAGTCGGGGTCGTCTCCATAATGATACCGCGTATCCTCCCCTGCTTGGCAGGCATAATCCCATTCAGCCTCGGTAGGCAACCGATACTCATACCCCTGAGGCAGTGTGCCGGCACGACGCTCCCGATCCGTTAGTCGGCGACAAAATTCCATCGCCTCACTCCACCGCATATTGGTCACAGGATGGGTCGGATCAAAGCGAAAGCGCGATGGATTGACCTTCATCAATTCCTCATATTGCATCTGGGTCACTTCATGAATCCCGATGGCATAGCGTTTCGTGAGGTGCACAGTCGTCAAGGGGCCCTCATCAGGATCTCGATCCGGATCCGAATCATCCGTTCCGATAACGAAGCTGGCAGGTTCAATCCATACGAGCCGGTGCTCAAGTGGAGGGGGTACCGCAAGCGGGAGTTGAATACTCGATTCGAATCTCCCGCGATAGTAGCGGGCTTTGCCCAGCCCCTGCCTTTTGTCCTTAAAAATATCGGTCACATTTAAGACCCGAAGTCCTTCCGGAAGTAATTCCCAATCTCTAAGATTATCAGAGAACTCAAATCGCACGGTGCCGGGACGAGCGACTTCCACCAGAAGACGATCCGGCCAGCCGACGATGGAGCGGAGACGTAAGAGAGGAGCGACGTCTTCATCGAGCCGATAGAGTTGCACATCGTCGAGCAAGAGATCATTCAACCCTTCTCCCATTTCATCCGCCAGATGAGGAGAAAACCGGAGGGTGAGTTGCCTAAAACGACTCCCCACCCGTTCAGGCACTTCAAACTCTACCGACCGGTAGCGCCAGAACCTTTCTCGAAGATTGCCTGCGATTTCGTATTCCTGATCCACCAAGCCTGGAAAAGAAACGCTTTGCTCGATCAGTAAGACTGAGAGACTGGAGGTTGGAAGATTCGGTCCCGCCCCGAAGGCAAAATCCAGAACGTATCGCCCCGGAAATAAATTCAGGACTTGCTCGACATAGCGCCCACCAGCGAGATGCAAATACGAATCACCGTGGATGGCTGCATCATCCGAGCGCGGCGTGAGCTCGGGTTCCGTTCCCCATGGGTGCAAGGACTCTTCAAAACTGCCATTCTGAATGAGGTTCTGCGATCGATCCCGTTGCGGGATGCTCACGTTCGAGTCCACACGAACGACCAACGAATCACGATTCCCACCCGCTCCCCAGGTCCAACGGTAAACGCCCAGATCGATTCCCAAGTCTTCAAGTTTGAGCCCCGGATAGTCGACAGTCCCAAAGACACTCGTTCCGGATTGATAGCCCGCCGGCATGACAAGCAGTCCTCTTCTCGGGAGGACACCCACTACGTCCCCCTCCCCAAAAACCTCTCGACCATCCTCATTGTTCCCAAAAGACGTGGGTCCAGAAACCTTCGTATATGTTCGCGCACGAGTGCTGCGCACATCGCCCGTCCGGACCATGCCAGAACCGAAGTGAAAGGCAAAATCACTGTTGGCGACGAGTCCATCCGAGGCAAAGCTGAGCCCCCTCACATTCGCCTGTCCGCGAGCGACAATCGAGATTCCTTCAGTGGTTTCAGTCATCGTGAGAAGCACCTCTGCCCAAGACGAAGAATGAGCCCCACCAAAGAGCATCAAGAGACCGACAGAATGAGTAAGGCTCCTAAATCCCAGGATGGAGAGGAAGCTCCGCTCCCGCCGTTTCTGACACTGATGTTTGAACAAAAGCATCATGCGGCGAAGCGACGAATTCAAACGACTGAGCTCGTATGGCCCGAACGGGCTTCGTTCACTCGCCCCCAATTTCAACATCTTTTGCCCCATCACGATCCAAACTACCGAGACCGCGCCCATGCCAACCCAGCCCACTCCGTTCTAAATTTGACCAACCGGGTCTTGGTCACCTCCGTCACATAAGCCGTACGTCCATCTGGGCCACCGAAGCAGATATTGCTCGGCTTCAGTCCAAGCACGTCCACCTCGCGTAGCACCTCTCCCTTTGGATTCAGCACGACGACCGTGCCTTTACTGTAGCGTGTGATGTAGAGATTCCCTCTCACATCACAACGCATTCCATCGAAACCATAGTCGTCGAACGTTCGAAAAATTCGCTTTTTGGAGAGAGACTTATCGGGATTGATATCAAAAACCCAAACATTCAGTTGAACACTTTCATTGACGTAGAGTCGACTGCCATCAGGACTTACCTCGATCCCGTTGGTTGTTCCCATGTCGGGAGCCACCAGACTTACATTCCCATCCAAATCGATTCGCCACACTTGGCCCGTTCCCTCTCCCCAGTTCGGATCACTTGCGAACAATGTTCCATCCTCCATCATAGCCAGATCGTTGGGTTGATTCATTCCTGGCTCATGCGCGAACACTTCGATGGATTTAGACTGCGGATCAATCTTCAGAACGTTGTGCTTCGTGTAATCGGCCACAAACATCTGACCTGAGCGATCAAAACGGATGCCGTTGCCGATACTTCCTTCTGGCAAAGTGACAAAAATCTCTCCATGCCCACTCGGACTGACCCGACCAATCGTTCCCTGAGCTGCGAAGTTGACGGCGTATATATTGCCATCACGATCACACGCAGGACCCTCGATTCCAGGGGTAAACTCTCCCTCTTCTGTGACTGGCGTCGCAATCCAAAGGGAAGCCTCTCGCTCGAACAATGCGCAAGCAGAGAGAAGCGTACAGCCCAGGATAAAACCGCCCGTTCGCCCAAGATATTTCTTCATTCTTCAGTGATTTTGAGTTCCATTTTTTCCGCCCAGTCGAAATAGGCCTCCTTCATGGACGCTACCCGTGATGGTTCTCGTTCTGCGAGATCCTCTATCTCACAGCGGTCTTGCCCAAGATTGTAAAGCTCCCAGGTTTTCACTCCTTTGTCCCAAACCAATTTCCAGTCTCCCTCTCGAATCGCGCGATTTCCGGACCAATACCATGCCAATGCGGAATGCTCCTCTCGCTGCATGCCAAACCACAGAGGCACCATGCTTTCCCCTTCAAGCGGAAGGAGTTTCCGGCCTTTGTATGTCCGCGGATACTCACTAGCCGCGAGCTCGAGAAAACTCGGCATGATGTCGATGATATGCGCCACTGATCGATTGATGGATCCTGCCGGCACATGATGGGGCCACCATGCGATCAGAGGGGTTGTGATTCCACCTTCATGAAGCCATGATTTGTACCGCCGGAAGGGAACGTTCTGCGCCCAACCCCAGGACGGACCGACCGCCACATAGTCTTCCTTCGGCCCCGGCTTCCTCACACTCGGATCCCGCCCGCCAGGTTCTTCCGAGCAACCTCCATTATCCGATAGAAAGAGGATGAGCGTGTTCTCAGCGACACCCTCTTCTTCCAAGGTCCTCAGCAGTCTCCCAATATTCTGATCCATGGAATCAATCATCGCGGCATAGACCGCCATCCTTAAATCCTCAAAATCGTGGTCCGCGCCGTCCCACTCATAGGCTCGACTATCTCCGTGACTCAGACGCCAATGAGGCGCGGTCAAGCCCATGGCCTGCTGCCGTTCCCAACGCGCCTTTCGCATTCGATCCCAACCACCTCGATACCTTCCCCGGTACTTTTCGATGTCGGCCGGTTTCGCATGCAATGGGTAATGCGGGGCCGTATAGGTGATGTGCAGGAAGAATGGTTTCGGGGTCTTCGCGTAGTCCCGAAGCGAGGCGATTGCATGATCGGTGAACGCATCCGTTGCGTAGAAGTCCTCGGGCACCTCGACGATGGCTTGATCGTTGACGCCAAAGTTCCTCACCCGACCGCCCTTGTAGGATGGATCGGGCTGCAAGGGATCGAAGAAGTTGCTGCCGCCGTCCAGGAGGCCGTAATAGCGATCAAAACCACGAAAGTATGGGTGAGTCATGCGGTCGAAGCCCCCATACCAACTACCTGCTACACTCTTCTTCCGTCCGGGAGCTTTCAGGAGATGCCATTTTCCAGAGAGCGATGTCTGGTAGCCTGCCTCTTGAAGCGCTTCACCCAGCGTGATCATGTTCGATCGGAGATGACCGGGCTTCCCAAATCGCGGATACAGGCCCGTTAACAACGAAGCTCGGGTCGTCGTGCACTTGGCGTTGTTATAAAACTGGGTAAAACGCATGCCTTCGGAAGCCAACCGATCGATATGAGGGGTCTGCACCTCACCGCCGTAACAACCCAGATCCGAAAAACCCATATCATCGCACATGATGAGAATGATATTCGGTCGTTCATCGGCACACACCAACGCCGCGCAACATAGCCAAGCGCCCCATTGCACGAGGACGCGCCTCACGCCTTCAAGGTCTACCGCGGGAAACATCCTCAAAGCATAAGAAAACCTTGGCTCGGAGTAAATGGTTCATTGAAGAAGCTTCAACCGGACATCTACAAACACGTAAACTTAGCAGCTGAATTCGCGGTTGAATCATCGCAGGATTCGCGTATACCAACTCAAATTGCGCTTGCCTCAACTCTAAAACACCGTGGGAAACACAGAACAAACATTGATTCAATATCGACCATTGGGTCGATCAGACCTTGAGGTGAGTTCTGTAGCGATGGGGTGCTGGCCCATCACGGGAATGACGAGTTTGGACGTCAACGAAACAGACAGCCGTATGACGCTTGAAGCCGCGGTCAACGCCGGAATCAACCTCTTTGACACCGCCTACTGCTACGGTCGCGACGGTGAAAGCGAACGAATGATTGCTCGCTCACTTGGTAGCCGAAGATCCGAGATCGTCATCGCAACCAAAGGAGGTATTGAATGGAATCGGGACGGTTCCCGTCTCCACGATGCCTCACCCGCCACACTCAGGCGTCAGTGTGCCGAAAGCCTGAGCAGGCTTGGAGTGGACCACATTGACCTCTACTACCTCCATGCTCCGGCCCCAGATACTCCAATTGAGGATTCTGCCGGCGCGATTGGAGAACTCATTTCCGAGGGCAAGATCCGATACGCAGGCGCCTCGAACTGCACTCTTGAAGAACTGAAGCGATTCCACACCCAATGTCCCCTCACGGCCATCCAACCTCACTACAACATGCTGCAGAGGGAGATCGAACACGAGATCCTGCCGTGGGCATTGCAGGAAGGGATCAGCGCCCTCACCTATTGGCCGCTGCTAAAAGGGCTACTTGCAGGGCGCTTGCCTCGAGATTTCAAGTTTCGCGAGGGGGACGGAAGGGCCAAGTATCCTATGTTTCAAGGGGACGAGTGGGTGAAGAATCAGGATTTTCTCGACACCTTACGTTCCATCTCAAAAGCGACCCAACGAAGCGTCGCAGAGCTCGTGGTGAACTGGACGATTCATCAACCGGGAATCACCAGCGCGATCTGCGGAGCCAAGCGGCCCTATCAGATTGTCGAATCCGCCCAGGCAATGACTTTTGAACTCTCGTCTGATCTGCTTCGACAGATTCAGGAGGCTTTAGCAAAAAGAGGCACTCCGCTCTCCACGGCCGCAGTACCGTCAAATACATAACCCCAGACACGCCTATGATGTCCTGCTTTCTGCCACCACGAGCCTTCTCTTGCGCGCTCATTCTTGCAACCACGGTCTGCTTGCTCCGTGGAGAGACGGCATCGGACGAGGATTCCAGCTATCGCCCGATGTTCAATGGAAAAGACCTCACTGGCTGGATCCCCAGGGGTGGTCACAGCTCTTTTGAAGTGATTGACGGCGTCCTCGTCGGCACATGTATCGCTGGCTCGCCAAGCACCTATCTTTGCACCACGAACGTCTACGCTGACTTCATCCTCAAACTGGAATATCAAATCGATTCAGAAATGAATTCGGGTGTTCAAATCAGAACCCAGGTCGTTGAAACACCAGAGACCTACACGAAAGCCAATGGCAAGAAGCGAACAAGAAAAGTTGGTTCCATATACGGCTATCAGGTCGAACTCGACCCGACCGAGCGGGCTTGGACTGGGGGTATCTATGATCAATCACGTAGAGGCTGGCTCCAAACGCTCGAAGGCAAACCAGAGGCAAGAAAGGCCTCGAAGGCCCACGAGTGGAACCGGCTTCGGGTCGAATGTCGAGGCAACCGTATTCGTACTTGGATCAATGGTATCGAGGCAGCCGACCTTAAGGATAGTCGGGATTCGACTGGAGTCATTGGACTTCAGATTCACGGAGCGGGCCGACACCAAGACAGGATCGGATCCAAAGCACGGTTCCGTCACATCAGGATAAGGGAACTCTAGATCACTCAACTCGCAGTATCTGTGTCCTCAACACCGCGGCAACCGCATGATTGCGACTAATCTTGGAAGAGTTCTCGGAAATCTTCCATCGTCAAAGATTCCACGAACTGGTTCTCCGCTCCTAGAGTCCCCTCGATCATTTCTCGCTTGCGCCCTTGCAGCTGAACGATCTTTTGTTCCACCGTATTCTCGGAAATCAACTTGTAGCTTGTAACGACGCGAGTTTGACCGATTCGATGCGCTCGGCCCGTAGCCTGATCTTCGATCGCAGGGTTCCACCAGGGATCAAAATGAATGACGGTGTCGGCCCCCGTTAAGTTCAGCCCGACACCACCCGCCTTGAGACTGATCAGGAAAACGGGGATCGTGCTTTTTTGGAAGCGTTCGACTTCTGCACCGCGATTCTTCGTACTTCCGTCAAGGTAACAGAAATCGATTTCCTCCTCTTCAAGCTGCGCCTTAATTAACTGAAGCATCGAGACAAACTGACTAAACACAAGCACACGGTGATTGCCATCGATGATCTGCTGCAACAGTTCCTGAAAGATTGCCAACTTTCCTGAATCCTCTTGAGGTTCGACGGGCATTTTGAGCAGACGGAGATCGCAACAAATCTGACGCAATCGCATCAGGGCATTGAGAATCGCCATCCGTTGCTTTCCGCCCCCCTGATCCGATGCCGAAAGGACATCCTTTCGACTCACCGACATGACCTGAGAATACACTTCCTGCTGCTCCCGATTCAGAGGACAAAGGATGGTTTGCTCAAGTTTTTCGGGTAACTCTGGAGCCACTTCACGTTTTGTGCGACGCATCACGAAGGGCCTGAGTCGGCGCCCCAAACGCTCCATCACTTCTTTGCTCTTTTCTTTGACAATGGGAATTTCATAGCGATCACGGAAATCGCTAGCGCTCCCCAGGTAGCCCGGCATGAGAAAATCGAAGATTGACCAAAGATCGAGCACTGAGTTCTCCATCGGCGTTCCTGTGAGAACCAAACGATGTTCGGACTTCACGGCTTTGACCGCCTTGGCATTTTGCGTCTCACGGTTCTTGATGTGCTGCGCTTCATCGAGGACGACCAATGCGAAACGATGCTTTTGATAGTGTTCCAGATCCCGCCGGATCAAGGCGTAGCTCGTAATCGTGATATCGAAGTCTCCAATTTTTTCGAAGTCTCGCTTCCGCTTGGCGCCTTGCAAGGCAAGCACACTGAGATGAGGAACGAATCGCTTGATCTCATTCACCCAGTTGAAGACCAGACTCGTTGGGCACACGACCAAAGCCCCTCCCGTCTCTCCACGTTGAGCCAAGGTCTGAATCAAGGCGAGCACCTGTAGGGTTTTCCCTAGGCCCATTTCGTCGGCTAGAATGCCCCCGAATCGCGATTGAAGGAGAAAGCTCAACCATGCAACCCCCTTTTTCTGATAGCCGCGTAGCACGGAATCCAGTTTCCCTAAGTCAGGGGGCAAAAGCTCGGTTTCTGCGGCATCGTGAAGCCGCGCGCGCCAATCCTCGTTTCCCTTCACCTCCCAACCCAAGTCCTGCAACGATGAATCCAAGAATCCAGCTTGTCGCTGATCCATGCGATAGGAACCCTCTCGCTGATCTGGCGAGCAATCTTGCAATACCTCTTTGAATTCCTCCACAGCTTCAGTATCCAACATCGCTACTTTACCGCTCTTGAGCTTCCGGTGAGACCGTCCCGAGAGCAGCCATTGCTGAATCTCAGCTTCGGAGAACTGGGTACCTGCTTCCGAGGCATAATCTACACTGAAATCCAACCATTGGACGCCGGAAGAGCGCATTTCGAAACGAGGCTGCACTCGCTCGAAGTTTTTCTTCGTGCTCAACTCCAATCGTTCCTCCATCTCAACCTCCCACTCGCGTTGAAGTTTCGGATATTCTTTGGCGAAAAAATCCAGCGAGGCATCCTGACCGCGAAGCTCATACCAGCCGCGCTCATCGGGCCCACGAAAGCCGTAACGAAGAATGCGGTTCAGGGCGTTGTTTTCAGACCTAGCATCTCGAGTCGTATACCGAAACTTCGATTCCGGATCCGGCACCCAAACCGTTTCCTTCTTGTCAGTGATTCCCAGCGTGAAGATTCTCGAGCCATAGCGACATTCGAGTCGCGCACTTAGGATCGCGATACCGCCTTTAAGGTTCAGAGTGAATGAGGGGGCTGAGGGAATGAATTCAAACTCATCGAGTGAGAAATTGGTCTCACACTTCGCTTCTTGCGCTATGAAAGCTCCGCAAGTCTGGAGAAAGTCAGGCACTTGATAGCGACTCAATCGCATCTCTCCCTGGAGTGCTGGTGCGCAGGACGGAGGAAGGCCCATGGGTTGAATCTGATCTCCCGATGCAACGAAGACAGTCTGCCCAGGGATCCACTGAACCTCTGTATCCGTGGACTGAACCGACAAGCGAATCTCCCCGTTAGATTCAAGAACGGCACTCATCGCCGGAACCCATGGCTCGCGCCGAACTCGAAGGGGTGATTTTTTACCGACGACGATTCTAGGATGGTCCATGAGGCTGCTCAGCAATTCGGACAATGAGGTCAGATCAAAGGGCCACATTGCGGGCAATTCATTCCCAGTCAGCAACAGCAACTGGTCGAGAAGGGCATCGTCTTCCGGATTGACCGAATACTGGGTCGATGTTGATAGCGCATTGAGCGGCTTGCGACCGCTCGAGGTTTCGGCTTCGAAAAACACGGTCAGCTTTCCCTGCTCAAGCCCTCGCTGCCACTGAGGCGGGAAGATGATCCAGAGACTCAATGAGGCTGTTTCATTCTCACCGGCCACGGAGGTCTTGAGGGCTCGAGGTTTCGAATCTGCCGCGGAAACAAGCGCTTGTCCCGTCTGAGGGAGCTTTTTCTTCGGTAACGCTTCTTCGGTCTCTCGCTGAAGCACTCGCAGCCCCACACTAACGGAGTGGGCACACATCGTGCCCCATTCTCGTGATTGACGGCAGGGACACATGTTTTCGATGTCCACCTTGCTCTTGATCACCAAGCCTGACCGCAGGGAACCTCCCTCGGTTTGCACGACCCCCTTCAATATGGGAGGGCTCCAGTTACCGCTGAGCACACGATCATTCGCAAGCATTGCCCGGGCCTGCTTCATGACATCCCAACCGGCAATCTCCGCCAAAAACTTCTCCGTTAGTTCAATCTCGCCCATCGACCTTCGGCAATCTCGCAAGTCTTCCCTTGAATTCGAGAAAAAAATGAATTCCCGCCTCCTGAGAAAGTCGATATACCCGACGCCATGACGTGTCGACGACAGCTCATATTACTCGCCGCTACGAGTGCATTAACGTTCCTCTCTCTCCATATTCAAGGAGCCGTCACGGGGACAATTGATATGCAGGCACCACCGGCGCCAGCAGGGTTTGAATCGCGCCAAGCCGTCATGGCAGCAATTTTGAAGCAGGAGTTGAAACTGATCGAAACTGAATTCCCCACGCCTAGTGGCATTAAAGAGACCAAGAATATCGAATACGGTCGAGTTGGCGACCGAGCCCTCCGCCTAGATCTTTATCAGCCTGAAAAGCCAGACTCGGGAAAACCGGGTTTGATCTTTATTCATGGCGGGGCTTGGTCCGGAGGCTCTCGAGAGGTCTACAAATATTACGCGGTTCACTTTGCAAAAAAGGGCTACACGGCAGCGACCATCAGCTACCGTCTTTCCGGTGAATCCCCCTTTCCGGCTGCCGTCCACGATGCCAAAGGAGCTGTCCGGTGGATGCGCGCGAAAGCCTCAGATTACGGTTTTCGGGCCGACAACATTGTGGCGGTCGGAGGATCAGCCGGCGGGCATCTCTCGCTGATGCTAGGATACACGCCAGCAGATTCCGACCTTGAGGGTCAATCAGGCTTTCCAACTGAAAGCAGCGCCGTCCAGGCGGTCATTAACTTCTATGGCCCGGTTGATCTCACAACCAAAATGGGACAAGAAAGTGGCTCCGTAAGGCAATTCCTCGGGGGGAAGACGTTTCAAGATCACCCCGATCTCTACCGCCAAGCATCCCCGCTCTTTCACTTAGGCTCGGGAGCCCCCCCGACCCTGATCATTCACGGCACCCTGGATGAAACCGTCAAAATAGGTCAAGGGGATGCGCTTTCCAAGAAGTTGGCCCAACTCAGCGTTCCTTATGCTTACGCCAGACTTGAGGGTTGGCCTCACACGCTAGACGCCGCTCAGAAGGTCAACCAGTACTGCACTTCCCTCATGGACACATTCCTGACAAAAACATTCCCATCTCGTTGAGGGTGAATTATGAAAACGCTGCTGCTCAAACACTTCATTCCGCTTGCCCTGGTCCCCCTTCTGTTTGCCACCGCTGGGTGCCGGTCAATACCAACTCAAAATCCGGGAATTGATCTTGAGCTCGCCAATGTAAAGTTTGTTGAGGCCACTGCTTTGGAAACAACAGCACAAGTGACCCTCCGTATTAGCAACGAAAGCCCGACCCCCATCAACTTGCGGGGAGGCGTTCACAGACTGACGCTAAATCAGGTTGAGTTTGGCAAGATCCTATCAAGCGAGAGCCTCCAAATTGGCCCCTTCTCACAAGAAACCCAACAGCTCGACATGCACCTCAGCCACCTCCGTGTTCTCACGCGATTGCAGAAGCTGATGCAGGCAAAGCGCTTTGAATACCGCCTCCAGAGCAAGATCTACCTGGAAGGGTATCGATCCCATGTCCCCATTACAAAATCTGAAGTTCTCGAACTCAGGCCTTAGGATAGCGCCTCGCTGGCGGCGCAGCGACGAGCGTCCCCGGGCTCACCGGTGCGAAAATCGGTTCAAATAATGCTAATATTTTCTCGATTAGGGCGTATATTGAAGTGTCGGAATCGAAGCACGCTCAGTCTCCCATGCAAAAGGATCAAGTTCATCTCCTCGTTGGCATCGCCACACCGCTCCTTCTCGTTGCCATCGTGCTCATCCAACTTCACCAAAGTCAGCAGAGTTTGACTCAGGCGATTGTTAGCCTCCACACGGGACGCAATCAACAGCCGCCGAGCGAACAGCTAGCTGAACAGACGGAAGCTGCTCCATCGGAAGCGGAAGAACCACTTGCAGACTCCGTTCCAGAACCTCAGATGCAAGTTCCAAGTGCAGCAAGCACAAAACCAGCCAGCCCGCCACCAACTGAGTCCGCCCCAGTTCCCATGGCTCGGCCCTTGCCTGGGGAAATTCTCGAGCGTCCTGAAGTGGCAACCAACAGCAACCAGTCCGCTGAGCACCTCACCTATCAGCCGATTACAATCAACCATATTTACCCTCGGCTCCAACCCTTCGGACGCTGGTTCGTCCATCCCCGTCACGGCAACGTCTGGATGCCGGACGCAAGCAGGCGAAACGCCAGTTGGCGACCCTACGCTCAGAATGGCCGCTGGCACTACACTCAGACAGGGTGGCATTGGCAATCGCGATACAAATGGGGGGGAACAACATTTCACCACGGGCGCTGGTTTTGGGATCAAAGTAGGAATGGATGGCTCTGGGTCCCGGGGCGCGAATGGAGTCCCGCATGGGTTAGCTGGCGAGAACACGAGGACAAGGTGGGTTGGGCTCCAATTCCCCCGCTGGCAAGTGCCTCCCCTACGCCGACTCCATCCTCACGTCCCACTGGAACCTCCGGTGTGCACATCGACTACGGACTCGAAAGCAACCATTTTACCTTTGTTCCGAAGATCGGATTCCTTGCTGATAATCCGTACGATTTCGTGCTCAGCGATGAAGATGCACTGGAGGCTTTCCAAAACTCACGATCCAGGGATCGGATCGCTCTCACCGGTCAACGGCGCTGGGCCAATTTCGGGATTCCTCGAAGAGAGATGGCTCAGGCAATCGGCAACCCAATTGAGATCGTTGCGGTGGATCTCAGAAACCCATATCAGCCTAGGGTGGTCACCATGGCTGATATGGAAGCTGCTGCCCAAGCTTTGATCGAGGAGGAAACAAACGCTGACGCAAGCGCAGAGGCCCAAAACCTCTCTGTGAACCAGGCTACTGGCGGAGCCGGGACGGTCTGGCCAGGTTACCGCGGCTTCCCTCGGGGATTTGGAGGTAGCTCCGGCACGCCAGGCGGGAATTTTGCTTCTCCTGCTCCCATCGTGATCAACGGAAATACTGACACCACGAACGAGAAAAGCCGTACCCAATCAGCAAACCCTGGTGGACTCGGATTCCGCAGGGGACAAGCCCGCCCCAACCTTTCCGTCCGTCAGCAACCTAGTTCTCGCTAGCTTCAAGCAACCACTTCCGACAAAGATCCTGGAAGCGCAGGCCCGGCATCAAGACGTCTCCCCCTTGCCTGGCAATCCACCTTTCCCCAAGTATGAAAGGAGGCTGGCAACGAGCACCACGGTTGTAACGCCGAAGAAACCGAGCAACAGAGAATTGATCGGACTATAGAATTTCACTCCAATCAAAACCATGATGGCGATAACGATGCCGGGCCAAACATGACGGCTCGCGGCGGCCGGAACGAAGATTGCCACAGCCATCACGCCGGCCAAAGTCCCCCCGATCAGTCCAATCAATCCAAGAAAGAAATCCCAGAGGAATTTGATCTCCATACCTGCCAAGAAAAGCGCCGAGACTGTTCCGAACGCACCCGCCACCAGAGTGACTCTCCGCGCTCGCTGTAACCAGCGTTCATCACTGCTACCCTGATCCTTTGGCTTCCACCAGTCCATCACGATCGTCGTGGCGATCGAATGCATACTCGAGTCGAGACTCGACATCGAAGCAGCGAAAACGCCGGCGATCACCAACCCAGCCAGACCTGCAGGCATCTCGCTTGCGATGAACCAGGCCAGGATCTGATCCGGTTTCTCGAGTGGGGACAAGGATACCGGGTGAGCCCCGAAATAGACGAACAAGCCCGTTCCAAGCAGTAGGAAAAGCAGAGTTGCGGGCAAAACCATAATGGCCCCCAACCAAAGCGATCGTCGGGCGGCCCCAACGTCCTTGGTAGTCAGATATCGCTGCACAACCGCTTGGTCCGAAGAGTAAGGTACTAACGCCGTCGAAAAGAATCCTCCGATCAAAACCACGATTATTGACTCGGTCGCCAAATCGAAGTCGAGATTCACCCAATGAAACTTGTTCGCCGCCTGACCAGCTTCAACCAGTTGTCCGACACCCCCATCCAGGTTCCCCACAATAATAAAAAGGGCGGCAAAAGCTCCCCCCAGCAAGACCACCGTCTGCAGAACGTCGGTCCAAACAACGGCTTCAATTCCGCCCAAGACGGTATAAAGCGTCGCCAGGACTCCCATCAATGCGATACATAAATAGAGATCAATTCCCGTCACGGCAGACAGAGCCAAGCCAGGCAAAAGCAAGACAATCCCCATTCTGCCGGTCTGGTACAGCACAAATGAGGCACTCCCGAAACGTTGGATCGAACGGTCAAATCGGATGGCTAG
Organism: uncultured Verrucomicrobiota bacterium; assembly: GCA_964342405.1. Lineage (GTDB taxonomy): Bacteria > Verrucomicrobiota > Verrucomicrobiia > Limisphaerales > AAA164-E04 > UBA2970. The sequence continues at coordinate 28,761 of CAYFGX010000031.1, read as the reverse complement.
GAACTCATAGACCGTCGTCACATTATGGCTTCTTAGAACCGGAAGATAGCGGTAGATGACGAAAGGCACGACCGCGAAGACAGTCATGTTCACCAGGAAGAGCGTCCAATTAGTGGCGTAGGCACGAGCCGGTATTGCGAGGTAAGTGATCGCGCTGAGCATCGTACTGAAAATACTGAGGCCCGCTGCCCACCAAGGAACTCGACGTCCTGCGAGAAAGAAACTCTCCGTCCCCGATTCACGCCGCGAACACCAAATGCCGATCCATACAAGTCCCAGCAAATAGCCCACAAGCACAACCCAGTTCAAGGATCCGAAAACCGATTTCGCAGGACCAATTTCGAGCGAGATCACTTTTGGGGTCCTCACCGTGGGACGAATTTCTCCACTCGGCAAAACATACTGGCCACGCCAAGGAACGATCGTCGTCGTAACGGGCGGATACGTTCCCCCGTTACTCACCGCTTCTGGCTCTGGATTGGGCTCTCGCGGAAAAGCTCCCTGCTCTACCCAACGATCCGTAACGGTATTGTAGCGATACATCTCGGAGGGAAAGCCTGGATGAGAATCGCGGACCTCTGTTTGTCGGAAGAAGTATTCCCCATCGTCGCCAACCGAGAAGAGAACATCTGCGTAACCGAGAGGAATCCCTGGCCCAGGGGCCGCAACGAAGGGCACCGGCGGCCCCGTTAGAGTTTCCCAGTCACCCGTTGAGGGATCGAATGAATAAGCGTCAGTTAGAAACTCGCGGGTTACTCCACCTTCTCCGTCTTCAATGAGTTTCGCTCCACTCACCAATAACACTCGATCGTTCTGAACGGCCATGACCGGAAGGATTCGTTCCGGCCCGGGCCAACTCGGAAGCTCAACCCATCCAAGGTCATCCGAATCGGCAGACAAATCGAGTTTCAGGAATTGATCAGATGCGGACTGACTCGCGGGTCCCTCACTCCCTCCTGCCAAATAAACAACGTCTCCCATCAACACCCCTGCAGCATTTGCAATGGGATTCGGCAGAGCAGGTAACGCTTGAATCTCTATGGCCCCACCTTCGAGCTGGAGACTGTAGACCTCAGCATAGTGCTGCGAGGCGTCACTTCCTCCGACTATGATCAGCTGATTATGCCAGCTCGCTGAAACGCCGTAAGCCAAGGCCTTGGGCAAGTTACCGACCTCGCGCCACTCTCCGTTCGGATCTTCCAGAGCAAAGACTCGATCATGCCATTGCTTCGTCCCCCCTTCCCATGGAGGTCCGTCCGGAAAATTCGCTCCGCCAGCCACGATGAGACGATCGCCGGATACACCTGCGAAGGGGCCTGCGAAACCGATCGCATCTGGGAGTGGGGTCAACTCAGACCAATTGGTGTTCAGTTCTACAGCTATCGCCGAAGCGAGAGAACAACTGGCCAACAGCATCCCGAAAGCCCGATTCAATAGGTTCCAACTCGCTGCTGTCTTGGAAATCATAAGCTAATCCTTTTCATCTAATTTTTCGCCGGCAGGGCCGCTTGCCACCCCGATTGCAGTCTCTCGCTCAACCACGTGACGCGGGCAGCATAGGCGGAGTCGTCTGCCCGATTGATCGACTCGTCATCATCCACGAATCGATCGTAAAGCTCCGTCCCGAGCAGTCGGCCATCGTTGGTTCGGCGCCATTCCACATAACGATACCGTTTCGTCCGCATCGCCCTCCCCATTATATCGCCGCTCCCAATGTGACGGTGTTGAGTCATCGCACGAGGAAACTGGCTGAAAGCTGCGAACTTCCAGGGAAGCCTGGGCTGAGAAAACAGCTTGACCATACTGCTCCCTTCCAACTCCGCTGGCGTGGGCAATCCGCAGAGTTCCGTGAGGGTCGGATAAACATCAACCAACTCAACCAAGGCATCGCAAGAACGCGCCCCAAACTCTATTCCGGGAGCCGCTATGATTAAGGGAACGCGGGTCGACCACTCATAGTTGTTCGCCTTGGCCCAAATCCCCTGTTCCCCTAGATGAAACCCATGATCTCCCCATAGGCAAATGATCGTATCCTTCTCGAGATTTAGCTCCTTTACACGTGACAGCAATCGACCAATGAGGGCATCCACATAGCTGACACATGCGTAGTAACCATGCCGTAAAGTTTGGATCTTCTCATCGCTGAGTCGAGCGTCCGCAGGGATATCTGAATACCCTTCCAATTCTCGCCAACTCCTGGTCGCCCACTCCGGGGCGCCATCTGGATGTTCTGTAAAGCGAGGAACTTGAAACTCATCACGTTGATAAAGCTCCCAATACTGCTTAGGAGCGCAAAACGGAAGGTGGGGTTTTCGAAACCCCACGCCTAAGAAAAATGGTTGTGATCCTTCTGCGAGCGAGGACAAAGCTGCCTCCGCTAGCCGACAAACCTTTCCATCCACATACGTGTCATCAGAAACCGCAGCAGCTTCATAGGCTCCCCGTTTCAGCCCGGTGCCTGCCAAATTCCGAGGAGTCGCATATCTTAGAGCCGGATCCCGAACGTAGTCGTAGATAGGATCAACGGACCACGACTGAGGGTCTTTGGAAGGATCTCCGCTTCCATGAAAAATCTTGCCGATCGACTGAGTAAGATAGCCGTGTCGCTTGAATTGCTGTGGCAAGGTAATGGCATCTGGAACCGCTTTCCTAAAATGCGTTTTCAGATCCCAGACTTCGATCGTGTCAGGCCTCAATCCGGTCAGCATCGAGAGCCGCGAAGGACTGCAAACGCCTTGCTGGCAAAAGGCGTTTCGAAAAATCATCCCCTTCGCCCCCAGCCGATCCATGTGCGGTGTCTTCGCAACAGGATCCCCGTAACAAGCCAAGGCGGGACGCAGGTCGTCCACGCAAATGAACAACACATTTGGAGAGGCGATCATTGGGAGACAAATCACCAAGAGCGCTCCCCGCAATAATGTAGCCATCGTTCGAAGAATCATATCTCCCATTCGAGCCTATCCCGCCTTTTGAAAATACTCAGGATACGTTAAGTGGAGTCGCCCCTTCACGGGCTTTCCCGATTCAAAGCAATCCAACACCTCTTTCTGCAAGCGACGGAGTTTCGATGAATCCAGGAGTGGATCCTCCGTTTCATGTCGCCACCGAGTGAGAACCTCTACGAGTCGATTGAGTGCTTCTTTATAGGCCGAATCGCCGCTGAGGTCATTGAACTCGTAGGGATCGTGAACAAGATCGTAGAGTTCAAACTTAGGCGGAACTCGCATTCTATCATACGATCGCCGCACCGCATCAGGAGCGGTTGATATCGCACCCTGAATTCCAGAGAAAAACCGGTTATTGGTAAACTCGTAGCCCGGGTTCTCCTCACCCGGAAGAAGATTCCAAATGAGTTTGAAACGATGATCTCGCACCGTGCGTTGAGGATAGAAATTATGGGCGGAGTGAAGATGATACTCGGTGTAAAGATATTGTCTCCAGGGCGGGTTTCTATTCCGTAGTAATGGGAGTAGCGACCGCCCAGGCAAGCCTTCCACCCTCGAGGCGTGGGCCACTTGCAATATCGTCGGCATGAGATCGAGCGTGGTGACCAGAGAAGAAATCTCCCTACCCTTCAGCGCCCAATCCTTTTTGGCAGGCCAGCGCAGAATCATCGGAATTCGCACGCCGCCTTCGTAAGAAGTACGCTTTCCTCGAAGCAGATCTGCTCCGTGATCCCCCAAATAGATCACCAAGGTGTTCTCGGCTTTTCCCGTCGCCTCAAGTGTTGCGAGCAGATCACCGACGAGGCCATCGAGACGATTCATACAGTTGTAATAGTCCGCCGTCTGTTGACGAAGTTCTGGAGTGTCGATTCCGAAGTAAGGGAGCGGCTTTACGTCCGAACCTTCTAACAGTCGTTCTGGCTGCCCATCGACGGAGGCAAGGAAGGGGCGATGCGCATCCGGAAAGTTCACACTCAAGAAAAACGGACTCTCGCCCGAGGTCATGAAACGTTTAGCGTCAGTCGCGTACCTTTTCAATTCCCTGCGAGCAAAGTTCGAACCCGGGATTGAGGCAAAATCAAACGGGAACGCGGATGCGGGATTCATGTGGAGCTTACCAATAATGCCGGTTCGGTAGCCGGCCTCTTTCAAGCTTCGGACCAAATTCGGAGTGTCTTCCCGATAAAGACGAAACTTCCAAGTCGCCAATCCGATCTGACCGTTCTGATGGGGATACAAACCCGTGTAGAGGGCAGCACGCGACTGACTACAACCGGCCTGGGGCACATACGCACGACTGAACCGCACTCCTTCAGCCGCCAAGCGGTCAAGCACCGGCGTCTGAACATACGGATCACCGTAGCATCCCAATTCAGGCCCGTTGTCCTCTGAAATAATGAGTAAGATATTGGGCCTAACAGCGTTCGCCGCGACGATGAACGCCCACAAGGAATACAGAATGACTGTGAGTTGCTTGAACCTAATCCCCTTCATACTGCGGATTTGGCATCATATGATCAGCGCCAACCTGTTGCCTCCAGTTTTTCAGTCTTTCCCTAAGCTGCAACCCACGTCGAATTAGGGCCCCACTCAAGTTCTCCGTCTCACCGATATCCGCCTCCAAGTCATAGAGTTCCGTTCGTCCAGTCTCGAAAAACTCGATGAGCTTCCATCGGCCCGAACGAATCACCCCAGAGGGAGCTGAGGATGGATGCCGATTGTAATGAGGATAGTGCCAGAAGAGGTCCCTCTGCTCCAATGGCTGTCCAGCGAGCGCAGCCGAGAGGCTCACACCATCGACATGTTGATGAGGCTTGAATGGAAGGTCGAGCACATCGAGAACGGTCGGGTAGAGATCGTTGGTGATTACGGGCTCATCCGAAACCAGCCCCGGTGAATCATGATTCGGCGGACGAATGATGAGGGGCACTCGCAATCCTCCCTCATAGTTCGATCCTTTGTTCGCCCGCAACGGCGCGTTGCTTGTCGCCTTTGCAAAACCACCATTGTCACTCGTAAAGATGACCAAGGTATCGCGCTCAAGCCCCTTCTCCCGGAGCGTTCGCAGCACGTTTCCCACAGACTCATCCACGCTCGCCACCATGGCAGCATAGGTAGGCTTGCCTTGACGTTTCTCGGTCTGCACGGCCTCGAAGGGTTCAATCATCTCCTGTTTCGCTTGCAATGGGGCGTGCACACCGTAGTGGGACAGCATCAAAAAAAAGGGCTGATCAGCATGATCTGATATAAACTGACACGCCTCTCGACTTAGACGGTCGATCAGATACTCACCTGGCTTCCCATCCTTCAGCGTCTGTTTCTCAACCCGTCGTCCCGTGGTCGGAATCAGCCAGCTCCCCTTGTAGGGATAAAAATAGTGCCCTGGGGCGCCATGGTCCTCTCCCGCAACATTGAAATCGAAGCCCTGATGCTCCGGCAAATAGAACGGGGCGCCGCCGAGATGCCATTTCCCCACAAAGCCCGTCGCGTATCCATGCTCCCGGAGAGCCTCAGCAAGAGTCACCTCCTCCAAAGGAAGTTCACGCACAAACCGTCCCTCCCGCAGTCGATGTTGCAGGGGATTCCACCGTCCAGCCGGCAACCATTGGGTTAACTGGATCCGGGCCGGATACTTCCCGGTCAAAATCGACGCTCTCGTCGGTGAGCAAACATTGCAAGCCGCGTAGGCATTGGTGAACCTGACTCCGGAGGCAGCCAAGCGATCGATATGAGGAGTCTGATAGTAGTCACTCCCTTGGCATCCCAGGTCCTTCCAGCCCAAGTCATCAATGACAATCAAGACGACATTTGGCCTTTCGGTGGGACTTTGAGCGATGAGGGCACAGTGGTTGACGGTCAGAATCGCCAACACCGCACAAATGCGACGGAATTGTTTCATGGGGCGACCGAAGTCTACGCTGACACCCCACATAAAGGCCAGCAACTTTCACAAACTAAGCACGCCTGAGATGATCCAATCCACGCCCAGACACTACAAGCGAACCCCTGGCAAAAGCGTAACCATTCTCGATCGATGAAAGTCGTTCTCTTTGCAGGCACTTATGTCGACTCAATCTAGCCAACCTAGAGTCAAATCTCTCGAACGGGCCCCTTCTACGCCCACAGCTCAGGCTCTCGAAAAAAAACGATTGTCAAAAAGCTTTGCTTCCCGCTTTCTGTGCTCGTTGAGATCCCGTATTCGAAATCATTCGACGTCCTGTGATTCCTCGAGTGCTGATGGCGCTCGGGCGCTCATGCTCTGCCTTGTCCTCCTGTCCCTCGCGTCCTGCGCAAGATCCCCTAAGAAACAGACGGATCAGCTGCCCATCACGCTTCCATCTCTCTACCAAAAAGGACGACTCAACACAGAGACCAGTCAACAAAACTGGCTTTCCGATTTCAACGATCCACAGCTCATTCGTTTGATTGAGGATGTGCAGGCATCGAACTACGATCTCCAGGCCGCCGCCGCCCGGCTCGAAACGGCAGCAGCCAATCAAAAGATCACTCGCGCAGCCTTTTTCCCCACCGTGAATGGAACCTTGAGCGGGAGTCGTCAAAAGAACAACTTCCAGAACTTGGCCGGGAGTATTGGCACGCGAATATTCAACAACTACAACCTGAATGCCCGCGTTGCTTGGGAAGCCGACCTCTGGGGCAAAATCAAGAATCGAACGAAGGCGGCGATTGCGGATGTTGAAGCGGAGCAAGCGAACTTTCACGCTTTCCAATTCTCGCTCGCCGCCAATGCGTTGAGAACCTGGTTCGATGCCGTGGAAGCGGAACTTCAACTCCAATTGGCTCAAAAGACTCTGAGTGTCTTCGAGCAGAACCTGACTGTGGTTGAAGCGAGTTTCGAGCGCGGGCTCCCAGATCGAGCTCTCGATGTCAGACTGACCAGGGCCAACGTAGAGAATGCGCGGAGTACACTGGCACTTAGAAAACGTGTTCGAGATGGAGTCGGTCGATCATTGGAATCGCTGCTCGGGCGCTATCCCAACAATGAGCTCACGATCAGCACCAATCTTCCGGTCCTGATTCACTCCGTTCCGCCCGGCTTGCCTAGCGAATTACTCCACCGACGCCCCGACCTGATTCGCGCCGAACGCCAATTAGCGGCAGCCTTAGAGCGCGTAAAAATTGCCAAAAAGGACCTCCTCCCGACCATTAGTTTGAGTTCCACCACCGGAACCAGCACAGGAGAGTTGCGCGACCTCTTGGATCCCGACGTTCTTATCTGGAACATAGCTGGCAACGTGGGGCAACCCATATTCCAAGGAGGCCGGCTACTGGCGTCCATTGATGTCGCAAAAGCAAACAGCGAAGCGGCCCTCGCGACCTATGCCCAAACAGCACTCAACGCATTCCAAGAAGTTGAGAGCCTCCTAGCTGCCGAACAGTTCCTACTCGAGGAGCTTGAAGCCACCCAGGAGGCTGCGACCGAATCCGTAGCGGCAGAAACGCTGGCTTGGCAACAATATCAACGCGGACTCGTTGACATCATCACCGTCCTCGAATCCCAACGGCGAGCATTCACAGCCCAAAGCTCACTCCTCACCGCAATGAACAATCGCCTCGCCAATCGCATCAACCTCTACCTCGCCTTGGGTGGCGACTTTAGCACACTTCCGGAATCTGACACGCAGACCGAAGCCGAATGAAACTCTTTCTCCGCATTGCCGTTCCGATTGGCATCCTTCTGATCACGGGATTTAGTGTTCGCTGGATGATGAATAATCGTCCCAGCCCTCAGATGCGCCGCCCCCCGACTCCGGTAACCAGCGTGGATGCCACTCGCTTGAAGGCCACGGACTACCAAGTTCGCATTCCCACACAAGGCGTCGTTCGCCCGCGGACCCAATCCACACTCATCCCACAAGTCAGCGGTCGGATCACGTCCATCTCTCCCAATTTCCGAGACGGAGGCTTTTTCGAAGAGGGAGACGAACTCCTGAAGATTGACCCTCGTGACTATGAAACCGCGGTCACGGCGGCAGAGGCAACACTTGCCCAACGCCAAAGCGCTCTCGAGATCGAGATGGCTCAACATGAACAAGCGGTCGAGAATTGGAAGCTCCTCGGTAAAGGGGATCCCCCCAGTGCGCTCACGCTCCGAGAACCGCAGTTGGCAGAAGCAAAAGCCAACGTGGAATCCGCTCAAGCCCGGGTGCTTGAAGCCAAGAGAAACCTTGAACGCACTGTGATCACTGCGCCCTATGCAGGTCGCATCTTGCAAAAGCAGGTCGATGTCGGGCAGTCCGTCTCACCTGGAAACACACTCGCTACGATTTTCGCGATCGACTACGTTGAGATCCGCCTACCACTCATCAACGAGCACCTTGATTTTCTCGATCTCCCCGAAGATTACCGAGGCGAGAAGAGTCTCGCTGGCCAGTCCAGTCCCAAGGTGATCCTAACCGGGAAGCACGGTTCCAAGACCGTTTCTTGGGAGGGTGAGATCATACGGGCCGACGGTGCTTTTGACCCTGGTTCACGCCAGCTCTTTGTCGTCGCGCAAGTAAACGATCCCTACACCCGCAAGAGCCAAGATCAACCTCCACTTAAGGTTAATCAGTTCGTCCAAGCGGAAATTCTAGGACATCGCCTTGAGCAAGTCTTCGTGATCCCGCGGTCTGCGGTTCGCGACAACAAAGAGCTCCTCCTCATCGATTCCGAAAATAAAATCAGGCGCCGCTCGATCACAGCTCTGTGGAAGGACACCAACAACGTGGTGGTAAAGGATAACCTCAAACCGGGCGAAGTGCTCTGTTTGACGCCGATGACATTCGCCGCTGATGGAGCATCCGTGAGTCCAACCATCGATGGCGTCGCACCCAAAGTGGAGAAGAGAGGCCGTCCCGGGAACCGGCCTGATGGCAAACGCGGTGCGAAAGGAGCCCCCGGAGGCAAGAAGCCCCAACGAAAGCCTCAACCGAAAAAATAGCATGCACGGATTGATCGCTTGGTTCACTCGCAACGGGGTCGCCGCCAACCTCTTGATGCTTTCTATCTTCTTCGCGGGTATTTTCGCCCTCGGACGAAGTATTCCCACAGAGGTCTTTCCTGAGTTCGAACTCGACCTGGTAACCGTCAGTGTTCCCTATCGAGGTGCGACACCAGCCGAGGTTGAGGAATCGGTCATCATTCGAGTCGAAGAAGCGATTCAAGATCTGCAGGGCATCAAGAAAATGACTTCCACCGCAGCGGAGGGTTCCGGGACGGTTTCCATCGAAGTTGAGAAGGGATACGACTCGAGGGAATTACTGGATGATATCAAAAACCGAGTGGATGCGATCAATACGTTTCCGGTTGAAACCGAGAAACCGATTATCTCTCTCGCAAAACCTCGGGGTGAAGTCATCTCCGTGATTCTCGCAGCCGATATGAGTGAGCGAGATCTCCGCCTCTTGGGCGAACAGGTTCGTGATGAAATTGCCTCCCTCCCGCGCATCACCCAAGTTACTTTGGGTGGCGTTCGCCCTTACGAAATCGCGATCGAAGTGTCAGAGCAAACGCTCCAACGATACGGACTCACTTTGGACGCGGTTGCTCGAGCGATCCGTAGCTCGTCTGTCGACTTACCGGCCGGGGCAATTAAAACCAGCGGTGGCGAGGTACTCCTCCGCACCAAGGGACAAGCCTACGTTCAAGCCGATTTCGAAGAAATCGTACTCATTACCCGCCAGGATGGGACCCGTCTCACGTTGGGTGACATTGCCTCCGTCAAAGATGGTTTTGAAGAAACGCCTCTCTTCGCCCAATGGAACGGAGATCCCTGTGTCATCATCTCCGTAGCACGGGTCGGTAATCAGAATGCCATCACGCTGGCGAAGGATGTGAAAGCCTATCTCAAAGAGCGTCAGGCAACACTCCCCGACGGCGTGAACCTCCACTATTGGAACGACCGCTCACGGATCGTGATAAGCCGCCTCAATAGTCTATCCAACAGTGCCATACAAGGAGGACTGCTCGTCATGCTTGTGCTTGCTCTCTTCCTCCGGCCAACGGTGGCTTTTTGGGTTTGTGTCGGCATTCCAGTGACTTTCATGGGAGCCATCGCACTCATGCCCTTTCTCGGCGTCACCATCAACGTCATCAGCCTTTTCGGCTTCATCCTTGTGTTAGGCATCGTTGTCGACGATGCCATTGTTACGGGAGAGAATATATTCACACATTTTCAACGTGGTGAAGACGGTGAGCGAGCGGCAATCATCGGCACACAGGAAGTCTCTGTGCCGGTTGTCTTTGGCATACTGACAACGGTTGTTGCCTTTGTTCCGATCATGATGATCGAAGGCGTCAGAGGGAAAATCTTTGCCCAAATTCCGCTCATCGTTATTCCCGTTCTGCTCTTCTCGCTAGTGGAATCAAAGCTGATTCTTCCCGCCCATCTCAAGCATATGCGCATGAAACGCCGCAGAGGCGAAGCTCTTTCGACACTCGAGAAGTTCCAGCGCTTTTTCGCCGACGGATTGGAGCGTTTTGCCAAGCAATTCTATCGTCCCGTACTCGACGTCGCGCTGCGCCATCGCTACACCACACTGAGTACCTTTATTTTCGTGGCAGCGTTCCTGTTTGCACTACTCGCTAGCAACCGGATTCTCTTCGTCTTCTTCCCTCGAGTTGCGAGCGAGCGAGCGACAGCCTCGCTCACCATGCCCCTCGGCACGCCCGAGTCGACTACCGGCCGGCACATTACCAAGATTGAGACTCAGGCGCGCGATCTACAGGCCAAACTCATCGATCCCGCCACAGATGAGAGCATTATCATGGACGTTCTTTCGGTAACAGGCGGCCAAGGCATTACCGGAGGACGAGGGCGTTCTCGCTCCGGAGTGTCCAGCGTCGGAGAAGTCTCGATGCAAATCATCCCGCCGGACGAACGAGAGCTGAAGACTGGGAGCATGGACATTGTACGCCAATGGCGGGAGAAGATTGGCACGATTCCCGGAGCTCAAGAATTGAATTTCCGAGCCGAGATCGGCCGAGGCGGTTCCCCTATCGACATCGAGCTTACTGGGCCTAGTTTCGAGGACCTCGCCCAAGCGTCCGAGCAAGTCAAAGAACTCCTCGCTCGATACCCGGCGGTTTTTGATATCGCGGACACCTATCAAGACGGCAAACCCGAGATCAAGTTGAAGATCAAGCCAGAGGCAGAAGCTCTTGGCCTCTCGATGAATGACTTGGCCACACAAGCCCGGCAAGCCTTTTTCGGTGCTGAAGCACAGCGAATCCAGCGCGGGCGAGAAGATGTGCGCGTCATGGTACGTTATCCGCGAGAAGAACGCTCTTCCTTGGCGAACCTCGAAACAATGAGAATTCGTACCCCAGATGGACGCGAAGTTCCGTTCACGAGTGTGGCCGAGCCCGAAATGGGCCGCAGTTTTTCAACCATCACTCGCATCGATCGTAACCGCACAATCAGCGTGACAGCAGACGCCAACAAGGAGACCGCCAACCTGGATACGATTCGCCTCGATCTCGACAAGGAGCTTCCAGGAATCGTGGGACAGTATCCCGGAATGCGATACGGATTCGAAGGAGAAGCTCGAGAACAGGCGGATTCTTTCGGCTCGGTGATTTATGGAGGCTTGGCCGTGCTCTTCGTGATTTACTCGCTACTTGCCATTCCTTTCAAATCCTACCTTCAACCTTTTGTCGTCATGTCCGTCATCCCCTTCGGAATCGCCTGTGCGATTCTCGGGCATGTCATCATGGGAATGGCAGTCAGCATGATGAGTATCTTCGGCATGCTAGCCCTTTCCGGGGTCATCGTGAACGACAGCTTAGTTCTCGTGGATTATATCAACCGAAAACGTCAGGATGGCGAATCCATCTTCGTCTCTGTTCGAGCAGCCGGCGTGGCTCGCTTTCGAGCAATCATGTTAACCTCTATGACCACCTTCGCCGGACTCTTGCCCATGATGTTTGAGAAGAGCACCCAGGCACAATTTCTGATCCCCATGGCGGTATCGCTCGGCTGGGGCGTCATGCTGGGCACTTTTGTGACCCTGCTGTTGGTTCCGATTAACTATCTTATTCTCGAAGATCTGCGTCGATTCGGACGCAATTATTGGAACTGGCAATGGGGACGCCAATCAGTCACGGAAGAGGCCTCTCGGAACGCATCTCAGGCTCCTTCGTCTCCGTAGCCGGCTTGTCGTTAGCCCCCACTTCAGTCTTGAGCCAAGCTGCCTAGGCCGTAGCATAGACCTCATGACCACGCATCGAAGCTCCAGTCAGACGTCGAGACGTTCCTTTCTCGGGCGCACCGCCCTCGGCGCTGCTTCGCTCATGGCGTTTCCGAGTGTCGTTCGCAGCCAATCACCCAATAGTCGACTCAACATCGGATATATCGGAACGGGCGGACGTGGCGGTTCCAACTTGCGGCAAACGGAAACCGAGAACGTCGTGGCGCTCTGTGATGTCAATGCGAACAACTTAGCCACCGCCGCAGCGAAACACCCGCAAGCCAGGACCTATCAGGACTTCCGAGAATTCTATACCAACGCTGAGGACATCGATGCCGTCGTCGTCAGCACCACAGAACATACTCATGCCTTCGCTATATTGCCTGCCCTCCGTCAGGGTAAACACGTTTACTGCGAAAAGCCTCTCACCAGAGACGTACATGAAGCTCGTATCATCACAGAAGCGGCTGCAAAGGCGAAAGTGGCTACGCAAATGGGTACGCAAATCCACGCGGGTGAAAATTACCGACGGGTCGTCGAACTCATTCAATCGGGCGCAATCGGGAATGTTCATGAAGTTCACGTATGGGTAAACCGAGCCTGGGGATGGCAAACGGAAGCAGAGGCCAAGAAACACAAAGATATCGTTTGGAGCTTCGAACGCCCACTCGAGCCTCAACCGGTTCCGCTCCACCTCGACTGGGATCTATGGATCGGACCAGCGCCCTTCCGTCCTTATCACAACATATATTTTCCAGGACCAAAATGGTATCGGTGGTGGGATTTCGGAAATGGAACTATGTCGGATCTCGGAAGCCACTTTAATGATCTGCCTTTCTGGGCTCTGAATCTAGATGCGCCCAGTTCCGTAGCAGCATCGGGCCCGCCTGCTCACCCCGAAATCGCACCTGCTAGCATGAGCGCGAAATACACCTTTCCCGCCCGAGCAAATCGACAAGCCCTTACCCTTCATTGGCATCAGGGAACGCATAAACCCAAGCTCTGGCATGAGAGGAAGATCCCTCAGTGGAAGAGCGGCCATTTATTCATCGGAGATGAGGGTATGTTGCTCTCGGACTACGGCAAACATCTCCTCCTGCCTGAAGATAAGTTCAAGAGCTTCGAACGCCCCAAGCAGTGGATTCCCCCCTCGATCGGCCACCACAAGGAATGGATCCGAGCGTGTAAGACAGGCGCTCCGACAACATGTGATTTTGCCTATGCCGGACCGTTGACGGAATCCAACCATCTAGGCAATGTGGCCTTCCGAGCAGAGCAGCGAATCGAATGGAATGCACCACAGATGAAGATCCCCAACGCACCCGATGCTGAGCGATTCCTCGGAAGGAAGTATCGCGAAGGTTGGTCACTCAGCTAGCGCCGAACGAATCTCCTAAACGAAGCCCCTGTTGGCACCAACAAAACGTTCAACCCCACATGCATTCGCATCTTCCTACTAGCCAACATCCATACAATCGGCGTCGCTTTATCCGAAACGGTGTTGGCATCTTTGCTGGCGGAATGCTCGCCACCCCTCGCCTATCCGCCCAAGCACAGAGTCTACTCACCCGAACCCGAAAGGCGTTGGGTTCGAAGGTGAGCATTCAAGTCAGCCATCCGGATCCAGTTCTGGCTGCCGAAGCGATCAACGCCGCTTTTGAAGCGATCGAAGAAGTCGAGCAAGCCATGAGCCTTTATCGGGCAAACAGCGAGATTGTCCGCCTCAATCGAGATTCAGTTCTAGAGAACCCTTCACCCGGGATCCTAAGAGTGCTCCGATTCGCTCAGGACTTATCCCAAAAGAGCGGCGGTGCTTTTGACGTCACCATCCAACCAATGTGGGACCTCTACGAATCCTGCGCTTCCCGGTCCTCCCTCCCCGAACCGGAAGCCGTCAGAAAGCGGAAGCAGTCTATCGGATGGCAACAACTTTCCATTAGAGAACAGACTATTCGCTTATCATCGCCTGATACAAAGATCACGCTCAATGGCATCGCACAAGGCTATGCAACGGATCAGGCAAAACATGCCCTCACACGTGCGGGCATCAAGCACGCCCTGATTGATTGCGGTGAACTCGCTCCACTCGGAAACAAAGGTGCCAGCACTCCGTGGAAAGTGGGAATCCAACACCCCCGCAAGGCCGATTCCTTCAGTGCATTGATGAACCTGGAAACTCGCACTCTGGCTACCTCCGGAGACTACGAGACTCGATTTTCAGACGACTTCAAACATCACCATATCTTCGATCCAAGAACCGGCCAATCCCCCGCCGAGCTCGCGAGCGCTAGCGTCCTCGCTCCCGCGGCCATGCAAGCCGACGCACTTTCCACCACTCTCATGGTTCTGGGCGCCGAAAAAGGGCTCGCATTCGCAGAGAAAATGGAAGCCGTCGATGCGTTGCTTATCACCAAGACCGGCCATATCCTGTCGACAAAACACTTCCCAACACTCTGAACTTAGGGCTGAGATCCAACCGACACACGAACCATGGACGTGATGCGTAAAGATGCGATGTCTGCAAAGTCGCTTACCTTCCACCTCGTCGCCCTCTTTCTCAGCACAACGCTGACCTTTTCCAAGTCCACGGAGAACCCTAGTGGGCCACCGATTCCGCTCAATAGTGAACGCATCAAGAGCCAGTTCGGCTCGTACGGCATTGAGATCCTCAAGCAAACGCCGAAGGTCCGAATCTCAAATCTTTACAGTCACCACGATGGTGAACGAATTTGCAGAACGCTGGCAGTGGTTCATTTTGCCGAAACGATTCCTCAGACTTTGCGAAGAGAACACGATCGCATCGTAAAAGGTGAATCCCTGGGTGCAGTTTTAAAGCAGGCGGGATGGAGAATCACGAAGAGCACGATCCACATCCGATTGATGGCACTCGACGGATTTCAACTACTCAGCGAGCGGCTGATGAAAGCGCCGCGAACTCGTGTTCTGGCCGTGCACCACTACGACCTCAGCGTGAACCGATCCGGTCAGCGGATTCACTACGCCACGATTACAGAGATTCACCACCCTGATTACCTCACGACATCGAAACTTCAGAGAATCTACAAGCCATCGAGTGCCGAGGAAGAGGTTCGTCCAGACGAATCAAGCAGCGTTACTCTTGAAAAAGTTGAACAGGAGATTACCCGCCTGGTTTCGAAGCATCAAAAGCGTGATCCTCGTCCAAGCGGCCAGGATTAACAAAACTGGCTAAAAATAAACAGTCCGACGGGATTCCAAGGTCGAACAGTGGTTGCTTTTCGCCAAAAGCAACCCAGAATCCCGCCTAGACTATAGCTGGTATTCAATCTGCTCGACGCCACTGTTCACGGTTCTGAAACCAATTTTGGTTTCAAGAAAGAAAGAAATGGATCTAGGAAACTACGAAGTTGGCGAGTTCTACGACGAGATGTTTGAATCGTCTGGCCAGGCTCGCCCAGCCGCGTCCCCACTCGTTCAACGTCTCAGCGGGCTCACAGATCAAGAGTTGCTCCAGCGACAGCATGCAGCCGAGCTCTCGATGATGCGGGCTGGGATTACCTTCAACGTTTACAAGGACAACCGCGGAGTAGAAAAAACTTTTCCCTTCGACCTCATTCCTCGAATCGTTTCTGCGCAAGAATGGAACCGCATTGAACGGGGACTCGCCCAACGAATTCGGGCACTGAACATGTTCCTCGACGATCTCTACCACGATCAACACATCATCAAGGACAAGGTGGTCCCGGCCTCGGTATTGGATTCTTCCAAAGATTTCCGAGAACAATGTGTCGGGTTCAACCCTCCTCGCGGAATCTGGATTCACATCACTGGAACAGATCTAGTCCGCCATTCTGACGGCGAGATCTATGTTCTCGAAGACAATCTCCGGTGTCCGTCCGGCGTCAGTTACGTGTTGGAGAATCGGCACCTGATGAAGAATCTTTTCTCGAGCCTTTTCGACGCCGGCCGAATCCGCTCCGTGGATCGTTACCCGTTCGAGCTGCGCGATGCCTTGGACCACTTGGTCTCGGACAACGTTGCCTCCCCAAAATGTGTCGTCCTGACTCCCGGCCCCTACAACTCAGCCTATTTCGAACATAGTTTCCTGGCGCAGCAACTTGGCGCTGAATTGGTCGAAGGCGGCGATCTCGTTGTCTTCGATGACTTTGTTTGGATGCGGACCACGAGCGGATTCGAGCGAGTGGATGTCATCTATCGCAGAATTGACGATGACTTCCTCGATCCTGAAAGTTTCCGCGAAGATTCGATGCTGGGAGTTCCCGGACTAATGCGAGCCTATCGTGCTGGCCATGTTGCACTAGCCAATGCGCCCGGAACTGGAGTCGCTGACGACAAAGTCGTTTACGCCTATGTTCCTGCGATCATCAAATATTACCTACAAGAAGAGGCTATTCTCCCAAACGTACCGACATATGTCTGTGCAGATGAAAAGGATCGCCAGTATGTGCTCGACCACATTAAGGATTTGGTCGTCAAGCCCGCTAACGAATCCGGGGGCTATGGCCTGCTCGTTGGGCCTGCTTCAAGTAAAGCGGAACAGCAGGACTTCGCTCAAAAGATCATCGCAAACCCTCGCAACTTCATTGCCCAACCCACGCTGTCACTCTCGCGCGTTCCAACGATCTGCGATGGAAAGCTAGAGGGCCGACACGTTGATCTTCGTCCCTACATCGTCTACGGAGAGGATATCTATGTTCTCCCAGGAGGACTCACCCGCGTTGCTCTGAAGAAGGGATCCCTGGTCGTGAACTCTTCACAGGGTGGCGGCAGTAAAGATACCTGGGTGATGCAAGAGCCAGAGAAATGCTGAGTCGAGTTGCCAATTCAATTTACTGGATGAGCCGTTACATCGAGCGCGCCGACAATGTCGCTCGCTTCGTTAGCGTCAACCTTCACCTCATGCTCGATTCCGACGTGGGCCAAGAACAACAATGGCAACCCCTCGTCAATACATCCGGAGATCACGAAGATTTCGAAAAACGCTACTCGAGTGCAACGCAAGAGAATGTGATTTTCTTTCTCGCCTTCGACGAGAAGAACCCCAACTCGATCCTCTCCTGCCTCAAAGCGGCCCGGGAGAATGCCCGCCAGGTCCGCGAAATCATCACTTCCTCAATGTGGCAGCAAATCAACGAATACTATCTGTTCGTCCGTGACAATGGTGAGAACGTCCATGCAATCGAGTCACTGAATCGTTATTTCCTCCAAGTCCGACGGGGAGCCAGTACCTTCATGGGCCTCACAGACTCCACGATGATTCGTGGGGAAGCATACCATTTCTATCAGTTAGGGCGAATGCTGGAACGGGCAGACAAGACGTCTCGGATTCTCGATGTGAAATACTTTATTCTCCTTCGCTCAGTCGCTGAAGTGGGCACGCCCATCGATCACATCCAGTGGAGCGCCGTCTTGCGATCTGCCACAGCGTTCGAGATGTATCGGAAAGAATGCGGGCGGATCTCTCCTTTCCGAGTCGTGGATTTCCTCCTCTTCAGCCACCACTTTCCACGCTCGGTGCAATACTGCCTCAAACAAGCTCAATCCTCACTCTACGCCATTTCTCAAACGCCAGAGGGGCAAGTCAGAACGCCCGTCGAAAGGACTCTAGGATCGCTTTGTTCGGATCTCACCTACACCGAGGCGGAAAAGGTAATCGAATCCGGCCTCCACGAGTACCTTGACGAACTCCAAGATCGCCTCAACGAGATCGGCACCGAGATTCACCAGACCTATTTTGCCCGAAAGGCGCCCATGGCTGCTCGCCAAGAACACTATCGGGCGGGATCTGAGCACGACTCGGTGTTCATACCGAAAGACACATCCTTCAACTCTCAAGCCTAGTAAGACTGGTCGGCTTCACTTCGTGTATCTCGTTTAGCAAGAGCAATTCTTTACATCCTCGGCGCTCTAGACAACGATACGCCGCTCTGAAGAGAGCGAAGGCAGAAATGATCCGAGAACAGAGCAACCCATCGATTTTCGAGGAATTGTGTCAAGCTCACACCGGGGCCACGGGGGTGTATGATGAAGTCATCGATCCAAACAACTTGCCCCGGCCGCATTGGCAAGCTCTCATTACCCATCTCACCGCTCTGGGCCGCACTGAATTGCAGGCTCGCTGGAACGACGGCAAACGGATTCTGAGGAATCATGGTGTGACCTACAACGTCGCGGTTGCCGACCAACCCAACGAGCGGCCTTGGGAGCTCGATCTACTTCCATTCGTTCTCAACGACGAAGAGTGGCGCCGAATTGAACAAGGCGTCATCCAACGAGCCCAACTCCTCAATCTCATTCTGAGAGACATTTACTCAGGCCCGCAGCATCTGCTTCGCAACGGCCTGATTCCTCCCTCCCTCGTATTTGCCAATCCGAGCTTCCACCGAAGCTGCCGAGGCATTCCCGTCCCGGGAGGAACCTATCTCCATCTTCAAGCGGTCGATCTCGCTCGAGCTGCCGACGGCAACTGGTGGGTTCTCGACACGCACACGCAGAATCCCAAAGGAGTCGGCTACACCATCGAGAACCGCACCATCATTGGCCGTCTTCTCAGCGAAGCCTTCCGACAACACGAGACTGCCCCTCTCGGTCAGTTTTTCACCACGATTCGGAACAACCTCCATGCTCTCGCCCCCTCAGCCACCGCTTGGCCAAGAGTCGTCATGTTGACTCCGGGAGTCTACAGCCAAGCATTCTATGAACACTCTCTCTTGTCCCGCTACCTGGGTTGCACCTTGGTGGAAGGTGGCGACTTGGTCGTGAGAGAAAACAAAGTCCACCTAAAAACAGTTGAAGGGCTACAGCCTGTCGACGTGATCATCCGTCAGGTCAGTGACGCTCACTGTGATCCCCTGGAACTTCGCGAAGATTCGTTC
This sequence comes from uncultured Verrucomicrobiota bacterium, assembly GCA_964342405.1. Taxonomy (GTDB): domain Bacteria; phylum Verrucomicrobiota; class Verrucomicrobiia; order Limisphaerales; family AAA164-E04; genus UBA2970. Next base: position 9,750 of record CAYFGX010000031.1, on the reverse strand, counting down.
CTTGGAGTTCCCGGACTCGTGCAGGCTGCTCGGGCCGGAAAAGTCCTCCTCGCGAATGCCCTCGGTTCTGCTGTCGCCGAAACACCGGCTCTCCATGCTTCTCTGCCCGAACTCGCTCGGCACTTGCTGGGAGAAGATCTCCGACTTCCTACGGCTCCAACCTGGTGGTGTGGGAATCCTGCGGAGAGAGATTACGTGATAGAAAACCTCGACCAACTGATCATCAAAAACGCGTTCCCTGGAATGACGAAGCGAACCTGTAGTGGGGCTGAGCTTTCGGTGGCAGCCCGCGAGGAATTGAGCGCCTCGATTCAAGAGCGTCCCTACGAATTCGTAGGGCAAACCCCAATCGAGTTGTCACGCCTGCCGGTCTGGACCCAGAATCGGTTTGACGTCCGCCCGATCATTCTGAGGGTTTATGTGGCTGCCGCTGGAGATTCATTCGTTGTCCTACCTGGAGGGCTCACCAAAGTTTCCAACTCCGCGTTCTCGCCCCTCAAGGGCTTTCAATTGGCCGGGGGTAGCAAAGACACCTGGATCTCAGGCCGTCCGTCAATCGCTACCTCGAGCAAGCCGATACAATTGGAGTCTCGACCAGCAGAGAGAATTCAATCGGGGGTGCCAAGTCGAACGGCTGACAATTTCTTCTGGCTTGGACGCTATTCGGAAAGACTCGAGAACTTGGTTCGGATCCTTGCGAGCATCAACACCCGCCTCATCGAAGAGTACGAACCGCGTCGCTATGCCCAAGCCCTCGCGCTCCAAGATATCCTCGAAAGATTCGGTTTCCCTTCCTCTCCCGACGACACCACAACCCACGATGTCACTTCGCTCGTTTTGGAGATTGCTTACGGCGATACCTACGATGGAGGATTCGGATCCCTCTGTCGGCAGATTGCCGCCCTCTCCAACTCCAACCGTGACCGCTTCTCAGGTGATGCGTGGAAAGTACTGAGCCGCCTGCGAGAAGCTCCAGCTCATCAACCGGATCGAGCCCCACTTGACGGGCTACAGCAGTTGATTCAGGACCTTAAGTTTAGCCTCTCGGCGCTCGCGGGAATCGAGGCTGAAAACACGGTTCGAGGGCAAGAGTGGCGCTTTCTTAGTATCGGGCGACGCCTCGAACGATCGCTCAACTTGTGTGATTTTATTCGAGCTGCGGTTCACCACCCGAGTGGGCTCAACCTCGTCTTGAATCCACTGCTCGAAGTGGCCGACAGCTCCATGAGTTACCGTCGACAATTCTACTCAGAGCCAGAGGCCCGTTCGGTGCTGGAAGCCCTCTTGTTGGATCAACAGAACCCGCGAGCCCTGAGCTTCAACCTTCAGGCTATCAAAACGATCCTCTCACAACTACCTCCCCTTGATGGAGGAGAGACGAACTTACCCCTCGACCAGCCAGTCACTGAGATCATTGATCGCCTCGATGATAAGGCAGTCATGGACTTGATTCCCAACGAGGGCAAGCAGGGAACCCTCAAGGCTGACGCGACCCTGAATCGATGGCAATCTGCCCTAAGCGCCCTTTCCGACTCGATCTCGCGTCGCTATTTTCGGCTACTGAAACTCCATCCCCATCCGAATGAATTTTCTCTCCTACCACATTAGCCATAGAACGATCTACGATTACCAATCCCCCGTCACCCAGGCGGACCATATTATCAAATTGGATCCCCGCGCGGATCGGCATCAAAAGCAGCTTCGGCACGAACTAAGCATTCTTCCGCAACCCTCGCACACGGACGATCACGTCGATTACTTTGGAAACCGAACATGCTTAGCAGCCCATCAAACACCGCTTTCACGCCTCGAAATCCAAGCTGTCAGTGAGGTTGCCGTAACCCTACCTTACGTTCCGGAGCCCACGGAGACTCCCGCTTGGGAAAGCGTCCGAGGAAGAATCCTAACAGATCGCGGCGGCGCAAGCCTGGAGGCACTCGAATATTGTTTTGATTCTCCCGCCGTCAGTATTCCCCCGGGAATTCAGGCCTATGCCTCACAGTCCTTTCCAAGGGGGCGCCCCCTCATCGAGGCAGCCACGGATCTCACGGAACGAATTTTCAGAGACTTCGAATTCGATCCCGCAGCTACAACCGTATCGACGCCAGTATCAGAGGTCTTGGAAAACAGACGGGGCGTCTGCCAGGATTTCGCTCATTTCGAGATCGCCTGCCTTCGCTCTCTGGGACTTGCCGCCAGGTATGTCTCTGGGTATCTCGAAACAGACCCACCACCGGGCAGTGCAAAGCTCATTGGTGCGGATGCCTCTCACGCTTGGGTTTCTGTCTATTGCCCGGATATGGGCTGGATTGATCTCGATCCAACCAACGGCTGCCTCCCCACAATGAGGCATATTACGATCGGATGGGGCCGCGATTACAGCGATATCTGCCCCATCAAAGGCGTCATCGTGGGAGGCAACGAACCAGATCTTAAAATTGAGGTCGACGTCATCTGCCAGGGACCTTCCTCCTCGGCCGCACTCTCCCCCTCGGGCGCGCCTAGCGACTGAGTATTGACTACAGGCCAAGCTTCTGGCGATAAATCCAGCGCTCAGTTATGGAGGACGCTACCATTCGGATCGCATCGACCGCGATCGCTAAAGCTCTCGCTCCCCGGCAGAAGCAACACGAACAAGACAGGAACCCCGAACCAACGGAAAAGACGATACCCAGCCCAGTCTATCGACGTCGAATATGCTCCTCCCTCCTGAAATCTGTCTCTTCGTCTTCTCGGTTTCTATCACTCCCGGACCGAACAACGTGATGATCATGACTTCAGGTCTCAATCACGGCGTGAAGAAGAGTCTCCCTCATCTGCTAGGAATCAACCTAGGATTCACCCTCATGCTTATCATTGTCGGTCTCGGATTAGGAAGCCTCTTTGAGGCTGTGCCTGGACTCCACACCATGATCAAGATTATCGGCGCATCCTACCTGCTTTATCTCGCATGGATCATCGGCCGCACCCCAACCGGTCCCGAATCTGGTAAAACGGCAAAGCCGATTACTTTCTACCAGGCGGCCATATTCCAATGGGTCAACCCGAAGGCATGGGTTATGATCACGGGAGCCGTTGCGACCTTCACACGCCAGTCCGAAAGCATGCACATGCAGGTCCTCCTCATTGCTGCCACCTTTCTGATGTTAGGTCCTTTCTGCACAGCGACCTGGCTCTACAGCGGCGTCAGCCTTCGTCGCATTCTGCGGAACCCAAAGTATTTACGCGTCTTTAACATCAGCATGGCCGTGTTACTCGTCCTATCCATTCGGCCCGTCATTGTGGAACTATTGAACTCATGAAACATCTCCGCTACTACCTACTAGACGTCTTTACTGATCGCCCTTTTGGCGGCAATCCACTGGCCGTTTTCCCCGACGCCGACGATCTTTCGAAGGATCTGATGCAACGAATCGCCAATGAGCTAAACCTTTCCGAGACGACCTTTATTCAGTCCCCTAAACGAGAGGACAGCGACTGCACAGTCCGGATATTCACCCCGGAGAACGAACTCCCCATGGCGGGGCATCCTACTCTCGGAACAGCACAAGCCATTCTCTCCGAGAACCTGCTTTCTCGAAGGAACGAAGATGCCTTGATCTTCGATGAAGGAGTGGGCCAAATCCGGGTTGATCTCACCGCCCCGGGCGAGGATTCGCCCAGGCTGTCCATGCATCAGCCCTTGCCTCAATTCCTGGACACCATTGGGACGGAGATCGCAGCAAGCATGCTTTCTTTGGAACCAGAGGAGATCGACTCAAACCTGCCCGTCCAAATCGTAAGCTGCGGCATCCCAATGATTATTGTCCCCGTCAAGACCCTGACGGGGATAGGTAGGATCAAACCCAGATATGATCTCATTGAAGCTCACCTCGAAGGATGCCCATCACAAGAATTCTTTGTCTTCACACGAGAGACCACTCGTCCAGACACCGATGTACATTGCCGCTTCTTCGCGCCCAGGTTTGGCGTTCCCGAGGACGCAGCCACTGGCAGCGCCCACGGTCCACTCGGCAGTTATCTCTTCACCCACGACAAGCGCCACCCAAAACAGTTCGTGAGTGAACAAGGGGTCGAAATGGGGCGTCCCAGTAAGATTTTTGTCGAGATCCGAGACCGCCAAGGAGTGATTTCGGATGTGATCGTTGGGGGGCATTGCCTCCCCATGGGACGCGGTGAATTGATGATTCCTGACGAACTCTAGTTAAAACCCAAAATTGTGCCCCGCTCAAAGCGGTCCCGTCGTACGCGCTTGGAGCCACTGGAGGTCGGGATTATTTGGCGAGGGCACATTGAGCTTCATGAGTTGGCCCCTGACAAGGGGCGGAGATGTTCTCGAATCAACCCACTTCTTGATCTCCGCATGCCCATCAGCGAACATGAAGCCAGCCGCGTTATTGTGATAGCTGGCGGGAAAATTCACGAACTTGATGCCGGCAGGACGATCCGGGAAACCCGTCATATCAACGGCAAAATAGCCCTCATCGATACTGTCTTCTCTCTCATCGACCACAACCCAGGTCTCTGAAGGTGATGGTCGAGTCATGTCACTGAGCTTCTTGATTACTTTATAGCCCGGAGATCCATTCAGCCTCCCCCAATCCAACCAGCAATTCATTGAGACGGTTCGAACTCTGGGAATTACTTTTCCTCCGTGTCGCGAGACAGATTTATCGGCCGGACACTTAAAGACACCTTCGCTGTTTACATAGGGAAAGAGAAGACTTGCCCGAAGGTTCATCACGTTGGTGTTATCCGTAGCATTCTGCATATCGAGCCAGCCAGTTACCCAAGTTTCCGTGACCCGCCGGTTGCGGCCTGGAGCGTTTGGAACGACTCGCTGATCGTGGTCGTCCGCATACATCACCCAGCCTAGTCCCAATTGACGCAAGTTGTTCATGCACTTGATACCCTGCGCCTTTGTTTTCGCTTTTGACAAAGCAGGCAGGAGCATCCCTGCAAGAATCGCGATGATCGCGATGACAACCAGAAGCTCGATCAAGGTAAATGCGGCTCTTCCATTCCAAAGTCCCTTCGCTCTCTGGCGACACACCACACCGTCAGTTGATTGAAAAAATGAGGCCTGCATCGGTTCAGAATCGCAAGATCCATCCCAACTGTCACGAAGTTTTTAGACTTCGCTCTCGATCATTCCGGCTGATAACCTTGCCACATCCACACCAGCGTATCCGCAAGCGTGTGTTCAAAAACTCGACGATCACAGTGGCGGGAAGCACGACTGAAAACATACCGATACTCGTAGCCCTTCGCCTTGAGAGCTGCGGCTGTACGTTCATTGGCCATCACCCAATTGTGATAGGTTTCTTCCGGTTGCTTCCAGCCATTGTCACGTTCGGAAACGTGCGTAAAGATTCGCAAGGGCTTCTTTTCTGAGTTCTCAATCAGCTTCATGCTCGAATGGTATTCCCAGGCCCCCAGGGGAAACCGGGCTTCTTCCGGAGCATCGTCATCCTGTTGGTCAACGAAGGTTCCCGAATAAGTGATCAACCGCCTGAAAAGATCGGGCCGAAACCAACCCATGGTCAATGCAGCGGCACCGCCTGAACTGCACCCCATCGTGGCTCGCCCCCAAGGATCCGAGGTAAAAGCCAGATTCGGGTAGGCAGCCCGGATGGCAGGGTCAGCCAAGACAGCGGGAAGAACTTCAGAGTCGATAAAGCGTACAAAACGATCTGACATTGTGTCGTACTCCAAGCCTCGCTCACTTCCCTTGCTATCGCTTCCCCCGTTCTGCACCGCAATGACGATAAATGCCGGCAAACGTCGTTGCGGATCTTTGGAGATGCTTAGGTTGTCCAGAGCATGCCGCACCAGGTTTAAGCGACTCGGTCCATCATGGGTGACTAAGATTGGAGCTTTGGATCCGTCTTGGTAGGCGGCTGGAACATACACGGTGATCTCACGAAACTCGCGCACGGGGCGACGTTCCGGCTCTAAAGTGGTATCGTCTCCACGGAATATCTTGCTATCCGCCAGGCGCATTGAGAATTTGAACTCCCTGCCTTTTGGGTTGCCTTGATCTGTCAGGTCGGGATCGATCCGGTAGTCTGGACCAACGATAAAATCTCCATTTCCATCGGATCCAGAATACTCTTGCTTGCTGGCTGCCGAGACTAAGAGCAGCGGCATGAGGCAACTTGATATAATGAGAGTCGACGAGAATTCTCGAAACAGTTTGGGGGTGGACATATCGCTCACCGTTTAAACAGGGCCTGAACAAGCAAGCAAGCCGTAAAATCCTATCTCACATTCAACGATCGCCGACGAGAAACCCACGTTTAACCTTCCAGACGGCTTGCCTGAATGGCGCCAGGAACCTACCATCCGCCGCACATTGAACAAGTCAGGTAGAGAAGATCACGGGCTTTGGCTCACTCGCATCGAATCCAGCATCAAAGGGAAGCGCGTACTCGCGATCATTGATCCGGCGGTCGAGAAGGCTTTCTCCGTTACGGTCCAAATCCAACGACTCCAAAAGGCCGCCCAGTTCGTCTCATTCACGGAATTCACTCCGAACCCAACTTGGGAATCCCTGCTCGATATTCTGCAGCTCACATATAATTCGAAGCCTGAGACCCTTATTGCGATCGGCGGAGGCACCGCAATCGATCTGGCAAAATTGACAGCGATAGCCATCGAGCTGGGCGGAGCTGAGGAACTATGGCAAGCGAGTCAAACACAACCCAGCCTCCTTGAAGAACGCAGCAGCGTTCGACTTGTTACGATTCCGACGACGGCTGGCACCGGGGCCGAGGCAACCCGTTTTGCTGTTCTCTACCGCGACAACATCAAGTACTCGATAGCGGGAGATGGGCTAAAGCCTGATCAAGCAATTCTCGATTCATCCCTACTCAAGACCTTACCCACCGGCGTCATTGCCGATGCTGGTCTCGATGCGGTCTGCCAGGCGATGGAGTCACTCTGGAGCGTTCGCTCCACGCCAGAATCCGAGAAGGAGGCGTGGCAAGCCTTGCGGCTCGCCAACAAACACCTGAGACCGGCCGTCACCACTCGGGGGAGCGAACACCTTGAGGCTATGTTGCAGGCAGCTCATTTGGCAGGAAGAGCCATCAACATCACCACGACCACCGCACCCCACGCCCTTTCTTATGGCCTCACAACTGAATTTGGAATTCCCCACGGACGGGCTGTGGCCCTCTTGTTCGGCCCCATCTTTGGACAAATGCTTGCCTGTGACGAGAGCCACTGCCACCACCCAAAGGGGCCTTCATTCTTAACGGATCGCCTGATTGAAATCGCCCGTGCTTGGGGACAGGAAGCCGAGAGGTTTCCACGGTGGTGGCAAGCCTACTTGAAGGAGGCACTCGCAATCGCAAATATCGAAGTATCCGTGTCCTCATCCCAACTTGAAACCCTTGTGCAAGGTGTCAACTCAAAGCGGTTAGCAAACAACCCCGTCCCCTTCAGCCCAGTCCAGATCAAGGAAATCTACCAATCCGTGCTCGGGAACATTCTTGACTGAGCAACGATTCCACAACAAACGGGTTTCATTGACACCGAACTGGCAGACCGAATCTCATTGAAACTCAAGACACGACGCTTCCCCCACTCTCAAGATTTTACCGACCGATGCAGAACGAGTTCGATATTCTTGTCATTGGCAGCCTGAACATGGATTTAGTGGTGACCACTCCCAGATTTCCCAAACCGGGGGAAACGCTCCGCGGTACCGGGTTCCAGCATCATTGTGGAGGAAAGGGAGCGAACCAGGCCTACGCAGCTGCGACACTCGGGGCTAAGGTCGCCATGATGGGTCGTGTCGGTGCTGACTCCTTTGGAGAATCGTTGCGTCATAACCTGGAGACACGCGGAGTTGACACAGCCCTCACGCTGAACGCACCCGGCGTACCGACCGGCACAGCCCTAATCACAGTCGATGAGGAAGGCGAAAATCAAATCATCATCGTTCCAGGAGCCAACGCCCAGTTAACGGCACGGTGTTTGAGCGACCGTGAAGCCAATGCCATTCAAGTAGCAAAGCTGATACTCTTGCAGCTGGAGATTCCCTCCGAAACAGTTGAGAAAGCCATTCAGCAAGCCCAGGAATCTGCCGGTGAGCTGATTCTCGATCCAGCACCCGCCACGAAACTGCCCCCAGCCTGGCTATCCAAGATTGACTACCTCACTCCGAACCTCTCCGAATTGAGTTTGCTAACAGGACGAGATCTCAATCCCAACGCGCCTCTTAAGGAAATCGCGTTGGCAGCAAGGATCCTTTGTGAACAAGGGGCTCGATGCATCATCGTAAAGCTTGGCCCAAGAGGAGCATTGCGAGTCGATGAGAGGGATTCTGAAATCTACCCGGCCCGAGAAGTGACATCTCTAGATTCGACCGCTGCCGGAGACTCCTTCAATGCCGCCTTCGCAGTGAGCCTCAGCAAGGGCCTTCCAATCGAGCAAGCGATTCCATTCGCCGTTCACGCCGCAACCCTCTCTGTTACCAAGTCAGGCGCACAGTCATCCATGCCATCTCTGTCCGAGGTCGAAGCATTCATCGCGAAACAAACCTGAGATCAGCGAACAACAGCGTTACAGACGAGCACCCATTATGCACCAAGAACTTGAACCTAGATAGCCGCGTCCGCCAGGTCTATGGATGAAGTAGCAAGGACCTAGGGAATTTTTGCACCGGCAGTGGGCGTCTTTGTCGGAACGATTTGAGTTCCCCCGTTAAGGAGATCCAATCTTTGGCGTTCGTAGATTGAGGGATCGGCAGTAGCGCCCAAGGTCGGCCTAGAGATTCGTCCTTAGACTGCGATCCCCGCCCAAGGGGTTCGATCCGGTTGCGAGATGAACGAGTTCGCTTGGTCGTCTCCGATAAAGACTTCTGAAACCGGATCCCAGTGGAGATCCCGCTGCAGTTGGTAACCAAGGTTGGCCAGCATACAAACCGTATTGGTACGATGCCCTATCTCAACATCCGCGACCGGACGAGCTCCACTTCGAATGCATTCCAACCAATCAAACTGGTGCCGCGGAGCAACGGGAGGCAAGTGAAAGTCGTTGCTACCCAGGGGTTGTTCCAGAATGGAGGCAGGGCTTGATTCGATGACACCGCGATCTACGTAGATCTCACCTTCCGTGCCGACAAAGACACAACCTCGTCGACCAAGCTCTTTTCCATGAACCATCTCAACACCGGAACGGTACTTGAAAGAAAGTCCCTGTGTGGCCGCCGGATCGTCTGGTGGACTTACAGAAATAGGACCACTCGCATCCTCATCCATCGCCCATTGAGCAATATCGAAATGATGCGCCCCAATGTCAGAGAGACTTCCCCCGGCGTATTCACGATAACGGCGCCATTGCGGAAAATGCTTGTGAATACCAATCGGGCACAACACCTCGTTGAATCCTCGCTGAGGCGCCGGACCGAGCCACATATCCCAATCAATCCCTTCGGGCAAGGGCTCATCAGGCAAATCATCCGCCACGGGAGGCCCCCCCACGCCAATATACACCTTCTTCAGCTCGCCGATTCGGCCACTGCGAACATATTCGACAGCCTTTCGAAATCTCCCACCGTACTCCGTACGTTGTTGGCTCCCGGTTTGGAAAACGACGTTATTCTCTCGAGCCGCTTTCACGACAGCCCGGCCCTCTCCAATCGTTCGGGTCAACGGTTTCTCACAGTAGATATGTTTACCAGCTTTCGCCGCTAACACCGCCATAATCGCATGCCAATGATCCGGCGTGCCAATGACGACC
>CAYFGX010000030.1:6269-103969 GCA_964342405.1 uncultured Verrucomicrobiota bacterium | reverse complement strand
CCGCCCTAGCTTAACTTACCCCCGTCGGTGGCCGAACAACGGGGTCCACCTCAGACGCGACTATCAGAGATTGACCACACAATCACAAATGGGATTCCCGTGTTCATTCAAGCCATTACAAACATGCCCCTTGTGAGGTCAGCAGTCTCCAGTCTAGGGGGGACAACAAGCAGACTGAAGTTTGAAAAACTCGTCGATGACTACCAAAAGCAAGCCCTCAACGCCCTATTGCGAGTTGACCCGGTGCTAGCAGAGGAATTCGAGATTGATAAGTAACAATTGCATTTGCACTTTTTCAGAGTGATCTTCACTTAGAAACTGGAATGAGAAGCCATCACACAAGAATCCGAAGAGGTTCAGTAATTCTAGGTGGCCTATTCCTGATTGCTGTATGGATTCATTTCGAATCCGCTGCCAAATCTTCTCCAATCCACAAGGGGAAGACAGCAGCGGAATGGTTCTACGGCGAAAATGGCGATCCAAGCGATATAATCACACTCAGTCCCGCCACAGTCGCATTCAAGGCGATGGGAACTAACAGCATACCGTTCCTACTGAATGTGGTGAAAACTCCACAGTCTCGAATGGCGAGGTTATACGGCAAAATCCACCCACGATTGCCAAATCCGATCAAGGCGAGAGTGAGGCCTCCAGCTTCAGCCTATTCCATTCAGTCGGCTGCATTTATGATCTTGGGGGGCTTTCCTGATACGTACCTAGATCCTTACGTAGTGGAGCTTATGTCGATGATTCCGAAACTCGAAGATGGATCAATTAGGCAGCTTGGTTGCCTTGTCATCAAAAAGGCAGCAACGAGATGTAGCGATTCGGGCAAGAAAACTGAGTATTTTACTACTTTGATCAATGACCCTTCATTCAAGATTAGCCTTAGTGCTGCAATTGCTTTGTCGCGTGTCGACAACACAATCACAAATGGAGTTCAAACATTGGCAGCTGCCATTACTAATGAACACTTGGTGGGTTCTGTTTTCTTCGGTGGGCCAGAATACATAACCGATATCCAAGAGCGTGCATACAACGCACTTGTTGAAGTTGATCCACGGATGGCGGAGCAATTCGAGAGTCCGTCAATGTTCACTGATGGCGGTCATGCCGGCTCTTTCTTCTTCGGGCCCCCATCGCCGAATTAGCCCGATTCGAAAAACCAGGTCATGAAATCACTCTCAAGGAGAACCCAAATAGGAACAGCAATCCTAGGCTCCGTGATTCTGGCAGCATCTTGGGTTTCGCTGAATGCCATATTCAATTCACCGCCTAGATACAATGGTAAGACAGCTAAGGAATGGTTCTACGGTCCTAATAGGCCTCAAGAGCAATGGAAGACATTCAGTGAAGCGGCAACAGCCTTCGAGGCGATGGGAACAAATTGTATTCCACACTTGATAGACCTAGCAACCACGACTGATTCGCCTTTCAACCGGCTTTATTGCGAGATTCACCCTCATTTTCCGAGCTCCTTGCGTAGGGTTCTCCCACCTGCTTTGAGGGCATCTCAAATTCAGAAACTTGCCATCGATCATATTCGAAGTTTTTCTAGATCTGAGTTGCGACCCTTTACATCTTCACTAGCAGAAATCGTATCAAGAATTGGAGATAATGAGGTCCGAGAAGATTTCCACCGAAATGTGGTCAAAGACTTGGCGCTTGGACGCAGCAATGGCGAAGCAAATACAAACTACTTTCTCACCTTGCTCGACGACTCCAACTGGAAATTGAGACACGATGCCGCTGTTACCCTCTCAATCGTGGACAAGAGCATAACAAACGGAATCCCCACATTGATAACAATAATAACAAACAGAGCCCTCGTCGATTCTCTTTTCGCGGTCCCCAAAGACCTGAGCTCATCAGTGGCAGATTTCTACCAAGAGAACGCCTACCACGCTTTAAATAGGGTTTCGCCTGACATTGCCAAGCAATACGAAATACGAGAGTGATTGTGAAGGCAGTAGCCGAGATTTGCAATTGACCAGACAACTCTCGTGAATTCCCCAGCATGCACATAAAGAAGTCTAGATACCATTCTATAGCATTCATTCTTGGAATCCTTCTATTGATAGGTTTCTGGATTCTGGGTTCAATCAAATCATACCAAATGCCTTCCTATGACGGCAAAACAGTTGAGGAGTGGTTCTTTGGCAAAGGCTGGCCTCCCAACAGGCAGAATCCTGAAGATAACGCAACAGTGGTCCTCGAAGCACTTGGAACGAAATGCATTCCATACCTGATAGAAAAAGCAAAAGGGAAAGAAACCCTCTTCAACAGGTTGTATTGCAAGATACACCCCAAACTCCCGCCGTTTTTGAGAAAAAGGATTCCGCTGCCGATTCATGCCTCTTCCATTCAACATACTGCCTTCAATCACCTTCTGTGGTTTGGATCTACAGAATTGGATCCTTTTGCTTCAGACTTAATGGAAATCGTACCCAAAATAGAAAGCAATCTGACACGCGGCTTAGCATTCTCGATGATGAAAAATTCCCTGATCAGATCTGATAATATGAGGAGCAAAACTGAATACCTCTTGTCCTTTGTCAATGATCCCTGTTTCGATATTCAGTTGGATGCCATGATTTTGCTGGCCAAATTAGACACCACAATCACGAATGGGATCCCGACTTTGACGACAGCCCTTACAAACAGATCTTCATTCGGTTCAACTCTTGGAGGCGTGATCTATGTTGTCGGTAGTCAGGCCCACAATGACGTTGTCAACAGTATCCAGCAACGCGCCTACATAGCACTAGCCGCAATTGCGCCAGACTTGGCACAAGAGAACGTTGATCCATCGATTTTCACCAGTGAGGAAATCAACGATTTTGTGTCCTTTGGGCCTCCATCTCCAAATGACACCCCCTGAAAACAGCAAGGTATGACTTCTCGCCATCCATCAAAGAACTAGCCTGCCGTGAAACAGCCGTCGATGATGCACCGAAAAACGAGAAACCAACTTGGTCTCGTAATCCTCGGGTTAGTGATCTTGATATTATTTGCTGCTTGGTTTAGCGCGAAGTCGACTAACCTTCCTGCATACCAAGGGAAAACAGCAGCCGAGTGGTTTTACGGAGATCACAGGAACCCTCGACTACTGAAGACAGTGGAGGAGGCAAAATTAGCTTTCGACGCGATGGGAACCAACTGTATTCCATATTTGGTAGAAGTAGCAAAAGGGGAAGAAACCGTTTTCAACAGATTCTACTGTCGGTTACACCCCAAGCTTCCATCTTTCATAAGAGCAAGGATTAGGCCGGCAAATACTGCTCATTCCATACAGATGCGTGCTTTCGACTACCTTAGGAGGTTTGAATCACAACAATTGGATCCCTTTGCTTCTGAGCTAATGAAAATTGTTCCCACAATTGCAGACAATCTGAGCCGAGAACTTGCATTCTGGGTCATTGAGACATCAACGATGGGAGCTGAAAATATTGAGTTCAGTCGTGACTACTACTGTGAATTCCTTAACGATCCTAGTTTCAATGTCAGACTTGAAGCTGCAGTAGTGTTGTCTAGGGTTGATCCCTCAATTACGAATGGAATCGATACTCTGATCTTCGGAATAACAAACAATACCCCGAGAGGGGCAGTCTTCCTCGATTTCCCCCGACCTAGTCTACTTCACACCCAAGAGAGGGCCTACAATGCACTATCTCTGGTTGCTCCAGAGGTGGCGCGATCATTCAAAAACCCGACAGTCAAGAACTATCAGGAGCCAGCAAGATCAAGGTTCGATGGAGCTCCGTTTCCACGTGGCCTTTTCGAACTCCCGTTTGCAGATTAGCCTGCCTGGAGATTCTCTGCTATGAAATCACTCTCAAGGAGAACCCAAATAGGAACAGCAATTCTTGGCTTCCTTCATACCGCCACGCGAAAGGAACTGGCTAAGGCACGCAGTGCCCTTGCCAGGGTTACCCCGGAGCTAGCAAAGAAGTATGAAATTCAAGAATTACTAGTAGTACTACTTTTACTACAGTTTAATCACCCACTCCCTATTCAGGCTGCTTTCCGATAGTAAAAGTTAAGCGTTCCGCCCAATTCGCTCTGACATTCTATCGGCCCGAATCGCCGGAACTACGCGGCCTTTCTGTAATAATAATTCATCAATCCGCCTAGCCGACTCCGATAATCGAGCACTCCTTCGTCTCGTTGCTCTTCGGCGAATGGTTTGATGATTCGATTCTCAAGGCCTTGATGTGCTCGTTCAAGGTTGTAGTAGACCTCCATCTCGTAGAGTAGAAAAACTCAATTCGCTCGCAAATCCTTAATACACAGCGATTTCGGATTCTCCCTTCCTCCCCCAATATCCTTCGATTCCAAGCTCCAAGCCCGTAGGATTCATCCCAGTGAACCCATTGTCATTCATTCTCCTCTGCCTTGCTGGCTGGATCAAACGCGAACAGCAAGACACCATCAATTAATTGCAGGAGGAGATCAAAGTGCTGAAAGAAATCCTCCGCAAGAAACCCAGATTCACGGACCGGCAACGCCGGCGCCTGGCTGTCAAAGCCAAGAAGATCCGGTTCAGCAATCTCAAAGAGATCGCGAACCTTGCTACACCCCACACGTTAAGGACCTGGTTTCGAAAACTCGCACGGAGCAAATACAATTTTACCAACCGCCGTTCATCCGGCAGACCTCCAACCAAAGCAGAGATTAGCGACCTCGCAGTTCTCATGGCTAAGGAGAACGAGACTTGGGGATACACTCGCATCCGTGATGCGATCAACAATCTCGGCCAAGAGATTAGTAGGGATACAGTCGCAAGTATTCTCAAAGACCACGGAATCGAACCTGCGCCTGAATGGTGAACCCGAACAACATGGGCGTCTTTCTTAAAGCAGCACTGGGAGGTCCTCGCCGCGATGGATTTCTTCTCAGTTGAAGCATTTACCCCACACGGAATCATCCGATATCAAGTATTGTTCGTCATCCGGCTCGCTACTCGTGAGGTTCACATCGCCGGCATCTGCCAAAAGGGCAATGGCCTCTGGATGGAACAAATCGCAAGAAACCTAACGGACGCATGCGATGGATTTCTCACCGGCTACCGATTCGTAATCCACGATCGAGATCCCCTATTCACTAGAGAATTCCAGAGCGTTCTTCTCGCAAGTGGCATTGACTCAGTCCGGCTACCACGGCGTTCTCCTAACCTCAATGCCTACGCCGAAAGATTCGTCAAACCGATCAAATACGAATGTTTAGATCGTCTCGTGATCCTTTCAGAGAAAATGCTCCGTTACGTCATTAAGGAATACCTTGCGCATTATCACTCAGAACGGAATCACCAAGGTGTTCAAAGCAAGATTATCGATCCCGATTTCAACAACTCAGCCCCGAATACTCGGCTCGGCGGCCTAATCAATTATTACGGATCGAAAGCGGCGTAAGCAGCTGCAACTCAAATTTCAAAGAACAACGCGGGCTACGATGCCCATCTGAATCGATCAACCTGTCGATTCGACCAACAGAGCCCTCACAATTGGACTAGAAACTCTAGCTTACAACGCGAATTCAGTTTTTCGACACCACGGGAAATTCTTTTAGGCTGATGCTATACAAGCGAACACAAACGCTCATAAAGGGTCCCCCAACCAATCGTGGAGTGAAGCAAATGGGCTAAACTGCGAGCTTGTGACCCAAATCAGGCATTCACTCGGGAACCAAGAATATACGGGCTCCGGGGTGAGTTAGAACTATTTCTCAAGAGAACCATGGTGGGCCACCCAAAAGCCCTCATCGTGTGGCTAAGGCGTGTCTGCTCCTTTCACGATCCGGATTTGACGCAAGAGCATGTCAACGCCCTTCATGTTCATCGCGGCTCGAGCGCCGGCATTCTCATTGCTTCGAGAAGCGAGTGCCATCGAACCAAAGGAGACCGGTATACGGGTTTGGTTCGGCGTCAACGTGTAGTCGCCGAAAACCGTCTCATTGCCCATGTCCATTCCGGGTGCAATCGTGAGCGCGAGCTCAGGAACTCGCCAGAAGCGCACCTTGTAAGGTTGATACAGAGACTCAGTCAAGGCTCGCTCAATCCCCGCCGGATCGTCATCACCGGGCGCCCCCAGGATCGGATCACGATCCATCTCACGCCAAACCGCCTTGCGCCCAAGTGCGCGCAGGATCTCCGTTGCCGCTTCCTCACTCTCGGGATTCTCCTGCGCTCGATAGAGGCGCCGAATCAATTCGACGTCATTCATCTCATCCGCAAAGGGATAGCGAGAAAACACTTTATCCCATGGAAGATCCCGCAGGTTGACTGCCGTCTCCTCTTTAGGACGGATGTCAGCCGAACGCTGGATGGTGGCGTGAGCGCTAAAGATACCTGGCTTATCATGGGCACTCGCCGGGATGCAGATTGAGAGTGCTTTCATTCCGAGCGCCTTGGCGCTGCCTTGGCCACCAAAGGTTCGCGGACTGTAGGTCGATTTAATGGCATTCTTGAAGAGAGTAAAGGGTTGCCCCAGAAAGGTACAGTGATTGTAGAATGGAGGTTGCCTGAGTGAGTAGCTAGACCGTCTCCAAACGTCCAGTTTGCTTTCCTCAAGGATCTTTTTCTTATCAATCTTGGGATAATAGAAATCCTTGAGAGCTTTTCCCGACGGCACTTTGAATCCGTAGTTCAATCCCACTCCATCAAAAGCAGCGTCGAAGGTCATGCTATAGATCTTCTTTTTTCCGAACTCGTTTCCGTAAGCCTCATGCTCCAGGATTCCTAGCCCGACGGATGCCGCAACGGTACCAATTTTCTCAATGACAGAACCCCCACCACAAGCCGCCAAATAACTTCCGGAAGTAATCGTATTGAGGATCACCTCAGCAGCAAGATCCACCGCTAAGTCAACTGCGGCATCTAGCAAAAACTTACTGAGTTCCTCAGTGCCTTCGCTCTGGCTAGAGACGATGAGATGATCCCAATCATCAGGACCGCCAGGCGTCTCGATCACGGAGATGGCGGACTTAATACGAAACGTGTCTGGATTCCGTGGTTGGAACTCTACCGGATCAAAGGTCACTTGAAAGGAGGCTGAGAGGCGAGCTCCCGTACGAATCGGACCTTTTTTGTCGATCGCAGATCCGTAGGTCATTACACGCCGTCGTTGTGGTGTGCCGAAGAACGCATCCTCTTCCAGAATCTTGCCACCCGCCGCACTCCCAAGATTCCCTGCTCTCGGCAACGAAACATCTAAGATGTCATCCTCCACCAATTCGGTAACCGGATCCCGTTGCTGGTCCGGTCGCCCGTGGAGCAGAAAACCGGCATGAACCCCGGGAAACAGAGCCCCAGGGGTACGAGATTCGATGTAGAAATTAGAAACATCTTCGTTCTGGGAAAGATTCAGAATACCACCCGAAGTGCCTCCGTGCCGTTTGACCAGACCTGCACTTGAGAGCGCCGCCGAGCCCCCCGTTAAGGAACCGATCGTTGGTATCTGATCGAGAAGTGCGGGCGAATTCGGGTTGAGGTCCATTCGATTGGCACCCAGGAGATCAATGCCATAAGTCAAACTTGGGCGATACAGATCAATGATCGAGCTAGGTAATTCATCAATGGGGCGCGGTGTCGGCACGGACACACTAATCGCATCATAGAACGCGGCATCGAGATCGATCCCAAAGGTTCGCCGCTCGAACCCAGTTGGCGTTCTGATAGGAAAGATCGGATCGTAACCCTGCAATCTGTCAGCGCCAATTCGTCGGAGAGACCGTGCTTCGCCAAAGCCTCCGCCAACCACTCGCTCCTGATAGTACTGGTCGAGAATCCCGCCGAAATATTGGAACGGGATCACTCCATTGAGATGCGTATTATCGTCGGTGAAATCAAACACGGACGCCTCACGATCAACCCAGACGGATGCAGTCCGCGCAATCCGACCGTCGCTTGTCGCATCGTCGAACGAGATATTCGTCGAGCCCTGAAAACTAGAGTAAGGCCCGTAGACGGAACCGATATCGCCGCTACTTGCCAGGGATTCGAAGGACAGATCTTCCGTTTCAGTCGCGCTGTCTGGAGTGGTCTGGATATTGTAGGCGGTAAACAATAGGATATCTGCGAGGTTCCCTCCATTGCCAACCGTAATACTCTCGCCTCGCGTCGAGCGACTGACAAAATCTGGTAATCCGTCAGGATCCTCCTCGCTGAACAGATTCCCGGTCGCACGATTGAGTCGTCGCAAGTCTTCGAAGTTTCCATAGACCGGAATTGCATCTCTCGACCCAGGCATGTGTTGGCGTTGAAGACGTCGGATTTCGAAAATGTTCACCTCTTCGTTGAAGCGTCGTTCAAAACCCACAAGAGGATTCGATGCGAAGGCAGACCGGAACGCAGTCGAGGATGGCCCTTGGTCTTCCCAATCGAAAACACCGTCACCGTTCAAGTCTTCTCCGGAATCTTCCATCCCATTGTGATTTGTATCCCAAGCAGCATGGATGGATGGTGTGAGTTCAAGATCCAGCAACGGTACGCTTCGACCGAGCGTGGTCAATCCGTATGTTACGGTGCCCACGGGCTGATCACCTGTGAGCTGCGCATTGAGCGGCAAGTCAGGCTCCTCGTTTTCGTTATCAGGCTTCAATGAAGCACTGTAAAGTTCGACCTCACCTGCCCACTGAGTTCCATCTCCAAAGCTAACCACGACATCCCGAAAATCGAAGAAAGCACGAGTGTTCGATTCAAACGTGGCCGCATCCATCTTGGCCTCGACTTGAATCTTGCCGCCCTCGGCTTGGGAGCTCACAAGTTCAATCCCAGCTCCCAAGTCAATCCCCTGAATACCACTCCCCAAGGACTCACTAAAACCATCTGTTCCCTCCAGGGAAAACCGAACGTGGTCCGACCCTTGCGGAAGGCGCCCCTCAGCGATCGCATCCCGAACCCGCTGAGATGCCACCGGGAGTTGCCTCGGAGTCGCAATCAATCCGTGTCCGGCGATTCGTACATATTGATCCAAGAATCCTTCGTCGGATCGTTCCGTGTATGAAACAGCCTGGACAGGCGGCACGGGGCCCGTGCTGACTGTGAGTTCGCCCCGAGAATTCCGTCGTTCCACATAAAGATTGTCTCCAGACAATGGAAAGCTGGCTTGAATGCGGCTAATCGGATTCAACAGGAGAAAGGTATCTTCCCGAATGTTGTCAGCCGCTTGTTCCAACTCCTTTGGAGTGATTGTGAAACGCACCAATCCAGAGGGATCCATATACTGGGGCTGCTGCACAATATTGCCCCCCAAATTGACGTCGACAGAGGGATAACTCAAGTCATAGGAAGTCCCAATGACCCGACCGACATTGATTGACATGACGGTCGTTCGATCAGAAACAAAGGGTGGCCCTTCAGGCACCTCGCGAATGGACCTTACCGTTCGTCCCACGGGGCCCGGCATCATATTACCGTCGTAAAGTTGAACCGTGTATTCGATTGGGACTCCCGGCTTCCAGACCGGTTTCAGCGGAGAAATCACTTTGAATCCGCCCAGAAACTTACCCGGATCAAATGACATGTCGCCCGTGATTATTTCGGGCACCGTGGGCGAAACGGGGTCTCCTGGTGACTCAGGTTCCACAACTCGGATATCAAGAGGTTCCGTTACGATCGACGGAAATTCTGCTAGTCCGAGTTGGATTTGGTAGGTGCCTGTTTCCGAGAAAAAGTTACGGAGTCTCAGACTCGTAGGCGCCGGGACCATGAGTTGCTCTCCACCGGGTGTCGTGATG
Organism: uncultured Verrucomicrobiota bacterium; assembly: GCA_964342405.1. Lineage (GTDB taxonomy): Bacteria > Verrucomicrobiota > Verrucomicrobiia > Limisphaerales > AAA164-E04 > UBA2970. The sequence continues at coordinate 94,234 of CAYFGX010000030.1, read as the reverse complement.
ATATGTTGTGGGCGAGATACGTCTGCGAAGCGCGTTCCGTTGCTGAAGGAGATACCGGTGATGGGTGGGTCATCCGGATGGCCTTCGACATTGACCCAAGAGTTCTGCACGACCCGATCGTTCGCAAGAACCGTGTGAACGCCCCTGAACCCGAGTTCTTGTCCTTCGCGCACGCGAAGGCGCGGTTGCCTCAAATTCAGATCGATTTTCTGCTCCGGGATACCAGGGTCCGCCGGACAATCCACAATAAAGCTTACCGTCCCCGCGCGGTTTGGAAGAATGCTGAAAGTGATTTTGCCATCGGTTGGATCAGGAAAACCGGCAAAGAGTCCTTCAGGGTTGTTCACCGGCGCCACGAAGCCAGTGAATTCAGTAAGCTGTTCAAAGCGGGCGCTGTTGGGAGCATTTCGCCCGACGGACTTGCTCCCGTTGGCAACCGCCTCACTGTAGGCAACATAAAAGGGTTCGCCGTCCGCGGCTCGAATCCTCACCGGTGTTCGCGGGATGAAACGGGATGTTTCCCGTGGATTCGTAAGCCCAACGACGACATCAAGCCATTCAGAAACGTAGGGTTCAGATGCACTTTCCGATACGGACCCAACAATGGAGACATCCATCGCGAGCCGAGTAAACACCAACTCAAATGAAACTTCATCACGCCAAACACCGTCATCAAAGCTGGCCTGCACGATCCCTACCCCTGGCGTGTCACCGATTTCAACCAGGCCCGTCCCTTTCTCCACAATCGCCACCACGCCCCGTGCTTGAGCAACTCGCCCTGTTGCATCATAGGCTGAGATCAAGGGATCGTCGGCATCGAAGCGGACATTGGGATGATCGTATCCGCTGGCAGTGGGGGGCGGGTCAAAGAAATTGAAGAAGAGGAAGCGGGACAACCAAAGCCTTGGTTCGACAAAGAACTGAACTCCGGGCTGCGTGACCTCAAGGTTAAAGCGACTATCCACATCAACAGCCCCAATCGGAATCGCGTTGATATCCTGAATTCGGTAAGTCTCGTGGTTATCAATGACCGCCGTTGCGGAGATGTTGAAACCAGTGTGCCGCGCAGAAATGGTCGCTTCGCCAAAGGGATCCAGTGCCGTTGCTGTCCCATCAGCCCCCATCGACACGACGTTCGGAAGGTTCGAGTCAAAGGTCACTTGCGCTGGCGCCACCTGAGTGGTGTTGCCCAGATTGTCGGTCAATTGAGCGGTAAGCTGAATTTTCTCATCCAGTTCGAAAAACACATGGCGGTTGGGCGTCAATGAAAGCTCGGAGACCACAACAGGCGCACTGACGAGAGAGTCCTGATCGGGAGCCAAAGAAAATTCCACCGTTATAGGGCCTGCAGGTGACTGCCGGACCTGGTTCGGAGCTCGGTAACGTCCACTGAGATCAACCGTTCCCGTATTCCCTGTCCCACCTAGGATACCGTTCACTTTCCAGAACACTCGATTCAGCGGCACAAAGCCAATTTCTGGAATATTGATCCCGGCACGAAAAACCTGCTGTCCGCCCACCCCCAGAGCCAGAGACGGCGGTTGAATTTGAAGATCCGCATCAATTCCATGAATCCGTATGACTGTCGTCACAGAGGTCGCCGGATTCGCTGGATCGAAAGCTCTCACCGTAACGGTGTCCAGCGTCGCGTTGCTCGGAGCTTTATAAAATGCGGCTACCGAACCCGCATCGCTTCGTTCTAACGAGCCCGCTGAGTCTAGAGCCTCCGGTTCCACCTGGAGTTCCCAGGCCCAGTCAATGCTCTCGACATCCTCCCCAACGATCCGAAGGACAATTGTATCATTTTCAAACACATCAAGAGAACCGACCAACGATAAGTCTCCTGGTTCGGTGACCGGTGGCGGCGAATTGACACCGATTCGATAAAATCGCTGTCGCAACAAATCGAGAAGCGCGGCGGGATCAGGCACAATGGACGGCCCCACATCCAACTGAAGCGTCTCGATGGCTTCCCAGTCAATCAGGTCTTCCGAGGCTTCCAGCGTGATTGTCTCGCCCTGGGGGCCAGATAGAATGAGTTCGAAGCCACGGTTCGAGAACCCTCCGGCTTCGATCCGAAACTCAGCGGGCGTTTGCGCCCGGGCCAAAGGCATCAGTAAGAGCAGTGTCGCGAGAGCAAAAAGGAGAACCTGAGTATGGTTTCTTAAGCAGTTGACGGGCTGACGATAAGGGGAGTGTCTCATTGCGAGCGCAGTTTCGAGGTGTTGTTTTGCCATGGTCCGAAAGTGTGTTCGTTGCGACCAGCAAGATGCGAACCATCCTAGAATCTGCAAACGCCTCCACCAGTCAGGTTTAGGTTACTGGGTAGTCCCGGGGGTGAAAGTTCAATCCCCCTCTCAATTCAGTAATCGAGACCCCAAGAGCGACATCTCGGCGGCCTGCACTCGTCATCACCGCCTATGCCGTCCCTGGGGGGTAGGACTCAGCGAGCGAGACTGTTCCATCACACTATCGTTTACAGTTGTAAATTTAAACTTGCAGACAACTGTTTACAGATGTAAACCAAATATCAAATGAAAACACCCCCGCGCATCTCTGAGACCGAATGGGAGATTATGAAAGCGCTTTGGAAGAAGAATCCTCTCACATCAAATGAGATTCAATCCAAGACGGGAATTCACCTCCAAACCGCCAAGACTTACATCGGACGTCTCGTCAAGAAAGGGGCGATCGGATTCGAGAAAGCAGGACGATCTTATTTGTATCGTCCCCTGTTTACCCAGAGCGAGTGCCAGAAAAAGGAGAGCCGATCCTTTCTGGATCGAGTCTTCGGCGGGTCGCTACAACCCATGCTCTCGCATCTCGTTGAAGAGGATGCCATTTCAGAGGAAGAGATTGAGCTTCTCAGAAAAACACTCAACCAAAGAAGGAGGCGCAAAGAATGATCCCAAGTCTCGATGTCCTGAGCACGACCTGCCTCAACTACCTTCTCGACGGGATCCTCGTCTCGGCGGTGCTCGTTCCGGTGATTCTGATCGTGCAGCGGCTTAGCCGCGACTGGCTTTCGCCTGCGGCCAAGCACGCGGTTTGGTTGATCTTGTTGCTACGGCTCAGCGTTCCGACGCTTCCCGAAAGCCCACTGAGCTTGTTGGATCCCCCCGCAACCATTCCTCTACCATACACGCCTCCGCCCTCTCGGAGTTTCGCTTTCACCTTGGAAGCGAATCCATCGTCCGAGGTAAACACGTCCGACCGTTCGGAAACGAAGCCAGTTCACGACTCACCGAGCCCCCCAAGCTCAATGGCGAAGGATAAAAGTATCGTCGAAGATCAAGCTCCTATCTCCCTCTCAAAAAGTAGCTCGCCTGAAACTCTAACTCAGTCGTTTCGGGTTGACCCTGTCAATGATCCGAACGAAGACGGCATCCAATCTGGGTCTATTCAACGTGAGCCCACCTTCTCCTGGCAAACTCTCTGCGCTGGGATCTGGCTTTCTGGATTCTTCGCTATCGCGGCTCGCATCTTCTATCGTCATTTTGCCTTTAAAAAACAGCTCAGGTCAGCCCGCCCCATCACAGATCAACGCTTCACATCCGAACTACAGAAAATCAAGGAATCGTTCGGCATCAGGCAAGAAACACGTATCTATGCGTGTAAGTCAGTGCGATCACCCGCTCTGTACGGCGTTCTTTATCCAATCATCTTGATCCCTGAAAGCTTCGTCGTAGACGCTAGCGAGCAAGAACGAACCCACGTTCTGCGCCACGAACTGGCACACCTCAAACGACGCGATAGCCTCAGCAATCTTTGGACGAGCGTGATCCAAGCGATCCATTGGCCCAATCCATTTGTTTGGTTTGCTGTACAGCGAATCCGAGGCGACCGAGAGTTGGCAGCGGACGACTTCGCCCTCCGCCAGATGCCTTCGCAGGATCCAAGCGCCTACGGTGAGACGATCCTGAAAACACTCGAGACCCTCCCGAAACAACTGGCAGCCCCCGGAGCCATCGGGATCGCGGAGGACAGGATGAGTCTGAGACGCCGGTTCGATCAGATCGCCAAGTTCGAACGGGAAAGGCAACACTCCCGCTCGCTAAATCTGATCCTCATGACGACCCTCACCGTAACCTGCCTCACGCAAGTTCCCCTTCCAGAACCGGAAAAGCACATCATGGAAATCCATGTATCGGACGCGGAGACAGGACAGCCTCTCCCTGGCGTTGAACTGGTATCGGTATTCGAATTCGTCGTAGGTTATAAGTCTCGCGAAACGTATGAGGCCGTTACCAATCAGGCTGGAATCGCCAGGCTTGAGATTTCAAACAAACCTGGTCCAGAAACGAGGTTTTTCCTCAATGCCATTTCCCCGGAAAACTATGTCTCGCAACTTCGCCAATGGCAGGAAGACGAGGGGCTTTGGGGCAAATTGCCTAATCGCCACGAATTCCGACTCAAGCGAGGCACGTCTATCGGAGGATACGTTTTCGATGAGGCAGGGAAAGCACTCGAGAATGTCGCCGTTCAAGTCACCGCATACGGTCAATCAAAGAAAAGCAAACGATTCGTCGACAATCTTGATCGTCTCTACCGACCCTACGAAGCCGGCATCTTCACCGACAAAACGGGCAAATGGTCGTGCCATGGAGCCCCCCACTCAGCCAAAGCCTTCTACCTCACTTTCAAGAAACCAGGTGGTGCGGAACATACCTATGCAACACCCACATACTTAAATGGGCGTTGGTCTGACTTCAGCGGCACTCCCATCTCAAATACAGAGCTACGGAAGCAGGCCGCTCAAGTCTACCTTCCACGGGGCAAGGATTTAGTCCTCAGCGTCCACGATGAGCGAGGGCTACCGATCCTCGGCGCGAAAGTGCGAGAATTAACCGGAGCCACCTACCGTAAGCTTGGAACCACTCGGATCACTGATTCGAGTGGCAGGGTGCATTTCGAGGAACGCTATGGCCATCAGTTCGGTTACATTGTAGAGCATCCAGATTATGCTGTGGCCCACACGGTCATCTCTCCCATCGACAACGAAGAGTCCACTCGAATCACGATGTTTCCTAAACAGCTCCTCCAGGGCGACATCATCGACCCACAAGGTCAGCCAATCATTGGAGCCAAGATCGATCTTGGCTCAGAGACGAATACCGAAACTCACATCGATTGGTTCGAATTCACAGATCGCAAAGGAAGATTCGCCTGGGAAAACGCGCCTTCCGTCAGCCTGTTCTATCGCATCCGCGCGGATGGCTTCGCCACTCGAGTGATTCAACTCGCGCCGTCAAAACGCCCTCACATCATCCAAATGCAGGACGACCAGAACCCACTCGTCGAGCACACAACCCTGGTTCTTAATGACGAAACCGGGGAACCCATCCCGTCTTTCGAATACTCAAAAACTACGTCCGCTAGTTCATCAATGCCCTACAGAGCGTCATCGAATGGCAACGATGGCCTCATCGAGGATCGCGTCCATCCGCGCGATCTTGTTCCGAAAGCTCTGTCACCGATTTTTGAAGTCTACTACATCAACATTCGAGCCCCGGGGTTTATCTCCCAGCAGTCTCGCCCCATTTCAATCTTCGAAACCCATGCCAAAAACGTGATTCGAATGCGACCCATAGCAAAAGACATTTCGCTCGCGGGCGTCCGCGTTCTCACTCCGAACGGCATTCCCGCCAATGCGGCAACGGCTTTTCTGGTAAGCGATTCTCCCCATTCTACCCCCTCGATCAGTTTTCTCTCGGAGACCAATCCTAGCCACGAACCCTTCACCTCGTTTATTCAATTCCATATCAGAACGAATGTGGATGGGAAACTTCGAGCAACACCATTCCCAGAGGGACTTCAAGGAATCAGTGTACTCAGTCAAGAAGGATCACTTGCGGTGGACTTGACAGAGCTAGACCTTTCGGAAAAGAACCTCCAACTCAAACCATTTGGACAGATCCACGGCACCCTACTCGTCGAAGGAAGCAGCCGGGCAGGTTTGCGCATTGGACTTCGAGTGAAACCAACCGATCAACCGCTGTTCACTGGCACGCTCTATACTTACACCGACGAGCAGGGACGCTTTTCCTTCGAAAAAGTTCCCGAGGGAAACTACCGCCTTTTCCGATCCAACTCGAATATCGATTACCTGTCTGGCCCCGAGTACTATCCCCAGCCTCTCTCCATCGCGGCAGGCGAGGCGAAATCGGTCGAATACCGTATTGAAGGACGATCCATCTCAGGTAGGCTTGCCAGAGATTCCGGCACTGGCCCGGTCAACTGGAACGCCGGAGTCTGCTGGCTCCAAAAAACACCCGAGACATTTCCCTCCCGCCTGCGTCCCCGCCACGATACATTTATTCAACCTGATCGCCTGGCGGTAGAGACACACCGATACCGCAATGAGATCGAAAGCGCCCAGTCCCGAGTCACGTCCGTATTCCCCGTTGAAGTGGAGCCCGACGGGCGATTTTCAGCGACCTCGATTCCACCGGGAGACTACACCCTCGAAATCTATATCGAGGAATCGGAGCAACAGCTTGGCACGACCAAGAAAACCCTTGTAGCACAGCATCGCACGCCGCTCACCGTTCCAGCAATTCCACCTGACGAGCCCCTGGATCTGGGAACGGTCACGGTCCCCACGATACCGATCGATGAATAGGCGAAGATTGCATTGATCTACTCCTCATCACTCGCTACCGTCACGTTTCATGCGGAGCAAGTGCATCATCGTTTGCATTCTTCTTGGCTCTCTCTTCGCCAAGGCAGATGACACGCACTCCAAGCCGTGGTCATTTCTTCCCCTTAAAACCCAATCCATCCCAACAACCGAGAATCAGTCTTGGGCTCAGACCCGACTGGACCATTTCATTCTGGCCGGCATTGAGAAACAGAATTTTGCCCCTGCGCCCCAGGCTTCGGATCGCACACTTCTTCGTCGGCTCTACTTCGATCTCATAGGCCTCGCCCCTACACAAAACCACTTGGAGGATTTCAAAGCGGCGACCGCTATCAATCGACCACTTGCGATTCAGAAAGTCGTGGATCAGCTCTTGGCCTCTCCGAGATATGGCGAGCGGTGGGCACGACATTGGCTCGACCTTGCACGTTACACTGACAAGACAGCTTCGTGGTTGAACTCGACCGCCGATCCTTGGCGATACCGTGATTGGGTCGTGCAAGCCTTCAATGAAGACCTCCCCTATCCCGAATTCGTCAAACAGCAGTTAGCCAACGATCTCATGCCCGAGGGAGATCCAGCCAACAACGCTGCGTTGGGCTTCTTGGGATTGAGTCCAACGTATTGGAAAGAACTTCAGCTCCCTCCCGAGGTCATCAAGACGACGGTTGCCGATGAGTGGGAGGAGCGCATGGATGCCGTCGGACGAACCTTTCTTGGCCTCACCCTGGCTTGTGCTCGTTGCCATGACCACAAGTTTGAACCCATTCCGCAGACGGACTACTACGCCCTCGCAGGCGTCTTCGCCAGCATCCGAATTGCGGATCGGCCGACAATCAGTGAAAAGCGTTGGAAACCTGTCGCCGCCGCTCGTCAAGAAGTCGCCCAGCTAGAAAAGAGAATCGAAAAAATTCAAAAAGATACCGATCAATCGGAAGATACCAAGCAAGTGGCCACAAAAAATCTCCGTGAGCAGATCAACAAAATCATCGAAGACACTGCGGACTACCATACGCCGACGGTAAGTGGCGTCAAAGAAGCCGCCCTTCATGTCCTTCCAGCCCAGGGACGCCATGGAACCGAACTTGAGTATCGAGAGAACACGGCTCGCAACTTAGCCCTCCACAAGAGAGGGAACCCCAATTCTCTAGGAGAAACGATTCCTCGCAGATTCCTGGGAGCCTTTCCTTCCCACGAGAATATCCCTCGATCCTTCAACACAGGCAGCGGCCGCCTCGAACTTGCCGAGGCGATGGTAGAGGAAGCGGCCCCTCTCGCTGCTCGAGTCATCGTGAACCGTGTCTGGCACCATCACTTCGGCCGTGGTCTGGTTCCAACCCCTAGTGAACTCGGTCATTCGGGAGAGGCCCCATCTCATCCAGAACTCCTCGACGACCTCACGATCCGATTCATCGAGAACGACTGGTCGCTCAAATGGCTTCACCGGGAGATCTTACTCTCTGCCACATGGCAACAGAGTGGACTCAATCCAGAGGCCACAAAACTGGACCCGCAGAATCAGTGGTTAGCCCGCATGCAACCCCGTCGACTAGAGGCTGAAGTTTGGAGGGATGCGCTTCTACAGTCCGCGGCTTCCTTGGACGAACGCATGGGCGGGGCCCCCGCGTCTATCGAATCACCCGAAAATCATCGGCGTACGCTTTATGGCATCATCCACCGACGTGAACCCAATGCTTTTCTGCGCATCCACGATTTCCCCGATCCCACAGCACACTCCCCCAAGAGAACCACGACGACCTCTCCCCTGCAGCAACTCTTCAGCTTGAATAGCCCCTTCATTCAGGCACGAGCCGAAGAGCTCACCGGCCAACTCCTGCAAGAGCCACACTTCGAAGCCCGATTGCGCTTCCTCTATCAGACACTCTTTCAACGTCTGCCGTCCAAACACGAAACCTCGGTCGCTCAGGAGTTCTTGATAGATGAGAAGAACGAGCTCGCAGCCTGGAGGCACTTGACTCAAGCCCTTTTGATCAGCAACGAATTCCTCTTTATCGACTGATGGAAATCCCAACGACGATGACTCGCCGAGCCGCACTCTCTCGCATGGGAGCCGGGCTTGGAAGTTTAGGGCTTGTCAGTACCATGCTGGGGCAGGATCAGCCAGCACCTCATTTTCCACCTCGTGCCAAACGCGTCATCCATCTGTTTATGAATGGCGGCCCCTTCGGCCCCGATTTCCTGGACCCGAAACCGGATCTGAAGCGATTTGAAGGGCAGCGCCCAGCGGGAACTCAGCTTCGTACGGAGCGACCAACGGGTGGTCTACTCAACGCCCCTTTCGCCTATTCACGTCACGGCCAAAGTGGTCTCCCGATTAGCGATCTCCTTCCCCGCACAGCACAACACGCCGACGACCTCTGCGTGCTCAAGTCGGTATACACGGACAATCCCAATCACGGCCCGGCCCTTCTCTTAATGAACAACGGAACCATGACCCCAAAGGTTCCCAGTATGGGAGCCTGGTTGAGTTATGGACTAGGAAGCGCCAACGCCAACTTACCCGCTTACATCGTCCTGTGCCCGGGTAGACCGGTTCGGTTTTCGATTCTCTGGAACAGCGCCTTCCTGCCGGCACAACACCAAGGTGTTTACTTGAACCATTCATCCATCGAACCAGAAAAGATGATTCCTTGGCTGAGAAACAAACAAATCGCTCCCTCAGCCCAAAGACGACAGCTCGATCTTTTCAAGAAGCTCAACCAAGCACATCTCAAACAGCATCCTGAAGCCAACGCTGCCCTGGATGGCCGCATCAAAGCCATGGAAACGGCCTATCGCATGCAGTTCGCCGCCACCGATGCCTTCGATATCAATCAGGAATCCCCGCACACCCGCGAATCGTACGGCCAAGGACACTTCGCCAATGGCTGCCTCATGGCTCGGCGCCTGGCGGAGCGTGATGTACGGTTCATCCAAGTTTACTACGGTAACGGTCAGCCATGGGACACCCATAACAAGCACAACGAGCTCACCAAGAATCTCGCTCAATCGATTGATCAACCCATCGCGGCGCTCCTGAATGACCTGAAGGAACGCGGCATGCTCGACGACACCCTCGTCATCTGGGGAGGAGAATTCGGGAGAACGCCCGTGAGTGAGAACGGCACGGGTCGGGACCACAATCCACACGGCTTTCTCATGTGGCTAGCCGGCGGCGGAGTGAAGGGAGGCTCAAGGCACGGATCAACGGATGCGTTCGGCTTTAAGGCAGTCGACAATCCCATGCACATCCACGATCTCCACGCGACGCTTCTCCACCTGATGGGAATCGACCACGAACGCCTCACCTATCGCCATGCCGGAAGGAATTTCCGACTCACTGACGTCCACGGTGAGGTTTTTCGAGACATTCTCGGGTAGGCAAATCAGCCGCTCAGATACGTCACCCCGGCGTATCGTCACCGCTGCCTGGTTACGATATGGCAAGCCTTTCAATTTATGGGCAAAATGCAATTGTGATCATTACACGGAATTTGGTATTCTCTACAGCCATCGCTATATGAGCAGGAGAATCTCAATCTTTATATTCCTGATCGCGTGCCTCTTATTCGTTTACCACTTGAGTGACTCGGGCATCTCTTCTGCTCCTACGGATATTACGGTCTCAATTTACGAAGACCTATCGACTGAACAGCATTTCGACCTCAGATCTGCTAGACTGACAGATACCTACCATGAACCCGCCTTCGGTTTTGTGGGCATCCCGATCAAATACTCAGACAATGGTCTTCCCCTTGATCGTTCCTCTCCCTTTGCCCTTCACGCACGACACACTCAAGTCTTCCCGGAAGGACGCTTCCAGTTTCGTCTACGCTCCAAGGGAGCAGCCCAACTCCGACTCACGCAATCGGACCAGACGATGCTACTCCACACCCGCCCACAAAGCCCTAACAATAGCACCGATCATGCACTACCTGCGCCGGCCTACAAGGACCCTGCTCTCCCCGATTTGAGACCAGCGACCGCGCCCCACCAGGAAGTAGAACTTCAATTTTACTCAAACGGAACGAATATCGAGTTTGAACTGATCGCAATCATCGGAGGAAAGGGGCTTGTGCCATCTCCCGGTGAGCTCTCGGTAAGCGTTGCCCCGATGGGAGAAATTCCAACCCTCTTGAGCCCAAGGGCTGAAGTTCCTCTAACTGATGCAGGATGGAACGCCTATCGATTGAAACGTCGTGCCGCACACGATTCATTGAATGATCAGAATCGAAACTGGGCGACGCAAAAGACTCGAGAGAAGTGGGAGCGCTATCACGAAACGGTCAAGGATTGGGCTAAAGAAGCACTTCCCGAAATTCCCATCCCGGAAGCTCAAGAGAGAGTGAATTCACCAATCGCGATCGATCACTTCATCGACAAGAGGCTGACGGAGTTGAATCTTGAGCCAAAGCCTGGCATCTCAGATTTGGATTTCCTCCGTCGCCTTTCACTCGACCTTACTGGGCGAATTCCGACGCCAAGAGAAAGACAAGAATTTCTGCAAGCTGCCCCCTCCACCCGGCGAGCGCAGGCCATCGAAAACTATCTACGATCTCCAGACTGGGCAGACCACTGGGTAAGCTACTGGCAGGATACATTAGCTGAAAACCCGGGCATCCTGAAACCAGACCTCAACAATTCGGGCCCATTTCGCTGGTGGCTACAACAATCATTCGAAGATAATATTCCCATGGACAGGTTCGCGGCCGAACTGATCCAAATGCAGGGAAGCGTTGCTCAGGGAGCTCCCGCCGCATTTGCCGTCGCCACGCTGAACGACGCCCCGATGGCGGCAAAAGCGGATATTCTCATACAAGCTTTCCAGGCAGAAAAACTTTCGTGTGCGCGCTGCCACGATGCTCCAGAGCATCGCCACAAGCAAATCGACACTTTTAACCTCGCTGCCATGCTGGAAGGAAACGCCGTCGAGTTGCCCAAATCCAGCACGGTTCCTACTTTGGAGGGATTCAGAGCGCCTCGGGTCGATATCAGCCTAGAACCCGGCCAAACAATTCACCCTACCTGGCCCTTCGAGGAGTTATCCGACAAGCACCACCTCATGAACTCAATACCCCTAGCTTCCGGGGCGCCGAAGACTCGCGACAAGTTGGCCCGATATATCGTTTCTCCAGGGAACCGACGGTTCGCTGAAGTCATTGTCAATCGTGTTTGGAAGCGGTATGTCGGAGCAGGGCTTGTTGAACCGGCCGAAGATTGGGAGTATCAAGAGGTTTCCCATCCTGAGCTCCTCCACTACTTGGCTCGCGAATTTACTATTCAAGGATATGACCTCAAGAAACTGGCGCGTCTTATTCTCAGCTCTAGAACCTACCAAGCTCAGCCGGTCAATCTCGACCTGTCCCAATCCCGCGCTGGAAAGCGACACTTTGCAGGACCCAACCAACGGCACCTCAGCGCTGAGCAGCTTGTAGACTCATTGTTCCAGCTGGCGGGGAAACCAATCGCAACCGAAGAACTCAATCTCAATCCGTTGGGAGATCGTCCTCCCACACAGTTTCTCAATCTTGGAACTCCAAGACGTTCCTGGCAATTCGCGGCCCTGATGAACGAGCGTGACCGGCCATCATTAGCCCTCCCCTCAGCTCAAGCAGTCGTCGATCTTCTTTCCGCGTACGGGTGGCGCCAATCCCGTATGGCTCCGGTAACCGATCGAGCGGACGATCCATCTCCATTGCAAACCTTGATCCTTGCCAATGGCGTCGCAACATCCCAGATCACTCGGCTGACAGACGACAACGACTTCACTCAGATAGCAATTCAAGCCTCGACATTGCGCAACCTCGTCGACATGACCGTTCAACGAATACTAACCCGATCAGCCACTGAGAACGACCACCAGCTGGCCGAGGCCCTGTTGAACAATTACTTCGCCGATCGCATTATCGCAAAGGCGAGCCATTCAAACGCGGAGACCCCCAGGCATGACCGCCGAATTTCATGGGCCAATCATTTTGACATTCAATCGAACACTATCCGCCTCGAAGAAGAGCGACAAATCCGCAATGGCGTCCAACCAACCCAACTTCTCAGCATCTATTTCCGGGAGGCTTACGAGGATTATATTTGGGCCCTTGTCAATTCCTCCGAGTTCCTATTGATACCTTAGGCATGAAAGTCAATCGACGCCGATTTCTAACGCATGGCACCATCGCCGGAACGACCATGTTCGGCTCTAGCCCGGGCCTGTTGCGGGCCGCTACAGCTAAGAAATACCCTAAAGGCAAGGCAGATGCATGCATATTCATTTGGCTTGGGGGAGGGGCCGCCCAGATTGACACCTTTGATCCCAAACGCCTGGGAGATGGGAGAAGAAAACCGGGCTCATACTACAAAGCCATCGACACAGCAATCTCTGGAGTTCAGGTAACAGAACACCTCTCAAGGACCGCAAAGATCCTTGACCGCTGCGTCTTGCTTCGCACCCTGAACCACGATATTCACTCCCAGCACGGAGCAGCGACAAACCTCGTTCACACGGGACGCAAACCGAGCGAAACCGTTATTTACCCGTCCATAGGTTCAATCGTGTCCCACCAGTTGGGCCCCAAAGACGAAGAGGTCCCATCTTACATAGTAATGGGGTACCCAAACATCGCCAGAGATCCAGGCTTTCTCGGGCCACAGCACGGCTATGTGTATCTGACCCAACTCGAAACTGGGCCCAATGGTTTCACCCTCCCCCCCGATGTCAACAGTCGCCGACAACAAAGGCGTGAAGATTTGCTAGCAAGACTCAACAAGAACTATCTGCAACGACAGCCCAATAATCATCAAGCCCGCAACCGTGTCGAGGTTGGCAATCGCGCTTTCCGCATGGCCGGACCGCGATTCCTCAATGTTTTCGATCTCGAACAGGAGAATACGGATCTAAGAATGCATTACGGCGGTGAGTTCGGGCAGCGTTGCCTCCTTGCAAGAAGATTGATTCAGTCTGGCGTTCGATTCGTCGAAGTTAGCTTTAATCTTAATTTCCTTAACGGCACCGGATGGGATACCCACAACGATGGCCAGCTAAAGCAACATCTTCTAATTCGTGATCTCGACCAGGCGTTTGCTACACTCGTAAAGGATCTCGAGGGGCATCAACTCCTCGATAAGACGCTCGTTGTCATCGCAACGGAGTTTGGCCGCCCAGCAGCATTCGACAGTGGCGGCGGCCGAGGGCATCAATCCCATTCATTCAGCGGCGTCCTCGCAGGAGGAGGCCTCAAGCTCGGGCAGGTAATTGGACAGACAGACGAACTCTCTGATAAGATTATTGATACGCCAATTTCCATTCCCGATTTCCACGCAACCATTCACTGTGCCCTCGGTATTCGCCCCTCGCGTCGCTTGTATGCTGGCGAACGCCCGGTTCCCATCACCGATCACGGTCTGCCAATTGCCGACTGTTTTTCATAGTTGCCGAAAGCGTATCGAACGGTGGCGAGCAACCCCAAAGAACTCGACCACATGACCCCTCTATTCAAGAAATTGAACCTCACAGATCAGAGCGAGATCATCGTTACCGATGCCCCTCCAAGTTTCGAAACAGAGCTTGCCCAACTGGACTCCATCAAGGTTGTCCGAAAGACTCAAGGCATCAAAAACGTCTCTTTCGCGATCTTCTTTGTTCAGACACTGGCCGGTGTTACGAGAGCAGCAAAGACGCTTACCAAAGCACCCGATGATCCGGTGATCTGGTTCGCTTACCCAAAGGGCACTTCTAAGAATTACAAATGTGAATTCAACCGAGACACCGGTTGGCAAGCTCTTGGGAAGGCTGGCTTCGAAGGCGTGCGACAGGTCGCGATCGACGAGGATTGGTCCGCTTTGCGATTTCGTCGCACCGAACACATCAAGAGCCTTAAACGACGTCAGTCGATGGCCATTTCAAAAGAAGGCAAGCGCCGGACACAGAAGTAGGGCAACGACACGCCCCTAATCCTGGAGGTCCTAACACTCCTCGTTGAAAAGGATCTTCACGTAACGCATTCCGCGGGCATCATCGAAGCCCTGTTCAAAAAGGCTATCCGCGTCGTCAATAAAGTCCGACTTGAAGCGAATCTCTGCGCCGGTGTCCAGTTTGAGAGTCCCTTTCAATCGTTTTTTGGCTTTGGTCGCGATGTCCTTGGCGACGGTAAATCGATCGTCCAAGGTGAAGCCATTGTCCTCTTCGTAGTCGGTCTTGAAATCTTGGAACTGGTCGATGAGCTTCGGTTCCTTCAATGCCTTGGATTCGAATGATTCCCGATCAAACTCTTCGGCATCCACCAGATAATTGACCGCCCGATTAGCCAGTTGATAACGCGATTCTTGAGGAGTCGATTCGGGCAGCCCTCGTTTCGCAAATTCCATACAAAGCTCCGAATAGCGTTTGGTCAGAAAATCATCGTTCGTACGAGGCACCACCCCTAAGAACTGCCGATTCCAAAACAGCGGATCCGCCCCTCCTTTGTCGAACACCAGCACGGAGTATCCCTCGTCTTCTTGATCGTTGAAGACCAAACAGCCCTTATCGATCTTGTCCGGATAGATTCCTTGGTGCGTCATCAGATGGAGGTCTCCATTCTCAACTGAAATCTGCAGGAACGGCACCGTGTTCTCACACTTTACAATACACAGGGCGGACGTGAGTTTCCCATTCACAACGAGTCCCTCGACAACCGAGATGCACAAGTCGCCCGGTTTGATATTCGGATGGTCCGACTTTTCAAACAAACGTTGAGCAATCTTAGCTGCATTCTCAAGTAGACTTGCCCCATCGGCAAAGATCGCCTTGGCATATTGATACACCCGGTTCTGCTCCAAAGACTGTTCGTGATGGAAGCGATGTTCGTCCATCACTCGAAACGGCTTCAAGAAGCAATGAGTCAGCAACTCTGCTTCCGACGACTCGTAGTGGCAGAGCTCCTTTGAGGTCTGCAAAACACCGCTTCGCAATGGATTTCCCAAACGAGCCAAGGCCAAACCCTGAATTCGTGCACGCGTGAACTTGACCGTTAATGCCATAGAATGGATTCCTTCTAACGAAAAGCCATCGCTCAGGCAAGCCAGGGAACCGTATACGTCGATAAATCTCTTAACTTACGCCCCTTTTCGCCCTAAGCTCTGCCCCGCCACGGAACAGAGTCAGCCAAAGAAATCCGAATGTCGTCGTCAGAATCCAAGTCCATCCCGCACTACATCAACGGACAACGTCATTGCCCCAGCGAGGAGAACACCCTCCAGGTGGAATCCCCCATCGACGGACGCAGTCTCGGGGAAGTGTCGATGGGTGCGACAGCGAGCATCGATCAGGTCGTTCGCACAGCGACGGACGCCTTCGCTTCATGGAGTCAATCACCCTCGAAAGAACGCGTTCAGCCCCTTTTCCGATTCAAAGCTCTGGTCGAGGCACATATCAAAGAACTGTCCCAGCTCGTCTCCGCGGAAAACGGTAAGACAGAAGCTGAGTCCGAGGCAGGGATTCGCAAGGGGCTCGAAGTCGTCGAGTATGCTTGCAGCCTTCCCGCGATTGAAACCGGGGGACTCCTGGAGGTGAGCGGGGGCGTCGATTGTTACACCCGTCGCTTCCCGCTCGGTGTGGTAGCCGGAATCAGTCCTTTCAACTTTCCAGCTATGGTCCCTCTCTGGATGTTTCCCCTGGCAATCGCTTGTGGCAACACATTCATTCTCAAACCATCAGAAAAGGTTCCGATGACGCCGGTCAAACTGGCGGAACTACTCGACGAAGCCGGACTTCCCCCAGGCGTGTTCAACGTGCTCCAGGGAGACCGCTCGACGGTAGAACAGATTCTGGATCACAGCGGAATCTCAGCGGCCGCCTTCGTGGGCTCTACACCTGCCGCACGATCCGTCTATCAACGAGGAATTCAGGCTGGCAAGCGAGTCCTTGCCCTTGGAGGGGCTAAGAATCATTTGGTGGTCGTCCCCGATGCCGATGTCGCCATCACAGCCAAGAACGTCGCCTCCTCAGCCACGGGTTGCGCCGGGCAACGGTGCATGGCTGCAAGCGTGCTAATCCTCGTCGGAGAGTGCGACCATATCTTGTCGGCGATTTGCGATGAGATGAAGCAGGGTATTCCTGGAAAGAATCTAGGAGCCATCATCAATCAAGCATCTAAAGAGAGAATCGAGCGTTACATCACCGAGGCAGAAGCAGCAGGAGCGAACATTCTCGTCGATGGACGCAACGTGACGGTCCCAGGAAAAGAAGCCGGCTACTACGTCGGCCCGACCGTCATTGACGGCGTTCAACCCAGCGCTTCCTGTGCTTGCGATGAGATATTCGGGCCCGTTCTCACGGTTCTACGGGTCGACACGCTCGACGAAGCGCTCGACATTGAACGATCCAACCCGTACGGAAACGCGGCGTCCATCTACACCACCAACGGGGCCACCGCTCGTCACTTTGAGACTCATGCCAACGCAGGGATGATTGGTATCAATATTGGCGTCCCTGTCCCCCGTGAGCCCTTCTCGTTTGGCGGATGGAATGATTCGCGTTTCGGAACGGGCGACATTACTGGAGAGGACGGACTGAGATTCTGGACCCAAGGCAAAAAGATCACGCAGAAGTGGACAGTGAGCGCCGCCCAGAACTGGATGAGTTAAACGCCCCCAACAGATTCATGAAAGCAGCAGTTTATCACGGCAAAGAAAACCTTCTGGTCGAATCCGTCAGCGAGCCCACCCTCGAAGAAGGAGAGATTCTCCTCTCGATTGACGCGTGTTGTGTGTGTGGAACAGATCTGAGGACCTTCCGGCACGGCGACAAAAAGATCGCCCCACCGCGAGTCTTGGGACACGAGTTCTGCGCTCGGGTCGTTGAAAGCCGAGCCGACCAAGATGCGAATGTCCAGGTGGGTGATCGGGTTGTGATGTACATCGTGCTTCCTTGCGGTACGTGCCGATACTGCAAAGCGGGAAGAGCCAACCTTTGCACAGGCCGCACGACAATGTCCTATCACTACGACGGCGCCTTCGCTCCCCTCATGAAGGTTCCCGCAGCTGGAGTTCGCAACGGGCATCTCTTCAAGGTTGAGAACGACATTCCTTCAAATCACATGGGA
This sequence comes from uncultured Verrucomicrobiota bacterium, assembly GCA_964342405.1. Classification (GTDB taxonomy): domain Bacteria; phylum Verrucomicrobiota; class Verrucomicrobiia; order Limisphaerales; family AAA164-E04; genus UBA2970. The sequence continues at coordinate 76,516 of CAYFGX010000030.1, read as the reverse complement.
CTCGCCGAGCCTCTGGGCTGCGTGATCAATGCCCATGGCAGACTTCAGATCGGCCTCCACGACACGGTCGCCATCATTGGAGCGGGCCCCATCGGCGTGATGCACGCAGCGGTATCCCGACTCCAAGGGGCGCAGAAGGTATGGATGTTGGACACCCTTGAGGCTCGCCTCAAGATGGCGGAGAAATTCGATATTGACGGCACCATTCAAGTGGATCGTGACGGGGGTCATATCGACGAGATGATGAAGCTGACGGACGGACTCGGTCCCAGCGTCGTGATCGTCGCTTGCAGCAACGCTCATGCCCAAGCGGATGCGCTTGAGATCGCGGGCAAAGGAGGTCGAGTCGAATTCTTCGGAGGACTTCCAAAATCCGCACCGACGGCGGTCTTGAACACCAATCACCTGCACTACAAGGAAATCACGGTCAGCGGATCCTACTCAGAGAAAATGAGCGACTTTCAAGCTTCGCAAGCCTTGATTCAAAGCGGCCGTTTTCCAGCAGACAAAATCATCACCCATACCTTACCCCTCGACCGCGTGACCGAAGCCTTCCCTCTCATGGAATCCGGTGAAGCCCTCAAGGTGTGCATCGAACCCAATTCCTAATGACCTAATGATCTCGTAGAGGGATACAAGCTATGCTTCTCAATCCAAATCAATCTCGCTTGCTTTACGAGTATGCCACGAGCGAAAAATTCGCACTCCTCGCCGTCAATGCCGACAGCCCCGCTGCGCTCACCGACTGCCTCGAGGCAGCGAAAGAAGTGGATGCACCGATCATTATCGAGACCAGCCTCTGGCAGTTGACCGGTCGCAGCTTCGGTGCCGGTGATCCTCTCTTGGGGATGACCCGTTATTTGCTCCAACTTGCGGCCTTAGCCAACTCGGAGAGATTCCTCCGCACTCCGGTCATTTTTCATACCGATCACATCAAGGGTCCGGAGACTGAATCGATTCTGAGCGCTGCCATCCGCGGCCTTCCGGTGGCTTTCCACGACCAGGAATTTCTCGTTAGGGCTTCGAGCATTTCCCTTGATTCCTCCGAACTGTCCGCATCAGAGAATATCTCAATGATGAACAAGCTGTGCGAAGTGGCTGAGGCGCAAGGTCAGAAGGCTACACTCGAAATGGAGGCCGGTGTGGACAAAGGCGTTAGCCCTATAGAAGACACACAAAAGGTTTTCGGAGCTGTCGAGAAGCAACATCCGGGGCATCTAGCCCTGTGGGCCCCCGGCGTCGGGACGCAGCACGGTCTCGCCGGTGGCAACGCTGTCGATCCCGACGCGATTCGTAAACACCAAAGCCTAGCCTCAGACATCTGCCAACGCCCCATCGGCTTGGCTCTGCACGGTTCATCCGGCCTTTCCAACGAGGCTTTGAAGGAAGCCGTTGAGGCCGGCACGGCGAAGGTCAATTGGTCCTCCGAATCCCTCCTAATCCGCTCCCAGGCTTCCCGGGAGTATTTCGAGAGCCACGCCGAGAAGCTCGATAAGAGTCACCAAGATTTTAAAGTCAGCGCCATGGACAACGGACAACAAACGTTCGTTTCCAAGCGCTACATCCCAAAAGTCACGGAGCGAATTCGAATCCTCGGTGGAACCGGGAAAGCCGCGGCATTCATGGCCCAACTGCCAGAAAACTAAAACCAAACACCAGAGTAGCAGCACAATGAAGGTAGCGATCACAGGGACCGGTTTCATGGGAGGGACTCATGCCGAAGGACTCCAGCGCGCGGGATTAGAGGTCGCGGGAATTCTTGGTTCAAGCCCTGAGAAATCCGCGAAGGCAGCAGAGCGATTCGGCATCCCGATTGCCTATGAAAGTTTGGAGGCACTCTTGGCAGACCCTGAAATCGGGGCTGTGCATATTACGACCCCCAACCGATTTCATTTCGCCTCAGCCAAGGCCGCCATCGAGGCCGGCAAACATGTCTTGTGTGAAAAGCCCTTGGCTATGAACACCGACGAATCCGCTGAACTGGTTCGCCTTGCCTCACAGCATCGGGTCGCCACGGGTGTGAACTACAACATCCGCTTCTATCCCCTTTGCCTCGAGGCGCGCGAGCGCGTCCAAAACGGGCAAGTGGGCGATATTCATTCAGTAACAGGCAGCTACGTCCAAGACTGGCTCCTCTACGATACAGATTACAATTGGCGAGTCTTGTCCTCGGAAGGCGGCGCACTGAGAGCCGTAGCCGATATCGGCACGCACTGGCTTGATCTCATTCAAACTATCACCCAACAGAAAGTCAGCGCCGTCTTGGCTGACCTCCACACCATCCATCCGGTCCGGCGCAAACCCAAGGGCGAGGTCGAAACATTCTCAGGCAAGACGGACATTCCAACCGAGCTCGAAGAAATTCCGATCGAAACGGAAGACTTAGGGAGCATCCTGCTGCGATTCGAGAACGGAGCCAAGGGATGCCTCTTTGTTTCCCAAGCCATGGCGGGCAAAAAGAACTCACTGAGCTTCGATCTCTCTGGAGCGAAACAAACCCTCTCCTGGAATAGTGAAACGCCCAACCAACTCTCGATTGGTCATCGATCCAAAGCAAACGAAACACTAATCAAAGACCCAAGCCTGCTTTCGGCCCGTGCCCAAGGCTTTACAGACTATCCGGGCGGGCATAGCGAGGGTTACCCCGACACCTTCAAAATGTGCTTCCGAGCCTTCTACGATTACATCGCTCGAGGGGACTTCAAGGCGCCTTGTCCTTTCCCCACATTCGACGAAGGGCATCGCGAGATTCAACTCTGCGAAGCGATTCAACGAAGCCATCAAACAGAACGATGGACCTCACTCTAATATCTCAGGCTTTCTTGAAGTCCTAGGAATTGAGGAAGTAGGCAATCAGAAGTAAAGCAGCTCCAAAGGCGAAAAAAGCGAGCGCTGCGATTCTCGCCTCTCAGACGCAGGTCGAAAGCATTGAGCCTTTTGAAGGCAACTGCTAGCGTGACGCTATGAAGCTTGGTTTTGTAAGCGCGATTCTGCCGGATCTCTCACTGACGGAGGTACTCGAATTCACGGCAAAAGAGGGATTCTCTTGCGTCGAGCTGATGTGTTGGCCCGTGGGAGCAGCGGAACGTCGCTACGCGGGTGTCACCCACATCGACACCGCCACCCTGAATGATCAAGTCGCCGGGGAGATCAAATCCCAGGTAGCCAGCCTCAACATTGAGATCAGCGGCCTCGGTTATTACCCCAACCCTCTGACTCCCGATCCCGCAGAGGCCGAGGTGGCGATTGAGCAGATTCGACAGATCATCCAGGCCGCCCCCAAGTTGGGCGTCAACGTGGTGAACACCTTCATCGGCCGAGATCCGAGTAAGTCCATCGACGAGAACTGGCCTCGGTTTCTGGAAGTCTGGTGCCCCCTGGTCAAGCTGGCCGAGGAAAACGACGTAAAGATTGCGATCGAAAATTGCCCCATGTATTTCAGCAATGACGAATGGCCCAGCGGCAAAAATCTAGCCTACTGCCCGGAGGTGTGGCGGCGAATGTTCCACGATATTTCGAGCGATTCTTTCGGTCTCAACTATGACCCTTCTCACTTTGTCTGGCAGCACATTGAGGAAGGTCCGGCTTTGATCGAGTTCGCCTCAAAGCTGTTCCACATCCATGCCAAGGATGCGCGGGTCGATCAGAGCCGGTTGAACGATGTCGGCATTCTGGGGACGCCCCTGCAATACCATACGCCTAAACTCCCCGGCCTAGGGAATGTCAATTGGTCTCATTTTTTCTCCATTCTCAGCGAGCAAGACTACTCGGGCCCAGTTTGTATTGAGGTGGAAGACCGGCCTTACGAAAAGAACCTAGAATCCCGAAAAGGCGCCCTGCGCCAGAGTCAACGATTCCTCCAACAGTTCGTCGCTGCGGAACTGGCATCATGATCTCCAAGCACCCATCGAAGAGTGTGCCCAAGTTTCCTCAGGGGAGCCGCCTCCCCCTCTGGTTAATCTTGTGGCTGACCTGCGTTACTCCCCTCCTGGCTCAACTTCGCGTCGACTTCTCCGAACACAATTCTCACAACTTACTGGCAAGGCTTTATCCCATTCTCATCGCCCATCGCGGAGGAGTCATCACGGAGCAATCTCCGGAATGCTCTCGCAACGCGATTCGGCTCGCCGGACAGAGCGGATACGACATGGTCGAACTCGATATTCGTCGAAGCCGCGACGGGATTCCCATCGTCTTCCACGATCGCAGCCTCAAAAAAGCCTGCGGTCGTCCTGAAACCATCGCAGAGCTCACCGCGGCCCAGATACGCGACATCCGCTATCTTCAAGGAGGCGAAAGGATCATCCTCTTCGAGGAAGCGCTAGCAGAATGCAAACGCCAGCAATTGGGGCTCATGCTCGACATCAAAACGGGCAAGGAAGATATTCCCTTCTTAAAACGGATTGACCATCTGATCCAAATCTACGGATTTGAGAATGCGACCATCACCTTCACCGGAACACCCCAAGCACGTGCGAATCTCAAACATGCCCGCTTCACATTGACAAGTGACGAACTCACACGCCTTCGCCGAGGCGAACGCCTCCTATTGCCCCATCGATTCTGGTTCGGGCTTCCTAAACATCTGCCCCCAGAGGATGTTCAGGTACTCAAGCGTGCGGCCGTAGTGATTCTACCGGCCATCAATACTTTTCGTTATCCCAGGGAGAATCATCAAACACTCGCTGAACGCGATGTGAAGCGTTTGCTAAAGCAGGGTGTCCATGGCTTCCAGATTGACTCCGTGTATGGAACATTCTTCAGGTATATCACCCGCAATTCAACGCCAGCCCTTTCCCTCGACCGCGAAGACCACACCACAGATTAGTTGGCACAAATCATGCAACCATTCCACTCGGCGTTAAGCCATGTTGTAAATGCCGAACGATCCTTCCAATCCGTAGGCAAAGGTGGGGCGGTTAGTTCTCTAGTCGAGTGCTAACTAGACCGAGTACTCGACGTGGATGCGACCCAGGGAAGTGATCGCCCCACCTTACTTTACAAGGCTCAACGCCCCTGTATCTGAGGAGTGAAGAACCCACAAAATAGCCTGTTGCTGAGCAACCGGAATGAACGCACGAGGTGGTTGCGATCGCCGTCAGCGTGGCTCCTCTCAATCTCCGTCTTCATCTTCTCACTCGCGGGTCTAGAAGCGAGCATCGAGCGGGGTGTCCCCCTCCAAGCCCATGTTCCAAACCGACTACTCGTCCGGGCGGATGCCTTGGCTTCACACGACGAAGTCATGGCCCTATTCGAAGAGTTCAACGCGAAGGTTTTGAGGCGCTACCCCATGCTCGACCGGCTGCAGCTATGGGAACTCGGTCAAGATCACGACGTCTCTTCAGCCCTTGGGCGCTGCCTGAATTCTGGCCTCTTTGAACTGGTTGAGCCCGACTATCTCATCCATTCAACCAATCTTCCCAACGACCCTTCATTCACAGACAGAAGTCTCTGGCACTTGGACAACTCAGGTCAAACCGGAGGACTTCGGAACGCTGATATCAACGCACTTGAAGGCTGGGACATTCGGCACGATGCCGAATCAATTATCGTAGGTATTATCGACACGGGCGCTCGAACCACTCACGAAGATCTCCGTGCCAACCTATGGCGCAACCCGAAGGAAATTCCGGGCAACCAAATCGACGACGATAACAACGGGTACGTCGATGACATTCACGGCATCAACGCCATCCTAGACTCAGGTGACCCAGCGGACGATGCGGGTCACGGCACGCACGTCACCGGCCTCGTAGGCGCGGTGGGAAACAACCAACTGGGGGTTACCGGAGTCGCTTGGAAAGTGCAGCTCATGCCGCTACGTTTCCTCAACCGATTTGGAGAGGGCGCCACATCCGACGCCATCCAATGCATCAACTACGCGGTCGCAAACGGAGCCAAAGTCATCAATACCAGTTGGGGGAGCAACGCCTTTTCAGGCTCACTCAACGGAGCCATCAGCCTGGCCCTCCAAGCCGATGTGATCATCGTCGCGGCAGCAGGCAACGAGCGCCGAAACAACGATGTCGTGCCGCTCTATCCGGCCAACTATGCCCAAAACAATATCCTCTCCGTCGCGGCCACCACGAATCGGGACACCCTGGCCGGTTACTCAAACTACGGCGCCACCACCGTCGACCTAGCCGCACCGGGCAATGCGATTCTCTCGACTTGGGGCAACTCAGATCAGGCATATCAAACGACCAGTGGCACCTCGATGTCGAGCCCTATCGTGGCCGGCGCAGCGGCTTTAATGAGAGCCCATTTCCCCAACGCCAGCGCCACCGAAATCGCGGCGCGCATTCTAGCCACCACCGATCCGCTCCCTGCCTTACGTGGTCGATGCGTGTCGGGCGGCCGGCTCAATCTCGCCTTGTCCCTGGGGCCCGATCTGATTGCAGGGTTCACGATGTCTCCGAGCGGTGGAGCCCCGCCCCTGCAGGTCCGCTTCGAAGATCGCTCTCTCGGTGACGTCACGAATTGGTTCTGGGATTTCGGCGATGGCCAGTCACTACAAGGTCTGGCCAATCCGAGCCACACCTTCAATCGGGCAGGCAATTTCCCTGTCACCCTTCGAATCGAGTCCAGTGATGGCTTTTCGGTGAGCCGCACACAAAGCATCCCGATTCTTGCGAACTACCGAGTGGAGTTTGATTTTTTCAACTGGATTACCCTCGATAACCCAACCACACTCCGCCTTGGCGACAACGATGTTTCAGCGCCAATACCGCTCCCCTTTCTGTTTCCGTTCTACGCCCGTGCTCAGGATGAAATCATGATCGGTTCGAACGGCATTCTGGGATTCGACGAAGAAGACTTAGACATCGCCCTCAACCAGTCGATCCCAGATGCAGCCACGCCAAACGCCCTCATTTGCCCCTACTGGGATGATCTCGATCCTTCGCGGGGCGGTCGAATCCTTTACGGCACCACCGGTGAAGCCCCAAACCGTAAATTCGTCGTAACCTGGGATCGCGTTCCCCATGCCGCTTCGGGTGGGGGATCGCCGCTCACCTTCCAAGCCGCTCTCGAAGAAGGAACGCAACGCATCATTTTCCAATATCAAGAAATACAGCCGGGCAGCGCCCAAGGGGGCGGAGCGAGCGCTACGATCGGAGTGGAAAATCACGGAGGCTTTCTGGCGGCCAAGCATTCCGTGAACGGAAGCCGCAATCTCAGGAATGAGCAAACCTACGTATTCACACCCCTCTCCAGCAACGGAATGATCGTCGGCCCAGAGCGGGATCTCCTGGCAGTTCGAGAACTTTCAGGCAACACCGCTCAGAGCCACCCAGACTTCGAACTTTTAAACACCGGATCTGCCCCGATTACTTGGCAAGCAAATGCAGATCAGGAATGGGTTCTCCTCTCAAAAACGCAGGGCGTTTTGGGGGCAGGACAGGCCGCGGCCGTGGGGATCCGGATCAGCCCCACGGCCTCAACCCTGTCTCCCGGCAGCCACTTTTCAAGCATCCAATTTCGCAATCTCACCACCGGAACAGGCAGTGTGGATCGGCGCCTTCAGCTCGTGATCAATGGAGAAGACGCCCATTGGAATATCGCCCCCTCCACACCGCTCGCAGCAAGTGGATCGCAGGGCGGCCCCTTTAATCCGTTGAGTCGAATTTACACGCTCAACAATGATGGAGATCGAATCATCGACTGGACCATTGAGTCCGACACTTCCTGGATCGACGTGGATCCCATGGAAGCCACACTCGCTGCCGGAGTGAGTGAAACACTCTCTGTCAGATTCAACCCGGCCATCAACAATCTCCGCCCAGGTGTTCACGAGGGAATCATCACCTTCAGACCCGTTTCCGAAAAAATTCCACCGCTTCGAACAACCACGCGAGTGATTGTCGAAGGAGACGCTTCAGCCCTCCTCGTCCTTCCCGACGAACAGCTCTCACGGCAAGTTCATCGCCCCGTCAATGAAAACCTCCCACTCTACGAATTCGAAATCGAAAACCTAGGCACGCAAACCGGAAACTGGACCGCATCCCTCGACGACCCCCGCTTGGCGCTGGCGACTAGCAACGGCACCATCAAAGCCAGCGAAAAAGTCCAACTCCAAGTATTCCCTTCCCCTGAATTCCGTGAACTGGAAGACGGTTTGCACACTGTGAAATTAACTATCGAGGACAGTAGCAATTCGGCATCCACCCGGGTCGTTCGGTGGCTCCCCATCGAGCTCCTGCCTGAGAAGGCGGCTGAAGTTCATGCTTCGATTGATGGGAAAGATCTCGTCCTCCAACTCAAAGGCCCGGCCAATACCCGCTACCTCATCGAAGCGTCATCGGACCTTACAACCTGGATCCCGTTCTCGACGATTCAAACGTCGAACACAGGAACAGCCACTTTTCGCAAGGCTATTGAGCCCGTTTTAAGTCAATCCTTTCTCCGCTTCACGCCCTCAGTCGCGCGCTGAACGAGCACCTTCCAAGAATAAGCTTATCCCTTTTGCCAAGCGACCCGGAGAGTCTCAAGGGTCGCCTTCATTCCAGACAGAAAGTCTCCCTCTTCTGGAATCCCTGCCAGAGTTGGAAAGACGATCGGTGTCACTCCCAATTCCTCCATGCGTTCGCGAGCCGGTTCACTCGGGGAGCCTTCCCAGAGCATCCACTTCGTAGGCGTTTCTCGCAGCCGTTCCTGAAATCGAGCCCACTCTTCCTTCGGCGGCGTGAGCCCAGGCTCCCAATGAAAGTTCATGATCTCAAGTCCGTAGCGGCGAGCAAAGTATTGGTAGTGGGGGTGCGACGCAAAAAGAACGCCTTCAAAGGAATCTGGGACGGACGCTCGAGCCTGATCGTCGAGTGCTTTCAGGTCCGCTTCCAAAGCTCGGAACGCAGTTTCAAAATCGATGGCATGTTGAGGAAAGCGTGTGGCTAACGTTTCATGAACCGTTCGCGCTTGTTTCGCCAAAAGTTCAAAATCTAACCAAGTTGTAGAGGCCGTCGCTCCGTGCGAATGAGCCCCCGAATTCCCATGACTGTGAGTCACAGCCTCTTCATCGTGGATGTATTGATCTCGGATCGACTCTCCCGAATCCACGAGACGGCTATTGGGCAAAGAGACTCGTTTTACCCACTTGGCATAGTCCGCTCCCCATAGGATCACCAAGTCCGCCAATTGATAGCCCTGAACATCCTCATCCGACGGATTCCAGAAAGCGGGATCCGTCCCACTTGCTTCAGGCAAAATTACATCCAAGTGATCCCCAGCGATACGTTGAGTCAGGTAATACAAGGGATAGTTCACCACGTACACTTGCGGAGTGGTTCGATTCTGCTTCACGCTGCTTACGGCATCTGCACTTGAAGAATCGTCGCCACACCCCGTGCCTAACGATAGAAAAAGTACCAGCCAGAATACCGCAATGCCGTTAATCAATTCTTTCATCACGTACTGCAACTAAGCAAAGACTCGAACGAGCCAAGATTCAATCTGAGATTGTGCGACATAGACCAACAAGCCGGTCAGCACCAAGCTTCCAAGAAACACCAAGCCGAGCTCCAGAGCCACAACACTCCAGACCGTTCCCCGTCGACAACCTAGCAGAAAAAGTGTCTCGATCTCTTTCTCACGCAAGCGCAGAGACAACAGCACAACCAAGAGTAAGAAGAGAAACGAAACAATCGCCACGACGACAAAGTTGACGTTCAGGAACTGTTGCAATCGCCCCACCATCGCAATCATCTCAGAGACCACATCGCGCGGGCGTAGCACTTGCAGCTGAGATTCCGCTCCTTCGTATCGACCTCTCAAGAGAGTACTCGATTTCTGATCGACTGGATTGACCAAAAGTGCCGACAGTGGAAGCTCATTCTCTTCCGCGTGGAAATGAAACGAATTCCGATTCTTTTCAGTCACCTCCATGAAGGGCATGACGGCCGCATTGGCCACGAGGTGGCTGCCCTCCTTTTTCAAAAGTTTCGACTCGTCATCATCGGGCTCAAGCGACTCGTGCCCGTGTCCGATCCCAGCAATCACCCAGGCCGTTTTCGTGTCCACAAAAACCGCTCGATCATCCACTGATTCGGATGCAGCAAGAATGCCTGCGACATGCATCTTGAGAGGGTACTCTCCTGCGATGTTGAACACGTTCTCGGGATCTGACATCAGTGTGTCCCCCACAGAAAGCTCGAGCTCACGCGCCACCGCAGATCCAATCACACACTCACCAAGATGGATGAACAAGCGTCCACTCTCAGCACCTAAGTTACGAAAATCGAAATAGTCGAGTGAAGTCCCGACGATGGGAAAACCGCGGGCGCGGTATTGCGCAAAAAGTGGGATAACCTGACCGAACCTTGTATCGGCAACCCTCTTAAGGTCGGCCATTGAGATCAGCTCAGGCGTTCGTGCCCGAAAATACAAAGCGTGGAGCACCAAATCAAATCGACTCCCTTTTGCGCCGACCACCATCGCCGTCTGCTCACTCCGACTCCAAAGAGATTGCTCAAACGTCGACACGAGCAGCCGGATGGAGATCGGCAAAACCCCCGTGAGTGTCAGGCAAACCAGGAGAAGAAAAGTTCGCCAACGATGAAAACACACATAACGCCAAGCGAGAAACAAGTGCCCAATCATGCCACCTTACCTCCCGTCTCAAACTCGGAAAAATCCAACACCCTTTCAAAGTCATCCAACAGGGCGAGATCATGAGTCACCATCACCAAGGTGACTTTATGCTTCCGAGAATGTTCCAGAAGAAGGTCGCGAATGCGGCCCTTGTTCCGCTGATCCAGGTTCCCAGTGGGCTCGTCCGCAAGAATCACTTGAGGAGAAGCAATCAGAGCTCGACCAATCGCAGCCCGCTGTTGTTCCCCCTGAGACAGAGCCCGGGGAGACGCTGAAACACGATCACGCAACTCGAGTCGATTCACGAGCTCATCCGCCCGAGCTCGATCGGCTGCCGTCGGGGATCGCCCGGCGCCGATCCGGAAGGGAAGCAGTATATTCTCCTTAACGGATAGATACTCAAGAAGGCGAAAATCTTGGAAAACGAGTCCAACGCGTTCGTTTCGGAACTGACGCCGGTCGGCGTCGCTCAAATCGTTGAGGCTTGTGCCACCGATATCGATGCGCCCTTTGGTAGGCAAACAGATGCCGGCTAAGAGTTTCAGGAGACTTGTCTTCCCGGCACCACTGGGGCCGAAGACACCAACGGCCTCACCCGATGCAATTGAAAAACTCGGAATGCGAAACAAGGGGGCATCCGATCGATAACCAAACTCGATGTCGTGCAGGTCGATTTTCACAAGCGTTAAAGGACTATTTGCCCCCTTTGCTACCCGCCTCAGGGCCGCCTTCCTCATTGAATCGAGCAAAGGCCTTCCCCTTCGTTCGCCACCGATTATGCACCCAAAACCAATTGGCCGGATCTTGACGAACGGATTCCCCGATCACGTCCTGAACCTTCTGGGTGATCTCCTTGATTCCCAAGGGACCCTCTTCATTCCGCAAGGGAATTTCCGGCCTCACTTCGATCACCCAACGTGCTAGAGAGGTTCGAAAAACAAACGCCGAATAGAGCTTCGCTCGATATCGCAGGGACAAAACCGCAGGCGCCGGACTGGCCGAGCAGAGGTGGCCAAGACAGCGACTCGGAATGCCACCGCCACCCGCATGATGATCGCAAAGAATCCCCAGAGACCACCCACCCTCACGTAGACTTTCTTTCAAGAACTTCACATCTCGCTTCCGCTCAAAATAAGTCAAACGTGATCGTCCCCGCATCTCCTCCATCACGCGATTTGCGGCTGGATTCTTCAGCGCTCGATACGTCGTGCCCGGCTTCTTGAAATCGAGTAAATCTCCCAGCCGTGCATAAAGTTCGAAATTTCCGAAATGCCCAATCGCAAAAATTCGATTCTGCTCTTGTTCCGGATTTTCCGGATCGACGAGGTGCTCGGCCCCCTTCACTTCAACATGCGGGCTCAACTCTTCATCTGACATGTAGGCCGCCCTGATCGCGCAGGCGTAGTTCTCCCCCAGTCGGCGGAAGTTTTCCTTCGCCGTAGAGACGATCTTGCTCGGTTCCCATTCATCACCGAACACCTTGTGCAGATTAGCCAAAGCCCGCTTTCGGTGACGCTTATCCAGATGATAAGCAAGCCCACCAAGTTTTCTCCCCAATCGAGCCACCCAGACAAGGGGCAAACACCGGAGCACGGAAACAACCGACATGATTAGGTAATAAGTTACAGTCGTCATTCCTTAGCGAAAACAGATCTTGCCCACACAATCATGAAAATCCGCAGCCCCCTTCATGATTTTGATTTCCACTCGCATGAAGAAGAGCGGGATATCCCGCCGATCGATCTTGGGAAACCGAACTGCGTCCTTCTGCGTTGTGATGATCATCGACGCCCCCCGCTTCACACTGCGATTGATCACATCAATGACTTCTTGCTGAGAGTAGCGGTGATGGTCTGCGAAACGGCGCTGATATACCAGCTGGTTACCTAACTCGATTAGACTTTGCTCAAAACTCTCAGGCTGAGCAATCCCACTTAGCGTCGCAACCTTCAAGCCCTTCACTTTCTCCAAGGACAGGCGTTCTCCCGTAAACACATCTTCAAAGAACAAGGGATGATGCACGCATTCAATGATACCCGCGTTGGGATTGTGCCGATAGATCTGCTTTCGCAGCTCACCGGTATCGCCACTGCTTTTGGTGATGAAAATCGTCCCTGCTCGACGCAAATGCGAAGGAGGCTCGCGCAAGATCCCCCTCGGTAGCATGTAGCCGTTTCCGAACGGCTTTTGGAAATCAATCAGGACGACGTCGTGACGTCGCCCACGCAGCTTCCAATATTGAAAACCATCGTCGAGCAACAGCGTATCACAGCCGAAACGCTGAATAGCATACCGGCCACTCTTGACTCGGTCCTTGTCGACCAAAACGACCACGTCTTTCAGATTCGAGGCCAACATATAAGGCTCGTCCCCGGCCATCTCTGAATCCAAAAGTAAGGCTTTGCCGTCAGAAACCACTCGCGGAGGAGTCGTCTCATTCCGGAATAGGAGTCGGTTCACGAGCCTTTTATGAAAGGGTGCAGGCTTGGAACGATACCCCCGCGAAAGAATCGCCACTTTTCGCCCCTCATCCTGAAGCTCACGAGCGAATTTTTCGACGACGGGTGTCTTACCGGTTCCTCCCACCGTTAGATTCCCAATCGCGATCACCTGAACCCCTAGGGTAGAGTCCCGGAGAATGCGGAAGTGATAGAGGAAATGCCGGATCTTGACGGCGGTCTTAAAGACCTGAGACAAGCAGAACAGGACCGTGCGCACGAAAGCAGCCCGATTGCTCTTTCTATGTCCCTCGATAACCTCGAGTACAATGGTCTCTATCGATTCGGTCCAAGACCGTATCAGTTCTCGCATCGCGGAAAGTCTGCCCGTCTGAGCAGGCGAGAGCAAGCGAAGCGTCACAGATCGTGCGAAACCTTTCCAAATTCAGACATTCGAGCGACTTTTCCTTGCGAAACCCCATTAAACCTCAGACTTACCCACATCTTCATCACAACCTAACTTGCTCTGGGTTAGCTATTTAAAACGTTATTCACAGGAAATCCGCTTCTCGGTGCCCCGATTGGGCTCGAGCGGAGCAAAGATCGACAAAGTGACTTGTTGACAGCCCTGAATGTTGCCTCTACTCTCCGATCTCCCAAGTCTGACTGGGGGCCAAAGAAGAACAAAATGCCCCCGGCAATGAAGAGAGGAAGTGAGATAAATTGACAGAGATACGCCTGAAAAAAGGAGAACCCGTAGAAAAGGCGCTGCGACGCCTGAAAAAGAAGATCGATCGCGAAGGAACTCTGAAGCAAGTGCGCAATCATCGCCACTTCGAGAAGCCTAGCGAAAAGAAACGACGCCGAATGAAAGTGGCTAAGTTTTCAGCGATGCTTGCAGCTCGCTACGCCGATCTCTAGGGGATTTCCCACGATTTCGAACCGGAAAGAGTCATTCTTTCCGGTTTTTTTGTGTCCAGACCGCCTTTTGAGCCGGTTTTATAAACTCGTTATCGAGGTCCGATCGTCATTCCCCCGTCACAGACAACATTTTGGCCTGTCACCATGTCTGAGCCTTGAATGAGGCCCATCACAGCTGCCGCCACGTCTTTAGGCTCACAAACCTTGCCCAGAACCGCCCGACTTTCATGCCCGGCCTTCGCAGCACCGTACTGCTCCCCTAACCCAGCCTGGGTCCAATGATCCGCAATGAAGCCAGGGGCGACCGAGTTCACTCGCACTTCGGGAGCTAGGGCGCGCGCGCAGGAGATTGTCATATTGATCAAAGCGGCCTTGGAGGCACAATAGGCAATCGAGCTCCCATTTCCAATCATGCCTGCCACGCTAGTAATATTGACGATTTCTCCGCCTCCCTCCGCCTTCGCTAAGTGGGGTTGTGCCGCACGAACACAGTAAAAGGCTCCCTTTACGTTCGTTTGATAGACCTTATCCCAATGCTCATCCGTCAATCGTGAAAGATCGGCAAATGGTAAGAAATCCGTCGTTCCAGCGTTGTTCACCAAAATATCCAGCCGACCGAAGGTGTCGACGGTCTCTTGAATCAGACGAATACAATCCGCTTCACTGGATACATCGGCCTGCGTGCATTGCACGCGGCCCCCATTCGCCTTGATTTCAGCTTCCACCGCCGCAGCCTCTTCTGCTGATGCCCGGAAATTAATGACGACGGTCCCTCCCGCTCGCGAGATTGCGAGGGCGGTCTCCTTGCCGACTCCTCGACTGGAACCGGTCACAATTGCTACTCTACCTGCAAGATCCATCGACAAGATAATCCAGCTGGTCAATCCAATGAGGCAATGTTAAAAGCTACCTTTCTTCCATGAATAGCACACGCTGCCTGGTCTTCCTCATCCTCCCCTTAGTGGCCCTCCCTATTTTGGCAGAGGCAGCCTGGAAGCGACATACCATCGATAATACCTCTCAAGGGGCCGACGGTGTCAGACTCGCAGACATCAATCGCGATCAACGCCTCGACGTCGTCACAGGCTGGGAAGAAGGGGGTTTGGTTAGAGCCTATGTCCAACCCACACGCGAGTGGGTTCGGCGTCCATGGCCCCAAGTCACCGTCGGCAAGGTTGCCTCACCAGAGGACGCAGTTTTCGTAGACCTAGACCATGACGGTGTGTGGGATGTTCTCAGCAGTTGCGAAGGGAGGACAAAGTCACTGTTTATCCACTGGAGCCCGCGTGGTTCCGAGCCTTGGCGTCAAGCGACTGCGTGGCAAACAGAGGCCATCCCGGCAGCAAAAGGTCGAGAGTCCTGGATGTTCGCCCTGCCTCTGCCAATGCAAGGCGCTGAACACACACCGATTGTCCTGGGCTCCAAAGGCTCAAACGCCAGCGTCAGTCTCTTAATTCCAGCCAGCAACACCCGGAACGTAGCAGACTGGACCCTCGTTCCCATTCGATCCGCCGGCTGGATCATGTCATTGAGATCCTTCGATTTCGACCGTGACGGCGACTTAGATATCCTGCTATCGGACCGCAAAGGCGAGCGGTCCGGTGTGTTTTGGCTCGAGAACCCTGGAGCCGAAGGGCTCCGGGAACCGAAGTCATGGAAAGAGCATCCCATCGGAGCTCAGGGCCTTGAGGTCATGTTTCTCGACCTCAACGAGGACGCGATCAGTAGGACGATCTCCATCGTCGCCTCGGTGAAACCCAATCGGATCTTCGAATTCACACGGCAACCATGCTCCAAGCATGCGTGGCAAGGCATGCCATACGACATTGAGGCAAACACGGGAACAGCCAAAGCCAGCCACTACGCTGATGTCGACGAAGATGGGAACGTGGACATCATCGCGAGTAGCGAGCACGCTGTAGACGGTCGGATCGGAGTCTATTGGTTCTCCCCTAGGCGAAGCCCCAACAAGACGATCTCCCAAGTGCATTCCATCTCTGGACCTCAAGGAATCAAATTCGACAGACTTGAGACCATCGATCTCGACGGAGACGGCGATCTGGATGTGCTCACATGCGAAGAAAGAGACAATCTTGGAGTCATTTGGTACGAAAACCCCACTCGATAAGCCATGAACCTTAAAGCCCTACTAAGCGCCACCGGCATCGCAAGCACCCTTGCGTTCGGACTGTTGATACCCGTTCAGTCAACCGCTGCGAATCTCCCGACGGAACCACCGAACATCATCGTGATTCTTGTCGATGATCTCGGCTATGGTGATCTGTCTTCCTATGGCGCCACCGATCTTCAGACCCCGCATATCGATTCTTTGATTGCGTCCGGCATGCGTTTCGATCATTTCTACGCCAACTGCCCCGTCTGCTCTCCAACCCGCGCAGCGCTCCTTTCGGGGAAATATCCTGATCGCGTCGGAGTCCCTGGCGTAATCCGGACTCGCCCACAAGACAGCTGGGGTTTCCTCGATCCCTCGGCCGTGCTTCTCCCCAAGGCACTTTGGCCCGCCTCCTACCATACAGCGATCGTCGGCAAATGGCATCTCGGCCTCGAATCTCCAAGCACTCCCAACGAGATGGGTTTCGATCACTTTCATGGATTTCTCGGCGACATGATGGACGACTACTACAACCATCGACGCCACGGAAACAACTACATGTACCTGAACGATGTCGAGATCGACCCCGCCGGGCATGCCACCGATCTCTTCAGCAACTGGGCCATCGACTATCTCAATCAACGCAAGGCAGACAATCGGCGATTCTTTCTCTATCTGGCCTACAATGCCCCACACACTCCGATTCAACCTCCGAGCAACTGGTTGGCAAAGGTCAAGGCGCGCGAAGGCAACATAAGCGATCGACGCGCCCGATTGGTGGCTCTCATCGAGCACATGGATGATGGTATTGGACGAGTCATGGCGGCACTGAAGGCGAACCAACAGGATCAGAATACGCTGGTGATTTTCACGAGTGACAACGGGGGACAGCTCAACGTCGGCGGTCAATGCGGCAACAATCGCGGAGGCAAACAGGATATGTACGAAGGAGGCATCCGTGTTCCAGCTGGAATCGTTTGGCCAGGGATCATCGATCCCGGTTCTCGATCGGACATCGTTGGCATGACCATGGACATCTTCCCCACGCTCTGCGACATCGCCGGAACTCCTTACGCTTCTGATCTGAACGGCACATCCCTTCTCCCCACCCTTCTAGGACAGCCACAAAATGGACTTGATCGCACCCTGGTTTGGGTCCGAAGAGAAGGCAATATGCGATACCAAGGACGAGACTACTACGCGCTTCGAGAAGGTCCGTGGAAGCTCGTTCAGAATAGCCCCTTCGAGCCTTACCAACTCTACAACCTTGATTCCGATCCACTCGAGTCGAACAACCTGGCAAACACAGAGAAAGGCCGTTTTCGGTCCCTCACCCAGAAACTGATGCTGCACCTTCAGTCGGCCGGACAAGTTCCCTGGCAGCGGCCCAGTAAGAACTAGAGGTTAGCGGGATCAATATCGACGATTAGCTGCACCTCATCCGGCAACTCAATCGAGGCAAAGAGTCGCGTGAGCCGTTGGCCCAGCGCGGCCATCTGGTTCGAGCGAAGGACAACCTGATAGCGGAAAAAGTTCTCAGCCCGAAGAAGCGTGGCCTCGGCCGGACCGGAAACGGATAACCCCGTCAGGTCCGTAATCTTGGCTTCGATTTGCTCTTTAAGATACTCTGCTGCCATTCGAGTGCGCTCCTCATTCCGCCCACGTAGCGTCAGGCCACACATCCGCATGATCGGGGGATAGCCGAGCTCTTGCCGAAACTCGATCTCCTGATCATAAAACCCCAGATAGTCGTGCCGCCGCGCATACTGAATCGCGGGGTGAAAGGGCGTGAACGACTGCACAAAAACCTCTCCTTCAACATCCCCTCTCCCAGCCCGCCCAGCAACCTGGGTCAGAAGCTGAAAGGTTCGCTCCCCTGCGCGGAAATCGGGAATGTGAAGACTGAGGTCCGCGTAGATGATTCCAACCAGAGTCACATTCGGAAAATGCAATCCTTTGGCAATCATCTGCGTTCCCAATAAGATATCGATCTTCCCTAATCGGAACTCACTGAGAATTCGACGGTAGTCTTCTTTCTTTTTGAGCGTATCTGAATCCATTCGAGTCACCCGAGCTTTGGGAAACAGTTTTCCCAAAGTCTCTTCCACTCGCTCCGTTCCGATTCCCGCATAGCGGATCTGCGGGCTGCGACAACTGTCTTCCGGACAAACCTTAGGCACCCCCTCAGTATGGCCACAAATGTGGCAGCGCAACTGATCAGCTTTCCGGTGATAGGTGAGGCTGACACTACAATTGGGACATCCAGCAACGAAGCCACAGAGCGGACATTGCAGAGAAGCCGAGTAGCCCCGCCGATTGAGAAACAGCATCACCTGTTCGCCTTTCTCCAAGCGGCTCAAGATACCCTCCTTCAATTTCAGCGAGAAAATGGGCACCCCTTTTTCTTTCCGCGCCTCAAGTCTCATATCCACGACCCGAACCAGCGGCAAGGTCTTGGTGTCCACACGAGTTGGCAGATCCAGTAGTTCATACTTACCGCGTTGGGCATTGTAGAATGTCTCCATCGAAGGCGTCGCGGTCCCCAAGAGCACCACGGCTCCCTCTCGCTGGGCCCGGACAATCCCAACATCTCGCGCATGATACCGAGGTGCCTCTTCTTGTTTGTATGAATACTCGTGTTCCTCGTCCACGATCACCAAACCCAAGGGATCAACAGGAGCAAAAATCGCGGACCGCGCCCCGATCACGATTCGAGCTCTACCCTGCCGAATTTTGTGCCATTCATCATGTTTCTCACCGACGGAGAGATGACTGTGAAGCACGGCAACCAAAGTCTGCAAAGGTCCCTCGCTAAAGCGGGCTTTGAAACGTTCGACAGTCTGAGGCGTGAGCGAAATCTCCGGCACGAGAACGATCGCTCCCTTCCCTTGTTGCAGCACGTGTTCGATCGCCTGCAAATACACTTCCGTCTTCCCACTCCCCGTTACCCCATGCAGCAAGAAGACTCGCTTCGCTTTCTCGGGATCATCACAGGCAGCCACCACTCGATCCAGCGCCGCTTGTTGCCCTTCATTCAATTTCAGTTTCTTGGTGGGCAAGATCGTCTCATTAGCAAAAGGATCTCGCTCAAGCACTTGTGGCGTGATCGAAACGAGGCCCTTGTCCTCCAAACGCCGAATGGTATCTGCCGTCGTGTTCTGTTCGCGCAGCAATTCTTGGAGAGGGATTTCCCGCCACTCCTCAATCACTCGCCACAATTCGGATTGCCGCTTGGAAAGATCCGGCATTGCCCCAGATTGCGGAAGGGCTCTTACAAAGAGGCGTTCTTTCCATCCCTCCTTCTCTCGCCGAACAGCATCGGGCAACACACTCTTGAGCGCCGTCTCGACCGGGCAACAGTAGTACGCGGCCATCCAGCGAGCGAGAGAAAGCACGTTCGGGGTTACCAAACTCTTCTGACCGACAACACTGAGGATCTCTCGTAGCTTATCGAAAGGAGATTCGTCAGGCAGCCCCGTCACGACCCCCATCATTTGGCGGGGCCCAAAAGGGACTTTGACACGGGATCCAACCTCTACCGACGACCGCATCGAATCCGGCACTCGGTAGTCAAACTCCTTGCCCACAGCAATCTCTAGAGTGACCCGCGCTATCACGTGGCCACAGCAAACTGGAAAACGTCATCGGTAAAAAGCACGAAAATGATTCAACGGAATCTTTGAAGGTTGAGTCCGTCACCGTTCGCCTCTTAAACTCTTGGGCCATGAAGTACTGGTGGGCATGGCTTCTCCTTGCACTCTCCCTCACTGGAGAGTGGATGCTCCTCCGTATGTGGCTACAGAAAAAGCAATACAGCCGCTTCGATCGCATCATCATTCAAGCGGCCGATCACTATTCCCTGGAACCCTCACTCGTCAAGGCGGTGATCTGGAAAGAAAGTCAATTCGACACCTTTGCAACTGGAAAAGCCGGAGAAATCGGATTGATGCAGCTCACGGACGCGGCCGCTTTTGAGTGGGCGGATGACGCAAAGATCAGCACTTTTGAGCCTGAGCACCTTTACGACCCTACCACGAACACACTCGCCGGGAGCTTCTATCTCGCAAAAATGATGCGGGGGTTCTCAAAGGTCGACAACCCTGTCCCTTATGCACTGGCCGCTTACAACGCCGGTCGAAGCCAAGTGCTGCGTTGGCGCGAAGGGACTGGCTTGACCAACGCCACGACATTCATCGATCAAATCGGATTTCCATCAACGAAACAATACGTTCAATCTATCATGAGTAAGCAAGCGAAGTTCAAGGCAGACTTTGAATAGGCTGATCTTTGAAACCTCTGACCCGCTACTGCCCCAAGAGATGAAAACAATCTGTAACGCCGGGATCCTGGCCCTGGGACTCACACTCCTTGGCTGTAAAACACCCCAAACCATGTCCGTCGAATCCGCTCAGCAGGCCTTTTACCTCGGCACCTACACGACAAAACTCGGACACGTCGACGGCAAAGCAAAAGGGATTAGTCTCTGGTCATTCGACACGGAGTCAGGAGCCCTGAAGAAAAAAGCCGGCCCCTGGCCGATCGTCAATCCCTCTCACCTCTGCACAAGTCCTGACGGTCGCTACCTCTACTCCATCAGCGAAACATCTGACTACGAAGGGCGCGAGGACGGATATCTGACCACCTTTAAGATAGAATCTGGAACCGGCGAACTCCGCGAGCTTGACACCATCAGCTCGCAGGGCGTGGGCCCGGCCTACGTCAGCCTCGACCAGAGCGGTCGCTACCTCTTCTCAGCAAACTATGTGGCCGGCAACATCGTCGTTTATCCTAGAAATCGCAATGGGACACTGGGAGAACCGACCGCAAACATTCAACACACGGGCTCCAGCATCAACCCTGACCGACAAGAAGCCCCCCATCCTCATTCGATTCTCGCCAGTCCAGATAACCAATTCGTCTTGGTAGCCGACCTCGGACTCGATCAGATCAAGGTTTATAGTTTCGACGAGAGCGACGGCACCCTCGAAGCCCGTCCTACCCTGGACACCGAAGTTCCCGGCGGGGCCGGCCCGCGTCACCTTGCGTTTCATCCCTCAGGGAAATACGTTTATCTCACCCTAGAAATGAGCAGCCAAGTCGCGGCTTATCAGTATCAGGACGGAAAGCTGACGCTCATCGATATCTACAGCACGCTTCCTCCGAGGTTCAGTGGCTCATCCTCAAATGCGGAAATCCGCATCACGAGCAATGGCCGATTTCTCTACGCATCAAATAGAGGGCACGATAGTATCGCTGCTTTCAAGATAGACGTAGCGAGTGGAGAACTAAGCTTTCTTCAAACCATCAGCACTCAAGGCAAGACACCGAGAAACTTCGGCATTGTTCCAGGTGATGCGTTCCTGGTCGCCGGAAACCAAGATTCCCACACGATGTTGAGCTATCACATCGATCCAGAGAAAGGCACACTTCGCCCCACAGGCAAAAGGATCGCTAGCCCATCGCCCGTGCTCTTTCATTTTCCTTGAGAATAGAGCGGTGAAAAAAGCTAGTCATCCAGAGACGCCAAGATTTGTTTCTTCAGGCCTTCCGGATCCGTTCTGAGGGCGCGCATGAACGATTCGGGTGCTTCTGTGGCCGGATCATATTTTTCAGACCATTCGACAATGGCCAACATCAATGGCAGCAGATCTTTGCCCTTCTGCGTCAGAAAATAGACGAAACGCGAGCCATTCTCCGGATCTCGTCTCTTCCCAATGATCTGATTCTCCTGAAGGCGACTCAGGCGATCCGAGAGAATATTCGTCGCGATCCCTTCGATTGGATCTGTGAACTCCCCGTAGTAGCGCTTCTGCCGAAACATCAAATCTCGGATAATCAATAGCGTCCACTTGTCCCCAAAGATGCCCAGCCCAAATCTGATCGGGCATCCATTCCAAGCTGCTCGTTTTCGCTTCGCCACACCGGGAAATGTATCACGAGAGAAACCACTTGCAAAACACAAGTCGTGAAAGCTAAGTTTTAACCACTTGCAAAAAGCAAGCAGACACTCAAAACATGAAAGCTCCATTCCTAAAGTCCGTCGCCGCCTATTTCGTTCTCACGATGCTCGTTGCCTACCCCTGGCACATGGTTCTGTTCCACGAGAAATACCTCGCCATGGGGGCCTTCACCCGCGGGGAACCCATCATGCCGTTTGGGATGTTTGCCGTTATTGTCCAAGCCATCGTCTTCGCTTACTTCTATCCCCTCTACTACCGACATCGAGATGGAGGACACCCGATTGTGATCGGCATTCAATTCGGACTCTTTCTGGGAACAACCGTCTGGACTGTGATGGTCTTCGCGACCGCCGCAAAATTCAACATTGCCCCCGTCAGCCATTTCGTCGCCCTCGGCACGCTCTTTCAGATCCTCCAATTCACTCTGGTCGGGGCCGCCATTGGAGGCATCTACGGCCGCTCCGAAGTAGCACACCGCGATTGAGCGTTGAGCGAATAGGAGCGAGTTTCGCAGAGATTGCTTGGACGACATAAACATACCTCTCCCGGTTGACTATAATGTTGCCGGAGATCGTAGCTGCTTTAGGTTAGCCCGATACTCAGAGCCCTCATGAAAGTTACCCTCCGCAAAGTCGTTTGGACGATTGCCTTCGCTTGCAGTTTCACCATTGCAGCCAACCACGCTTTAGCAGGGGCAAAGAAACCCAATATCGTCTTCATTCTGATCGACGATCAGCGCTATGATTTCCTGAGTTTTAAAAACCATCCGTGGATCAAGACTCCGAATATCGATCAGCTCGCGTCCCGCAGCGTCTATTTCGATCGTGCCTTCGTCACGACCTCCCTGTGCTCCCCTAGTCGAGCATCCATTGTGACCGGGCAGTATGCTCATGCTCACCGCGTCATGGACAATGACACGGCCATTCCAGCCGAAATGCCGACCTTTCCTGTCGAACTCAGCAAACATGGCTACCATACCGGGTTCATCGGCAAATGGCATATGGGCGGAAACAACGACAATCCCCGCCCGGGCTTCGACTACTGGGCATCCTTCAAGGGCCAAGGTCCCTACGCCAACCCGGTCATGAATATCGACGGTGAGCGATTTTCAAAGACCGGCTACACTCCTGACATC
This sequence comes from uncultured Verrucomicrobiota bacterium, assembly GCA_964342405.1. GTDB lineage: Bacteria > Verrucomicrobiota > Verrucomicrobiia > Limisphaerales > AAA164-E04 > UBA2970. Next base: position 53,365 of record CAYFGX010000030.1, on the reverse strand, counting down.
CTGACGGACCTGTCGGTCGAATTCATTAAAGAGCAGCAGAAGCAAGGCACCCCCTATTGCCTGTTCCTTTCCCATAAGTCGATTCATGAACCTTTCACCCCTGCTCCTCGACATCAGGGCGCTTTCTCCCATCTAAAGATTCCGAGACCGGATTCTTATGCCGACACAGAGAAAAACTACCAAGGAAAGCCAGACTGGCTGAGGCGACAACGACGCAGTTGGCATGGAGCCGAACGCGATTATTCAATCCAGGATTACGGGAGCTTTGATCGCTTCTTCCAGCTCTACTCCGAGTGCATGTTAGGAGTGGATGAGAGCGTCGGGCGGATCGTCGACACCTTAAAGGAGCTCGACCAACTTGACGATACAGTCATCCTTTACTTCAGCGACAACGGGTATTTGATGGGCGAACACGGCCTGATCGACAAACGAGTCATGCACGAGGAATCGATCCGTGTTCCCTGCTTCGTTCATTGGCCAGCCGCGATCCAAACGCCGAGAGTGCTCAATCATTTTGTGCTCAACATCGACATCGGACCAACCTTGCTCGACATCGCGGGCATCACAGCTCCCGAATCAATGCACGGGCGCTCGTTTCTTCCCCTGATCAAAGGCGAATCCATTCCTTGGCGAGAGGCCTTTGTGTATGAGTATTTTGTAGATCCCAACGCGGTTCAAACGCCCACCATCTTTGGCCTCCGCACCCAACGATACAGCTACATGACCTATCACGGCGTGTGGGATCGATATGAGCTCTACGACATGATTGAAGATCCCGACCAACGCGAGAACCTTCTCGGTGAAGTTCCCTTCGGTCAAAACTATGGCACCTTCCTCCGTCATGTGCAGCGCTTCGACCCTACACTATTTAAACAGGTTAAGCCCCTCGACGATCAGCTCACAGAGCTCCTCATCGCAACCGGAGGTAAGCGACAACCGTCGTGGGAGTGACAGAGTGCCGGTATTGCTTCCGGGGCAAAGCCGTAGGCCAAGGCCGCTCACGATAAAGTCGCACTACAGATTGAACCGTCGGTCACTCAGCCGTCCGACAAGCCTTGAGAGAGATAGCAATTCTCCATCCGGCCCCAGAGCGAATGATCGTGGCCAATTGAACGGTTCCCTCTTTTGCAGAACAAAATAATTCAACGAAGCAACACTTCCCGGTAGCGAGTTCGTTTGGATGTTCCTTTTGGCCCCTCGACCGTGAGGGTCACAACCTTGTGCACGCCCCCGTTCTCAAACTGCACAACGGGATGCTGCTCGCTTGATGTCTCCCCGGAACCAAAATCCCAAGACCATCGCTCCACCTCACCGATGGATTCGTCCTTGAACGCAACCAATCTCCGCTCCATGTCTATCACCTCGAAGGACCATTCCGCCCGCAGTTCAGGTTGAAGCTCGTTTTCAATCGGCATCAATTTGAAAGCGCAAAGATAAGACGCATCCTTCACCATCCTCACATCATGGGCCAGGTTCACATGTCCGTCTCGTTTTCCGCCATCAAAGTCTAGAATCGACCATGACAATCCAATGATTCCATTCTCCTCTAAGACGGATTCTCGAGCCTCTTTCGGCCCTGAATGGGGTGCGTAGTCGTAAGGAGTCAACCAAAGCTCCATCACTAAGCGACCACTTTCCCCCGGAGAGAAATCGTAGTCGTAAGCGTAATTTGCATGAGGAAAATCCGCGATCCACGGCTGGCCTCCCCAAACCATCACCCAAGCATTGTTCACGGGCGGCGTGAAGAAATGATAGTTCTGCGCATGGACGCCACTGAAGCGCAAATGGTTTTCCACATACTCGTCCGTATCACTGGCCCAGCGCATTTTCCCCGGATCGTAGACAGGATTGAAGATGAAGGGGCCTCCGGACAAATCCCCATCTACGGCGATCTCGAAAATGTCATTGCGATAACCCTTCGGATTGAAACGCCCAAAGTCCCAGAAGTCATCATAGGCTTCGTATAGAACGTAAAGCCGATTCAGCCCTTTGACCCAACCCACCCGCACCTTGACATCGAGATCAGAGGGGTCGATCTCCGTTCCGTGTCCATCCTCCGTGTCGTTCAGCCATTTGGTATCGTACACGTAGCGTTCGGGGACCATCTCCCAGTCTGCGGTCTGCCCGTCAATCCGAGGCATCTGGTTTCTCGGAAACTGAAACACCTCAAATACATGACCATCCCGAGCCAGCCTCAGCGGCCGGGCATCCGCCCCCCATGAGGTGACCGAGTTTAGAGCCAGAGACAGCAAGCAGAAGGCACCAAGAAAACAGACGCGAGCAGAGGTCATCGGAGAATATTCCGGCATTCCAGCCGAGCATCCAAGCGCATTTTCAAGGACGAGCAAAGAGCCTTGCCATTCAGGATTGCCGCAAGCAAGATCTCATGTTCCCTCGCCAAGAGGCCGTGGCTCGGCGAGGTTTACTGGTAGAGACTAAAAAGAAAAGATCAGGCAGCGTCCTTGAGATCAGATCACCATGATTCAAAAACATTTAGTGGCATTCGTATCACTCCCGCTCGTGGCCTTCTATAGCCCTCTCGTTCGAGGGGCCGATCTCTCTGACTTGAGCTACGATGCGAGCGGATCGTCTGTTACCATCACCTCCTGCAAGACAACCGCAGAAGGAGATCTTGTCATTCCCGCTTCCATCGAGGGCAAACCCGTGACCAAGATTGGTCCCAGCGCATTCTTCGGGTGCCACGGGCTTACCAGTCTCGACACGGGGGATACGGTTACCGAGATTGGGGATCTCGCTTGTTTCGGAAATCGGGGAATCAAAACTCTAAAGTTGGGTCGCTCCGTGACTCAGATTGGCTTTCGCGCATTCAACTCATGCTCGGCTCTCGAAAGTGTCAGCCTAAACAGTAATCTTCGGACGATCGGCGACAGTGCATTCGAACGCTGCGCGAAGATTGAGTCCATCGTCATTCCGTCCACCGTAACCAGTATCGGCAAGAGCGCGTTTCGTTACTGCGACCTATTAGAGTCGATCCATTTCGAGGGCGCCCTCCCCGTTCTCGGCGACAACGTCTTCGACGCCGCCCACATCTTCGCTATCATCACAGCCCCCCCCGGAACGAGCGGACTTCCGGATGACATTTCAGGCGTGCCGGTTTACACCAAAGTAGGAAGCTTATCCTACCGAACCAGCGGTGAAACAGCTAGCTTGGTGCGATGTGATCAAGACGCGACAGGAACTCAGGAGATTCTCCTATCTGTCAACGGCAAGGAAGTCACTCGGATCGACCGAAGCGCCTTTAAGCAGTGCCGGCTCGTTACCCAAGTCAATATTCCAAACACCGTGACTGACATTGAGTATCAAGCATTCTCGGGTTGTAGCAGCTTGAAGACACTGAGCCTTCCCGACAGCGTCACGTCAATCGGTGTCGAGGCCTTCAGTAGCTGCACAAGTCTCGAGCAGGTCGAATTCGGCTCAGGCCTCACTGAACTAGAAAATGCAGCCTTCACCCGATGCGGCCTAAAGAGCGTGACCCTTCCTGAGTCCTTGTCCAGAACCGGCAACTCCGTGTTCGCAGGCTGTACAGAACTCGAACGGGCGGATACCGGCGACAGACTCACTTTAGTCAGCAATTCGTGCTTCGCCGGTTGCTCTAGCCTGAAAGAAATTGTTTTCGGCACGAGAGTTTCCCGAATCGGCTGGAACTCATTAGACGGATGCGATCAACTTGAGAGTGTCTTTTTCCGAGGCAACGCACCTGGCAGCATTCGAAATGATTTATTCTCCAGGCTCGCTAGCGAAGTCACGGTCTTCGTTGAACCCGACGCACGGCGTTTCCGGGAAACCATCGGCGGAGCGCCGATCGTGATACTCGGATCAACGAGTCCAGAACCACCTCCCGTCGTCACGCCCCCAACGCCTCCAGTCGAACCTAGCGTCCCTGCTCCAGGCACACTCTCCATCTCGAGTATTCGATATGATGCAGGCGGCAACTTCATTCTCCAAGTCAGTGGAACCAACGAAGGCGTCACGGTCGAGTATGCTTCCTCCATCGGAATGCCTTTCGAAACTCTCGCAGGGGTGGCGGCGCAGGGAAGTAACGAAATCGTGATTCCCTCGACCCTGAGTGAAGCCCAAGGGACACAGGGATTCTTTCGCGTATCTCGAAGCGAGTAGATCGTAAACCGCAGACGATCCCCCTGCCCCGAGCACATTTCGAGTCAACGAGCCCCCAGGATGTTGCTATGGGGAGCTTGTAGGAGCGCATCCACGTGTGACCAGCCAGCATTCAAGTTCTCACAACTGCACGGGATGACAGGGCGGCAAGGGCAGAAATGAGCCCACAAATCTGACTCATCAAAATCCACTAGATACTTCACCCCAAGTGACTTGTTTCTCACTTCACGAAACCTCTTGGGCGCTCTACCCTCTCCCCGTCTGTGCGCAGGAGCAGCTACTATCCATCAGACGATTCGTGAAAGGCGAGACGAGACGGCCACCAGGCCGCTCTGTTGGTAGGAGCCTGTGCTGAATGAAAGGGAGACTCAATCGCCACGTTGACAATAAGCCGGAGTCCTGATCGGGACGAAATGAGAAAATTGCCTTTCACCGGCCACCAAGACGCCCATGAACGATGACCGAAGCCGCGCTCAGGAGATTCTCGGAGTTCTCGAGATCCATTCCTTTAGACCGCTGTTGCTATCCGCTGCCATCCTCTTGATTGCAGGAGCCGCCTCTTGGTTCCCTGCGTTCCCAGGGCTCGAAGCTCCGGGACGAGTCACTCTCTTCATCCTTCTCTTCGCAGCCGGGCTTTGGGTCACGGAAGCGATCCCAACGTTCGCCGTCGCCTTGATCATCATCGGTTTAGAAATCGCCATCCTGGGCCGCCCCGGGGGCGTCTTTGCAACGGAGTCCGGCGACTGGGTTCAGTTTGTGCGTCCCTGGTCGAGCCCGATTATATGGCTCTTCTTGGGAGGTTTCGTTCTCGCAGCAGCAGCCGAGAAAACGGGTTTGGATCGCGCTTTCTCGAAGTGGGTTCTCAGCAAATGCGGCCAACGCCCTGCCTCAATCCTCATGGGCGTTATGGGGATCACATTCTGTTTCTCCATGTTCATCTCCAACACGGCCACGACAGCAATGATGATGGCCGTCATGTCTCCAATCGCAGCGTCTATCCAACGAGAAAACCCTTTCCGGAAAGCCCTGCTCCTCAGCGTCCCATTCGCCGCCAATCTCGGCGGAATGGGAACCGTGATCGGAAGTCCACCGAACGCGATTGCCACCGGACTACTCCGAGAGCACTACCCAATCGACTTCCTCCAGTGGATGTTCTTGGGCCTTCCTCCCGCCCTCCTCCTCGTGGTCCTCGTGTGGCTCTTTCTGCAGTGGCAGTATCCTTCGACGGAAAACGAGATCCCTGTCCAAGCGATGGCTTCCGATTCGACCGAGAATCCTGAAACCCCTTTTTGGCAACGGGCCATTGTCATGATCACCTTCTTTGTCACCATCGGACTTTGGCTCGCAGAACCCGTTCACAATATCCCCACACCCGTCATTTCTTTCATTCCGATCACGGTCTTCACGGCCCTTCAAATTCTCGGAAAGGACGAAATTCGAGGCTTACCTTGGGACATTCTCCTGCTTCTCACCGGAGGCCTGGCCCTTGGTGTGGCGGTCACTCAAACTGGACTCGCAACTTGGCTTGTCGAGCAGCTTCCACGCGGATTCGAGAACCCACTCTTTTTGGCTTTCTGCCTCGCTGCGCTTTGCTCGGTGTTGTCGAATTTCATGAGCAACACAGCCGCAGCGAATATCCTCATTCCAATCGGCCTGGCGCTCGGGTCTGGGAGCGAAGCCACGTTTGTCGTGCCGGTGGCGCTGGCTGCATCATCCGCCATGTGCCTGCCTGTCTCAACTCCACCCAACGCCATCGCCTATAGCTACGGCCAACTCAATGCGACAGACTTTCTGAAGGGTGGCATCTGCTTGGGCCTCATTGCGCCGCCACTTTGCCTCTTCTGGTGTCAGTTCGTGATTAAGCACCTCCACTAGCACTGGCTCGCAGACCTGCTCCCTTACCCTTCATTCGAGCTGAGAAATCAATCCTCAGAATGAGCAAGTTCAGGAGCAGAGTGTGACTGGAAAGGGGTTCATCGGATCTACGAAAGACGTTTTGTGTTGATTTCCGGATGGTGAGGCAAGGGTGATGGACCGTGTGATAATTTCGGCGGGAACCTGTCTGTACTAATCAAAGCGACATGCTCGCAGATGCTGCCGGGAAAGGACTTCTTACACCGCTCACCCGCTTCAGTTACAATTGTATCCGCGTCATCCATGCACCCCTTTCTAATCACATCCTCAAGAGCCCCAACTAGTGATTTTGCGTTGACATCTCCCCTCTAAATTACAGGCTAGAGAGCATCTCGTGATGCCGGCAAATTCTACCTTCTCAGTATTTCACTCAGCAGTGATCTACTGGCTCCAAACAGCAAAAAGCACGCTCTTCATCGTCGCAATTTTTGTCCCACTGTGCGGGTTTGCAGCAGAACAAGAAGGGACCGGCATTCGGATTAAGGGCACGATCTCTTACCGCCCCGATGCCGATGAACCGTGGCGTTTCCAACGCTACTACGTCGATGAGAAAACGGGAGCTCTCGCAGAAGCGGTCGTCGCGCTCAAGGCCAACGCGACGACGCCCCTGACTCCTAAGCCCTATGAGAAACCATCTCAGGTAACGGTCGACCAAGAGAACTTTCAGTTCATTCCCGAAACCATTGCCATCCAGACCGAAGACCTCGTCCAGTTCACAAACAGTGACGATAGTATCCACAACGTGATGCTGAACCATCCCAAGGACGCCTTTAACGTGAACTTGGCCAAGGACGAACTCTACGAACATCGTTTCAAGGAAACAACGGATACCATGAGCCCTCATCGTTTGGGCTGCGTCTATCACGGTTCCATGCGTGCTTGGGTGTTTGTCTACGATCATCCTTACTTTGCTCTAACCGGAAAAGATGGGAGTTTTGATATATCTAATATCCCTCCGGGCGAATACACTCTGGAGGTTCACCATCCAGCAGGAAGACTCGTCTCCAGCCAGCAACTCGTTCTGGGCGATCAAACACTCGTGACTCAATCCATCGAGCTGTCTCCCAAGAACATCAAGAAACGCAAACCGCGAACCCGCCGAAACTGACACCCTCAACACCCGCCTGTGCCATGAATAAGAATTCCGAACCCAGTCCCCCGATCAGCCGCAGACGTGCTCTCAAGAAGGTCTCGACATCCCTGGCCGGTGTTGCCTCAGCCACCGCCCTCCCGACTTGGGCGCTCCCCGAGCTCCACCCGGACGAACGCCTCGTCCCTTTCGAGGGTATGCCCCGCACCGGCGCAAACCGTCTCGACTGGGAATCGCTAAGCGAGTGGATCACGCCAGCCGATCAAGTTTTCAACGTTCAACACTACGGCATTCCTGAGGTCGATCCAGCCGACTTCGAATTAGAGGTTACCGGACTGGTTAAACGTCCCATCAAACTCACTTTGGAAGCACTCAGAAAACGGGCCCGACGCACCGCCCATATGACCTTAGAATGCTCGGGCAATGGATCCTCCAAGGGCTTCATGAACGCAGTCTACAATGGCCGGTGGGAAGGCACCGATCTTCAGGCGCTACTGGACGAGTGTGAACTTCTGCCTGAAGCCAAGGAAGTGGTCTTCTTTGGTGCCGATGAGAAGGAAGAGACGCTCAGGGAAGGCACGAAACGAGAACTGAAAGTGAAGGTCCCTTTCGGCCGCAGCATGTCCCTGGCGGCAATCGAGGAAACCCAGCCACTATTGAGTTACGCTCGCAACGGAGAAACCCTGGAAATCCGGAACGGAGCCCCTCTTCGCTTGATCGTTCCGGGTTGGTATGGAGTGGCCAACGTCAAATGGCTCAAACGAATCGAAGTCCGCTCTGATCGATATATGGGCCGCTACATGGGAAGAGATTACGTCACGGTTCGGGGCGAAAGACGGGGAGACGATGTCGTGTACGTCGAGTCTTCCGTAACCAAGATTCGCCTCAAATCGATCATAGCTCGGGTCCATCGGCGTCCGACGCAAAACGGCAAGATTCCGCTCAGAGCCATGGGGGCCGCATGGGGTGATGGAACCGAGATCACTCAGGTCCAGGTTCAAGTGGACAACGGCCCATGGCAGAATGCCCAGCTCGACCCAGAGCCAAAGGCCCAATTCTCATGGCGATTCTTCTCCATTGATCTCGGAAATCTAAGCCCAGGTAAACATACCCTTGTCTCGCGAGCCATCGACGCTAAGGGCCGGATTCAGCCGGCGGCCACAGATGATGAGATCGCTCTCAAGCGCACTTACTGGGAAGCGAATCAACAATGGCCGAGAGAGATCATTCTCGGCTAGCGTCCCAACAGTACGCCATCAAAGACTCACACAGCACCCTCTCAATCAAGCCCGCTTACGATGTCGTGATCGTGGGTGGGGGGCACAATGGTCTCGTCGCCGCAGCGTACTTAGCACGGGCTGGCAAGACAGTCCTCGTCCTGGAACGCAACTCCCAGCTTGGTGGAGCCACACGATCAGCAAGAAGTTTCGCCGGGCTCGATGTCCGCCTCTCTGTCTACTCTTACCTGGTCAGTCTCTTCCCTCGCAAAATCCTGAACGATCTGGATCTCACCGTTCAACTCAGATCTCGATCGATTGCGTCCTACACCCCCAGCTTCGACCAGGGCGTCTTCCGCGAGCTACTCGTCAGCAATCAATCCACCGGCCGGACCCGAGAATCTTTTCTTCAGTTCCCCGGCGGAGCGGAAGACTATCAGGGTTACCAAAGGCTCATACAGCTTCAGCATTCCCTGGCTCAAAAGCTATGGCCAACCCTCCTCCACCCGCTCCAGAGTCGAGACGCCCTGAAACGCAGCCTCAACCAGGAGGAACAACTCGCCTGGGATGCCTTGATCGAAAACCCACTCGGAAACATCATCGAATCTTCCGTCTCCAACGACCTTATCCGTGGCATGCTTTTCACCGACGCAAAGATCGGAGTTTCCACCTATCCCTTGGATCCCTCCCTCCTACAGAACAAGACCTACCTCTATCACATCATTGGTCAAGGCACGGGAGAATGGAGAGTTCCAGTTGGCGGCATGGGCAGTCTCACCCACGGTTTGGAGCAGTGCGCCCGACAAGCCGGCTGCACCTTCGTCACCGATGCCTTGGTCCAACAACTCAACCCGGATTCCAAGCGTGTCCACATTCAGTTCCGGCACGGCGATAGGCTCGCCGAGGTAGACGCCCGTCACGCATTGGTCAATGCATCCACACAAGAACTCGAGCGCTTGATCGGCAAGCCACGCTCCCCGCTACGTCCGATCGATGAAGGTTCGGTGGTCAAAATCAATATGGTTCTCCGCAGACTTCCCCGAATCCGATCCGAACGTGTCTCGTCAGAAGAAGCCTTTACCGGCACATTCCACCTCGATGAAGGCTATGGCTCAATGAGCGAGAGTTTCAAATTAGCACAAGCCGACAAGCTACCCGAGAAACTCGGCGGCGAGATGTACTGCCATAGTCTCACCGATCCATCCATCCTGAGCGATGCTCTGAATCGTGAGGGCTACCAGACGCTGACGCTGTTCGGGCTGGACATGCCCTACTCCCTTTTCGAGACGAACAACGCCTCCATGCGATCCACCGTCCTCAATCGCTACCTCAAGGGGATCAACCAATATACCGAAGACCCCATCGAAGACTGTCTCGCTCTGGACGAAGAGAATCAGCCCTGTATCGAAATCAAAACTCCCGTCGATCTGGAACAAGAGATTCATCTCCCTCGGGGAAATATCTTCCACAACGCGCTGACTTGGCCATTTGTTGAAGATTCGGACGAGACTGGAACCTGGGGCGTCGAGACGAGCCACCCACGCATATTAATCTGTGGCTCCGGAGCCCGAAGGGGCGGTGCCGTCAGCGGGATTCCTGGCCATAACGCCGCACACAAGATCCTTTGTTTAGACTCAACTAATTCCAGTCACCCGAAGGTGAAAACATCCTAGCTGAGTCCCGGCTCACCCGAAACCCAGGGGCTCCGTTCTGAGGCCCTGGCCAAGCTTTACATACCCTCAAATCCATCACACGAAGATGATGACGGCTCTCAAAGCAGGGAGCCGCATTTCTGGCCGACATGACGCTCTAAAGGTCTGGTCACATCCCCGCCCACCTTTGATTCTGTCAGGAGTGAAGACTGGCTCTTCACAATCACAAACACGCAACGAATACCAAAGGAATCCAACTATGCGAAGAATCATCATCATAAACTGCCTCGCCATCCTGGCATCAATCCTCAGCCCCCAAACTGCGGTCGCGAAGGAAACCATCGTGGTCGCCCTCAGAGGCACCGATACCGGAGTTCTGAAAACCAGTCCCGTCCCCGGAGAGACCAAGGAACTCTTGTGCTTCGATGTCGACCTGATCGACGTTAAAACAGGCAATGTTATCGGGACCGCGAGTGATTGCCTGGAAGTGTTGGGTATGGATGAATGCGGCGGAATCAAGGTCATCGGAACGACCGTCTTCAATTTCCCGCAGGGAACCTTGATTTCCCGCGGTCTAACATCCGTACAGCCCACCACCCATGGATCAACCGGACGCACACACATTACCGGATCGATCCCAGAGCCCGGCGATAACAACATCCTCCACGGAACCAAAAGGTTTAAAAAAGCAAGTGGCCCGGTCCGCCTTTCTGGAGCCGTCACCATGCAACCCGATGTCCCGAGCCTTGGCGATCTGACCATCTCATTCGATTGCCTTTTCGTGATTGAATTGGAATAGGCGCGATTCTCTCAGCCGAGTTCGGCCCACTGGTCGGACTCGGCAAATTCATTCCATTCTCTACTACTCGCTCAATACTCAGAACCTTTTCGAACTAACTAGGCCGTTTGTGTGAGCTCGTGAAGGAAAATGGTATCTAGTTCTCTAAAAAGACAAGAATATGATCAGTACAGATCAAGACCTCAGAACACATGAATCTTGGGGCAACAGTGTGAGTTTAGTTTACCTCATGACTCTCCCTGAAACGGCTCGTCTCGATGACTGTGCCAGAACCGCAAAACTTCAACAGTTCCCACTTGCTCGCTAACCAAGTAGAGAATGCGATATGATCGCTTGAAGACCACTAACTCTTGTAATTCTGGATAGGCCGTCTTGAGAAGATGCCGCCCTGCCCGCGCCCGGGACGATTACTCAGAGTTCGGATTGCTTCACTAGGTAGATCGTGGGCGTACTTTTCGCCTCGGTCTGACTCTGCCCGCGCAGTCCAATATTCGACAATCTCCGTTAGGTCGTCCCACGCCCGCTCAGTGAAGACTATGTGGAACTGCTCATCGGCCATCTCTCCTCCACCCGCTTCATAAACTCGTCAGAGTCAATGACTCGGCCTGCCCGGGAATCTTCCAACGCCTCGCCGATCGCTCGATTCAATCTAAGCGTCTCATTTACTACAGCGAGCACCGGCGAATCGTCGGGTAACTCGTCGACCAACTGATGAATGTGCTGCTTTAATGTCACTTTTAAGTTCTGCAACACTCCGTCCAGTGACTCAACAAGATCTTTTGTTCAACGTGCATCGAGCTCAAACCGATCTGTAAGTAGTCCACCCCAACTGATTCCCAGAGTGATGAATTAAGCCATCCGGTAGTCGAACTAGGTCCACGAGCAGTTCCCCTCAGACAGGCTCATATGAATCGCGCCAGAACACTCACGTTTTCCCGGATATAGGAGAAGAGCCCTTAGACTGTCTTACGACCTGACACCGTTCGTACTAGTTCGGGTAGCCGACAATCGTCGCAGAGCGCATTCGAGTGAGCACAAAAATCTCTTAAGACCTGTAGCACCCCCTGCTGATCAGCTGCGGTGCCCAATAGTTTCGGATCACAGCGTCCCATCAGACGCACGCGAGCATTTTTGAGTAAGCGATTCTCTTCCGAGCGAGGCATCGCAAGAAAGAGGGCCTCGGATCGATCCATCATCGCCTGATTGCTACCGGCCTGAGCACGCGCCCAGCACCAAGGCAGAATGCTGTTGATCGCCAGGTCAATCATTCGGGCTTCACCGATCAAGTGAGGACTCACGCCCAACGAAACTCGACTAAAGTTGAAACGCGAAGACCAGAAAGGAGGGGCGATCACAGAAAGCGCATTTTTCAGCATCTCCATGGAATTCCCTCGCGTTGCCGTCGTAATCCACCACTCAAGCGAGTGAAAAAAATCGGCACGCTGGAGCCACTGAGCCACCAAAGCCAATCGCCGATGCGGGTGATTGTGCGGTCGCATCCCACTGATTCGCCATACGTTTTTGGGGAGCGCCACTTCCGAAAACTCATCCCGTATCCGCCACCAAACATCCCACATTTGATTCAAGTAAGGACTATGAATATCGTTGGGGTCTTTCGGCAAGAAACCAGCGATACCAAACAGTCGCGCCTCCACTTCAGTCGCAGAGTAGGCGAGCAGCGGCTGATCTGGAAACTCCGGAAACAACACCGGCGTTAGCTCACCCACGCAACGCATCGGCCAGGTGTTGCGTGAGTAGCCCAATCCCCCCACCATCGCTTCCCAGAGAGAGCGTCTCCAACCGACCTCCCGAGCCCGCGCACTCAGCAAGCTCGCCTTGTTCCGAAATCGCTGCAACGCAGCCGTCCTCAAGAGCGATCTGACCGTTTCCAATGGCGCTCCGTAGAACGGGGCACAACACCGACCGGAAAACTCCTCTGGCAGTTGGGGAGATTGATCCGCAAACAATGCGGACAGCTCTTCAATGGAACCCTGAATCGCATCTTCCAAGGGCAACACCAAACGACCAGAGGGAGCCCGATTGGGAGGGGCCCAGACAACTTGCAGAATCACACCCGCAAAGGCTTGATTTCGATCATGCCCATGCGCCCGCCATCCGGAACAATCACAATCAATCTCGATATCGCCCTCGATCTCCTCCTTCCCGTCGAGACGAATCATTCCCTGAGTAAAGTCTGGCCCGGGCCCATGATTCCAAAACCCTGGGTGGAGAACCTGGCACTGCCGTCCATCAAGGGTTTGCAGACTTTTTCGGTGAAGACTTTGATGCTGCCAAATGTATTGAAGCAGCCGTTCCTTAGGCTGCCTCGCCCCCCCTTCCTTCTGACCTTCCCGTAAAAGCCAATCTGGCTCTTGACCTTGGCGCCAAGCCTGGTAGGCATCTAGTGAGAAACTCATCGAACGAGACCAAAGGTTGACCGACACAAGAATGTAAGGAGACCCGAGACGAAGTGATTGAACACTCTAAAAATTTAGAGAAGTAGCATAATGGATTCAACGCAAGAAACCTGCTTTCCCCCAGTAAGAAGCCGACACTTTATCCCGAAGAACGCCAGCCAACACTCACCAAACGCCAATCTACCGAAAGGCGTCCATCAGCCGGGCATGCGACTCATCGGGCTGCGCCTCATTATCGGGATCGTGTTCGCTATGAGCGGCGCTCTCCAGGCAAACGACCTGCGCCGGGACGCGACGGTGAAGGCGGTGGAGAAAGTCCTCCCGTCCATCGTGAACATTCAAACAGAAATCCTGGTGGAGCGTCGCGACTTCTACAATGACTTGCTATGGGATTTCTTCGGGCCCTACTACCGCAAACGCCCTTCTCGGTCTGCCTACAGCCTCGGGTCCGGCGTGATCATTGATGATGCGGGCTACATTTTAACAAATGCTCACGTCGTGCGCCGCGCGGACCGTATTGAGGTTGTGCTCCATGACGGGCGCAAATATGAGGCCCAAGCGTTCGCGGGAGATGATCAATCAGACGTGGCTCTTCTAAAAATCATCACCAAGGAACCCGAGACATTCCCGGCGGTACACTTCGCTAAACCGGACGACTTGTTTCTCGGAGAGACTGTCATCGCGTTGGGGAACCCTTTCGGCCTCGGCAGTTCGATCAGTAAAGGGATCCTGAGCTCTAAGAATCGCCGCCCTGAGGTAGATGGCACACCGCTTGATATCGCCGATTGGTTGCAGACGGACGCAGCGATCAATCCCGGGAATAGTGGAGGGCCGTTGATCAATCTAGAGGGCAATATGATCGGCCTCAATGTGGCCGTTTACAAAGAGGGTCAGGGAATCGGATTCGCGATCCCGATGAAACGAGTCACAGAGGCTCTCGGTGAAATCTTTATGCCCGAGTTCCTAAGCGGTCTCTGGTTTGGGGCTCGAGTCAATGCCGGAACGCAACCATTGCAAATAGAGGCGATTCAAGAAGGGGCTCCAGCGGAAGCTGCTGGGCTCAAGGCAGGCGATATGATTTTGTCGATCAACGAGTTTCCGGCATCAAACATCATCGATTACTTTACAGCCCTCACCAAGAGTGGAGGAAAAGAGCCCGTCGAGATCTCGATCCTCCGCGACGGAGACCATCAGCTGCTCGAGGCACAACTCCAGCCCGAATCTCAACACTACAACGAAGAATTAATCCGCCGACGGACCGGAATCACCCTTCAACCGCTGACCGCTGAGCTGAGAAGTTATTTCGGACTACGCGGCGTTCACGGATTCATCGTCTCGAACGTCGAGCCGAATAGTCCCGCCAGTCGAGCCAGAATTAAGGAAAGTTTCTTCATCACCGGCATTGAAGGGCGCCCACTCCAAACCATCACCGAAGCAGCCAAAATGCTCGACTCGGTTCCTGCCGGTGGGACGGTGACCTTTCAAGCACTGATTCAACGCCATCTGGGAACCCTCGTGTCGCGCCGCACCATTGAAATCCCCGTGACGCTTAATTGAAGATTTTCTTGGCCCTAAGCGAGGGAAGCGGCAGACTTTTCGAGCTGGGTCATGAGTGAGACGAACGTTCTAGAAGTGGAGAATCTGAGTAAGAACTACTCAGGCCATACCGCTGTTCGAGACATCTCTTTCCGAGTAAAACAGGGAGAGATCGTCGGTTTTCTAGGTCCAAATGGTGCGGGCAAGAGCACCACCATGAAAGTCATCGCAACCTTTCAACCAGCCACCAGAGGTTCGGTTCGAGTGGCCGGGCATGATGTCTTCCACCACCCACTGGCAGTCCAGAGGTCGCTCGGCTATATGCCCGAGAACAACCCATTGCCACTCGAAATGAGAGTTCGGGAATACCTCGCGTTCAGAGCGGCACTTCGCCAATTGCCCAAAAGCAACCGTTTAGACGAGGTCATCGAGGAATGTGGCCTCAAGGACGTGAAACGAAGAATTATCGGCCAACTGTCGAAAGGTTATCGCCAACGAGTCGGTCTTGCGGACGCTCTGATTCACAAACCGAAACTCGTGATACTTGATGAACCAACAGCCGGCTTGGACCCTAATCAGATTCGCTCCGTGCGAGATCTCATCAAGTCTCTCGCTCCAAAGATAACGGTTTTGCTTTCTACTCACATCCTCCCCGAGGTCTCGCTGACCTGCGATCGAGTGATTATTTTGAATCAAGGACAGATTCTCGCTGACGAACCAACCGAAAGTCTCCAGAGAAAGTTTGATCAAACAGCAGACATCCTTGTCGAACTGAGGGGCCCCGTAGAGGAAATGAAAAACTCCTTAGAATCGATCGATGGCGTGACGCAGATCTCCACTCAGGACTGTGGAGACCGCTTCACACAATTCACCATCAAGAGCACCGGAAACATCGATCCGCGAGCCGATATTTCGGAACGCGCCCGTGCCGGAGGGTGGCCACTTCGCGAGTTGAGACGGAAAGATGGCTCGCTGGAGGAGATCTTCGCCCAGCTCACCCACACATCGCAAGCGGCATGAGGACGATCGCCATATTGACTCGCAGAGAACTGGCAGGCCTCTTCCAACAACTGACCGGTTACGTGATTATCGCGTCGGTTATGCTCGTGATCGGACTCAGTTTTATCGCCGTGATTCTCGCCATCAATGGCGAGGCTGTTGATTCCCCCATCACGGAGGCCTTGTACAGCACGCCGTTCTTCTGGCTCATTGTCCTTCTTGCCGCCCCAGCCATCACCATGCGGACCTACGCACAGGAGCGATCATCCGGAACCTTCGAGTCGCTGATGACCGCTCCCGTCAAATCCTCGGAGGTCGTGCTATCCAAATTCTTGGGCGCTTGGATCTTCTTCGTGATCGTTTGGCTCCCGTTCATTGGATACATGTTTGCCTTGCGCCCGTATTTTGATGACCCCGCCCTGTTGGATTTCCGCGTCGTTTGCTCAAGTTTGTTAGGTATTTCCCTACTCGGAGCTCTGTTCACCGCGGTAGGGTGCCTCGCGTCCTCACTCACCCGGAGTCAAATGCTGGCTGCAATGCTCAGCTTCACGCTGGGGATGGGCCTGTTTCTACAAAGTTTTGTGACCTTTCAATTGCCGGCTGAAAGTGGCATCTGGTCACCGATATTTGCTCACACTTCGATGTTCCTTCATCTCGAAGACTTCGTTCGAGGAGTGGTGGATTCTCGTCACGTTGTGTTTTATCTCAGCCTGACTGGCTTCTTTCTCTATCTCAATTGGCAAGCCATCGAATCAAGGCGTTGGCTCTAGTTGCACGTATGCCCAGCGCGCCTCACAGTTTCACTCCCTTCCGTCGCTTCAGCACGATCGGCAATATCCTGTGCTCTCTCGCATTGGCGGCGAGTATCGTCGTGGCCCTAAACTATCTTTCGACTCGCTATCCCATTCGGCAGAAATGGATCGAGAAGGATCGATTCGAGCTCTCCCCGCTGACCCTCGGCATCCTGAGTTCGCTCACGAACGACGTCCAAGTCACCGTCTACTTCAACAAGGACAACGCGACTGCCTTACATAGTTCGATTGACGGATTGCTCGCGGAATACGCGTTCCATGCACCTCGCCTCCGCGTAAGACACGTAGACTACGTTCGCGATCGGAAAGCCGCCCAAGAGGTGGCGCAACAATACAAGCTCATCGATCGCTCCCCTTCGGATCTCATCATCTTCGCGACCTCAAAGCGCTCACGGATCGTGACACACCAAGAGCTTCGAGATTACCAGACCGCAGCCGCGGCCAACGCTCTCATGCAAGGGCAGCGGGAGATCAAGCGAGTTGGCTTTAAAGGAGAACTCCTGTTCACTTCCGCCATCCTCAACGTGGCTTCTGGCGAGCGCCTGAAAGTGGCCTACCTGACCGGACACGGTGAGCACGATTTCGAGAGTGAAGGCTTAGATGGTTACGCAAGCTTTCGGCAGGTCATGGAGGAAAAGAACTTTGAGATTGAAGCACATCACCTCATCGACGACGGACCACTCCCACCGGACACACCGATGCTGGTTATCGCCGGGGCAAGAAAACCATTCATTGCTGAGGAACTCGCCGAAATCGAACGATTCCTCGATCGAGGAGGCCGCCTCTTCGTTCTCTTCAGCGTCCATGGGATCCAGGCGGCCACCGGTCTAGAAGACTTGCTCAAGAAGTGGGGCATCCAAGTCGGAATGAACATCGTGGACGACATCAACAAGCTCCGCGGCACAGACCTCGCGATTGCTGACTACGAAGATCATGCTGTGACAACACCCCTCGTCGATGCCAAAGCCGGACTGCTCATGTTTCTTCCCCGCTCCATCGACCCTCTCCCGCAACAAGCACTCGTCGACACCAAAGGGCTGACGACACAAGCACTGGCCTACACAACCACGAACGGCGTCACAAGATCGGACTTCCGGGAGGGAAAATACCGCTACAGCCACTACCGAGATCGCAAGGGAGCCATCCCCATCCTGACCGCAGCGGAAGCTGACGCCAGCCCAAACGTCAAGGAACCCCTGTCGGGTCGCACCCGGATTCTCGTGGCTGGCGATTCGTTTTTTCTCTCCAACAACCGTATTCAACACTACGGCAATCGAGACTTCGCAGCCCTTGTAGCGGGCTGGCTACTGGATCAATATCAACTGATACAAGGGATCGGACCGCAACCAGTCTACGAATTCAAACTCACGATCCCGAGTGCCGAGTTCCGACATCTCCAGCTCCTCATGTTAGGGGCCTTTCCAGGTGCCGTCTTCCTGGTGGGCATGGTCGTCTGGTGGAGGCGTCGAATTTAAGTCTCGAGGATGATGCACACTGCTCCATCAAAGAACATCCCGATGAAAGCAAGAAACGGATTGACCGATTGAATCTATGAGCTTTCGACACACGGCATCCCTCCTCGTTCTTGCTCTTGCCTTGGCGAGCTACATCTGGTGGTTCGAAAATCCTTTCAAGCCGCAACAGATCGTTGCTGAAGTTGATCGCCGTCTCTTCCCCGAGCTGGATATCCATACGGTCTCAAGTATTGCACTCAAGCAGGGTGAAAATCCCGTGGCGATTGAGGCAAAGCAGAACGGCTGGGAAATCACGACTCCGATTCAATACCCGGCCGAGCCAACCCGCGTGGCTGCTTTTCTTGAGACGCTCTCCAAGCTTTCTTATCAAAGCGCCCTCCCCGTCGACAATTCCAGTTCGAATAAAGAAGCCGATCTGTACGGCCTTCAGAGCCCCCGGACCATTGTGAGCCTAGTACAGGGTAATCGGACGCTACAACTTGAGATCGGCTCGGACTCTCCCGGAAACATCACCTTCGTCAAACGGGCTGAGTCTCCACAAGTCTATACCCTTCTTACCGACGCTCTTGAACCCGTCGACACGGATCCAGATACTTGGCGAGACCCTCGCGTGTTCAGTTACCCAAGCTCCGAAATACGCTCCATCCACGTCGCAAGTCCAGCCAACCAGGCAACTCTCACGCGGGACTCTCCACAGGAGGATTGGATCATGCAATCACCCCATCGGGGAGCACGACTTGATAAGCAGTTCATCACGTTCTTCCTTCAACAACTCACAGAACTGAGAGTAGATTCTTTCCACCCCAGACTGGATCTCCCGGCCCAAATCACACTTCAACTCGGCTTGACCGGAAACCGCACCTATACCCTCGAGCTCCTCGCTCCGAACGAAACGGATCCTTCCCTTATTTGGGCACGACTTCCTGATTCCGGAAGCACTATTGCTATGCCCCAAGTCTTTGCCAGCGAACTCGTCGACCCCGCAAAAACCTTTCGGAGCAGCTATGTTTTCGATCCTGGTTTTCTCTTTGATACGATCGAATTCGAGGGATTGGAATCGTTCACACTTCACCAGGACAACACCACGGGACAATGGTCCATCACTCATCCGGAAAAAATGCCCGCGGATCCTGCGCTCGTCGCCCAGCTCACCCGCCAATTAGTGGAACTGCGGATCACGGACTTTATCACGGATGATCTAACGGACGAAAACCTCTTCGGATTGGATACGCCGGCTCGCAGCATCACACTGTCACTCTCGAACGCTGGTCAGAATGGGATCCCAGATCAAGCCCCTCTACGAGTGCGTTTCGGGAGTAATGTTCGTGGGCACCTCATGACTCATCGAAGCGATGAACAATCTGTCTACGCTGTCCCTTTTGGTGCCGTCTCTCAACTTCCAAGCCAAGCCTTTAAGCTCCGGACTCGAACACTCTGGCCACAGAAAAATGAAACAACCACCGCGATCCGCGTGATACATGAAGGTGCAACACTCAGAGAATGGCAGCAGTCGGACGGTCAGTGGCAAGTCGGCGGGAAATCGTTGGGAGACATCGAATCCGCTGCCTTCGACGCCCTTGTTTCAGAACTCCTCGCTGTCAGAGTGGCGGCATGGACGAGTGTTGGGGCCGAATCCGAAGCACGCTACGGAATGGGAAAGATTGCCGCATTAGAGATCGTGACAACAAACGAAGATCAAGCCCTTACCCGCCGAATCCGCTTCGGCTCCAAGACCGCCCGGGGAAACCGATATGCGGCAACCGAATTGGACGGTCGAGTCAGCATCTTTGAATTTCCTAAAGACTTTTTCGTCAAACTGAATCAAGTCTTGAATCTCGACCAACTCCCCACTGAATGACCAAATCCACCAAGCAGCCGCCAACTCGGTTTCGTCGCTGGATGCGGTGGCTCCTTAGTCTGGGCATCGTGCCCGTCTTGATGGTCATTGGGGTGTTCATTTATCTTAACCAAGTTGGGCTTCCTCCCTTCGCCAAGTCCCTGCTCCAAGCCGAGCTTCGAGCGAATGGTCTCAATCTCGAATTCAAGCGGCTGCGATGGCGACTCGAACGCGGACTGGTCGCTGAGGGTGTCCAGCTCGACATCACCAGCACCAACGCTCAACCCACCCTGGTGGCAGACGAACTGAAGATTCGTCTCAATCGCCAAGCCCTCCTGACGGGCACGCCCGAGATCTCGTCGGTTCTTCTCAGTAATGGACAACTAGGTTTACCCCTCCTGAGCGAAGACAGTTTAGACGCTCTTCAATTCGACGTGAACGACGTTCAAACCAAGCTTTCATTCCCCTCCCCCAATCTCTGGCTGCTCGACAACTTTCACGCCACTTGCCTGGGCATCCAAATGACCCTACAAGCAGAGATCACCAACGCTTTCGCCTTAAAGAGCTGGCGAGCGAAACGACGTCCACAATCCGCCCCTCCAAAATGGCCGCGGATTCTTCAGCAGATTCTCCAGATTCGAAATGATGTCGAGTTTACCGGAACCCCGACGCTCGCAATCAAGTTAAGTGCAGACGCTGCGCATCCAGAAAAATCGACAGCGGATCTCAATCTCCAGTGTGAGGCGATGGATTCACCGTGGGGCAGCATGCAAGACTTCTCACTCCGCGTTGCCGCCGACGAACCCGTGAGCGAATCCGCACCCGAGTTCTCCTCTCGGTGGACACTGGCGATCGGCCAACTGGATCGTGAAGACGTCTCCGTCAAGAGCCTGGTCTTTTCCGGAAACTTTACTCACGATGCTGTCAGTGGCGCCATTCGATCCGCCAACTGGACTCTGAACTCGGGCCCCGCCAAGCACCTGCTCACCGAGATGGACTCCGTCCAGGTCATTGGCACCACCCATCCAAAAGAGGAACTGCCCGATTGGCTCCAAAGCGCCATGGAGTTCGTCATTCAGAATGCAGCGTTCAAGGACGGGGCTATTCAGAGGACCCGACTTTCGACAAATCTCCGTCACCAAGGGCTGAACTGGCGCACAGCAGAAGGTTCATGGGAGGCGACCCTCGAGAAAACCCACACTCAGTGGGCGAACATCGACCAATGCACCCTCGACGGACAGGTTCGACACGCAGCCCCCACAGCCGCACCCGGGCCTCCACTGACAGGGCCATGGCGACATCTCGAAGACCTCTTACTCACCCTTAACCTTTCGGCTCAAGGTGTGGAGGGCGATACCGTTGAGGCCGAATCCTTCAACGCTTCCCTCAGTTGGAGCTCGCCAAACCTACAGATCGAAAGAATTCAAAGTGAACTTTACCGGGGAGGACTGGACTTTACCGGCAGCCTCGGCGCGATCGACCGACGTGTAAGCCTGGACGGCCGTTTCGATTTCGACGTTCACCAGATTATGCATCTACTTACCGAGAAAGGTCGCCGATGGTTGCGTCAATACCAGTTCGAACTCCCACCGAAAGTACATGTCAAAGCCCAAGTCACGCTCCCTGAATGGGACGATCCGAATCCAGATTGGCGGGGGGAGGTAAAACCGAGCATGTCGATCGACGGAGGATTCACCGTGGGCAAGGCAGCCTTCCGGACCGTCCCGGTCACCGCAGCCTCCTCTAGCATTCAATTCACAAACATGACGTGGCGATTGCCCGACCTCCACGTGAAACGTCCAGAAGGAAACATGCTCTTGGACTACGAATGCGATGCTCGAACTCAGGACTATCAATGGCGCATCGACACTCTGGTCGACTACCATGCCCTAGCTCCTCTCCTTTCACCAAGCCAACAAAAAGGCCTCGCGTTGTTCAAGTTTTCGGCTCCAGTCAGAACGGTCGGAGAAATCTGGGGCCGCTGGCACAGTCCAGAACTAATCCGCCTAAAAACACTCATCGAAGCCTCTGATTTCAGCTTTCGCGGGGTGCCTATCGAGACCTTGGAAACCGACTTGGCCTATGTCAATGGATTGCTAACCGCGACCAAGCCCTTCATCGAACGACAAGAGGGTTTCTTGCAGGCGGATCAGGTTCAATTCAACTCACGCACCCAATTGATCACCCTCTCAAACGCGCTCTCGACAGCCGACACCGCGGCCATTGCCAAGGTGATTGGCCCTAGAATCGAACGCTCGTTCGAATCTTACCGCTTCGCAGAGCCTCCTCGAATCGAGGCAAACGGAATCATTCCGGTGAAGGACATGTCGGCAGCGGATGCCCATTTTAACGTCACGGGTGGCCCTTTCTCTTTTTGGCGCTTCAACGTTCCGGATATCGACGCTCGGGTCGACTGGGTCGGACGAGAGGTTAAGATACAGGATGTCGAGGCGCCCTTCTACGAAGGCACATTAGACGGCGATATGACGCTGCAACTCATCCGCGGCGGAGGCACCGAATTCAGTCTCGATGCGATCGTCCGCGAAGCGAATCTCAACGACCTTTTCACTGACGTCCTCTCACCCGAGAGCAAGAGCGAAGGCAAACTTAGCGGCCATATTGTCATTGGCTCAGGGAAAAGCGACGACTGGAATAGCTGGCAAGGGAACGGGCAGGTCAAGTTGCGGAATGGCCTTCTGTGGGACACTCCTCTATTCGGAATCTTTTCTCCCGTCCTGAACACACTCTCGCCCGGCTTGGGCAACAGCCGTGCAGGATCTGGAGAGGCGGATTTCACGATCACGGATAGTATCATCAGCACATCCAACCTCGTGATCCAGGAACCGGCGACCCGGCTTCAATACCAGGGCGACCTAGACTTCGAGGGAAATCTCGATGCCCGAGTGGAAGCGGAGCTCCTGCGCGATGCTCCAATGGTGGGTCGAGTTGTGAGTATGGCCCTTTGGCCCGTCTCAAAACTCTTTGTCTACAACGTCAAGGGAAACCTTCGGGAGCCCATAGCGGAGCCCGTCTACGTGCTCCCGAAGTTTCTGATGAATCCAATTGATTCCCTAAGGAATCGGAAGGACTAGCTAAACTCGCCCGTTCGGGTGAAGTCAGCACGCACTCGACGCAATAGGTTGATCGTCTTATCAATCCCTGCGACTGCCCCTTCGCCGCCCTCGTACTCGACACCGACGTAACCTCGGTAGCCCGCAGCAAGCACAATCCGCATCATGCGATAGTAGTCCGTATCTGTTTCCAGACCGTTATCATCAAATTTGTGGGACTTAGCGCTCACTGCCTTGGCATAAGGCATCAGCTCTTCCACACCCTTATACCGATCATACCACTCATCTCCCTGGATTCGGAAATTTCCAAAGTCTGGCAGCGTGCCACAATTGGGAAGATCCACCATCGCCATCACGCCAGCAAGCCATTTGCCGTTCGAGGAGAGACCACCATGGTTCTCAACAATGATGTTCATATTGTAGTTAAACGCGTGCTCCGACAGGCGGCGCAAACCATCGGCGGCTCGTTTCATCTGTTCTTCAAAACTTCCCGCGTTGCCGGTAGCGGCATTGACGCGGATGGAATGACATCCAAGATACTTGGCTGCGGCGACCCACTTGAAATGATTCTGAATCGCTTGCGTTCGTTTATTAGCATCAGCGTCTCCCAAGTTCCCTTCCCCATCGATCATGATGAGCAGACTCTCAACACCCTCGCCGTCTGCGCGGTTCTTCATTTCTCTGAGATAGGCCTCGTCGCTCCCCTTGTCCTTAAAGAATTGGTTCACATACTCCACTCCATCCAAACCGAACTCTCGTTTGGTCACTTTGGCAAAATCCAAATGATCCATTTCTCCAGAGAAGAGGGCTTTATTGAAAGACCACTCCGCCAAAGAAATCTTATACAGCGGAGCAGAGCTGCTCAGCGTAGCACAACCTACCCCACCGAGTCCGGCAAGGGCACTCGCTGCAGCAGAAGTCTTTAGAAATGAACGACGACTAATCTGATTTGACATACTAATTCCTTTCTTCGATTTAAACTCAAGCGGTCGCTTCTTCTTCCTTCTTAGGAGTCGACTGCTTAAAGAGGAAGGCAAAGAGAACCATCACGACGGCAGCAAACGCCGCAGGTTTGCCCCATAGGGGTTTCCACTCGATGGCTTTCAGCTCCGAAACACGCGCTTCTGCAGCCTGAGCTGTCAGTGCGGTGATCTCCGCCGCCGTTTCTTCGTCAAGTTCCTCATCGGGAGCAGTCGACTCTTGCAAATCGGCGATCTGAGCATTCAGTTCAACAACCTGAGCGGCAAATGCTTTCGACTCATCAGTGGTGTGCGCTGCTTCAATCTTCCCGGCAACTTGAGCCCCGATGAACATTCCCAAACCTAATGTGAACAAGACCAGCATTCCCTGCGCCTGCCCCCGAATTTGCTTGGGAGCCACCTTATCGGTGTAAATCTGTCCGGTAACAAAGAAGAAATCGTAGCAAATGCCGTGAAGCAGAATACCCACGATGATCATCCACGCTACCTGATCGGAGGCTCCGACGGCGAAGAGCGCGTATCGGGTCACCCAAGCCAACATCCCGACCCCAAGCATCCATTTCACACCTAATCGAGCAAAGAAGAAGGGCATCACAACCATAAAGAAAATCTCAGACATTTGCCCATAAGACATTGTCTGACCGATCGGAAGCCCCCCCATCTCTACCACTCGGCTGGCGATTTGGTAGTAGAACGCCAAAGGAATACAGATCAGGAACGAAGAGATCATGAAAATGAGATAGGAACGATCCTTGAGCAGCACCAAAGCATCCAAGCCCAGGATCTGCCGGATCGAGATACTTCCCTCCTTGACGGGTGGTGTGTGAGGCAGAAAGAAACTCATCACGCCCAGGACCAATGCGGCCACAGCCGTCAAATGAAACATTTGGATGCTCGTATCCCAACCCACTTGAGTGAGCGCCAAACCTGCGGCAATCCAACCAATGGTACCAAACACTCGGATCAGAGGAAACTCCTTATCCGGATTGGTCATGTTCTTCATCGCCAGTGTGTTGCTCAAAGCAAGCGTTGGATAGTAGGTGAGCATGTAGCCGAAAAAGGCTAAGTTGATCATGTTCGGAGAGGGAGTTTCAGCCCCCATAAGGGTCGTCGCCAAGAGCATGATTCCGGCCCCGACAAGGTGCATAATCCCCATCACCCGCTGAGCCGGAAAGAAACGGTCGGCGATCATCCCGACAAAGAACGGTGAAATGATTCCAGCGATCGGTCCCACTGAATAGGTCCATCCGAAATCTTCTGCACCAAAACCAATCGTACCCAAATAGTTGGGAGCAGTTACATACCATGCGCCCCAGACGAAAAACTGGAGAAACATCATCACCGACAGTAATACCCGAGTATTTGTTCTCATTGCCGAACTCTTAAATCTTCGTGACAGTTCCAGCCCCTTCGCACAATAAGAAACTCACTTCGAGCCTTATCGAGCAAACGGGTGTTCGGAGGGGACGCTAAACAAAGGGCAGTTCACTGGCAAGGCGCGAGATAGGGAATCCCCCACCAGATTTGAGGGCATTTTCCTCGCAGCTCCCGCGTCAAAAACAAGAGAAGCAAAGCGGTCCGAGCCATTCCGGCTCTCCCGGGACGCCTAGAGTTCAGTAACAGAAGAATCCCGGCCCATAAAATCCACCAAAACCTCGATGGTAGGGATAGGGAGGAACGGGGTATTTGAACAGAATGGGCTGAGGCCGAACGACATGCGCTGCCGGGGTCGTTAGCAGGAAATCAATCACGTCTTTGCTCACCCCTTGTTCGGAGAGCATGCTTACGTGGTCGGAGGTCAGTTGGTAAATCGTCTCCTCCTGCTTGATGTAGCCAATGATCAGCGAATCAGGCACTTCCTGCTCGGTGAGATGAACAATCTCGACCAATTCCAACGGAAGCCGTGCATCCATCTTCTCCACAACGTGTCCGTCAACGGAATAGGTCTGGACGTGTTTAGCGTAGTCGACCGAACGAAACCCAGTGGCACAACCGCTACCGACGGAAATCAGCACGGCGGAGCACAATAACAGCAAGAACACCTTCTTCATCCTTCACTCAACCTACTCCCAGACGCCCCCCAAACAAGTCCCAAAACACTCAGAACCGATCCATTTTTGCGCACCTCCCCGAGAATTTTGAAAAAACCTTAAACAGAATCGTCATCAATACGCTCTGATCTAGGGAAGCGACTTGCGCGTCTCCGATTCCGTTTCAAAAAGTCAACTTCCCGCGAGGATCCATGAAACAAAGCGCCAACGAGCCGGGTATTACCATCGATTTAGGAACGGAATCGCCTCTGCACAGCGCAACGATTGTAATTTCCAAATCAAAACCAGAAAAAATCGCTATGCCAGTACTATCCAAGTTCTACGGAATTGTCATCGGAATGCTCTACGAGCCCCGCCACAGCGCCCACGTGCGCGCCTTCTACGAGGGACAGGAGATGGTCATCGGCCTCCAACCCGTCCGGCTGATCCGGGGCGATGCCCCAGCCCGTGCGCGTTCCATGGTTCTTGAGTGGGCCTCCCGCTACCGCCGTGAACTCTTGAACGACTGGCAACGCTGCGCCACGGCCCAAGCGCCATTGAGTATTCCCCCACTCACTTGAGACCCTCTGATTCCCCAATGTAGCCGGCTTCAATAACGTGCCCACGAGCGAGCCCATCAGCACCATGCGAACCGATCCTCCTACTATCTGTGTCGTCGAGATTGACTCTGTATCGATACGGGTAATACTCCAGAGGGACGGCAGTTCTCAAGAGGAGCCCCACGATCCCCAGTGAAATCAACAAAGCACCAACTCTCTATGACTAAGGTCTCAGTTTCTCGACTCTTTGGGAGAAACTCAGAGCTTTTCATGTCGAACGCCATACGAAAATCAATCCCCTCTGTTCTGGCTCTCGCCATCAGCTTCATCGCCGTCTCCTGCAGCCCCTCATCGAGTGGCAAATCGGACGACAAGAAGAAGGCACCTCGCGCCATTCCCGTGGAGGTGGTGGAGATCCAACGGGGTCCCATTGAGCGCCTCCTGATGACCTCACGCGAGTTGGTGGCCGAACAAGAGGTGAAGGTCGTCTCTCGCACAGCTAATCGTGTCGTGCAGTTGATGGTGGAGGAAGGCGATCAGGTTTCAGAGAATCAACTCTTGGCCCGACTCGAGGACGACATCCAGCGAACGGCTCTCGCCAAAGCCGAGAACCAGACGGCAAAATCACGGGAAGAATTCGACAGGCAGGAATCCTTGCACGCCCAAGATCTCATTAGTGACCAGGTTTTCCGTGACGCCCGCTACGACCTCAAACAATTAGAACTCTCCGTTGAGGATGCCAAACGGGAGTTGGCCTACACAGAGATCCGCGCCCCCATCGCAGGCACAATCACGACCCGCTTGGTCAAACTTGGAGATGAAGTCACCAACGGTCAGCATCTCTTCAACATCGTAAACTTCAAATCGATCGTAGCCAGACTCTACGTGCCCGAGAAAGAGCTCAGCTCGCTCGAGCTTTATCAGGAAGTTCGGGTGACTGCCAGCGCCTTCCCCGACCGGAAATTCGAGGGCCACGTGCTTCGCATTTCCCCTATCGTTGAAGCGAACTCGGGCATGATCAAAGTCACCATCGCGTTCAAGGACATCGGGCCTTTACGACCGGGAATGTATGTGGATGCCGGAATCGTGGTGGAAACCAAACAAGACGCCGTGCTCATCCCCAAGCGAGCCCTCGCCTACGATGGAGATCAACAATTTGTCTTCCGCCTCTTGGACGATCGAAAAGTCGAGCGAATCCGCCTGGAACCAGGACTTGAAGATGCCTTTTGGCTGGAATCGCCAAACCAAATCAAAGCCGGAGATCAAATCGTGATAGCGGGTCAGACCGGCCTCAAAGACGGCTCGCTCGTCCGCCTGCCTGACGATCCCGAACCGAAGGAAGAAGAGGAAGAGGATAAGGGTTGGTTTGATCGCATCTTCGGCGGCAAAAAGAGCGACTGACGTAAGCCCCTCGATACTCGAGTGCGAATACACACGCCATCTTTCCACACCCTAATGTCCGGCTCCTAAGACGAACGCCCTTTCAAGAATCCGAGTTTTGGAAACGCCCCCCCCATCCTCAGTCGATCAAACGACAACGGGCTCGATGAAGAGCTTTGTCACAGATCGGCCCGTTGCGGTCCTCATGGTTTTCGTGGCTGCAGTCGTCTTCGGTTTCTTCTCCTTCCAACGTCTTCCGGTTACACTCATGCCGGAACTCAACTACCCTACCCTGACAGTTCGCACCGAGTATCCGGGCTCAGCACCCCAAGAAGTTGAAAACGAGATCAGCAGGCCAGTCGAGGAGGCTCTTGGGGTCATCAACGGACTCAACCGTATCAGCAGTATCAGCCGTGCCGGAGTCAGCGACGTTGTCCTCGAGTTTGTCTGGGGCACGGACATGTCCGAAGCGACGCAAGACACACTTGAAAAACTTGACCTTGTCTTTCTCCCCACCGAGGCTGAGCGCCCTCTCCTTTTACATTTCGACCCTTCCTTGGACCCGGTCATGGAATTGAGCCTCTCCGCCTCAGGTCCCGACTACGAGGGCGAATACGGCCTTCGCAGACTTCGACGATTGGCGGAGCTCCAACTCAAGCGTGAACTGGAACCGATCCCCGGCGTTGCAGCCGTGCGGGTACGCGGCGGCCTAGAAGAAGAGATCCATGTGAGGATCGACGAGAAGGCACTTCGCCGCACCGGCATCAATATCCAAACCGTGATCGACCGACTTCGCCAAGAGAACATCAATGTTGCCGGGGGCACAGTCGACGAAGGCAACACTGAATACATGGTTCGAACCCTCAATGAATTCGCGAGTGTCTCCCAAATTGCGGACACCATCCTCAAGCGCACAGAATTCGGCGAGGTCAAAGTCAAGGACATCGCCGAGGTTGTTCAATCACATAAAGAACGCGAGATCATGACACGAACCAACGGGAAGGAAAGTGTCCAGATCGACATCTACAAGGAGGCTGAAGCGAATATGGTGGCCGTCGCTAAGGCAGTCATTCGAAGAGTGGGAAGCGTCGAGCAGGAGAAGACTGCGCAAAGCTGGAAACGGGGCCCCCAGCGAGATCGCAGCGAGAATCTCGCCACTCAACTCTTGCGAGAGGAAGGAGCGACACTTGAAGTGATCGCGGACCGTTCGGTTTTCATCGAGAACAGCATCAACGAAGTCCGCAACACAGCTGTGATTGGTGGGCTTCTTGCCGTTGCCATTCTCTTTCTTTTCCTCCGCAGCCCCGTGACGACGGCAATTGTTGGTGTGAGTATTCCCATGTCTCTGCTCATCACGTTTGCGCCGCTGAATATCTACGGAGTCACGCTAAACATCATGTCTCTCGGAGGCTTGGCCCTCGGCATTGGGATGTTGGTCGATTCGTCGATCGTCGTTTTAGAGTCCATCTTCCGCTGCCAGGAAGAGGGCGACTCTTCCAAACAGGCAGCTATACGGGGAACTCGCGAAGTTCGAGGCGCCGTTGTCGCTTCAACCCTAACCTCGATCGCCGTATTCTTGCCCATGGTCTTCGTCGAAGGGATCGCCGGCCAGGCCTTTGGGGATTTGGGAATGGCCGTCGTCATCTCACTCGTCGCTTCTCTAGCGGTGGCCATCTACTTCATTCCGATGCTCGCTAGCCGAGAACGCCCTGAATTCACTGAACGATCGAGCACTCAACTGCGTTGGAAGCGATGGGGAGCTTGGCTACATTTCGTTACCGATCAGAGGGAATGGAAAACCGATCGACGAAGATATTTGATCCCCTACCTCTGGCTGCGCCTAGTCTTGACACTCGCCTTGGAACTGATCGGCAAGATACTCATCACCTGCCTCGCCCTCATTCTCGGAATCATTTCCAAAGGGATCGTTCCCGCTGCCGCTCAACTTCTCAAGATTCTCACAAACATCCCTGCGGCGATCATGGCCCGCTCGCTAGACTGGGCCCAGGGCGCTTACCCCCGAGTCCTGAATTGGGCCCTTCGAAATCCTGTGCTCATGGTGATTCTCATGATCCTTTCCATCACGACGACTGCTCTCGTGGGCCGCACGCTCGGAACAGAGCTCCTTCCCGAAGTCCACCAAGGAGAATTCACTGTGGAGGTGAATCTTCCAGTGGGTACCCCTTTGGACGAGACCGAGCGAATTCTGGGGAAAGTCGAAGAGAGAATCCTCGCCAATCGCGAAGGCATTGAGGCCCTCCTCGTGACCTACGGTTATGACGTCACGAACATGAAACGTTCTGATGAAGGCGAGCACTCAGCTCGATTCAAAGTGCTCGTCGAATCAGGACGGTCCGTAGCCGAACTGGAGGAAACAGTTCTGCAACGCATTCGTGGTTACCTGAAGAATATGCCGGACATCACCGAGCGGGTTGTGCGCCCCGTTCTTTTCAGTTCGAACAAGCCGATCGTCGTCGAGATTCAGGGAGATGATCTCCCAACCCTGAGACGAATCGCTCAGGAAGCTGAAGAAAAACTGAAAGACCACCGCGAGCTCGCCGACGTAGAAACCACCCTGCGTCAAGGCGCTCCAGAAATACAAATCTCCTACGACCGCCAACGGCTCTCTCGATTCGGTCTGAACCTTGGGCAGGTAGCTGATCAAGTCAAGAATCTGGTCAAAGGCTTCGAAGCCACTCGATACAATTTGAAAGACCGGAGGATCCCAATCATCGTGCAACTCCAAGAGGAGGATCGACAGTTGATTCACCACATTGAAAACCTAACAGTCAATCCGAGTAGCGAGCAGGCCATCCCACTCCGCGCCATCGCGAACCTCGAAGTAGGCGAAGGGCCCAGTGAAATTCGCCGCATTGATAGCAACCGAGTTGCTCTGATACAGTCCAACCTCGGTCAAGCAAGTCTAGGTGAGGCGGTGAACAAGATTCGACGGACTTTCCTATCAGAGATTAAATGGCCTGCCGACATGAGTTTCAGTTTCTCGGGACAAAACGAGGAATGGGAACGAAGCCGTTCCAGCCTGCTGCTCGCGGTCGGCCTGAGCATCTTCCTGGTCTATGTCATCATGGCATCTCAGTTTGAATCGCTGCTCCAACCCCTGATCATCATGGGTTCAGTCCCTCTGGCGTTTCTCGGTTCAATCCTCGGCCTGAAACTCCTTGGCATCAGTCTTTCCATCGTCGTTTTTCTCGGGCTCATCATGTTGATCGGTATTGTCGTCAACAACGCCATCGTCCTCGTCGACTACACCAACGTCCTGAAGCGAAGAGGCCTTAGCACCGAAGACGCCGTTCGAACGGCCGGCAAAGTGCGACTCCGCCCCATCCTGATGACAACCGCCACCACCGTTCTCGGCCTCTTCCCGATGGCACTCGGGCTTGGGGACGGAGCCGAGATCCGAACCCCGATGGCCATTGCAGTGATTTTCGGCCTCATCACCTCCACAGCGCTCACACTCCTCGTCATCCCTACTCTTTACATGTTGATCGATCGGGCCATGGCAGCCTTTGTAAAACGCCCTATCAGCCCCCAGACGGAAACCGCACCGATCACTTGAAGGCAAACAATTCAATAGCCGGTCGTCTCGCCGAATTCTCATTGAATCGGCGCGTGAGTGTCTTTGTTCTCTTGATGACGATTTTCGTCATCGGTCTGATTGCAAGCACGGGAATCCCTCGTGAACTGTTCCCCCGCGGCTACAAGGCCAAATTTCTTCGCGTCTACGTTCCCTGGCGGAATGCCCCCGCCGAGGAGGTTCTGGAAAAAATCACCAAGCCCCTGGAGGAAGAACTCAGCACGGTAAAGGATCTCATCAACATCAATTCCTATTCTTCTCAGAGAAGCGCAACCGTGTTCCTGAGCTTCAAAAAGGATGTTGATATCGATATCGCCTATCGAGAGGTCCGCGACCGGGTGGAACGGGCTCGTTTGCGATTTCCCGATGATGTCGAGCAAGTCTTCATTGGCAAGGACGACCCCGACAGCATGCCTGTAGCCGTCCTAGGGCTCTCGATCGATCCTTCCGTCACGGACTACTACACGCTCATCGACAAGCATGTCGTCCAGCCCCTAAAGCGACTCGACGGTGTGGCGAACGTGACTGCTGACGGCATTGTTGAAAAGGAAGTCCTTATCGAGGTTGACAAGGAGAAGGCCGATGCTCATGGCCTCAACATCTACGAGATGGCACAAGATCTCGGCGGCGATAATTTCACTCTCGCGAGTGGGAACGTCCGGCAGTCCGGGAAGAAATTCCTACTCCGCTCCGTTGCCACCTACCAGACGATGTCTCAAATTGAGAACCGCCCCGTCACGGATTCGCTCCGACTGAAGGACATCGCCAAAATCAAATACGAAGAGCCCGATAAGAGCTTCGCAGTGCGGGTGAACGGCAACCCAGCTGTTGCCATCGTCATTTTCAAGGAAGGGGAAGCCAACACGGTCGAGATCTGTGCCAAGCTTACCGAGGAAATCGAGGAGATGAAGGATAACCCGATATTCGAGGGAACCCTGATGGAGATGTTCTTCAACCAGGGACGGATCGTCGAATCTTCTATTACGAATCTGGTCACGGGAGGTGAGATTGGGGGCGTCTTTGCGGCTCTGGTCCTTTTTCTGTTTCTTCGTCGATTTCGAATGACCTTGATCGTATCCGCTTCCATTCCGCTCAGCCTTTTGATCGCTCTCACGGTCATGTACTTCACCGGTGAGTCTCTCAACATGATCACCATCCTCGGCTTGGTGATTTGTGTTGGGCTCTTGGTGGACAACTCGGTTGTGGTCGCCGAGAATATCTATCGCCACATTCAAGATGGACTCTCTCGTCGCGACGCCTGCATTCAAGGAGCGAGAGAGATTGCTCTTGCGATCACCATGGCCACGCTCACGACCGTCATCGTCTTCCTTCCGGTCGCATTGGTTGAGGGAGAAGCGCAGTTTTTTCTCATGCGACTCGCACTCCCGATCTCTGTTTCCTTGGTCGCGTCCTTGATCGTCGCCCTGGTCTTCATACCGATCAGTGTCTACTTAACGACTGGGGGTGCGGAAGCCGAGACCATTCGGGGCCACCGCCCCAATCGTATCCAGTCAGCCGTTGCCAGGCTCTACGAACGGACCATCACCCCCCTCAGCCGAGCCTATCACAAAGTCCTCGTCCTCTTTCTCAATCACCGGATGGACCTCGTGATGGTAATCATTGGGATCTTCGGTCTCACATTCGGAGTCATCAGCAAGCAAATCGACGTCGTCCCGAATCAAGAAGAAGATCGCACCTCATTTCAGATCGGCGTGGAAATGCCGGAGAATTCCAACTTCAAAGATACGAGCAAGTTCTTCGACCGACTCGAGGCCGTCATGAAGGAAGTTAAGGAGGAGCTCAATTTGAAGGGCTTCATGTTCGTGCACTTCAGCCGAGGAGGACGCGTCGAAGGTTGGATGGAGCCAGGCCAGGAATACTCCATGACCGCCAAAGAGATGGTGGACTACACGGTGAAGAAATTCCCCAAAGTACCCGAGATCCGATACGAAACGGGCCGAGAAAGCCAGGTAGAGGAAGCCAAAGGAAAATCCGTCTACGTCGTTAACCTCGAAGGAGACGATCCGGATGACCTCTACCAGCTGGCCCAGGAGCTCGAACCCAAGTTCCTTGCCGTTCCAGGTGTCTTGGGCGCTCGCACGGGAAACGAACGACCACCCAATGAACTGGCGCTTGTCGTCGACCGGGATCGAGCCAATGCAAGCAGTGTGAATCCGGAGTTTATTTCCGGCGTGGTCGGTTACGCGCTCCGTGGACGAGCCCTGCCTCGGTTCCAATTCGATGGACGTGAGATTCCAGTCAAGGTCCGATTTCCCGAAGAAGACCGGCAATCATTAAGTCAACTTGCCAACTTCAAGGTACCGACCATGACCGGAGATTCGCTGCCTCTTTCGGCACTGACGGATGTAAAAATGCTACAGGTCTCGAGCGGCATCTTTCGTAAGGACAAGAAAACGACTCACTCGCTCACGCTAGATCTTAAGGAAGAAACCAGCTCAGAAACTCGTGAAGCCCTTTCCCTTGTCAAAAAATCAATCGATCTTCCTGAAGGTATCTCGTTTGGCAGCTGGTCCGGCGATGAGTCGATGAATGAGGAAGTGGCAAACCTTCAATTCGCAGCTCTGATGTCGGTCGTGTTCATCTATCTTCTCATGGGCTTCCTTTTTGAAAGCTTCGTGCTCCCCCTTTCCATCATCCTGACGATTCCTCTGGCGAGTATTGGAATGGTTTGGATTCATTTCATAACGGGCAAGGACATCGACATGCTCGGCTTCGTCGGCGCTATCCTACTCATCGGTGTGGTTGTAAATAATGGCATCGTGCTCGTTGATTATGTAAACCAACTGCGCGAAGAGGGACTCGAACGCGGCGAGGCACTGCGTAAAGCTGCGGACCGCCGCTTCCGACCGATCGTGATGACCGCCCTTACCACGATCATCGGAATGATTCCACTCACAGTGAGCAAACCGAGCGAGATCGGTCTCAGCTACAAGAGTTTCGGCCTGACCCTAATCGGAGGCATGACAACCGCCACCTTGCTCACGTTACTGGTGATTCCGGTCTTCTACACATTCTTTGATGACTTGCGCAGCTACCTCTCAGGTCTAGCAGCTCGCTACCTCCAAGGGCAAGAGCACACACGCCCTGAATCACTCGGCACTGCTTCCACAAACGGCTAGCCCCTTTCCCGTGAATGGCGGAGGGAGCGCGTGGCGGCGATGAAGTGTAAGGAGTCACTCCACGCATGCTCGAAGGGCTCCCTCCCCTCCTGATATCAATCAGTCCCGCACTCGCCTGACGAGAGCCACCCAGTCTTTGCCGACTTCCGCAGGAGCGTTACCCAAATTCGCGAACTGCCCGCCCCGGGCTTGCGTCACAGGGCCAGCCATCAAGTCGCGACCTGTTCGCGGATTGAACCATGCCACCGAATAGCTGCCCTGCGCACCGCTCAAATCCAATTGAATAGACTTACCATCTGGAGAGTAGACACAATACACTTCGTTGGGTTTGGCGAACACATAGTCTTCTGTGTCCCGCGTTAACTCGTCTCTACTCTCCATTTCCGCAAAGGGTAGATAGGCGTGAAAAAACTGCAGGGCCACTCGAGTGAGATGCCACATATTCTCACGTGAACGGAGGTCCTCACAGTTGAGATCGTTGTGCGCGTAGCGGTAACCGAAGTACCACTCTACGCCAGCCCCACCGCCCATTAGGTTTCCCCAGAGGGCGTAGCGACGGACGTCATCATGCCAGAAATCATCCGCATCGGGTTTTACTCCCGTATCCGCCGGACCAATTTCGTCGAGACAAACCACCCATTGCTTCCTCGCAGCTGCCGAGTTTCGAATCCATTTGATCGTCTCCGAATGCGACTCTTTCATGTTGCCCATTTGGAGCGACGGCCCCTCAAAATGAGCATGCCCCAGAAGCGGTGTGTAAACCGCGTTGTATTGCCCAGGATAGGTGTGCACGACGACGGGATGATCATAAGGATCGAGTGCCTGAAAGAAGTCAGCAAACATGGAACGTTCACGGTCGGTATTGGTGTTTTCCTCACCAAAGTTCCACACCAAGCTCGGATGATGCCCAAACCGAGCGATCAGTTCCCGGTAGTAAAGCTTGCGCTGAAGCCCCAGAGCGCCACTGTCCAAGAGCTGATCATTTTCCGTTTCTTGCGTCACCACGTGAAGCATCAAACCCAAACGATCCATGTGAGAGAACACAACTTCCCATTGATCCAGCTTGCTACAGTCAAACCGGAAACGTTCTTCTCGCGATGTCCAGGGCCAAACATCGTCACCGTCTCCCGTCACGTTCATGGTCAGGAAGTAGACCGAGTTCATTTCTTGGGAAGCCAAATAGTTGAGGACTCCAATGATGTTTTTACCTTGCCCGCCTTTCCAGGAAGGGTCCCCTTCAGACCAGTCCTTCCGATGGGGTTCGTACTTGTGAAGCGGGGCTTCGGCCGCTTCTCCAGATCGCTCCTCCCCGAGATTCTTATGAATCGGGTTCGTTCCATCGAATTCGACATAGGCCAAAAAGTTCTCGGGACTGTCGGCGCCCCCTTTGAGGAAGGCTTCTCCCGTTTCGCTGAATCGCAGGTATCGTTCTCCTGTATAGCTTAGCCTTCCCTTCGATCGAAAATCCCTGCCGCTCTTGTCAGATTTCGCCACCGTAAAACGCCCCTTCTGCCCATCAAACAGAACCGGATGACTGAAGAGGTAGTCTTGATACATTGCCACATTTCGCCCTTTCAAAAACGCGGCCTCCCAATTCCATTCCCCCACTTCATCAGGCAAGAAATGCACCCTCCAAATCGAACCCGATTCAGCACTTGTTTCACCGGCGAAGCCATCCGCGGCATAGTATCCCGGCACCCGATATGCCTTGCCGCTCACCTGATGACGAAAGGTGACATCCAATCGATAGTCCGTGAATGGGTTCGGCGTTGCTTGCTCGCTCGTATCTGGTCCCTCGAAAGCCAAAGTCACCCGATGCCATTTTTGCAACTCGCCCGAGAGGCCTTTCTGAAGAGTTTGTTGGGCAGCGGTCGGCCCAATCTCGCCGAGCGGGCGGGTAAAGACCAGTTTTGACCAACGTCCCCAAGCGACGTCACTTCCGGCCTCACTATGCGTTTCAGCAGAAACAGTAATCGTATCACCCGACTTGATGGACACCCCTTTCCAAGTCCTGCGAAAGCGATCACCTTCTTCCGTTGTTGAGTCTGCCAGGGGCGGGCGAAAGGTGCCCCAAGTCGTCCCATTAAGACCGACCTGATAGCGTGGGCGACCATCATTCTCGCCCACGACGTAGAGCGTCACATCGTAAACGCCATCGGCGAGATCGATCTTGGACGACACAGAATCTCGGCCTCCCGCCTCCCGGATAGCCAACCACTGATTGTCACGTCGAAAAAGAGTACCCTCGTGAGGAAAATCGACTGCATACATCGGAAACCTCAGAACCGGCTCCGCCGAATGAACGGCGATCATCGTGACAAGCCCACTCCACAAGCAAAAACAAAGCTTCGTGAGCGGCCGGCAGCCTTCCATAGGTTGATAAGCAGGTCGTTTCATGAGTGATTCTGAACCTAACCAGCAACACCCCCATTGCAAGCCCTAGCTTATCGCCGACCCGACCTCGATCGAAGATCCAGTAAGGAGGCCGAAGCACTATCTGGAACCATTTTTGAGCCCCGTTCCAACTACTGGGGGCTAGAAATTTAGAAACACATTCAATGAAAGGAGATGGTCCATGCGGTCCGTGCCTGATGTGTTGTAAATGTATTGATTCAAGTATCCCACTTCGGCTTTGAAATATGAGGAGGACTCGGGCTTCCACCCTATTCCAGCGAAAATACGGTTACGATCCAAACCGCCCTCGGCGCCCCAATCGGTATCATTCAGATTCAGAAAAACTTCATCCCAAGTGCTCCAATAGAGCGATGGGCTGGAACCAATCGGGTGGGTCAATTTGAAGAACTGACGAAACCGCCATCCGGTATCGCCTCCACCCTGCTCTCTGAAACGCTGTTCGAGACGCGACCTGGAGGAGAATACAAAGTCTTCAAATGAGGTCTTCCACGAGTGTTGTTGCCAAAATCGGTGTTCATCGATGGTATCGCCAAACTCCGGACTCGTTGCAATCCATCCGTAACCAGCCCACACCACATGGTTTTGAGGGAGGGCATAACCCACGCCCGGTCGAAGGATGCTCTGTTCAAAGCCGCCAGCATCGTCAGAGAAGCGCGCGTGAGCATCGAACCACCAACGAAGGGAAGAGTCCCGATCCCCCAAGACGCCTTGCGACGCTTTCATCATCCATACTCCATTGTTCTGCTCGACTTCCGCCCACGCGCCAGACTTCAGGAATAGAAGGGTGGAAACAACAGCGACAACAACAAGGATCCTCTGATTCATAGCATTCACAATCGTGACAAAAATTAACTAATGGGTGTTTACGAGAGGAGTGAAACAAATCCATCGAAACGGAATCAAGTCTCAGGCGTCAAATTTCCGAGTTCCAAAGAAGTTCTTTCACCCAGAACACCCCATCTGAGAGCAGCAACGGAGGAACGATCAAGGGGTCTACTCACTCGCTTGCATGCGAGGGAATAACCTGTCATCGTTCCTCAGCAGGGCGACATCCCGCAATGGGGCCAATGAC
Source organism: uncultured Verrucomicrobiota bacterium (assembly GCA_964342405.1). GTDB lineage: Bacteria > Verrucomicrobiota > Verrucomicrobiia > Limisphaerales > AAA164-E04 > UBA2970. The sequence goes on along the minus strand of CAYFGX010000030.1, from coordinate 15,237 downwards.
GACAAGTTGTCTACCAGTCAACAATCAGCGAGGACGTAGAACGTGAATCGACCTACCGTCAGCGTGATCATTCCTACTTATAATCACGCGCGCTTCATTGGCACGTGCCTTGATCGAGTCCTGAAACAAGACTATCCCGTGAGTGAGATTCTTGTCGTGGACGATGGTTCGACGGACGAAACCGAGAAGCTTGTCCAAACGTTCGGCGACCGAGTGCGATATCATCGCCAAGAAAACCAAGGACAGGCCGTCGCTCGAGCTTGGGGCTTGAGACAGGTCGATTCTGATTTGGTGTGTCTACTCGACTCAGACGACTATTGGGAGCCAGGTTTCTTAGCATCTGCGATTCCCCAGTTCGAAAACAGTCGCCTGGGGATTGCCTTCGCCAACCATGACCGAGTGAACACCGAAGGCAAGGCCTTCGAGCCGAATGTCTTCCAGAATGAACGCGCTTGGATCCTCCCGTTCGTCAGTAAGGGCGGCCCCGGTGAGTGGACGATTCTCGATGAAACAGCTACGAGTCAGCTGTATTTCTCACATTTTCCCCATACCCCTTCCGGAGCCGTGTTCAGGCGATCCTTGCTGAAACACTTCCCCGACCCCAAGCAGAAACGAGGCGACGACTACTTGTTCTTCATGAACTATCTTATTGAGTCCCGGTGTGAGACCGCCTTCACAATGGATGTCCTCTGGCACCTTCGCACGCACGACCGAAACATTCGACAGCTCGGAAAAAACCAGGACCTTCTCTTCAAGTCAGATATCCGCGCAAAGAGAGAGCTTCTGAAGAAACACGCGAATCAAATCAACCCACAAGAAGTAAGCATGTTGAGGCGCCTGATTGCTTCAGACCTCTTCGATTGGGGATACAGCTACCGTCAGCGCAAAAAACTGACGAAGGCAGCCTCCAAGTATCTTGCGGCCTGCAAGTGGGATCGCGGAGGCCCCATCACACGCAAGTCTCTGCTGGGACTTCCCGGGCTCCTCCTCAGCGTGTTCCGATGAATTGAAGACTAGGAATCCTCCCGTCAGATCATTCACATAGAGGAAAGGAAATTACAGAGACCTGAAGGAGCGAAAGCCGAACAAGGTTTTGAACGAGATGGACTCGGCCTGGGATCCACAAATGCGGCTGACCGATTGTATTCAGCCTTGCGTTTTGGCTTCGAGCTCTCTAACTACTAAATCATGCACCCGAACACCGTACGGCACCACAACCGTTTCGTTCGAAGCCTAGCCTTCACCCTAATCGAGCTCCTGGTAGTCATCGCAATCATTGCGATTCTAGCAGGCATGCTCTTACCGGCACTATCCAAAGCCAAGAACAAGGCCCAAGGCGCGATCGATCTGAACAACAACAAGCAGATCATGATCGGGATGACCCTCTACACCATGGACAGCGAAGACTACCTTCCCCTGCCCGGATGGGGAGGCAGCGGAAACCCGGACCCTTGCTGGTTGCATGGTGGAAACATGGCAGGCGATTCCCGAGCGTCAGCTCGAACCATCTCCAACCAACTCCAAAACGTCGAACGCGGTCAGATTTGGCCCTACACCGGAGCGCACAAAATCTATATCTGCCCGACGGATGCCGTTGAATCCAAAGGCAACAAAGCAGGCCTATTTCGACAACGCCAAGTCTACGTGAGCAGCTATGTTTGGAACGGATCGATCACCAGCTTCAATCGTCTACCTCGCATGCAAACGCACAAGCTATCGTCATTCAACGCAACCGATATCCTTCAATGGGAGACCGATGAGAATAAGCCCTTCTTTTTCAACGACGTGTCAAGCTATCCCGATGAAGGCATTTCCCAACGTCACGGAGGAGGCAGATCGACCTCTACCACCCAAGATGTCGGGGGTGGCGCCTACGTCGGGGCATTTGGTGGATCGGCCGAACGAATTACTTATCGTCGCTTCTATGAGCTTGCAGGTCCCGTGGATGCAAGAGGTCGCGGTTTAGATCCGGCGAATCTCCCCAATGCACTATGGAACGTTCCAGGGCACCCTAAGGGCGGAGTTCCCTAAAGAACATCAATCGGGTCGCTCTCGCCGATAAGCCTCGGCGAGAAGCGTCACAGGATGAGCTAACCGAAGCTCTTCCCCCTGCTTCCGCACGCCATTCTGAATATGTAGCAGGCACCCGGGATTCCCTGTAGCCACGGTGCTGGCTTGAGTTGTTTTGATGTGCTCAAGCTTGCGATCCAGTAACTGGTTCGCCATCTCAGGCTGCACAATATTGTAGATCCCCGCGCTTCCGCAGCACCAGTCACTCTCGGGCAACTCCACCAATTCAAGACCGGGAATTGAGGCTAAAATCTCTCGGGGTTGCGACTTGATCTTTTGTCCGTGGCACAAGTGGCAGGCTTCGTGATAGGTGACACACTCGGATTTCCTAACCTTGTTCCGCGGCGCCTCAAAGTCGATCTCAACAAGCCATTCGTGAATGTCTTTCACCTTCTGATCCCAAAGTATTGCCCGATCACAATATTGAGCATCGTCTTTGAGAAGAGACGAATAATGTTTTAGGTGAGAGCCACATCCCGCTGCGTTGGTTATGATGGCATCAAAGGTCTCGGGTGGCAGCAGATCGATTTGACGCCGTGCCAACTCTTTCGCCGCTTCCCACTCGCCGTTGTGCGCATGCAAGGAACCACAGCAAGGTTGAGATTGTGGTGTGATCACCTCACAACCGTTGCGTCGCAGAACCTCCAGCGTGTCCAGGTTCACATCACTGAAGATCAAGTCCTGGGCACACCCCGTCAACAGAGCGACTCGATACCGCACTTGCCTTTGATCCGGAGAAGTCCGAGGTGCAATCATGTCGTCCGAGAATCGCGGCTGGATCTTCGGCGTCATCGATTCCAGATCCCGCAAGCGCTGGGGCAAGAGACGCAACAAACCAGAGCGCCGGATCAAACTCTGCATTCCCAGTTGCTGATAAAGCCGCATCAGCAAGCCCAGAAACTGTAGCCGCGAGTGGTCCATGAAAAGCCACTTCAGTGTCAACCAACGAAGACCTCGGCGCCAAGGACTCTTGAGAACACCAGAGGACTCGGCCTCGGCTCGCGCCTGTTCAAACAGTTCCGCGTAATTCACGCCAGCAGGGCAGGCGGTCATGCAGGCCAAACACCCCAAACAGAAATACATCTCATCGGCGAAAGCCTCCGTCGCATCGAGCTCGCCGTCCGCAATCGACCGCATCAACGAAATCCGCCCCCGAGGGCTGTTCCGCTCAAGCTTGGTCGCGTCATAGGTTGGGCACGTGGGCAAACACAGACCACAATGCATGCATTGCTGTACCACCGAGTAATCAAGCCCCCGCAAATAAGAGGTCGTCGATCCTGGTTTTGACTGAGCCAACTCTAACAGCATGAATTCAAGGGATCGGAAATATGAGGGGATCGTCGTTGGTTCGCAGAGAGACTCTATTCAACATCATCCGGGGAGAGAGCGTTCTTTTCTTCGTCAGCGTTCAGAAAGCGCACTGTCCGAACGAACAAGACAGCAAAAAGGGAGAGCACAAAAATCGCTAAGAGCACACCAAACCCAACATCCAAAAGCTTTTCGCGCGACACACCCCGTAAAGAATAAACCATTCCCGCAACCGTCCCACCCAAGCCGAGGACCATGAGCCCGATAAACCAGCGCCGTCGACTGGCAATCTGCACGGCATTCGACTCTCCTGATCCGGCCGAGAAAAACAGCGCGCGACAGCCCCAAAATGTGAGCCAAGCCACCAACGCGAAACTCACCCACACGGTCCAATCCAAAGCAAACCTGACCGTCGGATTCACCGATTCGATTGAGAAAACAAAAGCGGCGGCTGCGCCCATTCCAAAGGAGGAACAAACTGTAACGAGCCACTCAAAATGGCCCTCCTTTTTTCCTTGATCGCTCACGTCCCTAATCGAACATTTTCCCTGGATTCAAGATCCCGATCGGATCCAGAACTTTCCGAAGTTTCTTGAGAACATCCAGCTGCACATCTCCTAAGAATGTGGGCAGGAAAGATTTCTTAGCGAGTCCCACACCATGCTCCCCAGTAATGGTTCCACCCAAACGAATAGCCTCATCAAAAATCTCTTTGAAAGCTTCCTCGACTCGATGAATCTCCTCAGTGTTGCGTTCATCCGTCAGGAAGGTGGGGTGGAGATTGCCATCTCCCATGTGCCCGAATGTCCCTATCTTGAGTTCGTATTTCTTGGCGATCTGATCCACAAAGCGAATCATCGTCGCCAATTCACTTCGCGGCACCGTCGCATCTTCCAGAATCGTGGTTGGCGCCATCCGTGCTAGCGCCGAAAAAGCAGAGCGGCGGGCACTCGCGAGTTTCACACCCTCTGCGGCATTCTTCGCAACTCGAAGCTCCATACATCCTTGCTCGCGACAAACCCGCTCCATCTCTTCGGCTTCCTCAGCGACGACCGCCGGATGTCCGTCCGTTTCCATCAAGAGGAGAGCTTCGCAATCCAGCGGCAAGCCAATCTTGGCAAAGTCTTCAACGCAATGAATCGTGGTCCGATCCAGAAACTCGAGAGTGCAAGGGATGATCTTCGCAGCGATAATCGCCGACACCGCCTCGGCTGCCTGATCCATCTCTCCAAAGGTTGCAACCATCGTCTTCTTGACTGCCGGCTGGGGAATCAATCGCAAGAGGATTTTGGTTATGACCCCCAGAGTTCCTTCCGACCCCACAAACAAGTCCTTCAGCGAGTAGCCTGCCACGTCTTTGACGCACTTGTTACCGAGCCACATAATGTCACCCTGGGGAAGGACGACTTCCATGCCCATCACATAGTTGCGAGTCACACCATACTTGAGTCCTCGGAGTCCCCCAGAATTCTCAGCCACGTTGCCACCAATTGTGGATATCTTCATGGATCCAGGGTCCGGAGGATAGAAAAGTCCTACCCTCTCGGCTGCTTCGGAGAGCTTGAGCGTGGTCACTCCCGGCTCCGTCAATAACGTCAAATTCTTCTCGTCGACCTCCAGAATGGCATCCATCTGAACCGTACACAGCACAATCGAATCTCGACTCGGCAAGCTTCCCCCACTCAACCCCGTGCCTGAGCCACGTGTCACAACAGCGGTGTTCGTCTGATTGGCGAGCTTCAAGACCGCAGCGATATCTTCCGTTGACCGGGCAAACGCCACGCAGCCCGGAAGCTGCTTCAGGGCCGCGGTCCCATCAAAAGAATACGGAATCAGGTCCTCTCGTTGGGTGAGAACATTGCTCTCACCCACAATCGCAACTAGGGCCTCTAGGACTTTCTTCTTCATCCCCATAAGGAAAAATTCAGAATGATCGATGCCCTATGGAGGGTCAATCAAAGTTTGGGTTCCAAACACCAAATCGATGCACCTCGCCCACTTTATTCAGTGTGGACACTCAACAGAAAGAGCTGGCGAGATTTGCCGTCAGCAGCCAATCCTGGAACCAAGATCTGATTGCTCGCTCGATTCCAGCATGGCGACGGATCTTGGCGTAAATCCCCCGAAACCCAAGTTCCGATCGGATACCCAGCCGAACGGACGAATTCCCCATCGGAGCGCCGATAGATCGAGTAAAAATTTGCCTTCGCCTTCCGATCCTTGAATCCGTTCACAAACCAATTCCCATCCGGCGAAAGCGCAATATCCCCTTCTGGATCAGGGAAGACCTCTGGACTGCCAAGCTGCCCGAGAATCTGTTGCCGATCCGTATCGAATAAGACTTGCCGGTCTCCTTCCCGCCCAATGAGTCGATGGCCATAATCCCACTCCGGATGCCCTCCGATATGCCGTTTCATCTCTCTAAGATTCCCTCCATCCGCGTCCATTACAAAGGAAGCGTTGATCCGGCGATCGCGCTGACCAAAATTGCCACGCACAAAAAAGAAGATCCGATCTCCCTCCCGATTCCAAAGCGTGTGATTGATAAACAAGGCGGTTTCTTCTACCAACGGGTTGTCCGGCAAGAGCCGAGCAGCCAATGTCTCGAAGGAAACAAGCAAGCGCGCTTCCCCCGTTTCCACATCCACTCGAAAAATCCCGTCATAGTCAGGGTGCTTCACGCCCCGGGTCCAATCGTAGGCGCCCTTGTAGCCCGTCACTCGGCGGAGCCAATCAAGGCGCCCATAGTTAACCCCAAGATAGGCGCCGCCTTGTTGGGCAACACCGCTGTTCCCGAAAGGTGTGTTTTCGAATCGATACTCACGCACTCGTCGTTCGCCCTCGGGTTTCGAAATATCAAAAAGAACACAGAAGACGCGACCAGATTTCGGGTCCCGATCATTGAAGAAAAACTGAGTCTCGGGAGCCTTTGGGTTCCAATAAAACATCGTTCCTTGCTGAGGATTCCAAGCTCGAGTCTCCGCAACCTTCGTCACTTGATCGTACTTGGCGGTATCGATCACTACGACATCAGCGGGTTCATTGACATCGGGCAAATGATCTTGAAAGGACGTTCTCAGAGCCAAAATGTAGCGATCATTTCCACACCAGGGAACATTCTGAACGTGGCCGATGTAGCCAAAAAAATGATTCTGCGGACCAAAGGTCAACTGCCGAGAACGAACAGATAGAGCAGATTCCCCACCCCGAGCAACAATAGAGCCTCCGCCCAAAGCCGCTCCTCCGACCACGAGTATCGCCAAAAGAATCCGACCGTGGAAGAGCTTCATAACCATTCTCATGCTGAAAGTTTGCAAGAATATCACGCCCTTGCCATTCAAATTCTCCTCTTCCCATGAATACACTAGCGGGGATAAACTCCTGGTGGCAAAGCAGACCAGCATGGCTACTCAAAATTTATTCTCTTTCCGGAACCGCTCTCATCGAAAGAGCGCGTTCACGCTCATTGAGCTCTTGGTTGTCATTGCGATCATTGCCATTCTTGCTGGCATGTTGCTTCCCGCGCTGAGCAAGGCGAAGGGCAAGGCCAAAGGCATCAAATGCATGAGTAACCTTCGCCAGATGGGAATCGCCATGATCGCCTACATCGACGACAATCAACGCTATCCTGTCGGAATCAATCGGGATCACGGCAGCGCGTGGATCTGGCCTTCCCTACTTCGCAGCTATATGGGACTGGGCGAGAATGTCGAACTCTTCAAATGCCCCAGTGCCCCTCCAAAAGCTCAGTGGCAGGTTGAGTACGGAAGTGGTCTCCCCGCGAGTGACGGCTACATGCAGGACGAAATGCGCCTTCGCCCCGGCGGAGCCAGCTTCATGAGTTACGGCTACAACGTCTGGGGTGGCTGGGCGGGCCAAACTCCCAACACGGGATTGGGTGTGTATAAAGGAGATCCGGTTTACGGAGGCGCCCTCGAGGCATCCGTCCGAGTGCCAACAGACATGATCGCAATTGGCGACAGTAATTGGGATCTCGAGAAGAACGGGGACCGCAACTGGAGTGGCTTCATTGGCATGTATGAGGAACGCCAGTGGCCTCTTGAAATCCATGGTGGCCGCGCCAACATTCTCTTCGCTGATGGCCACGTGCAGGCATTGCCCCGTCGAGAGATGATTGCCCAACTCGTGGATGCTCCATCCGAGAAATAGCGCGTCGCTCGCCGATGGAATCGCGACAACGAACCGCACGTCACCCCAAACTAGGTTTTTTCCAACTCGACGGCTTGAATATGCAGATCGAACGATACGGGCTCGCCCTTGCCGTCACTCTCGTTCTGGCTATCTCCATCGGAGCCCATTGGACGATGGTTTCATTCGGGAACCAAACCGATGCCTACCAGAAGTCTCTGCAGGCCGAACTACCAAACCCGAATACGGAAAAGCACTACGTTTCCTCAGATCGCTGTCAATCTTGCCATCCCTCTGAGCATGCAACCTGGCATCGAAGTTTCCATCGCACCATGACTCAGTCCGCGATGCCTGAAAATGTTCTGGGACGATTCGATGGAACGGAAATCCAGTCAAACGGGCTCCGCTATCGAGTCTTCAAAGAAGACGGCCGATTCATGGCTGAAATGCCCGATCCCGACGAGATGATGTATGTCTTCCAGGGCAACAAACCCACCCGTCCCGAGGACATTCCCTACGTCACCTTACCGGTCGTCATGACCACCGGATCTCATCACTACCAAACCTACTGGGTCGGCAGCCCGAAACATGACCGGCTCCTACAGACCTTGCCGCTAGTCTACCTCATCAAGGAAGACAAATGGCTTCCCCGCGAAGAAGCATTCATGAGAAGCCCGGACGATCAGGGGCGGCTGATTACCCAGTGGAACCATCACTGCATTCGCTGCCACAGCACAGGCGGAAGTCCCGGACTCGAAGACGAATCTGGAGAACTCCGCACCAAAGTCGGAGAGCTTGGGATCGCCTGCGAATCGTGCCACGGCCCTGGCGAGGCCCATGTCGAATACTACCAGAACCCTCTCAACCGCTACCGCGCCCACGGCCAAGACCAGCAGAGTGCCTTTATCGTGAATCCAGCCAAGCTCGATCACCGGGCTTCGAGTCAAACCTGCGGCCAGTGCCATGGGGTCTACATCATGGAAAACGAATACGCGATGACCTATGCGCGCGAGGGTATTCTTTACCGTCCCGGAGCGGAACTCGACAAGACTCGCTACTACATTCAACACCCGGCCAACGATTCGACCCAGCAACGAAGGCAAGACCTCGAACAAAACCCGCAGTTTTTCCGCGAGCGATGGTGGGACGACGGGACCATTCTCGCTGGCGGCCGCGAATACACTGCGATGACCGTAAGCGACTGTTTTACCAAGGGCGAAATGTCATGCCTGTCCTGCCACGCGATGCATGACAGCCCGCCCGCAGATCAACTCATGCCGAATATGGACGGACCAACGGCCTGCATTCAGTGTCACACTGAGTCCAGATACAATTCGAACATCGAAGAACATACCTTCCACCCAGCAAGTTCCGCCGGTAGCAATTGCCTCAACTGCCACATGCCTCACACCACCTACGCGCTGTTCGGGGCTATTCGAAC
>CAYFGX010000030.1:0-6169 GCA_964342405.1 uncultured Verrucomicrobiota bacterium | reverse complement strand
TGGCAAGCGCCCTTTCAGGCCCAACTCCTGACGGATCCGTATGGAGTTGTGCGCCAGGTGGCCGCCAATCGGCTAAGGAATCTTCCGGGATTCGAGCAGTTCGAATACGATTTCTTGGCATCAAATACCCAGCTTCAAGCAGCCAAAGAACAAGCGGTCAAATTGTGGAGTAAAGAAGGTCTGGCAGCATCACCGACGCACGAATCGACCCTCCAAGATCCGGACGGAAACATTCGCGAGCGCCTGCTTCGACGTTTCCTATCGAATCGAGACGACCGTCCGGTCACCATCAAGGAATAGCGAATTCCCGCCGGAGTCGATCCAATGATGGCCCCGTTTCCAGGCAAATCACCAAGCCCGGCATCACGTAAACACGCCGCCTTTCTTTTTTTGCATTTTTCATTCAATTCTGTCTCAATACGACTGGTTTTAGAGCATCGGCGTGATTCGCCGTCCCGACTGAAACTCGAATTACGTAGCACCCATGGCAATTGATCGTCTTGTAGATTCAGTTCTCGACTACTTTCGGCTTCCGGAACACAAGAAAAATGCGCCTCCTGGAGTCGGGGCTCGGGTCCAACCGCCTCAGGACGAAAACCGCCAAGCGACCCCGCAACCAGCACCGGCACAGACACCGGCTCAACACGCTGCGCCCGCGCCCAGTCCGATTGCCCGTTCCTTTCCCAGTCAGTCTCACTCCCCAGCGTCCCAACCCGCTCGGCCATCGCAGCCCGAAGCAGCCCCAGTCAGGCAGCCCGTTCCAAGTCCTGTCACTCCGATAGCTCCAACCCATGAGCAACTGGACGAACCCATTCGTATTCTCCTCGTGGAAGATGACCCGAAGTGGGCAAAGCTCGTTAATGCCTACATCGCAGCCATCAACGGAGAAAAAACTCTTGGTGTCCTCGAGCTTGATTGGGTGGAAACGCTTGAAGCAACCCTGGCGAAAGTGGCAAAGAACTCCTACGACCTGATCTTCTTAGATCTGATGCTCCCGGATAGTCAGGGCATCAACACTCTCGAGTCGGTTTGGGCGAAAGTCTCGAAAGTTCAATCTCCCGTTGTGGTCATGTCCAACATGGATTCAGGTGGCATTATGGATCGCGTACGAGAAGTGACGGGGCGCGATATTCTTCTCAAGAAGAACATCAGCAAGAAGGTCCTCTTCGGGCACATTGATACCAATGTTTTCGAAGACGACCTCTGAGGATCGACCTCAACGCAGACGGTAGCGTCCGGAACCTTCTGCCGACTATCAGCCCCCCTGTTGAGCCGTACCTGACCAGAGGGTCTTGAAGTTTCGGCAGACTGGCCGGGAGGCTTTCGTATGCAATTCAACTCATGGTTTCGGAACGACTGATCCAGGACCAATCAAGTATCATGCAGAGATTCCTCATTGCCGGAGCCCTTTTGATGACCTGGTTCCATGCCGTCGCTGAGCCAGATTCCGTGCGTTTCGATCGCGATGTGCTCCCGATTCTTTCCGAAAACTGTTACCCCTGCCATGGCCCCGACGATCAGCAACGCAAGGCAGGGCTTCGGCTGGACTCGCTCGACGGCGCAAGCAGAGACTTAGGGGGCTATCGAGCCATCGAAATCGGCTCACCCCGCAAGAGCCATCTCATTGAACTCATCGAATCCGAAGATCCAGAGCTTCGCATGCCGCCGCCGAACACAAACCGGCGTCTGACTCCAAAACAAGCATCGATTCTGCGCCGTTGGATCTCTGCCGGAGCCCCCTACGATGAGCACTGGGCATGGGTTCCTCCCGCCCGTCCCGTCGTCCCTCAGACAGATGACGCCAGCAAGTGGGCGCGAAACCCCATCGATCATTTTATCTATCAGAGAATGCAAGAGGCTTCCCTCAGCCCTTCCCCTTCGGCCGATTCAAACACACTCGTTCGCAGGCTCAGTCTTGACCTTACAGGTCTCCCGCCCACGCCAGAAGACGTCGATCAATTCGTTAAGAATCCCTCACCAGACGCCTACACTCAACTCGTCAATCGTCTGCTCGAATCCCCTCACTACGGCGAACGAATGGCCGTCGATTGGCTAGATGCCGCCCGCTACGCCGACAGCAACGGCTACCAGGTTGACCGCGACCGAGAAACCTATGCCTGGCGGGATTGGGTGATCAAGGCGTTCAACCAGAACATGACCTTCGATCAATTCACCATTGAGCAACTCGCCGGCGATCTCCTCCCCGAACCGTCACTCGATCAACTCATCGCTACGGGATTCAATCGCAATCACATGATGAACGAGGAAGGCGGGATTATCCCTGAGGAGTTTCTCGCGGAATACTGTGCCGATCGCGTTGAAACAGTTGCCACCGTCTGGATGGGACTCACCTTCCTCTGCGCTCGCTGCCACGATCACAAGTATGATCCCCTCACTCAGGCGGACTACTACTCGCTCTTCGCCTATTTCCACAACGTAGATGAGAAGGGACGAGGCAACTACGGAGCCCACATTCGGAGGAACAACCCTCCCATGATTCAACTCCCTTCGCCGGATTTAGAAGCGCAACGAACCAAGCTGACGCAAGCGATCAACTCGCTGGAGAAGGAAGTCGCTTCCCTCAAGAAACAAGGTGAAGACGCCCAATCTGCGGAGAAGAGGCTCAAGGCAGCCAAGAAGGACTACGATGAAGTGGATCTGGCAATCCCAACAGCGCTCATCATGAAAGAACGCCCCGAACCTCGCCCAACGTTTATTCTCGAAAGAGGGGCTTACGACAAGCCTGGAACTAGAGTGGAGGCACGACCCCCAAGCGTTCTAACAAAAAAGCCCGAAGAAGGCCCTTCGAACCGCTTGGATTTGGCTCACTGGCTTGTTTCGCCAAACCACCCTCTCACCGCTCGCGTGACCGTAAACCGACTGTGGCAAAGTATCTTTGGGACAGGCCTTGTTCGCACTCCAGGAGACTTTGGCACGCGAGGAGAATTACCCACACATCCCGATCTTCTCGATTGGCTTGCAACAGAATTCATCGCATCTGGTTGGGATGTTAAATCAATGATTCGGCTCATCGTCTCCAGCGCGACTTATCGGCAAAGTTCGCGCGTCCGGGAGGAGCACATCTCCATCGACCCCGAGAACCGGCTCTTAGCTCGGTCTCCACGCTATCGACTCCAAGCCGAGTTCATTCGCGACCAAGCCTTGGCGGCAAGTGGGCTTCTTGCCCCCATTTTAGGGGGCCCTTCCGTCCGCCCCTACCATCCCACTGGCCTCTATGAACAAGTCGTGGCGGGACGCGGTCCCAGCACCTATGTCGAGGATCAAGACGCCGGTCTGTTCCGCCGATCGATCTACACTTACTGGAAACGATCCGTACCCAATCCGGCCATGCTTACCTTTGACGCTCCATTCCGAGAGACTTGTGTCGTTCAGCGAGCTCGAACGAATACCGCCATGCAGGCCCTGAATTTGATGAACGACCCGACCTATGTCGAAGCTAGTCGACATTTAGCACAGCGCATGATTCGCGAGGGCGGCAAGGCTCCGGAGGATCGGATTCGCTTTGCCTTCAACAGATTGCTCTCTCGAGAGCCTCAACCGGCCGAGCTAGCGACGCTCACAATGAGCCTCAAGGAACATTTCTCGGATTTTCGATCACGGGAAGAGGCAGCAAGAGCACTCGTCGAAGTCGGTCATTCTCTCACACCCGACGATCTTTCTAGCGCGGAACTCGCTGCCTACACCTTGACCGCGAGCACGCTATTGAACCTTGATGAAACAATCACACGAGAATGAGCGCCCTCTTGAATGAATCATTCGAACTGTCCCGTCGGCAGTTTATCTCGAAAGGTGCTGCCAGCATCGGAACGATCGCTCTCTCCTCACTGCTTTCACCAGAAGCCTCGCGAGCGGCGGCGACGCGAGCACACATTCCGAGCAAAGCTAAACGAGTGATCTGGCTCACGCAGGCTGGCGCTCCCTCACAACTCGACCTCTTCGACTACAAACCAAATCTGAATCGGCGTTTCGGTGAACAACTCCCCGATTCCATCCGAGCGGGGCAACGGCTCACTGGAATGACCGCGAATCAAAAGACTCACCCCATTGCGCCGAGCATCTTCAATTTCAACCAACATGGATCCTCGGGCATGTTTCTCAGCGAACTGCTTCCGTATACGGCCAAACACGCTGATAAGATCTGCCTCATCCGCACCTTGCACACAGAGGCGATTAACCATGATCCTGCCATGACCCTGCTCCAAACCGGTCACCAACTTTCAGGTCGACCTTCATTTGGCGCCTGGATGTCCTATGGTCTCGGGTCATTGAACGACAATCTACCGACATTCGTCGTGATGATTTCACGTCCCAGCGGGCCTACCAACGCCCAACCTCTCCACGAACGAATGTGGGGCTCCGGCTTTCTTCCCACACGTTACCAAGGCACTCGCTTCAGCCCGGGCCGAGACCCCGTTCTCTTCCTTTCGGACCCTCCTGGGCTCAGGCGTGAACAGCGCCGAAAGATGCTCGACGATCTAGACACATTGAATCGCTTAAGATTTCAACGTCAGCGAGATCAAGCGATCATCGATCGGATCGAACAGTACGAAATGGCCTATCGCTTACAAGCAGCCGTCCCGGAACTCGCCGACCTTTCACAAGAACCTGATTCGGTTTTCGATCGTTACGGTCCCGAATCCAAAAAACCAGGAACCTTCGCAGCGAACTGCATTCTGGCCCGAAGACTCGCTGAGAGAGGGGTTCGTTTCGTCCAGCTGTATCACCGCGGCTGGGATCAACACAACAAGTGTCCCGCCGGGCTTAAAACTCAATGCTACGACACCGACCAAGCGTCCGCTGCGCTCCTATCAGACCTATCAGAACGCGGTCTTCTTGATGACACCCTCGTTGTGTGGGGAGGTGAATTCGGACGAACCGTCTACTCTCAAGGCACCTTGACCGAAGATGACTATGGGCGAGACCATCATCCCCGCTGCTACTCGATCTGGATGGCTGGCGCCGGAGTTCGCCCAGGACTGACCTACGGTGAAACAGATGACTTCTCCTACAACATCCTTCGCAACCCGGTTCACATCCACGATCTCAACGCAACAGCCCTCCACCTCCTCGGTTTCGACCACGAGCAACTCACCTACCGGTTTCAAGGGCGAAACTATCGCCTGACAGACGTACACGGAAACGTCGTTCGCGATCTACTCGCGTAGGAATTCAACAGACCGGCACTCGGATTGATTCCTGCAAGGCCAGCCGGCTTCGGAACGATTCTCGACGCCACCCTGATTCTCACCGGTCGGAGCGAAGCATCGCAATCAGATCACTCAAACTCTGTCTCGCAATCAAAGCCCCGCCAATCCGCTCGTTGTCTCTCCAGCCAAGCCTGATTGAGACCTCTTGCCCGCGAAATACGCGGCCGGGCGTGAATACAAAAAGACGGGGAACGCTTTCGCGAACCCCGTCTGTGAATCAGTTAGATTACCGAATCAACTGGCTTAGCGAGCGATGTAGAACTTCGCATCGCCGGATGCATCCACCGTGAACGGTGAAGTTGCACCAGCCACAGGTGAGTAATCTCCATCAACCGAATCGGAGGATTGAAGAACACCCGTGTATTCGATCGAGATGCTTCCATCAGCAGCACGAGAGATGCCGGAGATGGCTCCAGCCGCTGGCTGACCAGGAATTGGAGGCAACACGATTGGAGGCAAACCAGGGACCACAGGAGGCTCAACCACAACTGGAGGTTCTGGTTCTGGCTCTGGTTCCGTAGAACCTTCGAATGGCACGAATACGAAGTAATCGTGGTCATTGTTACCGCCATTGACGTTGTAACGAATCGTGGTCACACCACCGAGGCTAGCCACAACGGACTCACCAGCATCATCCAACAATGGGAAGATTTCGTAGTTGTTCCAACCAGCGGTTGCACGACCCGGTCGGAAGTGACCGATGGTTTCAACCTCTTGATTAGGTTCTCCAGCATCACTCGTGACGATTTGCAACGAGGTGTCAATCGCTTGACCACCGGAAGAGATGCGTCCGAAGACGTGGTAGTTAGCTTCATCACCGAAGTCACGGGTGTAGTTAAACCAGTCACCACCGTCGTTCCAACCCACAACGTGATTGGTTTCCACGTCGAATGCACCACGGAACAAGCCGATCGTGCCGTTGTTGGTCTTACCAGCTTCAA
>CAYFGX010000029.1:0-105803 GCA_964342405.1 uncultured Verrucomicrobiota bacterium | reverse complement strand
ATCAATGGCTGGCAGAGCACCAAGATCAACTCCCCAGAGCTCTGGCAATGGATGGGAAGATGATTCGGGATATCATTGGCATGGTCAGCTTGGTCCAGAGCGAAGATGGAGCACCGGTGTCTTTGGCAATCATGGATCAAAAAGAAGGAACCGAGCGATGTGAGCTCCAGGCGGCCAAGACGCTCCTGGCTCAAGTCCCCAACCTGGAGAACAAAACGCTCAGCGGTGATCCCCTCCATTGCCAGAGAGACCATGCTCGTTCCATCGTTGAGAAGGGCGGAGATTACCTCCTTCAGATCAAAGGCAACCAAGAAAACCTCTACAAACTGGCTCAGCAAGAGAACCTTGCCTCCCCCCCTTTGTCCAAACCAGCGTAGGGCACGGTCGGATCGAAGAGCGAACAGTGACCTTGAGTCAGGCGCTTCCGATGGCGACAGGCTTCCCTTACAGCAAAACGATTATCAACATCCATAGCTGTCGCACAGAAAAAAAGAGTGGTAAGACCAGCATAGAAAAGCGCTACTACCTCAGCAGCCAAGAGGCCGACGCGCGTTCTGCGGAGCAATGGATCAATCTCACTCGGGACCACTGGGCAGGCGTAGAAAACCGCAACCACTGGCGCCGGGACGCCACGCAGGGAGAAGATAGGACCCGACTAAACAACAGTTCCGCCCTCATCAACTTGGCCCTGTTGAGAAGTGTCAATCTCAAGCTACTTTCGGACTGGGACGAGGAGAACTCGTTACCCGCTCAAATGGAAAGGCTTGCGGCCAACCCATCGCTTGCGCTCGCTCTTATCAAGAAAAAATGATCCTCAAAACAAAAAGCCCTGGGAGGGGGCGGCTACCCGGAAGGCGCCAATTGGAGGCGTGATCGATCCTCTATTGAACCCGCTTGCCGAAGGGACTGAGAGTTCAACCGCCTGGCACGAATGGGTTGCTCGTGTCAGTTTAGATTGTCACGTACGAGTTCTAGCAGGGGGCGAGGCTTCGATTGATCGTTTTGACCAAGTCGGCGCGTTCAAAGGGCTTCTGTAATGACTCGATGGCTCCCAATTGCTTGGCAGCTCTCAGCAGAAGTTCCTTGGGAGCTCGGCCGCCGCCGGAAATCGCAATACACCGCAGGCCAGGTTGTTTCTTCTTAGCCTGGGTAATGAGCTCAATGCCATCGAGCTCAGGCATAAGAATGTCAGTGATGACCAAGTCGGGTGGGTCATCAACGATCATGGACAGCGCTTCGGATGGTGTATCCGGAATGATTGGATCATGCCCTTCGCGTTCTAGCATCGTCGCCAGTGTTTCGCGGCAGGCATTGTCATCATCGACAACGAGAATGGTCGCCATACTTTATTTATCAGGTTAAATCAGCCTTGGGATCAAGGTTCGATTGCAAATATTCGCTTTTTCGAGGCTATGTGTCGCATTAAAGTTGGCTGAATCGGCTGATTCTGTTTCTGTCGGCTCATCGTAGATCCTCCTCTCTAAACCGACTTACATGACGGTCTTTTGGTAACAGCGTTTCTCAGATTTCTCCAGATTTGTGGCTTGACCCTCAACTGTATGGGTGTTAGCAAACAGTCAGACTTGAGTGAGTCTTGAATCTTAATCTCCGGTGAATCTGATGAATATGAGGCTAGGTCTTGGATATGGGTTGTTTGGGGTTGTTCTGCTCTTGTGTATTAACTCCAGTGTACGGGCAGAACGCTTGGGCCTAGAGAGATCAGACACCGGGCTAAATCTTCGTCTCAGTGAGGCTGAGGTTGCAGGGCCAGCAGTTTTGCAACCTGGTTATGAGGTGGAGCGAAGTTTTGACCTCCAGACGTGGGAGCCCGTCGGGGAACTATTGCGCACGGGGGCGGGTAGCCACGTTCTGGAGGTCAATTCAGGAGACGCTCAAGTTGGATTTTTTAGGGTGGTGCGATTGCCGCTCGATCTTAGTGGAGCGGACCTTTCCGGGCTTGATCTGTCGACTCGGAGTTTCCCTGGCGTTTCTTTCGTCGGGGCAGACCTACGGTATGCCGACCTCTCAGGGGCGGACCTTCGGGGGGCGGACCTTACGAATGCGGATCTGCGAGGTGCGGACCTTCGCCTGGCACAGTTAGGGCAAGCAGATCTCAGTGGGGCTCTGCTCAGCGGAGCGAATTTGATTGGCGTTGCCGGGCTTGAGGCGGAGCAGGTTCCCGAAGGAGCGATATCCTTAGGTCCGCTTGATGATTTCTCGGGGGGGATTCCTGAAGTCGATGTGATTTTGCCACCGGGCGTGATTCCGTCGCCTGCTGTCCCTGTTTTTGACAATGCAGCTATAGGAGGGGCATTTGCTCCTCCTCAGGCTCCGAGCGCGAACCTCGGATTTGCGGTTGGCGGTGCCAATGATGTTGGAAATTTTCGGCAGAATATTGAGAACGAGTTCTTACCACTCGATTCTGATATTACTTATGAGGGGCTCTTTTATGATTACTTTTTTGATACGGGACTGACGGAAGTGTGTGAGAGCTTGTTTTGCCCGTCCTACTCTCAGGCGATCAGTCCGGATCCGTTCTCAGAACGTGAAGAAAGGTATCTTTCTGTGGGGTTGAATTCAGGAATTCAGGAAGCAGATTTCAGCCGCAAGCACTTGAACTTGACTGTGGTGATTGACGTGTCGGGTTCGATGGATGGTGCCTTCAATCGGTTTTATTATGACGGTGCAGGCGTGCAACGCGAGCTGACGGACGAGGAAGCAGGGCTACTCAAGATGGATGTTGCCATTGAGGCCGTGACAGCGTTGCTAGATCACCTGGAACCCGAGGATCGAATTGGAATTGTTTCTTTCAATAGCGAAGCACGTGTTGTGCAGCCATTGGCAAAAGTTGCTAATCTCAACTTGGATGATGTTCGTAGCAAAGTGACCCGCCTGAGGGCTTTTAGCGGGACGAACATGTCTGCGGGCATGCGCTCCGCGACTGCTCAATACGATGATCTCATGGAAGTGGATCCGACGACGACGGAGAATCGAATCATTTTCGTGACGGATGCGATGCCGAACCAGGGGGAAACGAGCCGCACTGGGTTAGTTGGAATGATTGAATCTAACGCAGAAAAGAAGCTGTATTCGACTGTGATTGGGGTAGGAGTCGATTTCAACTCGGGGCTCATTGAAAGCATCACGAAAAACCGTGGCGCCAACTACCATTCCGTTCACTCTCCCGCTCAGTTTATCGAGCAGATGGATGACAACTTCGACTTTATGGTAACGCCACTTGTCTTTGACCTTCGTCTGGCCCTTGAAGGAGACGGGTGGAGCATTGACCAAGTGTTCGGCTCACCCGAGGCGAATGAAGCAACCGGGGAAGTCTTCCGAGTCAACACTCTCTTCCCTTCCCGAAGCCAAGACGGCGAAACAAGAGGTGGATTGATCCTGGTGAAGTTGAGTCGGAACCCAGAAGCAGAGAATCAAAGCCTCAAGATATCCGCCAGCTATGAGAATCGGATTGGGGAAACGTTTTCGACGGAGTCAACGGTAGATTGGGTTGAAACGGAGGGAGAGCATTTTGATCACTCTGGGATACGAAAGGGTATCTTGTTGACTCGCTATGCCAACTTAATGAGGAATTGGATCTTGGATGAACGAGCTAGCTACCACGACGAGTTGCCCATCGTTCGACCACTGGCAAATCTCGAATGGGGGATTCCAATCCTACCGCCTTGGCCTGAAGATCGATTAGGACAGTGGGAGCGACGATCGACGCCCTTATTTGTGTCTCACAAATATCGAGACCTATTTGCTCAGTTTCGAGCGTATTTTGTCGCCGAAAGTGAGGCGCTTGAAGATGAAGACTTGGCGCAGGAGTTAGAGGTTTTGGATCGATTGGCGAATGATCCGGTTCTTGAGCCGGAGATTGAGTTGCCACCGATTCCTGTGATCGTTGACTAGGGGCGCAAACCCCTCGGGCAGCAGTTGCGTGACGGAATCTGTGGCTTAGCTTTCTCGACGAAGAAGCGCCAGGGGCGACTGGTTGAGGATGCCCCAAGTTCCGAGGATCCCAACCCCGATCGTGAGGATGCAGTTGATGGCAACGGCCATCAACAAGTGCCCAACGGGAAGTGAAAAACCTACTTTGAAGACGAACTTGGCCATGCTCCATGCCGCGATTACAGATAGGAGTCCTGCCGTGATACTCGCCATGAATCCCAGGACTCCGTATTCTACAACCTGAATCTTCAAGATTTGCCCCCGCGAAGCCCCAAGAGTCCGGAGTTGAATGCTCTCCTTGATTCGCTGGTAGCGACTGCTCAGGGTCGTTGTAATCAGTAGTATCAGCCCCGTGAAGGCGGTGAAAAAAGCCATGAAACGGATGCCAAAGGAGATTTTCCCGATTACATCATTCAGGATCTCAAGTACAAACATCAGATCAATACTTGAGACGTTGGGGTATGCTTCCGAGACAGCCCGTTGCATGGCGGCCGACGAGGGAGTGTCTTCCACTCGAGTCGTAATGACCTGAAATCCGGGGGCATCGTCGATCACGCCCTTCGGGAAGACGAGGAAGAAGTTGGCTTGTATCCTTCGCCAGTCTACCTCCCTAAGGCTGGCGACCTGGGTTAGAAGTGGGATTCCTTGAACATCAAACTCTATCTGATCTCCAAGGCTTACTTTCAGATCCTTCGCGATGTCGGTCTCCACAGAGATTGGAATCACCGGATCGTCGAAGCTCGCCTCGGGAATCCAGGAGCCTGCGACAAGTTTCTCACTATCGGAGAGGGTCTCTCTGAATGTGGATCTGTATTCCCGTCGGAGAGCCCATCCGGGAATATCGAGATTCGGGTCCTTTCGGATCTCTGCAATGCTACGGCCTTTAATCTTTGTGATGCGCATGCTCACAATGGGAGCCACGCCAAGGATGGGAAGTCCTTGTTCGGATAGAATCTCTTTGATTCCGTCGACTTGATCCGATTGCACGTCAAAAAGAATTGCGTTGGCCTGGCCCTCAGCAGACTCGGGAAAGAGTTCTTGAATTAGTCCATGTTGAGTCAAATGGAGAGTGAGAATCAGAAAGGTTCCTAGTCCCAGGGCTAGAAGCAAGAGGCCGGTTCGGTTGTTGGGGCGATAGAGACTTGCGATGCCGTGGCGGACGACGAAGGGCCAGCTAGGGCGCACAAGTTTGCGGGTCAGGTAGACCGTGATCAGGGAGGTGCCGTAGAGGAGTGCCAATGTTCCAGCTAGGCCTGTGACGAATCCCAGCCCGTGAATCCATCGTTCACTCTCGATGATCGCAAAGGACGTAATGGCGATCGCGAGAACCCCTAAGATGAGGAATCGGGTCCTGCTGTCACCGGTCGGCGTGACAGATGCCCGTATCACGTTGAGCGGCGACACTTGTCTGATCGGTAGGAGTGGGAGTAAGGCGAATAGGATTGCAATCAGAAGGCCCATACCGGCTGCCTTGAGAATTGGGATCAAGGAGAGATGAACTTCAATCTCCATCGGAACGAGGTCGGCGAATACCCAAGGGAGAAACTGCTGCAGGGTCAGTCCCAGACCGGTGCCCAGCAGAACGCCGGTCAAGGCGAGGCAGAATGCTTGAATGAGATAGACCGCAAATGTTTGAGACGAGGCGCTTCCCAAACAGCGGAGAATCGCTACCGAAGGAAGCTTCTCCCTAATATGCAGTTGAATCGCGCTCGCGACACCGATCGCACCCAGAAGAAGGGCGACGAAGCTCGCGAGGGAGAGGAACCGATAGAGGTTTTGCAGGGACGATCCCAGCTCTAGCTTTCGTTCGTCCACGTCGTCAATGCTCCATCGGAACTCATCACGGACTTCCTCCAGCTGCTTCTGAGCCAGTTTGCGATCTTCCAGTCGATCGAATCGAAAGAAGTAGCGGAATCGGGCGATGCTTTTGCTGCCGAGCAGACCAGAAGGAGCGAGAAGTTTATCTGGAAGGAAAACTCGAGGAGCTACGGTGGCGAGAAGCATATTCTCACCAGGGACATTGAGGAGAGCGCCTACGATCGTGGTTTCGAGATCGCCAATCCTGACCGAATCCCCGACCCCGACACCCAATTGAAGAAGCAGATTCTCCTCAACTAAGACCCCTTTTCCTTCGCGAAACGCGAGGATGCCGTCAGGTGGGCTCGTCTCGATCGCTCCGTAGTAGGGGAAACGACCTGCGAGTGCCCTCACTTGGGCGAGTCTCGCTTTGTCTGCCGAAGGAAATCGAAGCATTGAGGAGAAAGAGATCTGGGTGGACCGATCGTCCCCAAGAGCGTCTAGCAGCTCGACCTGTTCGGGAGTGAACGGAATGCGAGTCGCGACCTCAAGATCGGCTCCGAGTAGGGCCTTAGACTGTTCCTCCACCGCCGTCGTGAGATTGCTGCCGAAGCTGCCCACCGCGACCATGGCAGCGACGCCCAGGACGATCGACATTGAGAACAGCAACAGTCTGCTCCGGTGTCGGCGACTGTCTCGCCAGGCCATCCTCCAGGACCATGTAGATGTGAGCGCTTGAATGAATGACATGCTTGGTTGGCTCATCACTTGTTCGGCTCCGTGCCAACTGTGAGAGACGGAGAATCGGATTCGATTCGTCCGTTCTTCATTTGGATCACTCGCCCCGTGCGGGCACCAAGCTCGCGATCATGGGTCACAAGAACGAGCGCCGTGCCTCGATCCTCGTTTAGCTCGAAAAGAAGCTCGATGATTCGGTCGCTAGTGCTTCCGTCTAAGTTGCCAGTCGGTTCATCCGCGAACAGAATCTTGGGATCGCTGATAAAGGCTCGTGCGAGCGCCACCCGTTGTTGTTCGCCGCCGCTTAGTTGAGTGGGATAGTGGTGAAGTCGATTCCCGAGTCCAACACGTTCCAATAGCTGCGTGGCTCTTTCCTTTACCGCTCCGTCTCCCCTCAGTTCGCACGGGACCATCACATTTTCTAAGCTTGTGAGGCTCGTCATGAGTTGGAAGTTTTGAAAGACGAATCCAACATGCTGGTTGCGATGAGCGGCTCGAGCGTCCTCATCGAGTTCAGTCAAGGAACGATCATGGAGCCAGACTTCACCGGACGTGGCCTGGTCGAGACCAGCGCAGAGACCTAAGAGAGTCGTTTTGCCACTTCCCGAGGGCCCTAAGATCGCGCAGGCTTCCCCATGGTTCACCCGGAAGGATATATCTTGGAGCACCGGCAATTGATGATCGCCGCTCTGATAGATTTTGCTTAGAGCGTCAACTCGCAGTAATGGGGCCGCATCCATGGCTAAGTCTCTTCCATGGCTACCCTTCTGGGTCAAACCTAAAGCTGCAGGAGAGGTGTTTTTTAATTTTGATTGCCTTGTGTGACGATCAACGCAAGCTTTTGGAAAAGGTGGAAATGAAAGCGCTAATTTGTAGTTTGTTGTTTCTCGGGATGAGTTTCGGCCTCTCCATGGGTTCAGCCGACGAAGTTGTCGAAAAGACCATCGTTGTTTTGGGGGATAGTCTCGCTGCTGGACTCGGGGTTGAACGGGAGGCTGCCTTTCCCTCGGTGATCCAGCAAAAAATCGAGCGGGCCAAGTTGCCTTATCAAGTTTTGAACGCGGGTTCCAGTGGCGATACCACTGCAGGAGGTTTGCGCCGTTTGGCTTGGGTTCTCAAGCGGCGTCCAGACGTTTTTATTTTGGAGCTAGGTGGAAACGATGGTCTGCGCGGTCTCGCTCCGGAAGAGACCGAAAAGAATCTCAGGACGATTATCGACCGTGTTCGAGCCAAGAATCCCAAGGTGAAGATCATCTTGGCCGGGATGCAAATGCCTCAAAATATGGGTGCAGAGTATCGGACGGCTTTCGAATCTCTTTTTCCAAGGGTGGCTACAGAGAAAAAGGTTTTTCTAATCCCGTTCCTTTTGGATGGAGTGGGGGGTGTCGCTGCCTTGAACCAAGCTGACCTGATTCACCCTAATGTCGAAGGGCATAAACGAGTTGCGGAAAACGTGTGGGCCATTTTGTTGCCACTCATCAGCAAGGCGAGTGGTTAGCAGAACCTTGACTGTCCCTCTGGCTTAGCTCTTGCGGCCGGTGGTTTTGGCGTTACGGTTTTGGGAGTTCCTTATGAAAGCATTTCTTTGGTGTGCACTCTCGATCATCGCGACAACCACAGCACTCGGGGCGGCAAGACCGAACATTGTCTTATTGCTGGCAGACGATCTCGGATACCAGGATGTTGGCTGCTATGGCGGACCGGTGAAGACCCCGGCAATCGATCGATTGGCAAGGGGAGGGGTTCGGTTTACCAATTTCTATTCGGGCTGTGCGGTTTGCTCTCCATCTCGAGCGACCTTGTTAACGGGGCGGCACCACATTCGAACTGGAGTCTACAGTTGGATTCATGATGAGAGTCAGCATTCACATCTACTCGAAAGGGAGGTGACGCTTGCCGAGGTGTTGGAGGATGCTGGATACGAGACTGCTCACTTTGGGAAATGGCACTTGGGGCTTCCGACTGCGAAGCGTCAGAAGCCTACGCCAGCGGACCACGGTTTTGGCTATTGGTTTGCAACGTGGAACAATGCTTCGCCGAGCCACAGAAACCCCAACAACTTCATCCGTAACGGCAACCCTGTGGGGCCTCTCGAAGGTTACTCATGTGAATTAGTCGCGAGTGAGGCGATTGCATGGCTCGATAAACGGGAAGAGATGACGGCTCCATTTTTTCTCAATGTTTGGTTTCATGAACCTCATGCTCCCATTGCGGCCCCTGCTGGGATCGTGTCGGACTACGGGGATGAAGATGACAAGGCAGCGATCTATTCGGGTACGATCGCGAATACTGACCGCGCCATCCGTCGCTTGCTCTCTCGAGTGCGGCGTTTGTCCCGTCCAGAGAACACACTCATTATCTATGCTTCTGACAATGGAAGTTACCGCGAAGATCGAACGGGTGGATTACGAGGGCGCAAAGGGATGAACTGGGAAGGGGGGATTCGCGTTCCAGGTATTTTTCAATGGCCCATTACGATTCACGAGGGGCGAGAACTAAATGAGCCGGCCGGGTTGGTAGATGTGCTTCCTACAATCTGTGGCTTACTTGAGCTTCCTCTACCGGCCCAGCGACACATCGATGGGAGTGATTTATCAGCGCTACTTAAGGGCGGAGCCGATGCGTTTACGCGGCACCAACCATTGTATTGGCACTTGCAGAAGTCGAGACCCGTGGTCGCGATGCGAGAGGGCCCCTATTCGTTAACAGCTGACCCTGATTATGAGCTGTCGAGGGACAACATGTTTCGAGAAACGTGGATCCCTAAGATCAAATCTGGAGGGTATACAAATTTTCAGCTGTTCGATTTGGTTCAAGATCCCAAGCAGACCACGAACCTAGCGGAAAGCAAACCTGCCATTCTCGATCGAATGAAGCGGCAACTCCTGGAGATCAACGCTTCAGTGATGGCGGAAGGCGAGGATTGGCATCTTCGCGAGTAAGCTATCGCCGCTCTAGCTCCGGTCGCGTGGGAAGAGAGCGGAGCTTGTCTTCTGCGAAAGAAAGATAGAGGGCCCGATTCCAGAGATGGGGGCAAAACAGGTGGATTCTGCCATTGTCGATGACTGCGTCTAGATAGGAAACATTGTGATTGAACCAGCCGTTCTTCTCTGGGTTTGGCGCCGTTGCATTGGCAAAGAGGAAGCGAGGTTTATCCCAAGTTCGCCCTCCGTCGGTTGAGAGAGTAACCCAGATTTCAGATCGATCCTTCATGCCGTCCATTTTGCCTGTCAGTCCCACATATTGGGTATTGATATGGCGATTGTGTATGAAGTTGATCAGCGTTTTCCCATCACTGAGATGAAAGATCATCGGGGGCGCATCTGGGTGAACAAGCGAAGATGCTTTGGGTTCACTCCAAGTCTTCCCGTTGTCCATGCTGCGGGCTTCCCATAGTTTTCCGGTAGGAGTGCGGGCCATGAAGAAGACCTCTCCCGATCCCAAATGGATCGGTCGGCCCTCATCCATTCGGTTAAACTCTGGAGCAAACCAGCCTTTGGGACGTTTGTTGGGGAGAAGAGTCCAGGTCGTTCCCTGGTCTTCGCTCCGAAGGATGTATTGTTGAGTCGTCAATGGCTTCTTTGACCAATCGGCAGCGTGAGAGCCGAGAATCCATGCCCCACTCTCTGTCTCGCACATCCGGGTTACCGACATGCCGAGGAATCCGGGATCATTGACTGGCTCAATGAGCTTGGCTCGAGACCACGTATGGCCGTCGTCGTCTGACCAGCGAAATCCAATGGGGGTGTTTTCGTGCTTTCCTTTTTCTCGACTGTACTCGGATGGGATCGGTTGAGTGCCAAACGCATAAATGCGATTCGATCCTTTTGGAATGAGGGGGATGAATCCGTGTTGGCTGTAGTCGATTCTGAAGGCGGTCGTCGGGCCTTGCCAAGATCGGCCGTCGTCCTTGGATCGGTAGGCCAGCAGGTCGTTCACTTTGCCGGCGCCGGCAGCGTAGTGGTTTCCGACGGGAAACATGAGGAGAAGATCGCCCTTTGGTGTTCGGACCGCTCGGGTTTCAAAGAGGCCGCGCACTGAGGAAGGCGCCTGGTGAATGATTCGTCCCTTAATCGATTTGTGCAATATAAGGCCCAACTCTGGATCCGCCCGGAAGTCTTTCGGTGGGTGTGCAGTCGCAAGTGTCAGGGGGCTCTTGGCCCCGATTGAGACTTGTTTGACGAGCTCGCTACCGATGCATGAGGTCGCGAGGCAGAACGCCATCGCTGTGATGGGGAAGGGGCGCATGCGTGGAGATTGGCAATCTGAAACGACTTGTCAATTGTTTGCTGAGTAGTCGGCTTCAGTAAGGCTGCGTAGAACGGACGCTTGCCACGAATGAAGGTCCTGATTGAGCTTTGTGACGATCCGTGGATGCTGTGAAGCAAGGTTGTTTTTCTCTGCTGGATCTGTGCGTAGATCGAAGAGCTCAGTGCTCCCTGTTTCGGATCCACTGAGGACAAGTTTGTAGCGATCTCCTACGAGGGCGCGAGGTCCGCCAAAATCCTCAGGGCTAATCACAGGATGATGAAAGTTGCGAAATGTTCGTGTCGGTTTCCCATTCATGAGCTTGACGAGTGGTGTTGTGCCTTCTTGTTGTACTACTGGAAAGTAGGGTTCGAGACCGAGCTTCGCTTCTCGATTGGCATTGTAGCTCCAGAAGCAGATGGGCAAGGAGCGGCGCAGTGGCTTCCCCTCGAAAACTGAAAGTAGACTGGCGCCATCCAGGGGGCGATCAGGAAGGGGCTGTCGCGTCAGGTCGCAGAGTGTAGGAAGGATATCGCTGGTGACAGTTCTGGCTGAGGATTGAACAGGAGCGGGAATGCGAGCCGGCCACTCGATCACGCTCGGAACTCGGGTGCCCCCTTCGTACATTTGCCCTTTTTGTCCACGGAATGGAGAGACAACCAAACCGCTCGAAGGGGTGCCGTTGTCGCCACAGTACCAGAGGAGGGTGTTTTTCTTGAGGCCTTGTTCGGTTAGATAATTTCGTAGTTGTCCGATGGCTCGATCCATAGCGGTGATCTCAGCATACCGTTCGCGCAACACGGCTCGAAGAGATCTTCGGACTTTGGTGCCTGTTTCGTTTGAGGTGAGCGAGACCTTCCGTTCCCCGTATTCAGGGGGGAGATCGTCGTAGAGAGCGAGGTCTTTCTCGAGACCACTGTAGGGCTCATGAGGGGAGCCAAACCAGACGACGGCCAAAAATGGTTTCCGCGTTTTCTGAGCCCGTTGGATAAAGTTAATGGTTTCTCGAATGACGATCTCAGAGCTTTCGCCAATGAACTGTTCTGGCTCGCCCCCATTGCGAGAGAAGTGTGGGTTCAGCTCGAAGAAATTGTCGTGAGAAAGCCATTCGTCGAATCCCATAGCACCAGGATTGGTGGGGGAATTTGCCTTCACCGGACCCACATGCCACTTACCAAAGTGCGCTGTCGCATAGCCCGCAGTCTGAGCGATGTGTCCGATAGTGACTTCTTCAGGACGGATAGACCAATTGGGAGTGAAGGTTCCGTAACGGTTTGGATGTCTTCCGGTCAAGACACTCCCGCGAGTAGGAGAACAAGATGGGTGGGCAGCGTAAAAATGATCCAGTCGCAGTCCCTTGGCGGCCATTTCATCCAGGACCGGGGTCTTGAGCTGAGGGTGTCCGTTGTAGCCGGTCTCTTCCCATCCGTGATCATCACCCATCAAGAGAATGATGTTCGGGGCATCCTCTGCGAAACACTTGTGGGTGCTGATTAGAACGAGCGAGGCGATGACGAGAAATGCGCTCATCATCTCGTAGAAGCTAGGCCGTCTGGACATGCTGTTGACTAAAACATGTTTGCGGTGTTTTTGGAATCGCAGAATAGAATGGTTCGCTGTCATGCAAAGCTTCCTTTCTTGGGCTACCTTCAACGGTGCTCTAAGAATTGCTGGTATCTCGATGTATCGAGTGTCATGGTGTTCTCTGGATTCCTACAAGAGAGATGAGTATTTACGAAGATTATCAGACGACATCACAGAACTACGATTCAACACGTGTACCGGTTGGCACGGAAATCGTGTTTGGTTGTCTCGAGACGTTGAAGCGGCCCCTCTCGGAGCTAAGCATACTCGACGCCGGTTGCGGCACGGGTAACTATTCCGAGGTGTTGTTACCGCGAGTTGGCCGCATAGAAGCCGTTGACTTGAATGCGGGAATGATTGCTCAGGCGGAAGCGAAGCTAGGTGCTGAAGTGAAAGCGGGGCGAATTCGATTTCAACAAGGCTCGATCGATGCCCTTCCTCTGGAGGATGAGTGCGTGGACGCTATCGTAATCAACCAAGTGATTCACCATTTAGAAGACGAAGGGACCTCAGGGTTTCCTCGCCACGGGCAGGTGTTCAAAGAATTTGCGCGAGTGGTCAAGCCGGGTGGCCTGCTCCTAATCAATACGTGTTCCCGTGAGCAATTGCGTCGGGGTTACTGGTATTATGACTTAATCCCTCAGGCGGTGGAGAAACTGGCTCTCAAGTATATGGAAATGGATGCCTTGAAATCGCTCCTTTCGGAGTGCGGCTTTGAGTGTCAAGAGCGCTACGTCCCGCTTGATGCCGTGCTACAGAAAAAGGCGTACTTTAATCCAGAGGGGCTGCTCGATCCTGAGTGTCGAGCGGGGGATTCTACGTTTGCCCTTCTGAGCTCTGAAGAGTTACACGAAATGGAGTCCACTCTGCGATCTTTGAAAGCAGCCGGTAAACTTGAGGCGTATTTCCGCGAAAAAGACGCCTCCCGCCCCAATGTGGGGCAGTCCATGTTCGTCTGCGCGCGTCGGGCTTAGGCGCTATTTCGGACGCTTGAAGAAGAAGATCTTACTGGCGGTGTTTCCGGCCTCGTTGATCGTTTCGACATCGACGAGTTCCCATCCTTCATTCCCGAGGCGAGTGATCTCTCGGGCCAGCTTTGGATCTCGTTTGAGGGAGGCTCCTTGGCTTTCAAAGGCCAGATGTTCCCAAGCCTGGGGGTGGGGTGAAGGAGGTGCTTCTGGGATGGCCGGAGCTTGGGCCCATACGTAGGCAATCGTCGCAATGAAAAGACCGGCGATAAGGTGACGATGGAGCCTGGCACTGTTTTCTGAAGTGGTCATCGGGTTGCTTTGCTTTTCTTGGATGAGTGTTCTCGCCTTCGGTTAAACAGAATCGTAGCCCCATGGTTCCCGCATCTCGCGGGCAAGCCATGCGTTGGCTTCTGCGTCATTGACGAACTGCTCCGTGTCGGGATTCCACTGTAGCTTGCGTCCTAGACGCATGGAAATGACTCCAAGGTGACAGACGCTCGCGGAGCGGTGACCAATGCTGGCTTCGCAGATGGGTGCCTTGCGGGATCGGGCGCACTCGACCAAGTTGCCCCGGTGATCGTTGCTAACGTAAAGCCGTTGCGCATTCGAGGGAAGGGGCTCGGTGAGGAATTCAGGCTCGCTTGCCTCAATGCTGCCTCGAGTGACCCAGATCCATCCGTCTTCGCCTGTGAATCGTACGCCGTGCCTTTGCCCCCCTTTCTTAACGACACCTCCAGAAGGGCTATCGGCATTTGTGCTCTGGCAGGTATGGGTGACGCCGTTGGCGTAGGTGTATTCGATGCGGTAATCGCTCGCTGCGGTGTAACCGCCCGGGATCATAGAGCCTAAGGCCTTTCCTTCGATCGTGGAGGGTCCGCTGTGTTCCATGCCCATGCCCCAGAGTGCGATGTCATTATGATGGGCTCCCCAGTCGGTCATCGTTCCACCCGAGTAGGCGTAGAAATAACGGAATGACCCGTGAGTGCGCTCCTTGATGTAGGGAACATCGGGGCGACTTCCGAGCCAGAAGTCATAGTTGAAGGTTGCAGGGATAGGCACCGATTTGAAGGGGCCTTGGCGAGGGCCAGAGGGAAGGAAAGTGTCGACGTGTTTCAGTTTTCCAATGCGGCCATTTCGGACGAGTTCGCATGCGAGGCGGAAATTCTTGTCACTGCGTTGCTGGCTTCCAGTTTGAAGGATCTGTTTGGTTGCTTTACTTGCAGCGATGATGTGTTTGCCTTCATCAATCGTGAGTGTGAGGGGTTTTTCGCAGTAAACATCTTTACCTGCCCGCATGGCGGCGATCGATATCAAGGTGTGCCAATGATCTACAGTGCCGCAGATGACGATATCGATGTTCTTCTGGGCGAGGAGATTCCGAAAATCTTGAAACCGCTTTGCTCCGGGGTTTTCTTCCGCCGCCTGAGCGCAGCGGAGGTCATCGACATCACAAACCGCAACCACATCTCCAAACTTTTTGAAGAGGCGAGCTCCGTAGCGTCCCATCCCGCCGCATCCTACGAGTGCAATGTTTGGACGATCATTGGCCAGGCGAGTCGAACGAGGTGAATCCTGCGCATTGCATTCCTCGGTAAACCAGGTAGGCAAGGTTGATGCTGCGGCGAGAGCAGCGCTCGATTTCACGAAGT
The DNA here is from genome assembly GCA_964342405.1 of uncultured Verrucomicrobiota bacterium. GTDB lineage: Bacteria > Verrucomicrobiota > Verrucomicrobiia > Limisphaerales > AAA164-E04 > UBA2970. Next base: position 90,865 of record CAYFGX010000029.1, on the reverse strand, counting down.
GACGACGACTGATATTTCGAGGGGCGGAATTCATGCGGAAGATTGTCGAATAAGGAATGGCGGCTGGCAAACGAAATTCAGAGGTGATGCTGCTCTATCTTTTGCGGTCGAGAAATTTGTTGGGAACGATGACGGGGCGAAAGCCAATGCCTTCCTTACGGAGGACAAAACTGAGCCCGGGTTCCGGCGGTGGAAAGGCATTGAAGGCAACCGTTCCGAAGGATCCTCCTCCGGCCAGAAGCCATTGTTGGGCTTCGTTGGCGATCGCCTTTTGCTCTCGGTAGTTGAAGAAGGTTCCGGTCCACTCCCAAACGCCATCCGTCAGGCCCATGAGACCGCTCGGAGAGAATGGAGAACTGGGTGACGGCGTGAGAAACTTAGTCGGCTCGATTCGGAGATCCGCGTAGTGTTCACGGAAGTGATTGCTTTGCCACTGCACTTGGTCGGCGTAGATTCCGAAAGGGCGGTCGAGTTGCAGATCTTCGTGATGGATTAGTTGCTGCCATTCCGATTGATTAGGTAGGCGTCCAATAGGACGTCCGTAGCGGGTGAGTTTGTGCCCTAACCAAGCGCTGAACTCCTTGGCGTCACGACGGCTGATTCCGACCACCGGATGCGTAGGGCCCAGCGGGTATCCGGGATTCTTCCAGAAGGCGGCGCTTTCCTGAGAGAGTTTATTCTCCTCTGCGATCCAGCGGGTGAAATCCATGACACGAATTTCCCAGCGGCACCAGTAGACGCCCGCTACTTTAATCAGCTCGATACCCATGCTTTCGATTGTAGAAGAGCCTACTCGTATTGGGGACGCGAGTCGTTGATTGAATTGAGCCACTTCTTCTGTCCATTCCTGGAGCCGTGAGCTGGCATTGAGGAGTCGTTGGATCGCTTGGGCCGATCGTCCCGCTTGGAACTCTTCGAGGGCCACTGCAGCCTGTTGCTCGGGATCAGCGATAAACGAGAGGTCTGGCGCACCGAGGTCGCCGAAAAGAGTATGCCAGTTCCCGAGACTTTCATTGTATTGCTCCCTGGTTCTCGAGAATTCGGCATCGATCAGTTCCTGGCAGTGGGGGAGTAACTCTTGAAGTAAGGTTTCAGCTCGAGGCCAGTCCGCTTCCTTGACGAGCTCCGTGAGCGTATCGGCTCGCTCCGTGATACTTGGGGGGAGTGGAAGGGCGATTTGTTGGAGCTGTTCGAAACGGGTTTGGAAGACTTGAAAATCTCTAAGACTACGTTGGGCCAGATCAATTGTTTGTTCGAGTTGCTCCCTTCGAGTCGTGAGAGCTTCCACCTGCTGGTCGAATTGAGATAAGTCGCCGTTGATGATTGTGGACTGCGCGCGGTTGTATGCTTCCTCGATAACGGTGAATGTATTCTCACTCGATACCTGAGGAGCTAGCCAGTCCCAGAGTTGTTCGGCTGCCTTCAGTTGTCCTCGAGAAACGAGGGACGAAGAGAGAGGAGGTGCTGTTGTCGAGTTCTGAAAGCTGGCTTCTACCTCGGCCTGCATTTCGAGGAAGCTGAGTGCTTGGCGCTTCTCTTGGATGACTGCGGTTAGCGTGTCCAGGTTCTGTCGAGTCTCGCTGAGGCGTTGCCAGGCCTCGTCCGTAAGAGCTTGACGACGCAGCGATTGTTCCTGGCGGAGCTGGAGCGGGTAAAGGGTCGCGAGGCCGAGCGCGAGACAGCCGCCAAGGGTGGCGACGAGACTTCGGTTTTGATTGATCTTCTGGCGGAGGCTATTCCAACGATTTGGTTTCCTGCTTTGGGCGCGCGAGATCAGGTCTCGGAGAATTGCAAGCGATGGGAATCGGCTATTGGGTGAGAGGGACAGTGTGCGATCCACTGCCGCCGTCAGTTCAGGGGGGAGATCGGGGCGAACACGAGCCAATGATGGGGTCATTCCCAAAGGGAGGCGTCCAGTGAAAAGCTCGTAGGCGATCACGCCAACGGAGAATTGATCCGATTGAGGGGAGCCACTGGATTCGCCTGTGAGCAGTTCGGGGGCCATGTAGTAGGGTGTGCCCGCATTTATTTGAGTAACGGCTTCGCGGAAGAGTGTGGTCTGATGGTGGCTGGTCAAGCTGGCGAGGCCGAAGTCCATGACCTTGATACTGCGTGTTTCTGTGAGCCCGATGTTCTCTGGCTTTAAGTCACGGTGAACCGTATTCTTATGAGCCTCGGATAAGGCATCACATATTTCGACCAGGATCCGGCAGATCTCTGTATAGTGGGTCTCCCGGGTCGATTCGTCCCACTGCTGCGTAAGCTGCCGGAGCGTCCCCCCCTTCAGGAGTTCCATCACCAAGTAGTAAGTTCCTTGATGTTGTTGAAGGTCAAAGACCTTTAGGGTGTGGATGTGGTTGAGCTCCATCGAGATCTGCGCTTCTCGTCTGAAAGCTTCAATCGCATCAGGTTCTCCGAGGAGGGCAGGACTGAGGAACTTGAGGGCAACCTGGTTTTGTTTTACTTTGTCAAAGGCTCGGTAGACGACACTCATTCCACCCCGGCCGAGGCGTTCTTCAAGGCGGAACCGCTGATTAATCCAGTCTCCTATCTGTGGGGTGCCGATGGCTGCTTCGAGATGGTGTTTGGATGTGAGAAGGCCCTTCGATGGACGTTCCCTTGGCGGAGAATTCTTGCCGGGGTAGCGCCACTGGCTGCCCCGAAGGGGTACCTCTTCAGTCAAGTGAACCCTCCTTTCCTGATGCTGTGCGGGGCTCCTTTTCAACGAGAATAACTCGGAAACCCAACTCTTCGTGATCCTGAGAGTGCATTCGGCGAGTCGCGGTTCTCATCTCATCCAGATCAAAGCTCCGCCATCCTCCCCCTCGGGTGGCTCCATTTCTGCGAACGATGTTTGGCGTCGGCTCGTACATCCCATCACCTACCCATTCCCAAACGTTTCCGCCAATGTCGTATAATCCGAATTCGTTTGGTGCAAACTGCCCAACGGGCGCCGTTTCGGGAAACGGGTCGTGTTGAGGGTGGGGGCTCTCGGCGGAGGCGTTCCAGGGCGTGAAATAGTTCCCCCGCCGGGCGCGAGCGATTTCCAAGGATCCCCATGGGTAGTGGTTTGGAAAGTCGAATCCCCGTTCGTACGGTTTGCGACCATCGTCGGGTTCTGAAAGGCCTGCCATCAAGCTCCATTCAAGATCTGTCGGGAGTCGGTAGTATTGTGAGGGATCGATCTTGTTAGATTTCTGGTCCTTCTTTGTCAGCCAGCGACAGAAGTCCGCAGCATCGTTCCGGCTCACGCTCACTACGGGGTGAAAAGGGGAGTGCGCTTTTGCACGTTCTCGCCACAGCCGTCTCATATCTGCGCCACTTTCATCGACGAAGAAGGCAAAGTCTAGCACCCGTGTCTCCCAGATGCTGGCCCAGAAAGGGCCACAGGATCGGAATCGCATTCCGATTGAATTGATTTGTGTTCCAGGACTAGGGAGAGGGATTGATCGCAGTTCGTGACTCCATTGAAGAAAGCGTGTTTCGATGAATTCGAGGGCTGGAATCGATTCGGCGACGGGGTGATGACCTGTGTTTGGTCGGTGTTTCTCTAACTCCTGGGAAAGGGCCTCAATCGGTTCGATGTATTGCAGTTGGTTCGTTGTGAGTGCCAGCCTCCAGCTGGTTCGTGCTGCCAGGGCTTCTTCATAAGATCGGTTCCACATCTCATCGCGGATTCTTTCAAGTTGGTTCTTGAGCATGCCCGCCTTCTGAACCGTCTGGAGGATCTCCCCTGATTTGAGGTCGCTTAAGAGCTCCAGCCGCAGGGCTTCGTAGTCAGCTCCAGGCAAGTTTGTGTGGATGGTTGAAAGCTCGCGGGCGAGTTGGTTAATGTGACGCCAGTCGGTGATCAGACTGGCCGCCTGCTGAATCCGTTGCTCTTGAGAGGTCAAACGCCGATCAAGTTGGATGGGGCCATGAGACTGGGAAGCCGAAGGTAAGGTGGCTTCGTGTGCTTGCCATAGAACCTCCAGTGGAAGCCGTCCATCAATTTGGTTGAGTAGGAGTGGGGCTAGTTCGCTGGCTTCGGGCAATCGCGCCAACAGTTTATTCCGCTGTCGATTCACCTCTTGGGCTCGAGTTAACACATCGCCGATCGAAGCCTGGAGTTGATCCGAATTGTTTTTGGTGGATGGCGACAGCCATTGACTGATTTTTGGAGCGAGGGCCAGTGCAAGGACTAATCCGACGAAGATGGCGATCGGTTTCCTCTGACCTTGCAATTTCGTCCGGGGCGAAGGTCGCGTGGAGAGTTCTGAGAGCGCATCGACTCGGATCTCTGGATTCGAATCAGTCAATCTGCTCAGTCTTGACTCAATGCTCGGTGCGAGTGACCGCGAGTGCTGTGGACGAAGGCAATCCCGCCATATCATTCCGAGTGCAAAGGCATCGGTGGCTTGCTGTTGTGATCGCAATTTTTGAAAGGCTTCGGGAGGGATGAACGATGCGCGTCCCAAGAGCGTAGCGGCGCCGAGTCGTTTCTGTTGATTTGCGAGACTTGCCAGTCCAAAGTCGGATAAACTGACTCCACCCTGCTCGTCTATCCATACATTTTCAGGTTTGAGTCCGCCGTGAGCATGCTCCTCTTGAAGGTCGGTCAAAATGCGAGCGATCTGTTTGATGATATCCAAGTCTGCCTCTGGTGTTGAGTTTGGCGGACGTTCTTGTAGCCAAACTTGGAGTGACCGGCCCGGCATGAGACTGGAGATGAGGTAGACTTGCCCTGCGAGGAGTCCGAAATCATGCATGCGGCCGATGCGTGGATGGCTGAGATTCGAGAGAGTGTTGAGTTTGGTACGGAGGCCGCTGAAGCCCCCGGCGTCTTCGACGATATCGTCGTGAATGATTTTGATAACGACGGGCTGCTGCCGGAGCGTGTCCTTGGCGAGGTAAGATTTCCCGATGGTCCCTTCGCCCAGGAACCTGATCATCTCGTAACGCGGGTCTAGCGTGGGGAGAGCTCCCTGATTCTGTTCCTCCATCATTGTCTCTGGGGATGTAGAGCGAGCTCGGACAGTGCCGCGAGACAGGCTTGTGAGACCTTGGGGCTTGGAGGGACGCTCGTGCTTGATCCCAGTTTGTGAATGGCTCCGACCGCTGTGAGATACTTGTGGGTTTGAAGCAGCGTCTCGGGTGTCTGGTCTGGTCGAGTTAATGCGCTCACCAGTTCGCGAGCAGATTCTACAATCGTTCCCATTCCGATCGGTCCGTTTTGTCCGGTGGGGCTAGATGGTTTCATTGTCTTCCAGTCACGCAATGCGGACGACACCTCCATGAATTCGGCCAGTTCCATACTATTGACGAGTGCCGCGCCGGTCCTTTCTTCAGCTTCACCTGCCCACTGGGTGAGAATTGAGCGTAATTCGAGTCGTAGTTTTTTTAGGTTCAGTGCCTGGCTCTTTTGCAGCTCGGCCGAAAGTCCCACTGGAGCGCCTTCATTCAGGATTCTAAGCTGCAGGTTCTCAATCTCCCAGGCGCGTAACTTGTCTAAGTTGTAGGATTTTTCTATTTCTTCTTGGCTTATCCCGATGTGATGGGGTTTCACTCCGGCGCCGAAGTTCGCGGTAGCTGAACTGCGTCTCGAGGCGGATTCGATCTGATAGCGGAAGGTCTCGACTTGATTGGTTGATTGCCAAGTGAAGGTGCCGAAAAGAGCGTGAAGGATGCGAGACTCCACCGAGAATCCGTAAGGCACTCGACTATGAAATCTGGGGTCGATGAATTGGGCCTGAAGATGAAGTGAATTGCGTCCCAGTCCAATCTGTTCTGCGAGTCTAAACGGATGGGGTATGAGTGAGAGAAGGGTCTTTTCGTCGGGCCTCTTGGAGCGCCCTTTGGGAACCCAGCGGACGAGGTCAATTTGAGGAACAAATCCGGTTTTCTGATCAATGCCCCCCCAAGGATCCAAAGGGGGGTCCGAGGCGGGAATACCTTTCTTGTGGAGGTTCTCCGCGGCTGCAGAGGTGAGTTGTTGGTCGCAGTGAACGAGAATTTCCTCAAGGGCTTTGAGGTAATGGTCTCGGATTGTGAGAATCTCATTCCATTCCGCGTGGAGAACGGAGGTGGCGGTGACCTTTGAGATCGAGGAGAGTGAAAAATCGACGGGTGTTTCGCTAGCGACCGGGTGCCCGCTGAAGAAGAGTTCCGAGCAGAGGGCGATCAATGCCACCACAAGAAGATTCGGAGGGCCAGGCTTACTGGATGCCCGTGTCGAGGTCATGGGGATTCCTTTTTCGGCGCTACCGGAGAGTCCGTGGACGAATCGTCGTCGGTTGAGACTATATCGACGCTATCCGGGTCATCCGCCCATTGGAGAAGTCGGGCAAGCTTTTTGGGATCGATTTTACGGATATCGTTTTCAGCTTCCATTTTCGGGTGGCGCTCAGTTTGTCGCTAATACTGTTTCCTACGCGGAGCTTTGGGGATTCTTTGTATCACTGCCCTAAAAACCGTTTGATAAAGTCGATTTCTTCCTCTTTTTCTCGATTCGTAACCACGTATTCGTCAATCAATAGGCGGAATTGTCGGCGGAAGATGGATTTTGCGGTTGCCAATTTATTGTAGGCGACAGCTTCGGATTCTAATCCTAATTCGGAGCAAAGCTCTGCGTATGTTACGGCCTGCTCGTCCTCGAACAGAGGGCCAATAATGCGGGAGAAAAAGATGCTCCAAGCGTCACTGAGGTCGTGAGTCAGGCAGTGCTCGTGTGTCGCTTGAATGGCATCGAGGACGATTTGACGGGCAAAGACTTCGTCGAACAGATTCTGATCGCCACCATCTGCAGGAGTGGCAAGCTCAGAATCCTCCACGTCGTCGATCGGATGAAAGCCATTTGGTGGGCGCCTTTTCTGGGCGGTGGCCGCCCTGAGCTCGTCGGCGACGTAGGACTTGATCGCTTGGAGAAGGAAGCTTCTGAAACGTCCGCGTTCGGCTTTTGCCTTCGCGATCAATCTGCGAGCCAGCACGCGGTTGACCATGAAGCCCTGGACCCACTCCTCGGCTTGGGACTCGTCCGTTCGATAAGCTTGCCGGACGAACTCGATCAAGGTTGGGGAGTATTGGCGGACCAGCTGGTCGAGCGCGAGCATCCGTTCGGATTCTGACGCCGAGCCGGCTTGATGAATCAAGGCCCAACGTGTGGTTCGGAATGGTGCTTTTGCGGTCAAGGGAAGGTTTTTGAGGAAGTCTGCCCCGTGATCATGATTTGTAAAGGGTTCGGGTTTGTCGGAATTGTTCTTCTTATCAGCTATTCCTAGGGGGCGGGAAGCGATATTCGGTGGTCTCGATCAATCTCTGCCCAAAATGCGCGGCCTCGTCGGTTAATGTGTTGTCGTTCCTTCCTGAGTTGCAATCGATTTTTGACCGTTTTTCTGGTCACTCGAACTCTCGTTCGCGTAGTTTTTTCGGATGCAACGTTGGTGTCAGTGGCAAGTAGAACCTCTTCTCCGTTTGGTGATGGGGATTTGCCTGGTGCTGGGGGCAAGTGGGATTGGCACCTTGGCTCTGATGAAGGCAATGGGCACAGAGGAAGGGGCAGTGACGTTCCCGGCCATGATTCTACACACCTTGGTCTTTCACGGCGGCGTCCTGGGCCTGGTAGCACTTTTTCTGAAGGAGCAAGGGCTAACCTGGAACGACGGTTTTGGAGTGGGACGAGGACACTTGCGAAGTTTACTAGGGCCTGTGGTCTTGACGACCGTGCTTTGTCTCGTGAGCGCCCAGCTGCTTGGACGCTTGTCGGGGCAGCTGATCGAATGGCAGACAGGGGAAGAGCCGGTCGTTCAGAGTGCGGTTGAGTTGCTAAGAGAATCGAGTTCTCCATTTCGACTGTTTTATCTCGGGATGGTTACGATTGTTTTGGCTCCGATTGCTGAAGAAATCCTGTTTCGTGGGATTCTCTACACGGCCCTGCTGCAGTATCAGGGTAGAACCTTAGCGGTGATCGTGAATTCAATCCTCTTCGGACTGATCCACTCCAACTTACTGACCCTGGTGCCGCTAATCGTGATGGCTGTGTTCTTGACATTGCTCTACGAGCGGACGCGGAATCTCATCGCCCCCATCGCCGCTCACGCGCTGTTTAACCTCGCAAACTTTGTCATGCTGATGCTAGGGCGTGATGGCGGTTGAGACTAGATTCGTATGAATGAGAAGGATCTTATTAGGAAGTTGAGTTCCAAACTCCCGACAAATCAGAACACGATCTTGTCGGTGGGAGATGATTGTGCAGCGGTGCGTCCTCCGGCCAGCGACGAAGCGCTTCTCTTGAAGACTGACGCTGTCGTTGAGAATGTACACTTCACGAGAAAGGACGCAGGCGAAGCAGTCGGTCGAAAAGCTTTGGGAAGGTGTCTCAGTGACATCGCGGCGATGGGCGGCGTGCCCGAGAGTGCGCTCATCACTCTAGGATTACCTGGAGAGGATGACGAGGCCTATGCCGAATCTATCTACGAAGGGCTGAGCGCGATGGCTCGAGACTTCGATGTTGCAATTGTGGGAGGAGAAACCACTCGTAATCCGGGAGGCTTATTCATCTCTGTGGCTCTGACAGGTCGAGCCCCTAAAGACGGGGGGGTCCGCAGGAGTGGGGCTCAGATTGGCGACGCAATCTTCGTGTCGGGTGAACTGGGGGCATCCATCGTGGGCCGCCATCTTGATTTCACTCCTCGCGTCAAAGAAGCTTTATGGCTGGTGAACGAGTTTGAGGTTCGGTCTATGATTGATGTGAGTGATGGGCTTGCAACCGACCTTGGTCATATCTTGCAGGGGAGTGGAGTAGGGGCTTTGATCGATGAAAGTTTTCTTCCGATCAGTCGCGCGGCGAAACTTCGTGCTCGTGAGAATGAAGCGGCTAAGACGCCCTTGCTAGCAGCCTTGACCGATGGCGAGGATTTTGAGCTGTTGTTCACCGTTGCGCCGTCGGTAGCTGTTCGAGTGAAAGATTCTTGGCGGGAGGCTTTTCCGGATGTGCCTTTGAGTGTTATCGGAAAGATTGAGGAATCTCCTGGCCTGCGTCTCAAACAAGTGAATGGAATTCGATCCTTGGGAGGTGTCGATGGATACGATCATTTCCAGTAGTCCCGAAGAGACCATACGACTAGGAGAGACGTTTGGACGGGAGGCTGAACCTGGCTGGCTGATTGGTGTGTCAGGGGGCTTGGGGGCCGGCAAGACGCAATTAGTCAAAGGTATCGCTCACGGCGTAGGAATTACCGGGAGGGTCAGTTCGCCAACCTTTGGGCTGATGCATGAGTTAGAGGGCGGACGATTACCATTGGTTCACATGGATCTGTATCGATTGGCTGCTTGGGCGGACGTTCAAGCAGCTGGGCTAGATGAATATATGTTTGGCAATCCGGGAGTAGTTGTTGTGGAGTGGATTGAACGAGCCCTGGATGACGATGATGCCAAACGGGTTTTTTCTCAGCGTCAGGGCCTATTTCGCCATGTGACAATTGGGATTCATTCGGATTCTGAGAGGCGGATCAATTATGAAGATTCTTGCCATTGATAGTTCGAGCCGGCAGCGATCGGTTTGCCTCTGTGAGGGGAGCGCTGGGGAGTTGGATAGTGTCAAGGTTTTGGCTGGCGCCGAAGCGGTTTCGGAGAGAGGCGGACGCTTTGCGAGCCTGGTCGAAGAAGTGTTGAGCGTGGCGGGTGTTGTGCGCCAGGAAGTAGATGCGCTCGCTGTAGGGGTAGGACCTGGATCAGCTGCGGGTATTCGGTCCACGCTTTCGTTCGGGCTTGGCTGGCAGATGGCTCAAGCCATTCCTCTGACTGGGCTCTCGAGTGTGTGGGCGCTCGCTGTTGAGGCCCGCAGATCCGGGGTTTTGGGGCAAATTGGTGTCGCCTTGCCTGGACCTATGGGCAAGGTGATCCACGGCGGATTTCAGATTGAGGCCCAGGCGGTTTCTGAAACTCAACCCCTGCAAATGAGCCGTGCTCCACTCGATGAGGCGTTGCAGGGTCGAGTTGCCCAATGGGTGGGGCCCGACCTTGAATCGGCCTTGTCTCCATTTTCGGAGACTGACGATTCGCGGCGAAGTGAGCTCCGACGAGTGAAGCTTTTTCCGAGTGGGGTCGCGCTGGCTGAGCTTCTCGTCTGCGAGTGCCAGGAAGCCGTTCGTTCTCTGGAACCAGAAGTTCTTGTGATGCCGAAGTTTGTTGAAGCCCCGGCACCGCGGAAGATTCCCGACATCTAGAGCCTTGGGGGGAGTGTCTATGAGGACGTGTCTATGAGGACAAGTAGTCCTGTATACAGAGCTTGGGCCGAAGTGGATCTGAATGCCGTGGCGAACAATCTTCGGTGGATTCGCCAAGGGGTTGGAGATGCGTTCGGCGTAGTGACGGTCGTCAAGGCGGATGCCTATGGCCATGGCTTGAGTCAGATTGCGGGGCACCTAATGCAACATGGGACGGACATCCTCGGCGTTGCAAATTGTGACGAAGCGGCACAGGTGAGGTCCTGTGGGCAAGGTTGGCCAATTCTGATGCTAGGCGCTTGCCACAGCAGTGCTGAGTTCGAAAGCCTTTGTCGCGATGATGCCTTGGTAACGGTTTCGAGTATCGAGGAAGTCTCTGACCTCGCTCAGGTCGCTCGCTCACTTGGATGTCGAGCCCGAGTTCATATGAAGGTGGATACGGGGATGACCAGAGTAGGTGTTTCTCCTGAAGGCGCCACTACCTTAGCTCGGTCTATTGTTCAAGAGGACGCGCTCGAGCTTGACGGGGTGTACACGCATCTTTCGAGTAGCGAAGATGATGCGCGGTATACGGGGCATCAGATGCTTCAGTTTCGCGAATGCCTGAGCAACTTGGCTGGGATCGGTATTGTAGCTCCGAAAAATCACGTTCTTAACTCGGGGGGGCTTGTGTATGAGTCAAAGCGACTTGGAAACTTCGTGCGCCCCGGGCTCTTGGTTTATGGAATCGTTCCGCCTGGTCGGCGACCTCGATTGGCCCCCTGGGTTCAAAAGCTAGTGCCGGTCCTGTCTCTCAAGGCTCGGGTGACTCAGATCAAGCGGGTGAAGCCGGGCACTTCGATAAGCTATGGACAGTTAGACGTTTGCGCTAAGGTAGGAACACTAGCTGTTGTAGGAATCGGATATGGGGACGGCATTCCGAGGTCAGCGAGTCGTAGGATGGAAGTTCTGATTCGGGGGAATCGTTGTCCGGTGAGGGGAGTGATTACGATGGATCAAATGATTGTCGATGTTAGTCACGTGCCTGATGCTCAGCGAGGTGATGAGGTGGTCTTGATGGGACGCCAGGAAGGTAGAGAAGTGACCTGTATGGAGCTCAGCCGTGCTGCTGATACGATTCCGTGGGAGGTGCTCACTTCGATTACACGACGAGTCCCCAGACGCTACCGGGGAATAGCTGTTGGATGATTGAGGGTCAGATGGAGATCTGCCTGTGTTCTGTTTCGGCCGCGGCCGAGTTCGGCGCCCTGGGTGGTCTTCTTTCTGATTGCTCAGTCGTGGGATGAGATCACGAGGGCGAGCCGACAGATCGAAAGCGTCATGGACTGCGAGAGCACCTCAGTTGAAGTGCTGGGATCTGTGCCGTAGCGGGCGAAATACCAGGTTTCGTTCCGGATGTTTGTCTCGCCTGTTTTGAACGAGCGACGTCGATCACTGCGCATCTGACGGAGGACCTTTTTCCCGAAACTCTCGTCCGTTGAATAGGGAGGAACGTCGCTGGTGTCGCTTTGATGAAAAATCTCTTTGTGGATCCGCAGATCAAGTTCCGGGCCAGCGGGGATTCTATATGGATCGGTGGTGTCAGGCATGTCGCTGTTTGAGATCACTCTAAGTGGATTCTTTATACAAGAACGCCAGTCAACCGGCTTCGTTGATGCAGAGTTATCGGGCTCAATCAATGGCATTGCTCGCGTTAAGTAAAGGAGAAAAGGAGTCGCCACGTATCCCTCATAATTGTCTCGTCGTTTGCTCTAGCTAAGCCGCGGTGCTTTGTGATCGTTCATTGACAAGAAGTCCGGTAACGAGGAATGTTTGCTGATGGGAATTCTTGATCAACAGATTGCTGTGGTCACTGGTGCCGGGCGTGGGCTTGGAAGAGCGATTGCCTTGCGGTTTGCTGCTGAGGGAGCGGACGTTGTCTGTTTGTCTCGGAGTGCGGAAAACGCAGAGAGTGCGGCTCAGGCTGTGCAGGAGGTTGGGCGCAAAGCATGGGCGATCGCAGCGGATGTGAGTGACTCTTCAGCCGTGAATGAGGCGGTGAAGCAGATCACTACGGATGCTGGGGCGGTTGATGTGTTAGTGAATAACGCAGGGGTAACTCGGGATGGTCTGTTGATGCGGATGAGCGAGTCGGATTGGGATCAAGTCTTAGATACGAATCTCAAGGGCGCTTTCCTGCTTACCAAGGCTTTTACTCGGCCGATGATGAAGCAACGTCGGGGGCGAATCATCAACATCAGTTCTGTGATTGGGCTCATCGGCAATGCTGGCCAGGTGAACTATGCGGCAAGCAAAGCGGGCTTAATTGGAATGAGCAAGTCCGTGGCTAAAGAGTTGGCCTCCCGCAAGATCAACGTCAATGTGATCGCTCCTGGCTTTATTCGGTCCGACATGACCTCCGAACTTTCCGAAGAACAGCAGGCAGGAATTCTGTCGGCTATCCCATTTGGCGAAATGGGCGAGCCAGAAGACATCGCCGAGGCAGCGCTTTTTCTTGCTGGGCCCGGCTCTCGATACATCACGGGGCAAGTGCTGACAGTGGACGGCGGAATGGTGATGTAGATCGGAGCGCGATCTAGGTGAGATTGGATCAGTTTGAAGCTCCGTTTTTTGGAAGCATTTCGAAGAGAATGAACAGGATTTTCATTTTTAATCAATAATCAGGCTTGACGGCCCTAACTAGCTTGATAATTACACACACGACAAAACGAAACTGAGAAACTCATGGCTGCTGAAAAATCGATCGAACAACGCGTTAAAGACATCATTGTGGAGCAACTAGGGGTCAATGCTGACCAGGTCACTCCTGAGTCTAAATTCATTGAAGACCTAGGGGCAGATTCCTTGGACACCGTGGAGCTGGTGATGGCACTGGAAGAGGAATTTGGTCAGGAAATCCCAGACGAAGATGCTGAGAAGCTTCAGAGTGTCGCGGATGTGATCAAGCATATCGAAGAAGCGAAGGGCGAATAATCCCTTTGACCAAATAATTTTTTGGGGTAGGGCCGCTCTGTCTGTGGGCGGCGCTGCCCTTTTTTTAATCTATGGAGACAACGCTTGAAAGTCGTCGGGTCGTCGTAACTGGTCTGGGAGTCGCGAGCTCTTTGGGGACCACGATTAGCGGATTCTGGGACCGCGTCGTAGCAGGAGAATGTGGTATCGGTCAAATCACTGCCTTCGATGCCAGTCAATTCGCGACGCAGATTGCTGCTCAGATCGATGATCTTGATGTCAAACCTGCCTTTCCTAATCCAAAGGAGGTTCGGCGTACGGATCGATATGCGCAGTTCGGCATTTTTGCGGGGTATCAAGCGCTCCTAGATTCCGGAATTGAGCTCGAGCAAACAGATCTCGACGAGTTCGGCGTTTTTGTCGGATCTGGGATTGGAGGACTTCAGACGATTGAGAAACAACATGAAATCTTGTTGTCCAAGGGCCCCGGTCGAGTTTCCCCGTTCTTGATCCCGATGCAGATCCTGAACATGGCTTCGGGGCTTCTGTCCATGTATCACGGTCTCAGGGGCCCTAATCTGGCTACCTGTTCCGCTTGTGCGACATCAGGCCATGCGATTGGAGAAGCTTGGCGGACGATCAAGATGGGGGACGCCAAAGTGATGATGGCTGGAGGTGCAGAAGCCGCGATCACTCCGGTAGGTGTCGGAGGGTTTTCCGCGATGAAGGCGATGAGTACTCGCAACGATGATCCGAAGCGCTCGTCCCGTCCATTTGATACTGAACGTGACGGATTTGTCATGGGCGAAGGGGCTGCTGTAGTGATCATGGAAGAACTGGAACACGCCAAGAAGCGTGGTGCCCGGATTTATTGTGAGATCGCCGGCTACGGCAATACGGCCGATGCTCACCACATGACCGCTCCTGATCCAAACGGTGCTGGAGCTGCACGTTGCATGAAAATGGCGCTCAGGTCGGGCAAGACTTCCCCCGAGTCGGTGAACTACATCAATGCCCACGGAACATCAACGCCTCAAGGTGATATTTGCGAAACGGTCGCGGTGAAGAATGTCTTTGGGGAGCATGCCCGGAAATTGGCGATGAGCTCAACCAAGGGTGCAACAGGGCATATGCTGGGGGCGGCCGGTTCCATTGAAATGGCAATCTGTGCGAAAGCCATCGAAATGGGTGTGCTTCCTCCGACGATCAACTACGAGCATCCTGATCCGGAGTGTGACCTCGACTATGTCCCCAATGAGGCTCGGGAGACGAAGGTGGACGCCGTGATCAGCAACTCTTTTGGTTTTGGTGGCCACAATGCGAGTTTGCTCGCGACCCGATTTAGCGGGTAAACAGCCTAGGATTGGATCCTGATCGAGGAGTGTTGCCCTTCTGAGGGCTCGACCACTCCGATCTCGCTGGCATCGGCGTAGCCTGCCTCCCGTAATTCGCTAAGGCAACTCGAGGCCCGAGATTCGGGCACTCCGAAAAGGAGTCCTCCCGAGGTTTGAGGGTCGAAAAGGATCGGATATTTTGGGTTCTCGTGAGCATCACGTCTCTCCTGAATGGCTTCGCTCAGTCGTTCGTTTTGGGCGTAGAGAGAGCTTCTGATTCCAGCTTGTGTTCCTTGCGTCGCACCCTCGATGATCGGGACGTGGTCGATCTTCAGCGAGGCGCTCACTTTCGACGCTCGCAGCATTTCTATCAGGTGTCCCAGTAGTCCGAACCCCGTCACATCCGTTGCTGCCACGACTTGATGCTCTCTCATGATTGCCGGAGCCATTCGGTTGCTCCGCTTCATCGTCGCGACGGCCGCCGCTAGCCATCGACTTGGTGCCGTTCCTTGCATCAAGGCTGCGAGAATAATCCCGGTGCCAATCGGTTTTGTGAGAATGAGACGGTCTCCCGGTCGAAGGCCTGTTTTCCTCATAAGGTCGCCAGCGCTTGTCGTCCCATTGACTGTCATTCCGAGAGCGAGTTTGTCGCCCTCTAGCGTGTGCCCGCCAATCAACTTGGTGTCATGTTCATTCAGGATCTTGAGCGTTCCGGACATGACTTGGAACAGTGTCTCTTCAATGTAGGCATCGAGGCCGAAAGGGAGCGTCACGATCATTTGCGCGCTGTGGGGCGTGGCCCCCATGGCGAGGATGTCGCTGAGACAGTGGAGCGTGGCGATCTGAGCGAAAAGCCAAGGGTCGCTCAGGAACGAAGGGAAGAAGTCGACTGTTTGGATCAGCGGGCTTTTGCTGGGGAGTTTGATTACGGCAGCGTCGTCAGGTGCGTTCAAACCAATCGAGATTGAGGTGTCAGTAGGGATTGAGAGTCGTTTGATGACTCTCTCCAAACTGTTCGAACCGATTTTTGAGCCGCAGCCTGTACATCGTATTTTGTGGTAGTCCGGAGCCGGATCTTCAAGTGGTCGAGTTGCTTTTGGTCTGGTGGAGTGAGGTCCGTCCATTTTCGGCAATTCTTGATATCGCCGCATAAACCGGCGATCGATCTGGTCCTTCCACTTCCAAACCCATTTTCCCTGGACGGTGAAATTGCCTTTGGATGCGATCGCGTATTGATCTCCTGTGCTGATCAGGCTGAGAAAACGCTCCTGGGGACGATAGCTCCCCAACGCTTCACCGTGTACCGAATGGCGCAGGTTCTGGGTGAGTGGAGGGCCCTGCCGGACCGCGTAGACTCCCGATTTTGGCCGTGGATGGCGGAGCATCGTCGCCACGTCTCCAGCGGCGAACACAAACGGGTGCGAGACAGATTGAAGCCTGTCATTCACGGCGATGAAACCTCGATCATCTGTCTCTAAGCCCGCCTCTTTTAGCCAAGATGGAGCGGACGCATGAGTGACCCAGAGTAGGTGATCGAAGGGATGACTGTTTCCCTCAGTATCGTAGATCTTACCCTGCTCGACACGATTGACTCGAAAGCCTCTCTTCAGAGCAATGGAGCGCTCGTGAAGTACTTTCGAATAGCTTTGTCGGACGTGCTCATTGTGGGTGCTCAGGATCTCCTGAGAGGCCGTAACGAGGGTGAACGAAAAGCTTGGTTTGTTTGACTTTTGCGATTTGCGCCATTCCTGAAGTCGATGATGCAAACTGAGCGTGAGTTCAACCCCTCCAGCGCCTCCTCCGACGATCGTGAAGTCAGATGATGGGTTTCCGCCTGTCTTGATCGACTGTTCGATCTCATGCCAGCGTTCTAGGAATCGCTTGACGGGCTTCACTGGGATCCCAAATTCCTTCGCACCCGGAACGGAATCCATTGTGGGCGTCGATCCGGTATCGATCGATAGGAAGTCGAAGCTGATCTCCGGTCGGTTTTGACAGAGAATCTTTTTTTTCTGGAGATCGAGTCCGACCACGGAGTCGCGATAGAACTGCGCCCCAGCGAATTGGCAGAGCGGAATCAGATTGATGTGGCTTTCGGAGAAAGAGTAGTGGCCCGCTAAGAATCCGGGGAGCATTCCTGAGTAGGGGGTGTCGTAATCGGGGGAGATGAGCGTGAGGCGCACTCCCGGAATGGGGCGCATACCAAACGAGCGCAAAACCGCTACGTGGGCGTGCCCGCCACCGATCAACACGATCTCCTTCTGAATGGGAACGGCCAATTCCATTGCCGCGAGATTGTCAGGGTCTTCTTTCCAGATTCAATCACTATTGTTGCGGCTCCGCTCGAATTTGAATTGCGAAGCAGCACCTACCAAGATGAGAATACCCCCATGGGCACCAAGAGCCACACACTAAGGTCGATTCCTTCAGTCGATCGGTTGCTTAACGATCTAGGTGCTGCTGTGGCTATTCCAAGACCATTGGTCGCTCAACTCGCGCGCGACGTGCTAGATGAAATCAGGACGAGCGGAACGGTGCCGGAGTATGCGCAGATTTTGGAACTGTTGCGAGATGAGGTCCATGGTTTGGGACAAACTCGGCTTCAAGCTGTCATTAATGCCACCGGAATCCCTTTGCACACCAACTTGGGGCGTTCCCCCCTCCCTGCAGTTGCGATCAAAGCCATCACGGATGTGGTCGATGGATATTGCAACTTGGAGTTCCAGCTTGGTGACGGGACCCGGGGGAAGAGAGGGGCCTATGTTGAACGGTGCTTAAAGGCCTTATTCTCCTGCTCAGGTGCGGCCGTCGTGAATAACTGTGCCTCCGCTTTGGTGTTAGCCCTAAGCCAGATCGTGCGGGAGAGACGCCCCGAAGTGGTGATTTCGCGAGGTGAACTCGTTCAGATTGGAGGTGGCTTCCGGATCCCGGAGATCTTGTCCGCCAGCGGAGCAGTGATGCGAGAGGTCGGAACGACGAATCGAACGACCTTGGAGGATTACGAAGCAGCAATTACCGATCAGACTGGGCTCATCCTCGTCGTTCATCGCAGCAATTTTTTTATGAAAGGATTCGTTGAGGCTCCGGGGCTCGAAGAATTGGCGGCATTAGGACAGAAACGCGGCGTGCCTGTTCTTTACGACCAAGGGAGTGGGGCGGTCCTGGATCCGGGCTTGCTCGATGGTGTAGAACACGAACGAACCATTGGCTCCGCTCTGGCTCAAGGCGTTGATTTGGTTTGCTTCAGTGGAGACAAACTTTTCGGCGGGCCACAGGCAGGATTGATCTGTGGGCGGGAGGAACTAGTGAGTGCGATGAAGACGAATCCCATGTTTCGTGCGTTACGTTGCGACAAGTTGACTCTTAGTGCGCTGCAGGCGGTGGTGGAGGTATACCTGGAGAATGATTCTAAGTTGGCTGAGGGCTTAAGTCCGGACTTACCAGCGCTTTCGTGTCTCGCTCAGTCGCTGGCGGAGCTGGAAGCGAGAGCGGCGAAGTTCCAAGAACAGTTGAGCTCATCCGGGTTGCGAGTGCAACGAGTGGATACGGAAACGGAAGTTGGAGGGGGGACGTTACCTCAAAGCCGGATGCCTTCGGTTGGAATCACGATTTTTTGTGAGCAGAGGAGCGCTCAGAAACTGGCGAGCTTGTTGCGGGAGGGGGCTCCCCCTGTCGTCGGCTACGTGGCGAATCAGCTGGTTCATCTTGATCTTCGAACGGTTCTACCTGAGCAAGATGATGTATTACTGGAATGTCTGCGATCGGTGGCGAGCCGTGTGATGGGAAATAAGGAGGAAGGGTAAGAGATGGCGCGTCATTTCGTTATCGCTACGGCCGGTCATGTTGATCATGGCAAGAGTGCTTTGGTAAGAGCTTTAACTGCGGTGGATCCGGACCGCTTGCCGGAAGAGAAGGCTCGGGGAATCACGATTGAGCTTGGATTTGCTTCTTTGGACCTTTCGTCGGCCGATGGTGCAGGCGGTGAGTTCAAGTTGGGAATCATTGATGTTCCGGGGCACGAAGATTTTGTGAAGAACATGGTTTCTGGGGTAGGCTGTGTGCATTTGGGGCTCGTTGTGGTGGCTGCAGATGATGGTTGGATGCCGCAGACGGAAGAGCACTTGCAAATCCTAGAATACATGGGTGTCAGGGATATCGTCATTGCCCTCAACAAGATTGACCTTGTGGGCTCGGATGACGAGGCGTTCTTGCATGAAGTGATCCGAGATGAACTGCAAGGGTCGCTCTATTCCGACGCTCCTATTATTGCGACCTCTACTCAAACCGGTCAGGGAATTGAAGCAGTGAAGGAGAAGCTCTCTGAAGTGCTGGAGGGCCTTCCGGATCCAGTGAATCACGAGAAACCTAGACTCTCTGTTGATCGAGCCTTTTCCGTTAAAGGACATGGAACGGTAGTGACCGGAACGCTGATGGATGGTGAATTGACTCTCGGTCAGTCTGTTGTCGTGCAACCGCATGGCGCGGAGTCGCGAGTTCGGACGTTGCAAAGTTTTAGTGAAGAGGTTGATCGAGCGATGCCCGGTACTCGGGTAGCCGTTAACTTAGCCAATCTTGCCGTTCGCCGGTCAGGTGACGCTTCGCATGAAGGTGTGGCGAGAGGGGATGTTGTCACGATTCAGAAACTGGCCGTTGCGACTCGCTTGATTGATTGCATCGTGTCTAAGAGTCAGCGCCTAGTAGGAAAGTCCGGGCCGGCGGCAAAGCCGCTCAAACATGGGGCCCGAGTTCGGCTTCATCACGGAAGTTGCAACGTGCCTGGGCGGGTTTTCTTTCAAGATCGGGAGGAATTAAAGCCGGGTGAGACAGCCCCGGCTCAGCTGCGCTTGGAAGGGGAGGCAATGGTTCTCGTTGGGGATCGATTTGTGCTCCGGGATTGGTCTGAAGTGATCACCGTGGGTGGCGGGATGGTGGTGGATGTCGATGGCGACACAAGGCGATTCCGGAGGCCTGAACAGAAGCGATTCTTCGAGCAATGTCTTTCAAACGCTGAGCCATTAGTTGGTCTTGTCGAGGCGATCATTGGTAAGGACTTGGGTGTCCCGCGAGATTCTCTGTTGCTAAAGAGCTGTTTCGGTGCGGAGCGGATTGAGGCGGCTGTGGACAAGTTGTCGGGTGAGGATAGACTACTTACCGTGGAGGGTTGGTTGTTTGAGCGAGCTTTTTGGGATCAGGAACTTGCGCTCGCCAAACGAACGATCGATCTGTTTCACAAGCAGAATAGTGAACTCCTAGGTGTAGCGCCTACCGAACTACGTTCGCAACTGAATCCATTTTGGAATGAGGGAGACAGCTTTGCCGTGCTCTTAAGGGCGCTCGAGGAAGATAATTATTCGGTTGTGGGAACGGTGGTAAAGCGGCGGGATCATCAAATCTCCCTACCGGCGAACCTGGCAGCGTCGGCGAATCGGATTCGGTCAACTTTAGGCGATAAACTGCTCGAGCCGCCGGGGAGAAAGCAGTTGATACAAGGAGCAGAAGATGAGCGCGCGATCCGATACTTGCTTGATGTGGAGGAGGCGGTTGAAGTGGGGGAGGATCTCGTTTTTCTAAAAACAGGTATTCAGCGGCTTGAGAGTATGGTGCGAGAATATCTGCAGGCGCACGACGGAGGTACGGTGAGTGAACTGCGGCAACATACTGGGGTGAGTCGGCGGATAATTCTGCCGGTATTAGAAGTGTTGGATCGGCGCGGTGTGACCGTTCGTGATGGGGATGTTCGACGACTTGCCTCTGAAGCTTAGTCTGCGGAAGCAGAATTGAATGTTCAGGCTGATGAAAACACGGTAACAATCAGCAGCCCAAGTGGTCTCTATGGTTGGAATGAAGAACAGCGGGAATCTATTTGCATGCTTCAGGCGATCTTTGCTGATGTTGATGTTGGCCGGCTCAGGTATTGTGATGGGGAGTGAGTTCAAAGTGGGGCAGGCTTTTCCTACGTTGATTCTGCCTCAGGCGGAGGATGGTGCACCATCGTCTCTGTTAGCTTATCGCGGGCAGAAAACGGTGCTGCATGTGTTCGCCTCCTGGTGAGCGGGGTGTCGCAAGCACGTGCCCGGGTGGCACGCTCGAACTAAGAATCTCGTTGCTGCTGGCCAGGTACAGGTTGTCGGTCTCATTCAAGAACAGCACCCGGATCGGGCCCGACTTTTCATGCAGTGGAAACGCATGGGATGGCCCTTGCTGGTTGATTCGTTGAACCTTCTTGGCGTATCTGCCGTTCCAATCACTCTTTTTTTGGACGAGTCAGGGGTGATAAAGGCTGTGAACCCCCGTCCGGAGGAGCTAGAAACCTTTGTCGCTCAAGAGCCCGCTGGGACGCATCAGGACCCTTGGATCCCTCCAACTCCATCGGCGTTGCTTGCACAAGCGACAGGCGATGATCTCGTAAGAGCTTCGCAGTTGTATCTTTGGGGAGGCCAAGAGGGAGTTTCTGCTGCGATCCATACTTTTGAGAGGATTACTCAACAGCACCCAAATCACGCGGAAGCGCAGTTCCGATTGGGCGTCGCGTATCGCAGTCGATTCGATTCAAATGGTCAGAGGCCCGACGACTTCAATAATGCGGTCAAGCAATGGGGAATAGCGCTCGAGCTGAACCCGAATCAATATATCTGGCGTCGACGGATTCAGCAGTATGGCCCACGGCTTGCTAAACCGTATTCGTTCTATGATTGGGTGCACGAGGCGAGATCTGATCTCGAAGAGGCTGGGTTGCAACCGATCAATTTATCCGTCGAACCGGGGGGGGCGGAGTTTGCCTATCCATCGACAGAGTTTGAGGTGGTGGGGCAAGAATCCAAGAATCCGGATCCAAACGGTCGAATTTTTCGGGACAGTAAACGGTTGGTGAGTATTGAAACGGTTGCTGTGCCAGCGAAAGTGCGGGGAGGAGAAGCCGTTCGCGTCCACGTGCGTTTGGATCCGGATCGGGAACGACTCGTTCATTGGAATAATGAAGTTGAAGACCTGCTGGTATGGGTAGATGCGCCTCCTTCATGGCAACTTGAGCAACCGCTGCACCAGATCGCTCGACCTGAGAAGCCCGTTTCTTCGGAGAGACGGAATATTGAGTTTGAAGTGCGAGTGCCGAAGGAAGTTCAGGCCGGGGAACATCGGCTGAGGGGATTTGCGTTGTATTACATTTGTGAGGATGTAGGAGGTTTGTGTTTGTATCGGCGTCAAGATTTTGAGGCAACCGTCCAAGTAGCAAACTAGCCTTGTGCAGCCGGAGTCGGCTCCGCCGGGTAAGAAGGAATCACTCGAGAGAAACCGAGACTGAACCGAAGAATAAGGAATGAAAGTAAGTAAACTGAAAGGGCTCGCGCTTGCGATGCTGTTGAGCGGAGGGTTTTTAACCGGACTTGCCGCCGAGAGCACTGGCCCAGGAATCGACGTAGGAACGAAGGCTCCGGAATTTTCTCTAGGAGATCAATCTGGGAAAACGCAGACGCTCGCAGGCATCATTGGGCAACAGAAGAAAGTGGCCCTTGTCTTCTATCGGTCAGCTGATTGGTGACCATTCTGCCAGCGGCAGCTAGTTGAGCTGCAATCCAATTTGGCTTCTCTTGAGAAGGCTGGTATCCAGGTGCTGGGCGTGAGCTATGATTCAGCCAAGGTGCTTTCGCAGTTTGCGAAACGCCGAAAGATCACATTCCCTCTGTTGTCGGATGTGGGCAGTAAGGTGATCGATGCTTACGGCCTGCGAAACAAATCACGAAAGGATGGGATTCCCCACCCGGGGACGGTCATTATCGGAACGGATGGGAAAGTGATTGCGAAGCTGTTTCATGACGGCTACCGAAAACGTCATCACTCCCAAGAGATTATTGACGCTTCGAAATAGAAAGAGGCGTTTCGCTTCCGCGGTTTTCTAGCCGCCGATGCAACTCATCGTACGAGCAGGTTGCACAAAGTCGGTCTTTCCGATTTTGTGGCCTGCTTCTTTTTTTGCCACGATACCGTGTAGTGCTGCAGCGATCTCCTCATCGTCAGCCTCGCCGCGAAGAAAGGGTTTGAGGTCGTGTTCTTGGAGACTGAACAGGCAGGTGCGAACTTGCCCATCTGCGGTGAGACGAATCCTGTTACAATGACCGCAAAAGGGTTCACTGACCGGAGCGATGATGCCAACTTCCCCGTCAGATTGGTTGATGGACCATCGTTTGGCTGTTTCGGAAACGCTCTTTCCTTTCTGCGGAGTGAGCTGAAACTTCTTCTGAAGGCGTTCGAGAATCTCTTGGCCCGTAACGACGTGTTCTTTCTGCCATGCTTTGCTGGAATCAAGTGGCATGAACTCGATGAAGCGGACGCTCAGTTGTTGGTCGAGAGCGAATTGGCAAAGCGCTTCGATCTCATGGTCGTTGATGTCACGGATGACGACGGCGTTGATCTTGATAGGGTGAAAGTCTAGCTGCTTGGCAATTTCGACGGATTCGAGAACTTCGTCGAGTCCGTTCCGGCCCGTGAGGCGTTTGAAGTTTCCCTGGTCAAATGAATCAAGGCTGATGCTGATTCGGTGGAGTCCCGCGTTTTTGAGATCTTGGGCAAACTTCGGAAAGAGGAACCCGTTGGTGGTCATGGCGAGATCGTGAACTCCGGGAATCGCTGCCAACTTCTGGACGAGCGTGCTGAGATCTCTTCGGAGGAGAGGTTCGCCCCCAGTCAGGCGAATCTTGTTGACCCCTGTGTTCACGGCGATTCGCGTGATGCGTTCGATCTCTTCGAAACTCAGAATCTCAGACTTTGGTTTCCACTGATGTTGGATCGGAGTGTGATCCTGCTCGTGCCAGCGGCCGCGATAGAAATTGGCGGCTGCCTCCGTTTCGGGGAGGCAGTAAAGGCAACGGAAGTTGCAACGGTCGGTGACACTAATTCGGAGATCGCGAATGGTTCGTCCGTAAGAATCGATCAGAGACGACGTGGATGTCATTCGGGGGGGGAGATCGAGGGAGGGAGTTCTAGGATCTTGACGCCCCCTCCTTGGTTGATCTCGACATTCAAATTGTAGTTAGTTTTCGTGATGGGAGTTTGAAATCCGGCAGTGAGGAGTTCAGCCCCTTTCCGGTTGGCTGCGGGTCCTTTCAGTCCCTTGCGGATCCATTCAATCCTTCGAGAAATCGTGAGCTCACTGCGGAGCTTTTTGAGTTGGGCGCGCAGGACGCTGAGATCATTGAATTGGCGTTCGATGCCTGCTTTTTCAGTCTGGAGTCGTTTGAGCTCTTTCAGCAAGAACTCTCGATCTCCGTCAGAAGCGAGCAACTTGGTCTCAGCATCGGCTATGCGGGTTTCCAATTCCCCCATGGACGCGTTGAGAGTCTCGACTCTGTTGGAAAGGTCCTCGCGGTCCTTTGTGAGCTCTTTGATCTGAACGTCTCGGTCTGCGACTTCCTCCAGAGCTGTTCGTGTTTCGAGAACTGCTGCGTTGGCTTTTGCCTTCTCGGATTCGAGGTCTTCCGCAAGGGCTTGATACTGCTCTCGGATCTCGGAGAGCTCCGAAGAGGTCAGCTGGAGCTCCGTTCGAAGTACCACATTGGTCTGTTTCGCATTGCCCAGATCCACTGTCGTTTCAGTCAGTTCGGTCTCGATTTCTTGGATTTTCTGGCGGCTCGCGGTCTCTTTCTGGATCGCTTGGGTATGCCGATAGATCAGTCCACCGATAAGGCAGACGCACACGACCCCGAGCGCCAGAGAGACTTTGTTGCCACTCATAATCACTAAAACCTAGAAAGAATGATCTATTTTGCAAGCCTTCAAGGAAGATGGCTTTTCAAATGGGATCTCAATCTTGCATTCAGTGGTGCCTGTTCTAAATTGGCGGTGTGGAGATCCCTGAGGATGTTCCAGTCATGATTCTGCCGAACGCAACGTTGTTCCCTCGAACAATGTTGCCGTTATATATCTTTGAACCTCGGTATCGGCGGATGCTCGAGCGCAGTTTGCGGGGGGATCGTTTGTTTGCGGTCGCGATGAAGCGCCCTGATTGCTCTCGGGAGATGCCCTGTAGGGTGGCGGGGCTGGGAATGGTCCGTGTGGCTGTGCGGAATGACGACGGCACATACCACATGGTTCTGCAGGGGCTGTCGCGCATTGAGCTCGGAAAAGCAGTTTCTTACCGTCCTTTTCGCCGGCACAAATTCGAAATCGTCAACTCGACCAATCGGGACTCACCTGAGCTTCGGGGGCTAATGGAGCAGATTGTTCAATTGGTGAAGATTCGCTTGGAACAGGGGTCCGAAGTGTCGGTTGAGATTCTCAAAGAATTGGCCACTGACAGCTCTTTAGTCGATGAATCTGATGAGAGTGAAAGCTCGGATCTGTCAGTGGAAGAGGCGCTGATGAAGATGGCTGGCGTTGCCGATCCGGAGCAGCTTGTGGATTTGGTGTCGTGCACCCTATTGACGGTTCCAGGGGAACGGCAAACGATGTTGGAAGTCCTCGATATTGAGACGCGTTTGAACTCATTGATCGGTTTTCTGACCGCGGAGGTAGCGAGAAATGCCTGATTCTGTGAGTGAGCGTCCAGATCTGGTGCCTGTCAATGAGGAGGATTTAGGTGCAGCGGACAAGGGGGAGATCATGTCTGCTCTCTTCGAAAGCTTTGTTACCCAGCAAGGTTCTTTGGGTTTGTCGCTTCTCGGAGAGATCTCCGACGACGCTGAGCCCGATTCCTCGCCGGATCTCGAAAGTGCCAAACTCGTGATCGATCAATTGGAGATGTTCGAATTTAAGACGAAAGGGAATTTATCGCCTGAGGAGGCTGCTTTTTTGCGAAAGACTTTAACCGTGCTCGGTGAAGCGCTTTTTCGAAAAGTCGGGCAGGGGGTTACTAGCGAGTCTACCCCAGGGAATTCCTAGAGTTTGAGCGTGTTGAAGGCAGGAGTTCCGAGATCGCGTCTGCGAGGAGTCGAGCTGTTCGCTTGACACTGCGGCCAAATCGAATCAGGGGAAAGATTCGTGACGGGTTCTTCGCTAGTTGAAAGGCCAGTCGGGTGTAACTCAGCCTCATATCGGGCGTCATCGTCCGGTTGAAGTCGAGGGGGAGGTCCTCGTTGGCTGGATCCGAGATGATACGCAACGTTAAACTGGGAATCTTCTCCCTCTTGGCAATTTCGTGAATCGCTTTCGATTCCATCTCGACGGCGTCTCTCTCCGTCTCTTTCCAAAGTGCGTCCTTTTCTGAAGCCGTGATCACGATCTGTGAACTGTGGTGGAACGAGCCTTTTTTCGCCGAAGACGGGATAGTTAGCGGAACCGAGGAAGCGTGAGGTCCAGGTTCCCACACGAGGCATCCCGTCCCAAGGTTTGGCCGGAGTCCGCCCGCGAAACCGGAACTAACGATCAGATCGGGTCGGGCAGTGCCTAGATACGTGTGGAGAGCCCGAGAGGTGTTCCCGGTTCCCATTCCAGTGTGGAGGATTCTTAGGTCCGGACGCAGCTTTCTCAACGCTCCTGATTCGGACGGATCAGCGAAGCAGACGAGGACGTGTTGCCGGGAGCTTCGAGTCATGACATGGCGGGATCGAGCTTCACGCTGGCTGAGCGATGACTCTCTTTGAGGCCTTGAGCTTTCTTGCTTAAGCTTTGTTGCTCAGGAGCTTTTGATAGCTTGCCAAAGCGAGGAGAGGCCAAGTGTTTCGATACATGTCGTATTTCAAATAGAACACCTTGGGGAAGCCTGTGCCGGTGGTTTCCAGCTCGGTCCATGAGCCATCAGCGTTTTGGGTTTCGCTCAGATGCTCGATGCCGCGTTTCAAGCTCTCTGAATCTGGATCTCCAAAGATGCAGAGGCCCATGACAGCCCAGGCCGTTTGAGATGGCGTGCTGGGGCCTTGCCCTTTGAAGACGGGATCATCGTAAGTATTGCATCGTTCGCCCCAGCCGCCGTCAGGGTTTTGGACGCTTTCAAGCCAAGCCTTTGCCTTCTGAAGGTAGGGTTCGCTCGGTGAGACGCCAATGGCTCGCAAACCGCGCAGGACTTGCCAGGTTCCGTAGATGTAGTTCACGCCCCAGCGACCGTACCAGGAGCCGTCTTCCTCCTGTTGGCTTCGCAAGTAGTCGATCGCTTTGACTACCTGTGGATGATCGAGTGAATATCCTTCGTATCCGAGGAGCTCAAGAATGCGGGCCGTGATGTCGGCGCACTCGGGATCAAGCATCGCGTTGTGGTCTGCGAAGGGGACTTTCTCCATGATGCTCTTCGTGCAGTCTTTGTCGAACGCTGCCCATCCTCCATCGCGACATTGGAAGGTGAGTAGCCATTTGAGTCCACGGGCAAAGCACTCATCACGTGCCTTAGGGTTGGAAGTCTTGGTGAGTCGAAGCGCCATCAAGACCATTGCCGTGTCATCGACATCTGGGTTCCATTTGTTGTGATGCTCGAAGACCCAGCCGCTGGGCTCAACGTCCACCGGGTTCTTGTAGTGCCAATCACCTCGAAAGCGGATCTCTTTGCTGATTAACCATTCTGTGGCTCGAACAAGGGCAGGATGATCTTCGGGAAGCCCTGCCTCCCGAAGGCAAATACAGGTAATAGCGGTGTCCCAGACGGGCGACAAGCAGGGCTCGATTCGAACGGAGTTCTCGGTTTCATGCTCTAGGTTCTTCAGCTCTCGCTCAGCTCGAAGCACTTGAGGGTGATCGTCTGCATAGCCGAGAGCCTTGAGTGCGATCAGGGAGTTCAGCATTGCGGGAAAGATCGCTGCCAAGCCGCTCGACCCCTCAAAGCGCTCTAGCATCCATTCCTCAGATCGTTGAAGTGCTCGCTTTCGGAAAGGGTGGAGACCGTTCTGGGCAAACCATTCTGCGAACTTGTGGAGCCGATCGAGATAAAGGAAGAAGTTGCGCCAGGTAATCCGCTGGGGATCTCGCGGAAGTTGAAGGTCGCGCTCGTGAAAGCCTTCGGGATAGAGCTCATCAAGCGTGATGGGATTCTTCAGTTTCCGTGTAGGCTTATGATGATTGATGATCGAAAGGGGAACGAGCATGGAACGGGTCCAATTGCTCATTTCATGGAAATTCACATGGAACCACTTACCAATCAGAATGACTTCACAAGGAATCGTGGGAACGTATTTCCAAGGAAAGAGACCCAGCAGGGCTAGGTAAAGTTTGGAGAAGGTGTTCATTCGGGGAATGCCCCCTAAATTAAGAGCCACTTCTCGGGCGCGGAGCATTCTCTTGTCGGTCTCAGGCACCCCGGCAAGCTTTAGTGCCAGATAGGCCTTGATGGTGGCGTTTACTTCCGGCGGTCCCCCGTAGTAGATGTTCCAACCTCCATCTGGAAGTTGCATGGAAAGAATGTGATTGATGGCCTTGCGCTGCCAGACTTCGTCCACCCGGCCATTCCAGTGGTGGTAGCAGAGCATATCGGAAACCAGTGTGGAGTCGACCATGAGCTCGCCGACCCAGTAGTTTCCGTCAATCTGTTCGCCAATCAGGAATTCGGTAGAACGCCTGATGGTCTCTTCGAAACGAGTTTTAAATGAGCTGAGAAAAGATGCCTCTGTATGCTGGCTAGAAGTGAATGGACCTGAACTTATACTCATCAAACGGTTCTGTGGTTTTCCGACGGTTTTCCCGGCCGTTTCGGGAAAAACCCTTTTAATATCAGGTGTTCTCACCTGGTTACAACCTTAATTCCCGTAGAAGAACCTGTAACACAGCCCCCATTTCAAATCAAATCTCGATTCGATAACAGACATTCCCTACAGTGGCGCCCGCGAAAACAATGCGTTTCTTGATGCTAAACTGGCGAGATCCAGGGAACCCTCTTGCCGGTGGAGCAGAGCGGGTTTCGCTTGGTTATTTGTCGGCGCTGGTTGAGAGGGGCCATACCGTTCTCTGGTTCGCCAATGAGTTTCCTGGATGTGAGCCGACGGCTGAGTTTGGTGGAGTCAAAGTCGTTCGAGGCGGAGGGGTCGGTAGTTCGATCCTCAAGGCCTGGCGTTGGACAAAAGCTCAGGCTCCATTTGATCTTGTGATCGACCAGCATCATGGCATTCCCTGGTTTGCTCCTTGGTGGTCTGGCGCCCGGAGCATCGCTTACATTCATGAAGTTTTGGGTCCAATCTGGGGAAGTTTTTATCGTCCGCCTCTGGCTTGGTTGGGACGCCTTCAGGAGTCAATTGTCATTCGATGCTACCGGGCTATTCCTTTCTGGTCGGCTTGTCCTTCCACCGAGAAGGCACTCCGGAATCTGGGTGTGCGCGAGGTGACTTTGATTCCCTACGGTGTCGCCACCCAGGCGTTGCCGACCCTGCCGGACAAACGAATCGATGGCGCCATTAGTTTGATTGTGGTCTCGCGACTTGCTCCGAACAAGCGGATCGATCACGCAATTCGTTGTGTGGCGGTTCTCCGTGAGCGAGGGTGTGCAGTAAGTCTGAAAGTGGTTGGCGATGGCGAGACTAAGGGCAAGTTGGAGCACCTGGTAACGGAGTTAGGGTTGACTGAACAGGTTGAGTTCATGGGGCTGCTGTCCGAGGAAGATAAAGATCGCGAACTAGCCGCCGCGCACTTGCTGCTGCATTCCTCGGTTCGAGAAGGGTGGGGTTTGAATGTAATCGAGGCGAATTGTATGGGAACGCCTGCGGTTGTTTATCCGGTGCCGGGTTTGATCGAATCGACCCTCCATGAAGCGACTGGACTTGTTGCCGAAAGGGAGACGCCGGAAGCAATGGCGGATGCGATTCAGCGGTTCTATGATCAGGATGCTCTATATCAAGACTGTCGAAAGGCGGCCTGGCGTCGGAGTGCTGAGTATCATTGGGATGTCATTCTTCCCAAGGCCTGTGATTGGTTGGAAGCCCAAGCGGTGGGGAGAAGCGAGTGAAGGCCCCGATCAAGCAGCTGGCTGTGTGGAGTGGGTTCCTGATCTCCTTGGGCTGCCTTTACCTCGTCTTTCGCTCGGTTCCGGTCGATGAGTTGTTGGAGGCTCTTGGACGTATTCGGTGGGGATTGGTTTTTCCTGCCTTCGTGATGATGTATTTGAGTATCTACTATCGTGGATTGAGATGGTGGTGGCTGTTTGGGAGTAGAACGGAGATTGTATCAAACCGGGTTCTTCTCGAAGGGATCATGGTGGGATATGCGATCAATAATACATTGCCGTCTGGCCGATTGGGCGAATTCGCTAGAACTCTCTACATTTCGAAAGGGCGGGATCTGACCTTTTCTCGAGCCTTTGGGACTATCGTGGTCGATCGATTGTTTGATAGCGTCGTCATCTTGCTACTTGTTGGTCTAACGTCCCTCTGGATTCTCCCAATTGATCCCGAGGTTCAGGTGGACTTTGGCGGGTTTGAGTTCTCTGCGAGTGTGTTGAATCCGCTCTTTGCGAATGTTGCAATTGGAAGTTTAGGCGTTGTGGTGTGTGTGCTCCTTTTATTGGTTCCGGCTGTGGCCCATTTTTCTGAGTTGGTCATTCATCGACTTCCCTTTCTCCCTGGATCGTTGAAGGAGAAGATTTGGGGCTTCGCGGAAGGAATCTTTCACGGGGTGGGAGGCATCAAGGATCGGGTTTGTCTGGCGTGGGCGAGTATCCACTCTCTTTTGATTTGGGGGATCAATGCCGGCGCTGCGTTTATGCTCGCTTGGGCGATTCCGGGTCTTGAGCTCAGCGTTTTTCAGTCGGTCGGTCTGATGGCGATTGTTACCGTCTGCTCTGTGGTGCCAGCGGCTCCGGGAGCCTGGGGACTCTACGAAGCGGGTATGCTGGTAGGGTTTCAGGTGTTGGACATCCACGACGACATGGCAGTTGCGCTAGCCTATGGTGTGACGATGCACCTGATCTTCTACCTTCCGACGACGGTAATCGGTTTGGGACTCTTGATGAAATCAGCCATTCGAATCAGCACCGCATCTCGGCTAGGCGATGAAATGACACGGACCGAGGGTGAAAGCCACACTCCGGGTAGCTGATCGATATCGAGAGCCTAGATCAGTCCGTCGATGGTGGCTGCCAGATCGAAATCCTTGATTGTGAGTCCTCCCTTATCGTGCGTCGTGAGCGAGAGGTGGACCTGGTTCCAGCGGATGTCGATATCAGGGTGGTGGAACGCACTTTCCGCTTCAACCGCCAAGCGATCGACGAATTGAATTGCTTCGGGAAAATCTTTGAACTTGAAGCTGCGTACGATCATCTTCTCGCGCTGGTGCCAATCTGGAACGCGCTCCAAATTACGAGCTATTTCAACTTCATTAAGGATTGCCATCGATTCAATCTAAGTGTTCGCGAGTGATCCATCCGCCACCGAGGACGAGATCGTCTTGGTAGAGGACGCAAGCTTGTCCGGGCGTGATCGCCTTTTGTGGAGTTTCCAAGATGACTTTAGCACGGCCGTCTGCCTCTGGGTAGATGGTCGCTGGAGTACCCTCGTGATTGTAGCGGATTTTCGCAAGTGCCTGAATTTCTTTCGGTGGTGTCTCGAACGGAATCCAGTTGCAACGCTCAATATGGAACGATTCTTGGACCAAGTCTTCCGCTTCTCCAACGATCACACGATTGTTCTCAGGATCCAGTTTCAGGACGTAGAGTGGCTTGGGTGCGGATATTCCTAGCCCTTTCCGCTGGCCGATCGTGTAGAACTCGATCCCATCATGGTGGCCCAAAACTTTCCCCTCTTGGTCGACAATCTCGCCCTGGTGTTCGGCGACCATTTTAGATTTTGTCAGGAAGGCTTTGTAGTCTTTGTCTGGCACGAAACAGATCTCCATGCTCTCCTCCTTCTCTGCGGTCCGTAACTCACTGTCCCGGGCGATATCCCGGCTTTCAGACTTTTGCAAGTTCCCGAGTGGCATGAGTGTGTGCTGGAGCTGCTCTTGTTTCAGAGAGAAAAGGAAGTAACTTTGATCCTTGTGTAAATCCTTGCCTCGCTTGAGGAGGAAGCGGGTCTTGTCCTCAGTCGGCTCGATTCGAGCGTAGTGGCCGGTGGCCACTTTTTCAGCGCCTAGTTTTTTGGCTCGTCGAATGAGCGTGCCGAATTTGAGTTTTTCATTGCACATGACGCAGGGATTGGGCGTCCTGCCAGCTCGATATTCTGCTGCGAAATATTCAATAACCTGCTGCTGGAAATCCTCCGCTTCGTCAATGAGGTAGAAGGGGATGCCCAAACGGTGCGCCACGCTACGGGCGTCCATGACGGCCTGGGGCCCACAACACTTATCCTCGGCGCGGGAAATACAATCTTGGGGCCAGAGTTTGAGTGTGATCCCTATCACGTCAAATCCCTGCTCCTGCAGGAGGGCAGCTGCTGCAGATGAATCCACGCCGCCGCTCATGCCAAGGACCACTCGCTCTTTTCTGTCGTCTACCACTGGCCAAGAACCTAGGCTGGAGAATGTGCGGTGTAAAGTCCGAGAGCTCAGGGAAAAGCCGAGAGACCGCCTTTGGCGACAAATTTTGAAACTTTCACGCGTGAGCCTGTGTTGTGTTGAGACATGACACCCGATCCCGAGAGGGACAAGGATGACGGATTCGGAACAGTTTGAGGCATTCATGAAAGCCTATCAGAATATGGTCTTCACCACGGCCATGCGCTTGCTGGGGAACGCTGCTGAAGCAGAAGACATCAGTCAGGAGGTCTTTTTGCGTGCCTATGATCGGTTTGAATCGATCAAAGATCATCCGAAAGTCGGCGGATGGCTGAGGACGGTAGCTCGGAATTTGAGTCTCAATCATCTGACTCGCTACCGAGCCCGTTGGAGGCTCTTCACGGAGATGCGATCTGCCGATTCTGAGCAAACGCCCTACCAGGATGAGATTGAATCCAAAGATCGAACCGATTCGAGGGCAGAAGCCATGGATCAGGGAGGCCTGATGGAATCCTTTCTGGCGGAACTGCCAGCGAAGCAACGCGTGCCGTTGGTCTTGTACCACTTCGACGAGTTGAGCTACGAGGACATTGCGCGAGTCTTGAAAGTTTCCTTGGGAAAAGTCAAAACGGACATCCGGCGAGGGCGGGAACGGTTGCGGGAGAGGCTTTCGAAGAGCGAGGCGGCTCGTCAGGAGTGGGGCTTGGAAATGCCGATGGCGCAGTCATGAAAGATCGAGAAGGAATGAAGAAGGAAAAGAGTAACGAACGAAGACCCGAATCCGATGAGATCGTCGATCGCTACCTTCGTGCGCTCTCTGAACTTGAGGCGCCTGGATCATTGATTCCTCGGGTTCAGGCCGTCATTGAAGCGCGAGCCAAACGGCCTTGGTGGCAGCAATCCTATCAGGAGTGGGAGTTGCCCACCCGGCGTCGCGTCCTCTCGATCGTTTGCTGTATGATGTTCGTATTGGGGTGGCTGGTGACCGCGATTGTCCCAGAGCTTGGGCGTGAGACTTTTGGGAACCTTCCCTTGTTGACGGCGATGGATCCGATTTGGCAACTTGCGAATATGACGGCGAATGTCGTGAGGGGTTATCTGGCGCAACTCTCTCCGTTGGTCCTGTACGGCTTGGGTGCTCTTGGTTGTTTAGGATACTTGTTGACCGTTGGCGCGGCCTCTTTTCTTTGTCGCTTGGTTCAACTTCAGAATGCGAGGTAGATCAATGAAACTGACGATTAGTCCATTCACTCTTTGGTTTTGCTGTGCCGTGATGGGGTGCTTCACTCAGGACGGGCCGGTCTTCGCTCAGGAGGTGGAAAGCCCCTTGGGCATTCATGAGCCTTTGCCGGATGAAGTAGAAGGTGAAGATCTGGGGGCTCTTCCTGCCAATTCTTGGAGCGGAATGTTTAGTCCCTCTGACGAGTTGTTCTCGATTGGCGGCCAAGACGTCTTGATCCGGTCTGATGAATCAACGCGGAACGCCATTCTGATCACCGGGTCTATCCGGGTCGAAGGCGAAATCGAAGGTGATCTCGTTGTGATCGCAGGCACCGCTGAGATCGATGGGCGAGTTGGGGGAAATGTCATTGTTGTGGGAGGATCGGCAAGTTTTGGCCCAAGATCAGAGGTGCGAGGAGATACCGTCCTGATTGGAGGGCCGTTTCAGGCGGAGCCCGGAGCGCAGATTCGGGGGCAGCGAAGGGAATTTCGCCTTCATTGGTTGTTACCGGCACTTGGTAAGCTCAAGACGTGGCTGGCAAGTACCGTCCTTCTCGGGCGTCCGTTCGCGCCTCATTTGTCCTGGACGTGGTGGCTCGTCGGGGGCCTGTTCGGTGTGAATCTGATGATCCTTATTCTATTGCCTCGGGTGTCGGGTAAGTCAGTCGAAGCTCTTTCTCGAAGCCCCGTTTCTTCTTTTCTGGTAGGCCTCTGTGTCCTGCTGTTGTTTGGGCCCCTGATGGTGTTGCTCGTGGCAAGTGGATTCGGAATTCTCTTGGTGCCGTTCTTACTTTGTTTGGCATTGGCGACGCTCTTGGTTGGCAAAGTAGCTGTTTATTCTGCAGCCGGGGGCCGCGTCGTGAGTCAATTGGGGGTTCGTCGGGAACTACCGATTCCGGCATTCATCATTGGAAGTATCGCGTTTCTAGCCGCCTATTTGGTTCCAGTGATTGGTTTCATGGCGGTGGGACTCGTGATTCCGTTGGGCGTAGGGGCTGTCATCCTGGCGGGGTGCTATGCGCTGAGGGGGGAAGTGAGAGGGAGCGACGGAGGCCCCGTGCCCGGGGTGCGGGTGGCAGATTCTGAGTTCAGGACTTCGACTGAGTCTCGACCTGATGTAAGTTCGGAGCCTGATTTTGGCCCCAGTGAGCGAGACGCCCTTCCAGAGGCAGAGGCTGAAGATGTCTATCGTCGAGTGGGCTTTTGGCCTCGGCTAGGTGCGACTTTGGTGGATGTGGTCTTGATCGGATTGCTTTTCGGACTGATCGTGGGGGATCAAGGTCCAGGGACGACGCGATTGCTCTTTTTTGTATGGTTCGTCTATCACCTCGTTATGTGGGCTCTGCGTGGAGCGACTTTCGGCGGAATTGTGCTGGGGATTCGTTGCGTGACGCTGGATGGAAGGTCTCTGACTTGGGGAACGGCAGCCATCCGATCGTTTGGTAGCGTGTTTTCGTTTGCCGCCTTGTTGATTGGGTTCTTCTGGGCGAGTTGGAGCCGGCAACGGCAGTCTTGGCATGATATCGTGGCGGGTACCACGATCGTCCGAACCTCGAGTCCGGAATGGTTGAAGGGACGGATGGCGGCAGCCGGGGCTACGCCGAATCCTGAGTCTTCTTCGGGCGATACGAGAACTGCTTCCTAGGAGGTTCCGGTTTGCCCAAGGCTCGGTAAGCGGTTCGGAAGTGGAGCTTGCAGACTTTACCGAATTCATCCTCGCCGTGCTTTTCGAGGAAACCCTTTGCTGCTTCGTCCACTTTTTTTGAAGCGCCTTTTGGGAACGGAAGTCCAAATTCTTTTTCCAGTTTGCCAAGGCGTTCAACGAACGAGTGCCTGGCCAGAATAGATGCTGCGGCGACTGCAATATCAGATTCCGCCTTATGCCGTTGTCTGAGTTCGATCTCTTTACCCATGGTCATCATGGCGCTCTTTGTGACCTCTTTGGAGGTGGCGAACTGATCGCTGATGGCGATTTGCGGAAGCGGCTCCATGCGGTGACGCTGCCCCATCAGATTCTCGATGACCCGAGCGTGCCCCCAGGCGAGAAGCTTATTGACGGACTTGATCTTGGTGTAAAGGCGGTTGTACGCCTCGTTCCCGATCGGAACAACCGTGTAGACGCAGTCTGGGTGCTTGGTGATCATCTCCGCCAATTTGGCGATCCGCTTATCGGATGAGATACTCTTAGAGTCCATGATTCCCTCCGCCTCAAAGTCTTTGACGATGTTTTCGTTGACGTACACGCCGGCGACACACAGGGGGCCAAAGAAGTCCCCTTTCCCGCTCTCATCGACCCCAACTCGAGCCGTGAGCCGTTCGGGGTTCAAGACATCTTCGTAGCCCAGTGTGGCCTCTCCGAGAATCTCGGGTTCGAGGATGAACTGCACAAACTCTGTCGTTCCTTTGCCTTGGACGACAAACTTACCGCTTGTGTAGAACGCGACGTTGATTTTTTCCTGACTTGCCGCAAATTCTGCGTAGGCGAGTTCCTTGAACTCAAAGCCTTTTCGTTGGAGGATTTCCTTCAGTTGCCGGCCTTGATCTTTGGTCAGTTTGCAGGTGTAGGTTGTGATCTCTTTTGGCGGCATACTGAGAATTGAATCGAATTTTTTAAACGATGCCTGAAGCAGCCACGATCGTCAAAAACCTACTGCGTTGGTACGTTAAAAAGGCTCGTGACTTGCCCTGGCGGCGGCAATCTGATCCGTATGGGATTTGGATCTCGGAGATCATGTTGCAGCAAACCCAGGTGAAGACGGTGATCCCTTACTGGGAGCGCTGGATGAAGCAGTTGCCGACGATTGCGCGTTTGGCTGCCGCTCGTGAGGATGAATTCCTGAAGCTCTGGGAGGGTTTGGGATACTATTCGAGAGTGAGGAATATTCATCGCGCGGCTCACGTCATTATGGATTCTTTTGGTGGCGAGTTCCCCAGGGATCATACATCTATCCTATCTCTGCCTGGCATTGGTCCCTACACCGCGGGCGCGATCTCTAGCATCGCTTTTGGTGATCCTCAGCCGATTGTCGATGGGAACGTCATTCGTGTGCTGACGAGAGTTGATTGTGTTACCGAAAGCACTCAGGCAGCAGCGACCAAGACCAAGCTCTGGTCCCGATCGGCGAATCTCGTCGAGGAGGCAGCGAAAGGGAAATCCACCGATTGCAATGTATGCGGAGATTTCAATCAGGCCCTCATGGAGCTCGGTGCCACGGTTTGCCTGCCGCGGGAACCCATTTGTTGCGAGTGTCCGCTCGCAAGAGACTGTTATGCCAAGGCGAAATCGGTCCAGGCTTCTCTCCCCAATGTTGGGCCACGCAAGAAGGCCGTCTCGAGAGTGTTTATGGCCGTGGTCATTCAAAGACGGCAGAGCTTTATGGTGCGTCGGCGCGGTTCCGAGGGCGTGAATGCGGGGCTTTGGGAGTTTCCCAATACGGAACTCAAAGAACCGGACGTCGCGGGAGACGCTTGGCTGAAGGAGTCACTCGGAGTTGAACGGGCGTCCCTTGGTCTCTTGGGCGAGGTGAAGCACTCGATCACGACGAGTCGAATTCTACTTCGAGTTTACAAAGTGCGGGTCTCACCTGATTATCCAGCCGTTGGTGGCTCTTCTCAATGGGCATCGCGGGCAAAGTTAGATGGATTGGCTTTCACTGCGGCACATCGAAAAATTGTGGAGCGGATTCTAGGGCGAGAATAAGGGGAACAACGATTCGGGTGAAAAATCTGGAATGTGAAACAAAATATTGAGAGCCCCATGAATGGTGCTGATCCTGCTAGGTTGACGGTGGATGATTTGCTGGCCATGTTGCCGTGTAACGGTGAACGGCGATGGAACGTCTTATCACCAAGGAAAAGAAATATTGGAGAATGAACCCATTGACGCCAGGGAAGAACAGCATCGATACCCTAGGGCGGCTTATCGCCGTCTGTGGTCTTATAGTGATGTCATTTCTCGCGTGTGCTCTCGATAGTGATCCGAGGAATTTGGGTGATTTGGTAGCAATTCAGCAGCGTGTTCAGGCTGTGCTCGAAGTGAGCCAACGAGCAACGGTCGGTTTGGATGGGGGCGGAAGTGGGGTGATCATATCAGCGGACGGAATGATCCTTACTGCGGCTCACGTCTCGATGGATCCGGGCCGGATTATGACGGTTTCATTGTTGGATGGAAGGGAGGTCAAGGCAGAGACCTTGGGAATGAATCGGTTTGCGGACGCCGGCTTAGCGAAAATCATGGAGCCTGGTGATTGGCCCTACGTGGAGATGGCTCAGAAGGGGGAGAGGTCAGCGGGAAATTGGTGCTTTGCTCTTGGGCATCCCAGTGGGTTTGAAAGCGAAAGAGGCGCCGTACTGCGTGTGGGGCGAATCATTGGGCAACACGCGTTGGTGATGCGAACCGACTGCCACTTGATCGGTGGGGATTCGGGGGGGCCATTGTTTAATCTGCGGGGTGAAGTGATCGGAATCCATAGTCGAGTTTCAGACGAAATCGATGATAACTATCATGCCCCGATCGAAGCATTTCAGCGGCACTGGGACTTGTTCTTGGCGGGCGAAGTTGTTGAGATTAGCCGCAACCCGGAAGGTGGCTTCCTGGGGGTAAGATCAGAACTGGACGTTTTTGGAGCCCGAATCAAGGAGGTTGTCGCGGGAACCCCGGCGGCAGGCTCTCCGTTGAAGGCGGGGGACGTTATCGTAAGTGTGGAAGGTGTGGCTGTGTTTGATCCCAACGAATTGGGATGGGCGTTGGAGCGGCACGCTCCGGGCACAACAGTTCGCCTGGCGATTCTGCGGGGGAATCGATCACAGATCATCAAGGTTCAGCTCGGTAGACGACCCGTGAATTAGGCTGTTCACGTTCTTGCTTTATGCGCCCATTCCTCCATTTCAGTGTTCACCCTCGCTACCTTGTGTGTTTGGTTGCGATTCTAGCGCTGAGTGCTGCTGCGATGCGTTTCAGTGGTGGCGGAGTCAACTTTTTGCCTCCTGCTCAACGCACGAACGGCGAGGAGACGTTAGCCGCGTTTTCGCCGGTCACTCAGCGTGGGCAGGCTTCGGTCGTAGAAATCGTTGAGGGAGACAAGCTGGTTGCCCT
The DNA here is from genome assembly GCA_964342405.1 of uncultured Verrucomicrobiota bacterium. Taxonomy (GTDB): domain Bacteria; phylum Verrucomicrobiota; class Verrucomicrobiia; order Limisphaerales; family AAA164-E04; genus UBA2970. The sequence continues at coordinate 52,733 of CAYFGX010000029.1, read as the reverse complement.
CGGTACTGTGGTTTCGCCGCTGGGTTATGTTGTGACAAAAGCGAGCGAGATTCCTGCGGATCCGACGGTCAAACTTGCTGATGGAGGACGGGTGAAAGGCCGGCTACTAGCAACCGACTCGGAGCTGGACTTAGCTCTTCTCGCGGTCGGGATGAGGAATCTGCCGCCCGTAAGGTGGGGGGCCTCTTCGAGTTTGCGAAAAGGAGACTGGGTGGTCTCACCAGGGCAGGAGGGGCGTTCATGGGTTGGGGTCGTGAGTGCCAATCGCAGATCGATCAAGCGGGTTGGAGGAGCTCTTGGAGTCAGTTTGGGTGAGGGCCTGCCCCGTCGTCCTGGGGTTGCAATCTTGGGAGTGGTAGCGGACTCGCCGGCTGATCGGGCGGGACTAGAGGCTGGGGATCAGGTTCTCATGGTGGACGGTCAGGAAGTCGTGGCGAGCCAGCAGTTGATCTCACTGATCCAAGAGCATGACCCCGGAGATGAGGTGACTTTGAGGGTAAGACGAGGAAGAAATCAAATGAGTGTTCGGGTCGAACTAGGCTTTTACTCGATCTTCGATCCAATGAACCGGAATCAGCAAATGAGTGGGGAAACATCTGACCGGCGAAATGGGTTCCCGGAAGTGATCCAACATGTGATCCCTTTGACGCCAGACTCGATGGGGAGTCCGTTATTGAATTTGCGAGGTGAGACCGTCGGGATCAATATTGCGAGGGCTGATCGTGTCACAAGCTATGCCTTGCCAGCCGAACGGGTGATTATGTCTGTGCGCGCTTTGGTGGAAAAAGCCATACTTCAGCAACGTTCGAAGTTTCCACAGTCCGAGTGATGCTCAGGGCATTTATTGATGAAATACGTCCTGCCGGGGCGTCCCGAAAAGACGGGGTGAACGCAGGGCATCGGAAGTCGGATGCTAGCGATCTCGAAAGGAATCAGATCCAACCTTGTTGCCAATGTGGAAAAGTTTCCTTCCTGAGGTCCGCACCCCTACTAGTTTGCGCCAGGGCGCGATCTGGTAGAGTGTGAAATCAATCAGCTTGTTCCTTCTCGCGGCAAAGCTTTCGAATTCGGTTGTGTTGCCGATCTGGGCAATGAGATCAAACTCGTCACGGAAGAAGTTTGGATGCAGGGCGAGGATGAGGAGCGAGAGCGGCTTTCCAATCGGGTAGAGTACTTCTTTCAGAAACGCTCGCTCAAAACCAGCCGCCTCAAGGTTTCTTGATTCGCAATAGGCGTGCTGAAAACTGGGCTGGCTACTCATGACTCGGCACTGAGGGTGTAGTGGTGGACTCGGCCAAAATCCGGCCATTGACCCTCTTTTGGTGGCTTCTGACTTCCGGCACCACAGAGAAACAAGTCGCTCCCCTGAGCTGAAAAGAGAGCTTTTGTGGTCCTCATCTTCGTGTCGATAGAGTGTAGAAGTGAGCCTGAGTTGAGGTCGAAAATTGCAGTGTTCCATTGCCCTTGTGCAAGACGGCCAGCCATTGCAAAACGGTGCCGATCGGAGTCGACTGCGAGTGATTCCATCAGGCCTTTTCCTGCTTCGTTGGAGGCAATCTCTGCCGTGAGTGGATGTTCTCTCTCCTTCCAGGCAAACCGTTGCCATGTTTGTTTGCCGTTTCCCGCCATGGGGTCGCGCATGGGACCCATTCCGCAGGCGATCAGTTCTTCGCCATCTGGCGTGAATGAAAGGTCGAAGATGCCGCCGATGTAATGGTGGCTTTTGATGATTCCCCAGCTCGTGAAGTCTTTGCTCTCCCACTCGGCGATGAGTTGATCGGTGCTGAGGTCGAAAACCTTGATCTCGCCCATCAAATTGCCAGCTGCTAGAAACTGAGAGTTGGGTGAAAATGCGATCGAGGTCACGGGCGGGATGTGTGAAAAGGAATGGGAGAGGGTGCCATTGCGCGCATCGAAGACTCGGAGGGACGGTTCGGTCTCTGCCGCCGGCTCGTATTTGTAACCACCTGAGCGGTATTGTCCCGTGCTGGATGCGAGATGCTTTCCATTCGGGGAAATGGAAAGTCGCCAGGACCAGAATTTATGTGCTTCAACGACGTGGATTGGACGTCTGGATTTGATGTCGTGCCAAATGATCAGCCCGTCGTAGCCGGATGAGATAACCGTTTCCTCTTCTGGCCCCATGACAATGCCTGAGGCATAGCTCTCATGGTTTCCAATCGAACGCGTTTCCTTTGAATCCAGATCAACCGAAAGGACTTGGCCATCCATGCAAGCGGTGTAGAGCTGGGAAGTCCGGTTATCCCACGTGGCACCCAAGACGCCCGCAGGGACTTCGATGGTAGCTTGGTGCTCACTCTTCAGAGTTAGAATGTCACCAGATGGAGTGCTTTCCGCTTTCATAGCCAGCTACAAGAGAATCTGTTGAATCGGTTGTGTCGATTCTTCGACGCGGTGGAAAGTGGGGAGGCCAGGAAGTTCGTATTCGGTATGCGGGTCGATTCCAAGGGCTGAAAAGATTGTAGCGAACAGATTCTTTTCATCAAAAGGTGAATCAACGACCTCAATGCCCAAGTCATCGGTTGCCCCTACGACGCTCCCTTTCTGAATCCCGCATCCGGCCATCGCGAGGCTCCACGCGTTGGGGTAGTGATCGCGTCCGCGGCTTGCGTTAAGCCATGGTGTGCGGCCGAATTCTCCCATCATGACGACCAGTGTGTCGTCGAGGAGACTCCGCTCCTCTAGGTCGTTTACGAGTTGGAAGATGATGTTATCGAGATCCGGTACCAGCATTTGGTAGTTCTCATGGTGAAGCACGTGACAGTCCCAAGGCATTCCGTTGGCGACCATAACAAAGGGTGCGCCATTCTCGACGAGGTTCCGGGCCAGGAGAGTGTGTTGCCCGAAGGTTCCGGGACCGTAGCGTTCTCGATCTGCGGCGGGGAGACTTTCAAGATCGAATAGGTGAGCCGTACTCATCAAGCCTTTGACGCGCTCGAAGACGGCGTTCTGTGAGGCTGCGGCTTCGCTCTTCGATTCGTTCTCGTATTTCTTGGCAAGGAACCGTCTGAGCGCCTCCCGTTCCTCGTGATCTTCTGTGGTAATGTCGGCCAACTTTTCAACGTTCGGAATCTTGAACTCACCGCCGACTCGCATCGGTCCGTACTCCGCCCCTAGCCATCCTGCCCAATTGCCTGCTTTGAAAGATTTGAATTCGTTGCCTTCTGGGCATGGATCCAGGAGCACAAAATTTGGGATAGGGGAATCGAGCTGGCCTAGTTGCTGACCGAGGACCGATCCAAGCGCGGGGCGGATAAAGGGTGGTCGCGGGGCATCGCCCCGATTGAGTCGATCGATAGCCTGAAAATGCTCTGAGGGCTTTGTACTCATGGAGCGCACGACAGAGAGCTTGTGAGCAATGGACGCGCAGCGGGGCATAAGCTCAGAGAAGTGTACCCCTGGGATCGAAGTTGGGATGCTGCCGAAAGGCCCTCGCGTTCTGATATTTTGTTTGGGATCCCACGTCTCAAATTGGCTTGGTGCGCCGCAAAGCCAGAGAAGGATACAGTGTTTGCTTGATCGTTTTGCCGCCTCCAAGGCCTGCGGGCTCGTGAAGAGCCCCGTCCAACTCATCATGGAGGCGAGGCTTGATGCGCCCATTCCTTGCAGGAAGAGCCGGCGATGCATCGTGTGGTCAGACCGGGGGCATCCTCGTCGCAAGGCTTCTGCTCGTTGAAAGGCCATGTTTCGTAGAGTTATCGGTTGAGTTGAAATTCAGGAGTCGCAATGAGGCTCCACATCACTTGCTTCAAAGCGGCGGTCGGCTGGGAGGATCGAGCTGCGAGGTAGTTCGCAATGTAGCTGCGCTCAGGCTGATCGGGGAATCTTCCGAGAATTGTGACGAAGGATTCTTCGATTCGTTGCTCAATATCCTCGATTTGCAAGAGGCGGTGAGCCGCATTGCCCGGGCGAGCGACTAGTAGGTGATCAATTTCTGGGGAGTTCGTCAGGAACATCGCCTGCTGGAGCGTCGCTTGATACTCGACTGGTATGAGATCCGGAAACTGTTGGACGGCAGCCTGTTTTAAGGCGTTTGCCTCTTTTGGGAATTCTTGGGCATAGGTCGATTCGTCATGACCGGTGGCGTGAATCAATTGTCGGTAGAGGGACTCCGCTTTCAACGGGCGCTCCAAAGCACTAGGGAAGGCATCTCGATGTTGGAGGTGCTGGGAGCTTGCTTGACTTGAGAGCTGGTAGACTTCGCTTTCCAATAACGCGGTTATGAGCGCTTTCACGTCGTAGTTACTGGACTCAAAACGTTGGCCGAGTAAATGGAGCAGCTCTGGGTGGCTTGCCGGGTGTTTTGAATTCATTTCATCGAACGGATGGACGATGCCTCGCCCCAGGAAGAGCGCCCAGAGATGATTGACGAAGGCTCTGGCGAGAAGCGGGTTCGAGTTTGTCGTTGCTTTAGCCAGTTGTTCTCTCCTTGAGAAAACGGGGATCGCTGCTCGGGAGCCCTTCTGGTCTTTCTCTGGTGGTGCGATTCGGTAGTTCTCGGGCGAATCGATCTCTTTAGTGCCTGTTTCAGGCCGTTCTTCATCGATGTTCACTCCATTGAGAAAAACGAGGCGTGCGGGTTGAGACTCCTGTTCGAGATTGGCGAAGTTGATGAAACCTCCAATTGCCGACTCCGCGACGCCGATCCCCACTTCTGTATCGGTATTCTTGCTTCGATTGAACGCAGCGACGACCCCCCAGTAGTGAGCCTGTTTAATTTCATGAGCCAAAGGGTGGTCATGGCATTGCGCGCACTTGATTTGAGTTCCAAACACGATGGGCGCAATGGATTCTGCTATCAATTGGTGATTGTCACGGTGTTCGTAAACAAACCAAAGGGCCCCTGCTTCGGGGGCGTTTGGCTTGGTTGGAGTTTGGGGTTGTCTCGCGAGGATGAGGTCACGAACGAGCTCGTTCCATGGTCGATTGTCTTCCAGCGCTTGTTCGAGAAAAGCTATCCAGCCTCGGTTTTTGCGCTCGTCTTGTGCTCGCTTTCCTTTTCTTCCGAGTAGGAACAGATCGAAATTCTCGGCCATGTTGCGATTGAACTCTTCTTGCTGTAGGAGCTGAGTGATGAGGTTCCGCCGTTTGGTAGGAGATCCATCAAACAGGAAAGACTTGGTCTCAGTCGGCGAAGGCGCTCTACCAACCAGATCGAGATAGACTCGGCGAACGAATGTTCGATCATCGCAGACTGGAGCTGGCACGAGGTGCCGCTTCGTCCATTCTGCACGAATCAAGTGATTGATGAGTTGCGGAGTTGAGAGGTTCTCGAACGCCTTTTCAGCGATCGATTCTGCTTCGTGGTCTTGCGGTGTTTCGACAGTTGCCGGAATCTTAAGCCCGGTTTCATTGGGCGAGTCGGTCCGAAGCGGAAGATGGGCGATCCATTTTCTGACCAGATCAATTTCGTCGTTCCCAAGCTGTTTCTTGGGAGGCATATGGGGGTCGGCTCCGCGTTGAAGGACTTTGAATAACTGGCTCTCATCGGGGGAGCCTGGGGAGATGATTGTTCCTGAATCACCCCCTTGAGTCACACTTTGAAAGGTGCTGAGATCGACGCCTCCCTTCTTCCTGAGTGGTCCATGGCACTTGATACATTCCTGATCGAATAGGGGGACGATTTCTCGTTTCCAGAGGGTTGACGAAACGATTGAACCGGAATCGAGCGTGGCTGCAGACAATGCCGAAGCGCAAATAACTCCAAAGCTCCAAAGAGCTCGAGTCGTAAGCTTGAATATTCTTTTCCTATATAAATGCATGTAGGAAGAGGTCAACGATAGTCGAAAATCTGGGAAACGCGACAAGAAACTGAGCAAGTATTCTCGTTCGACGATGGCTGTTTTTGTGCCCAGCTCGATTTGAAATGCAGATCGGATCCACGTGTTGACTCAAAGATTTTCTTGGTTCCGTATTGCTTTGCCACGAGAATGCCCGAGGTCATTTCGGCGCGCTTTTGCTCTTGTTGCAGTTTTCACTGAGCTCGTCGTGTAGATTTGTTTTGTATGATGATGTCGAAGGAAAAACGTTTGCATGGTTTGGTGGCGGCGCCTTTCACTCCTTTCAATAAGGATTTAACCTTGAATCTTGAGGTGATTGATCGGTTTGCGCCTTACTTGGCTTCGGTAGGCGTCACTGGAGTTTTTGTCTGTGGGACCACAGGTGAATTCTCATCGCTAACGCTTGACGAGCGCAAACAGATCGCTGAGGCATGGAGTCGTGCGGGCAGGGCTCACAAGCTCCGAGTCGTTGTCCATGTCGGGGACAACTCGTTGGCGAATGCACGGGCATTGGCGCAACACGCTGGAGGACTTGAAGTGGATGGCATTTCGATCGTGCCGCCTTCTTATTTTAAGCCAGGGGATTTGGAAACAGTGTTGGCATGTTTTCGAAGCGTCGCTGAAGCGGCCCCTAAGACGCCGATCTACTACTATGATATCCCTGGATTGACGGGGGTGCCCATCTCGGTCTCAGAGTTTATCCGGCAGGCAAGTGTGCAGATTCCTTCATTTGCCGGGGTGAAGTTTTCCAATACAGATTTGGTGGAACTCCAGCGTTGTCGCGCCCTCGATGATGGTTCCCTGAATATACTCTTTGGATGTGATGAAATGCTGTTAGCGGCCCTCAGTCTCGGAGTGGATGGAGCAGTGGGGAGCACTTACAACTACCTTGCTCCACTCTACCGTAAGGTCATCGACGCATTCGAGGCAGGTGATATTGATGAGGCGCGGCGATTTCAAAAACAGTCTGTAGATGTGGTGACCTTGATTTCGCAAGTTTCTCCGCTCGGTGCGGGGAAGTCGCTGCTCAAACGAGTGGGCTTTGATTTTGGTTCGGTGCGGTTACCCTTGCGTTCGCTTTCGTCCGATGAACAAAAGGCCTTCAATCAAGCGATCGACGCGCTAGAGATTCTTTAGTTGGTGGAATTCAAAAGGAGAAACATGACGCGCAAAGAAATCACAACGGCATTGGGAACGGCGGAGGAAGCAGCGAGGGCTGCCGGCGAAATTCTGTCTGCCAAATTGAATTCCAAGAAGCGAGCCAACTCTTCGAGCCAGCACGACATAAAGTTGGAGCTTGATGTGAAGTGCCAGCAATTGATCGAGGGCTTTCTGGTCGACCGGCACCCGACAATTGCCATTCTTGGAGAGGAAGGTGAAACGGGACTTGTCGAAGGAGATCTTCGTTGGGTGGTAGACCCAATCGACGGAACCGTCAACTTCACGTACGGGATCCCGCATGCCTGTGTTTCGATCGCCTTGCAGCGTCGGTGTGGCACACGTTACGAAACGTTACTCGGCCTTGTTTACGATCCCTTTATGGATGAGATGTGGACTGCTACCAACTTTGGGCCAGCTCGGATGAACGGCCGAAAGATCAAGGTGAGTCAACGAGCGAAGCTCGAGGAATGTATCCTGGCAATCGGATTCTCGAAATCAAAGGCCTCGATGGAATTGATGCTTCCTAGCTTTGGGCGGCTCCTTCCAAGAGTCCGTAAGATGAGAATCATGGGGGCTGCAGCCCTGTCCTTATGCTGGGTCGCGGCTGGTCGTATGGATGCCTTTGTTGAGAGCGGTGTTTGTCTCTGGGATATTGCGGCAGGGGGATTGATTCTGGAGAGGGCTGGGGGCGATTTTTTCTGTCGTCCAATCGACGGCTACCAGCGATTCCGGATGGTGGCGAATAATGGACTGATTCGGAGAAAGATCGAGCGCTGTCTGAAACCGTAGTTGGGGAGGTCTCAGGGAAGTCGGTATTGTGCCCAACGTCCCGCACCAATCCCCTGAATGAGCCCAGCGCCGTGCATTTTCTTGAGGACGTAAGAGACTCTCATTTGGTTTTGGTGGATGATCAGACGACAGCGCTGGTTATCCACCACGGCGTGATCCCTCAGGTAGTCAAGAATCTTGATCATGGATTGCTTTGTCTCTGATTTGAATGATGAAGCCTCCAGTTTGTTTAGTGCTGTTTTGTGCTTTTCGATCAATTGCGTCTGATCGTAGTCGTCTGTTGTGCATGAATCGGTTTCGTTCGAATCCTCTACATCGGGCATTTCCGGAGTCATATCATCGAAGAACAAGAGGTGCTCCACATCGATCGTCTCTTTTCCAGATTCAATCATGCCACGTTCGATGAGATTTTTTAGCTCCCGAATGTTTCCGCGATAGTGGTAACGCTTGAGCGCTTCGAGTGCCTGTGGGGTAAGCTTGGGAACTGGGCGGTTCATTTCCTGGGAAAACAGTTTCAAGAAATGGTCGATGAGAAGGGGGATGTCTTCACTACGTTCCCTTAACGGAGGTAACTTGACGGTGAATCTGGCGAGTCGAAAGTAAAGATCTTCTCGGAAATCTCCTTGATTCATTCGTGTATGAAAATTGATGTTTGAAGCCGCGATGACCCTTAGTTTGACTGGAATTTGCTTGCTTGATCCAACGGGGTTGACGACGCCGTCTTCGAGAACGCGGAGGAGTTTCGGTTGGAGCGATTTAGGCATTTCGCCGATTTCGTCGAGAAAGAGAGTGCCGCCATTTGCTAGTTCAAAGTATCCTTTTTTGTTGTTGAGGGCTCCGCTAAAGGCCCCTTTTTGATGGCCAAAAAAGAGGGATTCCGCGAGTTCGGATGGAATTGCCGAGCAGTTGACTGGAATGAAGGGTGCTTGAGCATTTTGACTGCCTGCGTGGATAGCCCGAGCCACCAATTCTTTTCCAGTTCCGCTTTCGCCTGTTATGAGAACGTTGACGTCGCCGAAATTGTGCAGCTGCTCGATGCGGCCCAGGATTGTCTTAAAGGTTGGGCTTTTGCCTACGAAGCCTGATAGCCCCCAACGTGCCGCTTCGTTTTTGGAGCTGAGAGAGAGCTGTTGCTGTGCGGTTTCTGTTCGGTCCTCTGCTTGTTGCCGTTTGGTGACTTCTGCTACGAGGCGCTCGTTGATTTCTTCTAGTTCTTGATTCTTCTGCCGAAGGGCGCGGGCGAGGAGTGTGATGCGAAGGTGTGTTTCGACTCGTGCGAGGAGTTCCTGATTTCGAAACGGTTTGTTGATATAGTCGACACCACCGGATTGAAAGCTCTGGAGGATATTGTCAATGTCATCCTTGGCGGAGATGAAGAGGATTGGGATTTCCCGTGTTTCTGGAAGCTCCTTTAGCTTTTCGCAGGTTTCGAATCCGTCCATCTCGGGCATCATGATGTCGAGAAGAATGAGGTCAGGAGGATTGATTCTGCCAATTTCGATCGCAACCGATCCGTTGGGAGCAATGGAAACCACGTAACCTGCTTCCTCGAGGACTTCGCCGAGCAGGTTCAGATTTTCTTGAATGTCATCGACGACGAGTATGCGAGCTCGTCCGGTATTAACCAAAGCGGTATTCATGATGCGATTGGTGCAGGGCTCCTCTTAATGTAGCTCATCAAGTTCTGTGGAGTCACTGAAAACCCACTAGAGCAGGCGGGATGCCAGTGGGATTACAACGGGGCGCTCAGCAGCCGAAACGCCAAATATCGTCCGGGATTTACTCGTTGGGTCAGTTCTTGTCCGTAGTCGTGGACAGCAGAGACGCTCTACCTGCGCACTATCAGGGCAACCTAGTGCTAGTAGAGCGCTACTAGAGCGCTACTAGCGTTTGATGTCTCAGGAAGCGAGTTTGCTGAGGTCTACAGCTGTGTCTTTATGGTCTCTTGACACTGATCGAACCATTCTTGTTCTTTATCTGACAAGAGTGATGAAGGAATGAGAGCTCCAATTTCGCGGGCCTGCTGGAAGTCTCCGGAAAGAAATGCAACTCCGAACTCAGCGTAGTGGTGGGCAGCACGAGCCTGAGCGTCAGGAGCAGACTCTTCTGGGATCCGTTGGAGTAGGGCTGATGCTTCATCGACGCGTTGATTGAGCAAGAGTGCTAGCACGTGGTTGATGTTGTGTGAGAAAGAAGTGGGATTGGCCGTAACGAGTTCCAGGGTGAGTCGAACGGTTCGTGCTGGGTCCTCTCGGAGGAGCAACAATGATTCAACGACGGCGCTCTTGAAACGCGCATTCTGTGGATCGAGATCGAGGGCACGCGCGCTGCAATCGCGCATTTTTTCGTAGGCGCGTGTGCGAAAAGCGCAGCCGGCTCGTGTGTACCAGTAGGCTGGGTCGTTTTTGTTGTCTGCCTCGACTTTTTCAAGGAGCTTGAGTGCGTGGTTGGAGAATCCAAGGGCGATGAGTTCTCGGGCGATACCGAGTTCAGAGTTCAAATCCTCATCAGAAACGGATGCTGAGAATTTCTCGAATGCGGCTGAGGCTGAGTTTTGTCGGCTTTGATTCGCGTCTGCGGTTCCTTCCAAGTAGTAGCTCAAGCTCACGGCCGCCGCTTCTGTGTTGATTTTTCGCAATCCAATCGCAATTTCTCGTAGCCGGTCCCAGTCTGATAGCTCGATGAGTAAATCGGCGTAGGTTGAATACAGCCCAACCTCGGGCGGGAAGGCGTTCAAGTGCTTAGTTACGAGCTCATCGGCGAGCTTTGGAACCCCGAGCTGACGGAAAAGGTTCACGTGGTTGACGAGGTCCCCAATGTCCGTCGGGACGCGCTCGAAGTCTCTGGCTCGTTCAAGGGCGTCCTCCGTCTTGCCAACTTGATGCAGCAGGGTCCAGTAGGCGATATGGTGTGAGTAGCGGTCTCGGTCGGCCTCAACGAGGTCTGTCAGCACCGTTTGGTAGGCGCTTGTGTTCTTTTGCTGGAAGTGGACGAGAAGTAGGAGCTGACGAGCTAGAAGCTGTGTTTCATCGCTTTCCACCCTGCTTTCTAATTCTGCGCGGCTTGCTTCGGCTTCTGCGGGACTTGCCCAAAGTGCTTTGTATGCCGCCCCATAGAGAGCGTTCTCGGGCGACGACTTCGTTGCTTCGGAAAGTTTCTGCCACTGAGTGTTGAATTCTTGATGCCTAAATAAGTTGAAAAGACTGCGGGAGTAGGCGGCTCTCATTGGCTCGGTGAGCTTGTCTTCGAGAGGGGAAAGGAGGGAGAACTGGAGGGAATCTAGACGGGATCGATCCAGACTTTCCGCAATGACCGCAAGGTCGGTGAAGTTGGTCTGATTGAGTCGAAGAAGCCAGAGGCTGTAGTTGATGTTCTGTCTGGTTTGTTTGACGGTCGGGCGGTCGAGTTCGAGGAAAGCAGCGATTGCGGAGCGTAGATTTTCTGTTTGTGTTGGGTAGTTGGCGATGGCTGCGTTCCACGAGTAGAGAGCCGCTTCGTAGTCCCCTGCGTCTTCATGCTCTCGGGCTGTTTTGGCCAGAGTGATGGACTGCACGTAGTCGAGTCCACTAATCTTCACTCTGGGACGGAAGTCTTCAGGAGAAACCTCCCAAATCTTCGGAATGAGAAGGACTCCTCCGATTGCGATCGGCGTCAACACGATCGCAGCGATCAGGAATTTGATGTCGTTGATAAATAAGTGCAACAGGAAGTTGCCTTTTACCTTCTCGGAAAGCTGTTCTTGGAATTCGCTGAACTTGCTCATTTTGAACGTGGTACCATTCGGAGATACCCCCTAGGGTTCTTTTTTGAAGAATTCGGCTCGAACAATCAATGTTAAAGGTAAAGATGGCACGATGATCGTCCGGGGAATTGCAGGGGACGCCCATCGAGGGGCTGGCTTCGTGGCTGATCCAACGTGAAAAGCAAAAGCACTCCTCGGCCGAAGCCGAGAAGTGCCTTCTGAATGAACGGTGATCGATTAGGCCTCTTCTTTTAGGAGGTCCCGAACTTTCTGCTCCAGATTGGCTCGTGCATTCATATCTCGAAGCACGCCTTTCTTGTCAATGAGCCACATGGTTGGGATCGCACTGATTCCGAACTCCTGGCCATACTTATTTCCCCATCCTTGGCCGTCGAAATACTGTGGCCAGGGCATTTTCTCCTTCTCAACGAAACGCGAAAGCTTGACTTTGGATTGGTCGAAGCTGATGCCGACGATCTCAAATCCCTCAGGATGAAGGCTATTGTAGGCTCGAATCACATTCGGAAGTTCGGCCACACACGGACCGCACCAGGTGGCCCAAAAATCAACAAGGACGACCTTGCCTTTCATTTTTTCCAGTGACACTTCCGTTCCGTCGATAGCGGTGAAACTAATGTCTGGCTGAGAACCTACGAGTGAGAGTTTCTTGATGATGCCGTTAGCCATTTGAACAAGCTGTTCGGAACTGGAGCCGTCGACGACTTCCTGCGCGAGTTTCTTCCCTTTCTCACCTTCGGATTTTTCGGCAATGAAGAGAAGCATCTGGAAGACCTCTTCCTCTTTAGGGAACTTGCTTTGCAGTTCTCTCACGCCCTTTTCAAACTCTGCCAAGACCGCCTCCTGGCCTTCGCTTTGTTTGGCGATGGCTCGCCGTTGAACGGTCTGTGAAAGAATCTCGAATCGCTCCCTGTCGGTCTTGTTTGGATCATCGGCCGCGGCCGCTTCTAGCTCGTCAAGGCGAGCGAGAACTTTGGTGTTTCCGAGCTGGGCGGCAAGACCAAGGAGCTCTCGTTCCTTGTCTTTGGCGTCAGCAGCTTTGGGATGTTCTGGGAAGCTTGAGTAAAAGGACTGAGCCAGTTTTGCCGCATCAGCAGTCAATTTTCCGTTCTTTTCGTGGAAGCTGTCGATTTCGGCTTTCTCTGGTGCCTTGGTTTGCCACTCAGAAGGGTAAGGACGGGGTTTGCTCGCTTCAACGACCTGCTGCCAAGCTTTGTCGGGATCGGAGTCAAGGTCAGCCGCGGAAACTGTGAAGTGGGGCGCCAGCAAGGTGCCCAGTGTGAGCAGGGCCGCGAGGGAAAAAATTCTCATGTTCTGTTTCATAGGTTGATGGGACGCGCTTTGAGGGGATCTTATTCTCCTAAAACTTTCTTTTGTCGAGTGAATTGTGAGTGGAGCGTCTGTCGAAGCAAGTCGACACGCCTTGGATTGCTCGGTGAAGAGAAGTCGGCAATGCGTTGGCCCGATGCTGAGGATGATCTGGGAGAAGAATCTTCGAGGACTTTAAGGAGAGCTTCGGCCTCCGATTTCGGTAGTTCGAACTGAATGGTCTCCTCTTGCTTTGTTTTGCTCAGTCGGCGAGCGAGCTCGAGGAGGAGCTGGCAGGGTTCTCGGCAAATCAAAAAGCTCTCTGCTGGATGGGCAGCGTCATCGGGTTCGATCGACCAAACTCGATCTTTCAAGCAATGCTTCGCTGAGCAACAGGCTTCGGTCAACGTTGCCGCCTCTTCCTGTTTGAGGCGGCTGGCTCCTCGGTACATGCCTGATTGCCGGCCGACGAATGCGCGGTAGGAGCCATGGCTACTGGGGTGTTTCATTTGCCGATACCAATCGCCGACTGCGCCTGGATAGAGAATGTTCAGCTGCTCCCATAGCTGGTTGGGGCTAGAACTCACGGACCGCCAACCTCTCCGGAGGTCAGGAGCGGATTTCAGCGGACGGAATTCTCCCAGGTCATCCAAGGCGATATAGTCTCTCAACTCAAGTTCCGTGCAGGTAATGAGATCGGATTGGGGCAGGGAGCCATCCTGGTGGTGGCGCAGTTCGAAACCGGTTTGTCCGGCTTCGATGAGGACTTGTCCAATTTGAGACTTCTCTCCCATCGCCTTAATGAAGGCAAGAATCGCTGGATTCGTTACAGGCACAGCCATGCTTAAGTCTGGCAGATCTTCGAGAGATTGCAAAAGAGACGCGAAAACGAGCGATCTTTGGTCGGGGTTGCGCTACTGGGTTTCGACGGATTCTGTTTGAACTTCGGACGCGTCTTCATTGGAAGGACGACTCTTGGCCTTCTTTGAAGTGTCGGGAGTCTCGCCGTCCTTGTGGAACTTCACACTGACCAGTCGGCTCACGCCGCGTTCCTGCATCGTGACTCCGTAGAGTATGTCAGCGGTACTGATGGTCCGTTTGTTGTGGGTAATGATGATAAACTGGGAGAACTCGAGAAAGCGTTGCAGCACTTTGAGGAAGCGATTGATATTGCTTTCGTCGAGTGGGGCATCGAGCTCATCAAGCACACAGAATGGGCTTGGCTTGACTTGGTAAATCGAGAACAGGAGTGCAACCGCCGTCATGGTTTGCTCTCCACCCGACAAGAGGCTGATGCCTTGCAGGCGTTTTCCGGGAGGACGAGCGACGATATTGATCCCACTCTCAAGGACATCCCCTTCATCCTCAAGCACGAGGTCAGCGCTTCCTCCCCCGAAGATCTCTTGGAACATGTTGCGAAAGTTCTCTTGGATTTTGGTGAAGGTCGCCACGAACATCTCTCGGGTCTGAGTGTTGATGCGATTCAAGACTTCGTGAAGTTCATCCTTCGCTTTGACCAAGTCATCGTGCTGCCCGGTGAGGAACTGAAATCGCTGTTCGGTTTCTTCGTATTCCTCGATGGCAACCAGATTGACCGGGCCGATCGCATCGACCTTCTGTTGAAGGACGCGAACGTGCTTTGTCACTGCTTCCCAGTCCGTTGCCTCGCCTGCATGAGTGGATTCGTCAGCCTCGTCGCCCTCGTCGTCGGTCTCGAGTTTGGTTTGACCATCACTCGTCGTAGTCAGTCGAACCGGCTCACTTCGAATCTCTTGTAGCGGTGTCTGGTATTTGTCTTCGATTCGCTGACAGATATTCTCGGCCTTGAGTGCTTTCTGGGCGAGGTCAACGTCGAGCTCGCTTTTTCGCTTTTGGTCTGTCTCGAGTTGGTGGCGGATCCGTCTCAGACTGTCGTCTCGTTCGCCGATCTGGGTTTCTTGTTCGCGCTTCTGTTGGAGGAGTTCGGTGGTCTTCTCGTTGTTGACCGTGCGTTGATGAGCGAGCGCGTCGACTTCTTGCTGCCCCTTGGCAATCTCGCTTTCGCTTTCTGCCTTGCGGGAGAGGACCGACTCCGTCTCGGAACGGCGTTGGGTGATGAGCTGCGTGAGTTCAGAGCGCCTTTGCTCCAATGGGCCGCGTTGACGGTTGAGAGCGGTAAGGGCTTCTTGCTCTGCAGCTGCAGCGACTTTCTTTTCGGTTAGCTCGCTGTTGGCTGCATCTCGGTCGGCCCTGACACCGTCCAGTTCTTCGTTGAGCTGCTGAACTCGAACTTCAGCGTCTTTTGCCTCTCGTTCCAGTTGTGAAATATGGTTCGCCAGAGAATCCCGTTTGGCTTGCCCTTCCTCTTGCTGGGCGGCCAAGGATTGAATTTCGAAGACGACTGTTTCGATCTTCTGGTCGAGGACCCCGCTGGAGTTTCTGAGTGCAGCGTACTCGCCTTCTTCGCTTGCGATGGCCACTTCGGTGGCTTTCAGATCCGACTGAGCTTCTTGGAGGTTTGATTGGAGAACATTCTGCTCATTGACGAGCGTTCCCTTTTCGCGGCTCAGGGAATCGACAGATTCTTGAAGTTGGCGGGTGGCCTCTTCAAGTTCTCTGATCTCGTTCTTACGTCCGAGGATCGAGGTTGTCTTCTGATCGCCTCCGCTTGCGCCGCCAGTGAAAACACCGTGACGGGTGAGGAGATCTCCGTCGACGGTCACGAAATCAAAGCGACCTGGATTCTGTTTCCACAATTGGCGAGCCAGGGAAAGGTCTGGGACGACCAGTGTTGAGCTGAGCAAGGACTCGATGAGAGGGCTCACCTCTGGTTTGCTCGAGACAACAGTGGATGCGAGTCGGGTGTCAGGCGGCAATGAGCCACTTTGCTCAGCGCTGGTCGAGGCGAGCGTGCTCAATAGCTCGAGGGGTGCGATACTGGCTTTGCCGTTACCGAGGTTCTTGAGTTGAGCAATGATCTCAGCTGAATCGACCTCGGTTTGAGTCATCACCAGTTGTAGGTGATGTCCCAGGGCGGTTTCGATCGCCAGCACGTCATCGTCTGGGACTTGGATGTAGTCGGCCAGTGTGCCGATCACGTGTTCGGACTGCTGGAGGGCGGCAAGGGCTCCTTCGCTGAATCCCTCTCGCTTGGCGTCAAGCTGTTGCAGGACATTCAGTCGCGATCGCTTCTCGGCTTGTTTTTGAAGCAAGGAGTCGAGTCTTCCCGTGAGATCTGAGAGTTCTGTTTGGAGAGTTGAGAGACGGACTTGACGTTCTTCAAGGGTCAGACGTTGTCGATCGGCATCACTCTTCTTGGCTTCCACGCCAGCTGCGAATTGCTCAAGAGTCTCGTGGAGTTGAACGCGTTCTTCCTCAAGTTGAACCTTCTCCGATGAGAGCTTCTCAAGTCGGGTATCATTGCCCTTTTTCAAGAGATCCAACGAGTTGATTTCGTTCCGGCTCTTGGCCAAGGATTGAGCTGATGAGAATGCTGCCGACTGTGCTTGGCGGAGTTCTTCCTGGGAATTGCCAATGGTGCGCTCGATTTCGAGAACTTTAGCTTGGCTTTCCTCGACGCCCTGTTTGCGTGATTCGAGAGCGTTCTGGGCCTCTTGGGCTCGGAGCCCGATACTCTCGAGTTCTTGTTCCGTGGCGAGGTGGCGTTGCTCGGCTTCTTCGATTTCAGATAGGGCTCGAGCGTTCTGAGTATCGAGTTCGTTTAGCCGTTCACGGTGAAAGTTGATGCGATTCTCGTTCTGATCGATCTGATTCTTGATGTTGAGCCCATCTTGTTGCGATTGATTGATCTGCTGCTCAAGCTCTGCAAATGCTGCTCGAAGTTGACGAACTTCCTCTTCGGTCCGAATGACTTCTTCGGATCGGGCTTCCATCTCGTCTCGTAGTCGATCCGCGTTGGCTTTTTGCTCGCCGATCTGGGCTTGGAGGGTGTCGAACTCGTGCCGTGCGAGCTGGGTCTCTAAGTGCTGGAGTTCCTGTTGGAATTGCTGGAATCGTCGGGCTTTTCCAGCCTGGCGTTGGAGGGAGCCGATCTGGCGTTTGACTTCCTTGATCAGATCCTCGACGCGCAGGAGGTTCTGTTCCGTGTAATCAAGTTTCCGCAGAGCTTCTCGTTTCTGGGACTTAAACTTGGTGATGCCAGCGGCTTCTTCGAAGATAATTCGGCGGTCTTCGGGTTTGCTGGAAAGGATTTGGGTGATGTTGCCCTGAGCCATGATGCTGTAGCTCGATCGGCCAACGCCCGTTCCCATGAACAGCTGTTGGATGTCCCTGAGGCGACTGGAGGTCTTGTTGATAAAGTATTCGCTCCCTCCATCTCGAAAGACGCGACGCGTGATGGTGACTTCGTTGAAGTCGATTGAAACACCTGCGGCCCGGAGCTGATCCTCGTCGACGTCGGTGATCGTGAGCGATACCTCGGCCATGCCGATGGCCTTTCGCTTGTCCGTCCCGTTGAAGATCACATCGGCCATCTCTCCGCCACGGAGCGCTTTGGCAGATTGTTCACCGAGAACCCAGCGAATGGCATCCGCAACATTTGATTTCCCGCAACCATTCGGGCCTACAATGGCCGTGATTCCAGGTTCAAAATCAAGGGAAGTCCGGTCTGCAAATGACTTAAACCCTAGGACCGTAAGGTTCTTAAGATGCATTCGGGGTGAAACTGGCAGGAATGGAGGGTCAGGTAAAGTGAAAACCACGAGATGCTGGGTTTATGTGAGTTTTGGCCACAAGGGGTGGGTTTTTGGGACAACCCAGCGTGGACGGCTTATAGCGTGAGAGGACAATGTTTCGGGTTGTAAAGCTGGCTCTTGGCGGGGGTGGCTGGGGTTGTTGCGATGAAATATTCCTCTCTGCGGCTTGTCAGTGGCTTGGTCTGGTGCATTCTTGGCTCATGAACGTCCGATTTTTAGGTGCGACGCGGACCACGACGGGCTCCATGTATCTGATGGAGGTGGGCGGAAAATCCATTTTGCTCGAATGCGGCCTATTTCAGGGGCGACGCGATGAGTCGATGGAACGAAATCGGAACTTCCCATTCGATCCGGCTCAACTCGATTGTGTCGTTTTATCCCACGCTCATATTGACCATTGTGGGAACCTTCCCAACTTACATCGTAAGGGGTTTCAAGGGAACATCTACAGCACTTTCGCGACGCGCGACTTGGCCAGTATCATGTTGGCCGACTCTGCGCACATTCAAGAGTATGACGCGCGGTGGGTCAGCAAGCGGCGTGCAAAGAAGGGGCTTCCTCCGGTCGAACCTCTCTATAGCCTCCGAGACGCCGAGCAGGTGATCCGTCAGTTTGTCGCCCTAGACTATGGGCGGCCGATCCCGATCGCGGATGGAGTGACGCTGACATTCAGGGACGCGGGGCACATTCTGGGCTCTGCTCAAGTGATTCTCGATATCAAGGAAGCCGATCGAAAGTTCCGGTATTTGTTCTCGGGAGACATTGGGCGAGGAGGGCATGAAATTCTTCGAGACCCTGAATCTGTCGAGGGCGTGGATTTTTTGCAAATCGAGAGTACTTACGGAGGGCGCCTTCACGGGGATCGAGGCGATTCCAAGGAATCGATGGCCAAGGCGGTCTCCGAGACGATCGAGCGCGGAGGAAAAGTGATCATTCCGGCCTTCTCGGTTGGTCGAACGCAGCTCATTGTCTACACCCTGCACCAATTGACCTTAGAGGGAAGAATTCCCAAGCTTCCCGTCTTTGTGGACAGTCCTCTGAGTGTCAATGCTACGGAAGTCTTCCGTTTGCATCCGGAGTGTTTCAATCAGAACATTTATCATTTCTTGCAGGAAACGGCGAATCCCTTCGGCATGGAGAATCTGACCTACATCCGGCACGTAAAGAAATCGATGGAACTCAATGACATGAAAGGCCCTGCTATCATCATTAGTTCGTCAGGTATGTGCGAGGCAGGGCGAGTGCGGCATCATCTTTCGAATCACATCGGGGATTCGAGGAACCTTGTTTTATTTGTCGGATACTGTGCAGAGAATACCCTAGGTGCGCGTATTGTCGCCGGAGATCCGACCGTGAAGATTTTTGGGGACCCTCACAAAGTCAAGGCGCGTGTGAAATCGATCGATGCCTTCTCAGGGCACGCAGACCGGGACGAGTTGCTCGCTTATTTCAAGGGGCTGGGGGGGGATATCAAACAGATTTGTGTGGTGCACGGGGAAGAAGAACAATCGATGAGTTTTGCCGAGCTCTTACGACAGGAACGTCCCAAGGCCGAAGTGACCGTTCCGAAACTGGGGCAAAAAGTTCAATTCTAGGAGGACAGGTTGCCGTTGGCAGATAAGAGTCGCATTCTTTGCGTTGCGCTTGGCTGTGTGCGGCGGCTAATTTGTGCGCCCGTTTAGAGACAGAATGATGCCAACGACTGAGTCCAGACAGACGAGTGGGATCTCTTGGGGCTGGGCCTTTGGGCTCTCCCTGTGTTTTCACCTGCTCTTTTTGGGGGTGCTCGATCTACTGGGGCGAAGTGGGTTGCTGGCGGATTCTGGAATTAGTCAGGCCGTTGCGAACACGCTGGCAGCGGAAGAAGAGAAATCGCAACCGGTTGAACTCGATTTCGAAATTGAACCTGAGGTCGTGCCGACTCTTTTTGTCGACGCTTCGCCGGAGCAGGCGACCGAAGAGAAACCCGAGGAGACCCCGTTCTACTCTGTGGTGGATGCTGTGGCGGGCGATGAGAGCCCTGAAGATAGTCTCGAGCAGCCCGATATTGATGGGAGTCAGGATAAGGTGCTCAAGACCATGGATACTCCACTGCCGCAAGAATCTGTCGTCGCGTTGCCAGATGTGCCCGAACCTCAGCCGGAAGAAATCGTTGAAGAACGCCCTGAAGAGGCTGAGTCGGCGGAGCTCTTGAACCCGGCTGTGAGCGAAGATCCGATTCCTGAGGCCGAGGGTGACGCGGCAGAGGAGGTTGTCGAAGGGGAGACAGAAGAAGAAGCTCAGGAAGCGGCTGAACTGCGGCCATCCGTTCCGGGGCTGGAGGCGATTGAGTTGAGAGACTCGCAGGTTGCCGAGGTGCGTCCAGCACAGCCAGCTGTGCGTCCGAGGACACTCGCGCAGGCTCGCGCTCAACAGGGGCTTGTGGGGGCAAAGATGAAACAGGAAGGCGGAGTAAAACGCTTTCGGTTGCAGTCGACTCCCGATTTGTTGGCAACGCCCTTTGGGGACTACGATGCCCGGGTGATTCAAGCAATACAGCAACGCTGGTTCGACATCTTGGCGTCAATGCCAACGGCAAGAAACGCTCGCGGGCGAGTGGTTTTGCGGTTCGATATGCTCTCAGATGGGAGTATCCTAGGATTGGAGGTTGTTGAGGATTCAGTGGGTGTCATTCAGTCCTTGGTTTGCCAGAAAGCGGTGAGTGAGCCGGCTCCCTTTGGGCGCTGGCCTGATGATATGCGGCGAATGATTGGAGAAGATCGTCGTGAGGTTCGGTTTAGCTTTTTCTACAATTAGCGTTTTGGGCACTTTGCGAGATTTGCATTGATCTTTGAGGGAAGGCAGCCTTCTTTTGGTTTCGTTGATTCGCATATGGTAGATTTCATTCAGTCGGGAGGGCCCTTCATGTGGCTCCTGATCGTGGCGTCGGTGACATCTGTGGCGATGGTGATCGAACGCTCGATTGCCCTGCGCTGGAGAGCAATCATTCCGCCAGACTTGGAGAACGCGGTGGAGTCGTGCCGCAGCGAGCAAGACCGCGAGGCACTACAAACTTTATGCCGCTCCAGCAATTCACCATTGGCCCGCTTGCTACTCTTGATTCTTCAGCGATCTCATTGGACGAAAGCTGAGAGTGTGGATGCGTTGCAGACACGGGCAAGGAAGGAAGTGTCCGGTCTGGAGCGGGGATTGGTGATCATCGAGGTGATCGTGGGCTCGGCTCCTTTGCTGGGCCTCGTTGGAACTCTCCATGGTTTGATTACTCTGTTCGGTGACTTTGGGGAAGCGAGTCTCGGTAACAACGCTGCTCTTGCGAAGGGGATCTCCATTGCCCTCAATACGACGCTTACCGGTTTGTTGATCGCCATTCCTTCGCTCATTGCGTGGAGCTATTTCACCAAGAAAGTTGAAAGTATCGCGATTGAGCTGGAGACGGTCTGTGATCAGCTTTTGCAACGTCTTTACGCGCCGGCTGACCCTTCTGCTGAGGGAGAAGGCTTGGTTCGTTGATTTGAGATGAAATTCTCGGAACGAAAGAATCAGAAGCCTCCAGCGATCATCATCATTTCGCTTATCGACATCCTGATCGTTCTGCTGATCTTTTTGATGGTGACCACCACGTTTCGGGAAACACCGGCCTTGAGTCTCTCCTTGCCATCGTCCAAGAGTGCCGGAGTGGTCGGTGGAACAGACCAGCAATACGTTGTGACGATCACGGAATCTGCCCCCCACGTCTATTTAGGAGATCGAATGATTCCCGTCGAAGAATTGGACGAAACATTTGATGAGCTCGCACAGGCGCAGCCTGACCTTAAGATGAGCATTCGGCCCGATGAGGCAGCTCCGATTGGGATTCTTGTTGATGTGATCGATGCGGCGAAGGCCGCTAAGATTTCTGATTTCAAACTGATCACAAAACGTGAAACTGTTGAGTGATTTCCGTGTTTAACGGATGAAACGATGAAAAAAACTCAAAACGCTGGCGTTACGGGAAAGGCCGTGTTCGTAGGACTGATGCTCGCATGTGCTTCGGGCTGTGGTTCCAAGGATAGCGGAGTCCCGGAAAGTCCGGAACCTGTAGTCGAAGAACTCACTCTCCCCAGCTTGCCATCGCCGAATGGCTACCAGATGCTCGTCCAGGCGGGTGAGAACACAAGGGCTTTGCCTTCGCCCGTTGAGTCCATGAGCCGCGGCGCTCTCGAGGCCTACTTGGGTTCGCACGACGAAGTCCTCGAGATCTTGGCGTCTGCGCTGGAGCAAAGTTCCCGGGTGGTTCTTGACGGCGAGGTGGAATTCACGGACGCCCATGTTCAGGGACAAGAGGCCCTTCGGAAACTGGCAAATCTCTGTCTGGCACAAGCCGCTTTAGCCGAAGGCAAAGTGCAGATGCAAATGGCAATGGAAGCCTACTTCAAGCTGCTGCGGATCGGGATAGAAGTGGGGCGAGGAGGCTTGGAGAGTGATCTGCGGATGGGGCTTGATTTTGAAGAGAAAGCGGTGGCCCGGCTTGCCGGATTGGTTCGCCGCCTTCCCAAGGAAGCTGTTTCGAGCGGGCTTGAGACATTGAATGCGATACAGGAAATCCGGCCGGCGCTTCAATCATTGCGAGAATGGTCGGCGTTATTGGAAAAAACGATTCACGCTCCACTGCTTGCAGGCTTGGATTCTTCGCAGCGGGAGCAACGAAATGCGAGATTTGAGGCCGTCGTCGATGATTCGATGCAACAGCTGAAAAAACTGCGGGTTTTGTCGATAAAATGGGCCGCCCGGGTTTACGAGTTTGAACACGGTGTGCTCCCTGACGGATTGGACAAACTAGTACCCGAACTCCTGCCCGATGTTCCGACGGACCCTTCGAATGGGCAACCGTTCACCGTCGCCGTCTTGAAAGAGTCTCGCTAGGCTTTGGCTTGGTAGAATGGAGCGTTTACGCAGTTCTTCGGACGCTCCCCGGTAAGGACCCGAGCGACTTCCGTTGCCGCCTTCGCTCGCATTTCATGGAGACCTTGTTCGGAGTAGAAGGCTGTGTGAGGGGTGATAATTAAGTTGATGGGCGGGTTGTGTTCTTCCTGCCACAGCTTGACGAGTTTCGTTTCTGGGGTCGCAGGTTCGATCTCGAGGACATCGATTCCCGCAGCGGAGATGGTTTTTGACAGCAGAGCTTCGGCAACAGCATCGGTGTCTACGACGGCACCTCGTGCGGTGTTAACCAAGATGGAGGTAGGCTTCATTTTCTTGAGCGCTGGGCCATCGATGAGGCTTCTTGTTTCTTCTGTTAAAGGCGTATGGACCGAGACGACATCGCTCTCGGCGAGGAGTTGATCCAAAGAGACCAGGGTCACCCCGAGCACCTTATCCGTGCCGGGGCGTACGTAGGGATCGTACGCAATGACCTTCATTCCCAGTCCTTGGGCTCGTTTGGCGGTTGCGGATCCGATTCGCCCGAGCCCGACGATCCCAATCGTGGAGCCAACGATGCGAAAAATCGGCTGAACTGCACGCATGTCCCAGGGGGTGAGTGATTTGCGGAGTTGCCGGTCGGCGAGAAAGAGGCCGCGATTGCAGGCCAGCATCATCCCGATTGCGTGGTCGGCTACTTCGTCCACGCCATAGTCTGGCACATTGCAGACGAGGATCCCTTGCCTGCCGGCCGCTTCCAAATCCACATTGTCGTAGCCGACTCCACAGCGAACAATGACTTTGCATTGAGTGAACTCGGGAATGATAGATTCGGTGAGAGAGATCTCATGACAGAGGATCACTCCATCCACGTCGCTGACCTGATTTTTCAGTTCGGATTCATGTCTCGCCTGGAGGCATTCGACATTTGCGATGCCGTTGAGTTGTTCCTGTTCCACATCTGCGGGTGGAGCCCAATAGTCCGTAATGACGACCCTTTGCATGGTTTGATGATGGCAGATCCGCTGGCGACCTGACAATCACAGGGATTGGATTATCTCTGCTTGCTCGGAGGATTGATGAAATGTTGTGAAGATTCCGGGTACTCACTTGACCTAGCCTTGTCGAGAAACATAGATTATGAAGGATTTGAGTAAGACAAAAAATGCGTTGTTGGCCTTGGAAGATGGGAGCGTTTTTCGAGGGCGAGGTTTCGGAGCAGATGCCACCGTTTGTGGCGAGGTTTGTTTCAACACTTCGATGACCGGCTACCAAGAGATTCTAACCGACCCCTCCTACAAAGCGCAGATCGTCACGATGACATACCCCCAAATTGGGAACTATGGGATCAATGACGTGGATATGGAGTCATACAAGGCGCACCTTTCAGGTTTTGTGGTGAGAGAGCTCTCACCGGTCGTAAGCAATTGGCGAGCGAATCGCTCCTTGGACGATTACCTCAAGGAGGAAGGAATTCCGGGAATTGAGGCGATCGATACCCGAGCCTTGACCAAGAAACTGCGAGTGACGGGGTCAATGAAAGGGTGCCTGACCGTTGGCGAGGAAGCGAGTGAGGCGGAAGCGGTAGCAAAAGCGAAGTCTTGGGAAGGTTTGGTAGGGGTCAACTACGTGAAAGAAGTGACTCACTCCGAGGCCTTTGAATGGGATGCGCAATCTGACAAGAGTGGTGAATTTGGTCTCGTGACGGGAGAGACCCAGGCTTCGGAGCCTGATCCAGGAGCGGTAAGAGAGCCTCTTCCGCCCGCCGATATCCCCATCGTGGCGCTTGATTTGGGGATGAAGTACAACATTTTGAGAAAGCTCCGGCAGCAGGGATTCAAGCCCTACTTGATGCCGGCGAGCTCGACCCCAGACGAAATCCTTGCCCAGAAGCCTGCGGGAATCTTTCTCTCGAACGGTCCGGGTGATCCGGCCGCAGTGAAGGACGTGATCGGAAACGTAAAGGCGCTGGTAGATCATGGGATTCCGATTTTCGGGATCTGTTTTGGGCATCAGATGCTGGGACTCGCGATGGGCGGGAAATCCTTTAAGCTGAAATTTGGGCACCGCGGGGCGAATCAACCCGTCAAGCATCTCCCTTCAGGAAGAGTGGAGATTACATCTCAAAACCATGGGTTTGCCATCGACCGCGATTCGCTACCTGAAGACGTGGAAGTTGATAGGATCAACCTCAACGACCAGACGGTCGAAGGCCTCTCGCACAAGAAGAAGCCGGTGTTCAGTGTCCAGTATCACCCCGAGGCCTCACCTGGCCCACACGACTCAGCGTCGATCTTTGGCGATTTTCGAGCGCTCGTCGAGAGCGCCTAGTGAAGCTCGCTGCGCGGCAACGAGTTGGAGAGAATCAAGGGACTAAAAACACTTTACTGTAGAATAATAGAAAACGGTTTGACTTGGGGAACACTCCCTGGATAATGCTGATTTCAACCCAACCGGATATGGCCAAACTCGTCGTTTTAAGTGAAGGATTTTCGGGGAAGACGTATGAACTCAAGACGGACAAGACCACCATTGGCCGTGTTGACGACAACTCTTTCTCGATTCCGGAAGGTTCTATCTCGAGCCATCATTGCGAGATCAATCTCAAGGGTGGAAAGGTTTACGTAAAGGACCTCGAATCGACCAATGGAACTTTTGTCAGTGACAAGCAGGTCAAGGGGGAAGCTCTGCTTCCTGCTGGCAAAATCCTTCGACTGGGTAAGGTAGAGATTCGTCTCGAGACGGGTGAAGCCGATTCAGGGGGGGAAGACATTGAGAAAACCGTTGTTCTCAAACAGGGTGGAGTAAAGCTCGGGGAGTTGGAGAAGGGGACGCAGACGGTCTCATTCGGTAAAGACAAGCCGTTCTCTCAGAAATCCAACAAGATCAACAAGATCTTCATCGGTGTTGGAATCATTCTCTTTCTGGTGATTGTCGGCAGTATTGTCTACGCCGTCATGCAATTGAAGGGGAATTAGCCTTCGGTTCGAAAACAATATTTTCCGAAGAGCGTTCCTCGTGATTGGGGAACGCTCTTTTTGTTTTGTTTGAAATCTCGCCTCTTGAGGCGGATTTCAGGCCGTTTTTGCCATTTCAGTGGGGTGTTTTACAATTAAGTACTTGTACTGAATGTCGCCTATGGATATTCTTGTTTTAGTGTTCGGGAACTTTGAAATGAGAAACGGGAATAGCAAAACGTCGAATTGGAAAGAGGGAAGTTTCTTAGCAGCGTTCGTTCTCGTTGCTTCGATCCTTCTAAGTGGGTGTGCTACCCGCGTCTATGATGGGCGCTCAGCGGAGTTCGATGGCTCTGAGAAGGTCCGACTGCTCATGCCGCCTTTCTTCAACGCAACCAATGACGACCACGCAGGGCGGGCTTTGACCGAACTAACGGGTAGCGCGCTTGTTGAGCGTGGAATTCCGTTATACCAGACTGAGGAGCTGATCCTCTCGACGCAGGGAGAGACTGCTGCGGGCCCGGATGGACGTTACCAAGAATTGGCTCAAACGATTGGGGCCACTCACCTACTCATTGGAACGGTTCATGAGTATCGTTACAAAACAGATCTTGATGGAGATCCTGCAGTTGGAATCACGATTCGAATTGTGGATGCAAGCGATGGTCGAACGGTATGGCAGGGGAGTAGCTCGAACATCGGTTACGCGTTTGCTTCTGTCACTTCCGCTTCGCAAAGAGCAGTGCGTCGACTTGTAAAGCGTTTGCCGCTTTTGAAGCGCGATTATGAAGACACTCCTGAGAACAGAGCGCCGGTTTCGCCGGTGAGCCAGTCCTCAGAGGGAGTTTCTGGAAAGGAGAGCAGATAGTAGGATGAATTCAGTTTCTCGACTCAAACTTCCTCGCTCGTCTTTCCTCGACGGGGCGCTGATCGGGGTGATCCTGATCGTCATCAACATCTTTGTTGACTTCCGTGATTTCGGCCTTCTCAAGCTGACGCCTTCTCCATTCTTCCTATTGCCAGTTCTTTTGGGGGCACGGTACGGCTTTGCAGCGGGTATGGTTGGGGGCTTGGTGACATGTGCTTGGATTGTTGGTGGGCGAGTCTTGCTCACGCAGGTAAGTCCAAGAGAGGTCATTTTGGAAAATGCCTTTCTTCTGGCATCCTTGCTCCTTTCTGGGGCGTTGACGGGAGAGATCCAAATGTATTTTCAGCGCATGCTGGATCGAACTCGGAAGTCGGCGGAAGAGATGGAAGCTCGCATCCAGCGAATGGGTACGAATCTCAATGCGCTGCGCGATTCCCGAGACGAGTTGGAGAGAACTTTGGCGACGAAGGACAATGTGTTTCTGATGCTCAACACCGAAATAAGGCGATTGTATACTTACTCGGAGAAGGATTGCTTTCGAGCCTTGTTGCTCATCATCAGTCGACAGACGAAAGCTTCGGAAGCGACTTGCTACGTGCTTGATTCCGAATCGGATCAGCTTGAAAAGGTTGCCTGCATTGGAGACGAGGCAGCTCTGCCGGAGCATCTAGGGATACATGAGATTGATATGATTCGGTTAGCAATCAGGCAAAAGTCCGTTGTGAGCGTTCCCGACATCTGGGATATGAATTCCGGAGATTCGAATCGCTGTCTCGTTGCTCAGCCCTTGGTGAACTCTAATGGAGAAGTGCTTGCCGTTATTGCGGTTACAGGATTGCCTTTCTCTCAGATGAACGGAAATACCGTTCGAGCGATTGATGTGATTGCGAATCTTGCGACGCAAGTTATCGAGGTTACCAGAGGCGACGAAAGTCGCTACCGCTTGCTTGATGGCCTGTCGCACCAGAAGGTTTTCCTGCCAGAGGCGTTCGAAACGACACTTCGCTTGTCGTACGATTACTATCTCCAGCATCGCATTTCCTCATCGGTGGTGGTGTTCTCAGTTCCAGGAGCGGATTCGCAAACGCAAACCCTTCTCGAAAGGTCGATACACCATGTCGCCAGGGATGGTGACTACGTTGCAGCGTTTAATTCTGAATTTCCCAAGCTGGCAGTTTTTCTGCCGCTCACTGGAGAGAGGGATTGCCAAGCGTTTATCGAACGTTGTATTGCTGCCTTCGAGGAACAGCCTGCTCTAACACTAGCTCCTAACTACCGATTCTACACCTTCTCAGATGTCGATGATTTCGAAGTGTTCTGGAATGAAATATCGGCCGATTCCGGAGAAGAGACTCAGAAGGGGCCCGCTGTGTTGAGTCGAGAAGTCGCCTAGATTGGTATTCGGTTCAATCGACTTCGGCCATTGGATCGTCTATCGGTTTTCCCGCCAGAGTGCAGCAGTTGCTCGCCCGCCGTTGAGGCAGATGTGGCTTTTCTATTTTGAGGCTTTGAAAAGATCGCTGCCTTGATGATTCAGTACTTGTACCGATTTAGGTAGCTGGTATTTGCGTTAGCTTTACCACATAGTGAGTAGGGGAGAGGCACAGATCGTATCGGCTCGGAAACGGCTTGCTCGTTTCATAGGCCAGCCTGTTGAATCCGAATTTAGGAGATTGGATGTTCGTTCAGCTTTGGGTACGCTCCTGTTTCGAATGGCACCTTTTGTGGTGCTTGAGCTTGCCGCTGTGTGGATCTTTCTAACTCAGGCTCCTTGGTTTGGTGAGAATTTTGAGGCAGGCGTCGTGCTCCTCCACAGCGTTGCTTCACTCGCGTTAGCGATTGCGTTGCATCCCTTTTTGCCTTTGGCTTACCAAGAGTGTCGCACTCTGAGCGGTAGCCTCATTTTCGGACTGTCGATGTCTCTCCCCGTTTTCGGCCCCGCCTGCGTCATCATCATTCTTAGTCTCATCCGAAAATCTCGGAAATGCGTTGCGACGAGAAATCGAGAGCCTTGGGTGATTGGAAGCAGGGTCCCTGATGCGGAGTTGACGGACTACAGTTCTGGGAGGGACTCTGCTGACAGCATCCTTCAAATCATGGTCGGGTCGGATCCTATTGCTCGCCGTAATCTCATCCTTGCTACCAAACGTTTATCCTCGGATCAGGCCATTCCGGTGCTGCGGACAGGTCTGCGTGACTCGGACGAAGAAACCAAACTTTACTCTCAGGCAATTCTGAGTCAGATCGAAGAGAAATACGAAAAAACCATTGCAGACCTAAAAGCTCAGTGTGAGCAGAAGCCGCAAGAAACGGCATGTCGTTTGCGGCTTGCTGAACAATACCACGAGATTGTGGATTTGGATTTGGTGACGGATTCTGAACTGCAAGATTTCTACATTCGAAATGCGATCAAGCTCTTGATGGAAGTTGTCAACGAAGAGCCGAGGCACGAGCAAGCCCATGTAGACTTGGTGCGATTCCATTTGAGAATTGGTGAATCTCGCGAGGCTTCCGTTTGGCTAGGTCGGTTACGCGAGCTGAACGTTTCCAACGAGGTGCTGGAGGTCTATGAGGTGGAAATCCTGTTCAATCAACGGGCTTGGGAGCGGTTACGCTCAAGGATTCGAGAAGGGATGAGAAACCGATTCTGCGACCCAGCGCTTCAAGCTGCAGGCGAGTTTTGGTTTCCACAGAATCGAGGGCGCCGAGCTAGATCAGTCCAGTTGAGAGAGAGATATGCGGGATAGTCGTTGCCCCCGAAGAAAGAGAGTTTTCGGTAATGGATGGACTGGGAATTCTTAGAGGGTGCAAGCCTAGCGCTATCGATGTTGCGGTGAGGATTCTTCCAGAGCAGTTTTGAATCGGTGCAATCCTGCCTTCCCTAATGGGCATGTTTATGTTTTCTATCGAGGAGGAATCCACCTCGTAATGTTCGGGGAGGTACTTGTGTGAGTAAAGATGTGACAGTGCCAGCCTCGAATGGTGAGGTTGCAGATGTTTGTCTCTTGTTGGAGGGGACCTATCCCTACATTCAAGGGGGCGTATCGGCGTGGGTGCATCAGATCATTACCACAATGCCGGACATCAAGTTTTCAATCTTCTTCATCGGGAGTCAGCGTGAAACCACACCGAAACAGTTCTATCCATTTCCTGATAACGTGGTTGCTTTCGAGGAAGTTTATATCTTTGAAAAGCTTGATGAGACGGAGAAAACGAGGGCGAGTATTCCTAAGTTTGTGGCCAAGGAGCTATATCGCTTATTGGGCGAGGTCTATTTCGCGAACAAAGCTGGCGACCGTGTGGTTGCGTTCTGGGAGGCGCTCGATTTTCTTGATAAATCTGGAGTCGACATCACGTTTGCAAACCTTTGCCAGGATTTGGAATGTTGGGAATTGCTGAAAAAAGGCTATCACGTTGGAGCCGAGGGAGATTCTTTTATCGATTTCTTTTGGTCCGTTCGATTCATGCATATGCCCATTTGGACCTTGCTGAAGAGTCGGACTCGCGTGCCCAAAGCCCACGTCTATCATAGCGTCTCCACTGGCTATGCGGGGGTCATTGGGGCCTTCGCAGCAAGGGTGCAGCAAGCTCCCTATTTTATCACGGAACATGGGATTTACACCAAAGAGCGGGTGGCGGAAATCAGTCAGGCAAGTTGGATTCACGAATCAGAATCCTACTACTTTGATCCCCACAAAGGCTTGAGTGTCTTGAAGAAGATGTGGATCAACTTGTTCACATTCTTGGGCCATATTAGCTATGCAGGAGCTGAACGGATCATTGCTCTTTACGAGGGGAATACCCGACTACAAGTTGAGTATGGGGCTCCTGCGGATAAGCTGGAAATCATCCCGAATGGGATTGTGCCAACCAAGTATGATGAGGCTCGGGAGATCAGAAAACGTCGACGCCGAGAGTCTGAAGACGATCGCGTGATTGTGGGTTTCATGGGAAGAGTGGTTCCGATCAAAGACGTCAAGACTCTCATTCGAAGCGCCTATCATGTTGTCAGACGATGCCCCAACGCACACTTTTTGCTCGCGGGTCCGACCGAGGAGGATGAGGAGTACTTCGAATCCTGTCAGGAGTTAGTCGCGCAGTTTGGTATTGGTGACAAAGTGGAATTCATCGGTCGGCAAAAGCCGGCTGATTTCTTGGCGTGTATCGACATCATGTTGCTCACGAGTATCAGCGAGGGATTGCCTTTGGTGATTCTTGAAGCCTATTCGGCATCGATCCCGGTTGTGTCCACGGATGTTGGAGCATGCCGAGAGATGATTGAAGGACGAACGGTGGCAGATCGTGAACTCGGCCCTGCTGGTGTGGTGACTCGAATCTATTCCCCTGAAGATACCGCTGAGGGGTTGGTGCAATTGATCAAGAGCCCGGAGCTTGTCGACGACATGGGGGAAGCAGGCCGCGAACGGGTCGAACGCTATTACGTGGAGTCGGATATCATCGGGCAGTACATGCAGATTTACAAAGATACTTCCTGGTCGAGGTTCTCGAAGACTCCTGTGAAGTCACTCGCTGAGCGGAGTAAGATGAATTAAGAGAAGAGGGTGGAGTGGCTGGAATAGGCTTTCAATTAAGACGCACGTTGGAACCGGGAACCTTTGCCGGAATCTTTAAGGCGTACGGATACGCAGCGCTCATTAGCAGTGGGCCTTGGGTCTTATCGATTTTGTCTTTGGCGATCTTGGGACTCATTCTCGGGGCTCAAGGTTTGGAGTCTGACTTCAATCTTTTTTACGTATCGGTGACTCATGTCTATGCTTTTTCACTGATTCTTACTGGGCCGGTTCAGTTGATTTTGACGCGTTACGCTGCGGATCGGGATTACCTGAAGGAACCTGAAAAGGTGTTTCCGGCATTCCTTTCTGCTTTAGCCATTACGGTGATCGGAGCGGGCATCTTGGGCATGATCGTCTTCCTGTTTTTTGTTCCGACCGGACTGGTGTTCCAGTTGTCTGGCGCGTTCTTGTTTGTTGTGACTTCTGGGATCTGGATCACCGCTGTGTTCTTGTCATCACTCAAAGACTATAACGGCATTCTCATTAACTTTGCAGTGGGCTATGGGACCAGTTTCTTTCTCGCGTGGGCGTGGGGACGGTATTTTGGCGTTGATTTTGTGATGCTGGGATTCGCAGTGGGGCAGATCGTGTTGCTGGCTCTGTTTGTCGTTTCTGTCTCGCGGCAATATGGCAATCTAGAGTTAAAGAATTTCGAGTTCTTTTCTTATTTTCGATCGCACTATCCTTTGGCTTTTGTGGGGTTCTTCTACAATTTGGGCGTCTGGGCGGATAAACTGATTTTTTGGTGGTTTTCTCCCATCGGGGAACCAGTCGCTGGAATCTTCTATTCGGCCCCAATCTATGATGCGGCTGTTTGTCTTAGCTTCCTGACCGTTGTGCCTGGGATGACCGTTTTCTTACTGGAGATGGAAACCGAGTATGCGATCCGGTATCAGGCTTTTATGGATGCCGTGCTCAAGCAGGAGACTCTTGGGATGATCGAACAGCGGAAGAAGGAGCTCGTTCGTGCCCTGAGAGAAGGCTTGATGAAAGTGATTAAGATCCAATCGATTGTCTCTGGCCTGTTTATCCTTTTTGCTTCCGATCTACTCAGTGTGCTTGGGCTAGGGCGCGTGCAGACGGGGGTGTTTCAGGTATCGATGTTGGGGGTCTTTCTGTTGGTTCTCTTTTTGTCTCTGATGACTGTGTTGTTCTATCTCGATAAGGCGAAGGATGCCATGTGGTGCTGTATCCTGTTCGCTGCATGCAACATTGTGGTGACTTTCCTGAACATTCAGGGGGGCACCCAATGGTACGGAACCGGGTTCGTATTTGCTGGGGGAGTTGCCCTGCTGGTGACGGGGAGTCGAGTGAATCGGCACCACCGATTTCTGGAGTATCAGACTTTTGCGCTACAGCCTTTGTAGCCTAGTGCGCTGAATGACGATGTGTGTTCCGTGGACGGAAACCGCGGGCGACGAACGGTGCTGTTCAGGAGGGATATGAAAATCCCCCTCCGGTTGCGAGACTCAGAGGGGGATATGCGAGAATTTGTTAAGGAGTCTTATTTCCTCTTTCGAGATTGTTTGACCTTAGCGGCTACTTTGAGTCGCAGAGCGTTGAGGCGAATAAAGCCCGTGGCATCATCTTGGTTGTACGCATCGGTGGGATCCGCTTCCATTGTGGCAATCTCGGGATTGTAGAGGCTGAATGGTGACTTTCTCCCGGCAGTGATGAGGTTGCCCTTATAGAGCTTGAGTCGAACTGTTCCGGTTACATTCTGCTGACTCTCAGTTATGAGGGATTGGAGCGCTTCTCGCTCGGGTGCGAACCAAAAACCGTAGTAGACGAGCTCAGCATATTTCGGCATCAAGGAATCCCGTAGATGCATGACTTCGCGATCCATCGTGAGACTCTCGATCTGACGATGAGCGAAATTGAGAATTGTGCCGCCTGGAGTTTCATAGATCCCGCGAGATTTCATACCGACGAAGCGATTCTCAACCAGGTCGACCCGTCCGATGCCATGTTTCCCTCCGAGCTTATTGAGGCGTTTCATGACACCGAGTGGGGAGAGGGCCTTCCCGTTGATGGCAACACAGTTGCCGTTCTCGAAATCCAAGTTGATATATTGCGGTTTGTCTGGCGCGTCCTCAGGCGACACACTGAGCTTGTACATGGCTTTGTGTGCGGCGGATGAGGCGTCAAGCCACGGATCCTCAAGAATGCCTGCTTCGTAGGAAATATGGAGGAGGTTTCTGTCCATCGAATAAGGCTTCTTGGCACTTGCCTCTACATCGATCTTCTTGTCCCGGCAGTATTGAATCATTTCCGCGCGTCCGGGAAACTGGGTTCTAAATTCCTCGTCTCGCCAAGGTGCGATGATGTCAATATCAGGGCCGAGGGCGGCAGCCGCTAATTCGAAGCGAACTTGGTCGTTGCCTTTCCCGGTCGCTCCATGGGCCAGGGCTTGTGCCCGTTCTTTCTTGGCAATCTCGACCATTCTCTTGGCGATCAAGGGGCGAGCGATACTTGTGCCAAGGAAATACTGACCTTCGTAGATCGCGCCTGCCTGCATCATCGGGTAGATAAAATCTTTGGCAAACTCCTCCTGGAGATCGTCGATGTAGATTTTCTTGGCCCCGGTTTCTTTGGCTTTCTTATCTAGGCCCTTGAGTTCTTCCTCCTGCCCAACGTTGGCGCAGAACGCGATGATTTCAGCGTTGTACTTTTCCTTGAGCCAGGAAACGAGGACCGAGGTGTCGAGGCCGCCCGAGTATGCGAGCACGATTTTCATGAGCGTTGGTTTACGGGAAAGCCATGGGGTTGGCCAAGATCAAAATCGAATTCTCGCGATTCTCCGCAGGTTTTTGGCTATCCCTTCGAGTGGATTTCAGCATGTTGCTGCTGGTGGCGGCGGTAGCTGAGGAGAAGCGAGCGGGCATCTTTGCCTCCAACTCTAGGATGGTCAATTTCCTGGCAGAGCACCTGTTCGGCAGCGGCCTGGGATACTGCGATTCGGGGATGGGACCTCTCGGCAGCCCAGTTGAGAAACTTCATACACCGAAACCCATTGAACCATTGCCAAAAACGTTTCTTAAAGCTGGTGAGCTCGCTGACGTTTTGAGCGATCTCGTGAACCGCTTCCTCCCAACAGCAGTCGACCAGGTATCGGTGTATGGTTCTTGGAAGAGGCCCGATGTCAAGCGTCTGTGCAGGGCTCGGTAAGGACTGTAAGCTCTCGATGGCCTGAACGAGTTTGCCGATTTCTTCGAATGCAGGCCAAGGATAGCTTGTTTGTAGTTGCCCTTTGAGGGCTTGCTCAATGGCCCGTCCGGTTCCAAAGGGGACTCGGGTGGAGATGCGAGCCGAGGGATAGATCGTCGTGCTGTTGAGCTCAGTGACCTCGCCGTGCGTCATCAGTTTTTGCAGAAAGTAAAAATCCTCACCCGCCTTCTTCCGGTTCATACCTCCAAGCTTTAGATAGTCTACGGCTCGCACGCTCATTGATGAGCCCACGGTGTGGTGGGCGTAAGGGAAGCGAATCTTTCGGAGGGCTTCAACGTAGTATCTGAGGTGTAGCTCATAGTCGATGGCTGCACGGTAAACTTCTTCGGGTAGGTCTCCTGACAAGGGGTGCTCGAAATGGGTGCTGCAGCCAACGCTATGAGGGTTTTGTTCAAAGTGGCGAACGTTCTCTCGGAAGAACGAAGGAGCGCAGGTACAGTCCGCATCAAAACAAGCGATGATCCCACTTCCTAGTCGTCCGGCGCGGTAGAAGCGGTTGGCTGCTTCGTCCATCCCGATCTTCCTCGCCAACCCGACTCCAGCGTGTTTTGGGGGCAGATCTGGGTGAGATAGAATATGAAACTGAAGACTAGGGGCTTGCTTGTCTTTAGTCCAAGCGGCTGTTTGCCGCTGAACGGTTGCATTCGAGTCCCGGATTTCCGCGGTGTCTTGCACCGAACTGTTGAAAACCAGGATGACTTCCGTGGAAACATCGGGGCGATCGCAGGAGAAGAGGCTTTCGAGAGACCGGATTAGGTCCGGTTCATTGTGAACGGGAAGGACAACGACGAGGCTCAGGTCGTCGTTTGGAGCAATTTTGATCTGCTCTGGGGCGAAAGCGAAGCGCTTTTGATAGTTCGAGACGAGCTTTTGGTCGGAGTTACAGGGCAAAACGGGGAGCAAAGAATCGGGACCTATGGGAGTGGTGATTTGAGAATATATGTGCGTAGAGGGGGATGGTGTGAGTTTTGTCAAAAAAGTTCATTTAGAGACTTGCCCGCGATTGATTCATAACTAAAGTTGCCTCCATGTTAGGAAAGTTCTTAGCGGCCTGCGGTGTTTTTGTGGCTTTGGGAGCAGTTATCGCGTGGTGCATTCTGTTCGTCATGCGCCCGGAAGGAGCCAAAATCTGGCCTTTAGTCTTGGTCTCCCTTGGATATATTGTCGCCTTCACGAAAATTGGGTGCATGGAGCACTGATTTCTTATTTTCGACGTTTTTCACCAACCGGCTCATTCGAGCCGGTTTTTTTGTGCTCACTTCACGTGAGAATCGGATAGGCCACTTTTCCTGCGACATCGGTGAGTCTGAAGTCTCGTCCCTGAAAGCGGTAGGTGAGACGTTCGTGATCGATGCCTAGACAGTGGAGGATAGTGGCGTGAAGGTCGTTGATATGGACCCCATCACGGACGATGTTATAGGCAAAGTCATCGGTTTCTCCATAGGTGATTCCTCCCTTGATCCCCCCGCCGGCCATCCAAACACTGTAGCATCTAGGATGATGGTCTCGTCCAAAGCTCTGCTTCGTGATATCTCCTTGGCTGTAGGCTGTGCGCCCGAACTCGCCGCCCCAGATGACCAGGGTCTCGTCCAGCAATCCTCTCTGCTTGAGATCCGTGATCAGAGCGGCGGAGGCCTGGTCCGTATTCTTTGCCTGAGCCCGAACGCCATTGGGAAGGCCACCGTGGTGATCCCAATCTCGGTGAAGAAGTTTGATGAATCGAACACCCCGCTCGGCAAGGCGTCGTGCGAGGAGGCAGTTGTTTGCGAATGAGGGCTTGTTTGGATCCGCTCCGTATTGATCGAGGACGGCCTGTGGTTCTGTCTTGAGGTCCATGAGCTCGGGAACGCTAGTTTGCATTCGGTAGGCGAGCTCATATTGTTCGATCCGGGTCAAAATCTCTGGATCACCAATGCTTTGGTATTGCCGCTGATTCAAGGATTGCAAGCGGTCGAGCATCCGTCTCCGCGTTTTCGCATCCAATCCTTTCGGGTTCGAAACGAAGAGAACGGCATCGCCCTGAGAGCGAAATTGAACGCCTTGATGTGTGCTTGGGAGGAATCCATTGCCCCAATAGCGGGATTGGAGCGATTGTCCGCCTCGACCGGAAATCATCACGACGAAAGCAGGTAGGTTGCTGTTCTCTGAGCCGAGGCCATAGGAGGTCCAAGCGCCCAAGGTCGGCCGACCGGGTTGTTGGTGGCCTGTATAGAGAAAAGTCACCGCCGGATCGTGGTTGATCGGATCGGTATGGATCCCTCGAAGCAAGCAGATGTCGTCTGCGACCTTTCCAATGTTCGGCAGAACTTCAGAGAGCTCCATACCGGAGGCTCCATGCTTTTTGAATTTGAATGGGCTTCCCACGCAAAGATGGTATTTTTGGCCGCTGGTCATGCCCGTGATCCGTTGACCGCGCCGGACCGAATCCGGCAAGGGTTCCCCGGTCATCTCGACGAGCTTGGGCTTGGGATCGTAGAGATCGATGTGGGATGGAGCGCCAGATTGGAAGAGGTAGATCACCCGTTTGGCGCGGGGTGCAAAGTGTAGTGGATCGATCACCCCCAGTGAACTCCCCGAACTTTGGGGAGAGGAAGCGGCGCTCGCATTCTCGTTGAGCAGGCTTGATAGCGCCAGGGTACCGAGGCTCGCCCCGGTGCGTTTGAGGAACGCGCGCCTTGCGAGTGTCGTTTGACAAAGCTGTTCGAGATCCATTGCTTTAGCCTTTGGTAATGGTTTCGTCTAGGTTGAGAAGAATGTTGCCAATGATGGTCCAAGCGGCGAGTTCGCAGATGTCTGTTTCAACGGGTGGTGACGAGGCTCCCACATGAACGAGCTGATTGGCGGCTGGTCGATCGGATTCAAAGTGATTGAGCTCGACCAGGTATGCCTGCCTCATTTCGCTTAGTTCAGACGGTTCAGGCTGCCGCCCCAAGGCGACGCGAAACGCAAAGCGAATGCGGTCATCCAGTTTATCGCCACCTTCGTTCATGATCCGGAGGCCAAAGGCGCGGGCCGCTTCGACATAGACGGGATCGTTCATCAGCACCAGGGCTTGGAGAGGGGTGTTGGTTCGAGGGCGTTTCACGGTGCAGGTTTCGCGGCTCGGAGCATCAAAGGTGACGAAGGAAGCGTAGGGAACCGAGCGACGCCAGTAGACATACAATCCGCGGCGATAATTCTTATCGCCCTCACTCTGTACCCATTTTCTGGTGCCTTGAAAGGCCACCTGTTCCCATAGACCAGGAGGTTGGTAGGGGTAGATGCTGGGACCTCCAACCGTTGAATCAAGCAAGCCGCTCGCGCTCATCGCGAGATCTCGTATTGCTTCTGCTTCAAGGCGCAGGCGGGGGAAACGTGCAAGGAAGCGATTGCCCGGGTCTTTCGCTAAGTGATCAGCAGTCACCTTTGACTCCTGTCGGTATGTCGCTGAAGTAACGATCAGCTTGTGCATGTGCTTGATGTTCCATCCACTCTCAACGAATTCCTTCGCCAGCCAGTCGAGCAGTTCAGGGTGGCTCGGCCATTCGCCCTGGGAACCAAAATCCTCAGCGGTCTTCACAATGCCCGTGCCGAAGAACTGTTGCCAATAGTGGTTAATGATGACACGGCTTGTCAGGGGATGCTTAGGATCGACTAACCATTTTGCGAGATCAAGACGGGTCTCGTCGACGGTTGGGTTCGACGGGAAGAGGGCTGACGGGACGCCGGGCTCTACTTTTTGGGACGGGTTGTTGTACTCGCCGCGAACGAGAACAAAGGTGTCCTTGCGTTTCTCCCGCGAACCCATGACCATCGCGACAGGGAGTGAATTCTTGAAGCTATCCCGCTCTTTCCTCTTCTCATCGAGCAGCTTTTTGATCTGCTTGGCTTCATCAACGAATTGTTCTCGGTAGTAAATCTGTACCGACTCGTCGTGTGCTGCCTTGCGTTTGTCTGCGACGGAGACGATCTCTCGCCGGATGTTTTGGGGCAGCTGGATAAACTGGTCGATCCCGTCGGCGGTGCTCAGAGCGATTCGAAACTTTCCGAGAAGTCGTTTCTTCAGCGGGGAATTGAATTCCAATCTGAGTGTGATTGCTGTGCCCCCATCGTAACCGAAGGGGTTTTCTGGCCGGAACCACGCGTATTCTGTAAACTTACCCTGGTCCCCATCGCCCCAAACGGACCAACCTGTTTCGATTTTCTCGTCCAATGTTCCGCCAATAGCGTAGCGGGATCGGTCGAAGCTCGAGGCTGCTTTCGAAAGCTTAATGGCTTTCTCTTCGAGGTTTGGATCGGTGAGGGTTGCGGTTAGTTGGGGAGCTTCCTGGGCCGAGTGAAATTTGATTAGCAGCCGATTTGCTCCGGTCTTTAGCGGAATTTGAAAGAGTTGGTGGTGATCCGGGTTTTGTGAATCCTTCGGAGAAATCTGTTGCCAGTTCGCCCAGATCCGAAGTCCGAGAGCGGTTTGTATTTGAAGGTGAGCGAGGGTGGGAGTCGCTGCGGCGACTTCGCAAGCGACAAAATGAACGCCAGGAGATTGGGCGTGTGCTTGGATCTGAGTGCCTAGATCGGAAGCGGGTTTGGTCCAGCGAAGTTCTTGAGGACCGTAGCTCGCATCAAAATCGAGATTGCTTTCAGGCCCGTGAGTCTCTGCCAAAGGATCGGACGACTTTTCATTGATCGGAAACGGACCGACGTGACGCCATGATGTCATGCTTGGCTGAGGGGAATCGCCTTCATTTGGGCCGCCGGGTTGAAGGCGAGCGGACACGTCGAATCGAGTCAGAACGAAATCTCCGTTTTCGGAACGGCCTGCTTTCTCATGAGGGGCGTCAGACTGGGGAAGGGCTTCAAGTCGAATCCCAGTGATTTGGGTTTGATCCGTGTGGATTTTGATCGTGTAGGTATCCTTATCCGGAAGCGTGTCGGTCGCGGTGATCGCGCCTGTTTCGTCCCAGCTGAGTTTGGATCCGCGGGAAGATTGAGCTGCGCTGGGAACCTGGGGAATCCACTCCGACAGGCCATTCTTCTCTAACTCTGTGATCCAACTACGTTGTTCCTTGTCATAGGATTTGTTCGGAGGTTTCACCATGCCTGCGTGGGCGATTTTGAGTGCTTCGTATTCCTGATTGAGGGTTGCGAGTTTCTTATCCTGATCTTTTGAACTGAGGGATACTCTGGGTCTTGGGTTCAGGCCCCGATCCAAGCCGTCTTCAGGAACGTTGTTGAAGTAAGCGAAGAACCGATAGTAGTCCTCCTGGGATATGGGATCGTATTTGTGATCATGGCATTCCGCGCAGGCTAGCGACGTGCCTAGCCAGACTCGTGCAGTCGTGTCTACTCGACCGACGACATACTTGACGGAGTATTCTTCTGGGAGGGCTCCACCTTCAGAGGTTGTCATCTCATTGCGATGAAATCCTGTGGCGACAAGTTGGTCGGTACTCGGATTGGGGAGCAGATCGCCGGCAAGCTGCTCAATGGTGAACTCGTCGAACGGCTTGTTTTCGTTGTAGGCGTTGATAACCCAGTCTCGCCAATGCCACATATCGCGGTGGGAGTCATGATGGAAACCCTGGGTCTCCCCGTAGCGAGCGAGGTCGAGCCAGAACATCGCTTGACGTTCTCCGTAGTGCTCTGAGTCAAGAAGACGGTCGACGAGCTTGTCGTAGGCCTCTTCAGAGTTGTCTTCCATGAACGCGTCAATCTCGTCGACGCTTGGAGGGAGGCCCGTAAGATCGAGGGATACTCTCCGAATGAGGGATGTCTTGGAGGCTTGCGCCGAGGGCGTGAGGTCGGCTGTTTCCTGTTTGGCGCGAATAAAATGGTCGATGGGATTACGAGCCCAAGTTGAGTCTTTGACAGCTGGAACATCGGGGCGGTTGGGAGTGATGTAGGCCCAATGGCCTTCCCACGCGGCGCCCTTTTGAATCCATGTTTCAAGCAATGATTTTTGAGCCTCATTCAAGGGCTTGCCGAACTCTTGAGGAGGCATGATATCGTCCTGATCAGCCGTCCGAATTCTAGCGACGAGTTCACTCTCGCTCGTCTTGTGTGGAACGATGGCGTGATTTCCAGACTTAAGCGCTTTCTTCGCCTCCTCTTCGATGTCTAGTCTGAGGCCCGCTTTGCGCTGGCCGGTATCGGGGCCGTGGCAGGCGTAGCAGTGTTCGGACAAAATCGGGCGGATATCTCGATTAAACGAGATTGCATCCTTCGCGACTTGAGCGACAGCGAGCATCGGATGGACGGTAAGAAGCACCGTAATGCTCAGCCAGGCGATGTGCTTGGGTTGCCAGCTAATGATGGTCATGATGAACGGCTATCCTCCAAGGTTCTTCACGAACGGTCAAACAAACAGTCCGTTCGAGTTTTAGCTAGAGAAGGCGTCGGTCAATTACGGTCAGGCGGGAGGGTAACTAGATCGTGTAGGCTTCTGTCACCCAGTCTGGAATCCGGGTTGGTTTTCCCTTTTCAAGATCGATGAGAACGTATTTCGATTCGCCCTGGCAACAAAGCACTTCACTAGGTTTTGTTCGATGAATCTCGAACTCGACCGTAACGGTAGCGGCTCGGATGGATGCGATCCAGGTGGTCACCTCAAAGTGGTCTCCCAGTCCAAGCTGGTTTCTGTACTGGATCCGAAAATCACTGACGAACCATCCGAATCCTTTGTCCATGAATGCTTGCATCGAGATGCCGTAGCACCGCTCCATCTGATCAAAGCGAGCGGCCAGCAGATAATCTTGGTAGCGACTCGAGTGGACGTGTTGAAAAAAGTCGAGATCGTCCGGACGTACGGCGAAGGACGACTTGAACCGACTCCCAACCCAGGAAGAGGATGAAGGCTGTGTCATGTTTGTTGGCAGCGTGACTGGTCGCTCCGCTGGATTCGGATGAGCTACGGTTCGACGCTGAGGGGCGCCGGCATCGAAGCAATCATTCTGAGGGCATTCTCGATGAAAATCTCTCCCGTCCGTTCCCCGAGGCTTGTCCGGGTGATGTACTCGTAGCGCTTGAAACTACCCCAATCGACTTTCGTGAGGATGTAGCCGAAGGCATCATTGGTGAGACCCAGGAGAAGGTTCTGTTCTCCTCGCATGTTTCGCTTGAGGTAGTAGCCGATGTTGGGAAGGGCTTCTCCGGGAATGGTTAGGAGTTGAGCGCTTCCAAGATTGATCAGGTTGAGTGTGGTCGTCACAGCACGGTCTCCATTGCTGGGGTATTTCAGAGGGGAGAGATTCATGACCTGCCACAGCAATTCGGACTCAACTGGGAAGGAAACGCGTTCGGCTGTGATCCGGAGTTCAGGGTCCTCTTGTATGGGGGCGGAAGCGACGATTCGAAGCGCTTCATCACCCAAAAGATGACCAATCCGGATGCACTCGTCCCAGGTTTGAATGTCACCTCCTCCATCGGCTCGATTGTCGGCCGTCACCATTCCCCCCTGGGCTCCATTCATAAAGATGCCGGTGCCTCCTCCCTTGGCGGCGATTCGATCGTAAAGTGGACCGACGAGATCAGGGCTCACAAAGCCGGCTCGCGGCCCCAGAATCTCAGGGTGCACAGCGTAGTTCACTAATGTGGCGAATGGTTCTCCGTCAGAGAGAAACTGAATGACGTCACAGCGGGGATCGTAAAGTTGTTCGGCGTAATAGTTGTAGGCGATTTTCCCCTGAGCTTCTCCGGTTGCCATGCGCACGGTTGCGGGGCGCAGTGAGTTGGCGGCTTCCTTGATAGCCGCCGCAGTTTCATCGACAACGAACTCGAGATATTTCAAGTCTGCTGAAAAGCCGCCTTGACCGTCGGGAAACCCATACGCGTCTGGAGCACTGTGCGTGTGTGTTGCGCCAATGAGAATATGTTCGGCTGGAATCTCGGGTGTCTTTGCCCGGATACGATCTCCCAGGACGGATGGAAGCCCAAGAAAGTCAGTGCTCACGATGGCAACTCGAGTGTCACCGGAAGCAACGACAAGCGCTCTCACGGTGAGATCCCCTCGCTTGCTCTTCACCGGATTGCTGGGGCCGACTCCACCGGAGATCGGGAGTAGCGGGTTTGGCGTGACCGTACGCACAGCGATCGATGCCCGAAATGACGAACCGAGAGCGGAGGAGCAGAGAAGGAGCGTGAGCAGGCTCGGGAGGAATCTGAACGCGGTGTGCCAGTGAAAATGCCTCATGGGGAAAGTTTTTGGGCAATCCGCACGCTTTTCAAGCTTTGTTCAGTCAATCGTTCGTTGTGACCTTGATATCGAACACCTGCGTCAGAACCTTCCCGTCGACTTTCACCTGGACCCAAACCCGATAATCTCCCGCCTGAGGGAAGACGTAGGGAAAGGAGAGGTCTGCTTCACTCTGTGGTGAAGTCACGTTCCACCATCGTTGGGTGCTCTCTTCGAGGGATGGGAGTTCGCAGTAGGGTTCCATTTGGCGATAGGCAATCTCTTGAGGTCTTCCTTCTGTCATGCGGGCCTCGAAAGCTTGAAGCGAGGCCATTGAGACGCTGCCGCTGGGGTGAAGATGACTGAAGACCGTGCCGTCCCGTTTGTAGATGATTAAGTGACTCTTCATACCCATGTAGGGCTCGAGATTTAAGCGGTCATTGGTGGCGTTTCTCACTGTGAATTCCAGTTCGATTTCCTCTCCTTCTCGAATCGGTTGATCGGAATTCATTCGTTTTATAGGGCGCTCGCCTTGAGAGGCTCCTTGAGTTAACCATGAATCATCCGGATCCTGGTAGTCATTGGGGTTCATTTGCCGTGGAAGCTTCGATTGGAGCGTGATGAGATTCGTCAGCGTATGGCTGAATCCGGTCTCGTGGGTAATGTCAGCCAGGACACGGTATTGTCCTGCGGGGAGAGGGGGCAGGGAGGTTTTAAATACGTCCCATGCCGTCCGTTTGGGATGCAGGTGTGCGAAAGCCTGCGTATTTGTCTCAATAAGAAAAAGGTGCATTAGTTTTCCGTGGTCCGGAAGGAGTGGGGATCCGCGGCGAAAACGTTCGTCCGTGATTTCGAGAGTCAACTCGTTGGTGAGTTGAGCATCCAAAGTCGCGGTAGAAGCCATAGGTTCGTAGAGGCGGTTGTTTTGGTAGTCGCGTTCTTCTTCGTCCCACCAAGTCTTGCCGTAGTAAGCGAGTCCAATCACTAAAAAGAGCTGTATCGCGGTGACGAATCGAGCTCCCCAAAGGCGACGGGTCGAGGGTTCTGTGCCGGGGGGAATGGCGGCGTGGCGAACCGCTGCCCCAGCGATGCTGGCCGCAAGTGCGATCAACAGAGTTCCCATGATGACCAGTATGACGGTGAGAGGTCGTGACATCGGGAGCGTGCGCGTTGCCAAGGCATCGAAGGGAACCATCACTTCACCATGACCCTCTTCTCCCGTGATACTGATGATGACGGAATGAGCCCCTGATTTCATGAACCAAAGCTCGGCGCGGTAGAGGTTCTCGCTACCTGGGACGGGAACGGCGATGTCGGGAGGAGGGGCTCCTTGTCGGCCGCTGTCGTAACGAACGGGAAGTGCTGTGACTTGCTCCACCTTTCCGGCATGGATTCGAACAAAGATTTCCGCTAGACCGGGAACGACTTCGGGAGCCTTAATCGTGACTCGGGTTGGGTAAGGCCCAACCTCTGTTTCGAAGATGACGTTCTGTGAGCCGATATGAGCTTCTAAAATGGAACCGGGAATCAAGCAGGCCAGGGCTAGCAAAACGAGAACTGGAAGTCGGGACATGTCCCAGCTCTTGCTGCGGGGCGCCTTGTTGAATCCTGGGCGAAGGTGAGGGTGTATTTTCATAGGCGCCCTATCGTTGAACCCGGCGGAGCCACCCGCCGGCAGCTAGGCCGAGTCGACTGAATCCGATCGACAAGAGGAGGGCGATTCCGAATCCCTTGCGAAGCTCTGGATTGCTGAGATCGAAGGGCACGGCTCGCCAGAACCTTGTTTGGCTCGGGCCCTGAGCCTCGGAGTATCCCCAATGCTGGTTGGCACCAAAGAATCGATTCTCCGCAGCCGGGCTCAACATGAACTCGGAGAAGTTCCACTGGACCAAGACAAAGAGGACGAGAAAAGTGACGCCATAGACGAGGGCCCGATACCAATCCCGCCACCGAGAAGCCTGATCTCCAAACACTCGACGCAACAGGTCGAGCGCAATCGCAGGTACGATGAGGAGATGGGGGAACGGAAGAGGAACGAAGTGATCCACCCGGTTCACGATGGGA
Organism: uncultured Verrucomicrobiota bacterium; assembly: GCA_964342405.1. Taxonomy (GTDB): domain Bacteria; phylum Verrucomicrobiota; class Verrucomicrobiia; order Limisphaerales; family AAA164-E04; genus UBA2970. The sequence continues at coordinate 8,484 of CAYFGX010000029.1, read as the reverse complement.
CCGAGCAAAGGTTCGCCGGGAAACAAGGGAAGAACCCATACCATTCCGGCGTAGATGAGCATGTAGACCGCTGCAATGAGAGTGGCGGCCCACCGATGTTGTGAAGCGCGGGAAAAGGCCAGTAAATAGAGTGGAAAGCCCGTGGACGAAACTTGGTAGAACAAGAGAGAATGCTGCAGGTTAGGAAAGCTCATCTCGATCTTTACGGTTGCGTCCATGGCGACAAGAATTCCTGCTGCATAAAGGAAGAACCAACTACCTACACGGGTTGCATTTTCGCTGCGTGAATTCTGGGCGTTTTGATATCGGAGGACCAGAATGAGTGCACCCAGAACGATGGCCCACATGCCGAGCGCCAGCACGATGTGCGGTGGGCTCAGAATCTCGACATCCAGTCCGTAAGCGTTGTGCCACCAATCGTCGAAGGGAGCTGAGGTCAACATCGCGAGTGCTCCCCAGATAGAAATCCACGCCCCAAGAGGCCCTTGGAATCCCCAGAGTTTGACTTCCGTACCTTTGGAGCTGGCGTTGGAAAAGAACGTGTTCTTGATGACGAGCCAGCCGCAGGTGAGCCCACCCAGAACACCGCCTAGGTAAATTGCCATATGTGCCGGGGTCCAGAAAGTGTCGCGACCGATTGTCCGATGCCAGGAGATATCCCAGAGAACGCCGAGAATGATGCTCGTCGCTCCGGCGATGACGACATAGCAGTGGAGCGGGAGCCTGGTTGTCGATAAGCCCTCGTCTGGCATCTGATTGATGGTTCGAACCTGCTGCATCTTGTCTCGGCATCTTTATCATTCGTTTTTGCGCTCGTAAAGGGGTTGTATCAGATTCATTTTGAGTGGATGGAAAGCGCCGATCCTTCCAACGAAGCAAGGACTGAGCTCCGAGCTGTGATCTTGGCCGGTGGGCAAAGCCGAAGGATGGGGCGGGACAAGAGTTTTTTGACGCTCGGTGGAAAGACCTTGCTGACCTGGATTGAGGAGACGGTTTCAGCTCTAGGGTTGCCGGTAAGTGTTTTGCGTGAAGACTTGGAGCCAGGGCTTGGGCCCCTTGGGGGAATACAGACGGCCTTTTCTGAGAATTGCGATGAATCGATTCTTTTCCTCTCGTGTGACATGCCGTTCTTGTCGGTCGAAGTCCTCACTCGTCTGATTGAAGCGGCGGGAAAGCCTTACAGGAATGCTCATTGCGAAGTGAGTGGACGCGGCGGGTTTCCGGTTCTTTTGAATCCATATTCGTTACCTATTCTATCCCGACGACTTAGAGCCGGGTATCGTTCCGTAAACGGGCTCATGCGAGCGTTGCACAGTGTAAAAATCGTGATTGAATCGTCTGATGAGTGGCAGTTTCTCAATCTGAACACCCCGGCGGACTACACGCTTGCGGAAGGATATGTAGCCAGAATGCCGGGGCGCGATTCTCCGTATTGATGGGGCTTGGCGGCCAGCAATCAACTGCTCGCTTGTTTTCTCTTTTTGTCTCCGTATATCGTCTCGTCCATGAATTTCCCCGAGAAAGGGTGGGTGTGGGCGATCGTAGGCCTCCTGATGGCGGGCGATGTTCAGTCGGCGACTTTGCTTCTCAAAGGTGGCCGATCAATCACGGGAGATCTGATTGCTGAGCGTCAGGGGCAGGTTATCGTGGACATGGGATACGAAATTCTGCTGGTGCCTCAGTCGTCCGTGACGTCGATTGAACACGATTTGGAAGAAGGCCCGGCGGGGCAGCCATCACCAGAGCCCGTGAAGCAGCGAACCGACGGCCTGTACTATGAGGCAGTGGTCGAGGGACAAACTGAAAGCATAGCCACTTTATCGGCCCGACTGGGCGAGGCTGTCGTTCAGATTCGGACCCCGGGTGGCTTAGGTTCGGGATTCTTTGTGAACGAGGAGGGGTTTCTCATTACGAATTTTCATGTGATTGAAAGTGAAACGGAAATCTCTGTGGAGGTGTATCATCAGGTGAATGGGCAGCTAGAGCGAAAAAGCTATCGTGAGGTCCGGATTGTGGCGCTGAATCGATTTGCTGACTTGGCCTTGTTGCAGATTGTTGACGAGATGGCACCGGAGTTTCGGTTCCCTGCCTTAGGAAAGATTGAAGATCTAGATGTCGGGGAAAGTGTTTTTGCGATTGGGAGTCCTTTGGGTTTGGAGCGGACCGTGACAGAGGGAATCCTGAGCACGAAGACCCGGGAATATCAGGGGTGGTTGTACCTCCAAACGACGACTCAGATCAACCCAGGTAACAGTGGGGGGCCGCTATTCAATCGGCGAGGGGAAGTGATCGGTGTGACAAACATGAAGTTGCCATTGGGGGAGGGATTGGGATTTGCGATTCCCGTTGATACGGTGAAGTATTTCTTGAGACATCGTGAAGCGTTTGCTTACGACAACGAGAACCCTAACAATCCCTATCGGTATCTTCCGCCGCCGCTGGTATCTGTCAATGATGACAAACAGAAGTAAAGTGGAGAAACGTTCACGAAGGAATATTTGATATGATACGACGAATGAAACAACGGCAGGCAGTTTCAATATGCCTCGGGGCAATGTTCCTGGGGGGAACCCTCTTGTCAGCCGCCCCCAAAGCACCCGGGAGTCTCTTGCCGGAGGACACTCTGGCGATGATAACGATTCCTCATTTTCCGGACGCTAAGGCGGCATTCTTAGGAGACCCCTTCGTTCGGCTTTTTGACGACCCGTCAATGAAGGCCTATGCGGACACACTCAAAACCACTTTTGAAAGTCAGGTGCTGGGCGGCCTTGAGAAGCAACTGGGGATTAAATTGAGCGACTACACGGACCTTATCAACGGGCAACTGACCATGGCGGTTTTCGTCAATCCCGCAGGGGATGCCGGCCGGCCGGTTTTTGACGTCCTATTGGCGCTCGATTCGGGGGATCGCGCTGTTCAACTAGGAGAGCGAATCGATGAGGTAAAGCAACGCCTTTCGCAAGCCGGTCAAGCGGTTAAGCCCGTGACCATTCGGAATCAATCCTTCTTTCGCCTGAGGCCGGAAGGCGCGCCCCGAAGCAGAAAGCAAGGCGCTCCGAATGAACTTTTTCTTGGCCAAGTTGATTCATTCTTAATGATCTCGACCAGTGCAGCCATTGTGCAGAAGAGTTTGGCTGCGTCCACTGGATCCTCGGTGCCTTCCCTGGCCAGGGATCCCTCTTTCGCAAAGATCTACGGCAATCGGTTTAAAGATTCCTACGGGTATGGATGGGTGAATTTTCCTGAGCTCTACGAGCTGATCGAGCCGCGGGTGAAAGCGATGGATCGTCAGTTCGCGGGAAATGCCAATCCATTGATCCCGAAACCAACAGCCATTCTGAATGCTCTCGGGCTCGACGGGCTACAGGGGCTAGCCTTTGACCTGAAGGACCTCGACCAAGGCTCAATGGTTGAGTTGACGATGGCAATTCCAAAGCAGGCTCGTCGTGGCGTTTTCGGTTTGCTCACTTTGGAGGAGAAAGACAGCCATCCGCTTCCGCAGATACCGGACAATGTTGTTAGTTTCAACCGAACTCGACTTAACCTGGGTGAGATGTGGTCGGGATTGGAGGGCTTGGTCGGTGAGCTTGCTCCTCCCGTAATGGGTTTTGTGGAGTTATTTCTCGGCGGGCTAGGTAAGGATCGAGATCCCAACTTCGATTTCCGAGAGAGTTTCTTCGAGAACTTGGGCGACGATATTATTGTCGTTGGCTTACCTCCGAAATCGGAGAAACTGGAAGATATTGCCAATCCTCCTTCGTTGACTTTGATCGGAAGTCCTAAGGCGCAGGAGCTGGCGGATGCCTTTGTCGTGGCCACCGGATTGATTCCGTCGGGTGGGAACGTGCTTACAGAGAGAGAGTTTCTCGGGAAGAAAATCTACTCGTTCAAGATTCCGGGCTTGGCGATTCCTGGGGCAGCTTCTCCTGGTCAGGGAGCGGCGGCTGGGTTAGGTCTGTTCATGGCTCCAACCGAAGATTATCTGGTGTTCACCATGGACGAAGAGACTCTCGAAAACTATCTCCGCGGTCCGTCGAGTTCGCAGAAATCACTGGGCCGCCTGTCGGGCCTGCGGGAATCGACTCAGGTCTTGGGCGATGAGGGGCTTTCGTCTTTCCGATATGACAACGCCTCACAACTTGTGAAGAATCTGTGGGAGCTCGGTCGTGAGAATCCGGAGATGCTCACCGGTGGTCTAACGGGAGCTGCTTTGGGAGCGCCTCAACCCTTCGGGGGACTCGAGGCCTTGGCTGACTTTTCGAAGTTGCCACCGTTTGAGAACGTCGCGAAGTATTTCCATTATAGCGTCGGGGGAAGTAGTAGCGATTCGGACTACCTCAACTATCGATGGTTTAGGCCAACCCCGCCTCAGTTGGACTAATTTGTTCGTCCTGATTTGATGCTTCCCTCCGAAAAGCATGTCGGCTGGGGATCAAGGTGGCATCGGCTTCGGTCACTCACCTTGATCCTCAAAGTGAGGAAGGCCTTTTTCCCAACGGCCGGGCCTGCGCTGTTGGTTTTCCTTTTGAGTCTTATCGTTACGCTGAAGGCTCAAGAAACCACGGCTGGAATCCTGGGTACGTATCGACAGAAGGGAGGTTCAGCTGCTGTCCGCGACGCAGAGGTTTTCGAACGAATGTCCTTCTACTCTCCCGTCGGTGCGGCTCTGACGCCCTTCTTCGATTTTGCTGAGTTTGAAATCACCTGGGACGGGAACCTCTCGGTGCCGTTGCGCGACGACTATCGTTTCCGAGCGTTTGTCCAGGGGGATGCCGAGTTGAGTGTCAATGGGACCGTTGTTCTTCGGGCTGAAGATGGTGACGGCTGGACTGAAGCTTCTGAGGAAGTGCGTTTGAGGAAAGGGGAAAATGCGATTCAGGTACGCTTTCGCAATGATTCCAATCGAGATGCTGTATTCCGCTTGGAGTGGGCGTCGCCCGACTTTCTGTTTGAGCCGATTCATCCGCGACACTGGTCCTATCAATCCACCGAGGCGTTGCGGATAGCTCAGGACCTGAGATGGGGACGCGATCTGTTCATCGAATCGAGATGTGACGCCTGTCACGAGTTTGCGGGCGAGCAACGAGGTGAAAGCTCGATCGATGACACTGTGAATCTGGATGGTATTGCATCGCGTCGACGGGCGAGTTGGTTGCGCGAGTGGTTGCTTGATCCGAGTGCGGTGCGGCAGCAAGCGAGAATGCCCGGCATTTTTCACGGTCCGTCGGCGGAGGCCGAAGTGGATGCCGTTGTTGCTTTCTTGGTCAATGAAACCGAGGCCTTGGATTCGAATGAGCCCGCCTTGAGTGATGAGTCCATCGAGCGAGGTAAGGAGCTGTTTGAATCTCTCAATTGCATTCAGTGTCACGGGATGACGGTTGACGAGCGAAACGACGGTCAACGTGTTTGGCTTGGCGCGGTCGCAAAAAAATTCTCGCTGAATAGTCTCTCTCAGTTTCTCGTAGATCCTACTCGACACTACCCGGCAATCCGGATGCCGCGCTTTGACTTTGATTCGCGTGAAGCCGGGAACCTCGCTGCATTCCTCTACTCGAAATCCGAGCCCCATGCTGCCTTCGATCCGAGTTTTAGTGAGAAACAGGTTGAGGCAGGACGGGCCCTGGTTTTGAAGCATGGATGTTTGAATTGTCATGCCGGATTTCGCGAGAAGTTGGAATTGCCTCGTGGGGGCATGAAGCGGGCGATCGTTGATCCCCAAAACGGATGCCTGGCTCCTTCAAATCTTGGGGAGGCTGGGCTTCCAGATTTCCGGTTCGACGATGAGCAGCGGCGGGTTCTGATTGCGCTTCTCAACAGCAAGAAGGGGACATGGCGGCGCCGAGTTGCCCGGGTTGAAGCTCAGCGGCATGTCAAGAACCTGCGTTGTGCAGCCTGTCACAGCGAGCTTGAAGGCGTGACCTCTTTTGAGTATCTGGGCGGGAAATTGAAGAGTTCCTGGCTGGAGCGGTTATTCCGAGGAGAGGTTTCGGTCAAGCCCCGGCCCTGGCTTCGGGCCCGAATGCCTGCCTTCCCTGCCTATGCGCACGAGCTTGCGGAGGGGCTTGGGCACGCGCACGGGTATGGTCGCTCCCCGTTGGATTCGGAGGAGAACCGACAATCTGATTTGGCTGAAATCGGTCGGCAGTTGATTTCGCCTGTCGATGGTTTCTCATGTGTTTCGTGTCATGGGGTTGCCGATTTGAAGCCGACTCAAGTGTTTGAGAGTGAAGGAATCAATTTCTCCTTCTCTGCTGACCGACTGCGAAAGGATTACTATCGGCGTTGGCTTTTGAATCCGGTGCGGATTGATCCCGCCTCAAAGATGCCTGTCTATTTTGATGAGGAGGGGTATAGCCCGCTTTTTGATGTGCTGGATGGGGATACTGATCAACAGTTGGAGGCGATCTGGCAGTATTTTCTGCTTGGCGAGGAAATGGTCCCGCCGGTTTTAGAGTAGATCATTCGTTCCGCTGTTTTGGGGTGGGGACCGCAAATATGGTTGCTCTCAGGTCAGCCCCTCGGCTCTTGCTGCGTGATGCAATGAAAGGAGCCTAATCCCCAGATCAGTTCTCTCGAATCCAATCCGACTACTTTTCGGTCGGGGAGAAGGTCTTGGAGAATCCCAACCGCGACGGCATCTTGCGGGCATTCGTAAGTGGGGACGACAACAAGTCCGTTGGCGATGTAGAAGTTTGCATAGCTTGCCGGAAGCCGAAGGCCCTCTTGGAAGAAAGGTTCTGGCATTGGGAGTTCGACAATCTGAAGCGATGGGTTGTACTTGTCCCTGTGACTTTCGAGAAGCGCACGATTCTGCTTCAAGGGCTCGAAGTTGGGGTCTTGAGGGTTCTTTTCGACGGCGGTTACGATAGTCTCTTCATTGACAAATCGAGTCATGTCGTCGATGTGCCCATCGGTGTCATCCCCAAGGATACCGTCGCGAAGCCAAAGGATCTCGCGGATTCCGAGGTATTGTTGAAGTTTAAGTTCGATTTCGGTTCTAGAGAGCGAGGGGTTGCGGTTGGGGTTGAGGAGACAACTCTCTGTCGTCATGAGAAGTCCGGTTCCATTGACCTCAATCGAGCCTCCCTCCAAAATCATTTCAGGGGCAAAACGCGTTAGATTTCGCAAGGAAGCAATCTGTTCAGGAACAGCGTTGTCGAGGTCGAAGGGAGGGTATTTTTCTCCCCACGCATTGTATCCCCAATCGACGATCGCCTTTTCTCCTGTCTGTCGATGAGTAAGAAAAATCGGTCCATGGTCCCGGCACCAAGGCTCGAATGCCGGGTGGTGGTGGAATGATACGGCCGCGTTCGACGCGTGCGACAACTGCTGACGGGCGTGCTCGGCCATTTCGGCGTCCCACACATTGATGTAAACTTCTTCAAACTCCGTGAGGAGTAATACGAATTTGCGGTAAACTTCATAAACCGCGGGTTCGCGTCCTCGAAAACTGTCACAGCCTGGCTTCGGCCAGGTAAGCCATGTTCCCGCGTGTGGAGCCCATTCAGGAGGCATGAAGAATCCTTGTTGCGCCGGGACTCCGATCGCTGGTGCTAGGGGTGCAGAGATGCTTGGCGAAGCGGACATGGGGTTGAGCTAGGCTGGACGAGACAAGGGACCAGGGATGACGCAGCGAAAGCCTACATTGTTGAGGGCATTTCCAAAAGCCGACATAATCCTTTGATCACGCCGAGAGCACCGTTGATCAATAAGCAGACTTGTCCACGCGCCACCTCTCACGGCGCGGCGATCGAAGGTTAGAGGGCCGATGGGAGATTCGTGAAATCCGGCTGTGTATTTGCGGCAATCATCGTGGCACCATTCCCAAACGTTTCCTGCCATGTCGTAGATGCCGAGTTCGTTCGGCGGGAAAGAGCCGACGGGGGATGTGAAGGCGTATCCATCATCGAGAGTTGATTCTCGCCAAGCGAGCGGGCATTGCTTGTCAGCAGAGTTGCTCTTCGGCTTCGGACTGGCGTCCTGCGGCCATGGATAGTCCCGGCCCTCATGTCCACCCCTGGCTGCTTTTTCCCATTGAGCCTCAGTCGGGAGAGTCTTGCCAGCCCAACTTGCGTAGGCTGCTGCGTCGTGCCAGCTAACCCCTACGACGGGGAGTTCAGGTTTGAAAAAATGAGGCGGGAGTTCGCTTCTTGGGTTAGGGTGTCCGGTTTTAGCTAAAAACTCTTGATACCGTTTGTTGGTGACGGGGTAGATGTCGATATAGAACGAAGGGAGCCAGACCGTGTGGGCAGGTGTTTCGTAGTGAAAGGTGTCGTAGTAGTCTTCGCCAATCGCGAGTGGATTGATGAATTCGTCGCATCCCATGGTGAAAGACCCTTGCGGGACTAAGACCATCGGGGCTTGGTCTTCGCCGACGTGGCGACTGGGTAAGTCTGATTCGTCTGGGGGCTCTGGGACTGAGTTTGTCAACGTTGCGCAGAATTCGGCTTCGCACTCCTATTGCGGACAGTGTGATGCCTGAAC
>CAYFGX010000028.1:3993-105822 GCA_964342405.1 uncultured Verrucomicrobiota bacterium | reverse complement strand
CAATCTTTGATCAAGAGCTAGAACCTGTCTCTTGAAGCTCGCCCTCAACGTACTGATGGATCAGTCCAGAGATGAATGATTGATAGGGAATGCCCTTCCGAGCAGCTTTGCGTTGGATGCCAATGAGGTCGTGATTGCTCAACCGGATATTGATGCGCTTGTCCTTTTTGAAGGTGTTCTCACCCGCTTCAGCGAGCTTCTGCAGTAATTCAGAGGACGGATTCTCTAGGTTCAGCTCGTCGAGGTCGTAGGCATCTGAAATCAACTTCTCTTCCTTATCCATTTTCTTTCCTTTCGTTTAGATAGTCCCGTGTTGCTTTTCGATGAGGGAATGCGGTCTTCAGAAAAATGATTTCACCGTCCATCACATAGGGGGCAAAATAGATGTAGCCATTGAACGGTATGAGGAATACGCGTTGATTCAGATACTTCTTCTGGTTTGGATGATCGGTAATTGATCAGTACTGAGAAAAGACCGGAGAATCGGGCTGTGTCAGTCGAGCTTTACTTCTGGATTCATTGTCTTTTTTTCGGCCACGATCATCAATATTCGACCAAGAACCTGGAAGGCGGACGTTGGGCAATTTCTGAGCGGATTTCTCGAGCGTCAGCATGAATTGAGTTTTCCGCTCGTTTGGATTGCCCGGCTGGCTCTCCAACCAGGAGGCGTAAGACGACTGAAGTATCCAGTCCGATGAGGCGGGGCGACTGGCTTATTTTGATTTCGGCTGCCGTCCCTCGGCGATGCTCGCCCGGATTGAATCCATGTCGTGGGGCTTTCCTTGAGCGTAGCGACGTAAGCTTCCGAGCCACGGTCGAATTGTTTCTCTCGAAGGTTTAAGGATCCAGACTTCCTCGTCGGATTCGACACGTCTGTCGAGATAGATATCATCACCCGGCTCAATGCCAAGGGAATCACATACTTGCTTCGGAAATGTAGCTTGGCGTTTGGACGATACCCTAATCTTCAGCATGACGGGTCTTTGGAGGTGTTCGCCTTACTGGTCGAGTTGATAGTAAGGCGGAAGCGGGCATGGCCTCTGAATCGAGAGCCCGAGGAAGTGTCAGGCATTGCGAGAATGGTAGCCGGTATGGCCTGGTGACGGGAGGGCTGAGTAGCGCACCTGGCGGGGGAGTTGGTGTGGCGAGAGTTTGAAAACCGGGCTGTTTCAGTTGAGTTCGATTGCCGAGACCGTTCGTCTTTAAGGCCAAACTTTGGCTAAGAAACCCGTGCTTCAGGAGCCGGTGAGTGTGATTCTGAAGAAGGCTTGGGGAGTCGAATCGTCGAGGCTGACTTCGGTCGACGCTTCGCTCGTGGTAGGTTCGATGGAAGGACCGAGGTTTTCCCACTGAGGGTTTTTGAGGCTTGGCGTGACTTGAAGTTGATAGCTTGTTCCCGGTGTGGCGGTCCATTTGAGGCGGAGTTTGTCTGGGCTCACCCTTTGCCATTCTTCGATCTGAGGGGCTTGTTCTGTGGGGTTGGGGCTGCCGGGGGTCGGTGTCTTCAACGCAATGGGAAGGGACTGACTCTCGTCGCCGGATGGCCTGCCGTAGCTGGTGTCGGTGTTCTGCTTCCCGAAGGACACCTGGTCGATTAGCTCTCCATTCGAATCGAAGAGGGAAATGGTTTCGCCTTGAGCACTCAGGCGGAAACTCGTGTGGTAGGTGTTGTTCGGTTCGGTCTGGTCGGGTTCGGCGTCTGCCCAAATGAGGAGAAAACTCTGTCCCTCAAGGATGCTTCCTTCCGGAAAGGTCCATTTATTCGGTCGATCTGGATCGTCTGAGAAAGTGAAGCCCGTGAGGTCCCGGGATTGGGTGTCGGGGTTGTAGAGTTCGATCCAGTCTTCAAAATCGTTGTCCGCTGGGTCGGTCAGGAAAGAATCGTTTGCAGCCATCCACTCGTTGATCAGGATTTGTGGAGGGAGTTGAGATGCGTCCCCAGTGTAGATCAGTGTGGGCTGAAGTTGATAGGCGGGGAGGGGCTCTCCGTGTCGATCCATGCCTTGGATGAGCAGTGTTTGTCTGGGGTGGCGAAGGGTGTAGTTGATTTGCCAGTCTGTCACGTCGGTCCAATCAGCCGTTTGCGGAATGCCGTTGATGCTCAGGTGGTGCACGGAAATCGGGGCCTTGCCGGTGAGGGTGATGGCCGTTGTGTCGGTGAAGATTTCCGAATCGGCGGGTTCGATACTGAATTCGTTGGAGAGATTCTCTAGTCTGGATGTGACGAAGTCATGGCGACTGCTTACGTACGAGATGATCGAGTTTGGGCTGGCGACCCGGGGGCGCTCGACGACCTGGCTGAGTGCAGCGAACTTTGGCTGGAGGATCATTCTGGCTGCTTCCTCGTTAAAGGGGCCTCTTGTGGCATCGAGGAGGGCGCGGTAGTAGGCTCGCTGAAATTCAGGCGTGTCGTACATCCGCCCGATGGTCGCGTGATCCCCTTCACTTGCGGGGATGAAAGCACTGCCCACTCTGAAAAGTGGGGCTCTTGGGTTTTCACCGATTCCGGATCCCATGCCGATGTCGAGATCCCAGATCATGAGTTGCCACCCCTGATTCTGTGGCTTGTAGGCATACATGTTTTGCCCGTTGCCGAATCCAAAGCTGTCCCAATTCCCGACGAGATTCTCGAGAGCGAAGGTGCGCATCCATTGCTCGATGTCGATCTCCTGTCTGATAGAAGTGAGATAGGCTTCCCGATCGGGTTTGTTAACGGTGTCAACCAGCTGGAAGATGGAGCTAAAATCATTGGCTGTTGCACCATCTGATTGCGGGGCCCAATTCCATCGATAGCTGGCGAGCCGTTTGGTCCCGTCTGAATTCAGACGAAGCTCGAGTGAAGCCGGTTGTGAGTCTGCGGGTTGGCGAGCTGTGATACTGGATTCGTAGCGGACTTGAATCTTCACAAGCTCTCCATCGTCGTCGTTTGAGAACCACTGACGCACCATATCGCCGTTTGGTCTTTGGGTGTCCTCCATCACGATACCGCGCCGCCTACCGTCGACGAAGACACTGACGTAACGGCGATGATTGAACGGCAAGCCAAGCTGGGAACCGACCCAGTAGGAGAGTTGTTCTCGCTGAAGGGTTGGGTCTGGAATACCGGTGAGACCCGGCCAGGAGAGCAGCACTCGCGACGCTCCAAGGAGGCGTTCATTGCTGGGGAATCTCAAAACGTAATCGCAGGGAGAGCCAGTGGGGCTGGTGTAGTTTGGGCTATTGAAGAAGCTGCCCGAATAGGTTGCCGTAATGTCATGGTATGCGCGCTCTCCGTTGTAGATAAAGGTGACGGGGAGGGGTTCGTTTGAGGCGGGTGTGCGATTCGAGTCTGTCCATTTCCGCAAGGTTTCGCGCGTGTACCAAATACGGTAGTGGCCGAAGGCTCCGCTCGATGGAGGGTCGCCAAATCGGATCAACGCTTCGCTGTTCGGTTTGTCAGCGGGGAAAGCTCGGTCGGTGGATGATGCATTGTGATCCGATGCGACAATCCGGAAGGCCACGAGCGTTCGCTCGGGTTGGCCATCGATCCGTGCGGAGTAGATGCCGTCGGCGGCCAGCTGGTCAGGAGCGATCCCGTCGTCTCTCATGGCGACTTGCACTGGGGCTTCTTCGCTATCGTCGATTCGCAGGTGGAGCTTGACTTGATTGACGCCGTCTGAGTCGGTGACTGCCGCACTGATAACGACGGGTTCACCCTCGGCTGGCAACAGGGGGGTGTGCTTCACTTCCGTGATCGTGGGGCCGGTGTTGGGGGCCCAACGGCTGTTTTGCTGGCTCGGAGTCCCGAGATTGGAGGGGATTGCCATGCGGTGGAAGGCTTCAAAGTAGTTCTGTTGGAAACGGAAGAGAATCTCGGGAAAACCCCGTAACCAGCGTACCCGTGCTTTCAGCGAAACTTCTCCTGGAATCGGGAAGCGCATGACTCTGCTGTCGAGTTGAATGCGATTGGAATGAGGATCACCCCGTCCGGATGCTCTCACGAGCAGTGCTCCATCAGTGCCCTGATCCGTTGTGATCTCGGAACGTTCATGATTTCCTTGGAATCGCCAGCGTCCTTTTCCCATCGAGAACTCGGGATCAGGAAGTTGATTCTCTTCGCCGGGCACCGTGAGTGTCAGATCGTCAATGAGGCAATCGCCGGCACCGAGATGAGCAATTTGGAGAAAGCGCGCAGCGCCTCGGCGCGGACCGCCCAGTTCGCCAGAAACGGTGAATGTGGACCATTCGGATTTTTCTGACTCATCGCTGTCCGCCCAATTGACAGGCTCGTCGTTGTCACTATCAGGATTGATGAGTTCGAGGCTACTGCCTCCTCCGTCAGCCCAACGGCTGTTTCGACTTCGATCCCAGTAGCGGAGTTCATCGACTAAGACGAGCGGAGTCGGCTCGGTTTCAAACGTGTCGATGTCTTCGTCGTCTAGCAAGGGTCTCAACAGTCGAAGCATTTCCCCTCGGTTCGAGAGTTGTCCCTGGAAGTCTCCAAGAGAATTCGAATCGTCCAGATGGGGGTAGCGGGACCGAAGGAGGGCCACATCTTTGGCTAGAGTGAGGTATTCGCCAGCTCGCAAGAGCGTTCCCTCGGGAAACTCAAAACGAATGCCCCCTTTGAGTTGCCACCCGCTGAGATCGAGGTCGATTGAGCTTCGGTTGTAGAGTTCGACATACTCATGCCCCGGATCGCCAGAAATCGGATTGAACATTAGCTCGTTGATGACTAGCTCCCGGGTTTGCGAATTCCGTTGGGAATGGGTCCGTGACGGTTCACTCACTTCATTGGGTTTACCGGGCGTGCCGCCAATTTTTGAACTCTGGGACCATGCTCTCGGATCTGACTCGTGATAAGTGGGACGACTTAACACCAGAGAGTAGCCTTGGCCGTCAGCTGCTTTCGGCCAAGGGAGTCGATCCTGATACGCTAACTCCAAGAGCACGGCGCCGAACGGATTCTCAAGACGAATGCGATCTCCTGAATCGGCGAGGCGACCTTCAAAAGGGCCGAGAGTTGACTCGAGATCGTGGGCTCTCGCCAACTCATCTGGTGACTTGGCTACCACGATGAAACCCATTGCCGGAACGGTGGTGTCCGGAGGGAACTGATAGCGAATTCCGCCGGTCAAGCGGTGGTCGCCGATCGAGACGGGCCAGGGCTGAGAATTGTAGATCTCTACGAATTCACCATTCGCTGAGTCTTCGCTTGGCCCCGGGTTGTACATGATCTCGGACAGGGCGAACGAGGTGCGCCGGCTCGACGGTCCAAGGGTTTCATGGGCTTTCTCAGCCAACAAGGAACCTGGAAGGCTCGTGGTCCACCCGAGCGTCACAAGAATCAAGCAACGCCACGTTGATTCCAGGGAGAATCTGAGGTTTTGATTTGGTGTTTCGATTGCGAAAGCCTAGGTGCTTGTTCTCGGAGGGCAACCGGCAATTAGCCCGATGGGTGAGTCTGAAACCGTTGTATCGGCGTCCTAATGAGAGTGCGAAAGTTCGCGGCGATCAGTCTTGGTCTCAAAGATCGTTTTCCCTTCGCGGTTTATCCAGGTTGCTTGGAGGGTGGCAGGTGCTACTGTCGAATCCACGTGAAGTTTGAGGAAGACGTAGGGTTCTTCGGCCGATTCGACGAGGGACGGGTGAGGCACGTTCAAGCTGGGAATCACGCTGCCATGCATGGGGGAGGAAATGAATTGGTAAAGGGGGTAGCCAACCTGATCGACCGTGTCGTACTTGAGCAAACGGGAGACGTGGATGTCTCCGCCAATCAAGATGACGCCTTCGATTCGGTTGTCTCCCAACCACGTTTGCAGCGCTTGGCGTTCGTGCGCGTAGGTGCCCCAGTCATCGGATTCTGAATTCTGTTTGTCGTCCCAAATCATTCCGCAAGCGAGGAGTTTGAATGAAGCGTCCGAAGCCAACAGTCCCGCTTGGAGCCACTTCCATTGCTGCTCGCCGAGTAGGGTTGGTTTGCTTGGATCTGCCCAGGATGGTCCGGTTCGGGCGAACCACCGCGTGTCGAGCAGAAAAACCTCAACCGGGCCGTAGCGAAATTTCGTGTAGATGCCTTGGTCGGCGTGACCGAAGCTGGGGTTCGGCCGATAGTTGAGAAAGCCGCGTCGAGAATTTTCTTTGCCGGGTAAGCGGCCGTCGGAATCGTTACGACCGAAATCATGATCGTCCCAGGTTCCCCAGAACGGGATAGATCGAAGTGTATTGGCGAGAGTAGGAATGCTGGCAAATCGCCGGTAGGCGTCGCGGACACGGTCTAGATCGGTGGTGTCAATGTAGGGAGTATCGCCTAGCAGCACGACGCCGTCCGCTCCCTCAGATTTAATCCGGGCCCAGATGGAAGAATCCTCTGAACTTGCGCACGAACCAAAAGCCAGCTTGACTTGGGTGGCGCTGTTTGGAACGGGCGCTGTTTGGAATGAATAGTCTTCACCCTCCCAAATGGGCTCTGTGCCTTTCATGATGCGATAGCGGTATTCGGTTTGCGCATCCAGGCCTGAGAGTTCCCATCGAAGGCACCAATCATTTTGCTCCAGGGCTTGTGCTTCGAAGCGTTGAAGGGGCGTGGCGCCCTTTACCGGTAGGAGTTCAAGCTGGTAAGTGTTGTTTTCGGGAATTCGGGCCCAAACGATGGCTGAACGATCTGACACGTGGCCAAGCAGCGGACCTTGTCGCTCTAGCCCGTTCCACAAGGGCAGGGGAGCCTTGAAGTCTGGGGGGCGTGGAATGATTTTTTGCGTGCTGGGTTCAGGGATATGTTGCAATAGGTTGCCGGCGTGGATCGCTTGTCCTTGGTGTTCTCTCTGAACGAGAGCCAAGATTTGTCTGGGCGTTAATTCAAGATCGAAAACCGCGATGTCATCGATGTAGCCATCCCAGTCCCGAGCGCCGTCGCCTCCCCGATGATTGCCGATATGAAAGCCGCTCATCTCCTCCAGTTCTTCACTTTCTGGTAAGGAAACTTCGTCGCGGAGTGTTCCGTTGTGATAGAATTTGCAGTGGCCGGCGTTGCGATTCCAAATCATGGCAACGTGGTGCCAAGTTTGCGGTGCAACGCTTGGGCCGGTGTTGTCGCTGATTGAAGAATGCGATGCCGTTTGAAACCACCATTCTGCGTCTCGTTCCGTGCCTTCTGCTCTCAGTCCAAAGGCCAAAGAATAGCCTGGAGTGGATTCCCATACGAAATTTCGAGTATCGGATCCGTCGCTGCTGAGGTCTTCGTAGCGGTACCAGCCGACGACCGTGAAGACATCAGCGTTGTGATATCCGAAGAGAGGATTGCGAACAGACACGAAAGTCTTGTTGCCGGATTGAGGGCCACTGTCCAGTCGCAAGGCTCCGTTCCCAACTTTTGCGATCGCTTGATCCTGGACGATCCGTAGAGATTCGCGCGTGCTTGGTTTGCCCTGGTAGAGGTCGTTGTTAATGGTGCTCGAATAGTTTGCGTCGAATGGCCAATGAGCGATCAGTCCAAACCCCTCCTGCATGGTGATGGGTTCGGCGGCGGCAAGCACCGGATTCTCCAGCGCGCAGGCAATGCTCGCGAGGAGGGGGCCTAATCGAGCGAGGCTCTTGCTGTTCAACCAATGGTCTTTGACCGTGTTAGGCGAGGTGTGAATCATTGTGGGGCGTGGGCTTGTTTTACTTGGAGAAGTCCGCCCAGAACGTCTTGGGAAACCTCCAAGACGGTGCCGTGGCGCATGCCTTCGGGAACCGTGAGTTGCTCGGAGACATCCTCCCAGTTTTCAAAGTCTTTGGTTCGCATGGCTCCGTAGCGGTGCGTCGCGTAGCAATCGAAATAGACATACCAATATTCTCCAACTTTGAGGGCAGTGGCACCTTCGACCCATACGCCTTCAGGAGAGAAGGGGGCTCCTGACTTTTTCCAGGGGCCCGTCACTCGCTTGCTGGTGGCAAGGTGTAGGTTCTTGGCGGGAGGATAGCGGGTCTCATCCTTCGTGATCATGATGTAGTGATCAGACGCTTTGAGAATCGTTGAATCAATGACATTGAAGCCCGGGTTGTAGAAGAGACGGGTTGCAGTGTAGGTCTGAAAATCTTTGGTGGTGGTCGAATACATCCGGTGATTCCAGCCTTTGTCTGCCGCCTGGGCGGTTTCTGTGAATTGATCCGGGATTGTTGTCGCCCAGTAGATCACGTATTGCTGTCCTTCTGGATCCCAGGTGATCTCAGGAGCCCAGCAGTTCTTTGCTTTCGGTTCATGAGCCATGACGGGGATGAAAGCTTGATCGGACCAGTTGATTAAATCGGGTGAGTGGGCAATGCCGATGCCGCGATCTTCCCAACTGGTGGTCCAAACCATGTGGAAGGTCTTGTCTGGCCCCTGGATGATGCAGGGATCTCGCATGAGCTTCCCCCCGACCTGGGGCGCTAGGAATGGCGCGTCACCGCGCAGAGCCTTGAACGTCAATCCGTCGGTGCTGTAGGCGAGGTGGAGTCCATCCTCGCCGTTGTTTCGAAAGGAAGTGAAGATGTAGGCTTTTTGAGAAGGCCTCGCGGTACGATTTCCTTCGGCCTGGATGAGGCATCCGCTCAGGGCCAATGCTGCAACTGTCTTTAGGATTCTCATGAGGTCTGGTCGCTGATCACGTTGAAGTGGTCCGACGGGCAGGGGGATCATTTTTGGGGAAGCTCGATGGTATGCACAGTAACGTGTTCTCCTTGCCGCGGGGATCGCTTTGCCCATTGGCCATTCGGCATGAGAATACCGGAAGGAGCTGAACAGGGGACGCTGTGGGGAAAAGAATTGTCAGCGCTCACGACCCAGAGCCGTCCCGCAGCGGCTCGCATTCGCATATTCACCTCGTGGAAGGGCCAATTGACCTCTTCCGACCAGGAACTGCCATCCCGGCCTCCGTTGATTGCGAGAAAGATGATCTGCGCTCCGGCCTTAGATAGTTTTTGACTCAGATGAGGGTCATCCATTGGCGTGCATTGGGGGTTGCCCCACATGTCGTTGCAGATCAGGCCGCCGACGCGGATTCCTTTGATCTCGAAGGTGCGGAGAGGTCGAACTGAGTAGTCGTTGATCTCACCATGAGGAGGGGTAGAGAAGCTCCCGCAAAGTAGTGTCTTACTGTGGAAGCCGAGAAACTTACCGGAACGGTTGTAGAAGCGAATTTGGTTGTAGCAACGTTTGTCGTCCGGTTCGACGTAGCACGTTCCTAATGCCAAAGCGATCCCCGCGTTGCTTGCCACTTGGATGATCTGGGTGAGCTCACGATCGACTTCCGCTTGATCGAATTCGGGGGTGTACCCACTGAGCGATCCTTCGGGCGTCAGCAGAATGTCTGCCTTCTCTTCAATTGCGGTCCTCAAGGCTCGATGAATCGTTGCGCTGTTCTCGGAAATCGAGTTCGTTACGGGAATCTGAGCCGTTGCGACACGGAGGGAAATGGTCGGCTGATCGTCAGCTCGAGTGATCAAAGCTAAGGCAAGAAAAAGGGCTGAAATCGTTCTAATGAAATTGCCGGGGCTCGTCATAGTATTTTTGAAGAGGATTCTTGTTTTTCGGTTTACTGGTGAAGATTGTGCGAGCCTATCGGTGAGAGTTCGAACCTTCAATGACGGAGTTGTCGTAGCCTGGAAGGCGCCGAAGACCGTTGGTTTTTCTGCTTGGTAGCCGGTCATTTCTTTCCTTTCTCAGCCTTGGCGGGCTGACGAACGGTTAGTAGAAGCGAGGGTGATCACTCCTGAAAATGCTTGGTTCTAGCTAGGATCTTGTTGTTCAATCCTTCCCAGATGTTCCCCAAACCGAGTCCTTGCCCTAGCTGACTTGAGCTACTTGAGTCGCGGAACGAGATCGAGATCGAGAGCGAGAGAAAGCTTTGACGAGCACGATAACCAACCGTTATTTCGGCCCTTCGATTTGGGTTGTGGCAATGCTTTTTTGGAAAGGCTGCGGGCAGAATGTTGGCGCCGAAGCGTCGTTGGCTCGATCTGCTGAAAACACGCCTCTCGAATATTTCGGCACGTATTGTTTCGATTGCCATGATGAGGAAACTAGTAAGGGTGATCTGAATATTGAATCACTTCTTGCCAACCAGAAAAGTGATCTGAACATCGTCTTCGAGCATCTGATAAGCTCCCGAATGCCTCCTGCGAACAAGGATCAGCCAAGTGCTGTTGAGAGGAATCGGATGTTGCGTTGGTTGGCGGAGCGGGAGGCGGAGCGTTTGCCCAATGAGTATCGTCGCCTCAATCGACATGAGTTTGTGCAGTCAGCCAATGATCTGCTTGGTGTGAAACTTGATCTGACCTCGATGATACCCGAGGACCGAGGAACCTATAACTTTGACACAGATCGCCGGATCCAACTGACCCGCGAAATGCTAGGCGCCTACTTCCATGCGCTGGATGACATGTTGGAGTTTGCTTTGCCGTCGAAGGGCTTTCTTCCAGAACGGGTTTGGATAACGAATCGAATTAAGGACAGCCACAGAACTTACAATATTTACACTCGCCCTTTTCGGGAGGGGATATTGTTTTCTTGGACCCGCGCGAACAATGGGAACAATTATTCGTTCTTCTACGACGATTTTGTTACTCCCGAGAAGGGGTGGTATGAACTCACTTTTGAAGCAATGAAAGTGGGTGAGTTTGTGGGGGATGCCAGTTTGATGGTCTATGCCGGCAAGTACTACTACGCCGATGATCGCCCCCAGCCACAGCGTCTGTTAGATGTTATTTCGCTCGGAGAAGGGGAGCTTGCCCCCCATTCGATTCGCGTATTTCTAAACCCGGGCGAGATTGTGTCCGTGCACTGCTATTCCAGGCACAACTTCCGTCAGCAGAATGGCGAAGAGGGTATCTACATCAAACAACTGAAAGTCCAGGGGCCTGTTTTTGATCAATGGCCGCCAAAGTCCTATCGACAAGTGTTCTCTGGGCTACCTTTGAAAAGGCCCGCCCGAGAACCGGAGGACGCCTTGATTCCTCGTTCCCAGCTTGAAGCCATTGGGGGACGTCTCGTGGTCAGTAGTTTCCAAGAGGGGATGGGGAAGGAGAAGATGCTGGATGGTTCCAATCGAAGTTTCTGGCACACTCGATTCAGTCCCACACTGGCAGAGCCGCCCCACTACGTCATTTTGGAGAATCCAGAGCGAAGACAGATCGATGGGCTTTCATACTCAACGTGGTCGGGAGGAAACGGAAATGGGCAAGTGAAGAGTTACGCCATTTATGTGTCCGAAGACGGTGAGGAATGGGGGGAACCAATACTAGCGGGGGATTTGGAGATTCGCCTCGCGAATCAGCAGCTTATCCACTTTGCTGAGTCGACCAGCAAGCCTTTCATCAAGTTTCTCGTCACGGATGCCTTTAGCTTGGACGGGCGCTCGCTGGCTTCGATTGGTAAGCTGGATGTTCTGACTGCCCTGTCCGCCCAGAATGTCTTGTTGCCCGTGACGGTCTCCTCGCGCTCAGTCTCAGACCTTCGGTTGGTGATTCGACGCTTTGCTGAGCGAGCGTTTTCGTCGCAGTTGTCGGACGAGGATTTGGAACCGTATTTCCAAGTCGCAATGGCTGTCTTGGAAGGGGGAGGAGATTTCGTTGAGGCGACCCGATTGGGATTGAAGGCAGTTCTGGGCTCACATCGTTTTTTGATGGTGCCTGGCAATCACGTGAATCCATCGTATGAGACTGCGGCGGTATTGGCTCGGGTCCTTTGGCTATCCGTGCCGGACCAGGGTCTCATGAAAATCGCAAAGACAGATCAGCTCGTGGGGAGTGCCTTGGATTCTGAGATTGAGAGAATGCTTCTGGATCCGAGGAGTGACCGCATGGTTCGGTCTCTGTGTCGTCAGTGGTTGGACTTGCGAAAGTTCAAAGAAGTGACTCCCTCATTGAAACTCTATCCTTTGTACGACGACTTGCTGAATCGATACCTGCCGCTGGAGACAGAAGCCTATCTTGCTGCGCTGATTCGGGAGAACCGGTCGGTGGGGCATCTGATCGATTCGAATTTTTCGTTTCTCAACCAACGACTGGCGCAGCACTATGGGATCGAAGGCGTGGTGGGGCAACGGATGCGGAAGGTTCATTTTGGTCCAGAGGTTCCTCGGGGTGGTTTGTTGACGATGGGGAGTGTGCTCAAGGTGACTGCCGATGGCTTTGATACATCGCCCATCTTACGTGGCGCCTGGATCTCAAAAAGGGTGGCAGGGAATACCCTGTCTCCGCCGCCTGAGAATGTTGGGGAGATCGAATCAATGCCGGGGGAGGAATCGCTCAACCTGAGAGGTCAGATCGAACAACATAAGCGTTCCCCATCCTGCTATGCCTGCCATAAGAGTATCGATCCCTATGGGTTTGCTCTCGAAAGCTTCGATGCGACCGGGCAATGGCGGGAGCATTACCGTGTGAAACGACCGCACAAGGGAACTTTCCAGTATCGTCCGAGTGGGTACTATCGGGCGGGGGACCCCGTAGATCCTTCGGGTGATATCTTTGGGACGGCATTCAGCGACATCTTTGGGCTCAAGAAGGTTCTGCTCGCGGATCACAAAAAGGTCGCCTATCACTTTGTAAAAACATTCTTCGAATACGCGAACGGATATCAGCCGAGCTTGCGCCAACGCCTCGATCTTTATGCCATGATACCGAACGTGGCCGAACAATGCCGGATGAAAGACTTGCTGGCGCAGACCCTGATCTATTCCTTGGGAGAACTGCAATGATGAGGAGTATCAATCGAAAAGATTTTCTGAAGTTTGGTTTGGCTCTTCCGATGGCGCTGCGCTCACTCGGTGTTCGCGCGGTTGGGGAGAGCCTGCCTCAGGCCCCTCCGAGACGAGTGATCTTCGTTTGCAGTTGCTTGGGGTTTTACGAGCCTTATTTCTTTCCTCGGGAGGGGCGAGATCTCTCCTCATCTGAATATCTGAAGAATCTCTCCGTTCTGGATAAGGTGACCGTGTTCGGGAACCTGTTTCATCCGGGCATGGAAACGAGCAATCATGACTCAGAGAAGTCCTTTCTCACGGGGACTCCTAGTCCTGAGTCTCCAACCTTCGTGAATGGGATCTCGCTCGATCAGATTCTGGCTCGCGATTTGGGAGGGGAGACTCGATTCCCTTTTCTCAACTTCAGTATCTACGATCGCGGTTGGGGGATCTCGTGGAATGACCGGGGAAGCGCGATTCCTCCGATGCACGACGAGGAACAGATCTTTGAGATGCTGTTTGGGAAAGAAGATTTGAGAGCGAAGAAACTCAAGATTCAGAACGATCAAATGATCCTCGATTGCCTGCGGCGGGATATGCAGGCGCTCCAACAGGGCGGGGCTCCGTCAGGGAAGTTGGAGAGTTACGGGCTTGTGGTCGATGAGTTACGGGCTCGCTTGAAACATGAAGAATTCTGGATGAAGACCGAGAAGCCGAGTGTCGATTATTCTTTGAGTGACGACCAAGAATTCAGCTTCTCTACTAAAATCAGAAATCTGTTTGACTTGGCTAAGCTCGCCTTTCAAACCGATTCGACGCGTGTCATTACTTTGTCGCTGGACTGGATTGACGGGGCGATCAAGGTGCCCGGCGCTGTTGGGGGCTGGCATACTTTGTCTCATCATGGTGGCAAGGCGGATACGATTGCCCAACTGAGTAAGATTGAGATTGATACGCTACGGCACTTCAATCGATTTCTCTCCGAACTGGATCGAGTCAAGGAAGGCGACGGCACGCTGCTCGATCACACCACCGTTGTCTTTGGTAGCAACTTTGGTGATGCCTCGAACCATACTTGCAATAACCTCCCTATGATTGTGGCAGGGGGTGGTTATCGGCATGAGGGCTACCGGGCTTTGCAGGAACCGACGCCACTCTGCAATCTTTATCTAGAATTACTCCATCACCATGGTATCGGTGTGGATCGTTTTGGGAGTAGTCAAAAGGACATGGGCTTGCTTCAGGTGTGAGGGACGAAGCGGCGAACCAATTCGTTCGACGCCATTATCGAGAAGGGTGGGCCCTCTAGGGAGGAGGATCGCGGGATTTGGTTTTTCCTTTAACTAATGTGATGAAAATGATGAATCGATTCTTTGTTGCGTTCTCGCTGATCTTCGCCTGCGGGGCCTCCCCTGTTTTGCTCGGAGAGCAACTGGCGTTTCCTGGAGCGGAGGGCTTTGGTCGCTTCTCGAAAGGGGGGCGCGGTGGCGAGGTTTTATTTGTGACCAATCTGAATGATAGCGGCCCGGGCAGCCTTCGTGCCGCCGTTGAGGCGGATGGACCGAGGACCGTCGTTTTTAAGGTGTCGGGAACCATCGACTTGCAGTCGACCTTACGTGTGCTCAATCCTCGCATTACAATTGCGGGTCAGACGGCGCCAGGAGATGGGATTTGCCTCAAGAGATATCCGTTGAACATTTCGGCTGATGATTCCGTGGTTCGTTATCTTCGGGTCCGGCTGGGCGATGAGGCGGGCAAACTGATGGATGGTATCGATATTTCGAATGCAGAGAATGTGATCGTCGATCATTGCTCTGTCAGTTGGACTTTGGACGAAGCCGTCAATACCTATCACGGTTCCAAGAATATCACGATTCAATGGTGTTTGATCTCGGAGTCGCTGCATGATTCCCCACTTCGAAACGGTCATGGATTTGCCGCCTCTCTCGGAGGCAAGAACTCATCGTATCACCACAACCTCTTGGCCAATAATGCCGGGCGCAATCCGAGCATCGCGGGGGAAACGAGCAATCCAACCTTCAATCTGGACTTTCGCAATAACGTGATTTTCAACTGGCAGAAGCGAAGACTCGATGGCCGCCCTGAGAGTATCAACGTGGTGAACAATTACTATAAGGCTGGGCCTGCTTCGCGAGAGCTTTCCTCGGTGGTCAAAATGCAATGCCTCGACACGGGCAGTTTTGGAGTGTGGCATGTTGCGGGGAATCTGCTCCAGACTCATTCGGGAGTCACGCGGGGGAAGGAGTTGGTGACCATTGATGATCCCAAGCTTCATCCTGCGTCGGTCTTGGTGGATGAACCTGTCGATTTTGCTCCCGTTCTGACGGATACTCCAGAGGTCGCCTACGAGAAGGTATTGAAGCATGCCGGTGCGGTATTGCCGCGGAGAGATCCGCTTGATGATCGCATTATTGGTGAAGTGAGGTCTGGGCGTACGACGTTCGGTGACGGGATCATCTCAAGTCAAACTGCTGTTGGCGGGTGGCCGGAGCTCCGGTCTGCTGTTGCCCCCGTCGACACCGATGCCGACGGGATGCCAGACGACTGGGAGCGCCGGTATCATCCACGGGGCGAGTTATCCTGGGATAGCGCCTCGGATGCCGACGCGGATGGCTATACCAATATCGAAGAGTATCTAAACAACACGGACCCAAACCGGGAGTGAACTAGTCGCTCGGCGGATCGTCTTCTTTAGTTTATTGTTGTGCCCTGCAAAGTGATGAGTCCAAGAAACGAATTCTCGAAGAAGCCTGAGTTTGGCGTTACGACGCGCCGCCATTTTTTAACCAAGAGTCTCGCGTCGCTCGCTACTATCAGTGTTCTTCCGGCGCACATTGTCCGAAGCCAGTCGGAAGTGAGGGATCGGGCTGGGAACTTGGTTCGACCACGAACGGTCGTCCCGAGTGAACGAGTCCGATTGGCCTGCTGTGGAATCGGGAATCAAGGGGGGAGTGACCTGCGTTCGATGCATCAAACGGGCTTGGCTGAGCTGGTTGCGCTTTGTGATGTGGATATGGGCGGCCCTCATACGCTGAAAAGTTTGCAGGCCTTTCCGGATCTTCCCAAGTTTCAGGACTTCCGTGAAATGTTCGATCAGATGGCGGATTCAATCGACGCGGTGACGGTGGGCACGCCCGATTTTTCGCACTTTCCAATTGCCATTCTGGCGATGTCGCTCGGGAAGCACGTGTATGTGGAGAAACCGCTCACGCGTACGTTTCAAGAATCCGAACTCTTGATGCAAGCGGCTAAGAAATACGGTGTGGCAACTCAGATGGGCAATCAGGGACATTGTCAAGATAATTACTATCAGTTCAAAAGCTGGGTGGAGAAGGGCCTGATTCGTAATGTGCGTGAGATCACCGCTCATATGAATGGCGGTCGGCGCTGGCATGGTTGGGATACCTCTCTCACTCGCTTTCCGCAAGCTCAGCCCGTTCCCGAGACACTCGACTGGGACACGTGGTTAATGACAGCGCAACATCACGACTACCATCGCGATTTCGTGCGAGGGCAGTGGCGCTGTTGGTACGATTTCGGGATGGGTGCTCTGGGAGATTGGGGGGCGCACATCATGGACGGATTTCATCAGTTTCTAGATCTGGGGCTTCCCGAGCAGGTGAGGCCGATCAAGATCGAAGGCCATAATCCATTGTTCTTCCCGCAAGCATCCACACTTGAGTTTAAGTTCCCGGCTCGACGCGAAATGCCACCGGTGACGGTGACGTGGTATGATGGAAAGGGAAACCACCCACTCGTTCCAGAAGGGTATGGAGATATCAAGATCGATCGAGACCTTGTCCCGGTCAACGGCCGAGTGAAGCCCGCGCAGGAGTTGCCGGCTGGAAAAGAGATCTACGGCGAAGGCCTGACCTTCAAAGGGCATTCCCACGGAAGCACCTTGTCGATCATTCCCAAAGAGAAGTCTGCTGATCTCTCTCCCGATCTATTGTCCTATCCACGGCACCGAACCAACCATTACGAAAACTTCCTCAAAGCCTGCAAAGGGCTGGAGCCTTGCCTTTCACCATTTGAAGTTGCCGCTCCCTTGAGTCAGGTGTTTTGTCTCGGGGTGTTGGCTCAGAAATTTAATGCGCGATTGACCTTTGATCGCCGGACCAAGCAGATCACCAATCATGAGCTCGCAAACGCGTGGCTCAAGGGCACCGCTCCCCGAAAAGGGTGGGAAGAGTTCTACCGTCTAGCTTGAGCTCAGGGCTTTTGACTCAGCCACTCGATTGCTTCCTGCGCGGTCCAGTCGCCAAGCTGGAGGTGGTCCGAAAGCCCCTCCGAATGGTATGCCGCGCGGACTAACGAGAGTGAAGCCTCAGACTCTCCGCTGATACGAAGCCTCTGTGGGGCTGCCAAGGCCAGCAGGCCAGGTAAGTCGCCATATTTTACGGCCCCGGGAAGAAAATCGGCGTCGTAGACATGCTCGACGTTTTTGAAGCGGAAGCCCTCGGTCTCGATGAATGAAGATCGCAGCCGTGACCACGATCCTAGAGCCAGCGCTGCACCGGCGATGGGGCCTGCTTGCCCCCTTGCGAGCAGGTTGAATTTGCCTGCGTCTTGATGCTGTTGCGTGGCCCACGACATGACTGCCATGGCGTCGTAGGTCCGTTGAGCGAAAAGAGGGAGATTGTAGCAATACGTCCAACCAGCGAAGGCTTCTTCTCCGGGAAGGTGGCGTTGACGCTGAGGGGCCGTTTTGCCTCCCAAATATTCGCCTTGCTGGAACAGATCGGCACCGATGACAACGTGGCCATTCTCGAGAGCTCGTTGCACCTCCGAACGAAGTGTTCCGTTGGCTTCCGTGAGACTGGCTTTGCCGCGAGGGTGAAACCAGATGAGCGATGATGTGGGGCTGCGGTTCGTCGTGCTTGGCTTTATTCTAACGACCGGGAGGCGAGCTTGCCGGCCATTGAATGTCAGATAGCTGAGTTCACCGTGCGTCACTTCATTCCCCGATTGCTGAATTGTTTTCAAGGGACTCCATGTGGGGGCGAA
This sequence comes from uncultured Verrucomicrobiota bacterium, assembly GCA_964342405.1. Taxonomy (GTDB): domain Bacteria; phylum Verrucomicrobiota; class Verrucomicrobiia; order Limisphaerales; family AAA164-E04; genus UBA2970. The sequence continues at coordinate 88,114 of CAYFGX010000028.1, read as the reverse complement.
ATGGCTTGGAAGTTTTCTAAGGATCACGGACCAGCCCTTACCGACCACGTGTCGATATCTCTGCATCTGACCGGGTTGGTCGGGCGTGAGTGCTGCGAGTTGTTGTTGCGCATCTTCCGCGAACCAATCGCGCAATTGATCGACGAATTCGGGGTGACTCGAGGGTTGGGGATGTTGCTCATTCCAGACAGTCAGCTTTTCTTGTGATTGCCGGTCGTAGTCACGTTCGAGAATCGGTTCCTCGTGCCCCAACTGGAGGTGTCGATTCAGCCAATGATACATCGCGGTTCGACTGACGTAGTTGTAGTTGTGGGGGAAATGGAGGAGCGATGTGTGGGAGACGTGTGATCGAGATCCGAGCAGTTGATAGAGGCTGCTGAGCTCGGGGAACCCGCGCTCGGTCATTGTCCGAGTCGCGTCGTCAGCGGAAATCAGCATCTGTGGCTTGGGAGCATGAAGGGCCGCAAATTCCAAATTGAAGGAGCCCCATCGGAGTCCGCTGATGTTTTCACAGGTGCAGCCCCCTTGGCGAGTTGTGGATAAAATCACGACGGGCACGCTAACCAGAGGCCGATCATCGACCGCGCACAACATGAAGGTTTGAGTTCCCCCTCCGCTGCCCCCGGTTACAGCAATGCGTTCCGGATCGACATCTGGGAGGCTGCTGAGAAAGTCGAGTGCGCGTTGTGAGTTCCACACATGGAGGCCCATGGGGTTGAATAGGTGTTGCTCCGATCTGGCGCTATAGAAGCCAGTAATGGGTGGCTCGGTGAAGCTACGACGGAGCCCTGAAAAGCGATGGGCCACGTCGAGTGGGATCTGAAGACTGTCGCCGTATCCAATCATGTCGTAGTGAAAAACGACACAGCCCATCCGTGCCAACTGGACGCAGCGAGATTGCATGAAGCTGCGACCGCCATTCTCGAATCGTTCAGCTCCCGCTGCGATTTTCATTCTCACTCCATGCTGGCCTTCGTCGATAAACCGGCCCCCTGGAAAGTGTCCGTGAGGACTCAGGACCGCGGGATGCCGTTGCTTAGAGTTCGATGGAGACGGGCGGTAGAGGTTGCCGGTTAGAAAGAATCCGGGTGCACTCTCGAGTATGACCTTCTCGATAGTATAATCGTCAAAGCTGATGCGGCCATGGATCGTAGGCTTCAGCGGAGTCCGAGTCGGAGCAGGCCATAGGCCCAATGTGACCCGAAGGATGTTGCGAACGCGGTCGGAGCGTTGTTGCCAGTCGGCCACGGAAGCCGGTGGCGTGAATGAGAAGTCTCCTTTCTCGCCAAGTAATGCTTTTAAACGCTGATCCCTCGGGGGCGTGGGGAGCGTTTGCGCCCGCAAACACCCAATGAGTGCGACGCCCGTGATGACAAGGAGTATCAGCCGGAGATGACGTGTTTGCATTCAATGATCCTAGAACGGAACGGTCTTTGATGCGATCCACAAAACGTCCTCTCAATGAGACTATTCTGGGATTCGGCGAGGGGGGGGGGATGGTTGATTGGCCCCGGAGAAATTGAATCCATACTTGGGGAAATTGATTGATCGCGTCGAGTTCGTGAATCATTCTTACACCTCCACCCGTTGAGAGGCCCTTCCAGGTGTGAAGGACGCATAAGGCGGATGCTTTGTGGCTGGCCGTCGTGGCTCCATGCTCTCGATTGTCAATCGATCTGTATTGCTGATGAAAATGCGCATTCTTATCGTGAGCTTGAGTCTCTTGGGACTTCATCTGAAAGCAGGTGCGCCGAATATTCTCCTCATTGTTTCCGAAGACAACGGACCCGAGATCGGCTGCTATGGTGATCCCTATGCCCGCACGCCGAACCTTGATCGCTTGGCCAGTGAGGGGATTCGCTTCGATAGGGCCTTTGTGCCTCAGGCGGGCTGCAGTCAAAGTCGGGCCAGTATCTTGACAGGGCTGTATCCTCATCAACACGGTCAGATTGGTTTGGCGACCTGGCAGTTTCGGCTCTACGACGAAAGAACGCCGAATCTCCCTCGCAGTCTAAAGGCCTGTGGCTATCGCACGGGACTCATCGGGAAACTCCATATCAATCCGGCCTCGGCCTTTCCTTTCGACGTTCACAAGATTCCCAATGCCAACTTCAAGAGAGAGGGCTTGGATCGCTACGCGGCGTACGCTTCGGCGTTCATGACAGCCGGGAGTCGCCCTTTTTTTCTAAGTGTGAACTACCCGGACCCTCACGATCCTTGGGTTCGGCAAGTGGAAGGGCTTCCGGAACGGCCTCAAACGGGGCAGGAAGTTCGCGCGATGCCCTTCATGGGAATCGATCCGCCTGCGTGGCGGGAAATGATTGCTGACTACTACAATTGTATCAATCGAATGGATACGATGGTTGGGGATCTGTTGGCCGCTCTGGACGCTTCAGGAAAAGCTGATGATACCATCGTTGTCTACTTGGGAGATCATGGGGTCGACATGTTGCGTGGCAAACGGACATGCTATGAAGGAGGGGTGAGGATTCCGCTCCTGATACGCTGGCCCGGACATATTGTGCCGCAAGTCAGAGAGGAGTTGGTCTCCACGATTGACCTGATGCCAACTCTCCTGACTGCTGCTGGTGCAGTTTCCGTAGCGGGGCTTCCGGGGCGAGATTGGCACGCGTTGTTCCAGCCGGGAGATGTCGCGGATTGGCGTCGATATGTCTTCACCGAGTATCACGCGCATGCGGCAAAGAACTTCTTTCCTCAACGCGCTGTGCGCAACCGTCGCTTCAAATTGATAGAGAGCCTTTTCCCTGGGAGTGAACACCCTGATTTTGCGTCAACTTTGAACAAGATGGTCGGGGAGGTAAAGAACAGTTCCCCGCACGTCGACATCGATTTCGAGGCCCTATTGTCGATGGCTCCTGAACCCGTTGCGAGCGCCTATGCTCGCATGCGCCATCCTCCCCGCTACGAACTTTATGATCTAGAGTCCGATCCCTATGAATTTCGCAATTTGGCTGAGAATTCCGAATTTGAAGCGGTGCGAACCGAACTAGCGCAGCAATTGAACGACTGGCGACGGCAGTCACAGGATCCGCTTTTGGATGATGATCTTCTGCGGCGTCTTGCACGTGAACTTGGGAAGGTAACGAGTAAGAAGGCGGCACGGGAACGGGGGTGGCGTTACCCCACATACTTAAATCGAATGGGTGAACTCGGTAAGAATGAGAAAGGAGTGAGATGAGCTGGAGGAATTTGTCGAGCGGCTTGCTCCTCGGAATGGGTGCTGTTCTGGGCCTGAACGCCGGTGGTGGAGAGGTAGAGGCTCGTCCGAATGTACTCATGGTCATTGTCGATGACATGAACGATTGGGTAGGGTGTTTGGAGGGGCATCCCGACGTGCGAACGCCGAATATCGACCGCTTGGCCCGACGCGGAACCCTCTTTACGAATGCGCATGTTCCTTCTCCGGTTTGCAATCCTTCCAGGGTGGCGGTGATGACCGGAAGGCTGCCTTCGTCGACCGGTGTTTATGACAACAAACCGGTGTGGCACCGTTGGTGGCCCAAAGTGGTCTCTCTTCCGAGTCACTTTAAGGCCAACGGATATCGTGTGCTGGGCGGAGGGAAGGTTTATCATCACATGCCTGGCTTCAATCGTCGGTCGGATTGGGATACTTATTTTGATCAGAAATTCGACGGTCCCTATCAGGACCGTCTGTCCCGAGGCCTGAGTGTGAAGCCTTTTGTCTGGCCTGCCCCTTTTCCGCTCAATGACTTGCCCTCGGTGAGGGCTCTGAGCCAGCCGCCCAAGAATCCGCGAGAATTTGATTGGGGAGCTCTCGATAAACCCGATGACGAAACCGGCGATGGTCGTTTGGTTGAGTGGGCGGCGAGATTTCTGGAGAATCCTGGCGAGAAACCCTTTTTTCTCGCCGCTGGGATCTATCGGCCTCATTTGCCGTTCTATGCCCCGAGAAAGTATTTTGATATGTATTCTCCTGAGCAGCTCCGGGGTCCTGAGATCAAAGCTGATGATCTCGAGGATCTGCCGCCGGCAGGAAAGGCTATGGCGGCTGGGCGGGCGGCCGACTACGAACTCGTGGTCAAACACGGCAAGTATCGTGAACTGCTGCAGGCCTACCTTGCGAGTATCACCTTCGCTGATGCCATGGTGGGGCGTTTGCTTGATGCGTTGGATTCTGGTCCGGCAGCCGACAACACAGTGATTGTCTTTTGGTCTGATCACGGCTGGCACCTCGGCGAAAAGCATCGCTTGCATAAGATGACCCTTTGGGAGCGATCTACTCGGATTCCCTTCATCCTATCTGTCCCTGGGACCGAAGGTGAAGGTGTTCGCTGCGGTAAACCGGTTGGCGCGATCGATATTTTTCCTACCCTCATTGAGCTATGCGGACTGCCAAGCATCAGTCTGCTGGATGGGCGGAGCTTGGTTCCGCTCTTGGAACGTCCCTCCAGTCGATGGGATCGGCCGGTGCTGACGACCTATGGTCGAGGCAATCATGCGCTCCGCTCGCAGCGCTGGCGCTACATCCGTTATGTCAATGGAGATGAAGAACTCTACGATCATTCCAAGGATCCGAATGAGTGGACCAATTTGGCGGAGAACGGAGCCTTCGATGCCGTGAAGAAGGAGCTGTCGGCTTGGTTGCCAAAAGAGAATGCTACCGCTTTGAGAGCGAAAGGACCGGAACAATGAAGAATACCATTCTTTCAATGATGTTACTCGGATCATGCCTGGCTCAGGCTCAGGCCCAGGACCATGACTATGAAGGAGACATAACCGATTATCGCGTGATCCGGCGGGTTGAACAGCATCCGCAGTCTTGGCGAGTTTGGCAGCCGTTTATTATTCAGGGTGACAAGTCCGACCATCTGATTGTTGCCTATGGTGCGATGCGGAATGGCAAGAAAGACATGGGCGATATTCTGGTTGCGATCTCGCGGAATGACGGTGATTCGTGGGAAGAGCCCGTGCCTGTCTTTGATCATTCTGAACGGCGAGGGGGGATTCAGTTCGGCTATGCCAATCCTGTCCTCTATCGTCCATCCGGGCAGAAGGTTGTTTGGTGTTTTGCGATGCGTTGCTCTCTTGCGCAGCGGAACAGCGAGGAATCTCATCTGGTCGCTGCGTTCAGCGCAGACTGGGGGCGCAGTTGGACTCCGGTTGAACTAGCGATGCAGTACACGGGGCCTTTGATCTTGAACGCGAGTATTGTCGAGACTGAGATTGATGGGGTGAAAACATTTCTCCTTCCCGCTCATCGAAATACCCTCGCGTCGGATCCACGTGGCTCGCGTGATCACTTTGTTCTTAGCAGTACGAGTTTGTTGGAGTGGAAACTCGAGGCTTACATTCCGCAGCCCACGCAGACGCGGGTTTTTCTGCATGAAGGAAACATCGGCTATGGTGACCGGAATGGTGAGCTAAAGATTGTCATGCGCACCGCAGATTACGACGAAACGAACAAGACAACCAATCCTCCGCGGGCGTATTCGAGTGTGAGTCGAGATGGGGGGCATACTTGGTCCGTTGCGCAGCCTGAACCTGAATTGCATAACGCGAAATCGAAAGGGTACTTTTCTCATACGCGGTCTGGTGGGCACATTTATGTCTACAGCGATGGTCCTGCGCAACGAGATCGAGCCCCTGGATTTCCGAACGGCGGACGAACCTCTCTGCGCTACAAGACCAAACCGCGAGGCGGCGCGTGGAGCGATCAGAAAACCTTCTATCACTCTGGGATCAAGAATTCCTATCCTACTCTTGTCGAGGTTGCGCCCGGCGATTTCCGGTGTGTCTGGGACAGCGGAACAGCGACTCGACCTCGAACTCATATCTCATTCGGTAAATTGAAGCTCTCTCCTTGATCTTCCGGGGGCGATAGTGCGCTCGATTTTGGGGACTTACGTTCATCGGGAGTTTGATCGCTCCGAAACCATTTTCCTGCCTGCGGGTTAGAGCGATTCTGACTTCGAGTAGGGGGGGCGAGTTCATTCATTATGATGATGAGTGAAATTCCTCGTGTGCCGTCGTTGTCGGCTTGAATGGAAAGGGGGCGTCTCGGATGCTTTCCACGAGGGCAGGGTCCTTGCTCGATCATGCCCGCAGGGCAGTTGTTCCTAGCTCGGTTTCGTGAGAAAGCGTGCCGTGAATGATTGGCTTGCTTCGTTCTCTTAACTCAGCGGAAAGAAGCCTTCTATGTCTCTCGAATTCGTTCTCGAAAAGTATCCCACCAAAGTCACAATGAAAAATGATGAAACCTATGAGCTGCGTCCCGTCCGGGATGAGGATGCGATCTCCCTGCATCGGTTTTGGACCGCGATCCCTGAGGAGGAACGCATGTTTGTGAAAAAACGACTGACGGATCGAGAGCCCTTCGAGAAGTGGTTTTTTGAGCGTGATGATGAAGTCACCCCAATCTTGGTCTTGGAGCAGGCGGGCAAGATCCGGGCCTTCGGACGTCTGCGGCAACGACTCGGCGGATGGAAACGTCACATCGGTGAAGTGAATGTTTTGGTGCATCCAGAGACTCGGGGAGTGGGGATGTCTTCGAGGATCATCGAAGATCTGGTCGAGATCGCGCGCTATTGCGGCTTGACCAAGCTGGAAGCCGAATTCAACGGTGAGCGGAGGATTGCAATCCGGTCTTTTGCCGCGATGGGATTTCGCGAGCTCACCCGACTGCCGGAGTATATTCAAGACTTCAACGCCGCCTACCACGACTACGTACTGATGGGCGTGGATATTGTCACCGATGAAGAATTTGCCAGCGCCTACTAGTGCGGGGGGCCGGACAGGAGGCTCTCAGCCTTGGGGGCTCGTTGGCTGATTCTGTGGCTCGACGTCCTCTACAGTAGGGACGTCCGTTCTAGGATCGATCGAGGGGTTGCCGGTTGCGAGGGACTCGCGTTATAAACGTGGCCGCATGGTTTTCGGAGCTTCACAGACGTCACGAGGTGGACTGCCTCTGGGGGGCTTTCCTTGATTGTGAGGCGTCTTCGTTGGTCTTGTATGTGCTTACGTTCACCGCACTGAGTGGCTGCGTTGAGTTGCTCGTTCGAATCTGGCCTTCGTTTTCACCGAAAAGCTGGCTGCTTCGATCAAGACCTCTCAACCGAAAGAGAATTGCCAGCGCCGACCGAATCTCGTGGTCTCAGGGATGGAGCCTCTGTTATTCTATAACGACTCCTTCCGGCCAATCCGCTCCCTCATCAATCCATGTGATTAGCTTGGTGACCTCTTCGGGAGTTAGTTTTGGGTAAGAGTTACGTTTAGCTAGAGGGGGCATTTCCATGTCCTCTATTTGGTCCGTGACATGGCGAATCAAAAGGCTTTCGGTGCCTCTGCCTAAATGGATGGCGGCCCTTCCACTTCTGCCACCATTGATGATTGAACTACGATCGGTCGTTTTAAAATCCCCTTCTTTCATTTCATCATCATGACAATCTAAACATGAAGACTCCAAAATCGGGGCAATATCGCGCTCAAAGTCCACCGTACGTTCCTGTCCGAATTCAAAAGACAAGTCATTAGGGGCGCTCTTCGAGGACTCTTGCTCTAGATACCTAGAGTAAATTTCTTCTACGGTTTGTGGTTTTCGAATCTCTTGGTCGCTTATTGGATCTAAAGACAATGCGAGGCTGGCGGCTGCCAACGCAGTTCCAGCTGCTGAAATCCACTGATGTCGCCCGAAAGGGAATTGGGTATCGAAATGGGGGAGGGAAGGATCGGATCGGCTGTGAACAAACCACGAACCATCTTCGAATTGGGTGTTGAGCAGAAACTGAACCCCGCGGTCGTAAACATCGCCAAGAACGTTTATTCCGGCTGTTTGAAGGGCGAAGAGTACTAAGCCTGTCGCCCAAGCATCGCTTGGCAACTTTTCCAACTGTGACCATCCACCGTCAGGGTTCTGAATATCCGAAAGGTCCATCATACCGGCTTCCAAAACATCGGATTCTGACCCAGCCCAGGCCATGCCCAACAAGCGAAACGCCTGGTGCGTAAGAGTGTCCCCTGGATGTTTCTCTAACCAATTCCGTGCCCGATCAATACGTTCTCCCATTTCTTTTTCCCTGCCAGGCAGGGGATATGACTTAAGCGCTCTGAGTGACAAGGCGGTTCCTTGATGAGCCCCATCCTGGATAGGCATCCGCGGACTGTGCCCATGCCACGAACCATCGGGCAGTTGGCTGCCGGCCAGATACCAGACCCCAGCTTTGGTAACCGAATTGGCAGGCAAACCTTGTGTGGACCAAGCCCAAAGAAGGTAGCCTGTCGCTTTGGACGGGTCGCCACTGAAACCTCGGGACCGATCATATGCCATGATACTTTGTGTTCGAAAATGACGTTTCCACTGCTTCGCAACAATCCTATCCAAGGATGCGTCTTGAAAGTAGATGCCTCGGGTCCTGGCGATGGATGCTGCCATTGCGGGAAGATCCTGATGGTGGCACGAGGTACAGCTCTGTTTGTTGTTTAAGAACAAGTCCGAGCTCCGAAGGAGCAGATCGAGACTTTTACGGACCGCGTTCTTGATGGTGTTTGAGCGAGTCTCATCGTTAAGCTGAACATGGTTGTCAGGTATGAGGCGTTTCTTGGGAGGATCAGAAGCTTTCAGCCCTTCGACTGAAAGCAATTGCTGTGACTCGTGAAAACCTCGAAGATTGAAGAGATCCGATGCATTGAGGCCGCGATAACCTGTCTTGTTCAAATTCGCTCCTCGTTGGATCAAGGTCTGCAGTAGGAGAGGATCCCATTCGACGTCTGAGGAGGCCGCACCAATTAGATCCGAGACCGCTGCCCCTTTTCCTAAGAGATCTTGGGCCAAAATCGGCAGAGGATACCAAAGTGCTTCACTTAAGCCTTTATTCAACGTCTCCGAATCCAAGTTCGCAGAGTCGGTCCAATTCAAGAGAAAGGAAGCAACATCACTGTGTCCATACCCAATGGCATTTGCCAGTAACTGGCCGAACGGGAGATCGGAGCGGCGGTCTTTCTTGTAGTAATTCAGAAGGAGCTTTACCGACTCTAAGCAACCATGTTGTGCTGCTAACTCAACAGGGAAGCCACTTCTTGCCCGAATCGAAACGTCAGCGCCAGACTTCAGCAACAAATCGACACTATCAGCTCCACCTGTGTGACTCGATGCTGCAGACAGCGGAGTGGCCCCTGGCCGATTTGATCTCGTAGCGACATTGATATCTGCTCCCTCATTGATGGGATAACGAACCTTATCGACATCGGCTGCACCCCAAATTAATGCTGTCGCTCCATAGTCATTCACGGCATTGGGATCTGCTCCCTCTTCCAAGAGAATATGCACTCCCTCAGCGTCACCGTGGAGGGCAGCATACATGAGCAAGGTTGTTCCGTCGCTGGCCTTCAAATCTGGCGAGAGCCCCTCACGAAGCATCAATCTTAGGTGATCGTTCTCGCGTCGCTCCACCGTGCGAAACGCCAAGTGCTCGACATCCCCTGGGTAGGTTGGCTGGGATTTTTCTGCATTGCTATGAACCACAAGCAAAGTGAAAAGAGAAACCAGAAGACGGCAGACTCCTTTACACATAGAAAAGCTTGTCGCTAATTGTTGAGGGCTCAAAATGCATGGTTCGAAAGATTTGAGTTCGGCAATTAAAAGTCAATTCTAATCAAAATTGCCTTCGCTGATGAGTGTTTGCGTCGGTGCTGGCGCTCGTGGTTGAGCCTAGGGGTTGCCGGGTGTGGAGAACTCCCGGTATAAAGGGCGCGCATGGTTTTCGGAGCCTCACGGACGACATCTGGGCGATCGCCTCGAGTTTCATTCTTCATTCAGAGTAGGAGCTGCTTTGGTTTGTTCCTGTACGGTTGGCGGTGTCGTCATTGGCTATTTGTGGTGCTTTCGTTCACCGCAGTGAGTGGCTGCGTGGCACCGAGCTCGAGTCCGCGGCCTTGCGTGGCCCGTAGTCAGGATGGAACCCCAATTGTTGAACCCCTCTTTGAATGGGTGCCTCTGAGCAAGTTGTGTTTGGAGGTGATGGGGGGCGGGGTTCGTGCCGGTAGCGGTGGTGGAGGTCCAGAAGGGCACTTTGATGACCGTAGCCCTGAGCAATGGGATGCCATTCGCCGGGTCCGTCGGATTGGTACGGATGCCGTGCCCTTTCTGTTGGGGCAAGTTCGTTGTGGGAACCGGTCTGCAGTCTGGGGCTTCGACGCGCTTCGAGACTTGGGGAGATCGGGAGTTCCTGAATTGCTCTCGCTGATGCGGAGCTCGAATGCGGAGGTGAGTCTGACCGCAACCTGGGCGGTAGGGTTCATCGGTCCCGACGCGTATCCCGCCGTTCCACTCCTGGCAGAGCGATTATTGGCGGGAGATTTTATAGCCGGGGTGAGTTTGGGGAATATTGGGCCGGCCGCTGCGGAGGCGATTCCGCTGTTGATCGATGCGTATAAGGCTGCTGAAGAACCCTATCGAAGGGGCTATGCGATTGCGCTTTCCAAGATTGGGCCACAGGCTGCTGAGGTTGTTCCCAGCTTGCTCCTAGATATTTGGACGGCGGATAATGCCCTTAAACCAGGCGGTCGTGGATGGGATCGCGAGGCTGTGTGGACAAGACAGCGATTGGTGGAAGCGTTAGGGGGCTTTCGAGGTGAGGCGTCGGGTGCCGTCGCGTACTTGATCAAGCTTCTCGAGGAACGAGGCTTCAATAATCTAACAGATCTCCATTTTGCACGGGCTGTGATCCGAACCATCGGAGAGATAGGCCCTGGAGCCCGCGAAGCCCTGCCACTCTTGGAGCAGATTCTTCAGCGAGAGTTTAGTGACGCGGTTGAGAATCACTTCGGAATCCGGGAAGCCGCAGCGATGTCGATCGAAATGATTCTTCGAGGCTAGGTTCAGTTTTCCTTCAACTCAGGCCCAGATCTGGCGATCAAGGCTCCGGTATTGGATGGCTTCGGCAATGTGTGGGGTCTCGATGGATTCCGTAGAGGCGAGGTCGGCGATGGTGCGGGCGACGCGGAGAATTCGATCATAGGCTCGGGCACTGAGGTGGAGATCTTCCATGGCCTGTCGCAACAGGTCTAGCGTCGGACGTGCCAGGCGACAGTGTTGTTTCAGTAGTCGCGTTTCCATGGCAGCGTTGTTTGTGATGGCGGTGTCTTCTTTGAATCGTCGCTGCTGAATCCCTCGGGCGGCGGTGACTCGTGTTCGGATTGTTAATGATCCTTCTCCGTTCTGATTGCTGGTCATTTTCTTGAATGGGACTAAAGGGACTTCAATATGCATATCGATCCGATCGAGCAAGGGACCCGAGATCTTGCCGAGGTAGCGCTGAATTTCTCTGGGTGAGCATTGGGAGTTTTGCGGCATCTTTCCGTCGGGGCTGGGGTTCATCGCTGCGATGAGCATGAAGTTGGCAGGGAAGGTAACGGTCCCAGCGGCGCGCGAGATGGTCACGCGTCCCTCTTCCAGTGGCTGCCTCAGGGTTTCGAGGACGCTGCGCTTGAACTCAGGAAGCTCGTCTAGAAAGAGAACGCCGTTGTGCGCAATCGATATTTCACCGGGCGATGGATTGGCGCTCCCTCCAAGGAGACCGGCGTCGCTGGCCGTGTGGTGCGGGGTGCGAAAGGGACGCTGAGTGACCAGGGCTTCGTTTGAGCGGAGAATGCCTGCAATGCTGTGGATTTTGGTCGTTTCGAGAGCTTCATCAAGGGTCAGAGGCGGTAAGATGCTGGGGAGCCGTTTCGCTAGCATCGATTTGCCAGTTCCGGGGGGACCAATGAGCAGGACGTTGTGTCCGCCCGCTGCGGCCACCTCCAGGGCTCTCTTGACGCTTTCTTGACCGCGGACGTCGGCAAAGTCCTCGGTGGCCTGGTGATGATCTTCAAACAGGCTGTCGATGCTGACCGAGCGTGGACGGATGTCTGTTTGTTGTGCCAGAAATTGCGCGGCTTGGTGCAGGTTCTCGATTGGATACACTTTGAGACCTTCGACGACCGCCGCCTCGGCTGCGTTTGCGGCGGGCACGAGGAGCCCTAGCTTGCCTTCGTCTCTTGCTCGGAGCGCGATTGGAAGTGTCCCTTTGATCGGCCGAATCGCCCCCGTGAGCGCAAGTTCACCCACCATGAGGTATTCCTCAAGTTTGGGGGCGTGGCACTGATCGCTGGCGGCAAGCATACCAATGGCGATGGGAAGATCGAAGCTCGGTCCCTCTTTTTTGACGTCAGCAGGGGCGAGATTGATGGTTGTTTTCCCCATAGGGAAACGGTAGCCACTGTTGGTGATGGCCGTCGTCACACGATCACGCGATTCACGTACTGCCGCATCTGGTAGGCCGACGATGAGAATCTTGGTGTCTCCCCAATCTGCGTTCACTTCGACCTCAATCGGATAGGCGTGAACTCCGGCGACAGCCGCTGAGTAAACCTTGGCAAGCATTCGGGAGGTGATACTAGAAGTGGTTGGGTTTAGTAAACAAGAAATGCGTAGAAATACTTTTATTGAAGTGAGAGGTGAGAAATAAGAAGTGAGAAATTGGAAATGAGAAGTTAGATTTTGGATTTGAGCCAGAGGAGGGAGCTTTGGAGCCAATCGAAGTCGAGATAACCTTCGAAGAAGATGAGTTCAAAGGCGAAGAGGAGTCCGAAGGCGATGGACCACCGGAACCAGAGTTGTCGAGTTTTTCGTTTTGCTCCGAGGAAGAGCCAGCCAGTGAAGTTTATCGTCATGGCCAGACCGATGAGGCCAAGGGTCACGATTTCCGAAGCGGGGCGGGAACCGATTTGAAGCGAACCGAGGCGAACGCTGGTTGCGGCGGGCACTCCAATCAGAATAATGATCAGAAACAAGATGTTGACCGTATGGATGGCGTAGTGCCGCATGCGCTGAAAACGATGCCAAAGTTTGCACGAAGCGCAACCCAACAGCGATTAAGTCTAGGTGACTTTTCTCGTTGATGCGCTTGGGCGATGCGGTAGGGTCGCGGCATGTCGACGGCGTTGGAATCATTGGGAATCATTGCGGGGAGCTTTTCTTTGCCGCTGGAGATCGCGCGCTTGGCTCGCAAAGCGGGTGTCGGCCGCTTGGTTGTCGTTGGTTTTGAAGGCGAAACCGATCCCGCCTTGGAAGATCTCGTGGATGAGATGGTCTATGTCAAAGTGGGCCAGCTATCAAAGATGATTCGTGCCTTCAAGAAGCAAGGCATCACGCAGTGTGTGATGGGAGGGCAAGTTGCTCCTAAGAATCTCTACAACGTTCGACCGGATCTTCGAGCGGCTGCTTTGCTGCTTCGGCTGAAAGAAAAGAACGCGCACACGATCTTTGGGGGGATCGCCGATGAATTGCAGAAGGATGGGATTGAGCTGATTGAAGCGACCCCCTGGTTAGCGCCACTGATGCCCGAGGCGGGATTCTTGTTGGGGCGTGAATTGACGGCGAGTCAGAAGGAGGATGTGGCTTTTGGCCTTGGGATCGCCAAGGAGGTTTCGCGTTTGAATATCGGTCAAAGCGTCGTGGTGAAGGAAGGTACGGTGCTCGCCGCCGAAGGCTTCGAAGGAACGGACCGATGTCTTCGTCGTGGCGGGGAGTTGGCTGGTAAGAAAGGGGGTGGAGTGGCCGTAAAGGTCGCCAAGGAAAACCATGACATGCGTTTTGACATCCCCTGCATTGGAGCGGCGACTGTAGAATCGTGTTTGGAGTCGGGAGTAGCGGTTTTGGGTATCGAAGCGCGGAGGGTGATTGTTTTGGAACGGGATAGAATCGACGCCCTAATGAAGGGGAAACCGTTTTCGATTGTGACGATTGATTGATTGCGAGCAACTTGATGGTGCTCGTTCCATCCGCTATTCGTTAATGGGGATCTTGTAAAAGCAAAGCCAGTTTCCGACTGTAGCTCCCAAATCGATCGAGTCTCGTGCGTTGTTGAGTCGGAAGTTGGTCCATGAGACATGACCATCTTCAAAAAGGAAATTCCCACCTTTGGGTGAGCCATCGCTGTTTCGGTGCGTGGCGGTCGGGACGCTTTTTCCGTCGCTGTCGGTGAACCAGGTCGGGCGTCCGCTATTGTTGCTGACGCTCCAGCTTCCGATGCCTTGAAGTCGATCGCCCATTACGGGCGCATTGCGAAATCGGCCTCCCATTTTTTTACGGGTGACCCACTCCTCAACACCGGTGACATCGTAGTTGGCGCTTGAGGCAGTTCTACCCGGTAGATAGAAGAAGCCGGTCAAGATTTGTGGAGGATCCGGATTGCCGTTTCGCCATAGGTCGGCGACCCGGTGCCATTTGTCCGTGGGGCAGAAGATCACGTGGAATTTGTTTTTTTCGTTCTGGGTTTCGCGGGATTCGATCAAGTAGTTCTTCCAGAATGTCTTCATCGTTCTTCCCATCCAGCTGAGGTGTTGGCCGTCCGAATTATCGGGGAACGAGTTGTCATTGTCGCCCGCATACATCTCGAGTGCGACGCCCCATTGCTTCTCGTTACTCATGCAAAGCGCACGAGTCGCCTTGGCCTTGGCGTTACTCAGAGCGGGTAGCAACATTCCCGCGAGAATCGCAATAATTGCAATGACAACGAGTAGCTCGATGAGGGTGAAACCGTTTCTAGGGAATCCAGCCTTTGTTTTTTGGGGAGTCTTCATGTGCCTACATGGTTGTGGAATTAGTGTAGAGTAGGGGATGGAGGTCGGAGCGTCAACTCTGGGGCAGGAGTTCGCTGCGATGTCACTTTGGGAAGGAGGGCAAACCACGGATGACATTAATCCCACGGATAGGAGTCGATCGCGGCTCGAAGGGATGGTGCCTGCTGGTGGTTAGCGGTAGGTGGCTTGGCCGTTCAGTCAGTTTACTTTGACTCCACTACTGCTGACGAGGCTAGAGGGGGAGTTTGCCGGCTTCGGCGAGGGCGAGGAGGGGGTAGCAGGTGCCGCTGTAGGTGATGAAATGATATTTGTCTGTGTTCAACGAGCGGGTCCACCAGCGGCCGGACTGGCGCTGGTTTTTCAGGAGCCACTGGATGGCCTGCTTGATTGCGGGGTGATCTTTCGGGAGTCCAGATTTCATCAGGACGTAGGCGCTTAGTCCCGTCTGGTGTCCGTCGCTGGCAGGTGCCTCGAAATCCTCTTCCGCTCTCAGCTTCTCGGCTCGATTGCCACGGCCCCATCGTTCAGGAGTCGCGAAATCTCGGAGAGCCCAGCCGCCATCGGTGTTCTGTAGCGCAAGAATGCGTTGGATGTTTTCTTGCTTTCGTTCCTCGGTCAGTAGTCCATCGCGTTGCGCGCCCACCCAAAGTAAGAGGAGTCGGGCATAGTCGTGAGGTGGCGTTGTCTCTTGTAAATAAGTCCAGAGCTGCTTGATGTTCTCGGAGAATCCTTTTCCATCTACGGAGTCTGCCCACTTGGGAGCGGCGATGAGAGCGAGTGCCGCTACGGTGGCTCCGTGGTATTCGCTCGATTCAAGGGGAGGCCATCCATCGTCATTGGCGAAAGAACCGTTTTTTGATTGGGCTAAAAACATCAGTGCAAGAGCGTCATGCGTGGGTTTTGATTCCTCTCCGCTGACATGCTTATCCCACTCGGCCAGTCCAGCAGCTAGGTAGGCGAGCTGCGTGGGGGTGATGCCCTTTTTCAAAGACTCGGGTGTTTGCTCTCCAAAATTCTCGAGTTCGGTCTCAAAGAATTCCCGGATGTCTCGGGACGGCGGTCCGGCAATCGATGTCAGGGCAGGGCGAGACAGGAGGTAAGACCCGTTGGTGTGGCAGCTGACACACTGACGTTCCTTTGACCATGCAAGGGCTCCTTGGTCGAGGTAGTCGAGTGCCGCTTTGGCAGAGAATGTCTCGCGCAGTGGCTCGTCTGCTTCGGCTGCGGGGATGGCGATGCCTTCGTGTTCGTATTGATGAACGATCGCTCCCTCCACTAACTGGTTCAGTAGGATTCCGATGGCGAAAGTGAAGCTCAACGAGGCGCCATTCTTTTTCATAACAAGGAGGTGAGCGATGTTCTCATTTGAAAGCTACGCTTCCAAGACACAGCCGCGACTAGCCTGGGAAACGAGGGCTGAATAGCGCTTGAGAAAGGGGTCCGTGTCCGTTGGCAAAGGGCGCTTCTCCCAAGTCTTCAATCGCTCGGCAATCTCTTGATCGCTGACGTGCAGCTGAATGGTCCCCGCAAGACAATCAAAGCTGATTCGGTCGCCGTCATGGACAGCCGCGATGGGGCCGCCGACGGCAGCTTCAGGTGAACAATGAACGCCGATTGCTCCGTGAGCGACTCCGGAGACACGGCCGTCGCAAATGAGGGCCACTTTCCCGTCCAATTGAGGCGTGGATAGGGCCGATGAGGCGACGAGTAGTTCGGGCATTCCAGGAGAACCCACAGGTCCTTGATAACGCATGATCACGACGTGGCCAGGTTGGATCCGGCCGGCGCTGGCGGCTTCCACGACTTGATCGCCCGTCTCGAAACAGATTGCTTCACCGCTGAACTCGGGAGTTTGAAGGCTAGAGACTTTGAACACAATGCCCTCAGGTGCGAGGTTGCCGAAACAGATCTGCATGTCCGCGTATTCCTTGAAAGGATGATCGACTGAGGCGACTAGTTCTTGGCCTTCGGGGAGGGCTGGCGCCGCTGCGTAGTTCTCGGCCAGTGAATCGCCTGTGATCGTGATGCAATCTCCGTCGAGGATTCCAGACTCGATGAGGTGTTTGAAGAGAACGGGCGTGCCACCGAGTTTGTGAAGATCGATCATGTTGAACGGGCCCCGGGGGGCGAAATTACAGAGGACGGGTGTCTCTCTGGCGATCCGCTGAATGTCTTTCATGGTGAAACTGACGCCGGCTTCGTGCGCGAGGGCGAGAATGTGAAGTGTGGCATTGGTCGAGCCGCCAATCGACACGATGGTTTTCATCGCGTTCTCGAAGGCCGTTCGTGACAGAATATCTCGAGGGCGAAGGTTCTTCTCGAGCAGATTTCGAATGAGCCGTCCGCCTTGGAGGAGATCGTTTTTCTTGTTGGGATCCTCAGCGTGAATGGAAGCACTTGATGGGGGAATGAGTCCGATCGCTTCCCCCATCATGGCCATCGTGTTGAACGTGGCCATGAGGCCGCAACCACCTCGTCCAGGGCACGCGGTCTTGATGATTTGATCGGCTTCCTCTGCAGGGATCGAGCCCTGTTGGGCTGCTGCTTGAGCATCGTAGGCGGAGAGAATTGTGGTCGCGTTCCCTTTGTGTTGGCCGGGGTGAATGCTACCCCCACTGAAAATTAGTCCGGGAAAATTGGTGCGGGCGAGCGCGATAGAAAGTCCTGGGAAATTTTTGTCGCAGAAATGAATGCCGATCATGGCGTCAAAACAATGAGCGGAAGCCATAGCGGCGAAATTATCCGCGATGGCGTCGCGAGAGGGCAGTGAGTACTTTCCGCCTTCAATCCCTTGAGTGAGATTGTCACTGATTCCTGGGAGGCCGCACTTATAGGCGTGGATCCCTTCCTCCTGGCAACCGTTCATGACCGCTTGAGCGGCTTCGTGGCTCCCCCGATTACAGAGGTTGAGATCGAGTTCGGGAGCCCCCACGGCGACCAAAGGTTGTTCGAACTCGGTGGCATTCCATTTGAGCCCGTGCAAGAAGGCGGTGATGGCTGCGTTGGGAGAAGTGGTCAGTCGACGGCTATTCCAGTTTAGGGCTTCGCTCATAGGTTGGCACTGATTGCTAGTGGTTCAACCTTAAAGGCGGAGTGATTCGACGGGCAAAACAATTCGGGAACCCGTCTAGGGTGCGGTATTGCTTCGAGGGCAGTGATGTCGTTGACCCCGGAACGTGAGAAGGTCCCGATATCACTCTGGCTTGTATTTGTCCGGGATGCGGACCGGGGCAAGAAAAGGGCGAGGAGGGCGCGTGAGAGTTGCTACGTTCGCATTGAGTGGGTTCTTCTCGGTGCCATTTCGATCTCGAACGAGGAGGACAGGGAAGTCATTGATGTTGGCCTCTAGCGCCCCTCGGAGGGTTTCTCCATTGAACGGGGTGATGTTCGGGTTGTCTTGGGAGAGGTGATAGCCCTTGATATCGACGAAGAGGTTGTAAACACCTTGAGGGAGACTGGCGAAGTCAAATCGTCCTTCTGGATCGACAGCCATTTCCCGGCGGTCGGCTCCGTTCTCCTGGGTGAAGGATAAGCGGGTGCCTTCAGGAATTTTCGCACCGTTCTCAAGGTTTAGCTTGCCGGAGAACCGAAATCCAATGCTGAGACTGAAATCACCCGTATCGATCTCTTGGAGATCTTTCGGTGTTCGGACTGGTTTCTGATCGAACTTGAGATGGGCAGCGAATCCCTCGATGTGTCCGGTCAACCAGAAGTCCGTCGATGGAGGTAGATGTTGAAAAGAGAAGTGCCCTGAATCGTCTGTCAGAGTCTCAAAATCACCTACATCAAACCCTTCGATTCGGTTCATGCCAGAAAGAATCAGCTTCGCTGCTGGGAGGGCTTGTCCGTGCATCATGATTCGACCGCTGACGATGGCGCCAGGGGTGAGCTGGAGGACGGAGTGGGTTCCTGCTTTCATGTCGTTCACGAGCAAAGGGGCATGTTGGCGTGCTTTGATGCTCACATTGATAGACTTGAACGGAGTATCTGAAAGAATGATGAAGATGCCGTTTGCATCTGAGATCGCGAATGGGTCCATCCCTTCTGGTCGATACCCTGTGATGTGATTCTCATCTAGTATTCTCTCAACCGTTACCTTGGCCCCCACGATCGGCTTCCCTTTCAGATCGGTAATTCGGCCTTTCGTCTTCCGGTTCTTCGGAATGTTCGCTTCCTGGGAGGTCTCGAGGCGAATCTGCAGAGGGCCGGTTTCCGGGAGGACGAACTGGTTGTAGCGAGACCGATAGCCCGTGGCTGTGGTTAGAATTCGAAACTGCAGGTTTGGGTCTAGATCCTTCAAAAGGAAGAGCCCATCTTCATCAGTGCGAGCGAATTTTTCGCAGTCGGCGCAGCAGTACGAACAAATGGAGCTGCTGCCTTGGCGGGGTTTCGCTGTATAGACGAAGACCTGAGCTCCGATGATGGGTTCGTTGTTTTCATCGACCACGGAGCCCGTGAGTTGTAGGCCTCCAAGCAATGGATCGTGCGAGGCAGACTCGGCAGCAGACATGGATGCAAACCACAGAAGGCAAGCAAGAGTGAGGTCAAGGAACGTGCGCTGGCGGGGCTTAGTTGTCATGGTTGCAGTTCGGCCGAAGTGACAATCATTTGTTCAAGGGTTTCGATATTCCCGTCGTTGATTGAGACCGCACCTGTCGGATCGACGACGAGGGTGGCTGGAAGGGTCTTGATCTTGAAATGGCGAAGTAGCTCGGTTGCTTTATCGGGCGGAAGGAAGCCTACCGGCCAGGGGTGTTTTGTCCCTTTGAGAAAATCCGTCATCTCATGCCGCATGCCGTCGACGTTGAAACTCAAAATTGCGAGGGCATTCTCGTCCGGATCGCTGGCTCTCAGCTTCGCGAGCTCAGACCACCAGTCGGATCCCTCTTCTGCCCAAGCCGCCCAGAAATGGAGAACTGCCGTCTTCCCTTTGATGCGTTGGCTCGATATTTCGCCTTGTTGATTGAATGAGCTGATCCTCGGAAGCTGGGGGACCGGGGATCTCTCTTGGTCCGCAATTGGGATTCGTAGCGTACCCGCATCGAAGACGAAGAGATTGGGATTATCGGGAACGGAAACTGATTGAGTTAATTGCCCAATCTCTTTGTCATGAGTCCAGCCGTGGCCGACGTTTTCCTGTTTCGGTTCCGTGACTTTGAGATCGAATTGATAGTCTCCCGGTGGGACTGCTTCCACATTGAAGAAACCTCCCGGCCCCACGTTGAGGTAATAGCTTCTTTGAGTGGCTTTGAGCTTGGCTTGAGAAGCGCTGATGTACTCCTGATTCTCATCGACGAATCGCTTCCAATTTACGTAGTGGTAGTGCTGAGGGCGCTTGCTTGAGAACTGGTCTGGGGCTACGGAAGTGAGTTGGTAGCGGCCATGCCGCCAGTCAACCACTCTTCCTGGGCGGGCGGTTGTCAGTCGTCCTCGTATCCGAGGGCCAGGGTTGGCGTAGTCCACGTGGTTTGTTTGCCCGGGTTGAATTGTGACCCTTTTCTGGTAGCTAGGAGTCATGACTCCGGTGCTGAAGCTCGGGGGAGTGAGAAAGAGTTGATAGGTTCCGGCGGGGAGGGAATCGATCTGGAACTTTCCCTTGCTGTCCGTTTCAGATTTGAAGTAACCACTGAAGAGGTCTTGAGGCTGCGTGTCCGTCTTGATCCAGACTTTCCGGTTAGCGATGCTTTCTCCTCCGATACTGAGAAGACCCTCCAGTCGGCCATCTGCTTTGAGGGTGAGCGTTTCCTTCGTCTGCGCTACCTCTTTGGAAGACAGGGAGAGCGTTCCACTCTGATGATAGATGAAGACTCCGTGAAATCTCTCCGGCAAAGGGACAGGGGGAATCGTGCCGTCGTCATCAGTCCTGAACTCGATGTGTTGGGGACGGGTGTGTAGTGACCGTTTATTGCCTTGTTGCCTCAAGTAGGGCAGAAAGCCTGGGTGTGAGATCATGATGACTTGGGCCCTCTTCGCCGGGGTGCCGTCAGGGGTCAGAATTGTGCGGCCCGTCAGTTCGAAGAGAGAGTCTGTTCGCTCTAAAGTAAGTGCAATCGTTGGGTTTGTCTCGTTGACTGCGATTCGGCGTGAGTAAGCTTCTCGGTAACCCGGGCTGCGAACAGCGACGTGATAGGCGTTGCCCACTCGGGGGAGAACAGAGCTGGTGAAGCGAGCTCTCCGTTCATTGATCTCGAATTGTCCGTCACTGCTCGATCCGTGGATTTCAAACCCGTTGGCCAGTTCCCTGATTAAGGCGTATTGGAAGTGTCCAATCGGGTTTCCATTGTCGGCGTCGTGGACTGTCACGCGCAATTGTAGTTGGCTTTCTTGGCTTTTAAAGAGCGTTAATGTGTCAGTGCTTCTTAGTTGATCTGAAGATAGAACCGCGGCCTCGAATTGGGGGGCTTCAATGTTAACGAAAAACAGCGAGTGAGGTGCCTCTCGCCACTCAAAGTAACCATTCGCGTCTGTGGTGGTTTCCCAATCCGTGAAGAAATCCTCGTTTGGAGGGGTTGCCAAGTTGATGGTCGCGCTTTGAATCGGGACTCCTTTTTTGTCGATTACTTGGGCACGGAGAGGTCGGAGCTTGGGGAGGGTGATTTTGAGTGACTGCGTGTCTTGGGTGAGGTGTGCGACTTCTGAGCTGATCGCGTAGTCCGGGTGTTGGGCTATATAAGAAATCTCTCGATCAGGGCGTCCGGTGAATCGGGCCGATCCCCTTGCGTCCGTGTTGATGGAGTGCCCGATTCGTTTTTCGATTGCCCCGTGAACCTCTGTTACTTTGACCCCGGGAAGAGGATTCCCTCTTTCATCTGTGACCGTCACATTGACATCACGGCCTGGCGCCAATTCGATGATTGCTTGGCCGCTCTTGAGCTCCTCTGCTAGCAAGGGCTCACCCCCGAATGTGAGGAAGGGAGGACGGAATTCTCGGGTGGTGGTGAATCGGTGCTGAGCGCCTGACGCTTCCATTATGTGGATGGAGAGATTTCGAAGATCTCCTGGAGCTCCACCGACGGACCATCGGCCATCTTGATCGGTCTGAATGCCACGGTCATAGGGTATGTTGAAGTAGCGACTGTTTGTGAACTCTTTGGGGTTTCTATGATGCGAGTGAAAGTTCAATTTTGCCCCCCGCACGGGAACCCTGTCGGGATCGACAACGATACCGCCTATGGTTTGTCCCAATGGGAGATAGAATGAGTATTCCGAGGGGAGCTCTGTCCACCGGCTACTCGGGATAGCCCACGTTCGAGCTTGTCCTGCGTGCTGCGTGTGGGGTTGGACGCAGAGGCTGAGGGTCTGTTGCTCTAATGTGGGACGGTAGATAGAGATTTCAGCCCGGCCTTCGTTGTCAGTAAGGATTTCGCTCAGTGCCTTTCGGTTCCCGTTTTGGGTGTAGGAAACCACGGCGCCTGGGATCGGCGCCTTGGTTGCGATGTCGCGCACGGTGACTCTGATTGAGTGAATAATGGGACCGCTTTTTTTCGATTGAGGCTGCTGGAGCGAGCCCACCGTGAGATCGCTCTCTTGCTTCACTTCGAGCTCCTCTTGAAGTTCAGGGCGAGGCCTCGCGTCCGTTAAGACGGTGGCCGCCATGGTGAGCAGAATGCTTGTTAGCACTGCAAGGGAGTATTTTCGGTGTGCTTGAAAACTGGAGATCAACTGGAAGCGACGGAGGAGATGACGTCGGTCTTCCGAGATCCCGATTAGACTGGGAATTGTCGTTTGAGAGGACGCTGCCTGGAGCGACTTGAGGATGGTTTCGCCATAGGCTTCGGACTGATCGTGCTTGAGTGCTTTCAGAGCGAGGAAGTCTGTGGCGAGCTCACGGTCTGCTCGCATTCTTGAGTGCGCAAACCAGACGAGAGGATTCGGCCAGTGGAAGATCTGAACGAGTGTTGCCCACATGTTCCAAAGGGCATCTTTGCGTTTGTGGTGTGCGAGTTCATGGGTGATGACGTGGGCAAGTTGATCCATGGAATATGTCTGGATGAAGTGCCTCGGTAGAAGGATGCGGGGGCGGAAAAGACCATAGACTGCCGGCGAGGTGACGAGATCTGATTCCATTACGGGGATTCGGCCTCTCACGCCGACTGCCTGATGACAGTCATCGAGCAATGTTTCGATTTTGGCGTCGAAGATTTGCTTTCGAATCCGAAACCTGTATTTGAAGATACCCCATGCTGCGGCTACTTGCACTGAGAAAAGAAAGACACCTATTGCCCAAATCGCGAGTAGGATTTTCTCCCAGGCTACGGGTTTTGGAGCGCTGTTGTTTGGTTCGTCAATCGTGAGGGGGGACTGCTCGAGTTGTTTCGTTGCCTCTTGGTGAGACTTAGAGGAAGGAATAGGGTGGAGTTGTGTCGGGGGCGTCTTGGGCGTCGAAGATGGGGCAAGTGGGACGTGAACGAGTTCTCCCGTTGGAAGGCTCTCATTTGAGACGAGCCTTTCTGGGCTTTGCGAGCGATCGTGCATGGTGGGCGGCGACGAGACTAAGGGATTGGAGGGCGGATGGAGCTGTGTGCTTGATTGCCGTTCTGGAGCTTCAGTTGGCTGAGTGAGGTTAAAGATGCTGAGCGGGCTTTCGGGGAGTTGGGGAATACTGAGTCTGATGAGAAGAATCAACCAAAGGGCATGCTTGGCGGTCGGGGATAAGCGGTGCCCGGCACATCGTTGAATGCCAAAGATGACCGGGACGAGGATGCCAGCATAGAGGAGTGACATCGTTAAATGCTCCGAAAGAGCTGAGAGGGAGGAGGGGGAGAGATTCATTTTGAGGAACTCCGCTTTCCTTTCTTGAGCACCTTGCGCAACTCTTCAATGTCTTCTTCACTCAAAGCGTTTTCCTCCACCAAATGCGAGATCATGGGATGGAGTGAACCTCCAAAAACGCGGCTGAGAAACGATCTGCTGGCATGCTTTTGGCATTCGGCCTCCGTGAATTCCGGAGAGTATTGGAATGATCGTCCTGATTTCTCGAAGGAAAGAGCACCTTTCTTTACCAGGCGGCTCAGGAATGTTTTCGCGGTTTGGAGGTGCATTCCGGTTTTTTCCTGAACTTGGGATGCGGTCAGGGGACTCTTTTTCCAAAGCACGCGCATGATTTCCCATTCAGATTCCGAAATCTTGGGTGGGTTCTTCATTGTTTCTAAACATCTACATATGTAATCGAATGGAGTCAATTTAAAATCTATGTTTGTAGATTTTAAATCTCTATTGAACGTGCATGTTACTTTTGACCGAGAGATGGCCGGCTACTTTGTTTCTGGGGCCCGGAAGGTCAGGACGTTGACCAGTTTCATGCGGGGATGCTTGAAGTAGCCGGATTCGAATCCTTGGTAGGTAATGTATCTCACCGCTTGAATCTCCCCTCCGTGTGCTCCAAGCGTCAGGCCTTTGATGCCGGATCGCTGTCCGTCTTTGTCGATCAGAATAACGACGTGACCATACCATTGTCCGTCCTTGGTGTATCCGTAGACGAGCAGGTCACCGGCTTGTGCTGCTTTGAAAGGGATTCGTGACAGGGCTCCGTGTCGGTAGATTCGGGACATGAACTGAGTGCCCAAGTAGCGGTGGTAGGGAAGTCCTATTTTCTGGAAGAGCTGCCACGTGAAGTTGGAGCAATCGATTCCACTTTGAAGTTTCGTTCCTCCCCATTTGTAGGGTGTTCCAATGCTAGGAGCGGCCGCCGTCAAAAGTTTCTCGAGTAGAGGACTCGTTTTCTTGAGGCGTGACACTTGGTTCTGGGTCAATTGAACCGCTTCGACCGGCTCTCGTCCCCTCAGTCTCAATGGGGGAAGGGTGAGGAGAAGGAGTGCGCAGCTTAATGCGATGAGCCTGGCGTAGCGGAGTCGGCGGAAGGGCGTCGATTGATGTCGCCTTTTTTTGGAATCGGCATTCACTTTTGAGGAGGATCGCACTATGGTAGTGGCAATGGAAGCACGTTCCCTTGGTACAACGGTCATTGGTAGCTATTCCTTTCCTGCATGGTTGGAGTATGCTTGCCAGCATTTGGAGGATTTTGGTTCTGCCGATCGCGAGGAAATGATCGAGGACGCGGTGGTAGCCGCTGTTCATGATCAAACGGTTGCGGGCCTCGATGTGATCACGGATGGCGAACAGACTCGTTTGGATTTCAACCTTTCCTTTTACGGATTCTTGGAAGGCTTGGAGCTCGAAGGGGCTTCGCCTCGCTTGCACGGTCCTCCGGCTCATGATCAGCGCGGTAAGCATCAGATTACCGGAGAGCTCTGTGCGCCGCGTGGTTTAGGTGCGGTGGAAGATTTCGAACGCTTGAAGCGTCTGGCGCCGTCGGGCCCTGTTTTAAAAGCCAGTGTGCCAGGCCCCTACACGTTGAGTGGGCGCTTGCTTCCCAACGAGCAGTATCCGGATCGATATGCGGTGACCGAGGCCTTGCTTCCGATCGTGAAGAAGGAACTTGAGCAACTGGTTGCGGCCGGGTGCACGGAGCTGACGGTTGATGAACCTTCTATGAGTTGCTATGCCCATCGCGAGGACCCTGATCGGTTCGTCGATATTTTCAATCGCACGGTCGAAACTGTCGCCAGCAAGTGTCGGCTTTCGACGCACCTGTGTTTTGGGAATTTCAAGGGACATGCCGTGGGACTCCGTCGCTATGCCCCGATGTTCCCATCGTTCAATAATCTGAACGTCAGCGAGATCCACGTTGAGATGGCGAGTCGCGAGTTTTCAGAGCTGGAAATAATCGGTGGTATTGCTGAATCGGCTCACGTCGCCGTCGGGATTGTGGATGTTAAGAGTTATTACATCGAGACGGTGGAGGATATTGCAGATCGCGTGCGTGCCTGCTTGAAGTATGCGCCGGCCGATCGGCTTTCCTTTGCCCCGGATTGTGGTCTGAGCCAGACGGCTCGTTGGGCGGCCAAGAAGAAGCTCCAGAACATGGTCGCCGGTGTTCACCGGGTGCGCGACGAGCTCTAGGAAATCAGAATGGGCACGGACGCCACTCGAACGGGTTGAATCGATGATCAAACCATTGTTACAGGACGAGGCCTTGTTGGCCGATATACAAACGGCGGCTTCGGATGAATCGCGGTTTCACTGCTGGTGGCTAGGGCAGAGTGGGTTCTTGATCCAGTGGCAGGGCAAACACCTGCTGTTCGATCCCTATTTGTCGGATTCGCTCACGCGCAAATATGCAACCACGGATAAACCTCACGTGCGGATGACGGAGCGAGTGATCGCTCCCGAGCGTTTGGATTTCATTCACGTTGTCACGTCGACTCACAACCATACGGATCATCTGGATGCTGAAACATTGGGCCCGTTGATGGAAGTAAACCCGGAAATTGAGTTGATCATTCCGGAGGCGAATCGTGCGTTCGTCGCCAACCGTTTGGGGATCGACCCGCAGAAACCGAGAGGGATGAATCTCGGTCGCAGGATTCCCATCGCAGGTTTTGAGATCCACGGTGTGCCGGCAGCGCATGAAGCCTTAGAGACAGATGCCGAGGGCAATCATCTCTATATGGGCTACGTGGTTCGGTTTGGACCCTGGACCGTTTATCATAGCGGTGACACGATACTTTTTGAGGGAATGGAAGTGCTTTTGAAAAGGTGGTCGATTGATCTAGCCCTTTTGCCGATCAATGGACGTTTGCCTGAGCGCCGAGTATCGGGGAATTTATGGGGGCGCGAGGCCGCCCAATTGGCGAAGGACGTGGGGGCTCGAATGGTGATTCCTTGTCATTATGAGATGTTCGAATTCAATACGGAGAGCCCGGATGAATTCGTCGAGTCCTGTCGCAGACTTGAACAGGGCCATCAAGTGCTTCGAGCAGGAGAGCGTTGGAATTCGCCTGCCGTCGATTCGTGACGGCTCGAGAGACGGGCGTTTCGTCTCCTAGCGTACGTGCGCGGGAACAACAGAAAGAGGATGCTGGTGAAGAATTGGGGGATTGGTTGGCTAATCGTGGGCGTTTGTCTCGTGTGGGGACAGCGTTCCCTGGTGGCGCAGAGCGACGATCTTGTTGATGAAATCGAGATTGTGAATCTCGTGTTCACAAACTCGCCGTATGCTTTTTTTAAGGGCTTGGAATTGCCGTCCGAGCCCGCCGAGGCTTGGTTGGAACCAGGGTTTGATGACAGCGCATGGTTTCAAAATCTCTTCACGCCCTTCAGCTATGGGGAATCGCTCGAGATTGGCACGGTCCTTGAGGATATGCAGGGGAACTACACCACCTTCATGTTGCGACGTCCGTTTCAGGTAGAGAGCCCTGAGTTGATCACTGATTTGGTGGTGCACGCTGCGGTTGATGACGGCTTCATCGCTTGGGTGAATGGGCATGAGATTTTGAGAGTTAATGTGCCGGAGCAACCCTTTGGAGTTCATTACACGGCGCATACAGCATCGGAGCCGGTGCCGACCCTGCGCTATGAGATTCCAATTGATGATGATGTGTTGTTGTTTGGAGAGAACGTTTTGGCGATTCAGGTTGTTAACGGGAGTCTCAACAGTAGTGATATTCTCTTTGAACTCAGTCTAGATGGATTGCTAGGGGAAGATCGTTCATTGCCTCCGCTCGAAGCCGTGGATCCATCAGCGGAGCCGAGTTTTGAGGGCGTCTTCGGCTTTCGACAGGTCTGGCGTTTTTTTCGAGGCCTAAGTGAGGCTTCAGAGCCAGTGCCTGCTTGGCGGTCGCCGGATTTCGATGACTCCGATTGGGAGGAAGGGGCAAGCCCTCTATTTTATGGTGAAGATATTCAAGGAGGCACGACGCTGGATGGAATGGCCGGGAACTACTCGACGATTTACCTCAGGCGATCTTTCGAGGTGGAGGAAAACCAACTCAATCGTGGCGTTCGAGTCAATGCGTTGATTGATGACGGATTGATTGTATGGATCAATGGAGTGGAGTTGGGGCGGTCGTCCGCTGATCCCGGCGACTTGCCTTTTGACTCGGTGGCAAGATTTGGGGCGGTTGAACCTCTCGCGCCGGTCACTTTCACGGGCGGGAGTGATCTGCTCCGATTGGGGACGAACTGGGTTGCCGTGCAGGCGCTGAATGCTAGTTTGTTTAGTAGTGATTTCTTTTTCGACTTGGAATTGGGTGTCCTTGAGACATCGATCATTCCGGAAAATTCGAATTGGAGATATTTTTCGGGCTCTTCAGACCCGAATGGAGAAAGTGCCGTTCCATGGTTTGATCCCAGTTTTGACGATCGATCGTGGAGTTTGGATGAGGCTCCGTTTGTAAATGTGCGCCAGGCGACGGGGAGAACGGTGATTCCTGGGATGGTTGGAAATTTTGGAAGTGTCTTTCTGCGTAAACGATTCTTCCTTGATCATGTTGATGCCGTTGAAGCACTCGATGCCGAGCTATTCGCGAGACACGGTGCCGTGGTTTGGCTTAATGGCACTGAAGTAGAGCGCTTCAATGTGCCTCTGGGAGAACTGGGCTTGGACACGGGGAGCCTTCGTGCCCTAGGCGAAAGCGGAATCGACGGGGATGAAGCAGCGTCTGACACCTTTAACATAGCGCCGGAGCTTCTGCGCTCTGGGGAAAATGTCATTGCGGTTCAAGCGGTAAACTTTGAGCCTAGTCGTGAGGATTTTAGGTTCGATCTGAGACTTTCTACTGAGGGTGTGGATGTGTCCGTTCCGAGCATCACCGCCTTGACACCTGCACGCGGAGATGTCGCCTCCCTTTCCGAAGTCACGCTTGAGTTTAGTGAGCCTGTTCGGGGCATTCAGGCAGCTGACTTGACCGTGAACGGGAAGTCAGCCCGTGATGTGCTGAGAGATGATCGCACGTTCACTTTTCTCCTCGATGAACCCGAAGTTTGGCCAGCTCACGTTGTCTTCGCGCCCACGGGCCCGATTCTTGACCTGGCTCCAAATGCCAACTTTTTCCCATTCCCACGCACGGAATGGACCTACAACAGAGTTGATAGCGATGCTCCAGAATTGCTGCAAACATGGCCAGCCCCGGGAGTGCAGGTAAGCGGTCTGGGAGTCATTGAATTGGCGTTTGGAGAACCTGTTGTCGGGGTAGTTGAGGAGAGATTCGTGGCGAATGGCCAGTCAGCCGAATCTGTTGTCGAGTTGGAGCCGGGTCGATATCAGGTCCGTTTTGCCAGTGAATTTGATGAGGACGTTCTTTTCCAAATTGTCGAACCCGAAGGCATTTTGGATCTCTCGGGGAACCCGTATTCTGGGGCGAGCCAATGGGGATACTCGGTTCAGCCGACAACTTTGAGCCGAGTGGTGATCAGTGAGCTGGTGAGCGCGAACGCAACGGGACTGCAGGACGAGGATGGTGACTTCGAGGATTGGATTGAAATCTTCAACGAAGGTGAGACTGCGGTTGACTTGGAAGGCTGGTCATTGTCCGACAAGGAAGATGATCCCCGGAAGTGGGCTTTTCCAGAGGTTGTTTTGGAACCGAATGCTCGCTTGATTGTTTTTGCTTCTGGAAAGGATCGGCGCCAGCCGGATGGAGCGAATCTTCACACCAATTTCAAACTGGCTCGCAGCGGCGAAACCGTCTTGTTGGTTCGGCCGGATTTACCGGTGAAAATCGCATCCCAAAGTCCAGACCCGTTGCCGGAGCTTCGAGATGGGGTGTCTTTGGGGATCAATGCTCAGGGTGCCTGGAGGTTTCTTTCTTCGCCAACTCCCGGCTTAGAAAATAGTGGGACGGAGGCGACAGAGATCCTGTCAAAGGTGTCGTTCAACGCTCGCCGTGGGCTCTATGAAGTGCCTTTCCAGCTGAATCTCTCTTCAGACGACGTTGGCGTCTCCATTCGCTACACGTTGGATGGGAGTGAGCCGAGTGAAGACAACGGATTGTTATACTCCGGGCCGATTCCGATTGGGGAGACTCGTATCGTACGCGCAGCTGCTTTTCGTGAGGGAGCACTCGCTTCAGATGTGAGAACGGAGTCGTATCTCTTCGAAAGTGGCTTGCCGTTGGGAGATCTTCCTATCTTCTCACTTTCAACGGCGAATTCAAACATCGTGGGCCCGACCGGTATATTAGGAATTGGTGGTGGGGAGTATGTGCCGCGTGGAAGCGAATTCGTATGGTCTGCTGTGAACGAAGGAGACTATCACAATCCGACCCAACGGGGACGGGCGTGGGAGCGACCGGTGTCGGTCGAGTTTTTCGAACCCGCTGGCGAGAGTTTTCAAACCGATGGCGGGATTCGGGTTCATGGAAGTGTGTTTGCACGGCCGAAACTCAGAGAAGACAGCAAGTTTGGTTTTCGCCTCTATTTTCGATCAGCGTACGACGGGGAGGCTTTGACGTACCCTGTGATTCCAGAATCGGATGATCGGGTAATGGATCGAATCGTTCTCCGTTCGGGGCACAATGATTCCAAGAATCCTTTCATTTCTGACGAATTGGCGCGTCGTTTGAGTGCTTCCATGGGACGACTCACGAGCCGAGGTTCGTTCGCAAGTGTTTTTCTCAATGGCGAGTATCAGGGATACTATAATCATACGGAACGGATCAATATTTCGTCCCTCAGAGAATGGTTTGGTGGGGGGGAAGAGTGGGATATCGTGAAACCCTTTGCCTTTCTCTCCGAAGGGGATCTCATTGAGTGGAATGAAATGATTAGCTTCTTTCTGTCGAGTGACCTGTCTTTGCCCGGCAATTTCTTGGAAGCCAAGCGTCATTTGGATTTGGAGGCGTTCGCGGACTATATCCTGGCGAATATTTACAGCGATACGGGGGACTGGGTTCGGAGTAACTGGCGAGCTGTTCGTGAAAATGTCCCTGGGGCGAGATTTAAGTTTCTGGTGTGGGATGCGGAGTTTTCTTACGGCATCTATGGACGTCCAGTTGATAGGAACACACTCGAGCTCCCGGGAGAATTGGGTGTTCCCACCTTTATTACGCAGATCTTTGACCAATTGAAGAGAAACGAAGAATTCCGACTCCTCTTTGCCGATCAAGTGCATCGTCATTTCTTCAACGATGGAGCGCTCACGAACGCAAGAATCCAAGAAACCTATGAGCGAACGCGGGATGAGGTTCTCTCTGTGATACCGGATTTTCTCACTCACATCGAAGATACCTGGATACCGGGGCGACGCACATTCATGTTGGAAGACTTAGAGCAAGCGGGGTTGATGGTTTCCCGAAATGCTCCGATCATGAGTCGGCAGGGAGGAACGGTTTTCGCTGGGTTTGGTCTTACGATGGAGAGTGCCGAGGGCGGCACGATCTATTACACGCTGGATGGATCGGATCCGCGAACGGTGATCCGTGGAACGCCATCTGTGAATGCCAATCCGTACTTGGGGCAAGCGGTCGTCTTGACTGAGTCGGTAATCGTCAAGGCGCGGACCCTCAATGGAAACCAATGGAGTGCTCTCAATGAGGCTGAGTTTCGAGTCGGGGCCAGTGATTCCGGGCTTTCCATTACGGAGATTCACTATCATCCGGAGGATGAATCTCCTGAATACTTCGAGTTCACAAATCGTGGAGGGGCTCCAGTCGATCTCAGTGGAGCGAGCTTTAGTGGGATCAATTTTGAGTTTGAGTCGGGAACTCAGATGATGCCTGGGGATCTGTGGGTCTTGGTGAGGGAAGAGGATGCGAGCTTGTTTGCCAGTCTTCACCCCGAAGTATTCGTGGTCGGTGAATATGGTGGTAAGCTGAGCAATGGCGGCGAGCAGATTAAACTCGCTTCATCCGCTGGAGCGTTCCTGATGGCGGTCAACTACGATGATTCGAACGGTTGGCCAGAAGCCGCCGATGGGGATGGTCCATCTCTTGAGTTGAGACGCTTGGACGCTGACCCAAATGACGCCGCGCAATGGCGTGCGAGTGCGGAGCCAGGCGGGAGTCCTGGGAGTTTTGTTGCTGAACCCGTGTCGACTCTGAGACTCAGCGAGGTGTACGTACCGAGATCGGTGCTCGGTGAGCCCACTTTTGTTGAGCTCATGAATGAGGGAGCGTCTCCGATTGACCTTTCTGGGTGGACCATAGAGTCGGCTAAATCCGAGGACGCCTCATTTGAGTTCGAGGAAACGTTCAATCTGGGAGTCGGCCAGCGGATCGTTGTTTATTTTGATACGACAGATTCAAGTCTTGGAGATTTCATTTCTGAGGAGCAGTTTGACGAGCAGGAAGATACGGTCATTGTGCGTCGGCCCTCCGGCGAGATTGTGGACTCGGTCCGGTTTGGGGATCACGTCTCGCAGGCGAGCTTTGTCCGCGAAGCTTCGGGGGCTTGGACCTTGGGAGTGCCGAGTCCCGGTCTGGAAAACGTCCGACTGGACATGGCATCGTCAACCCAACTCGTCGTAAATGAGTGGCAGGCAAATCCCTTGCCGGGAGATGACGATTGGTTTGAGATCTACAATCCAGACCCTTCTCGACCCGCTGCACTTCAGGGCCTGACATTTTCTGACGGTCAATCATTCGCCACTTTGCGTTCATTGGTTTTTGTTCCGGCCGGCGGGTTCGTCCGGCTCTGGGCAGATAATGGGAGAGGGCCGGATCATTTGCCTTTTCGGCTTAGCGCGGCAGGGGGGAGTATTGCGATCTTTGGAATGGATGGGGAGCGAATTGATGAAGTGCGCTACTCGGCGCAAAGCGAAGGAACAACGAATGGGCGTCGTCCTGATGGATCGACTCGAATTTCAAGTTTTGCGGACGGAGGGAGTCCTGGGGCCAGTAATCAGGAGGCGGTGCTCGGAGAACTTGCCTTGTCAGAAGTTTTGTGGATCAACCAGGCTGGTTCGATGGGACCGCACGGGGCATTCTCGAGCTATGTCGAAGTCGTCAACCTAAGTTCGACGGAGCAAGCACTTGACTCGCTGCTTCTGCGAGTCGAAAGCGAGGGAGAGGACTCGTATGCGTTCCCGCAAGGAAGCCGTTTGTCTCCCGGTGAACGCCGTGTGGTTTGGATCGATCGCCGGGATTTCCCAGCCTTGGACAGTCTATTCCTGTTCCAGACGGATACTCTGCTTGCGCCCGCTGGTGGTAGCGTTCAACTCTTGAACCGCGACCTTCTCGTTTTGGATTCGGTGGAATTTGGAAACCAGCTTCCGGATCTTCCCTTGGGAAGGGACGATTTGGGGTGGGCCCTGCGTGTTGCTCCAACACCCGGAAACGTGGAGTCGATGCGCCTTGATTTGGGGAGTGGAGGCAATCTGAAGATCAACGAATGGGCCGCTGCGAATCCGGAAGGTGATTGGGTTGAACTCTTCAATCCAACCGATCGAGTTATCGACTTAGGGGGAATGATCCTGACGGATAAACCGGGCCTCGTAGGGAAGTTGGACGCGGTGATCGGGCCTCACACTTTTGTGGCGTCCGGAGGGTGGGTTCATCTCGGCGACGATCGAGATTTTCCGGTTGGAGCCCCGTTTACACTTGATTTTTCATTGGCTAGGGAAGGGGAGTTTATTCGGCTCTACGACACGCTTGGAGAGTTGGTTGACGCGATCGATTTCAGCTTGCAGGTGCGCGGTCGGACTGAGGGGCGGATTCCGGATGGAGGAGAGATGGTTGTTTCGTCGTTGGTTTCTTCACCGGGTGAATCGAATGTGGGACGGGAATCTCGTGATTCGGACCAGGACGGCATTCCAGATGATTGGGAATTGGAAAACGGTCTCGACCCGTTTGATCCTCTAGACGCACTTGCAGACCCTGACTTAGATGGAGTCGATAACTTCACAGAGTTTGTTTTGGGGACCAACCCCTTTGATGAAATCGAAATCATTGTGGGATCGATCTCCCTTGGGGACGGCTCTGTCGAACTGCTTTTTGAAGTCCGTCCAGACACGCACTACGCCCTTGAGTTTAAGTCCAGTCTTGAGGACGAGAGTTGGGAGACTCTCCTGGAATTCGAAACTGACGACGAGCAAGAGAGTGTGGAGTTTTCCGATGAAGCAGTTCAGGCGGACGAACAAAGGTTTTATCGCCTGATTCGACTCTGATTCGACAACACGGGCGCGTCTATGCACGGTCTCTGAAGGGCCCGTGGATTCAGTGTTTTCTGAAAAAATCTGATTTTTCTGTCGGGTTTTTCGGATTGGCTCCGACTTCCTTATAAAACGTGGCGGATTCTGACTTCCAACTCCTTCGTCAATACGCGAACCATCAATCTGAGGATGCCTTCGCGGAACTCGTTCGGCGCTATGTTGACCTGGTCTATTCCGCTGCCCTGAGGCAAGTGAGGTCCGGGCATCTTGCGGAGGAGATCGTGCAGGCTGTTTTTGTAGATTTAGCGCGGTCTGCAAGTCGATTGCCGGCGGAAACGGTGTTCTCAGCTTGGCTCTATCAGGTCACACGTCGGGCTGCGATCGATGTGGTGCGATCTGAATCTCGCCGAGCGGCCCGTGAGCAGATCGCAGGTACGATGAGCAATGACGACGAGAGTGAAGACTGCTGGAATGAGGTCAGCCCGCTGTTGGATGAGGGCGTGGCGTCGCTCAGTGACAAGGACCGTATTGCTATCCTCTTAAGATTTTTTGAAGGGAAGAACCTCCGCGAGGTAGGGGCCTCACTCGGATTGTCAGAGGGCGCGGCGCAGAAGCGCGTGTCTCGTGCTCTCGATCGGCTTCGACAGTATTTTGAAAGGAGAAACATTCGATTGAAAACGGACTTGCTGGCGGATCTTGTGGCCAGTCGTTCGGTTCGGTGTGCGCCGCTGGGCTTGGGACTAGCTGTATCAGGCTCAGTTGCCGCGAGCTCACTCACTGGCGCACTCGGAGTTGCACAAACAATTGCTATGACAACGATGCAGAAAACGATTCTCACAGGGGCCTTCACACTTATCGTCGGTGTTGGCTTCTTCGAGCACCAGCGAGCGGAGCGCTTGGGAACTGAGTTAGCTGAAATTCGGATGCAGAACCGTGATGTGATCTCTGGCCTTGAAAGCTCTCATGCCTCGCAGGAAAAGGCTTTGGAGGCGGCTCTTGAGCGGAATACAGGTTTGGAGGAGAAAACCAAAGAATTGCCTAAACTCAGAGCTGAACTCGCGCGACTCCGGCAAGAGATTGAGCAGCGTGCGCCCTCAGGTGGTGTAGTGAGTCAGGCGGAATCCGTCGCCAAGGAAATCGCGCAGAAGGTCAGTGCTCTAAAAGAGCAGTTTGATGCAGCTCCCGATTCATGGATTCCCGAATTGAATCTGGTGACGGAAGAAGACTGGATCCTTGCTGCTTCAGGACCGCTTGACTCCAATGCCAATATCAGACGAGCCATGAGTCGAATCCGGGGAATAGCCGAGGGGCGCTTTGGGGCCCATCTCTCAACGGCCCTCAAGCACTACGCCGATGTTCACGAAGGTCGCTTCCCTGCTGAACTTAGGGATCTCGATGAGTTCTTGGACGGAGATCTTGATCGAAGCCTCTTGGACCGCTGGACAATTCTGGACAGTGCTGAGATTGAATCCGTGAAGTTGGGAACGGATTTCGTAATCACACAGAAGGCGCCTGTCGACGATGTCTTCGATCAGCGTCATGTGATCGGCCCCGGAGGTCGAGGAAGTACTGATTTTCTCTCGGATCAGATTCAACAACACTTTCGAGCACTCAGTGAAGCTTTCAGATCTGATCACGGCTCTTGGCCTAGGGACCCAAGTGATCTCTTGCCTTACGTGCAAACTGAGGAGCAAAGGACTGCTTTCGAAAAGTGGCAGCTCGCCAACTCAGCCAAGCCGTAATGGCGGGTCTTCTCGGGTTCGCTCTGTGTAAGGCCTGCTAGCGGACCGTGGGGTTGTGCTTGCCTGGAGACTTCGGTAGGATTTGGTCCCTATGGGACGTGTATTAGTGACGGGGGCTGCTGGCTTTATCGGAAGCCATACTGTTGAAGCCTTACTCGAGCAAGGAGCGGAAGTTTGCGGGATTGATAATCTCCGGACCGGCTATCTCTCGAATCTAGACTCGGTCCGGGATGCCTCGTCTTTCCGATTCGAGGAGCTTGATGTTCTGGACTCTGGTAAACTTGACGCTGTTGCTAAATCTTTTCAACCGGACGCCATTATTCATCTAGCCGCATTGGTGAGCGTGCAGGAGTCGATGGATGACCCGGACCTCAACTTTCGATTGAACATTGAGGGAACGCATCGAATCGGCGCCTTGGCCAAGGAACTCTCCGTCCGGCAAGTCGTTTTTGCTTCTTCTGCAGCTATCTTTGGCGATACCTCTGAACTACCCGTTACCGAATCCACTTCAAAACAATCGATCAGTCCCTACGGAGCTGCAAAGTACGCCAGTGAGGCGATTCTGCAGGGGTATGGTCGAAGTTATGGTTTTGGTGCTTGTTGCTTTCGTTACTTTAACGTTTATGGTCCTCGTCAGGATCCAAGATCGCCCTATTCTGGAGTCATCTCGATCTTCGCTGACCGATATCGCGAGGGGAAGGGCGTCACGGTGTTTGGTGACGGCAGTCAGACGCGGGACTTTATTTTCGTGAAAGACATTGCGCTAAACAACGCGCGCACGGCCCTGCGGGAGGAGGCAGTGACAGATAGCTTCAATGTTTGTACAGGGCGTCCTTCTTCGTTGAAGGATGTGATTCGTGTCTTCGAATCTCATTTTCCAGGTTCCCCGCAGCCCACGTTCGCCGAATTTCGAGCCGGGGATATTCTGCATTCTTACGGAACTCCGGGCCACATCCGAGAAGTCTTAGGCTTTCAGGCCAAATACTCCATTGAGGAGGGATTGGGGCTTCTGATCAAGTCATTGGAATAGGAGATTTGGTCTCTCGGTCAGTACATTGACTGATATGGGGCTTGAGGGGAACGGGGAATGATTCGGGTCTGCGTTGCACACGATGCTGATCACTAAGAGTAGAGAAAAGCCGATGAGAATGGTTCGCCCTCGCCGGGGTGGAACACCGACTTGCCGTAAGTTCGGTGCCCCTCTGGTGTTTTTGGGGGCTCTGGTCATTTTCGCCCTGTTTGCCTCGGGGCTTGTCTCAAGAGCGGATTCCTTTTACGTCGATTATTCCAAATCGATTGAGATCGAGGACGTGCTCGCGCACCCAGAATCGATCTTACATCCCACGGTTGAGCTTGAGATGTCCGAATTGGTGGCGTCAGGCCACCGGTCCTACGGGTATTTGAGCATTGGAGAGATTGCCCCGGATGCTCTGTATCGCCAGCGCGCGATTGCTTCGGGTGTGAAACGACCGATGAAGAACACTGTTTGGAACAGTGAAGTGGTCGATCTCAGTGATCCTGCCTGGCGGCAATTTGTGGTTGAGGACCTGGCCCGAGAGATTTCTGAGCGGGGCTTCAGCGGCTTCTTTTTGGATACAATGGATGCCGTCGACATGTTGGCGAACCAGTTTCCAGATCAGGCCACTTCCTATCGCGATGGCTTGATCGGAATCGTGAAAAGCCTCCGCGAATCTTATCCAGACAAACGGATTGTGGTGAATCGAGGTTTCTCGGTCATGGATGGAATCAAGGATTCGATTGATGGTGTGCTCGTCGAATCCGTTTTTGGAACCTTTCGACACGATTCGGGGGATTATCTCGATGTGAAGGCGTCTGACACAGAGTATCTCTTGAACCGACTGAAGCCTTGGCATGAATCGGGATTGGGTGTCTATGTGCTGGACTACGCGAGCCCGGATGATGTTCCGAGAGCGATGGAGCTTTCCCGTCGGGCGGAAGAGCAAGGCTTTCACAGCTTGATCTCAACTCCGGCGCTTGATGGCCAGATCGTGGCGCCCCTTCGAAAAATCCCGCGCAAAGTGCTCGTCCTCTACGGAAGCGATCCATCGCAAGGGCCCTGGGCGCCTCGATATCCCTTTGATTCGTCGACATTCCTCACGCTGCATATGTGTTTCGAATGGTTGGGAATTGAGGTGGAATACTTGAACGCTTACCAAGAGGCTTTCGACTTTGATCGGTATCATGGGCTCCGAGCGATTCTAACCGATCAGACCCTCATGATCCCAACGCACTTGGAACAGCCCTTTGTTGATTCAGTCATTAAAGCAAAGGAAGCCGGCGTGAAACTACTCTTCGCCGGTCATGTGCCGATTGCGGGTTGGGTTCAAACGCAACGACTTTTCGAGACTCTAGGGATTCGGGGAACGGGAGACTTGATCCCGAACATCGAAAGTCAGCGCCTCCTGAAAAAGGATCCGGAAATCATGGACTTCAAGGAGCGGGTTCGCTTGGTGCCATTCAATAATTTGGATCTACAGGCTCCAGAGGATGCGGATGTTTACCTCTCGGTGGAGTGCCAAACGGTGGACGAGAAAACTTTGGTCTACGACGCTGTATTCAGTGCTCCGTGGGGCGGGATTCTCTTTGAACCCTATCTTTTCTTTACCCGTCCGAATTACGATGATCTGTGGTTATTGGATCCCTTCAAGTTCTTGGCCCGAGCCCTGGACCTCCACAATTTTCCAGTGCCCGACACGACGACTCGCGACGGTGTTCGCTTGTTCTACAGTCATATTGACGGCGACGGCTTTGCCAATATAAGTGAGGTTGATCCTAATCGGCGTTCGTCTGAGATTATCCGCGATTTCATCCTCACTCAGTATCCTTTCCCGATCACCTATTCTGTTATTGAAGCCGAGGTTGAGGCGATCAGCATGCTGCAGAAAAGTGATACGGCTCCGCAACTTAGGGAGATCGCGAAATCGATTTTCGCGTTGCCGAATATTCAGATGGCCTCACACGCCTATTCGCATCCCTTCTTTTGGATCGAAGATGATCCGCGTCAAACCATCTACAATTCCCGGCATCTGCCCCTGAAGAACAACTATCGTTTTTCTCTGGATCGAGAAATTGGTGGTTCGATCGATTACATCAACGATCAGCTTTCGCCAGAAGGAAAATCTGTGGAGCTATTTCTTTGGTCCGGGAACTGTCGACCCTCCGTTGAAGCCATCAGGAAGGTCAGAGAACTGGGGATACTGAACATGAACGGGGGCGATACCCTCATCTCGACCGCGAAGCCCAGCCTGAGTTTTGTCTCTCCGCGAACGCTCTACTGGGATGGGGAGTTGCAGATCCTCGCCGCGAATCAAAATGAGAACGTCTATACGCACGATTGGACTGGGCCGTTTTTTGGAATGTTCTCTAAGGTCATTGACACCTATGAGAAGACCGAATCACCAATCCGATTGAAGCCGGTGAATGTCTACTTTCATAACTACTGTGGAGACAAGCCAGATGGGCTGCAATCACTGCGAACCGTGTTTGATTGGGTGACTCGACAAGAGCTGCATTCGGTCACGGCGTTGCAGTATGCCAAGCTGGCGCGGGACAGCCGTTTTACTTCGTTGTTTCAACATGCAGTGAATCATTTTGTGATGGTGAATGAAGGGGAATTGCGAACCTTCCGGCTCAAGGATGAGGGACTGTTGCCGGATCTTGAATTATCAAGCGGTGTGGTAGGCTACAACCGTTATCAGGGGCATCTCTATTTACATACTGACGGCCGGCGACGGGTCGAACTCGTGCTGAGCTCCGACGAGTCGAGATCGCGCAATCCATACTTAGTCAAGAGCACCGGTGAGTTGGCTTGGGAGCGATTCGATAACGAGGGATTCAAGGTGCAGGTGCAAGATATCCGGCCGGTGAAGTTTGTCGTTGGTGGCCTGAGCGCAAATAGCGATGCCGTCGTAGTCGTCAACGGTCAGTCGCAAACCGTGCGAACGAATGCTGAGGGGCAGGCGGTATTGGATCTTCCTGCTGAGGCTGAAGTCGAACTTGTTCGATCCCAACAAGGCGTCATCCCGTGAGCGAGGAAACTTCCAGCGTTGTTTCGTTTTCTGGGCTCGTCCTAGTGGTGCTCTGTGCTCTCTTTGGTCTCTATCTCCTGATGCCAGACGATCAGCAGTTAACGGGGCGCCTGATGGAGGATGGGAAATATGAACGGGCTTTGGACGTTTTGGAGTCGATGGACCCCAAGCAGAAGGAGGCCAATCCTGAGTTCTACAAGACCACGAAAATTCGGCTTCAGCGAATGCTAGCGGATGCGGCGGATCAAAGCATTGTTCAGAATATCCTCAAGGAAGCGGTCGAGTCGTATAAGGAAATCGGCGAGAAAGCGGAGGAACTCTTTGTAGAGCTCATCAAAGTGCTCCAAATGATGGTGGATCCAGTGGGTGCATTGTCGATCGTAGAACCGGCAATCGCAGATCTTCCAGCAGCCTCCCGAACGGAGCTCTATCGACATTTGAGTGAGTTAGCGCTCTCGCGAGAAGATCCCGTATTGGCGGCGGAAATTTTCTCTCGCTACCTCCTCGACAATTTGAATGATCCAAACGCCGTATGGGAATCTGCCCGTCTTTGGCGCATGGCTGCCAAACCCGAGAATGCCTTGGATGCGATTGAAGCTTTTTCGACTGCCAATGTAACGAATCTATTTGTGCAGCATCAAAAAATCTTTGTCCTGAAAGTCAACCTGTTGCGAGAGGTAGCGAATTCCCAGGCGGCGTTTGAATCGCTCGGAGAGGTGTTGGGGGGGCGAACAGAGTTTCCTGCTGAAGACCCCGCGGTCAAAGATCAACTCGCTGACGCCTACATTCGCTCTGGGATTGAGTCAGAGAATAGCCTTCAGGTGCTGCCCTTTCTCGAAGCCTACTTAAGACGTTATCCAACGAACTGGGAATTGCTTGAGCAACTCGCAGTCATCTACGTGCAAGAAACGAGGTTTAAGGATGCCATCGGCGTCTATCTCCGATTGATTAAGGCGTTGCCTAACGAGATTCGGTTCAGGGAAACCCTGGCTCAGGTCTATGAGTGGAACGTGGAGGTGGGAAAAGCATTCGACATTTATTTGGAGATCGCTTCGCCGGAACGTTTGAAAGTTGTCGATCGATTGCGAGTCCTTCATCGGCCGATGTATCGCACGCAAGAATTCGAACCCGTGCTCCGTCGGGTACTCCCGATTGAAGGAAGACCGGATTTGATTCTTGAGCACGCGCGAGTTCTGACTCGGCTCGGCCTTTATGATGAGAGTCTAAGTCGCTACGGGGATTACTTGAGAGAGAATCCAGAGGACGGGTTTGCGATGTCGGAAAGAGCTGATCTGGCGTTTGAATCTTTCTACTACGATCAGGCTGAGCAGTATTATCGAGAATCGATTGCCATGATGCCCTCAGAACTCAGGTTGCACAAACGGCTGGGGGAGTCGCTCTATCTTTCGAGTCAGTACGAAGAGGCGTTTGAGTTTTACAAAACCTATCTTGAAACACAGACCAATGCGGATTTGGAAATGGTGGAGACGTTCAGTCGCTTGGCTCAGTCGCTGGGGCGGTATGACGATGTGAGTGCCGGCCTGGAGAGAGTCTTGCAGCTTAAGGAGCAGCCGCTGAGCGGAGACTTCCTCTCACTCGCCAGGAATTACTACTACCGGAAAGACTACAAAAAGCAGTCGGTCGTTCTGGAATCTGCTCTCGCCGAATACCCTGAGGATGCTTCCTTAGTCTATTTTCTTGGATTGAGCTACTCGGCACAGAAGGAATTCCTGAAAGCGACCCAGATGATTGAAGGAAAACCAAAGAGCCTGGATGATCCGAGAGTGTTTCAACTCTTCATGGAGATTCTCATTGCCAATCAGGAATACAAAAAGGCTCTGGGTATAGCTCGCGGCGGGATTGAGCGTGGGGCGTTCGAATCTACGGCGATGAAGCAGAATTTGGCTCAGATCTACGAAGGTAATCAAATGTATGCGGAGGCTCTCAAGATTCTCGAGGAGCTTCATGCAGCCGATCCTAATGATCGAAATAGCGGGCTCGCTCTGGCCAACGTGCTTTCTACGCTCGGGAAAAAGGAAAAGGCCAAAAAGATTCTGGCACCCTATTTAGAAAACCCGAACCCGCAGGTGTTACAAACTGCGGCTGCCTTGGCGGCTGCTTCCGGGGAATTCAAGCAAGCCGAGAAATATCAGTTGGCCTATTTGGAACAAGCCGAGGAGCCAACTTTTTACGACTATGGATTCCTGGGAGATATTCGTTTGGAGTTAGGGGAACCCATCCAGGCGAAAGAGGACTATGAGGTCACGCTCCTCAAGATGTTGAATGAGGTCATCAGTCCAGAACAGGTGGCGCAACAATAGATGGATGTTCTGAAGACCAGTATAAGAGCCTGTTTGGTGTGGATGTTACTAGGGGCATTCGAGGGTGGAGTGTGGGCTCAAGATGGCCCGGCAGAGGAGGCTCCAACTGGCTCCGAAACAAATTCATCGACGAACGGAGCACTCTTCGAATCACTGGAATCAGTGGACGATGAGCGGGTGCTTGTTTGGGCTAAAGGACTGGGAGTCGATGATCGGCGCTATCTTCTGTATCTCTACGGGCGACTGAATCGGCCGAAGGTCGCCGAGCGCTTGGCGGTGGACATACTCGCAGATGATCCAGGCAACAAGAATGCGCTGCTCGTTTTGGCCTCGATGTATGTCGAGCAGCAGAATCCTGAAAAAGCCCTCAACCTGGCTGAACGATTGGTGGGCTATTACCCTAACGACGATCAGGCGCTTTACTTTCTGGGAGCGGCCCGCTGGCTGGCGGGACACTATCAGGAGGCGAACAGAATCTTTCGCGAACTAAAGATCGAGCAATTTCCGCGAAAGAAATTTCCTTACACGACAGACCTTGCCTCCTCGGCGCTCTTGGCAGGCGATTGGTATCGAGCCATGCTCGCGTATCAGGAGCTCCTTAGGCATCACGACTTGGGCAATGAATTGCGAGATCAAGTTCGGATTGTGCTAGACGATATCTATCGAACCTATCTTCCGCAGGTCTACACGCGCTACGGTCTCAACTTCCTCGACTTCGGCCAACTCGACCGTTTGACGCTTGGATACGAACGTCAATGGTCGGACTCGAAGCGGCTCTTATTCACTTATCGCCGGGATGACCTTGAACTGGATCCGACCGGGGCCTTTGCTGCATCCAATGCGGACCGCCAGCAGGTCGATGTCACTTTGGCATCCGTTCACAGCGGGCGTTGGAATCACGAGTTAACGCTCGGTGGCTATGATGAAGGAATCCTCTACGGTGGAAAGATCACACGCGACTTCACGCCGCAGCGGGATATCGGGCTCGTGTTTCGCGGCAACGAACGAGCAACGGACAGCTTGATCTTCGAATTGCTCAACGGACGACAGAACCGGGTTGGAATTGAAGTGAACTATCAATTTGAAGATGAGTGGTTTCTCTCCTTGAATCCTTCGGTCCGCCAATCGCTCGTGGATGATGAATCCATCGGATACAGCTATTTAGCGAATTGGAGTATTGAGAAAGTTCTCTTTGCCCAGAAGCCGGAAGTTCGACTTGGATACCGAGGCATTGTGATGCGCTTTTGGGAAGAGATAGACGATCTCAGTTTTATCGATCCGTTCCTAGGGCCTGGCGTAGGGCCAGCCGCTAGACGAGAAGCGGCAACGAACGTCGTGGCGCCGTGGATTCACCATCACGGCCTTTACATGACGGTGAGTGACAATCTTGCCGATGCTTGGAAATACCGTGTGATGTTCGGTGCGGACTACATTGATGAGCAATCGACCATAGGCTATGGCGGCGAAGCTGAGCTTGCGTTCTGGCCGCGGAAGAGCATTGAGTTGACGACGGGCGTAGCCTACAGCTCCAATGCGAGCACGAGTGATAGCTCATCTGGGCTCTTTCAGCT
The DNA here is from genome assembly GCA_964342405.1 of uncultured Verrucomicrobiota bacterium. Classification (GTDB taxonomy): domain Bacteria; phylum Verrucomicrobiota; class Verrucomicrobiia; order Limisphaerales; family AAA164-E04; genus UBA2970. The sequence continues at coordinate 44,905 of CAYFGX010000028.1, read as the reverse complement.
CAGGTTTGGTTTTCGCTACTTCTTCTAGGGCACTGAGGGCGAAGCCTCCAGAGGAACCGGAAGATGACTCGATAGAGGGGGAGAGACTGTGATCCTCAAGCACTTTCCTCAGCGGGAGGAGCTGTGCCATCGATCATCGCCAATCGTTTGCGGGCCTTTTCGGCTGCTTGAGTGTCTCCGTATTCATCCACGAGCCGACGCAGCAGGGCAATTGCTTGATCCGGTTTTTCAAGTGCTCCGGAGTAAATGTTTGCCAGATGAATGGCCGCCCAGCCCCAACGCTCTCGGGGGAGTTTTTGATTGAGGATTTCTTCGTACTCGAGAGCAGCGGCAAGTGGGTTGTTGAGATCCTTTTCGTAAATCTCGGCAATTCTTAAGGCGGCGTGAATCTGTCTCGGATTGTTCGCGAGGTATTCTCGCATCAAGCGGATTGCTTCGAGATAGTCACCTTTCTGCCATTCGGCCTCGGCGTTCTCGTATTCGTCATCCGTGGTGCCCACATTATCATCATTGAAGAGAGTGTCGACGGCTCCTTTGCCGAGGAACTGAGTGATATCCATAGCCCCCAGCAGGCCGAGGCAAAGCATGAGGATCATGAAGCCGCCGCCGTAGAATCCAAGGCGTGGAGGTGGGAGTTCAGAACTTGCCTCGCTTTCAGTGGAGCTCGTCTCGGTGGGCGTGTCTGGCAAGGTCTCAGTCGAGCCGGTCTCCGCGAGCGTGGCATTCAGGGCTCCGTTGTTGACATCTTCCGTATTGGCGTCGACTTGGACGTCCTCCGGTTGGACGGGGATTTCAGAATCTCCCTCAGGGAGCTCTGTGCCGTAGGTCGGAACGTCAACATCCATCGGATCCCCGGAGAGTTCGATCGGGGTCGCTGCCGCATTGGCTCGTTGGTAGTCCCGATAGAAGTTCTTGCCAAAATAGATGGCCGCGATACTCAGGACAACATAAAGGACGATCTTCGTAGGTGTATTCATCGCTGCGTCTGGAAAAGCTAGGCGGAAAGTGGAGTGCCGGAAAGGGAATTCTAGAGGACGATGCCCACGAGTGCGGCGGTGAGATAGCAGGTGAGCAATCCCCCCAGCATGGCCCGCCATCCAAGTGTCGCGAGTTCTCCACGTCGGCTGGGAATGAGAGTGCCGATTCCTCCGATCTGGATAGCGATACTCCCGAAATTTGCGAATCCACAGAGGGCGTAAGAGGTGAGAACAAAGGTTCTTTGGTCCAGTTGAGCCTCTTGTTGAGTGAGAGTCAAATAGCCGAACAACTCGTTGAGGACAATGCGCTCACCGAGGATCTGTCCGACGAGTTGGCAGTGTTCTGGTGGAATACCAATCATCCAGGCGAAGGGAGTGTTGATCCAACCGATCAGTTGCTGGAGGGTTACTGGCTCGACGACTCCAAAGCGAATCTGTGGCCATTGAAGGGTGTAGTTGACCAGGGCAACAACTGCCACGAAGGTCAAGACCATGGCCATGACGTTGACGGCTAATCTGAGGCCGTCTTGGGCCCCGCGGCAAAGGGCGTCGATGGCATTGCTGGTAGAACGTTCCTGGACCCACTTGGCTCCTTCACGCGTTTCGCTTTGCTCGTTTTCAGGAATCAAAATCTTGGCAATCAAGAGCGCCCCAGGGGCGCTGATTAGGGATGCCGTCATTAAATGACCAGCCAGCTCTGGGTGTCCTGCATTGGCACCAAACTGCGAGTAGACGGCTAGGACGCCGCCTGCGATTGTGGCCATGCCTCCGGTCATGAGTGCGAGAAGCTCACTTCGAGTCATCTTCTCCAAGTAAGGTTTAATGACAAGGGGCGCTTCGGTTTGCCCGATGAAGCAATTGGCAGCGGCGGCTAAACTCTCACTGCCGGAGGTTTTCATCAGGCGCTGCATGACCCAGGCCATGGCCGCGACGAGTTTCTGCAGGATGCCCCAGTGATAGAAGAGAGAAGAGAGCGCAGCGATTAGGATGATAGTGGCCGAGATCAAGACAGCAAAGATGGGGCCCGATCCAGCTCCAAGGCCGTCATTGAGTTTTGCAGGGTCGGCCAAAGGGCCAAAAACGACGGCTGCTCCCTGATTGGCGAAGTCGTTGATTTTTAACACAATCGCTTGTGCTGAATCGAACAGCATTCGGCCGACAGCAGTCTTCAGGATGAGGCCGATGAGGCAGAATTGAATCAGCAAGCCACTGCCGATCGTTCGCCAAGGGAGCGATCCCTTGCGCTCCGAGGCAAGCCAAGCCGCGCCGATGATCAGACCGACTCCTAATATGCTTGTGAGATTTGGACTCATCGGGGCGGGAGTCTAGTCCCGAGGGCGTTCGAAGGAAAGTCGGCGCTTCTTGGAGCTGCACTTTCTAGCGTTTCTGACTGCTTTCAGCCTTGCCTAGAGCGAGCGCACTCGATCTCTGGGGAGCGAGAGAGGACGGGACAACGAGCTGAGCGGTTTGATCCGATGGACTTCCCGCGCCAATCCGGTGGTGGCTAATCTTCGTCTTTCTCGAATTCGGAGAGCTTTTGAGGGGGGACTCCGTAGAACGCTTTGACTTCGTTGACGAAGTTTTCGTATTTGCGGAAGCCGGTCATAGCTGCCACTTGCTTGAGGCGAAAGCCGTCGCATACGAGAGCGTAGACGTGCCGCATTCGCTGCTCTCGGAGCCAGTATTTAGGGGTGACGCCCAGTCCGTCGTTAAAATCCCGTTGCAATTGGCGGGTAGAGAGCCCGAGGAGGCGCGCCAATTCGGACACTCGATAGTTCGTTCGATGCGAGAGATCCTCCAGGTCAATGACTCCCGAGTAGTCTCGTGGATTCTCATAAACCACCCGATTGTTTTCGATTCGGACAAGCGATCTCATTTGTTAAGATTCTGTGTTCAGGGCGCGTCGCAGGCTCTGCGTGTCGTCCTAGATTGAGACAGAATGAAACCTTGAACCAGATTTTTCTGCCGTAAGCTTCTATTTATCGCCTTGTATATCTTTTTTACGACATATCAGGCAAGTTTTTATTCGGTTTCATGCCAAAAATGACACTTGTAATGGAAAAGCGAATTTCGTGCCGATACTGAATTTGGAAGGTCTTCAATGCGGTAGCAGTCCCTTTTTGTCTGGTTCTGGTGCGGATATGTCGGGTTCGCTGATCAATTATTTCCCGTTTGTTGAGCTTGGTTGACAGAATTCCACATCGTCCAAAGAAGTTGTTGGACTGATATTGTTAGTTGTTGATGCTGAAAAGGTTATGGGCTGACTGTTCCTGGTCGAGGATTGCTCTAATCCCAATCTTTCGGGTCTCCTAATAACTATAGCATCGGTGTTGAGAGAAAAAGAAGCTCAGAAATTTGACATATCTTGGCTTCTTTTACCGTTGCTTGCGGTTTAGTGGGCTGGTTGACGGCCCGGGGGGTGCAATGTTCTCGAAATGCAATTGCATCTCTGTTCACCTGCTAACTGGGGGGACATGCTATCGCGAGTTGTCTTGACCCGTGAAGTGCTTTGTCTTGAGTATCGGTCGAATTATTGTGGCTAATCTAATTTCGATTTTTCGCTTCAGTTGGCCTTATATCCGGCAAAATCGCGGCCGATTTTTCGGGGCGATCCTTGCTGGGGTTGTATTCGGGGTTTCGAATGCGGGAGTCTTGTGGCTCACCAAGACAGTTCTGAACCGGCTCGATCCGGACGCAGCCGTCGAAGAGATGGTGCCATCGCAGGCAGGTGGCGGTAACTTGTCGCCGTTGAGATTTGTCGCTCGCCTCTCGCCGGAGCTTGCGGAATGGATTCAGGGAAGCTCTGAAGCGGTCGCAAGTTCGGTGCATTCAGCAATTGACCGTTTCTTTCCCGCGATGGGGACACCTGTCACATTCTGGCAGGCGTTGGGTGCGATCTTAGGGCTTCCTTTGTTAGTGGCTTTTCGCAGCGGGGGGCAGTATTTGAGTGCGTATTGGATGTCGTGGGTTGGCGAGAAAATGGTCAACGATCTGCGGGTAGACGTGCTCGAGCGCTTGAGTCAATTGTCTTTGAACTTCTTCAATCAAGCCAAAATGGGGGACATGATCACCCGGATTAACGGGGATACGATGATGTTGCAGCGCTGCATCGGAAATGGGGTGAAGCATAGTATTACGGATCCAGTGACGATCATTGCGGTGTTTCTCTTCTTGGTTGTCACGGATTGGCAGTTGACCCTCAGTGTGGTGGTGTTGCTGCCGATGTGCCTGTTGCCTGTGGTGATCTATGGGTCCAAAGCCCGAAAGGCCTCGAAGAAGCAGGTGAAGGCCAATGTAACTCAGTCGAGCCTGATAGTGGAAATGTTGTCTGCGATCCGGGTGGTGAAGGCCTACTCATTGGAAGAGCGTGAAGTGGGGCGCTTTCGAGTTTTGTCGCGGCGACTTTTCGGGCATACGATGAAGGGGATTCGATCTCGTGAGATCGTTGGGCCAATCATTGAAACGGCTTCCATGTTGGCTGTCGGAGCCTTGATCGTCTTCGTTGTGCAGACGGGGCGAAGTGTTCCGGAGTTGGTCACTTTTTTTGCGGGCTTAATTATGTTCTACATGCCGGTTAAGAAGCTCGCGAAGTTGCACGTGATGTTTGAGCAGACGAGTGTCGGTGTGGATCGTTTGAAGTCCGTCCTTGCTGAAGTGCCGCAGGTTCAGAATGCCGCCAAGCCGCAGGCTATTGAGCGATTTACGGAGGGGATCCGCTTCGAGAATGTGTCGTTCGCCTACGGGAATGAACCTGTCTTACGCAATCTGAATCTCAATATCCCCCGGGGAACGAAGCTCGGTATTGCCGGGGAAAGTGGCTCCGGGAAGAGTACGGTGATCAATCTGATCTTCCGCTTTTTCGATCCGATCGAAGGAAGGTTGACGGTGGATGGGGTGGATTTGAGGGAGTTGGAGCTCGATGATTATCGAAGCTTGCTCGCTCTCGTGAGCCAGGACGTTGTCGTGTTTGATCAGTCGGTGAGTGAGAATATCGCAAGTGGTCGTTTGGGGGCGACCGATTCAGAGGTTGTTCAAGCGGCGAAGCAGGCCCATGCAGAAGGGTTTATACGCGCTCTGGATGGTGGCTTTGATGCGCGTTTGGGAGAGCGCGGTGTGATGTTGTCTGGTGGTCAGCGTCAGCGAATTGCGATCGCTCGGGCTTTTGTGAGGAACGCGCCGATTCTGGTTTTGGATGAGGCAACGGCGGCGCTGGATGCGAAGTCTGAGGCGGAGGTGCAATCGGCTATCGATGAGCTCGCGGAGAACCGAACGGTGATCTGTATCGCGCATCGACTGTCCACGCTGCAATCGATGGATGAGATTGTGGTCTTGGATGCGGGAAGGATTGTGGAACAAGGCTCGTATGATGCTCTGCTGCGCAAGGGGGGGCAGTTTGCGCACATGGCTGCCCGTCAGGGGATTCGCCCTGAATGATCTTTCGGTTCAATCGACGGTGAATTAACTGGCAGGTTAGTCTATGGAAATCTGTCACTCTTGTGGTCTCTTTTTTGGGTTTTGTTTTAATTTTCCCTGTTTTTTGCATTTTGAAATTGAGGGAAATATACCAAATAGATTTAAAAATATATATCGATGGGGCAGTTGTTTGCGCGGTGGCCTGTTCTGGTAGGGGGGGTATCCTTGGATCGAATGTACGGTCTCGGAAGGTGCTTCCATTTTTTCATTGGCTGAAGATTCAATCGTCGCGTGGCTGGGACGGATCGGCCTGAGTGGCGGTGAATCGAAATCTCGATGTATCTCCATGAAGGTTTTGACATCCATTCCTGAGAGTGAATGTTTTCCTCAGTAATTGTGGGGAATAGGGGCTCTGCGGAGTTCAGTCAGGGCTGGATTGGAGGTGTTTAGGACGTGTTCCGCCAAAAACCGTTGACCGCACCCGGTTGCATTCCTTAATTTCCGTCACACCAGAATGGATGTGTTTCAACCTGCGAAAGCGAAGTAACGGATGACCAAAGCGACAGAGAATAAAGGTGGACTTGAGGGAATTGTTGCCGCCAAGAGCAGGCTCAGTGCTGTAAACGGGGCGATTGGCGAACTGATTTATTGCGGCTACAACATCGATGAGCTCGCAGGACATGTTTCTTTCGAAGAGATTGTCCACTTGCTGCACCACGATCACCTTCCGAACCGCAGCGAACTGGAGGAGTTGAAATCAGATCTCGTTGGTTTTCGAGAGCTTCCGCAGGGTGTGGTCGATCTAATCAAGGCGCTTCCACAACACACCGCTCCCATGAATGCGATTCGGACAGTCGTTTCTGCGTTGGGATGTTTTGACACGACAGCGGAAGATGACACGATGTACGCCCAGCGCCGGAAAGCGCTTCGATTGATTGCTCAGATTCCTGTTGCGACAGCCTATTTCCACCTTGCTCGGCAAGGTAAACCTCTCCCAGCCTCAGATCCTGAGCTCGGTGAGGCAGCCAATTTCCTCTACCTGATCAACGGGGAGAAGCCATCGGAGGAGACGGTGAAGACAATGGACATGTGTTATGTCCTTCACGCGGACCATGGCATGAATGCTTCCACCTTCAGCAGTCGAGTCACGATCGCTACCTTGAGCGACATGTATTCCGCGATTTGTTCAGCTATTGGGACGCTGAAGGGACCGCTCCATGGGGGGGCCAACGAGGGCGTGATCCGGATGCTGCAAGACATTGGATCACTGGATAAAGTGGATGCCTTTGTGGCCGATTGCTTGGCACAGAAGAAAAAGATCATGGGGATCGGGCATCGAGTCTACAAGGTGTTGGATCCGCGGGCTCCGCATTTGAAGCGAATGGCTCAGAAGCTGAGTTCGGAATTGGGTGAACCAAAATGGATTCAGATGAGTGATCGAATTGCAGAGATCATGCTTCGAGAGAAGGGACTTCACGCGAATGTCGATTTCTACTCGGCCACAGTTTACTACTCTCTTGGGATTCCAATTGACCTTTTCACTCCAATCTTCGCAATCTCTCGAACGGCCGGGTGGACAGCCCACGTGTTGGAGCAGCTATCGGACAACCGACTGATCCGACCTCAGAGCGAGTATGTGGGACCGAGCGGCCTCAAGGTCAAAGCCTTGGATGAGCGATAGTCGTCCAGGCCCGATTCCTTTTCTTTGCAGTAGACTGATCCCTTAATGGTGCTGGGTTCCCGCGGGTGGCTGGCTCCTTTCAATAATGAATATACACGAATACCAAGCCAAACAGTTGTTGGCGAATCATGGCGTCAGCGTGCCTTCGGGTGATCCCTGCACGACCGTGGCGGAGGCGCGCTCGATTGCGGATCGCCTTTTCGGTCAAGGCGACGAACTCGTCGTCCTTAAAGCTCAGATTCATGCCGGTGGACGAGGCAAGGGAACATTCAAATCAGGGTTTCAAGGCGGCGTACATCTCTGTCGAGAAGCCGCTGAGGTCGAGGAGAAGGCCAAGGCGATGCTGGGAGAGATCCTGGTCACGAAGCAAACCGGGGAGGCTGGGCGGCAGGTCAACACGTTGCTCGTTGCCAGTGCTGAGAAGATCGTTAGCGAATTCTATCTCGCTGTGCTCTTAGATCGCGAGACGGGTCGACCGGTGGTGATGGCCAGCACCGAAGGGGGTATGGACATCGAGGAGGTTGCCGAAAAGACGCCAGAGAAAATCGTGAAGGTGGGAGTTGATCCTGCCCTCGGGATGATGCCCTACCAGGCCCGCCAGATCGCGGTTGGCTTGCAAGTGCCCGCGAAGCTGATTGGAGCGACGGCGAAATTGGTGATGAATGTCTACAAGACCTTCTGGGAGTGTGATGCTTCGCTCGTCGAGATCAATCCGCTCTGTTTGGTGGAAGACCGCGAGGGGAATCAGTCCATTTGTGCGGTCGATGCGAAGGTGTCTATCGATGACAACGCACTGTATCGCCATAAAGATATTGTCGAGATGCGAGACCTCGGTGAAGAGGCTCCCTTGGAAATCGAGGCCAGTAAGTTTGACCTCAACTACATCAAGTTGGACGGAAGCATTGCTTGTCTGGTGAATGGCGCGGGATTGGCGATGGCTACAATGGACATCATCAAGCACTTCGGTGGCAGCCCTGCCAACTTCCTTGATGTTGGCGGAGGTGCAACGACCGAGCAAGTGACGGCTGCCTTCCGGATCATTCTTAGTGATCCGAATGTGAAGGGAATTCTGGTCAATATCTTTGGTGGTATCATGCAATGCGATGTGATCGCTCAGGGGGTTGTCGCCGCTGCTCGTGAAACTAACCTATCACTCCCCTTAGTCGTTCGGTTGGAAGGCAACAACGTGGATCTCGGAAAGAAGATCCTCGACGAATCGGGTCTCACAATCATTAGTGGAGATTCCATGTCGGATGCTGCTCAGAAGATTGTCAAAGCCGTAGAGGCATCGGCGTAGACGCCAATTGATCCAATAGAAAACACGCAATATGGCGATTCTCGTTCAAGAAGATACAAAGGTGCTCGTTCAGGGCATCACCGGTTCGTTTGGTGGGAGACATGCAAAACTGAGCCTGGACTACGGTTCCCAGATTGTTGCTGGGGTCACGCCAGGAAAAGGGGGGCAGAGTTTTGAAGGACAGGTGCCGATCTTTGACACTGTCGAGCAGGCCGTAGGTGAAACTGGGGCAACGGCCTCAGCGATTTTTGTCCCGCCACCGTTTGCTGCAGATGCGATCCTTGAGGCGGTTGATGCAGGTGTTGAGTTAGTGGTCTGCATTACCGAGGGCATCCCGGTCCGCGACATGGTGCAGGTGAAAGCCGCTATCGACAGCTCTCCAACTCGCTTGATCGGTCCTAACTGTCCTGGCATCGTGACGCCTGGTTCAGGAACCGACTCGAGCGGAGGCTGCCGGATAGGTATTGCGCCCGGATACATCCACAAGAAAGGCAACATTGGTGTGGTGTCTCGCAGTGGGACGCTAACCTACGAGGCTGTATGGCAGCTCACCTGCCGTGGGGTAGGGCAATCGACCTGTGTGGGTATTGGGGGTGATCCGGTGAATGGAACCTCCCACCTCGATGTCATCAAGCTCTTTGCTGAAGATCCTGAAACCGAAGGAATCATCATGATTGGTGAGATTGGTGGTTCCGCAGAGGAAGAGGCGGCCGCTTGGATTAAGGAAAACTGCAAGAAGCCTATCGTAGGCTTCATCGCGGGAACGACAGCTCCCCCGGGACGGCGTATGGGGCATGCCGGTGCCATTGTCAGTGGCGGTAAAGGAACGGCTGAAGCGAAGATCGAGGCTTTTCGGGACGCTGGTATCCTTGTTGCTGAAACGCCCTCAGTGATGGCCGAGACCTTGCTGAACGCGATGTAGGCCGCGGGAGGACCTCGTTCCCTCGTCGGTGGATCCGGAAAAATGGGGCGATTCTGTCCTTGAACAGAATCAAGCCATAGGTTGAACGAGATGAGATGGAATCTGTTAACTTCCTGCTGAATCTCCTCGGGTGGTTTCTGTGGGCGGGGGCCTTCGTTTTTCCCCGCTACGCGGTGCGATCGAGTCAGCCTCTCACCTTGCTCTCGACTCTCCGCGAGGAATCGCCTCCGAGTTTTGGTCGCTTGTTCCTCCTAGGTGGTTTGGCGGCGTTGCTTGCCCTTCGCGCGGTTGCGTATTGGAACTTCCTCCCTCAGGGAGGCCCCCGACCTGCCGTTGAGTTTGGCGTCGTGGCTGTGAGTTTTCAGTCCGACTCACTCATCCAGATGGCCTGCTATTCCGTCGCGAGTTTCGCGATGTTTCTTTATGCCTACTACCTAATTGTCTTTGGACTCAGTATCACTTGCCGACAACGCACTCGCGTCGATTCGATCGAGAACTTGATCAATCAACAGTTAGGGAGCGCCGCTTACTGGCATCCAGGCTTGAAACTGCTCGCGGTCGGTATCACCGGTGCGGTGCTTTGGCTTCTTTTTGGTGTTGGGTTTCTTCGAATTGGAGTTTTGCCGGAGGATTGGACCATCGGGGTGTTGTTCTTCCAGAGTCCAGTTGTGGCGTTCTCTCTGTGGAATGTGTACCTCCTGGCCATCATGGTCTTGATCGGGCTGTATGTCCTCAACAGCTATGTCTATCTCGGGGAGAAGGTGGTTTGGAAGTTTGTAGATGAGACGGCCAAATTCTATCTTTCAGGATTGCGCAAACTGCCTCTCGTTGTAGGACGAATCGATTTTGCACCGTTTCTCGGTATCGTGGTGTTCTGGATTCTCTATCGAGTGGTGGAAGCTTGCTTGCACTTTGTTTTTGAACGTTTGCCGGGCTAGAAGGTGTCGAAGAGGGCGCTGTCTGCAGACTCATGGCCCCTGGGGAGATGCGCGATTCCGAGAAGGACAAAGTTTCTGCTCCGCCCGAGATGGGATGAGGATGTTGGCGGCGGAAGGAAGACCTGGGTTGTAATCCTTTTTGGCTGGCTGGCGCTGTAACGTTTGATGCTCGCGATGATGGCGCCATTTTGTTGGTGGATGTCTGGTTCTGTGGGGACACAACGGGTATGAGGTGCGCTACTCGGGCTTGCATCTCGGGATGAGCTAGTATATCTCTCTTTTACCCCTGTCCGATTCGGTATCTTTTCTGGGGAACCGCTTTGGACTAGTAGGTCGTGTATTTGGTGTCGTATTGCAGAAAAGTCTACTGGAAGGGATGAACGAAATCTCAAACATGCCGGGAGCCACTCCAGATTTACTGCCGTATCTGTTGCTCCTCTTGATTACCATGACGGTGTCGGGAATCATCTGTATGTTCTCGGTCGTTTACTATCTTCGGAATCGTCGCGCCGCAAGTTTGGTTGATTCCGCGAATCAAGGAGCACGGCGGTTTGCCAAAGCTTCAGCTGAATTACCCGGGTTTATATTTGATCGTCCCGGATGTTGGGTGGCCATTCGCAGTCGGAATTTAGAGCTCGTACAAGAGATTTTGGGGCTCGAGAATGCGACGGCTTGTAGTTGGATGGAGGGGCTGACCGAGGCAGTTTCTGACAACCGCTTGTTCGTGGCGCCACCGATTCGCGGTTGGATCCTGGTATTTGGGCCGCATCTTCCTCGCCCTTCAGACGATGTGGACCATTGTTTCCGCTTCCTGGTCAATTTGAGTCGTGAGATTGGTGAAGTGCAGTTTTTCTGTGGAGATGCGGTCACGTATGAGCATGCTTGGGCTCGAGTTGTTGACGGGACGGTTGTCCGGGCCTATGCGTGGGCTCGCGAGACCTTGTGGAATCAGGGGATCTTGTCGGAAGCCGAGAAGAAGTCAGGCGTTGTTACGTTCGATTATGGCAATTCTCCGGACCCTTATCAGTTTGGATCTCAGGATCGTTTTCGGCAGAACACCGAGAGGTTGTATTCTTTGGCTGGGCGATGGAGCGTGGATCCCAGTCGCGTGACGCAGTCCGATCTGATGACTGCTGGGCTCGGTTTGAGTGGTAATCTTTCGCGTCCGCCGCAGCCCTTTTGATTTTTGCGGTGTTCGTCTCGGTTGTCTTGTACGTGAGCCGGGAATTAAATCGCCCGAAAGAGGTTGGCTGCTGCTCGGATTTCCTTGTATCTTTAGGGTATGGATGATGGATTGTCCGTTATCAGCGATCTCCTAGAGGAGTTCCCTAAGGAACTTGAGATCAAGTCGGGGCTCGTCTGCCATGTCCGTCCGCTTCAGGCCCGTGACGAGACTCCGTTTTGGGAGTTCTTTCAAGCCGTCCCGTCCGAGGAGCGCCTTTTGATCAAACACCATGTGCATCGACGGGAAGTTGTGGCGAATTGGTGTCGAGAAATCGACTATGGCAGAAATCTGCCACTCCTAGCTTTCGTTGGCGACCAAGTCATTGGAGCGTGTACGCTTCACCAACAGCTGGGTGGATGGAAACGCCATATTGGTCGCGTCAGCGTTTTTATTCATCCGCTCTTCCGTGAGCGAGGCTTGGCGCGGGGCTTGGTCCAGGAAGTCGTTGGACTCGCGCGGCAGGTAGGTGTGGAGAAACTCGAAGCCGAATTCATCTCTCAGCAAGCCCGGGCAATTAAGGTATTTGCTCTTTTGGGCTTCTCTGATTTGCTTCGCCTTGAAGCGTATGTCAAAGACATGCAGGCTAATCGCCATGATTATGTGCTCATGGGGATGGATCTCACGACCGACGAAGAGTACGCTGGCGTTGGTTAGTCAGTGGCGTTGAGCGAGGCCTAAACGTTGTGGAGGGATATTGTCCGAATTGTGGCTCTGCCTTAGGCGATGATGCCGTTTCATGCCCTGAGTGTGGATCGTGTGAGGATACGGGTTGGTCCGATCGGGCTCGCTACGATTCGATCGGGGTAGACTATGATCCCGAAGAGTTTGATTATGATCAATTCGTCGAAAGCGAGTTCGGGACGGGGCAGAAACGAGGCGGGGGGCGGCCGATTTGGTGGTCTGTAGTGGCAATCATTCTGGTGATCATTTTGCTATCCTCTTTCTTTTGAACTCGACCGTATCCGCATTGGAGGGGCAAGGACATGTTTCCGAATCGTAACATGGATGTCCTCAAACTGTTTGGGTTGTCCCACGTTACTAGTTTCTGAAGTGAATAAGCGTATACTGATCGTTGATGATGAGCCGGATGCAATTGAGTTGGTTGCCTTTAATCTAAAGGCCGCTGGTTTCGATATCATCAGTGCTGAAGACGGGGAAACCGCTCTGGCGAAGGCGCGAAATCATTCTCCGGACCTAATCGTATTGGACGTCATGTTACCGGCTGTCGATGGTATGGAGGTCTGCAAGATACTGCGTCGTGATCCGGCTACATCTGGTTTGCCGATAATCATGCTCACAGCAAAGGCTGGAGAAATTGATCGAGTCCTGGGGCTGGAGCTCGGGGCAGATGATTACGTGACGAAACCGTTCAGTCCCCGCGAGCTTGTGTTGAGAGTGAAGAACCTTCTCTCCCGGCGCGAGGCTCCCTCCAAGAATGTCGACCACTTTCAATTCTCCGAGTTGACGATCGATGTGCCAAGGCACCTTGTTTTGGTGGGATCGAAGAAGATCGATCTAACGCCGACGGAATTCAAATTATTGATTGTGTTGGCTGAACGGCGAGGACGAGTGCAATCCCGTGAGCGGCTTCTCCAAGATGTTTGGGAGTATGATAGTCTGATCGATACGCGAACTGTTGATACGCATGTGCGCCGTCTCCGCGAGAAGTTGGAAGGCGCCGCGCGCTTTCTTGATACGGTTCGCGGTGTTGGGTATCGTTTCCTGGATGAATAGCCGCCTGGATTGTCCTAGTGCTTTATGAGGAGTGGGTGAATGGGGACTGTATCATCCATTCTACTTGCCCTCGCACTTGTGGCGACGCTTCTCTTTAGTCGGACTCGAATTCGTGCTCTCCGTGCTCAGCTCGCGCTGGCTCAAACGACCCAAGAAGAGCTTGAAACTCGGCTTCGTCGAGAGCAGAGAGAGTCTGCTCTGCGCCAAGAGACCCTTTTCAACCATATGCTTGAGGGAGTTCTCGTCCTGGACGGGCAGAGACAAGTCTCATTCTTGAACACGGCAATGCGGACGCTTTTCAAGGTTTCCGGCGACGTCAAAGGTAAGCGGTTCATGGAGGCGATTCGATCCCATGAACTACAAGAAATCGTGATAGAAGCCGAGGAGAAGGGCCACGTTACCGGACGGGATTTCGTGATGACAACGGGCTTGGACAGTCGTTTCTTTGGCGTGAATGCTTCGAGTTACAAGGACTCTGAAAGCACCTCTGGAGTGATCGTGATACTGCATGATCTGACTGCGATCAAGCAGCTGGAGAGCGGTCGACGAGAGTTTGTGGCCAATGTGAGTCATGAGCTCCGAACGCCGCTGTCGATGATCAAAGGGTATGTCGAAACTCTCCAAGGAGGGGACGTCGCTGATCCCGAGTTGGAAGCGCGTTTTCTGGGGAAGATTCAGAAGCATAGTGATCGACTTACCTATCTGATTGAAGACTTACTGGCGCTCTCGCAGTTGGAGTCTAATCAGATCGCACTGAGCATAGCCGAAGTGCCGATCGCAAAACTTATCAATCGCGTGGTTGAAGATCTGCAAGACAAGGCAGCTGAGCGGCGCGTCCAATTAGTCGCCAAAGTGGATCCTGTTCAACAGGTCTTTGTTGATGCTGATCGTGTCCTGCAGGTGTTGCAGAACCTGATTGATAACGGAATCAAGTATGGTGCCCGAGAGGGCAAGGTGGTGGTCGAGGTGATCCCAGGGGAGAACGAAACTGTCGTGGTGAGTGTTGCGGACGATGGCCCCGGTATTCCGGCTGAGGCACGTGAGCGTGTCTTTGAGAGGTTCTTTCGCGTGGACAAAGCCCGCTCGCGCGAACAGGGCGGGACGGGGCTGGGCTTGGCGATTGTGAAGCATATTGTTCAATCCCATGGTGGACGGGTGTGGCTAGAGCAGGGAAACCCGACCGGATCGGTTTTTGCATTCACCCTCCCGACGGTATCCAAAGTCGATCAAAGTCCGACTTCCTAACACCTCTCAAGGCAAAAAAAGACCAGCGAGCGAACCCGCTGGTCTTTTTAGTCTTAGAAGTGTCGAATGGGCTGTTTATTTAAAAAGATCGGTCACGGCACCCAGATGAGCAGGGCTCACGGTTTGAGCGTATTTGGCGAGCGCACCTCGCTTATAATTTGGCTTAGGTTGTTTCCACTTGGCGCGACGAGCTTTGATCTCTTTGGCAGGGACCTCCAACGTCACTTGGCGTTTCTTGGCATCGATTGTGATGGAATCCCCATTCTTGACGATTCCGATAAGCCCACCGTCGTAAGCCTCTGGTGAGACATGGCCGACGACGAATCCATGGCTGCCGCCGGAGAATCGTCCGTCGGTGATCAAGGCGACTTCTTTGCCCAGGCCTTTGCCCATGATCGCCGAGGTTGGGGACAGCATTTCCCGCATTCCGGGCCCGCCCTTTGGTCCCTCGCCGCGAATGACAATCACATCACCCTTCTTGATCTTGTCGTTGAGAATCGCTTTAAGCGCCTTTTCCTCTCCATCGAACACTTTGGCTTTGCCGGTGAAACTCAGACCTTCTTTGCCGCTGATCTTCGCGACCGCTCCGTTCTCGGCGAGATTGCCGTAGAGAACGACCAAGTGTCCGTCTTTCTTGATCGGGTTGTCGAAGTCGCGAATGATGTCCTGGCCTTTGGGATAGTCGGGCGCTTTGGCCAAGTTTTGGGCCAGTGTTCTTCCGGTCACGGTAAGGCAGTCGCCATGGAGCAAACCTTTCTCTAGCAGCCGCCGCATGAGCGGTACAGTGCCTCCAATCTTGACGAGCTCCGCCATGACGTATTTGCCACTTGGTTTCAGGTCTGCCAACACTGGGACTTTCTTTCCAATTCGAGTGAAATCATCGATGCTAAGTTTGACATTGGCCGCATGGGCGATGGCAAGAAGATGGAGGACTGCGTTGGTGGAACCTCCGAGCGCGGTGACCACTGTGATAGCATTTTCAAAGGCCTTCTTCGTCAGGATATCACTCGGGCGAATGCCTTCCTTGAGTAAGTTCATGACGGCTTTCCCCGCTCGTTCGCAGTCGGTCCGCTTTTCGTCGGAGACAGCTGCTTGTGCGGAACTGTTTGGAAGACTCATGCCCAGCGCCTCGATGGCCGAGGCCATGGTGTTGGCGGTGTACATTCCGCCGCAGGAACCGGGCCCCGGGATCGCGCAGGCTTCAAGCTCTCCAAGTTGGCGATCATTGATCTTGTTGTTGGCGTGCTCACCGACCGCTTCAAAGACGGATACGATATCCACATCTTTGCCTTGGTAGTTCCCTGGAAGGATGGTGCCTCCGTAGACGAATACGGAGGGGCGATTTAAGCGGGCGAGCCCGATCAAACAACCGGGCATATTCTTATCGCAACCACCGATAGCCACGACCCCATCGAAGCCTTCGCAGCCAGCCACCGTCTCGATGGAGTCGGCGATCACTTCGCGGGAAACGAGAGAGTACTTCATTCCCTCTGTTCCCATCGAGATGCCATCCGAAATTGTGATGGTATTGAAAACGACCCCTTTACCCCCGTTTGTGTTCACCCCTTGAGTGACGTGCACGGCCAATTGGTCGATGTGCATGTTGCAGGGTGTGACCATGCCCCAGGTCGAGGCGATCCCGACTTGAGATTTCTTGAAGTCTGGCTTCTTGAAGCCGACTGCATAGAGCATGGCTCGGCTGGCTGCGCGCTCGGGCCCATCCACCATGATGGATGAGTGAGCTCGTTTTGCGGAGCGCTTGGGTTTGTTGGATGAGCCTGATTTCTTTGTCGCCATAAGGGAATGCACTGACAAGGCAGCGCGAGGAATTAGAGTTAGTCGTCCAGAATAAATTCGTTCTTAGCTGCGTTCGGTTAGAGCTCGAAATCTACAACGAGAACTGAATCAAAAATCACATTCGCCAGTTGCTTGACTCGTTCATGCTCAGGATGGAGGAGGTAGGCATCTCGCGCCATGGAATCGCAGAAAGTCATCACGAAGGCATGAGTGTAGCCTTGATTCAAGTTTTCGGGGCTCGTGTTCGGGCCGGAAACGAAGTTTTCGATTCCGGGAATGGTTTCGCTGATATCCAGAAAGTTGTCAAAGATCTGGTCGATCTGTTCGGGTGTTGTGCCTTCCTTGAATTTCACAAGGACGATGTGGTCCACTTTTGCCATAAATTATTACTCCGCTCGTCTGAGGGTTCGATGTGCGTTTCGGCTACTGTTTGAGAGCGGCCTCGATTGCGTTGATGACCTCGGCAGATCCGGGTTCAGTCCGGGGGCTGAATCGATGGATGATCTTTCCGTTGCGGTCGATGAGAAACTTTCCGAAATTCCATTCAATGTCTCCAGGAAAAGGGGAGCTCTTCCCGGTAAGCGCAGCGTAGAGCGGATGTTGATCTTCGCCTTTGACATGCAACTTGTCGTACATCGGAAAGGAAACATTGTACTTGGTCGTGCAAAAGACTTTGATTTCGGAATTGGTCCCGGGTTCCTGCGCTCCGAAGTCATTGCAAGGGAAACCCAAAACCTTCAGGCCTTTAGCTTGGTATTTTTCGAAGACTTCTTGGAGCCCTTCGTATTGAGGCGTGAGCCCACATTGAGAGGCTACGTTCACGACGAGAAGGACATCCCCCTTGTGGGCCTTCAGACTTGTGGCTTCGCCGTCGATTGTCTTCAACGGAATCTCCAAAATCGATTCAGGTTCGGCTGCTTGTAGACTCATGATCAGGGCGCTGGTTAACACGCTCATCCAAAACTTCATAAGAAACGATTATTCCCTTAGTTCAAGGATTGTCAAACGTCGAACCGTTTGAAGGCCCAATCGATCGAGGTTTTGGTCAGGCGAAAACAAGGAACCAGATTTTGTGGCGGAGCGCCTTGTCGTTTACCAAGGGGGAGGGGCTACCGAAGGTCGCCCAAGAGATCTCCCACGATCACCTCGGGAAAACAACCCAGGGCAATGACTCCGAAAGCCATGACAATGGCAATGACGCGGAGGGTGCGATCAGATCTCCTCTTTTTTTCGGCACTAGGATTGGCGACGACGTAGACCTGCTTGAGAACTTTCAGGTAGTAGTAGAGAGACACCGCGCTCATTGCGATAGCCAGAATCACGAGCCCCAGCATGAACTGCGAGGCTACGGGAGATTTGAGGGCGGCTGCGAAGAGATAGAACTTGCCGAAGAATCCGGCCAAGGGAGGGATTCCGGCTAGCGACAGGATGAAGACGAGAAGGCAGAATGCCTCGATGGGATAGTGTCGATGGAAGCTGTTAAACGACTTGATTTGATCATTCCCGGAACTGTTTTCGACGAGCAGGACGAGAGCAAAGGTGCCCGTGATCGCCAAGCCGTAGGTGATCAGGTAGTAGATGACGGAAGCGATTCCATCGGGCGTATTGGCCATGACCCCGAGGAGGACATAGCCCGCATGAGCGATCGCCGAGTAGGCGAGAAGGCGTTTGAGGCTTGTCTGCACGATAGCAGCAACATTGCCAATGACGAGTGAACCGATGGCGAGGATCGCGAGAATCAGAATCCATCCTATCTGAGTGTTACCGATGGGCAGATTGCCGGCGAATTCTGCGAAACTCAGGGTCCACAGTCGGGCAAAAAGATAGAAGCTGGCGAGCTTCGAGGCCGAAGCGATCAGCGAAGCCACGGGAGCGGCGGCGGTTTGGTAGGCGTCTGGAGCCCAAAGATGCATTGGCACGGCCGCAATCTTGAAGCCGAACCCGATGGCTATGGCGCTCAGTCCAACGATCAAAAGCGGGCTCCAGGAGGCGCCTCGAAGTTGCTCCGCAATGTCGTTGAAGTTGAGTGCATGAGTGGCTCCGTAAACGAAGCTCAATCCGAAGAGCGTGAAGGCCGCCGAAAGGCCACCAATGAGGAAATACTTCAGTGCTCCTTCCATCGCCTCCCGTTTTTCTCGGTGAAAGGCTACAAGTGTGTAGAATGATAGGCTGACTAGCTCGAGTGCCACGAAGGCCAGCAGCATGTTGTTCGCGCTGGCCATCAACATCATGCCCACTAGGGAAAGAAGTGTTATGAGATAGAACTCACCAATTTGGTGTGTGAATCGAGAACGAATCGAGATGGCCAGTGCTCCGAGGGTGAGCCCGATGAGTCCCACTTTGACCGTGTTTGTGGCCCCGCCTAAGAGGAGCCAATTGACGCCGGGTGACGGATCGCTGATGCCCATCATCAAAGAAGCGACGGCGGCGAGGCAGCCGGCGATCGTGATGCTGAAAGCGACCGTATGCCGTTGCTGCGCGGGAAGTTCTTTTGCCCACAATAAGTCGGCCGTCAAAACCGCTAGCGCCGAGATGACAAGAATCATCTCTGGTACCAGCAGCAGTAGAAGGTCGCTATAGTCGATTGCCGTCATGGTTTGATCAACGGTTCCAACATGGGGGAGGCGAGGCTGGGAACGATTAGGTCGAGGAGAAGGCGTGGGTAAAGACCGATCACAGTTGTCGCGATGATCAGAATGATGGCCCCAGCCTTCTCGGGGACACTAATTGGGGCCAAGGCCTGGTCGTTCGGTTCCACGAATGCTTGCTTGGGAGCATAAAATGCCCGAGTCATGGCCCGAAGCGTGTAACAGACACCGATGACAATTCCCACCCCGGCACAAATGGCAAGAGTAGGAAACGTGTTCCAAGCACCGATTAGGACTTGAAGTTCCGCGACGAATCCACTGAATCCGGGCATTCCCATCCCGGCGAAACCTGCGATGACGAAACAACCGGCGGCAAACGGAAGTTTCTTGGCCAGTTGCATGGTTTCCAGTTCGGTCAAATCTCGCGTGTGCGTTCGTGAGTAGATCATTCGACCAACCACGCCGAATAGCAGGCTAGCGAGAATCCCGTGTGAGAACATCTGGAGGACAGCCCCTGACAGGCCGACTTCCGACGTTGCCATCAAACCGAGTAAGACGAATCCCATGTGGCTGACGCTTGAATAACCAATGACATACTTGAAGTCTCGCTGGACCAATGCGACTCCCGCGCCGTAGACGATACCGATCACGGCCAGTAGGGCGAGTTCTTCCCGCCACTCTGCCAGTCCCATGGGGAACAATGTCATGGGGAATCGCAAGGCTCCATAAGCTCCCAATTTCATAACCACACCAGCCAAGAGCATCGATGCCCCGGTTGGAGCCGCGACGTGTCCAGTCGGTGCCCAAGTGTGGAACGGCCAGAGGCCAGCGAGGATCGCGAACCCGATGAAGGTCACCGGAAAGGCCCAGGTTTGGAATTCCTTGGGAAAGGGATGGTTGATGAGTTCCAGGAGATTGAATGACGTCGCTCCCGCTTCAACGAAAGTGGCAAGGAGTCCCACCAGCACCAAAGCGCTGCCGATGAAAGAATAGAGAACCAGTTTCATGGCCCCGTATTCCTTTCGAGTCGACCCCCAGATCGCGATGAGGAAGTACTTGGGAATGATTGCGATTTCGTAAAAGACGAAGAGGAGGAAGAGGTCAAAGCTGATGAAGACGCCATAAACGCCCCCGATCAATGTCAAAAAGAACGCGAAGAACTCGCGAGACCGAGACTCAATGTTCCAAGAGAAGAGGATGCCAGTGATAGCCGCCAGGCCGGTGAGGAGAACCAAGGTAAGACTGATTCCATCGGCGCCGAGGTGAAAATCGATGCCAAGTGCGGGGATCCAGGGGCTCTTGCTGATGAACTGAACCGTTTCTTGTGCGGTCGTATCGTATTGCAGGCACGAACCCAGAGCAGCGATGAAGCCAACGATCGCGGTCCCCAAAGCCGCACGCCGCGTTCCTTCCGGAGAAAGCTGAGGCCAGAGTGCGCAGATGGCAGCACCGATGAAACTGGAATAGACCGTCCAGCTAAGCATAGCTTGAATTCTTCCTCTGAGAGATCAAATGTCGTGTCACTGGCCACCTCCAAGTGCTGCCAAGAACTGGAGAGTGGTCGGGTTGATGACGTGGATGAGCAATTGAGGGAAGATGCCGAAGATCAATATGAGCGCGATGGCTGGATACACGACCCATTTCTCCCTCGCTTGTAAGTCGGGCATCGAGTCCCATTTCTTGTTCATTGGACCGGTCAGTAGCTTCTGAATCACTCCAAGAATAAACACGGCCGTGATCAAGAGTCCAATCGTTGAGAGGGCAGGGGCCCATTTCGTGAGACCGAAGGCGCCCTTAAATATCAGAAATTCCCCGATGAAGGCGCTCAAACCGGGAAGTCCGAGCGAAGCGAACAAGGCAATTCCTAGACTGGTCGAATAAACCGGCACCACACTGCGTAGGCCACCGAAGTCGTCTCGGTCGCGAAGTCCATCGGATCGAGATTCAAGTTGAGCGATTAAGAAGAAGATCAATCCGGCGATGATTCCGTGCTGGAACATTTGTAGGATCACCCCGTTCAAAGCTGCCCCTGAATGAGAAACCCATACTGCATCCAGATCTTGCGATTGCATGATGGCGAAGACACCCAAGAAGCAGTAGCCGAGATGATTGATCGAAGAGTAAGCAAAGATTCGTTTGAGATCCCGTTGTTGGTACGCAGCGAAGGCCGAGGCAATGATCGTCAGGGCGGCTAGACCCAGCAAGGGGCTGGCAAGGAGTTGCATCTGGGCCCCAAACACGGGAACGATCAATCGGAGAAGGGCATAGACACCCATCTTCGACATCAGTCCCGTCAGTAAGAGGGTGATGCCAGTGGGCGCTTCCGCGTAGGTTGAGGGGAGCCAAGTATGGAAAGGGTACAGCGGCACTTTCACCGCTACACCGAGAAACGCGAGACTGAAGAGAATCACCCCAATCCATTTGATGGGGATATCCTCCCAACCCAAATAGGTGGCGATGCTCGCGAACAATGCTCCAGATCTTGCCTGCTCGGCAAGCTGCGCAAACTCGAAAGTGCCACTCGCGGCAAACAGAGCGAGAAATGAGAGGAGAAGTCCGACGCTGCCAACGAAGGTGTAGACGAAAAATTGAACGGAGGCCTCCGCACTCTTTGGCCCTCCCCAGAGTCGAACCAAGAAGAAGGCTGGAATCAGGCTAATCTCCCAGAATAGAAACCAGTGAAAAAAGTTCATGGCGGTGAAGGTTCCGAGTAGTCCGGTTTCCAGTAAGAGAATGAGAGCAACAAAATGGTGGCTGGCATTCCGCGGTCGGGCGGCCAGCAATGAGACGGGAATGAGCAAGGTGGTCAGCCAAATCATCAGTAGGCTGAGCCCGTCGACTCCGACGTGATAGGAAAGGTTTAAAGTAGGAACCCATTCTCCTTGCTCCACCAACTGAAGCCCCGAAGTTTCCGCGCTGAATTGCCAGCCGACAAGGGCTGCCCACGCGAAGGTGACGGCAGTAAAACGCAAGCCGACACGGGTGGCCGCCGAGGCATCCTGTCGTGAGCCCTGAAGCCAAATCCAAACCGCACCGAGCAACGGTGTGATCGTCATTAGACTGATGATTGGCAATCCGCTCATGAACGACTCATCCAGATGATGAAGAGGGTGAGCAAGGCAAGGCTCGAGCCCACGATTTTAAGATAACGTTGGGGGTGCCCGCCTTGAAGCAGGGAAGCGATTCGCGCGCTGAGCCTCACTCCTCGGCAGGACCAGTCGAAGACTCCGTTGACCAAGTGCTCGTCGATAAGACGTGCGAGCCATGCGCCCCCACGGGTGAGCACCGTCACCGTAGACACAATTCGTTGAACGATAAGTCGGTCGAAGGCATCTGATGCGGCGGCAAGAGCCCGAGTCCCTCGAATGATGCTCGAGTCATAGAACTCATCCACTAGGAAGCGTTTCTCAGCGAAATCGAAGAAGCGAGGAAGCCGGGCCTGAATCGGGTCTGTTTGTCTTCCAGGTTGAAATGCTTTCGCTTGATAGAGCCACCAGGCCACGCCGATTCCACCGAGGGCGATCACCGAAGAAAGGAGCATGACGACCAGGCTGTCACTTGCGAAGAGCTCTCCCAGCGCGAACGTGGCTGTTTCTCCATCCAGATAGGCTTGAAAAGCTGGCAGCGCGGGGGTTCCGAAGAATCCTAAGAGCACAGCACCGGCTGCGAGGATAATCAGCGGCCAAGTCATCAGGGCTGGGCTCTCGTGCGGTGTGATAGGTTTCGCGGATTTTTCCCGAGTCTCGTTTAGGCGATTTGCACCGAAGAAGACATAACACATTTGGCGGGTCATGTAGAAGGCGGTCAGGAATGCCCCTACCAAAGCAATAACGAACGGAATGTGCGAGGCAGACCACAGGTGGGCACTGTGTAAGATGGCATCTTTGCTCCAGAATCCGGAGAAGACTAGAGGGAAGCCTGAGAGTGCAAGCATGCCGACTGCGTAGCAGGCGAATGTGATGGGCATCGCCTTGCTCAATCCACCCATCTTTCGGATGTCTTGAATGTCGTGGCAGCCGTGAATCACCGATCCTGCCCCGAGAAAGAGGAGTGCCTTGAAGAATGCGTGCGTGATCAGATGAAACATGGCAACGGCCGGGCCCCCTGTTCCCAAGCCGAGCATCATGTAGCCGAGCTGCGAAACGGTCGAATAGGCTAGAATTCGTTTGATGTCGGTTTGAGCAACTGCGATGAGAGCTCCGATCAAGGCCGTGATGCTGCCAATCCAGGTGGTCGCTATCAGAGATCCTGAAAGGATCGCGTGATGATCTGCCGGATCCGGCACTGAGGCGCCCATAAGCGGGTAGAGTCTTGCCATCAGAAAGACACCAGCTGCCACCATCGTTGCGGCGTGAATCAGGGCGCTGACTGGCGTGGGACCTTCCATTGCATCGGGGAGCCAGACGTGGAGCGGGAATTGTCCGGACTTGCCCATGGCTCCCCAGAGCACCAGGAGCGTGATTGCTGTCGAAAGAGTTAATCCGAAGACGGTGACTTGTGCCCCCAGACTGGAGAGCGCGCCGGATTCGAGACAGCCACTTCCATTGTCGAAAAAGAGGAGCGTGCCCGAGGATGAGTAGAGCCAGAGCATCCCGATGAAAAATCCGATGTCTCCGATTCGAGTGGTTATGAAGGCTTTCTTGGCTGCCGCTGCTGCGCTGGGTTTGTGGGCCCAAAAGCCGATCAGTAGGTAAGAGGCCAAGCCGACTAATTCCCAGCAGATGAACAACAGTAAAAGACTGTTAGAGATGATGATGCCGAGCATGGCGGCGGCGAAGAGGCTGAGGTAGCAGAAGAAGCGATTGAAGCGTTCATCATGCTCCATGTAGCCTCGGCTGAAGATGAAGATTAAGGTGCCGACGAATGTCACCATGAGGAGCATGACAGCACTCAGTGGATCCAAGACCCAGCCGATTTGCAGCTCGTCGGGACCCATTTGAAACCAGGTCACGTTGACGAACTGACGCCACACATCCTCACTCGCTCCTCGGGTAGCAGAGAAGGCGAGGAGAGAAAGAAGGAATCCCAGTGCGAGCGATCCGATGGCCAAACCGGAGGCGATTTGTTTTGAGAGACGAGGCGACAACGCAATGACCACTGCTGAGAGCAGGGGCAGAACTGGAATCAACCAAAGAATGTTTGTGATGTCGCTCAAACTACTTGTTCCAAAGGGTTCCTTTTCGTCTTAACCTTTTAGTTCTGAAATCTTCTCAATATCCGTCGTTTTGTAATGCCGATAGACGGCAATAATCAGTGCCAGACCCACGGCCGCCTCTGCTGCCGCAATGGCGATGGAAAATAGAACAAATAGGAGCCCATCGAGATTGTTTGGATCCGGACCGAAGCGCCAGAACGCCACAAAATTCAGGTTGGCCGCATTGAGCATTAACTCGACTCCTACCAAGACCAAGATCGCGTTGCGACGGATCAAGACGGCCGTCAATCCGAGGCTGAACAAGACAGCGCTGAGGAGGAGATAATGACTTAGTGCAGACATCCCTTAGCTAGGCCCTTTCTTTGCTCGGGTTGATGCTTTCCATCGCCTTGTTCCCTGCTTGGGATTGTGGCTTTTTCGTATCTCCCATGGCTATCACGACGGCACCCACCATGGCGGCGGTGAGTAGGAGAGCGATGACTTCCAAAGGAATCACGTAGTCGGACATCAGCTTGAGTCCGATGGCCTTTACCGTCGCCTGTGGCTCGGGGGGAGCGGTTGGCGTCAGGCCCGGCGTTCTGGTGATCGCCCACGAGAGGCAGGCGAAGACGGCTACTCCGACGCCCATTCCTGAGGCCCAGTTCCTGGAGTAGGGGTTCCCGCTGATGACGGGGCCTGAGTTACGAGTGAGCAGAACGGCAAAGAGAATCAGGATGGTGACGGCTCCGATGTAGACCAAGAATTGCGCGAAGCCAAGGAATTGGGCGCCGAGCTGCAAGTAGAGCATGGCAATTCCGGTGAAGGTGATCGCCAAGGACAGGACCGAATGGACAATCTGCCTAAACGCCAAGGCGCCGATCGCTCCAGCGAGCGTGATCAAGGCGACTGTGGCGAAGGCAAAAGTCATGGCTTAGTCCGCGAATCGATAGACGCGTTTGGCGACGGTTTGACCTTTTGTGAGGGCCTTGCCCAGAAATACGTAGGGCAGGACAATCATTGGAGTGCAGATGGTCCAAGCAATGACTCCTTTACCGGCATAGTGCCATGTCGCTCCCGTCGCGAAGGTGATCAAAGTCATGGGGAGCATGAACTTCCAGGCAAGCCCCATGAGTTGGTCCATGCGAAGCCGCGGAAGGGTGCCTCGAATCCAGATGAACAAAGCGATCAAGACGATGAATTTGCCAAAGAACCAGAACGGTGCCGGTACCCAGGTTAGGAACGGTAAGGGGGCGTGAAAGCCGCCCAGGAAGAGCGTGATCGCGAGTCCACTCATGGCAAAGAGGCCCATGTACTCGGCGAGGAAGAAGAGCGCGTACTTGAAGCCGGAGTACTCGGTCATGTGTCCTGCAATGATCTCGGATTCCGCTTCCGGAATATCGAAAGGAGATCGGTTGGATTCAGCCAGGGCTGCCGTAAGAAACAGGAGGAATCCTGCGAAACCCCAAGGGGTGGCGACATGCCAATTCCAGATCGGTCCCGATTGCACGGCCACGATATCCACGAGGGAAAGGGACCCTGCCATCATGATCACGACAATCGACGAGAGGATCAGGGGCACTTCGTAGCTGATCATCTGCGCGATCGCTCGCATGGCTCCAAGCATGGCGTATTTGTTCCGGCTCGACCAGCCGGCCATGAACACGGTCAGCTCGGCCGCTCCACCGACGGCGAAGAAAAAGAGAATGCCCGCATCCAGGTCAATAGGAACGAGGCGTTCGCCATAGGGAATGACAGAGAAAGCTAGCATCGTGGGAATCACCAGGAGAATCGGGGCTAGGAAGTGAACGACCTTGTCGGCAGAGCGAGGGACGACGTCTTCCTTGAAGATCATTTTCAATCCATCCGCGACCGGTTGCAGGATACCGAATGGCCCGACGCGGTTGGGCCCAAGTCGGTTCTGAATCCGGCCCAGTCCTTTACGTTCCACCCAGGTCGTGAGGGCAAAGAATCCAGCAAAGACGCTAATGACGGGGCTGATCGATAGAAGATGGCCCAATGGAAACTGGAGAAACTCAGGGGCGAGCTCCAGGATCCGGGCCTTAATATCGATTAGCAGGGTTTCCAAAGTGGTCTAGGGATTACTTGGGTTCTGTCGGAGGTGCGGCATCGCCAGCCGCGTCCGCTTGTTTCTTCGCTTCCGCTTCGGCCGCTGCTTTGGCTTTCTTCTCGGCATCTGCCTTTGCTTTGGCGGCCGCCTTAGCTTTCGCTTTCTTCACGTCCTCCGCCCGTGAGTCATCGATTGCCGCAGCTTCGGTCGGATGGATGCTGCGATAGTAATCATTTGATTTCGCCAATTTATGTTTGCTCAGCAACAGTCCCCCAAAGCGGTCGGTCTGACTGAGTTCGAACTCGGTATCCATCTTGATGGCGTCGAAAGGACAGACTTCAACGCAGATTTGGCAGCTCATGCAAACCGAAATATCGATGTCAAAAACGGCAGGTTGGAACTGGTCCTTGCCCACGAAGTCAGGCTTTTTGGTCTTGTCCTTTTCAATGTAAATACATTGAGGTGGGCACTCCTTTTCGCAGATCTGGCAGGCCACACAGCGCAAGCCAGGCATTGGGTCGTCACCGTCGAAAACGAGGAACGGAAAATTGCGGTTGTTTTCCTTCGTGGGAATGCGCTGTTCCGGATACTCGACCGTGGTGAGGTATTTGGAATCCGTGTAGCTACCGACAAAATTCTTTGCCGTCTGAGCCATCCCTTTAATGATTCCGGTGCCGAGCATCTATGAATGTGCGTTTTTAGAGTTTGGTTCGTCTGATGGAGTTCAGCTTAGCGGTCTACCTCTCCCAAGACAATATCTACACTTCCAAGAATAACGACCACGTCAGCGATGGATTGCCCCAGGCACATGTCCTCAAGAATGGTCAAGTTGATGAGGCTCGGCGGGCGGACGCGGTAGCGGTAAGGCTTGGGTGATCCGTCACTGATCAGGTAAAATCCGAGCTCTCCTTTAGGCCCTTCTACTCGGCCATAGGCTTCGCCCGGTTTGGGCCGAAAGCCTCGGAGTTTGGCTTTGGGATTCACGATGGGACCTTCGGGAATATCTTGGATTGCTCTTTGGAGTATCTTCAGGGACTCGCGCATCTCGAGCATACGAATCATGTAACGGTCGTAGACATCTCCGGCATCACCGAGAGGAACCCGAAAGTCGAATCGATCGTAAATGCCGTAACGATCCACCTTGCGTAAGTCGTAGTTCACGCCGCTCGCACGCAACATCGGGCCGGAGACGCCGGCACTCACGGCGAGCTCAGGGGAGAGTTTACCCACGTTTTGGGTGCGTGCCATGAGGATTTCATTATCAGAGAAGAGCTGCTCGTAGTTATCCAAGAAGCCCTCGAAGTTATAAACGAAGTCTTGGGCTTGATCGAGCCATTGCGGCGGTAAGTCACAACGGCATCCGCCGAATCGCATGTAGTTGCACATCATTCGTGATCCGCTCAGGGACTCGAAGAGATCGAGCACTTTCTCTCGTTCTCGGAACGCATACATGAGCGGCGTGCCGAGTGCCCCCATGTCCATGACAAGAAACCCGATGAGACAGGTATGATTCAGAATTCGTGTGAGTTCGGAGACGATGACGCGAATGTATTCCGCGCGTTCTGTGGGCTCAATGCCGGCGAGGGTTTCTACCGAGAGTGCATAGGCCCAGTTGCTCGTCATCGAATTGAAGTAATCCAGCCGATCCGTGTAGGGCATTGATGCCAAATAGGTCGTGTTCTCTGCGATCTTCTCGTGGTTGCGATGGAGATACCCGAACACGGGCTTCAACTTCACCACCGTTTCCCCATCCAGAGTAACGTCCATTTGGAAGACCCCGTGGGTTGACGGATGGTGTGGTCCCATGGAAATCTCGAGCAGATCGCCACTCAAACCAGCGTTATCTCGTTTTCGCAGGGTATAGTTGGGAGCGGCAGGCTGATCAGGAGACGACGTGTCAGGCGCGGACGCGGAAGCTTGGGCGGATGAAGCGTCGCTAGTCATAGATCTCTCCCTTAAGATTTCGCGGGCTCGGTATCGGTATCAGTGGCTGTTTGCTCAGCGCAGGCTTTTGCCCGGTCCAATACGGCGCCGTGGGGAGTGGGTTCATACTCGAAGTCGTCGGGATCCACGTAGTCTTTGCGCATCGGATGATCTTCGAACTCGTCCCACATCAGCAGGCGTCGGAGATCCGGATGAGAGTCGAACACGATGCCGTAGAGATCGAAGATTTCCCTCTCCTGAAATTCGGCACTTCTCCAGATGGGCGTGAGCGAGGGGAGTGTGACTTGATCGGAGCGGTTGTCGGTTCTGGCTCGCAAGATCACCGGGCCTTGTCGATGGGGGACAGAGTAGAGATGGTAAACGGTTTCCAAGTAACCGGGAATCTCTCGCTCGATCGTCTCCTCTTTCTCGACTTCCTCTCCGTCGACGATCTCCTTCTTCTTGATCTTTTCTTTCACGGTCGTATCCAGGCGGTCAACGCCTGTGACGTTGGAAAGGTAATCAAACTTCAGAGACGGCTCATCTCGTAGCCAGCGGGCGATGTTCACTAAATCCTGGGCGGCCACAAGGATTGAGGTTTGTCCGGATGGGCTGTCATTGGGGACAAGCTCAAGACGAGCATCGGGAAATGCCGCTTTGATCTGCTCGAGAATGGACTCCGTGTTGCTCATCCTAATCGAGGCGCTTTTGGTGGTTGCCAAGTTGTGGGGTTGCTAGCCGGGGTGAGATCCTTAGGCCCGAACTCAGGAACCGGGAACTCGGACGGAACATCGGCATTTAGGTGACGGGCACGAGATTCGCCGGTCATGGATTGGGCATCAATTTGCCGCTGCAGAGTCATGAACGCGTGGATCAGAGCTTCAGGGCGGGGTGGGCAACCGGGGATGTGAACATCCACTGGGAGGTAGCGATCAATGCCTTTCAACACATTGTAACCTTGTTTGAATGGCCCTCCAGAAATGGCACAGGCACCCATGGCGATCACATATTTGGGTTCGGGCATCTGGTTGTAGAGTCGAACCACTTGAGGGGCCATTTTCTTGGTGACCGTGCCGGCGACGATCATGAGATCTGCTTGTCGAGGCGAGGGCCGAAAGACTTCGGCTCCGAAGCGGGCGAGATCGTAGCGAGACATCGACGTTGCAATCATTTCGATGGCGCAACAAGCCAGTCCGAATTGAAGCGGCCAAACAGAATTGCGGCGACCCCAGTTGTGGATGCCTTCTAATGTTGTTGTGAAGACCCCATGTTTACTGAGCTCGCCACGAAGGCCTTCGTCGATGGTTTCACTCATAGTATCTAGCGCCAGTTCAATACTCCCTTAGCCCACGCCCAAGCCAGTCCCTCCACCACCAATAAAACGAAGAGGAGGATGGCCACGAAGGCCCCCACCGGCAAATCTGAAAAAGCGACTGCGAAAGGAAGGAGGAACACGGCTTCAACGTCAAAGACGAGAAAAATGATGCCGTAGAGATAATATTCTGCCTTGAACTGAATCCAGGCGTCGCCCTTGGCCTCGAGGCCGCACTCGTAAGTGGCGTTTTTGTCTGGGCCCGGTTTTGCCGGTGAGAATCGAAGGGCCCAGATCTTAGCGAGGCAAAGGGGGAGGACAGCGAAGCCGAATGCGGCGAGAGCGAAAAGCGTTAGAAACCAGTATGGCGACGCGCTCATGGTCTAGGGCAGCGCTCGTGGGGCGTCGATCGGGGATGTGGTTTCCCTGCTAAATGCATGGGGATCAGTTGTTCTCCGGGCAGTCGCGTCGTAAGCCAACGGAGTGGGCGATATCGTTGAATTCCTCGGAGGAGACTTCTTCGAGGCGTTTGCCTCGGGCAGAAAGCTTTTCGTTGATCTTGATGGTCTTCTCCACCATCACCTCATGAGTCTCTTCACTCCCGCCCACCATTGCGAAATTCTCGCCAGTCGTAACCCGTTTGTGGCCATCGGAATCGAGTCCCACACCCAACATCATTGCCTTGGGGGACTGTTTTCGTTTTTTCGGCGCGTGCGACATAAAAATAAGTTAGACGCCACAGGGCAAAGTGCAACGAATAATTTGAGATCTAGCCCCCGAGGGAGCGCGCTTTCTCAAAATGGATACGCGGTGCCGTTTGGGTCGAAGGCGGCACCTGACGGTTGAAGGGTGTGGGCTTCCGAGCCTGCCTCGATCTCTTCTAGAACCGAGGCAGAAACGTAGAGTTCGTTCACGTGAAGCGTGTCTTGAATGCGAACAACTCGGAGTGATTCCATGGGGATCGGACCTGCCGCCCGGTAGCAAAGTTCAAAGGCAGCCTGATCGGTCGGCGCCACAATGGGTTGCTTCGCTCGTTCGAGAAAACCACTGGTGACGATATTCTTATAGGTGCTTTCGAAGTCAATTTGGGATCGAAAGCGCTCGGTGATCACGTCGGCAAGTCCCATCCCGGTCGCGTTGCCGTGTGAGGCGGGGGTGAGCTCGCTGACATAGATGGTCTTGATTCGGGGCTCTAGCGGCTCCTTTTCCGTAGGAATTCGGATTCTGCCGATCACATTCGTATCGAGACCGGTGCCGCTGATGTCTTTCCCGAGCCGATCAACCGCCAGAACGTCGAGGTTCTTGATGGGGAGTCGAGGGAGATTGGTATGAGCGATTTTCAGCAGGGCGGCCTCTCGCTCCGCGATCTCGTCTCCGGGAATGACTTCGACGATTGCGGTCTCGTCGTAGGCGTTCTCCACGATGCCAACTCCGAGGGTGATCTTGCCCATTTCGATCACCCGCTTTGCCGTTTGGGGAACGAGCTCTTTCAATCCGTAAACTCCGTGGCGATGCATTTCAAAGGCCTGACGCTCTTTACCGAGGCCGATGACGATCATTTTCATGAGACCGCTTTCGTATTTCCCGTGGAAGTCGGTGTGGGGCTTGATGCGATTGATCACGACGATTCCATCGGCTTGGTAGGCAAGGCGGTCCATATAGGCTGAAACCGGCAGATCTTCCTGATCGAGTTCCACAGTCTCCATGGATGAACGGATCTCGCAGCCCATGGCTGCTTCCGTAATGCCGTAGGATCGGAGGACCTCTGCCTGGCCCTGGTCGGTGGCTCCTCCGTGACTGCCCATCGCAGGAACAATAAAGGGTTGGGTGTTGAGTTCTTTAAGCTGCTGAATTGTGGTCCCAACGATCTGACTGAGATTTGCAATCCCTCGACTGCCGACCGCGACGGCAATCGAAGCCTGGGGTTTCATTTGAAGGCGGAGGGCTTCGGCCTGAGCTTTGAATTGGCGTTCAATAGAGCCCGAGATGTCATCCAGAATGGGGCGAGGTAGATCGACGGCGATCTTTGTTAGCTTGAGGGGGCTCATTTTAATGCGGCGCTAAGAATCAGAGAGATATCCTTCTTCCCGGTATTTCTGAAGCTTATAGGTCAATGCGCGGCGGCTGATCCCGAGGATGCGGGCGGTGACCGAGCGATTGTTGCGATTGTCTTTGAGTGCTTGAAGAATGGTTTCTCGTTCCACGTCCGCCATCTTTCGCGTTTGAGTGGCTTCTCCTGATTCGGTTTCCGTGCCGGCTTTCTGGACTTTGGCTGGAAGGTGTTTAGGAAGAATGAGACCGCCGTGAGCCATGAGCGTGGCCCGTTCCATCGCATTGCGGAGTTCTTGAATGTTTCCCGGCCATTCGTAGTTCTCCAGGCAGGGCGTAACTGGAGCGGCGAACCGTGCGTGGCCCTGGGTGAACTCTTTGATGAACGCCGTCGCGAGGGGCATGATATCGGCCGTGCGCTCGCGGAGCGGGGGGATGACGATCTCCATCAAGTTTAGTCGGAAGAAAAGATCATCCCGAAAGGTTCCGTCGCTGAGAAACGGAGTGAGATCGGTGGTGCTCGTGGCGATGATACGAGCGAGCGGAGTGGAGCCTGCCGCGTCGCTTGCCCCCGAACCTGGTTGGTCTTGAATGGCTCGCAGGAGTCTTAGTTGGCTTTGAGGAGGGAGGTCTCCGATTTGTTCAAGGACGAGCGTCGTTTGTTGTTTGGGGAAAAGGACGCTGGGCGTACTCTCAGATCCGAAGAGTAATCGATCCATCTGCTCCGGATCGGTGGCCGAACAATCGAGCGACTCGAACGGGTGATTCCCGTTAGGGCTCGAGGTATGAATCCACTCGGCTAAAGTCGATTTTCCGACCCCTCGTTCGCCGACGATGAGGACGCGGCTTTCGGACGGCGCGACGAGTTGCGCATCGCGGTAAGCCTGGAGCGAAAGCGGGCTGGAGGTGACCAGGTGTTGTGGGATTTCAAGGGAAGGCTTGGCGTCAGATTTCTTCTCTTTGAGACCCAGTGCCTGTCGGACGGAGTGCAAGAGTTCGTCCAGGTCGATTGGCTTTTCCAAGTAATTTACCGCTCCGTCTCGCATGGCGCCGACGGCGTCTTTAACGTCGGCGTAAGCGGTAACGAGGAGCACGGGGAGGTTCGGATGGAGTGTGCGAGCTTGGCGCAGGGTTTCGAGTCCCGTCATACCTGGCATGCGCACGTCTGAGATCATCATTTTGAACGGACTCGATTTGAGCTCGCGGAGCGCCTCTTCACCTGACGACACGGTTGTAGGCGTGTAGCCCTGACCGCTGAGAAAGGTGGTCAATAGGCTGCGTTGTCCGGGGTCGTCGTCGACTATCAGGATCTCACGAGTCAGATTCTGTTCGGGAACCTTTGAGGTAGTCACTTTCGGTCGCGGGATGATTGTTTGAGGCGGGTAATACGGAAGCCTGCTCCTTGAGGGGTGGCGTCGAAGTAGTCGATCTCCCAGTCGTGCGCCAGGGCAATTTGATGAACGATCGCGAGGCCCAGTCCCGTTCCTTTTTCATTTGAGGTGAAATAAGGTTTGAAGATTTCTGGCTGAATCGACGCGGCGATTCCGGGACCGTCGTCTTCAATTTCAAGCGTGGCCACTTGAGTGTTGGGAGTCATTCGAATCTGAATTCTCCCGCCTTCTTCCACGGCTTGAGTGGCGTTCAGTAGGAGATTAAACAGAACCTGTCGAAGCATCTGCTCGTCTGCATCCACGATCAGCGAGGGGCCAGTAATCACCCAGCGAATTGATTTGTCCTCGATATCGGGCGCCAGGGTGCGCATGACATCGCGGCAAATGGCCTCTAGGTCGACGGGTGTCATTCGCGTCTCTCGGGGTTTGGAGTAGTTGATGAAATCGTTGAGTTGGTTCGTGACTCGATCTACTTCATTTGTGATTTGTTGCGTTCGCTCTTTGACTTCGGCTGTTGTGCTAGGCGTTTGAGAGATCATTTGTGCCATACCGCGAATGAGGTTTAGCGGATTGCGCGTTTCGTGAGCGAGTCCTGCGGCGGCCAGGTTCATTTCTTTGAGATACTCGTTCAATTCCTTAGCGCGAACCAAGCGCAGTTGGAGTTCAGAGGATCGAACGATGCTCTGCCAGGTGATGGCGGAACCTCCGAGCAGCAGAAAGGCAAGAGTCACAATCGCCAATCGGAAGAGTTCGTCCGTTTGTTGAGTGGCACGAATGGATTTGGTCGGAAGGACAACGGCAAAGCGGTGGAGGCTTTGTGTTTTGAGCAACTCTTGGAAACGTTCCGGATCGATAAATGGTCTCCTGCCTGAATTTCCGCGGCGCGTTCGATTCGTTCTCTGGAGCTCTGTTCCGTTGCGATTGTTTGGTCGAACTCTTTGGCGACTTTCAGGGCTCGTCTCGGCGTCCCGTTGTTCTCGCCTTTGTCGAAGATTCCGGAAACCGGTCTGCATTTCTGAATCTGTGAGGACGATGGTCGGGCGCTCCTCGTTCCCTTCGCCTTTAGAGACCTGGCCGATATCAATGAAGTTCATCACTGATACGGAATCATTCGACCAGACTTGGCCCTCTGACTCCGCCTGGGAGAGTTCAGGGTGAGGACGCGTGCCTGATTCGGCTACGACTTCACCTTGAGCATTCAAGAGGGAAACTCCGTCGAGGTCTTCGATTTGGACGAGCTCAGCCAACGCCGATTCGAGTCGGTCCTGCGTGACGATACCCAGGAATCGACGTTGCGAGCGGATGACCACACCCACCGAAGTCGAGATGTCTACGGCACGATCAATCAAGGCCTGGCGAGCAGACTCAACCACTCGTTGATGCTCGAAGTATTGCCAGGCCAAAATCAGTCCCCAAAGCGCGAATAGAATCGCATTCGTGAGGCCGGATTGAGGACGTTTCATGCCTGGGTTCTCGAGCATTCTTGGTTTGGTGGCGTTGGAAAAGAAAAACACGTTGAAGCGTGAACTTCAACGTGTTTTGAGAGGGTTGATCGGAGCGTTGAGACCTATTTCTTTTTGCCCGGTTTTTCATCCCGCCGAGACGAGTCCATGATGGTGTCGGCGTTGTCGATATACTTTTTGAGGGGTTCTCCCGGAAGAACGTTCGGCGTGAGCTCTGTCTTGTCAGTCTCACTGCGAGTCAGTCGCTCCAGTTCATCGGGTTGGTTCACGACGTAGGGCGTTAAGAAGATCAGAAGTTCGGTTTTGGTGTCTTCTTTTATCTTTCGGCGGAAGGCCCATCCGAGCACAGGGATGTCGCCGAGTAGGGGAACCTTGCGGATGGATTCCGTTTTGTTGCGTTCCATGAGACCACCGATGACGACCGTCTTTCCATTGCCAGTGACCACAACCGTTTCGGCTGAACGTTTGGCGAAGACCGGTGCGTTGACGTTGTCCGAGATAGGAATTGTTTGATCCGTGATCGTCGAGATCTCAGGAGCGACGATCATCTCTACTAAACCATCCGAGGTGATGAACGGGGTGACTCGCAGGATGATACCGACATCTTCGTATTCAACCGTGTTGATCTGCTGTCCGTTGTTGCTGATTTGGGTGTTTCGAATAAAGGGGACTTCCTGACCAACGGTGATGATGGCCTCTTGATTATTGCGCGCCAGAATTGAGGGGCGGGAGAGGACTTCAAAGTTTCCTGCCTCAGCCATCGCTCTCGCCGTAATCGAGAAGTCATTGTCAAGGAGTCGGTAGAACCCGCCTTGGGTTTGGGTGGCGGATCCAAATAAGGTCTCGATAATGGTCGATGCTGAACCGCCGTTCTGGGTGTAGTTCACCGAACCCTCGATCCCCACGTCTAAATCGTCGCGATGGGTGACCTCAACAAAGACGACCTTGATCAGTACCTGTGGTTTAGGGCGGTCGAGTTGTTTGATCACCTGATCGATGTGGAGATTTGTCTCCTCGTCGGTGATGATGATGAGGGATCGCGTTTCAGGATCTATCTCGATCAAGGCATCACCCAACATGGTATTGTTGAAGTACTGGCGTTGGCCGTTTGCTCCGGTCGCGCCTCCGCCGATGCCGCCTCCGAAGCCTTGGGCTTGAGCCTCTTCGGTCGACAGCATGGCTCCGAGGAGCACCGTGCTCCCGAAGGCCATCATCCGCTGAATCGATTGAGCGAGTCGGTTGTTGTTGGGTTTCATATCGCAAACTCTCTGATAGGTGTGAAAAGGACTATTGCCCCGCGGCGCCGCGAATGCTTTGGGTGTTGACAGTGCGGTTGTTCAACGGGTTGTTCTGCTGGGTGTTCTGGCGAGTCGCGGAACGGGAAGCGCCGTTCAGTCGATCCTCGAACATCCCTCTGAGAATCTCGGCCACGTTGTCCGCATCGGCGTGTTCCAAGGAGTAGACGTAAACCTTCTGCTTTCTCGAGGTGTCTGCATCGAGCTGACCGACCATTTGTCCGATCTGCGCCATTAGACCTGCCGAAGCGCTCACAATGACGGAGTTGGTTCTCGGATCAGCCACGGCGACGACCGATTGCTGTTGCTGCAATCGCTGGCTTTGATCGTCGCCGCCTCTGCCGCCTCCTCCGCGACTACTGCCGCCCCCTCCAAATCCACCTCGGCCAAAGATGCTCCCACGGCCTCCGAAACGAACGTTACTATTGCTGTCTTCTTCCTGGTCCGAGAAGAGATCTGTGAGAATCTGAGCAGTCTCTTGGGCGTCTGCATGATCCAATCGGAAAACGGCGATCTCGGTGATGTCCTCGACGACACGGTCGATCTTGTTGACGACTTCTTCAATCGTTGGGATGTACTCGTCCGGGGCTGAAACGACCAGGGAGTTCGTGCGCGTGTCGGCAACCGCGACGACGTGAGAAGCTGCTTGTCTTGCTTCGCTAGTTCCGCTGCTGGAACTGCTGCTACCCCCGCGCGAACTGCCGCCTCGCGAGCTGCCGCCGCGATCTCCGCCAAAGCCAAACCGAGCAAAGGGTGAGCGGCTACTGCTCCCGCGGCCGCGGCTGGAATTGTCACGGGGAGCTTCGAAGATATCGTCAATCACTTCGGCGAGCTCTTCTGCGTCCGCATATTGCAAGGGGAAGACTCGAATTGTCGAAATGCTCGAGATGGAGGTGTCGAGCGCGGTGATGATCTCGGCGATCCGGTGAATGCTAGCCTGCCGGTCGGTGAGGACGAGGGCGTTGCTGCTTTGATTGGCAGTGAGCGTGGCATCGTCGGGTAGTAGTGGGTTCAGATCTTCGATGAGTTGGGTGGCATCGGCATAGCGAACAGGAATGATCTGTGTGACCATTTGATCGTTCCGCGGAATGTCGTTGGGATTCGCGCCCTTCTTGACGGGGAGATTGTATCTCTGCGCCTCGTCTTGAGAGACGATTTTAAGGATCTTTCCATTTCTCACCGCAGCAATACCTTTGTCTGCTAGCAAGGTGTCGAGGAGATTAACGGCGTCGTCAGCTGTGATGGGTTGGTTGCTCCACGCGTTAATTGTGCCGCTGACATCTGTTTCAAGCACAATGATGAAACCTGCGGCTTCGCTAAGGTAGTCGAGGACGGTTTCAATGGGGGCCCCTCGGAAGTTGAACTTGAGCGTCGCTTCGTCGCCAGCCTGGTTTTGGGCTTGCGAGTTCAAAGTCGCGAGCGCCAGAGACACGGCTAGGATGGAGATGGGCAGGGTAGGGTGTTTGGCGTTTGTCTTCATTGGTTCATCTGTTGCTTGCGGCGTTCCATCATTTTTCTAAGTATCTCGCTCTTGTCTCCGCTCAGAGGAGCGGGCTTGGAAGCGGTGGATTCGCTGGTGGAGGGGCTGCGGGATGAACGAGTGCTCCCTCCGGTATTGCTCCAATCGCTTCGCGAATTTTCAATCAGAGTCCAGTCCTCGCTGCCTCTGCGAGTCATTTCCATCCCGATATGAAACTCTATGATCTCACCGTCTCTTTCGAGTTCCACGTATTGTTTGGTAATGCTCTTAACGGCGTAGCCGGCGATCGCTTGTCCTATGTTCAAAACAGACCGGAAATCTCGGTCTGAGCCGGTGAAGAATGCGTATGCTTCTCCCTCGTTATGCATCGTCCCGACGAGCGCGAATCGATCCACGGGAATAGAGCTTTGTTGGCTGCGTCTTCGCTCGGCCTCGAGTCGCTCGCGGTCTTGGCGGTTCGAGTCGAAAATGTTGTTGTCGAGAATATAGCTGAAGTTCTCAAACTCGAGGCCCGTACTTCGTTGGGGCTTGGGTTCCTCGCGAGCATCATCGTCGGCCGCGACGAGACCCACAATGAGGGTCGCCGTACCCACGAGGGTGGCTGCGAGGGCCATCGGGGCTCTTGAATGGAAACGTTCTTTCATCAGTTTGTAATCTGAAATTGCAAGCCGCTGAAGCGGATCGCCAAGGAAAGGTTGTCTCCCGAATCGTCGCGCGAAGTGACTTCGATTTCCTCTGCGCGTACTGGGAGAGAATCTGTTTCAAGTTCGAAGATAAAGCGGGAAATGGATTCAAGATCTCCGCTCGCGTTTGCTCGGCAGTCGTAAGTCTTGTAGTCGTCGTCGTATTCCATCCACTGTGGCTTGAAAGAGAAGGTGATCCCGCTTTCGTTCCCCCATGTGTTGGCTGCTTCAATGACGGCTTCTCCCGCTTTTGAGTCGTCTTGGGAGAGGCCGGTGCGTTGCATTTCGTCCCAACGACGCGTGATGGTCATCTCGCGATCAAGGAGGTTCTTTCCTCGTTCGATCGACTGCGTAAGCTCAGTGATCCGAGAGGATCTCTCGGTCCAAAGATTTCCCAGGGGGCCTAGGATGAGCTTATCTGCAGCTAGGATGCCGACCGCGCTGAGTGCAACGATCAAAAGGAGGCGTTCTCGATTCTGCGGGTTCATTGATTTCCTCCAAGTTTCCATTCAAAGTTGAACGCGAATTGGACAGGCGAATCGCCTCTCACTTGTTGCAGCGTGACGCCAGTGACATTGTCCATCTCGCGGAGTTCATCCATCACACTGAGAAGGTCTTGATTGCTGCGGGCGGAGCCCGAGCAAAAGACTTTACTATTTTCTTTGATCTCGAATGAGCGGACCCAGATGGAACCTTCTCTTGGGAATGCCTCCGTCAGTTGCTTCATGATCTGAAGGCTCTGCACAGATCGATCAAACCAGGGCCTAAACTGTCGGATTTTTCCCTGCAGAGTTTCCAGCTCGGTAACTTTCTCCTCCATCCCTCCCCATTCGGATTCCAGGGATCCGAGGCGATAGCCTTGGATGTAGAAGACGATCGCCGTTAGAACGACAATCGTGCCGGCCGATCCGCCGATCCATGCGTTGCTACGCGAAGATACTTTTTCGGCGAAGGCCTGGAACTGGGTTTGCTTGGGGGGAAGGAACTCGATAGCGGAAGCGTTGCCTCCCAGATAGGCCTCGGTTGTGGCGACTAACGCGTTGAAGTTGCCGGACACGGTTTGGGGGTTAAACCCGAGTTGGGTGAGATCTTGTTCGATGATCTTCACGAGCTCGGACGGAAGCCAGTCTTGGACATGGAGTTCGGCGCTTTTCAACTGCTGGCGGAGGCCGTTACTGAGAGGTCCTAAGGTGATTTTGATTTCCCTCCGCAGGAGGTCGTTGTCTAGTGCTGGAACCTCTTTCTCTGATTCGAAGACTTCGTCGAGTGAACGCAGCGCGGCGAAGCCGCCGCCGCATCGGACACTGACATCGACATGGTCTCGGTAGATGTCGAGCATGAGCTGCGCCTGCGTGTTTTCAGAACTCTTTCGATCTGAAACCATACTCAGAGTGAAGCTCAGTGGGCGAAGTTTTGCTTTGAGGAGAATGTCTTCAAACCGGTTGACGTGGCTCTTTGGGGTCGCTGCTAAGGTCGCGTGCTGCGTGCCGGACGGAGAGGCGTAGACCTTTGATGCCATGCTGAGATCTTCTGCTCCAAAGGGGAACTCGCTTTCCGCTTGCAGTTCGAGGTAGCTCTGTTTGTCCTCGTTTGAAAGCTCGGGTAGATCAAGCGATGTCGCCAAGGCCAGGTTCGAGGGAAGGCAAAGTAGGCATTTCGATTCGCGGATCTCCTCTTGGTCCAGAAATGCTCGAATCTCTTGGGCGACAAGCTCGGTATTGTTCGTCAGCGGATCCAGCGAGAGGGTGGTGGATCGAGGCGCGTCGGAACGGATACGGCCACCGTCGACCTTCGACACCACGGCCGTAAGCTGACGCCCGTATAAGGAGAGCCCTAGCAGCGATTGAATAGGTATCGGTTTGAGAGGATTCAAAATCTTTGAATTCGTTGGAGAGGATTACGTTTTAGTTCAGCGAGCTGCAGGCGGGTCTGTTCTCCGAGAGCCCAACCAAGACGAGGCAGATTTTTTCGAGCCACGATACGAGGCTCCTCGCCGCTCGTTTCGATGACAAACTGTGTGCGCCGGTATCCTTTGCCTCCGCGCCCGACCGCTGCGATGTCGATCAGGTAATGAGAGGTGGTTCCGGTGAGGTAAGGAGAGGCTTCGCTGACGGCCTCTTCGTCAAGAATGTCGCTGATCCACGTGATGCTGGAAGTTCCGGGTTCGTTGGATTGTCGCTGAGCGACCACCGCTGCTGCGTTTTCGACGCCGATCCCGGGAACACAGGCGAGAACGGCTTCGCTCGCGGTATTCACATTGATCAGGCCTCCAGGGATATCCTCGTTGCTCACCGTGAGACGTCCCTCGATTTGAGCGAATTCATCCGTGGTCATTCCGGAAAAGTTAAAATATTCCAACACACTTTCGTAGCTGCTGCCCTCTGGAGAATTGATCTCTCCGGCGCGTTCTTCTCCGAAGGTTTCCTCCAACAGGGTTTGAAGTTGTCCGTCTTCGTCATTGTTCAGATCGATCATTTGTGCCCCCTCTGCCTCGGTGTCGGGCTGAGTCGTGTAGACGGTGACGAACTCCAAGATCCCGGGGTCGAGGCGTCCGTCCTGATTGTCGGGCGGATAGGTCAGATCGCCGTCGTTTTCATTCAAATCGAGGATCCCGTTGCGATTGATGTCTTCCCCGAACAGGAATTCGGGTT
The DNA here is from genome assembly GCA_964342405.1 of uncultured Verrucomicrobiota bacterium. Taxonomy (GTDB): domain Bacteria; phylum Verrucomicrobiota; class Verrucomicrobiia; order Limisphaerales; family AAA164-E04; genus UBA2970. The sequence goes on along the minus strand of CAYFGX010000028.1, from coordinate 4,639 downwards.
GAGCGCCGAAAACCATGTGAAGTTCATCAATCGAATCAAACGGAGCGTTCTTAGCCTCGTAGGCAGGATTGAGTCTGAGATAGGTGTCAGTCTCGGCGCCATTCTCGGAAGTCTCGTCGTCCTCATCTCTCCAGTCGATAATCGCGGCTGCGAACTGAGGCGTCATGAAGGGCAGTGCTTCGAGCATTTCCACGGTCGCCGTATTCAGGTTGAGTTTAGCGGCTTCATCCTGAATGCCGAAGAATGGTTCGACGCTGCTCAAGAACGAGTTAGCTCGTCCAATGTACCAGAAATAGGCTTCACCGAGAGCGACTGGGCCTGCTTGGTAGGGTTCGAGGACGGGAATCGAGCCTGGATCCTCAACATTCTCAATGAGGTAGATGGCATAGCGCATCGCAGCCTCAATGGCTTGCTCGGCTTGCCACCCGGCGGCTCGGTTTTCAGCGGCTCGAAACTCAAGCATCATTGAGTGACCGAAGAGCAAGGCGATAGTGACCAGTCCTAAGGAAATCCAGAGAACGATGATGAGAACCGATCCCCGCTGCCGATATTTTGAGGTTGAAGCGATCTTCATCTCTAGCCCCTCCCTCCATCCGCTGGCGCTCCTCCAGCTCCGCCCGTATTGCCGCCTTGACCGCCGCCTTGA
>CAYFGX010000028.1:0-3893 GCA_964342405.1 uncultured Verrucomicrobiota bacterium | reverse complement strand
GCCGCCTTGACCGCCGCCTTGATTGCCCCCGTTATCCCCACCTTGTCCGTCCCCCTCATCATCGCGGCTTTCATCTTCAGTCCCGTCCGTTCCGTCTTCCTCGGCATCCGCAGAAAGGCGAGGTTCGGCGAGGATCGATACCATCTGGGTGAGAGACGGTGGAAATTGATTCGCGCGATTTACATAGTTGGTTGGTGCGAATTCGAGGTAGACCTGGACGGCCTTGGGAAGGACCGGGTCTTGGATTTCTGAATCCCAGGTTTCTTGCCAAATCTCGCCATCAAAAAACGAGAGCTGAAAACCGGAAATACCGGAGGCCAGTCGTTGTTCAATGGGCTGCTCCACGATGGTGGTGAGAAAGTTTCGGGTCACGGCACGGACAAGATCCATCGTGTTGGGACTCTTTCTTGGATCCATGCTCGGAGCTAAATAATACTCGATCTTCTGAACGTCTGGCCAAGGTGAGTTCTCGCTCGTAACGCCGGTGCTACTGAAGAATTGGAGTTGATCGCCCGCAGCGCTCAAACCGCCAACGGGCTCACACCAGAACCGATCGGCGCGAAAGTCTTCGCTGTAGAAGGTGGCTCGAAGGTCCTTTTTGATGATCTCCAGCGCTTGAAACTGTGGGCGGATGCGTCGGTGTGTCTCGTCAGCTCGCTCCCGCATTCTCAGGGCTCCGTAAAAGACGGTGTTGATGGCGGCCAAGACAATGGAGAACGCGAGGGTCGCGAAGAGCACTTCGATCAAAGTGAAAGCGCTCTGGGAAGGAGATTGAGACTTGGCTGCGCGGAGAATCATGCCTCTGGTTCCTCCACCAAGGTGCTCGTTCGAACGACGTAATCGCGACCTTGAACTGTGAATGAGACGGCCAGCTCGAGATAAATCATGGGATCGACCTCCCAGCTGCGTTGACTGAGCTGCCAGCGATAGGCGCTGTGCACGCCGGGAAAGTTTCCGGATTGCGTCATGGTCTGCCACTGTTCCGTGACGACCAACTCGGTGAGATAACTGTCCGCGAGTTGCGCTGCCCGGGTCTTGCGCTCGGCGACGACACCTGCGCGATTCGCGAGTGCGACGCCTTGAATGGCGGCTGGAATCACGATGGCCATGAAGAGCATTGCCGCCAGAACTTCGACGAAGGTGAAGCCCGCAGCTTGTCCCCGGTTACGGGCGCGCTTGGACGATAGGATCGTCTTTCTCGGAGCGAACTTCATACTCGAGTCGATTGTAGCTTTGAGCGATGCGAGATTCCCCTTCGCGGCGATCCAGGAGGCGCACGCTGTAGAGACTGTTTTCCGAGATCGATCCATCCGGCAGGAAGGAGATCGATGGAGTGGGGCTAAGGTTCAAGGAGTTCAACTCCGTTGCGTCGATTTCAAAACGAAGACGCTCGTGTAATCGGTAGTGAAAGGTGTTGTAGCGGTTGGTGGGATAGCCGGTGTCAGGGCGGAGCCCGTATTCACCATCCGATTCTGCTATCCACAAGACCATGGGAACGCCTTCGTTAATTGCTTGGTTGCTGCCGTATTGAGTGAGGGCTAGGAAGCGTCGGGTCTCCTCGGTCAGGGCGCGTCCCGAAAAGAAACGCCCGAGAGTCGGTGCTGCCACTCCCAAGATCGCCGCGATGAGCCCCATCACGATGATGAGCTCAATGAGGGTGAAAGCTTGGGAATGCTTAATTGGTTGCCCAGTTCGTGATGTCATCATCACCTCCAGCTCGTCCGTCAGGTCCCGTGGAGCTCAAATCATAGCCGCCTTCGTTGCGTCGGCCTGGGTATTCGTAGACGTAGGCGTTACCCCAGGGATCGACTGGAATGCCCTTCTTGATATAAGGCCCTCGCCAATCAGGTGCGTTGCTCGGTTGCGAGACTAGATCCTCGAGTCCGGAACCGCCCTTGGGGTAGTAGCCATTGTCGACTTCAAATGAATCGAGGGCGATTTCCAGATTGGATATTTGGCTTTGGGCTGCGGTGACCTTGGCCTGCTTGGAGCGGCCCGCAAACTTGGGCACGACGACGGCTGCTAGGGCGGCAAGAATCACCAAAACAAGTAGCATCTCAACCAGGGTGAATCCTCGTTGGTGGCGACGTTTTTGGGCGATGGAAGGGTGTCCTTTTAGGTTCATGATTCAATCTCGATTGAAGTTATTTGATGTAATCTTGAATGGTGAAGATCGGCATGACCATGCCGACGAAAATGGTGCCGATAAAGCCAGCGATCATAAAGAGCATCGCGGGTTCCATGAGAGCAACGGCTGTCTTGAGTTCTTGGTCGAGTTCTTTCTCGGTGACATCTGCTAGGCGAATCAGTTCCTTGTCGAGGCGTCCGCTTTCTTCGGCCACCGAAATCATCTCGATGACTGACCCGGGAAAAAGGCTGCGGCATTCGCGGAGGCTGTTGCCCAGTTGATCGCCTTTCTTGACCCGTTCGATGCTGTTGGCGACGGCGTCGACGAGCACTTGATTACCGATCGATTTACGTGCCACGTTCAATCCTTCAACCAAGGGAACGCCGGAACTGATGAGCGTTCCAAGCATGCGACAAAACCGAGCCATTGCGAAACGTCCATTGAGAGGGCCTACGACGGGTGCATTGAGTAGCCAGGTTTCCCACTTTCGACGGCCTTTCTCCGTCGAGAACCACTGTTTGCCGAGGTAAACGGCAAAGAAGATTCCGATGAGTAGGAAGAGACCGTAGTTTTGAAAGAAGTCGCTGACTCCCACGATGACGCGGGTGAGCAAGGGAAGAGCGGCTCCAAAGCCCTCGAAAATGGTCGTGAAGCGAGGGATAAAGAAAACCAAGAGGAAGATCAGTACGGCAATCGCCAAGCAGGCCAAAACCAGAGGGTAGATGGCGGCTGAGACCACCTTGGCTCGCAGTTCTTTGTCGCGTGATTGAAAATCGGCGATTTGGGTGAGGACTAGATCGAGAAAGCCGCCCGTCTCACCGGCTTGAACCATCGCAACGTAAACGCGAGGGAAGGTTTCCGGTGACTTGGACATGGCGTCGGCGAGTGTCATGCCATCGACCACCAAGTCGTGAACGCTCTTCCACTTCTCTCCAGCTGCTGGCGTCTCCGCCTCCCGAATCAGAATGACCAAGGCTCGACTTAGAGGGACGCCGGCCGCCAGCAAGCTGGAAAGAAGGCGGGTAAAATTCTCCAGCATTGCGAAGGTGACTCGCTTGGATTTCCAAGGCAGCTCCATTTTGGATCCTGAGGCTGCATTCGAATCTGCGGCCTCGGTGACCTTCACGGCTTTCATCCCCAGATTTTGAATCTGGCGTAAGGCTTCTGCCCGGCCACCAGCATCCAATGAGCCCTGGGTCAGGGTTCCGTCTGATTGGATGGCTTTGTAATCGAAGGAGGGCATTGTTGTTTACACCTTGCCGATGCTGGCTTGTTCGTCTTTGGTTACGCGCATGACCTCGTTCGGTGTTGTGATGCCACGGGCCACGAGTCGCCAACCGTCCTCGCTGAGCATCGTCATGCCTTCGCTACGAGCTTGATCCCGCAATTCGCCGCTCGAGCAGTGGTTGAGGGACATCTCCCGAATTTTTGGAGTCATGTCCATCATTTCAAAAATAGCTTGTCGACCGTGGTAGCCGGTGTGGCGACATGATTCGCACCCATTGGCTTGGTAGATGGTTGTGCCGGCCTCGAGGTTTCCTTGATTAAGATACGTTTGTACGCGATCTGAATCGTCTGGCGTTTTGCACTCGGGGCAGAGAACACGAACGAGTCGTTGGGCGAGAATCGCTTCGACTGACGACGCCACCAGATACGGTTCGACGCCCATGTCGATCAGTCGTGAAATCGCTCCGGGTGCATCATTGGTATGGAGTGTCGAGAACACAAGATGCCCGGTGAGGGAGGCCTGCACGGCGATTTGCGC
>CAYFGX010000027.1:30751-108110 GCA_964342405.1 uncultured Verrucomicrobiota bacterium | reverse complement strand
AAAGAAAATGGCTCCAGAGGTAGGACTCGAACCTACAACCCGCTGGTTAACAGCCAGCTGCTCTACCATTGAGCTACTCTGGAACCCAAAGAGGGCGAGACTTTACTGAGGGACCGCGGGTCCGTCAACCCCCGGATGTGGATTTATTCTCTGGAATTTCTAGGTCTGGCACTTGGGACAGAAAAAGGTGCTTCGCGCGGCTTGCACAAGCCGCCGAATCGGCATCGAACAGGTCTGACAGGGCTCCCCTTCTCGCCCATAGACGCGAAATCGTTCTTCAAAGCTCTTACCGCTCTTTTCGCGCCCAAAGTAGAACAGTTGATCCCCTCGGTTCTTGCCCGCCCAGTCGAGAGGAAGCGTGCTCCCTAACTGGATGGCCTCTTCAAGGGTTGCGCGGATGGCTGCATGGAGCCGTTCAACCCGCTTCTTCGAAAGCCGACAGGCCGGCGTTCGGGGATTGATTCTCGCTCGGTGCAAGGCTTCGCTGGCGTAAATGTTGCCTACTCCCACGACAAGGTCTGTTGCGAGGAGCCGCACCTTAATGGCTTGTCTCGATCGCTTGAGGCCCGTGTGAAAGGTTGCCACTTGAAAGGCATCCGAGAGCGGTTCGGGTCCCAGCTTGTCGAGGGCACTCAGGTCCAGCGAGATTCTGCCAAAGTAGCGAGTGTCTTCAAAAACAAATCGCCCTTTGTCGAGTTCCAAAGCTAAAGCAGTATGCTTGGGAAGTTCTTCCTGTTTGGGTTGAATATACAGCCGACCCGTCATGCCGAGATGGCCCAAGAGTCGCTGGTGTTGCCGGCCATGCTTGAGGTGGAAGATCAGGTATTTGGCACGCCGCTCCACGCGTTCGAAGCGATGTCCTTGAAGTCCCGCTATCAGTTCGGAAGGGCTATTCGGACGGATTGATTTTTCACGGCGCACGTCGACATCCACAATCTTCCGGCCTGGGAGAGCCTGCTGAAGGTAGGAGACGAGCACTTGGACTTCAGGGAGTTCTGGCATGGGTGAAGGGACAGATTATGGAACGAAACGGGTGTTTGCCTATGTTTTGCGGCGAGAGATGGATTCTAGGAAAAGCGGCAGCGCGCTGCCGCAGTCCATAATGGGATCGTCGGTGTTCGGTTGGTATTGGTTCGTCGCATGGTTTGAGGTTGTGGAGTCAACCGTAGCGAAAGGGGGCTTCCATTTCGAAGCTGTTCGGGAGGTGGCGAATCTCTTGAACCTCCCTACCCTTCACGATGACTTCGACGATATCAAATCGGGTTTTGATTTTCTGGTTCTTAATCGACTTGAGGTAGTCAAGGGCAGCCATGCTGAGGTGCTGGCGTTTCTCACGGTTCACTGCGGATGCCGGACGCGTCCATCGCTCGTCGCTTCGAGTCTTGACCTCCACAAAGACGAGGCAGTCCGCATCCTTCAAAACGAGATCAATCTCACCTCGTTTGGATTTGAAATTCCGTGCCAGCAACTTGAAGCCTTTTTCTCGAAGGTGACGAGCGGCGGTTTCCTCTCCAATTTGGCCACGGACGAGATGTTCGGGGAGCGCTGTTTGTTTCCCGAGGAGATTCCGAATCTTACTCAGGATCGCTTTCACAAAAGTTCTAGCTGCTGCTGCTTCACGGGACCAAAGCTCTTGCGATGAATTGCACAGGGCCCGAGTTGCTTCAATGCCTCTAGGTGGGCCGGTGTCGGGTAGCCTTTGTGCTTGGCAAAACCGTAACCAGGGTAGGTTTGATCTGCCGCGATCATGATCCGATCCCGCGTGACCTTTGCTAAGACACTCGCGGCTGCGATCGAATAGCTTTTCGAGTCTCCCTTCACGATGGGTGTTTGCGCTTGGGTGATAGAATTCACTCTCAAACCGTCGACCAAAACGTGATCGACGTCCTCAGCGCCTTCAGCAAGTCGCCGAAGAGAACGAACCATCCCATTGTGTGTGCCCTGCAAGATGTTCACGGTGTCGATCTCCTCCGGTTCCACGATCTCGATCGCTTGGGACAGTTCTGACGATTCGGTTAGGTATTCGAAGAAACGGTCTCGTCGTTTTTCGGAGATCGCTTTGGAATCGTTCAGGCCTTCCAGTTCGCTTGGAAGCCCATTCTGAATCCAATTGACCGGGAACCTGACCGCTGCCACGACAACAGGCCCAGCCAAAGGACCGCGCCCAGCTTCATCGACTCCTGAGATTCGGAGATCCCCGTTCTGTAGTCTCTCGCGTTCGAAATAGAATCGGTCTGAATCAGTCACGGGCGAGGAAACGGGGGTGATGCGTTGAGGATCTATTTGAGCGTAGAAAGGAACTCGATGAGATCACGCAAATCTTGTTTGGACATCAAGGTGATCAATTGCTCCGGCATGGCCGAGAGGCCTTTCGACCTTGAGGCGATATCCGCCTTCGCCAAGGTGAGATCTCCGTCTTCAAGCGAGCTGATGACCAACTCCTCATTCGATTCACTCTTTACAACACCCGCGTAGAAACCTCCCTCTTTCAACTCGACCGAAGTGGTCTCGTAACCACTTGTGATCTCATCGTTCGGGTAGAGAATGGATTGCAAGAGTTTCTCCCGAGAAAGTCTCAATCCAATCCCTGCCAGGTTCGGCCCCACATCCCCACCCAGGTCACCCAATTTGTGGCACCGCGCACAAGCCAGATCCTGACGTTCTTCGAATAGCTTTCGACCGTTTTCGGCGTCACCTCCATAGAGAGTTTCACGGTAGAGAGCAAAGCGGTCATCCGTCGGCCGTTGGCTCTCGAACTCCGCTCGCTTGGCAATGAGAGGCCGGTAGTAAGACTCCGAAGCTGCGTCGATCACATCCAATCGCAACTCGTTCACCACGTCCCCCGTCAGAAGACGATCCAACCATATCTCCAAGATTCGACCCGCTCGGTCGTCTTTCATCTGTCCCAGACCACGTAACGCCGCCCGTTTAAGGGGAATCGAATCTTCAGCGAGATCCAACTGATAAAGTTGGATCGCCTCGTCGACGGGGAGCTTGGTCTGCCACTCGCTGGCGAGTTGTCGGAGATCCTCGTGCGGGCTCGTTCGAGCAGTGCGAACGGCTGGTAAGAGATTCGCCTCACCAAACTGAGCGAGCGCCTTGAAAGCCGCCATTTGAACGTCTTTTGCCGCGCCCGCATTCGTCAATATTCCCTGAAGTCGTTCGCCCTCTGAGTCCATCCCCAAACGAGCCATCGCTTGGATTGTGGCGGCCTGAATCGCCGGACTCGGATCAGCGAATAGGTTCACGAGGGCCAACCGTAGCGGCACCATCGCTGAACGATTATCTCGCTCAGGAAGCGGGCGCCAGAGCCCAATCACGCGGTCGCGTTGGGGTGGTTTCGCCCAAGCCCCTAACGCATCAAGCGCTTCGATTCTGAGAGTCTCTGGGGCGGAGGAATTCTCCGCGAAGGCAACAAGGAAAGCCGCATTCTCAGTTTTCCCTAGGCGATGAAGGGCGTTCAACGATCGGCGAAGAATCGGTTCCGAAAGATGGGTTTGACGAGACAAATCCGCCAACTGAGGAAGGGCCTCCGCAATGGGCTCGTCGTGGATAGCCCGCGCCACTTCAAGCACAATGGCGGGATCCTCATCTTTGAGGAACGATGCGATCTCGGGACGTTGCAATCGCCGCAGGGCAAGAACAGCCCCAAGCCGAGCTGAGCGGGATGGGTCCTGGGCTGCCTCCAAGAGTCCAGCCAAATCATTAATCCAGGTGAGAGCCATGACACCGGCATGCCGGAGATAGAGATCTGTGTCGGCATTCTTTCGAAGCAAATCCAGTATGGGAGTGGTCTCACGCAGGTTCACCAACTGGGTCGAGTTGGCAGATGATTGCACCTCATGAAACCCTCTCTTCACGGTTTTCCCCAACCAGAGCGCCCCGAAAAACTGAACACGAGGATCAGGGTCACTCAGGAGGTCTGTGTAGTTGGAGTAGTAACCGACGACTCCCCGATCAGCGAGCGTCTTGGCTATCTGGGCACGAATCTCTGGATCCGGATCTGCAAGAAAGGGAACCAGTTCGGAACTCACATCCCGATGCCGAGCCAAGATCTGACCAATGCCCCAAATGGCGTGGATGCGGGCCAAGCGGTTCTCGCTCTCTTCGATAACCCTTTTCAGCATCGACAACGGATTCAGTCCAAGAGCCCCGGAAATCACTTCACCGACAGCTGTACGGGAAGGTTGGTAGCGTCTGGCCAATTCAAATTGAGCCTTCAGTCGAACCCGACGATCCTTGTGGGACAGGAGATTCGCAACATCCTTGACTGCCAATTCGCCCACCCCATCAGCCAGAATTCGCTTCACTTCCGCCACTTCGGGCGATGCTAAAACCGCGTCATCGTAGATTCTGAAGACGCGTCCCTTTCCCGTCTTTTCCCAGCCCTTGATCCAATCCGCAACGTAGAGTCCCCCGTTCGGACTAAATCCAACATCCACCGGCGAAAGTCCCCAGATGACCTTGCCGTCCATTTGATCACTAGAATTGTTCTGCAAATACTCTCTGCTGTGCTTCGCCTTGAAGCTGGCGCCATCGGGTTCAACGTTGAAAGCTCGAATTCCACCAGGAAAATCAGCCAAGAAGAAGTGGTTCTTATATCGATCCGGCAGGCCCGTTCCTGGGTAGTGAGCGAAACCGGCAGGACCATGGCCCACGTACGCGAGCGGTGGCAGGAGATAGGCGGCCGTGTTTTCCTCCGCTACATGCCAAAGCTTCTCACTCTTCCACGGCCCCATGTCCGGCATCCACTGCCAACCGATCTGCCACCCACTGTTCCCACCTTCCACAACGTAAACCAAACGGGCTTGATCCCCCCCGTCTCCGTTGTTGTCGACCGTCCAGAGGTTGCCGTAGTCGTCAAAAGCCAGCTCTTGAGGATTCCGCAAACCAGTCGCAACCACCTCAAAATTCGATCCGTCGGGGTCACAGCGAAAAATCGCCCCTGTATCCGGTAACGCAGCGAGCACTTTCCCATCCTTCTCCACGTGAGAACCCCGGTCAGCAATGGAAAAATAGATCCGTCCGTCCGGGCCCATGATTAAGCCATGGAAGTCATGTCCCCCAAATGCGATGTGGACACCGAAGCCAGAATGGAGTCGTTCTTTCTCGTCCGCGCTGCCGTCTTTGTTTCGGTCCCTCAAACGCCATAGATCAGGGATACAGGCAAACCATACTGAGTCTCCGTGGGCTAAGACGCCGGCGGCAACGCCCGAGACAGAGGTATTAAACTGGTCTGCGTAGACGCTTGATAGATCGGCAACACCGTCACCATCCTCATCGGTGATCAAGCGCACGCGTTCAGACTCCACTTCGAGGTCTTTCACGTCAAATATGCCGTCGTTATTCCGGTCCACCTGATAGCGGGAAGCGATGGAAGGGTTATTGGGAATCACGTAGCGCGCTAGAAACCGCCGACGATCCTCCACCGTTCGGAATGAAAAATCATCCTCCAACCAATCGGGAAAGCGTCGAATATCGAAGACAGAGGTGCGGCGGCGATGGGTTTCCACCAAGTAACACCGTCCCAAGTCATCGAAATCAAAGGCAACCGGGTTGGCAAAAAGGGGTTCAGACGCAAAAACGTTCGCCTTCAGGCCTTTGGCGACCGTCATCGCCTTGAGAGCGGTCTCGGCCTCGGCCGAAGGATGAATCGGAACCGCTTCGGCAGCCGAGCTCGCGTGCGTGAAAAGGAAAAGGGCAGAGACCAAGAGGAGCTCCTTGCACTGAGCTCGAAATATTTGAAACGTCATCTCTTGGAAAACCATTGTCTACTACCCCTAAGAGAAATACCAACTAGATCCCTGCCAAGCAAGCGCCACGCTGGGAAAAGGGATAAAAACTTGAATAGTTGGGCACTTTCGAGCGCCTAACTTAAAGCGTCACCGGGATTGTTCGCGACATTTCGACGATCGACTCGGGAGAAAATTCACAAAAAGTGGAGGAAGCGATGAGTGTCTCCCCCGTGCTTAACAGTGAAGAGGTCTCAACTAGGGCAGGAAGCCGAATTGACAAGCGGAGCCGCTTAGCGCACACAATAGCTCAGCAAACATGAATATATTCCCAAGCAAAACGGTCACAGGCCTCACAGCAGGCCTCCTGTTCTCGACGGCTGCTGGGCAGGCAGCCGAGCCCGTGAACTTCACTCGCGAGGTGAAACCGATCCTAGAGAGCGCTTGTCTGAGCTGCCACGGCGCGGAAAAACCAAAAGGAGGACTCAGCATTCACACGCGGGCTGCGAGCATCTCTGGCGGAGACAGCGGAACCTCTCTCGTGCCAGGCAAGCCGGACGACAGCCTGCTCTACACGTTGACCATCCTTCCCCCTGATGACGATGATATCATGCCGCCCAAAGGCGATCCCCTCACCAAGGCACAAACCGATACCCTCAAACGCTGGATCGAGGAAGGCGCCAAATGGCCTGAAGAAGTGGTTCTCGAAAAGACCATGAAGATCGACTTCGTTCAAGACGTGCAGCCCGTCCTTGAATTTAACTGCGTGGCTTGCCATCGCGAAGACTACGCCAAAGGCGGACTTCGACTCGACAACGCCGAATCGGCTTTTGCCGGAGGAGACTCCGGGCATTCCATCGTCCCCGGAAAATCGAGCGCCAGCTTGGTCTACACCTCAACCATTCTTCCCGAAGACCATGATGACTTAATGCCTCCCGTGAAGAAGAATGGCCCGCTCGACAAAGCCGTAACGGACATTCTGCGCAACTGGATCGATCAGGGCGCGCAATGGCCATCCGGAGTCACCCTGACGCCCAAGAAGGAAGGCGATTCTCCGGCGGGCGTGAACATGGAACTGGTCACTCAGATCCACGAGAAAATCGTCGCCACCACCACCGAGAAGACGGAAGCGGATATGAAACGCTATACCGAGTCCATTCCCGGAACTCGTATCACCTTCGACATGATTCCCATTCCTTCTGGGACCTACACGATGGGAAGCCCGGACAGTGAAGCCGACCGCAAACCGGACGAGGGCCCTCAGGTTGAAATCGAACTCCCCCCATTCTGGATGGGCAAATGCGAAGTCACCTGGAACGAGTATGAACTCTTCATGTACCCGGAAGAAATGAAACGGCTCCAAATGTTGAGTGGCGACAAGAAAGAATATCCCCTCTCAGACGCCGTCACCAAACCTACAAAGCCCTACGTCGAAATGAGCTTTGGAATGGGTAAAGACGGCTACCCGGCCATCAGCATGACCCATCATGCGGCAAATAAATACTGCGAATGGCTCAGCGCCCGGACAGGTCACTTTTATCGTCTGCCAACCGAAGCGGAATGGGAATACGCCTGCCGAGCCGGAACGACCACCACGTATTCGTGGGGTGACAGCCTCGATAAGCTCGACGACTACGCTTGGCACGCTGACAACAGCGATTTCAAATACCAGAAGGTCGGCAAGAAAAAGCCAAATCCATGGGGTCTCCACGACATGCATGGAAACGTGACAGAATGGGTTCTCGACCAATACGCGGCCGACACCTATCTCAATCATTCCAAAGCGGGCAAGCTTACCAATCCTTGGGTCACCTCGACGACGCCCTACCCTCACAGTGCCCGCGGAGGATCATGGGACGATTTCCCGGAACGGCTCCGAAGCGCTGCCCGCCGAGGTTCAGACAAGTCTTGGAAAGCCCAAGATCCGCAGCTACCCAAGAGTATCTGGTATCTCACAGACGCACAATTCCTGGGCTTCCGCGTGGTCCGCCCCCTGACCGTTGAGGATCCCGTGACTCTCAGCAAGTATTGGACAAACGGCGTCGAAAAGGAATAGACTCCTTCCATCGCCCATTAGAGCATTTAACCGCGTTCCCGTACCAACACCCCGGGATTTCCTCAAAGGAAGCCCCGACACTGACACACGGGGACTCAGAATAAGAAGATCCAAATAATGAACGATAAGACGAAGAGTCAAGGGACCGAGGACGCCCTCAGTCGACGTAAATTCCTCAAAACCACCTCGACGGCTGCCGTCGGGGGCAGCGTACTTAGCTCCCTAGCACTGCCCAACGGCGTGTTTGCCGATCACCATGACGAAGTCAAAGTGGCTTTGATCGGTTGCGGTGGTCGAGGATCAGGTGCCGCGAACCAAGCGCTATCAACCTACGATCAGGGTCCCATCAAGCTCGTGGCCATGGCGGACGCCTTCCGTGATCGATTGGACCAAAGCCATAACAACATCAAGAACCAACAAGGGGATCGCGTTGATGTTCCCGAGGAGCACAAGTTCGTTGGATTCGACGCTTACAAGAAAGCGGCGGCGCTCGCCGACGTTGTCATTCTTGCAACGCCTCCCGGGTTCAGACCGATTCACTTCGAGGAAGCGATCAAACAAGGCAAGCACGTCTTCATGGAGAAGCCTGTCGCAACCGACGCAACCGGTGTGCGGAAGGTGCTCGCAGCCGCCAAGGAAGCAAAGAAGAAGAACCTCAAAGTCGGCGTGGGGCTTCAACGCCATCACCAAGCCAGCTACATCGAAACCATCAAACGCCTGCAAGACGGTGCCATCGGCGATATCATCACGATGCGCGCCTACTGGAATGGCAACACTCCTTGGGTGCGAAAACGAGCCGACCTCGAAGCTAAGGCTGGCCGCAAGTTGACAGAGATGGAATACCAAATGCGGAACTGGTACTACTTCAACTGGATCTGCGGGGATCACATCACCGAGCAACATATTCATAACTTGGACGTGATCAACTGGCTCAAAGGTGGCTATCCCGTCAAAGCCAACGGCATGGGTGGCGCAGAAGTGCGTGTAGGCCCCGACTATGGTGAAATCTTTGATCACCACTGCGTTGAATTTACCTACGCCGATGGTTCGAAGATGTACAGCCAATGCCGACACCAAGTCGGTTGTTGGAACAGCGTCTCTGAGCATGCTCACGGAAGCAAAGGAAGCGCCAATATCGGTGGCGGATTAATCCTGGGTGAGAATCAATGGAAGTTCCGCGGCAAAGGCAAGAATCCTTACCAACAAGAGCACGACGACCTCTTCCGCGCCATTCGCAACAACGAGGATTACAACGAAGCCGAATACGGAGCCAAGAGCTCGATGACTTCCATCCTCGGACGAAATGCGACCTACTCTGGTAAAGAAGTTGAATGGGACAAAGCAATCAATTCTGAGGTTTCGATCATGCCGGAATCCTTCGAATGGGATGCGCCGACCAAGTCCGTCCCAGGACCTGACGGGCTCTATCCTCGCCCTGTTCCTGGCCAGTCTATCCTGGTTTAAGCTTTAGACTCGATTCACTCAAATCCCCTACTCCGATCTTTTTCGGGTAGGGGATTTTTTTTGAATCAGCCTAGCGCCCCAGCGGAAAGCAGCCCGGGAGACATTTTTGACCACGGATTACTGAATGACACGGATATTGCTTATTGAAGCACACGGGCACGGGGACGTCTTGGAAGGTGATGAGATGCGCCCTGTCTCCGAATCCTCACTGAATTGCCCTTGTCCCGACTCCGGGACATCTCTAAGCTCCGCCACTTCAAAGCATGGACCTGGTCAATGAACCCATACCGAAGCTGATTCGGCAGATCGCTGTTCCCGCGAGTGTTGGGTTTTTCTTCAACACCATGTACAACGTGGTGGATACGTACTTTGCCGGGCTGATCTCGACCGAAGGACTGGCTGCCCTCTCCCTATCCTTCCCCATCTTCTTCATTCTCATCGCCGTGGGGACTGGCGTGTCACAGGGAGCAACAGCTCTCATATCCAACTCTCTTGGGGCCGATAAGGAAGACGAAGCGTTTCTCTATTTCTTTCAATCCATCTCGTTCGGGATCCTTCTGGCAATCGTTCTCACCATCATCGGCCTGGTGATCACCCCATCCCTGTTCGAGCTGCTAGGGGCCAAGGATAGCTACTTGAAGTTATGCACCGACTATATGAATACGATCCTCTTGGGAACAGTGTTCATCCTGCTGCAGAGCATCATCAACGCAGCGCTTAACGCCCAAGGAAACACCAAAACATTTCGCAACGTGCTGATCGTTGGCTTTCTCCTCAACCTCGTGTTGGACCCCTGGTTTATGTTTGGTGGATTCGGAGTGCCGGCAATGGGCATCAAAGGCTTAGCCCTCGCAACCATCGTCGTTCAATTGATAGGTGGTGCCTATTTGATCGTGGCTGTAACTAAATCCAAACTTTGGAAGGGAATGCACTGGGAGGAATTGATTCCCAAGAAGAAACACTTCGCGGACATCGCCCGTCAGGGATTTCCCGCCAGCGCCAACATGATGACCGTGGCACTGGGGATCTTCGTCATCACCTGGTTCATTAGCCGATTCAGTACCGCCGGCGTCGCTGCCTATGGTATCGCCACACGAGTGGAACAAATCATTCTGCTTCCCACGATTGGACTGAACATCGCCGTCCTCACGCTCACCGGCCAAAATAATGGGGCGCAGCGTTGGGATCGAGTCAGGGACGTTTGGCTGCACAGCACCAAATATGGACTGACAATGATGCTGGTAGGAGGAGGGATTCTTTACGCCGCCTGCGATCCGCTGATGCGATTTTTCACCCAGGACGAGCAGGTCATCACCATCGGAACAGACTACCTAAAGATCGCCGCAATCACCCTTTGCTCCTACGTGATTCTCTTCCAAACCGTCTTCATGCTCCAAGGACTCAAGCGTCCCATGTATGCCATCTGGATCGGACTCTATCGCCAGATTTTCGCACCCTGCCTGGCCTTCTACCTTCTCGCGTTCGTTCTAGATTGGAAACTTTACGGCATCTGGTGGGGCATCTTCATTGTGACCTGGAGTGCCGCCATCGTCACCTGGCTCTACGGTCGCTGGACCCTCAATCGCATCTCGCAGTCATGAGCCTCCGGAAGTCTCGCTCGTTCCGAAAACTGAAAGGAACTGGCGAGGCCGCCAATCATCACCATGTCTACGTGGTTGAGCTCAATCCTGAAGTCGCCGAACTCCCCAGCGTTAAGCGCGCCAACCGAAAAAGGAATCCAAACTTGCCGTGCGTCTACGTAGGCATGACCGGACTCAATCCCGAAGAACGCCTTCAAAAGCATCTCGACGGAATCAAGAGCTCCTACTACGTCAGAAACTACGGCATTCGACTTCTCCCTGAACTCTACGAGTATTTGAATCCGATGCCCTACGAAGCGGCCGTGATCATGGAAGCGGACTTGGCAGAGGATCTCCGCACCCAGGGCTACACAGTCACAGGCGGGCACTAGACTAGAGTCCCCGGGCCCAATCCCGCTGTCAACTCTCGGGAATAGACATTGCGACCTGGGCTCACAACGCTAAGCTCGTTCCGACCCATGAATGCTTTTCGATTCCTGCTTGCGACTTGCCTGCTCTGGCTGAGCCTCAACATCAACGCGGCTCAACGTCCCAATATCCTTTTCGCCATCGCCGACGATTGGTCCTTCGGGCATGCCGGAGCCTACGGCTGCTCATGGGTAGAAACACCCAACTTTGATCGCCTCGCGAACGAAGGCATTCTCTTCCTCAACGCCTACACCCCCAACGCCAAATGCGCGCCCTCCCGAGCCACAATCCTCACCGGTCGCTACTCCTGGCAACTCGAAGAAGCCGGCAATCACATGGCTATTTTCCCGTCCAAATTCGGAGGCTTCGTAGAGCGACTGAGTGCTGCTGGCTATCAAGCCGGCTATACAGGCAAAGGTTGGGGCCCAGGCATTGCCAAGGACGCCCAAGGCAAGAATCGAGCTATCACGGGAAAGCGATACGCCCAGCGAAAACTTCGTCCCCGAGCGCGAGGCATCTCAAACAACGACTACGCCGCCAATTTTGCTGACTTTCTCGCCGAAACCGACGGATCCAAACCATGGGTTTTCTGGTATGGCACCACGGAACCCCACCGCGGATATGAATTCAAATCCGGAGTGCGACTCGGAAAGTCACTCGACCAGATCGATCGTGTACCAGCCTACTGGCAAGACAACGAGACGACGCGGCACGACATGCTGGACTACGCGATTGAGGTCGAACACTACGACGATCACTTGGGCAGAATTCTGAAATCTATCGAAGCCGCCGGACAGCTCGAGAATACCCTCATCGTTGCCACCTCCGACCACGGGATGCCCTTTCCCCGAGTGAAAGGTCAAGCTTACGAGCATTCCAATCATATTCCGCTGGCTATTCGTTGGCCGGCCGGCATTCAAGGATGCAACCGCAGAGTAGCGGACTATGTCAACTTCACAGACCTTGCCCCGACTTTCCTCCAAGCCGCTGGCATTACGGAGCTAGGTCCCATCATGCAGCCCATGAGCGGAACAAGTCTCTTCGAGATTTTCTCGGTGAATCGATCTGGTCAGATCATTCCCAATCGGGATCACGTTCTGGTCGGGAAAGAACGTCACGACACCGGACGTCCGCACGATTGGGGCTACCCCATTCGTGGTATCAACAACGGGCGTTGGTTATACTTACGCAACTACGAGCCTTCCCGCTGGCCCGCCGGCAACCCAGAAACCGGCTATCTCAACTGCGACGCAAGCCCGATCAAAACCGATATTTTAAACCTGCGCCGCGAGGGTTCGAATCAAACTTTCTGGGATCTCAGCTTTGGTCGACGTCCCGCCGAAGAACTCTACGACCTCCAAGCCGATCCTGACTGCGTCAACAACTTAGCGAAAGCGGCGGGCTCACAAGCGATCAAAACGAAACTGGCCACCCAGATGAGAGCGGAGCTAACGGAACAAGGAGACCCCCGAATGCAAGGGCTTGGCGAGGTCTTTGACAACTACCCTTACTCGGATCCGCGGACGGGTCAGTTCTATCAGCAATACCTCTCAGGCAAGCGCCCACGAGCTGGCTGGGTCAACGAAAGCGATTTCGAAACCGAACCCGTGGAGTAAACGGATCCCTAAATGCCCCCTTCCAAAAGCATGAGAGCCTTCATTATCGCGCTCAGTTTGAGCATCTGTTTCGTCCTTCAACTCGAGGCCGGCCAGCAGCCCAATCTTGTCCTCATCATTGCGGATGATTGTACCTATCTCGACATGGAGGTCTACGGTGGCCAAGCCAAAACCCCCCATCTCAATCAGCTCTCGAAAGAAGGAATGACCTTCTCTCGCTGCTTCCAGACCGCGCCGATGTGTTCCCCGACACGGCACAATCTGTACACCGGGATCTACCCCGTGAAATCCGGAGCCTGGCCCAACCATACCCAGGTCTATCCAGGCACAAGATCGATCGCCCACTACCTCAAAGACGCCAACTATCGCGTGGCTCTTTCGGGCAAAACTCACATCGGACCCGCAGCCTCCTTTCCCTTCGAATACTCTGGCGAGTTCCGCAATGCCAATCCCCACTCAAAGGTTCCATACCCAAAGATTGAAAAGTTTCTCAAGGAGAACAAAGCCACCGACACACCCTTCTGCCTCATTGCTTGCTCCAACGAACCTCACACCCCCTACAACAAGGGAAACCCAAATGCGTATCCGCCGGATTCACTCACCCTTCCCCCCACCTTCGTCGACACCCCTGAGACTCGACTCCAATATTCCAAATACCTAGCAGAGATCACCTTCTTCGATTCCCAATGTGGCGCACTGCTCAGCCTACTCGATCAATATGAACTCCGAGAGAACACCTTGGTCCTCGTTCTTTCCGAGCAGGGGTCGGGATTCCCCTTTGCGAAATGGACTTGCTACGAGCTGGGATTGACCTCCGGAATGATTGCGCGCTGGCCCGGCAAGATCACACCGAACTCTGAGACCCAGGCTCTCGTCGAATACTGCGATGTGACACCGACCTTTCTCGACGCTGCTGGCATTGAAACACCCAAGACCATGGATGGCCGCTCATTTCTCTCGGTTCTCATGGGTCAGAAACAAGAGCACAAGACCTACACCTTCGGACTTCATACCACGAGAGGGATCATCAACGGTTCCGAAAACTACGGGATCCGTTCCTGCGGCACAAAGCGGTTCCGCTACATTCGGAACCTCACACCCGAGACTCGATTCACCAACGTCGTCACTCGCGAAGGCGGTGACAAAGCCGATTTCTGGAGCTCGTGGATCGCGAAAGCGGATGCCGGACATGCGCAGGCCCAACGCCTGACTCACAACTATCAATATCGTCCAGCAGAAGAACTCTACGATGTGCAAACAGACCCCTACTGCCTCAACAATCTAATTGAACAAGCTCAACACCAAGCGATCAAACGACGTCTTGCCCAGGAACTAGACCGATGGATGCTCTCGCAAGGCGATCAAGGAGCCGCTACCGAAGCACTTGCCCACACCCGCAGCAATCAGTACATCAAGCAACACGGCAACAAGTGAGAGCCTCCCGGAAGCGGGATTTCAGTCGCTGGGGTTTGTATTGATCCGGGCTCAAAGCTGGCTCATACTCTACGGCAAGTATATTTGAACGGTCCCAATGCCGACAGTCGCCCAACAGCTCCGCACCGCGCGTGAGGCCCAGAATCTTTCGATTGAAGACGTTGCCAATCTGACCAAACTTCGCACGGACCATGTGCGAGCACTCGAGTCAGGCAACTACAAGGTCTTCTCTGCCCCGGTCTACGTGCGTGGTTTCACTCGAACCTACGCCAAGCTCCTGAAGCTTGATCCACAGGTCGTTCTCGACACGCTTTCAGCAGAACTCGACCAAGGCACGTTGAAGAAGTCAGATGAGGGGCAGAATAATCTCCCCGCAAAAGGACTCGTCGATTTCATTTCTCTCTACTTGTCACGGATCAACTGGAGAATTGCCCTTCCTCTGCTGATTCTGTTTGTCCTCATCGCCATTGGAAGTTTGGGCGTTCGACTCTGGCAATATCAGCAAACCCGAGATCCGCTGGCCGATCTGGGCGATGGGATCTACTCATCCAAAGAACCCCACCCATCGGTTTACCTCCCGATCCCCCACACCATTCGCAATTCCGCTACGAATTCACCTTCACAATAATTCCGGTGAGATCATCGTCTTGCTCCTCTGCTCCGACGAATTCCTTAACCGCCGCGCGCAACGAAGCGAGAATGTCCGCTGAACTATCTTGCCGATGTTCGTGTACATGAGCGCAGATTCGATCAACCCCAAAGAATTCATCGTCGTCCGACAAAGCTTCTTCAAACCCATCCGTCAAAAGGATCAGAATATCCCCAGTTTGAAGAACGACCCCACGCCGAGATTCATACTCAGTATTCTCTCGGATTCCCAGAGGAGCACCGGTGCGTTTGAGTTTACAGCGACACGAGCCGTCCAATCCGACGATTAAACCGGCTGGGTGACCCGCGTTGGACCAACTGAGCTCGCGGCTTTCCGGATTAAGCGCGACCAAAATCATCGTGATGTAGCGCTCCATACTCAAGTCATCGGAGAGCACCTGATTGGCACGAGTCAAAATCTCGCCGACATTCTCGCGCCGTTTCGCCAGAATGCGCAGATAAGCTCTCGCCTCAGCCATGAGCAAGGCAGGGCCAATCCCATGGCCAGTTACATCGGCCACAACCAAACCGAAGCGGTCCTCGAGGAGAGAAACATAATCAAAGTAGTCCCCCCCCGCCGCGGCAGCAGGGAAACTCACGCCCGCAATATCGAATCCAGGAATCGTGGGAGACTCTTTGGGGAACATCCATTGCTGAATATCTCGAGCCACACGGAACTGTTCCTCATGCTCCCGAAGCTCTCGCTCCGCTTTCTTGCGAGCCGTAATATTCCGAATAAATGCCACGTGCATCCTCCGGCTATGCAGCTCTAGACTACTGAGTGCCGTTTCCAGTGTGATGGTCTCGCCGGACTGAGTGGTACCTTCAGCCTCAAATAGTTGCCGCTCCCCCTTGCTTTCCCCCTCCACACCGCTACTGGCCGTTAAGTTTTCCCGCAGCGTTGATTGCCCAGAATCCCCAAAGAGCCGATCGATCTGACCTCCAACAAGTTCCGAAGTTGGATATCCAAAAATGGTTGTGGTTGCAGGATTCGCGAAATGGATCACGCCGCTACTATCCATCAAAAGTACGGCGTCACTGGAGTTCTCCCAAAGCAAGCGGTTTCTCAACTCACTCTCCTTCAGCGCCGCCTCAACTTGATGTCGTTCACGACGGGTCTGAGCCTCACGCATTTCTCGCTCCACCGCGACCACCAAACGGGCCAACTGCCCTTTCATCAAGTAATCGTGAGCTCCCGCCTTCATGGCCGCAACAGCGACATCTTCCCCAATGCCTCCAGAGATAATGATAAACGGGATATCCATCCCCGTTGATTTGAGAATTCGCAGCGCTTCGGGTGCCTGAAAATCGGGAAGATTGTAGTCTGACAAAATCACATCCCAATCTTGGTTTCCCAGAGCATCTCGCAGAGAGGTCGCACTCTCTACGCGCTGCGTCGAAACCTCATAACCGCCTTGCCGCAGCACACTCATCATGACCCGAGCATCAAACTCGGAATCTTCAATGATCAATACCCGTAGACCTTTTTCCATGAATTCGCCCTAGTGGTTTGCAGACTCTCGCCGTAATCGCTGGCTCAACAAAAACGCCGCAGCCAACAAGGTTCCATTCCCCAGTCCAACCCAAAAAACCAAGGTCTGCACGGAAAAAGAGATCGTCACCAAGCCAACCCCGTACAGCCCAACCACCCCCAAGAGCCCTGCGATCATACGAAAACGCCGATTGGCCACCAAATGACTCATGAATACGTTTGCCACTGCGAGCGGCCCCATCGCGGCCAAAAACCATGGCGCCAACCGGGCAATCCAGATCAAGGCAGCAGATTTCGTCTCAAAACCGGCGCGAAGCTCCGGTGAAAGGCTTTCCCACTCCAAGGCCCCCTGAATCACGGACGGCATTGCCCACGATCCCGCGAAGGCCGCCGTCACCGCAAGCCCCACCACGAACGCCGTTGCAAGCGCGGTATCACGCACGAGCCGAGCCCCCTGGTGATCCGACGTCTCCCGCACCAGTTTCGGAAACATAACCCCCGCCAAAGGACCGACAAACATGACGAGACCACGGCCCGCTAGCGAGGCCGCTCCATAATGGCCACTTTCAATTTCCGAAAAGCTCGCCCGGGCAATGATGGAGTCCGCCGTCAGAAAAACCTGAAAGATTCCCGGTCCCAGCGCGAAGGGCACGGCACGATAAAGCCATTGCTTCCATTCCAGGCGATCTGATGAGCGTCGAAACAGGTCTCGGCAACAATAGCCGCTCAGGCAGACCGCTAGCAAGACACCCACGAGCGGTCCCAGCATCAGCCAATGCAGCATCCCGCCCATGACAACTAAAATCAGCGCAACAGCTCCGAACCGCCCCAAACCATTCGCAATCACGGCCCACCCCAACCAGCCAAACAATTGCCGCCCCTGCAAGACCCCCATCAAGACGGGCAGCCACAGATGAGGCAGCATCACGAGTAAGGTCACCCAGAGGACAGCACGATTCGGAATCTTCAACTCTGCCAAGACCCATCCTTGAAAGGGCAAGACCAGCAGTACGATGGCGACCCAAAGCACCGTCAGAAATCCCAAAACCCCCACCACGTTTCGTCCCAACACCAGACGATCATTCTCGGATTTCGCATCCGCCGTTTCGTAAGCGAAGACCGTTTGAATTCCGGGAGAAAGAATCGTGGAAAAATTGACCAGGCCCAGTAACGCCAGAAACAGACCATAAGACGCCGCCCCGAGAAAGGCTCCCAATCCGTGGACCCCAAACATGAATACCCCAGCCAAGGTCGTACTCAAAACCATCCAAGATCCGTGCCGCAACATACTCATAATGCTAGATGCGACTAAGAGAGACTGGGACGTTCCAGTGTAACCTCGCCCTTATCATCCATCTCCCCCGGTTTCGCTACCCCCGCGATCAGTCCTTTCCAGAGTCCCAGGCCATAAGCGATGTGCGAAACCGGAACCAGGGGAATACTCGCGACGACGACCGGCAACCCAAGCCTCCAACGGGAAGCCAGCGTCCAAGCAACACTCAGCGCCGCATAGAAAACAAGCGGGATGAGGAACGGTTGAAGAAGCTCCGAAGAGACCAAACTGAGAATTGCGAGCCCCACGAGATAAACCACAAACATCGCGGGCACAAAATTCAAGACGGACGAGACACCGGGATAGAGACGCACCTGCTCCCCACGACCACGACCATATCGATAGAGCATCCGCACAAACGCCGACAAGGTTGATCTCGGATACCGGCTCACCAGCAGCTCAGGGTCATACACGATTTGGTCGCCCGTTTTCGCAATCTCATCCAAGAGCGCATTTTCCTCGTTGGGATAGAGTGACTCATCAAATCCACCCGCCCTATGAAACGCCGAAGCCCGAATGGCCATGTTACAAAGAATGAGCTCCTTTTCCGAACTCAGCCGTCGCCGACCAATCCGCCGATAACGAGCAGAACTCGGGCCAAAAACCAAGCGATTGCCCATTACGGCAGCAAAAACCCGATGCAAGAACGAGGCATCTGAAGGACACAGATTCGGACCGCCTAAGACCGATACGCGAGGGTCAGAAAACTCATTCCGCAAGCGTTCAACGGCGCCAGAAGCGATTAGTGAATCATCGTCGAGAAAGTAGAGAATCTCTCCCTGCGCTTCTCCCGCAGCCAGATTACGCTGGCGACTCGGAGACCGACCGCGAACGAGCAGCACTTCGATTCCATTGGCATCCCCCAATAATTGCGATAGCCCGTCCAGAGCGGCAACCTGCGTTTGACCGACTCGAGCAGCGATGATGACACTAACCTTAAAGGGGGGAACAGTCGTCATGCAAGCGACCTCAAATAACGGAGCAATCGCGATGTTCCCCGATTCAGCGAGGCAACAGAAATCCACTCATCAGCAGTGTGAGCCTGTGCAATGTTGCCGGGACCGTAGACAATGCAGGGAGTGCCCGATCGGGCAATCACAGCCGCATCACAGAAATAATCCACGCCGATCGTCTGACGCTTGCCGACCGCGCGAAGGAATTCCTGCACAACCGGGAGCTTCGGATCCGTCTCGAGAGCAGGTGTCGGCCTTTGCCGGATATCGCGCACCGCGATCTTGACCCCCACTTGCCGGGCCACCCGAGTGATATCCGACATCACCGTCGTCAGCTTTTCACCTGGGAGCGTTCGCCGATCCACAAGCACAGAACATCGGTCAGGAACCACATTAGGCTGGGTCCCACCGTTCATCACCCCCACGTTGATCGTTGCGTGCCCGAGTAAGGGATGTTCGTTCTCCTTAAGAGCGGTGGCATACTCGGTTTCAAGGGCCACCACGACCTTAGCCATCGCCTTGACGGCATTCCTTCCGAGTTCTGGACGAGAGCCATGAGCCGCTTTACCTCGAGTTTCCAACTCTAACCAAAAATCTCCCTTGTGCGCCGAGACAACCTCGAGAGCGGTCGGCTCTCCGATGATTGCAAGATCGGCACCAGGACTCTGCTCCGCATAGGCTCGAGACCCGAGCTGGGCATTCTCCTCATCTGCCAGCCCCACAAAGACCAACTCCGTTCCAGAAGGTCGATTAGGATCCTCGGCCAGGGTCAGCAGCGAGAAAAACATGGAGGCAACACATCCCTTGGTATCACAAGCACCTCGCCCGTGAATTTTCCCCGCCTTCAACGCTGCTTTCAATTGCGAGCGATCCGCCCGTATCGTGTCTAAGTGAGGAGCCAAAACAACTCGGCGACGCCGTTTCCCCTTGGACGGCAATGTGACAATAAGATTATCACGCCCCCGTGCCACCTTCTGTCTACGCACCCTCAAGCCCGCCTGCCGGGCCAGCCCCCCCAAGTAATCCACCATCCGCGCCTCACCGGCTAGATCAGTAAGCCCATCTGCGAAGGCAGGATTCACGCTGGGAATCCGAATCAAGGTTCTCAGCAAATCGGCGACTGAATTTGGGCGTGTTATTTTCAAGGGGCGGCAGTTTAGCGGCCATAAAAACGCGCGTCGAGCCGGGAAAAACTGGCATCGATCGACATTCCTGGTCCGGCCACCAGCCAGAAACCCTGCCCCGATTCTTGCCAGCGAATCCGAGACCGGATATGTTCACTGAGATTCCATCACAAATGTGTTTGGACCTGTAGGGAAGCCCTACGATGAAGGATCCGGATGTAGCGCAAAGATGACCATTCGCCTAGCAATCAGCCTCTCGATAATTTCACTGGCACTTCCCCTGGCCGGAGAAGGCACCGTCAGTTTCAGTGACCAGATTCGTCCAATTCTCTCGAGCAAATGCTTCCAATGTCACGGCCCTGACGAGCAAGAGCGAAAGGCAAAACTTCGGCTCGATATGGTGACCGGAGAGGATGGAGCCTATCGCACAAGACGGGGTTCTATCGCGATTCAATCAGGAGCCCCGGAGAAGAGCGAAGTCTGGCATCGGATCAACTCCACGGATCCCGACGATCTCATGCCTCCTCCGGAATCCAAGATTGACCGCCTGACCTCCGAAGAACTCGCGCTCATCAAACAATGGATCAACGAAGGCGCTAACTTCGAAGCGTTCTGGGCCTTTGTCCCCCCTAAATTCGACGGACTGCCTGCGCTCGAAAGTGGCCAGCAATTGCTCAACCCCATTGATCAGTTCGTGCACAAGCGGCTCGAAAAAGAAGGTTTGGCCCCGACTCCCAAAGCCAGCAAACGCACCCTCATTCGGCGCCTCTCCTTTGATTTGACCGGCCTGCCTCCAACTCGAGACGAGATCCAAGCCTTCCTCGACGACAACACAGACCAAGCCTACGAGACACTCGTTGAACGCCTCCTAAACAAGCCTCAGTATGGCGAACACATGGCCAAGTATTGGCTCGATCTTGTTCGCTTCGCCGACACCAATGGCCTCCACCATGATCACTACCGTGAGATGACTCCCTACCGAGATTGGGTCATTCGCGCATTCAACGACAACCTTGCCTTCAACCAATTCATCTCATTCCAAGTGGCTGGCGATCTCTATCCAGACGCCACCGTGGATCAGCAGATCGCCTCCGGCTTCAACCGGCTGCACCTAATCATCGACCGCGGCACCGCCCTTCCGGAAGAGAGTTTTACCCGCAACGTTGTCGATCGCGTCACAGCCGTAGGAACAGCCTTCTTGGGCCTCACGGTCCAATGTGCCGTTTGCCACGATCACAAATACGATCCGATCACGCAACGAGACTTCTACCAACTTTTCGCCTTCTTCAACAATTTTGACGGAGGCCCAGAAACCGGCGGCCGTAGCGGCACGGATTTCAAACGAGGTCTTCAGCCTCCCTACATCGAGTTTCCCACCCCCCATCAGGCCTCAGAACGCCAACGGCTTCAGGATGCGATCAAACTGCTGGAAAAAGAACTCGCGAGCCTTAAGGCCCAAGGAGATGAAGCCAAGACAGAGGCAAGCGTCGCTCGAATCGAATCCTTGAACAAAGAACTCAAGCAAAAGCGAGCAAACCACGACGCACTGGAGGAGAGCATTCCAGCCACGCTGGTTATGAAGGAAAAAGAAGAGATCCGCGATGCCCACATTCTGATTCGCGGGCTTTACGATCAGAAAGGCGAGAAAGTGGAGCGCAACACCCCCAGCTTTCTTCCCCCTCTTGAGAAAAAGAACGAAATCGCGTCTCGCCTCGACCTTGCCAACTGGCTCGTCGGCCGTTCCAACCCACTCACTGCCCGGGTCACAGTCAACCGTTTTTGGCAACAGCTCTTCGGAGTGGGCATTGTGAAGACGTCTGAGGACTTCGGCGTGCAGGGCGAACTCCCAAGCCACCCGGAACTACTCGACTACCTCACCTTACAATTCGTCAACTCAGGTTGGGACGTCAAACAACTGATCCGTTTGATCGTTCATTCGTCTACTTACCAACGAAGTTCCAAAGCCTCCCGGAGTCAATACATCGATGATCCCGAGAATCGACTTCTGGCCCGTGGCTCGCGGTTCCGGCTGGATTCGGAAATGATTCGCGACCAAATCCTTGCCGTTAGCGATCAACTCAGCACGAAGCTTTATGGCAGAAGCGTTAAGCCACCCCAACCGCCAAAGCTATGGGAAGTGGTCGCCATGCCCTTCTCCTATCCACGAGTTTACGAACCGGATGAAGGTGAGAGGATCTACCGACGAAGTGTCTACACATTCTGGAAGCGAGCACTCCCACCGCCTCAAATGACAATTTTCGATGCGCCAACTCGGGAAGCCTGCATCGCACGTCGCGAACGGACTAACACGCCACTACAGGCCCTTCTCCTTATGAATGAAGGCCAGTACTTTCAAGCAGCCAGTCGAGCCGCTCTGCGTCTTCTTCAGGAGGAAGAACGAGATCGCAGTGGCCACTTGAAGGCTGCGTATGAGATGATCACATCGCAGCTTCCCAGCCCAACAGAAATCCAACGTTTGAGCCAAGCCTGGGACGCCTTTCACCATCAGTACACTGCGGATCAAGAAGCACGGGATCTGATCACGCAAGACGCCTTGAGTCCCAGCGCCTCCCCGGAGGAGCGTGCGAGCATGGCGGCATGGACACTTCTGATCCATTCACTTCTCAACCTCGACATCACTAAGACTCGGCAGTAACGCAAGGCCACGTTCGGCGCAAGGTTCGACTCTTCCAAGCACATATCGACGCCCACAATGAATCCGATTCAGCAATACGAAACGCTTCAAAATCGCCGTCAGTTTCTTCGCCATTCCGCGATGGGTTTGGGGGCGGCTGTGCTGAGCTCTCTCGCCCCCCGTTCACTGAGTGCTGTCCCGATCCAAGGCACGCACTTTGCCCCTAAGGCGAAACGCGTGATCTTTCTCTTCATGGCCGGCGCCCCAAGTCAGTTGGACCTCTTTGACTACAAGCCCGACCTGGCCAAGCAATTCAATGCTCCCCTCCCGAAGTCTGTTAGCAATGGCCAGCGCGTTACCGCGATGACGAAAGGAAGAGAACAGAGAGTCGCGCCATCGATGTTCAAGTTCTTCCCTAAAGGACAGAACGGAATCTACATGAGCGAACTGCTGCCGCATCTCTCCCATGTCGTCGACGATATCTGCCTAATAAAATCCACCCATACCGACGCCATCAATCACGATCCCGGGAAGACACTCTTTTGCACCGGCTCCGAAATCCCGGGCAAAGCCAGCATGGGCGCCTGGCTGAGCTACGGACTGGGAAGTATCAATAGGAATCTTCCCGACTTTATCGTGTTGAGTTCAGCCTTTTGGACGGGAGGAAAAGGAAACGTCCAGGCGCTCTATAGCCGGCTTTGGGGCTCCGGCTTTCTTCCTTCTCGCCATCAGGGGGTCTCTTTCCAAAGTTCGGGTGACCCCGTTCTCTTCCTGTCCAACCCAGCCGGGGTAGACAGAGAGAGCAGAGGCAAGATGCTCGACCTCGTTACGAGTTTGAATCGCGAGCATCTATCCGAAATCGGAGACCCTGAAATCCAGACCACGATTTCTCAGCAAGAAATGGCTTTCCGCATGCAAGCATCAGTCCCCGAACTCACTGATCTCTCGGGTGAACCCGATCATATTCTCGATCTTTACGGCCCCGAAGTTAAGAAGTCCGGTTCCTTCGCTCGCAACTGCTTGCTTGCCCGCCGAATGATGGAAAGGGATGTCCGCTTCGTACAGCTTTTCCACCGAGGGTGGGATCATCACTCGAACCTCCCAACGAAACTACGCGGCCAAGCATTCGACGTGGATCAACCCGCAGCCGCCCTGCTGACTGACCTGAAGCAACGGGGTTTGCTAGACGACACGTTGGTGGTCTTTGGAGGAGAATTCGGCCGCACGACATTTGGGCAAGGCAAGCTTGCTCGTGACAACTATGGACGCGACCACCATCCTAGATGCTTTACGACCTGGATGGCTGGAGGCGGAATCAAAGGCGGGATGACCTACGGTCAAACCGATGATTTCAGTTACAATATCGTTGAGAACCCCGTTCATGTGCGCGACTTCAATGCGACCATTCTCCATCAGTTGGGCATTGACCATGAACGTCTGACTTTCCCATTCCTCGGACTCGACCAGCGACTCACGGGGGTTGAGGAAACTCACATCATCAAAGACATCTTGAGCTAGTCGGACGAATCTCTCGAAATCATCTGCGAACGCTCAACTCACCCATCTTCGAGTGAATCCCGAGAACCGACTCCCAGGCCATGCTCTGAGAGGGTCGTTTCGAGCTTCTTACGGGCTCGATGAATCTTCACCTTAGTTTTCGAGAGACTCCAACTCATCTGGGACGAGATCTCCGCGAGTGAGAAGCCCTCGTAGTAATGCAAGGTGACAACTAACCGAGCTTCGGGCTGAAGCTCCAATAGGAGTCGTTCAATCAAGTCCGCATTCGGATGCTCTGATTGATTGTCTCCCCCGGCGAGGAGGCCTTCAAGTGGATCAGGTTCCGAATCAGACGTGGAGCGTTGGGCAATTGAGATCGGTTCGTTCTTTCGTCTCCGATAGTAGTCGTATCCCGTATTCACCGCCACACGAAGCAACCAATTCTTGAACTTCCCGTTCGGGCGCCACTTGTCGAGATTCTGATAGGCCTTGATGAAGACAGACTGAACCAGATCCTCGAGCTCAGACTGGTGAGGACAAAACTTGAAGAGAAAACTCCAAAGGTAGGCCTGGTGTCGTCGGACAATCTCATCGAAGGCATCCAAGCCTCCGTTCTGCGCTAAAAACACGAGCTGTTCGTCGCTTGTTTCCTCAAGCGGATCAGAACTAAAACTCGGGTTCGTTGCAATCATGGAGTGCGCAAGCCGGAATCAAAGATTCAATCAAAGTCCTCCGGGATGAGTTTAAACGCTCTGAGATCGGCCCGTCGTTGCGAAGCAAACTGCAACAAAGCATTCTCATCCAAGCCCAGCTTGGCAGCCATTCGCAGCTGCACCTCACGAACATTCTCAGGGGAAACAGAAAGACGCTTCGCGATAAACTTCACGTCGCACGAATCAGCTAAGAAACGAAGCACTCGAAGTTCAGTCGGCGTGAGCCGGTCGATATCAACCACCGGAACCGGAGCGTCCTTGTCCAGTGAACACGCTTGAGACCTAAAGTGTGAAACAGCCGGACTGAGGTAAGTTGCGCCGCCGGAGACATCTGATAGCGCCTGCGGCAAATCTCGGACCACATCGTCTTTGAGAACATACCCACTCACTCCCAGATCCATCGCCCGATTGAAGAGTCCTTCCTCTTTGTAAGCAGTGACGAGAATCACTCGGGCTTCAACCCCGTCTCGCTCCATTCGCTCCACGACTTCAAGACCGCCGCCTCGCGGCATGTTGATGTCAAGGAGCACGAGCTCAGGCTTTGTTCGATCGATCCCCGCCCATGCATCTTCCCCGTTGTCGGCTTCGCCGACTAAGCAGAGTCCCTCATCGCCGGCAATCAGTCCTTTCAGATCAGAGCGAAAGACCTCGTGGTCGTCGGCGATAAAGATGGTTCTTACATTCTCCATCAGCCCCTCTTCCCTTCAATGTCCTCAGCTGACCGATTATGCTTCGGAATCCCCCCACAATTAAACATCGAGGATCGGTCAACTGGTACTCGTTCCATAGAGGAGCCCATCCTACGAAAACGCGACAGTATAGGGTATCGGCGGGCTCGCGTATTTTCGGTAGGCGACGGTGCGTATTTTTGCTTACGCAGCTCTGCGTAGGCCTCCTACGTACTGTTGCGTAGAGCAGCGAGAAAACAGCCAAAAACGCACCAAGAGCGCCGCGAAACACGCCCTAAATCAGACTATGTAGGAATTAGGATCTGGATCCGCGTCCCTTCGCCGGGCGCTGAGTTCAGGTGAAATTGCCCCCCAAGCAAACGAGCTCGTTCACGCATCCCATTCAAGCCCATTCCTCCCCGAGCGGCATCCAGGGAAAATCCTCGTCCATTGTCATCAAGCTGCACTCTCACCCGCTTTTCCTCATGCTTGATTTCCAACATTACCACCGTGGCATCGGAATGCTTAAGAATGTTGTTCAATCCCTCTTGGACGAGGCGATATAAATAGACGAGCGCCGAACTTGAAAGAACGCCTTCCAGCTCATCAATGTCTTTGAAGTATCGCTTTCCGGTAGACTCGGCAATTTTTGTGACCATCGACTCGACCGCCTCCTGAAAACCAAATCGATCCAGCTCGAAAGGGCGAAGCTGATAGGCCATTCCCCGCGTATTCTCGAGCGCTTGCCCGGCGAGTTTTGAGATATCTTCAAAGCGCTCCTGTAGAGGGTGCCCTTCCGATTTATTGGCACCGTCCAAAGCACGATTCCGCACCAGAAGCAACTCATGCCCCAAGCTGTCGTGCAATTCCTGAGAAATCCGTTTCCGTTCGCTCTCCTCACGTTCGATCAATTGCCGAGAAAAATCTGCCTGCTGCTCGCTCTTCAACCTGAGCTGCTTCATTCGTGAGGAATACCAGGCAAGACTTCCAAAAAACAAGGCGCCAGCCATGAGAAAACGGAAGACCGGAGTCTCCCACCAATAAGGGAGAACCCTGAAGGACAAACTGGCTGGCGGACCTGCCTGCCCCAGATGATTGACCGCCGTTAGCTCAAACTGATAGGAACCGGATCGTAGGGATGCAATCAAGGCACTCCGATCATTCTTTGCATCGATCCAACCTTCATCAGCCCCCAGGAGTCGATACCGAAAACTTACTTGTTCCGGCGCCACGAATTCGACGGATGTATACCGTATCATGAGATTGTGATTTCCCGGGGGAATGGTGATCGTGGCGGGCTTCAGATCCTTGTCCGCGGAATACTGCCCATCTGAGATTAAAGACTCTTCTCGACTGTTTTCGCCGTAAAGAGTCACACTCTGAATCACTACCGGCGGGACTGCCAGTTCCTGATCCAAACGATTCGGATCAATGACGCCGACCCCTTGCTGAGTGGGGATCCAAATTCGGCCATCCTCTGTTCGGCACAGGCTCGGTTGATTCTGCTCTCCGTTACAAGCATTGCTCGGCAGCCCGTCTCGCTCCGTAAAATGCTGCCAAAGGAACGGCGACGTTTGTCCCTGTGCAAAACGTTGAAAGTCCTGCTTTGATATTCGGTAGACGCCTTCCTTGGAAGTCAGCCACAGGTATCCGCTCGGATCATCCAGAATCCCATTGAAGGAGACCGTCGGAATGCCCTCGGCTTGAGTATAGTGAGACACGGTGCCGTCTTTGAAGCGCGACAGACCAAATCCAAACCGAGCAACCCACAGAGCCCCTTCCTCATCAAAATGAAGCGCACAAATAGGATACTCCTCCCCGGACTCAGAAGTCCAATAGGTCTCAAAATCGTTATCCTTGAAGCGGTGCAAGAAGCCCAACTTCGTCCCCATCCAAATTCCCCCTTCTCCATCCTCGGCCAAGGAGATCACCCACTCGAACCGGCCCTTCGAAAACTGAGGTGGGACCCGACGATACAGTGTGTTTCCTTCTAGATACGTAACCCCAAAATCTCCCCCGGACCACACGCGCCCACTGCTGTCTTGAAGAAAGGAAAAGGGATGATCCATGACTCTCGGCATCACCTGAAATCGATCCTTGAGATGGCGCCTCGTTCCTCGCCCATACGCCCCGGTCCAGACAACGCCATCGGAGTCCTGCAAGATCGCCCAAGAAAAGATGTAAGAATTCAATAGATAGGCTAAACGTTCATCATCCCAGTGATACGAGCCGCTTGAATGCGTACCGATCCAAACTCCTCCTTCATCCCCCGGGGAGACCGAGTAGGTATTCGCGGGAAGAAGGGTTCGAAAACGCGATTTAATGCCCAAGTCTGCTCCTATCGACTTGAATAGGCGTTTGCGTAATCGCTTCAAACCATCGTCAGAAGTGGCTACCCAAATACTGCCTTCTGCGTCTTCAAAGATTCTCCGAATATCCAGCGTCCCAAATCCACGAAGGCCAGTGAAGCTGCGGAACTCCTTTCCATCGCTCAGCAAGCAATAGAGCCCGTCGCCCTCCACGCCTAGCCAAAGATTACTGCCCCGATCCGACAGTCTAGCGGTGACTCGAATGGGCTCATCCGCCCAGGGAAAGGGTCTTGGCTCTCTGACATTTCCATCGGGGAGGACGCGTTGAAAGCCACGCTCCCGGAGATCCCGAGTCCCAAAGCGTTCGCTTCTAAGAAGCCATGCCCCACCATCTCTTCGTGAGAGTTGGGGAATCGTCTCCGATGAAACAACATCGTAGAATGGGCGACCATCCAACCCAAATAGAGGAACAAACTCTCCGTGAAGCCAGTTCCCCGGAACACCGCCCCAAACCTTCTCGTCGGCTTTCTCGTTCTTATCCGGCAAGAATTTCAGATCATTCAGACCGAATCCGTGAAGCGCGCCATCATAATCAAGCTCCCCGTTCCTCATAGGAATGGCTTCATCATCGGTGAGAACCCACAGCGCTCCACTCGCCTCCTCAAAGAGACGGAGAACGCGAACGTTTTTGTCCAGTTCAACCCGTCGGAACTCACCCCGCTCATAGACAAC
Source organism: uncultured Verrucomicrobiota bacterium (assembly GCA_964342405.1). Classification (GTDB taxonomy): domain Bacteria; phylum Verrucomicrobiota; class Verrucomicrobiia; order Limisphaerales; family AAA164-E04; genus UBA2970. Next base: position 79,695 of record CAYFGX010000027.1, on the reverse strand, counting down.
CAAATTGTTACCGGACTCGTAGAAGAACTTTCGATTGGTAAACCAAACTCGCCCTGATCGATCCACATACACGGCATCCACTTGCGGTGTCGAAATAGCGGGCGTGTTGTTTCGATTGAACCGCGCAAACTCGTGACCATCGAATCGAAGCAAACCATTCTTCGTCCCCATCCACAAATACCCCTCCGGTGTCTGAGCAAAGTCCGTGATCTCATTCAAAGGCAAACCAGGTTCCGCTTCCCAAGTATCTGCGATATACTCGCCAAGAACCTGCTTGGATTTCTTGAAGTGCACCAAGGCGGAGCTTTGCCGGGTATCAGAGGAAGCCACCTCAATCCACTCTCCCAAATCCCGAGCCACCTCGATTCGGTATCGGTAGGTCATTCGATCGAACCAGGCTTCGTTCCGATTTCTACTCCACACAACACGATCGATAAGAGTCGGCTCTGAAAGCTCAATCTGAGCCCAAACTTCCGACTTAGCATCGCCGATCCAGCGACCCTCCTCGCCGTAAACGCCGTCATTGAGTCCGCGAGGCAGGAACACCTCGTCGCGATCCGTCCGCACATTCGATGAAGATGCGATCGCCCCCGCAGAGGCCGCGGCGAGATTCGAATCGCCTGTCTGCTCCGAATAAACCTCCAGCTCATCCAAACAGACACTCGTCTTCGGATCGTTGAGAGCGGTGAAGCGAACGTACTTCGCCTCAATCGCGGAGAATTTCTCTTCGTTGAAGTACGCGTTCACCGGCGGACGCAGCTCGGAAACCTCTCTGCCTGGTTCCTGAGGCGCAATCTCAGGCAGCGTCACCGGATCAAAGCGCAGCCCCGGCAACCTGGCCGCAGAGGAAGCTACTTGGATCCAGTTCTCAGCATCCGCCGAAACCTCCACCGCATACTCGCAAGGAGTTTCATTCCACCCTTTACCCGTCCGATCACGACTCCAAACCACACGATTGATCCGCTCAAGATCACGGAAATCAATCTGAACCCAAGCCGGCGAATCAGATGCTGAGTACCATGCATTCCTTTTCCCGAAAAGACCGTCCCCTAAATTTGCAGGGGAGGTCTTGCCCGATTTGTGAGGGGGCCCTGACTCCGCGTAAGCTGCGCCCGCCTCGACAGAAGCGATGTTTCTAGGATTGGACTCGGCAGTGAAAACCTCGAGCTCGTCAATGCAATGTATGGAACCATTCGATTTCGTTACGGTGAACCGGAGATAGCGCGCCTCAATCGGAGCAAACTCCTCTGTAGTCAAGGCCGGGTTGATTGCAGGTTTCAGCGGCGAGACCGAAACAGGCTCCGCGACCTGCCCCCTCACAGCCGTCTTGCCACCGAGCAAGCACAGGCCAAGGAGCCAGAGAAATACCCAGGCTCGGAACGTTATCGATTCAGAGGAGCTCATTCATTCTTCAGCAGAGAACAAGCGAAAGCCTTTGAGTTCCTCCTTGTGCTCAAGGGCAAACAAGAGAAGTCCACGGCTCCCTCGCAGCTCCAGTTTACCAGCGATGTTATTCCGGTGGGTATCAACCGTTCTTGGGCTGATAAAAAGTCGTTTTCCGATCTCCTTACTCGTACAGTTATCAGCCACCAGACTGAGGACCCGTAATTCAGTGGGCGTCAGATGATCAAGCCCCTTGTTCTCTGTCTGCTGCCTTTCGAGTTTACGAACCCGATTCAGGAGAAACGAAGAAATCGAGGGACTCAGGAAAGTTTCTCCCCGCGAGACAGACAGCAGCCCACTCGTAAGATCGTTGATAGCATTCTCTTTCAGAACATATCCTCGCACCCCTAGGTCCATCGCCCGATTAAAGAAGCTTTCCTCCTTATAACTCGTCAGAATCACGACTCGGACTTCCGAAGCTGCTTTGGGGAGCCGTTCGGCGATGTCCAGGCCATTTAACCCCGGCATATCTACATCCAAAACAGCAATCTCGGGTTTCAACTGAACAATTTGTCCCAAGGCATCCTTTCCATCTTCCGCTTCGCCAAGGATCTGGAATCGCCCCGACTTCTCGAGAGATTCCCGAAGCCCGCAACGGAAAATCGGATGGTCGTCTGCAATAAAAACTTTGATCGTTCCTTCCATGTTTCGTCACCCGAGCAATGCAAATTTGGATTACACTCACACTCTACAAGCCGTTCTCAATGTCCCATTTAAAACCACTTGTGCCGGGTGCATGAAACCTTATCCGAGAAGGTCTTTTTTTCAAGGCATGTCGCTTTATTGTTTCTCGATAGCCGTCCCCTTACAAATAACCTTGCGACTCAACTGAACCAAAGGCCCGGCACAGCAAGCAAGAGTTCGAGGCAAAAAGGAGAATAGTTCCGTTGGCAGACTTCGAAAGGAAGACCAGAGAAACGAAGGATTGGGATTCAGATCGGATTGAGGCATACTTTGCGGTGCATGGCAACGGATCGAATCGTCCAGATTGAACTCAACTCGCAGCACTACAGACATGCCTATCGCTCCTGGCTCGCCACTTGCGCGGGGGTGATTCTCGCAACACTAACAGGCACCGGACGCGCAGCAGCCCCCCAGCCACCCACGCTGCCCCAAGACTTGTCAGCGAGAATCTGGGCTAGCGGTGAACAACTCGCCAACCCAGTCGCTATTGCGGAGAGCCGCGCAGGAAAAGTTTACGTCGCGGAAGCCCATCGCAAAAACACGGGCGTATGGGGAGTGACGTTCTCCCGTTGGTGGGCGATGGAAGATTACCAAGGCCGAACAATGGCAGATCGCGAGGCGATGTATGAGCGCTGGAATCATGTCATCCCCGATGCGCAACTACGGGAGAAGACGGATATCGTTCGTGTCTTGGAGGACAGTGATCGAAACGGCACAGCGGACCGATCGGAGGTGTTCTTCGATAATCTCAATCATCCACTCGACGGCAATGCCGCTGGCATCTTAGCGATCGACGAGACTGTTCTCCTCACCTCCATCCCCCACCTCTGGCAATTACGGGATACCAATGGCGATCAGAAAGCAGATGTCAGCCAACAAATGCTCACCGGCTTTGGCGTTCGGGTCGGCGTTCATGGACACGATCTCCATGGTCTAATTCAAGGCCCAGACGGGAGAATCTACTTCACGGTAGGAGACCGCGGCTACGATGTCACTAGTCTCGAAGGAAAGCGTTTCCACGAGAGCCACCGAGGAGCCGTGTTCCGTTGCCGTCCCGATGGCAGTCAACTTGAAGTGTTTCACTTTGGACTGCGCAATCCTCAGGAATTAGCTTTCAACGACTACGGAGATCTTTTCACGGTCGACAACAACATGAGTGGAGGGGACGAATGCCGAATCCTTCATCTTCTTGAAGGAGCCGATTCTGCCTGGGACGCATGCTACCAACTTTCAGGACATTTTAGAGACGAAACGAGTCGTCCCGACCACCCGAAGCCCATCTGGTTCACCGAGAAACTTTGGTCCCGCCCGGTGAAGGGCCAGCCCAGATGGCACAACCCCGCAGTGGATCAGCTCTCCCGAGGTCCCGGCGGTTTGGCCTTCTACCCGGGCACGGGCTTGTCTAGCCAATACAAAGACCACTTCTTTCTAGCAGACTTTGTCGGCAGCCAGGCGAACAGTGGGATCCTTTCCTTCAAGCTCGCCCCTCAAGGGGCTGGCTATCGTCTTGAAACTTCCGAACAGTTTGCGTGGAACATCCTGGCGACCGATCTGGAGTTCGCCGCAGGAGGAGGACTCTACATCGCTGATTGGATTGCCGGTTGGACGGGGACCGGGGCGGGCCGCATCTGGAAGATTGAATCGAAACATCCTTCAGCCACGAACGACGAGACGGCCTCCCTGTTACAATCCAACAAGACATTTGAAGAGGCGCCAGAATCAGAGCTCCGCGCCCTTCTCGGGCATGCAGACAGACGAGTCCGAACTCGGGCTCAATTTGAACTCGCGTCTCGTGGCAAGCTCGGTCTCAAAGCATTTTCCCAAGAAATTCGCTCTTCCCAATCGACTCTCCCCCAAATCCATGCGCTCTGGGGAATCGGACAACTCGCCGCCGAATGGAGTGACGACACCCCGCTGGCAAACCCAGTGATTCTGGCTCTCAAGTCTCCCGATGCAGAAGTCAGAGCGCAAGCTGCGAAGGTCATGGCTGATTTCGATCTCCCTCGCGAAAAATACCAAGCGTTGCTTCCAATCCTTACAAGCGATTCGCCGAGGACCACCTATCATGCACTACAAACGGCTACCAAGAAACAGCTCAAAACAGCCATTCCCTCCGTCATCGCGGGAGTCCAAAGAGGTTGGCTAGGCGACCCCGCGCTGCGTCATGCATGCGTCAGCTACCTCAGCTCAAACCTCAGTTCCAGGTCCCTGGCAGAACTCCACACACATTCCAGCCCAGACCTACGCGCGGCGGCTTTGCTGGCGCTCCGGCGCTTAAAAAGCCCCGACATCAAGGCATTCCTGAACGATGCGGCGCCCGAGGTCACCTTCGAATGTATCCGGGCAATTCATGACCTCCCCATCACTCAAATTCAAGGAGAGCTTGCGGCTTTACTTCCATCGAAATTTCAGCACGCCAGCGCCAAGCTCCCCGTCCCCATTGCCCACCGGATCCTAAACGCCAATTTCCGACTCGGCCAATCCAAGCACGCCAAGGGAATCGCTGAAGTAGCCGCGTCCGCCTCTATAAATCCAGAACTCAGACTGGAAGCCCTCCGCTCGCTGAGACAATGGAATGATCCTTCGGACTACGACCGTGTCACCTGGCATCTGCGACCTCATCGAGTCCCTCGGGAGAGCAAAATCGGTCCCGCCATAGAGGCCCCTCTCAAGCGGGCCTTCTCCTCGCTACTTACCTCAAGTAGAAACTCGCAAGAATCGCTCCATTCCAACCTACTCGCCACTCTCGCAGACGTCTTGGTTCAATACGAGCTGATCGACCGCGAAACCGCAGAAGCTGCTGTGCAGAGGTCGGATCTGCCACTGACGGCGAGGATAGCGTTCCTAAATTTCCTCCTCAATCAGCAAACCCTTACGTCAGACGCTGCAACCGAACTGCTCAGCGACAACGAACCGGCCCTCCAAGCTATTGCTGCCGTCCTGCTGGCTGAACGAAACGAACCTTCCGGATGGACCTACATCGAGAATGTCCTACGCAACAACGATAGCCCCAGAATCCAGAGCATCCTCCCTCAGCTCTCCCGTTTACCTTCCAAACAAAGAGCCCCCCTGCTAAAGCTCGCTCTTCAACGCGCCAGTGCGGAGTCACTTCCCGAAGCCACTTGGCTAGAACTCTACGAACTAGCCGAGTCGACGACAGAGGTGCATGCCGAGTTCGAGAAATTCAAAACAACCCAACTGAGTAGCGGACGATTCGGCCCGAAGAGACTCGCGCTCAGCGGGGGGGATCCGACGAAAGGGGAGTCGCTATTTCGATACCACGCAGCTCAATGCATTCGGTGTCATCAAATCGGAGGTTTTGGTGGTTCAGCGGGTCCAGATCTGAGCAAGATCGGCAGCACGCTTTCTGGTGAAGAAATACTCGAGGCCCTGCTCTCCCCCAACCAGCGGATTGCCCCCGGATTTGGCACAACAACTCTGGACCTGAACAACGGCGATGTGGCAACGGGAATCATTGTAGAAGAGACCGAATCATCGATTCGACTACGTAGCCAGAACAGACAGGAGATCCAAATACCAAAGCAAACAATCGCGTTCCGTTCTTCACAGCAATCATCAATGCCTCCGATGGGAGATATCTTGAATGCAAGACAGCTGCGAGATCTGGTCGCCTACTTGGCTGAGCAGAAATAGATCCCGAGACTGAGCATCAACGCCCAGGGTTGTGTCGTTTTGTTCCCTGTAGCGGAACCATCAACTTTCCGCACTCTAGCGGAGCGCGCTCGAAAAGACCTTTCAAAGCACCTAGTTCGAGCCCAACTCAAGGATCGAAATTCGGCTTATTGAAGGAGTCACGACGATTTGACTCAAGACCGTGAGGCAGTCTTCGTCGACCGGGCCACTACGACTTCAACAGCGGTTTCGTTCGTCGATCTGTGCGGTTCCTGAGTCAGTTTCTCTTTCTTTGGAGGGGCCTTTTCGTTCCCCTTACTCTTGGGAGGACCAAAGCCAAGTTCATCGAGAGTCCCGGTTGAGATGAGAAAGGCCACAACCACAGCGACGCTCAGCCCTCTACCAATTCATACTCAGAGCGACCTTGTCCCTCATTCAAACGATCCACGACGACTCCCGCCAGCGCGATTGGATCCGATTTCTCGAAACCCGTGAGCTCGCGAAGTTCCTCACCAGATTCCTGATAAACAACGTCAGAGGGAGATAGCCAGGTGGGATGATTAAACAAGACGCCGCTCGCGCCAAACATCAACACCCAAGGGAGGAGAACGAGCCCGGTGTACATGTGAGTCCGGCGAACCCACTTCATCAATAAGTTGTATCTCTTTCCGAATCGACGGGGTCGGCGGGCCTTCTCGAGTGATTGTTCAAAACCGTCGTCAACGGCTCGGTCGTCACTCTCCTTTTTCTGCATGAAGCACACGATGGATCCTTAAGGTATATCGTTTTGGGACGCTACGTTGATGGGCGATTCAAACTCCGAATCGAAGGCACGAGTCCTACAAAAAAAGGCAAGGAACCCGATTGGCCGAACCTGGTTCCTTGCCGATGCAAGAGTTCAAGAGACTACCCTCTTCAGAAGTAAACTTCGATTCCCGCGTTGAAGAAGCGGGGCAATCCAGGCCGAGGGCCATGCGGATGTCGAGAAGCGATGTATTCCCGATCAAAGAGATTGCGAACACCACCAAAGAAGGTCGTTCGCTCTTTGAGTTGATAGCGCAGTGACAAGTCGGTAATGAAGTAACTGCTGGTCTCTCCAACCCGAGCATCCGGAGTGCCATCAGCTCGCATGTTCGCGCTCGTATTGCTCGCACTGGTAAAAGTGGCAGGCACGTAAGTCATGCTGGCGTAAAGGCCCACTTTGCCATATTCGATGCCGATCTCTCCATTGATCTGATATTCTGGAATGTAAGGCACTTCGGCACCATCGACGCCGCCTTCAAAAAGGGACTCAGGATCGGTGTTCGTGGCATTCCCATCCAATTGAGCATCCGTGAATGTCATCGACAGTCGCGCTGGTGTGCGAATGGCCCAATCGTTCGCGAGTCCATGATCATAGCCAACCATCAGCTCCAAGCCCATTGAATCGATGTCCCCCACGTTCTCCGTCACAGCAGCGCCTCCGCCTCCGAGGTTCCCGCCGACAATCAAGTCATTAAAGTCGGAGCGAAAGAGAACGGCCTCCGCTACCAAACCGCGATCCGGATTCGAGTATCGAGTTCCGAGCTCAAAGCTCAATGAGGTTTCTTCATCAAGACTGTTTCGAATCGAAGCGCGCGGGCCTGGGACAGAAAAACCACGGTGGACTCCGAAGAATGTGTTCCAGTTTGGATTCAATTCATAGCCAATCGAAATCCCTCCTGCATAGGCGTCAATTCGTCCATCACCCGTTGCGGGAGATCCTCCTCCGTCGGCACGACGACGATCCTGCTCGTACTCTTGATCTACCGTTTCAAAGCGCAACCCAGGAATCAAACTCCAGCGCTTCCATTTGATCTCATCCTGCGTGTAGAGAGCCAGGGCATGTGATTGCTGAATGCGGTCTCCCGCTGCCCCCATCGCTCCGACCGTTGACCCCGTGATGGTTCCATTGGCAGCCTGCGTGTAGTCTACGTTCCACTGAAAACGATCTACCTCGTCAAAATGGTAGCGAATCCCAGTCTCCCACTCATGGGTCGTTTCACCTACGTCAAAGGTGGCAGTGGCTGCGGTCTGAATGCCATAGATTTTGTATTCCCGGGCATTGTTTCGCAAACGCAAGGTACCCGCGGCTTCGCCACGCAGAATGGCAAGCCCGCCACCCGGAGTCAGATCCAGAAGAGCAGATGACAAGGCAACATTAGGCCCGCGCAATTGATGCAGCTTGGCCCAGTTTCGTTCGAAATGCTGCAAGTAGCCCGTGGTCGCAATTCGGAGGTTGGCAGTTGGTTCCATGATGTGGCGAATCGAAGCGCGGTGATTTTCAGTCTGGATATTGTCAAACCGTGAAGCTGCATACCGACGGTAGGGATCGGCATTGAAGTCGGCCTCCGAGAGCCCTAGGTAGGTTTCGTCCGCATCCAAGTCACTGTAACCATACTTGACCTCAACCCGATGATAAACATCGGTTCCGGGCTCCCAAAAAACCTTCACCATGGGCTCAACCCGTGTGAACCCCGTGTCATCACCGTCAGTGAAGTCGGGCGTGGTATCAATGTCCTTGAATCCATCCGTTCGATGATAAAACCCTTCAACCAGATAACCAACACGGCCGCCATTCTCGAATTGGTGAACGTCACCATGCCAGAAGTGACCAATTAGCTCATTGTAAGATCCATACGACAGCTTGAGATAAGAAAGATCGTCGGCGGTGAACGGAGTGGAAAGATAGTTCACTGCCCCCCCAGTAATATGGGGCCCATACTTGATCTGGCTGCTGCCTTTAAGAATCTCTAAACCGCTCATTCGAGCCACGTTGGGACTATAGTATGCCGAAGGAGCAGAATACGGCGCTGGGGCACTGAGAATACCATCTTCCATGACGGTGACCGACTTGCTTCTTTCCGTTGTTACGCCACGAATGCTGATATTCGGAAACAGCCCCATGCCATCCTCTTCACGAAGATAAACGCCCGGCACTTGGCGTAGCACACGGTTTACATCGACGTTCAAGTACCGACGCAATTCCTCTTCACCAATGTAAGCACCCGACGCTGGGAGCTTCTGCTCCGACGCTTCCGATCCGATCAGCGCGACTTCCGGAAGCAGCATGGGAGCCTCCTCGGCAACGACTTCTTCACCGGTTGAATCCTGTCCATAAAGGTTGTGCAATTGGGCCGTTGCGGCGTAGCAGAACACCGCAGTAAAAACGCGCAACATCTTCGCTACGCTCACTTCATTATTCATCATGTCTTCGATCGATATTGAGACTCAGTCTCGGAAACGGAATCAGTCTTATTGAGATTGAATCTCGATTGCAAGAAGTTTTCGACATTAAGTCGACGCAGCAAACAGAGCTAACACCCACTCCAGCCGAACAGTTCCTGAAACAAAGCTGAGCTGCGCAGGTCGTCGAAATTCCCAATACTTTGCGACAAAGGACGCTAAGAGCAGCGTCGCATTACCGCCCTATTGTGTCGCTAACTAGCGAACAATTAACTCATTGATCCCAAATGAGTTACACTTCCTCTTCAGATTCTTGCCACACCAAAATAAAGTCCAGCGAATCCCAAATAATCACTTGAAAAAGCCACGCAAAAAGAGGAAGACTTACTACCGACAAATTCGGCAACCACACGTCATTAAGCCAGCCACACCAATCTCATGAGCTCAGCAGCCAACAATAGCAATCCTGGTAGAGCAAATAAGAAGAAGCCCTATACTTCGCCGGTTCTCGAGTTCTACGGAAACATCACTAACTTCACGACTGGGGGTAGCCGGAGGCGCTCGGAGTGGAAGTATATGAGCGGCAGCAGCGGCAGCAGCAGCATGATGATGGGCGGGAGCAGTGGGGGATCCTGGTCTCAGAGTATGTCCAAAAAGAAGAACGTCGTTAAATCGTAGGGTCCGGCCGGCCCCGTCGCGTGCAAAAGAAAGACTTGAGATGCAATTGAATGGAGATTCAGAAAGCGAGAGTAGGGCAAGCGCGTCGTCGTCCATAAAACCCCGGGCAAAGAAACCCTACGTATCTCCAGTGCTAGAGGAGTTTGGAAGCATCGTGAATTTCACCACCGGCGGCTCAGGAAAGAAAAGCGAGTTTAAGTGGAAGCGGGTCAGAACCGGTACGGGAATGAATATGATGACGGAAAAGCAGTGTGTTCAAACGACCATGAACATGATGCGCAATACGCAAAGATGCTAGGTTGCGCACCCTCCGCGCTCTCCCCCTCAACTCGATCCGAGCCTAATCTGGCTTACAAGCATCTCCTCCAGTCGCTCATAAGGCTGAGCCCCTGCCAAGATTTCTGTCCCCAGACGAAACGTCGGCACCCCACCCACTCGCTGATTCCGAGATCGTTCCCAATCTCGATCGACGGCCTCACTCCAACTTCGCGTCTCAATCACGCTTCGCGCTTGCTCTGGATCTAAGCCAAGCCCTCTCGCAACCGATACCAAAACCCCGATCGATGCAAGGTTGAGTCCCTTGACGAAATAGGCTCTGAAGAGTTCTGTGTGAATAGCGTCCACTCCTTTCTCACATGCTGCCCACTGGGCCAACTCCTGCGCCAAACGGCTATTGAAGGTCATGGTTCGATCTCCGAATTCCAGCCCTTCCGCGGCCATCAATCGCTCCATTCGCATCTTCATGGCCGCCACGTCGACGTTCCGCCCGGCGAACAGCCGTTCCAGGCTCATCCCTTCGGGAGGAGTTCCCGGATGAAGCGGATAGTGCGTCCACCGCACCTCGAGATCGAAGGCCTTCCGAAGCCGTTCTACACGCCCGGTGCAGAGGTAGCACCAGGGTCAGACGTAGTCTGAAAAGATTTCAAGCGTCACCATTTGATTCCTCCATTCCCGAGAACTTCGTCAGCTCAAGGGATTCAGCCGCATCATTCCGATTCATTCAGCGCCACCACTCGAATGAACTCGCCGGCACCGATCGGCGTTCGCCACGAATGAATCGCTCCCTCCGTCGTCACTTCCCCAAGTGGCAGCCAGGATCCAGCATCAAGACTGTTCCTCGCTTGAATCTCGTAAGTAGAGGCATTGCCCGTCCAACGAATCAGCAACTCATCCCCATCAACCACAACGCGCGTGATCTCGGTTAGGGGCTCCAACTGATTCTCAGAATGTTGCACGTGGAGTAGGAATTCCTGGTCAATCTCAACTAGGAATTCCCCAAAAGGGATACTAGCGCGCAACCATACGTACGGCGACTCAGCCTGCTCCGGAACATCCCAAACCAAAACATTGTCCTCGGTCAATTCCATCCCCTCAGCTCCCTCTAGCATCTCAAGGAGATAAGAACCAGCGGGCGCTCCCAGAACTGTCACAGGATAGCGATACTGATCACCACCACGGACATTCAAAACAGGCTGAGACCAGAACTCGAAGGGATGTTCCTCCAATCCGTTAAGATTATCATTGGGCAAGACGCGCAGAACAAAGGACTGACGGGTCGATTGAGGCACGCCAAGCAAGCCAAAGGCCGAGAGGTCGGGCTCTGAGACTCGGATCGAGACCTCATGACTGCCGACCTGTTCCTCGGTGGGTTCCCAGAAGACAGCCCCCGAATTTTCGTCGATTATCATTCCTGGCGGCGCACTGGTCAGTTGCCAGCGATTGTTCGCTTCAATGAGCTGCAGAGGTTCAGCCGGCATTTCGTTCGGCGCGTGATCGCCCGCAGGTACCACCGTGTCTGCATCGAAGAGATGCGGCACGTAGAGGTAAGGAAAGCCTGCTGTTGCAAACTCAAAGGGATCCGACACGATAACCGGCGGATTTAATCCCAAACCTTCGGTCGGAATCACCCGATGCACTGCGGCCACTTCGGAATGAAACCCTTCATTGTTCACGGACACCACCGTGATCAAGTAGGGCGTTCCGTTCTCGAGTCCAAAAACGGTTTTCGACAATGAGTCACGGCTCGTGGTTTCCGCCGACTGAATTCCCGAGATATCGTCATCACGAGTATAAAGCACGGTATAGTGTTCGATATCATCACCAGGAGCCGGATCCCATTCCACCGTGAAACCATTCTTCTGCGATCGAGATCTGAGAACGGTCACGGGTTGCGGCGCGTTTGGATCTTCGACATACACGGTGAACTCCGAGTAATCAGAAACGCGAGCGTTTCGTCCATCATCCGCCGTCACCAGCACATGATAATCACCCGGGGCCACTTCGATCTGCTGAAGATCAAACAACGCCAAGGTGACGCCATCCTCTTCCTCCAGGGCTAAGGGAAAAATCTCCGTGCCTAACTCAGACTCAGGATCCTCAGTTAGAAGAAACCGATTCTCAGGCGTGCCATCCAAATCGCCGCTATCAAACGCGACAATAAAGAGATCCGGATCTTCCTCATCAAAAAAGACATCAATCACGTCAACATACGGCTCCGGATCTTGCACCGCCCCCACAACGCTGAATTCACCCATCGAAGCTCCATTCTCCACCTGAACCTGATACTCTCCCGCTGCCGGCTCAAACACGTAAAAGGTTGCCGCACCAAGAGCTGGCGTCACGGTGGCAAACCCTTGACCATCCGCAAAACCCTCAGGGAGAGCACCTTCCTCGATCTCTCGGGTTGTACCGTCCGGAAGGACCAATGTCACATCCAAACCCTCGGCTGGGTAGTTCTCGTAAAGCACCTGAATGATGGCAGCTGGAGCACCCTCTGGAACCTCGAAGGTCGTGTTGGACTGATTGTCGGACTCGAATCGATTCAGGCGTTGTAAGGCACCCCCGCTGTGGCTCGGCACCAGTGGGTCCCAATTAGTGAACAAGGTCAGGGTCGTCCCCGACTCTTCATCGTAGTATTGAGGATAGGTCCAACCGCTCGGAACTTCGACACCCGAGAGACTCTTGCGCTGAACCTCGAAGCCAACCGAGTCTCCAATGGTAAAGGCAACTTTGGCCGAAAGCACTTTGTTGACGGTGTTGCACGTCGTGTCGCACACATTACGGCAGCTCACTTTAAGAACATTCGCGAGCCAGTTCACAACCGAGTTCTCACAGACTTCGCTGCAGGATTGGCTACAACTGCGTTCACCAATCGACTTCGAAAGCTGAAAGCTTCCTTTCAAGTTTCCGTTGCCATCGATGGTCGCCTGCACATCCGGAAGAACAGTGCCCGCTCCATCGGCCGCCAGCGGCCGAATGTTGCGGCGAGCAAACACGCCCAGGTCTTGAGGGAGGGTGAACGTTCCTTTGGTTGAACCCGAAAAACCGTTGGCATCCGCCGCGTATTTGGCCTCAGCCACATACACCCCAAAAAGGAAATTTACTTTCGCATCGCCCGAGATCTTGTAGGGAGGCTCATAAACCATGGATCCACTCAACGAGTCAAAACCGACGAGTTTCACGCCACCCTCAATCTCAATCCGAGTTGTCGTCGGAAAGATACGACCCTTTGCCTCAGCCGACGCCGGAAAGACAAACACCGTATCACCATTCTTGCTCTTCCTCCGAATCACCGGACACCCGACATTGACTTTGATTCGCCCACCGAATGAATAGTTGTCAGTATCCAGGCCGTCCACGGTCACGGACGCCTCATCCAGGAATGCCCCTGAAGTACCCAGAGCTCGCCTAATCGCCTTCGCTCCCAAGGTTATCTTCTGGAGTTTTCCATCTCGGACACGAAAACTTCCACCGATCCGACGGGGCCCCTTCGTCCCCCTACCGCAAAGATCGACAATCTTTGGATTACCCCACCCCATCAAGAGCCCACCTCCAAATGCCTTCTCAGAGGCGAGGTACTCAAACTGAATATCACTCACGGCGAGCTTCTTGATGACAAAGGTCTTGGGAATACTAATCTTTCCGCCGGAGATTTCGACGTTGCCTTGCGCATCCACCAGCAACTCAATTCCCTCTTGCATGGGCTTGCCTTCAACGTCGGAAAAGCCAGGCAAGCTCAAGAAGCATTGCAAAGCCAAGCGTGGTGGGTTCTGCAAAACCCTCGCGGACTGGACAGGAAAGGGAAGCGAGGCCCAGATTAAACTGCCCCCACCATCCTCTTGTCCCGACTGGGTCGGTTTCACCGATATCGGCGGAGTCCCTTTGAGATTCTTGAGCACGAGTTCCGCTCCGCCAATGCCCGTGACGGTCGTGATCGGAGCGGCCCGCTCGATGGTCGTCAAACTCAACAACTCACTAATCGTGAATCGATTAGGAGGAGTCAATGGATCAGCGCGATTTGAATCTGTCCATATCGGAAGATTGAAAAGCGTTGCGGTATTGTCGAGAGGAGAAACATCACCTGCACTGTCTCCACTGCCCTCGTTCAAGGGAAAATAGCCGACGAGCCCAGGCTCTGCCCCTGTCAACAGCACCCGGCTCGAAACCTGAATGTCAATGGCACTCCGCGCCACATTCCAGATTCTGATCTCATCAATCACACCTTTGAAAAACTGATCAAACTTGGAACTAAAACGCCCGACCTGGATACTTTGACTCGTCGACAAGGGCGCCCGATTGATCGGAACACTGTTCACGAGAACCCCATCTACAAATAAACTCAGACGGTCCGTCGCATCATTGAACACGCCCGCAAGATGATGCCAATTGCCATCCGTGACGGGACCTGTCCCCTTAGCGAAGATGGCCCCTTCCGTAGTATCGACCCGAAACTCAGGGACCCCATCTCCGTGTAAGAACAGACTGAATTGCTGTTTGGACTGATCGTCACTGGGACGGGTCACAAGGCGCCCGAGAGCCCCCGAGCCACTGCTCTTCACCCAAGTCTCCACGGTAATGCTTTGGTCACTTCCGGTGGGAAAACGAGGGATCGTCATGTAATCATTCGTTCCATCAAACGCGAGGGCTTTTTCCAACTTCACCGGAATTCCCTCCGTTTCCCGATAGAGTTGGACTTCCAAGGGGCGATAGTGAGACCAGGGTTGGGAGTCTTCTCTATCGCGCTCGACCCGAATCGCAATGGCCGTGGCGTTCACGTCAAAAAACGTCAAAGAGTAGAATCCGTTCGATTCAAAATCATGATTCTCCCGGAACACACCAGCCCGTGAGACACGCTCAGCCTGAATGAGTTCTCTTCCCTTGAACCCATTCGTTAGGCCTGCCACGGGAGCATACTGTCGACTCTCAAGAGGACCCGTATCGGTCGAAAAGAGTATGCGCAGATTCATCTGAGCAAACGGCCCTGCATCAATGCTCCCGTGTTTGGCAACTCTGAGTCGATTCACAAACACGGGAGCATCCCCTAAATCAAAAGCGACAATCTGGGGAGAAGTCGTATTTCCAGGAGCCAGTGAGTTCCCTGTGGTGGCTTTTCCATCTACCGCCAGCCAAGGGTCGTTGCCCAGGTTGGGAACTCGAGTGCCCTCGTCGAAGACACTTAATCCCTGAATCGCTACTCCCTGATTTTCTCTAGGCTCGATCGCGGACGCCCCACTCTGGCCACTCCGATTTATGCCATGATTCTGTAACGGTGAAAGATCTATGAGGCGATCGTCCTGAGGGTTCGGAAGGAAAGGATAATAGCCCACCAAGCCGGCTTCGTTCCCCTGCAACGTTTTGGCATAAGTATTATAGATCTCTCCCGAGGTTCGAGCCCGATCCCACAAACGAACCTCGTCAACATCTCCAAACAGGCTTTGTGTAATTTGACTAGAAAACCGTCCTATGAATACCGGTTGAATGGACCCGGCAGGCCCTCCAAAGACAGACCGCTCCGCCTCAATCACACCATCAACATAGAGCCGAATCTGCTTGGCTGATGAGTCATAGACGCCCGCCACATGATGCCACCGCGAGTCGTTTACTTTCGATGTACTGCGGGCGACCCACGCCCCGTCAATGTTGACTCTCGGGTCGATCCGAAACTCCACTGTCCCAGGCTCAACATTGGCGACGAGTGAGTAACGTTGTCTTTCGAGGGAATCATCCGGCTTGGTCACGATTCTTTGAGGCTCCGATCGCGCGCCGATCCGAAACCATGCTTCAATCGTAAAACTCGGTGACGCGTGCTCGACGATATGGGGCACCTCACTGTAGTCGTTCACCGAATTATTATTCGAATGCGCCTCCCCAATCGCATCCGTCGGCAAGCGTAGCCCCGAAGTCACAACAGGCCCAGAGTTCGGGGGAATATCTGGGTGAAGCATGGTTAGATCGAACGACCAAGGCACGATCATATCTTTGGCAGAATCAAATCTTCGCAAGTATCGATTCGTGCGAATTTCAGCTCCCGACAGAGCCCGCTTCCAGATCCGGACTTCGTCGAGCTCGCCATGAAAATATTGACCGATCGAAGCGTCGAAGTAGCCGATGTTTGGAACTCGATTCGAGGAAAGTGGCTTCTTCGGCGTCATGACCGACGTTTCTAGTGCACCGTCCACAAATAGAATCAAACGTTCGCTGGAAGCGTTAAACACACCCGCGACATGGTGCCAAGCCCCATCGGTCACAGTCGATTGACTCACCGCAACGACCGGCCCCGAGCCATCACTTGAATCGAAGCGCGCCTCCACCCGCCCCGGCGTCGCATTGACCAGTAAGCTGAAAGACTGAAGATCGCCCACCGGCTGGGTTACAATGCGTCCCACACTCGATTGGGAGGTCTTGAACCATCCCTCCACCGTCACGCTATCCGATTGATAATTCCAGGACCTTAAGGCTGCAATTCCATCGTCAACGCCATCAAACTGAAGCGCAGCCTTAAGGTCCGCAACCAGAACCAAGCTCAAAGTGGCCACGAAGAGTCGCCATAGAGTTAACCTATTCATCGTTCTAATCAAAAGGATCAACAGAATCGGCAGCTTCACTCCTAGAGACAATTCATCCGACGAGAGAAGCAGTAAACAAAGAGGACAATAGAATGGCTAAGGCAGAGACTGAAGGCTTAAATCCAGTCGAAAATGACGTACATTTACGTCTAGCCTGGAGATTTCGAGCGCCTCTCTGGTCGATCATCGAACGACCTCCTAGCGCCTCTGATCGCAGCGCACATTGCCGGCAGTGGATTCACCACACCCAGCCAACCGATTGAGTGAATGCCGAGATCAGTCACTCCCCTCCATCCGGAAGGGCGAAAGCAACAATCGAGTCCCCATGCTTTGTTGCATTCTTTCCTCCTCCGCCGGCAGCAATCACCACGAACTGCCGACCGTTGATTGAGTAGGTCGATGGAGTCGCATAACCACCAGCTGGCAGTTGGTATTCCCAGAGAACTTGTCCGGTGAACTTGTCGAACGCACGAATTTTTTCGTCCGCTGTACCCGCGATGAACAAGACATTTCCCGCCGTAAGGATGGGCCCTCCGAAACTTCGTGTCCCCGTGTTTCGAATCCCTCGATTCACCAGCTCGGGATACTCTCCGAGAGGAACTTTCCAAAGAATTTCACCCCGATTGAGATCGATCGCGTTCAGCGTGCCCCAGGGAGGAGAAATGGCCGGATATCCCTCATGGTCCGTAAAGAACGGAGCGATTTGAGCATATCGAGGAGCTCGGTCGCTAGCTGGTTGATCCCCTTGTTCCGCAGAAGCAGGAAGCGGGTCATCAGATCTCAGGTAAGCAATAAGATCGTCGATCTGCGACTGCGAGAACTGGCTAAATGCCGGCATGATTCCCTTGCCGTTCCGGATCTGATCTTCAAGTTGCGAATCCGTGCGGTCTAGATTCGCGAGTGGTGGATAGAGAGGCGGATTGCCTCGTTTATCTGGACCATGACAAAAGACGCAGGCTGTCGAGTAGAGCAATCTCCCGCGCTCAAGCGGGGTCGCGGTATCGGGATCAATCGATTCGATCGGTTCCAGACGATTGATCGTTGGGATCTCGTTAATGTTCACATAGATCACCCCGGTCTTCGGATCAAAAGCGGCCCCACCCCATTCGGCTCCCCCCTGATGCCCCGGAGTCGTGATCGTTCCCTGCAACGAGGCAGGTGTGTAAAGATAGCCCGTTTTCCGTTTCCGAAACTCTTCCAGAACGAACGCTCTGGCTACGGGAGAGATGTTCGTGACATCAGCCTCGTGCATGACGAGACGATTCAGTGGAGGCGGCTTGGTCGGAAACGGTTGCGTGGGCCATGCTTCCTCCCCGGGCACATCCGAGGGTGGCACGGGTCTTTCCTCTACTGGGAAAACAGGTTCACCCGTTTCCCGGTCCAACACAAAGGTCAGCCCCATCTTCGTGAACTGAACAGCAACCTCCCGTTGTCGTCCGCCCTGTGTGATCGAGGCAAGGACTGGGGCAGGCGGATTGTCATAGTCCCAAATGTCATGATGAATCGTTTGATAGTGCCATTGCCGTTCCCCGGTGCGAGCGTCCAGAGCAAGAACTGAGTTAGAAAACAGATTCGCTCCCTTACGAGACCCTCCGTAAACAAAATCACCGGCAGCGCAGCCCGTTGCCGCAAAGACCCAACCTCGTTCTTCATCCAAAGAAAATCCCCCCCACGGATTCGCACCACCATAACGTGTCGCCGGCTCCCATTCCCAGGTGTCATAGCCTAGTTCTCCCGGCTGGGGAACCGTGTGAAAGATCCACCGAAACTCGCCGCTTAGAGCATCATAGCCCCGAATGTCCCCTGGAGTGGATTCATTGCCCTCGGGAACACGCGAACCAATAACCAAGACATCTTCAAACACAATTCCCGGAGTCGTGACCTCCACAGATGCTTTCTCCGGAGCCACCGGTAGGTTCAGCCTCAAATCGATCTTTCCCCCTGCACCAAACGAAGAGATCAACGCCCCAGAATCAGGGTCCAGAGCAAAGACCTCGTCCTTGACAAAGTGGAATAAGCGACGGTTTCCCCCTTTCTCATCTTCCCAATAGACCATGCCTCGGTTGCGTCCCCGGAAGACCTTCTTAGCCCGACGATGTTGCGCCGATTCAAACACCCATCGTTCATCACCGGTCTCGGCGTCCAGCGCGACGGCATTCACCGTGGGGGTTGTAAAGTACATCAAACCTCCGACGATAATTGGGTTGCTGTACATCGACGGCCCCTTGGGATCACCATGATGGTATTCCCAAACCTTAGCCAGGTCCTTCACGTTCCCAGCATTGATCTGATTCAGTTCAGAATATTGATTGGCTTTTTTGTCCCCCCGATAGATCCCCCAATCGCGGAAGTTGTCGAGTCGGTCCTCGCCTACGGCATCCCCGAGAACTCCCACCAAACCCCAGACACATATAAGCCACCGTCGCCATCTTGCGATGGGGCACAAATCAACAGTTGCTCTGATCGGTTTGGTCATCACAAAAAACCCACAAACTACGTTCCGAACCCACCACTGGCAAGTTCAGGCTGTAGCACGTTAGGCCTCAACAGTCGCCACGACATCCAAGAGATCGCCAATCTTCGCGTGATCCTCAAGGGGATGCCGAAGACGAATCCGACGGTTGATTCGGTAGTGATTTCGGCGTCCCTCGCGATGGCGAGTGAGCACGCCGGCTTCCTCCAAATCAGCCACGATCTTTTGCACTGCGCGCTCCGTGATCCCAACCAAGAGAGCCACCTCTCGCAGCACCATGTCAGGGTTTCGCACGAGGCAAATCAGCACGTGCGCGTGGTTCGACATAAAGGTCCAACCTAGCTTTCGCTTGGAAAGAATACTTTCGCGATTCATTTCATTTGACAGTTCGTTAATCAGCTTTAATTTACGAATAATATTTCGTGTTTAATTATTCACGATAATCAATACACAAACAACTTTAAAATGACATCGATCTCTAAAGGGTCAAGCCATTCAAACAAATCGGCACCGCATTCGTCGAGCTCAGACCCCTTCCTGTCGCGCGGTTTCTCCAAGATTGATGATGACTACGCGTTTCTGTTGGAATGCTTCAAAGAGGTGCTCGAAGAGATTGGTCACCCAAGAATCGCTAAAGTCCTCAGCCCAAATTCAGGGAATGGAAACCGCCCGCTCAATCAGGAATCAGTGCAGGCGCTGTCGATCGCTTTTCAACTCCTCAACTTGGTCGAAGAGAACACGGCAAATCAAATTGCCCGCCAACGCTTCTCCAAAGCTGGCAAAAAGGCCGCCTCTGGAAGTTGGCGCCAACAGATTCAAACCCTGCCCAAGGGACCGAAACTCAAGGGTTTGCTCAAACAGCTCCTAGCCCAAACCGAAGTGCAGATCGTGCTCACCGCTCACCCAACGGAGTCGAAGAAGTGGAGCATCCTTGACCAACACCGCGAGCTCTACGTCAACCTCTTCCAACTGGAAAACAGCCTCTACACCCAATCAGAAAGGGAGCTTTTCCGCGCCGAGATCAAGAACACTCTTGAGCGACTCTGGAGGACGGGAGAGATTCCCTCACGCAAACCGGACATCATCGCTGAACGCCAGAACGTGCTGTATTACCTCGGAGAGAAATTTCCTGAGGCCGTCCGACTCCACGATTTGAGACTCAAACAAACCCTCGCCTCCGACAACGATCAGAGCAACGATAGCCTCAACTACCGACAACTACCAAAACTGGAATTCGGCACGTGGGTGGGCGGCGATCGCGATGGGCATCCGTTTGTCACTTCCGAGATCACGGCAGAAACACTGCATGTGCTCCGTCAACGGGCGCTAGAGCTGGCCCAAACAAGTTTGAGTCGACTGAGCCAACGGCTCCCGTTGTCTAATCAAAGCCAATCACCCACCCCAAAATTAACCCGTCGTCTAGCCGAACTACGCGAAAGCGCATCCCCTCGCCCATCCAACCCGTTTCCAGACGAGCCTTGGAGAGCTTTCGTGAATCACTTGGCAAAAAGGCTACCGGAGCTGAACGAACCTCAAGATTCCGGCAGCTACCGTCGTCCCTCTGAACTTCAAGCGGACCTTGAAATTCTCGCAGACTCATTGCGAAAGGTTAAAGCCAATCGCCTCATTGAAAGCGAGCTTGCTCCCCTGCAACGGGAACTCGACATCTTTGGGTTCCACCTTGCCAAACTCGATATCCGGCAGAATTCCGGCTATCTGGAAAAGGCCTTCGTCCAACTGCTGCAGGGGAGCTACCCAGAAGAAGCCAAGACCTTCACCGACTGGGCTGAAGAGGATAAAGTTCAATTCCTGAATCAAGAGCTGGCGACGTCTCGCCCACTCACCAATCAGTTTGCAGCGCTCGGACCTGAGGCGACGGAAATACTGAAAGTTTTGCGCGTGTGCCTAAGTGAAATACGTCAACACGGACGCGCCGGCTTGGGCTCGTTTATCGTCAGTATGACGAGGCAGCTCTCGGATCTCTTAATCGTTTACATCCTTTGCCGAGAGGCCGGTCTCGTGGTGAATCACCAAGGCAGCATGGCCTGCCTGCTTCCCGTTGTGCCCTTGCTCGAAACAGAGGACGATTTGATACGAGGAACGAGTATTCTTGATGCTTTCCTCAGTCACAAGGTCACGCAGTCCAGTCAACCAATCTGGAACCGAGCCCTGGACAACGACATGGATGACGCATGGCTGAGAAAACCGCTCGTTCCGCGCCGCGCTCCGCGGCCTCGTCAACAGGTGATGTTGGGCTACAGCGACAGCAATAAGGACTGCGGAATCATGGCTAGCCTTTGGGCCGTGCGCCGGGCCCAGATCCATCTCCAACAGGTCGGAACCCGCCACGGAGTTGACCTTCAATTCTTCCACGGTCGCGGCGGCACAATTAGCCGGGGCGCAGGTCCTACCCACCGCTTCCTGAATGCGCTTCCCGGGCAGACGGTCGCCGGGGGACTCCGCCTCACGGAACAAGGGGAAACCATCGGACAGAAATACAGCAACAGCCTGACAGCCTCGCACAATCTGGAACTCCTCCTTGCCGGTTCCCTCGCTTGCGGTGGTCGCAAAGTAAACTCCGATG
Organism: uncultured Verrucomicrobiota bacterium; assembly: GCA_964342405.1. GTDB lineage: Bacteria > Verrucomicrobiota > Verrucomicrobiia > Limisphaerales > AAA164-E04 > UBA2970. The sequence continues at coordinate 58,151 of CAYFGX010000027.1, read as the reverse complement.
CTAAGGTCCACTGGGGAAAGACCATGGACTTCCTCAGCCAATGGAGCAGCGCGGCTTATCAAAGCTTGATTCAGACGCCCGGTTTTCAGGATTTCTTTCAACAGGCAACCCCGATCGACGTTCTCCAGAACAGCCGCATCGGGTCTCGTCCTGCCGCCCGCACAGGCAAACCTACCATCCAAGATATGCGGGCGATTCCCTGGACATTCGGCTGGAATCAGGCACGCTTCTATCTACCAGGGTGGTTTGGTGCAGGGAGCGCCCTGGAACGACTCCACAACGAACATCGTGATCGATTTAATCGTCTATCAAAGGAAATCCAACAAACACCGTTCCTCAGCTACCTCTTCTTCAATCTCGAAGCGAGTCTGGAGAGCGCCGATGTTGAAATCATGGCGGACTACGCCGGCTTGGTCCAAGATCGCCAGACACGCCAAAAGTTTCTGACGATGATCCTACAGGAGCATCAACGCACCCATCAATGGTTGCAGACCTTGCTGAAGACTCCGATCAAATCACGACGGCCCCGATTCTACCGCACACTCCACGCTCGGGACCAAGGACTTCGGCGACTGCATAGTCACCAAATCAGGCTCCTGAAAAAATGGCGCAAAAATAAGAGCGACGCGACGCTCAACGAACTACTCGTGGTTGTGAACGCGATTGCTAGCGGGCAACGAACCACCGGCTGAGAAAACTGCAAATTCAAGCGACGCGCTCCATGGCAGACAACTCAAAGAAGAAGATTCCACCGCATATCCGTCTCTTCGATCTCCTCAGACCGGAGAGAAAGGATATCACGATCATTATCACCTTCTCCATCATCACGGGCTTGCTCTATCTCGCGACGCCCTTGGCGGTGGACGCTGTGGTTCAAAACATCGCCTTCGGTGGTCAGCAGCAGGTCTACATTCAAACGCTGCTGATTTTCAGTTTCGCGCTGCTGATCTTTCTTATTCTTCTGTCTCTCATCAGTGCCGCTCAGCACTACGTCGCTGAATTGATCCAACAACGCATCTTCGTTCGACTAGCGACGGATTTATCCTTCCGCTTGCCACGCCTTCGGTTCAGCTCCTGGGAGCAATCTAGAACCCAGGAAATGATCAATCGCTTCCTCGATGTGACCACCCTGCAGAAGAGCAGCGCGATGATCCTCCTCGACGGGGTCAACGTCGTTCTCAGTTCAGGGATAGGCATGTTGGTTCTGGCATTCTACCACCCCTTCTTGCTCGCGTTCGATATTGTCTTGGTTGCGGTCTTGCTCTTCATTCTCTTTCCGATGGGGCGGCATGGAGTCGAAACCAGCATTCGCGAATCCTACGCGAAGCACGCTGTTGCAGGGTGGCTCGAGCAGCTCGTCCTCTTCCCTCTGGTTTTCAAAACTCCGGCAGGTAAAGAACTCGCTCTCAAAAGATCGGGGGCCTACGTGGATGACTACCTCACCAAGCGAACGGCTCACTACCGCGTTCTACTCCGTCAGATCATCGGGTTGCTGGGAATGCAGGCAATCGCCAGCGCAGGCCTACTCGCCGTCGGTGGGGCTCTTGTGCTCGGCGGTGAGCTCACCTTGGGTCAATTGGTGGCGAGTGAGCTGATCGTGAGCGCGATCGTCAGCGCACTGGTGGGCCTCGGGAAACACATTGAAATCTGGTATGATGCGCTGGCTGCCACCGACAAACTAGGTAGCATTGTGGACCTGTCCATCGAGCCTGAGACGGGAGAATCTCCGGCTCTGGCTGAGACCCCGCTGGCAATCCAGTTCCAGGAGCTAAGCTTCGGATTCGACTCCCCGCTACTCCAAAACTTCAGCTACTCTATCAAACCCGGGGAGTTCATCGGAATCACAGGATCCCTGGGATCCGGAACCGGTAGCTTGCTCGATTTAGCCTACGGCCTCCGAAAGGCCACTAGAGGCACAGTCCTCGTAGCCAACCAAGATATCCGACTCTGGCATCTCGACACAATCCGGTCCGGCATGGCCCTGATGCGGCAAACCGAAGTCTTCGAGGGAAGCATCGCGGAGAATGTCCGCCTCGGAGACAAGTCAATCAGCCTGGACGCTGTCCGCACTAGCCTCTCCAAGGTAGGACTCCTTGAGCGCGTGCGCCAACTTCCAGAGGGAATTGACACCGTTCTCGAGGCTGGTGGACGTCCGCTTTCGAGCGGCGAGAACCGTCTCCTTTGCCTGGCTCGCACATTGGCCGGAAACCCAAAGGCAATCCTCTTGGACAAGGTCCTCGACGGCCTCGACGACAAGCAATTCGCTCACGCGTTGAATACTCTTTTTGCCCCGGAACGGAAATGGACCCTCATGATCGCAAGCCGCGATCCGCAAATCCTCAACCGCTGCGATCGAGTGATCCATCTTGACAGCACCTCATCGAACCAACCCGCCAGCCACGAATCATGAGCCAAGGGAATCAAGATCCAACACTTTCCTCCGATACGGATAAAGCCAACACGGTGGATCTCGTGGAGCCGGATGGCTATTCGGTAGCCATGCCCCTGTTCGATCATTGCGCCGACATTCACTGCACGGATCGAACGCGGCTCCCGGTCTCGCTACGCCGACTCAACCGCATTCTGCTGGGCACCTTCGCTCTGCTCCTCACGGCGCTCTTGTTCCTCCCTTGGCAACAATTCGTTCGTGGCCAAGGGAAGGTGACAGCCTTTAACCCGATGGAACGAAGCGTTCTTGTCGAAGCCCCGCTCCCGGGCAGGGTGGAAGAGGTCAAGGTCGTCGAAGGGCAACGAGTGGAGAAAGGCGAGCTTCTCTTTCGGTTGAGCGATAATGATCCAAACCTCTTGAAGAATTTCAAGAGCCAAGAGCTAGATCTGATCAGTCAGAAAGAAGCTGCATCAGACAAATACGATCGACTCAAGAACCGCATTTCCCAACTCGAGGCCTCGATGCCCGAGGCTCTCCGAATCGCCGAGCAACAAGCCCAGGCTGCCCGCTTCGCCCAAGAGGCCGCCGAGCTGCAGTTCGACCGAATTAAGGCCTTGTACGAAGACCCTCGTGGCTTAGCCTCGCAGCGGCAGTGGGAGTTAGCGCAGCTTCAGCGAAACAGTAAAGTAGCCGAAACCCTGAAAGCTGAGGCTGGACAGATCAAGACGCGCCTCGACTTGGAAGCGAGTCTCGAGAGCGCTCGGGCTTCCGCCGAAACCGCTCGCAGCGACCTCGCCAAGGCTAACAAGGCGTTACGAGACATTCAGATCAAAATCAACCAGACCGACCGTCTAGCAATCGAAGCGCCTCGCTCGGGGGTTGTCTACCGGCTTAGAGCGACCGAAGGAACTTTCCTCAAAGCAGGTTCGCCCTTGTGCACGATCATTCCCGACACCCAAGAATACGTCGTCGAACTGTGGATCGACGGAAACGATATGCCTCTGGTTCAAGAACGGGAGCTTGATGAGAACGGCAACGTCACCAAGCCAGGGAGCCCAGTCCGCCTCCAGTTTGAGGGTTGGCCTGCCATTCAGTTCGTCGGGTGGCCGAGTGTCGCTGTCGGCACCTTCGGAGGCGAGGTCATTTTCGTGGATGCTATCGACAATGGCAAAGGAATGTTCCGGGTTCTCGTGGCAGCTCAACCGGATCGCATGACGGCACGCGACGGTTCGGAACAAGTGATCGAGTGGCCCAAAGCACCGATTATGCGCCAGGGAATCCAGTCACAAGGGTGGATCTTACTGCAACGCGTTCCCCTTTGGTTCGAGGTCTGGCGAGAGCTCAACGGATTCCCTCCGGCAATCGACCGAGACAGTGCCATCGGTAGCCAGATGCCGAAACCGTGATCGACATGATTGAACGAGTTTCCAGCCTCCACAGCTGTGCGAAATGGCTCTGTATCTTGCTGTGCCTCTCGTGCCCGCTTGCTCCCTCGCTGGCCGACGAGGCGGAGGGCCCTCTGACGCTGCATGAGGTTCTAGAGAGTGTCACCAATCAATACCCCCCTTACCTCGCCGCTCTGATTGAGCGCGACATCGCAAGCGGGCGCTATCGCAGCGCTCTGGGAGCGATGGATTTGCAGACCTACATGAAGGTCTTTGATAATCCGACAGGCTTCTACGAGAGCACCACTGCCGAAGCGGGCTTCGAACAATTCACGCCATTCCGCGGCGCTACCGTTTTCGGCGGCTATCGATACACCGAGGGCTTTCTTCCCGATTACTACCGCAACCGCACCAACGAAGGCGGCACCCCAATGCTAGGCCTCCGACTCCCGCTTCTTCGCGATGGGAGTATCGACTCACGACGGGCGGCAATCTACAAGACTGACCTCGACCGGAAACTTGCCGACCCACTGATTTTCAAGCAGCACCTTGATTTCACTCAATCGGCAATGAAGGCCTACTACTATTGGTTGGCAACAGGGCTCAAATACGAGACCACGGCCTCCCTCCTGCAAATCGCTAAGGATCGAGATGGGGCAATCCAATCGCAAATCGAAAGCGGCCTCGTGGCCCCGATCGCGCAACTAGAGAATCAGCAGCTTGTGGTCAGCCGAGAGCTCTCGGCAATCAAAGCTCGACGACAACTCGAAGCTGCGACCGTCATCCTTTCCCTTTTCTATCGAGACGCGAACGACGAACCCGTCCTCCCCTCTCGAAAGCGGCTTCCTGCTCTCTTCCCGGCACCGCAGAGTTTGCCTGCCGACACACTGAGCAAGACGCTTACCCACGCCTCAATTACTCGGCCCGAGGTACGCATCTATGAGATTGAACTCCAGAAACTGAATGTGGATACACGGCTGTTTCGCAATCAGCTCCAACCCCGTTTGGACGCTTTCGCTGAAGCGAGCCAAAGCCTGGGAAACCAGCTCTACAAGGATACCGGCGAGTTCGAATTGAAGCTTGGGATCGAATTCAAGATGCCCCTTCAACGGAACAAAGCGAAGGGTAAACTCCAGGAGAACGCAGCCAAAATCGAGCAATGGCAACAGAAAACCCGTTTTGCCATGGATAAGATCGCCACAGAAGTCTGGGACGCCCATTCGGCCGTCAACGCAGCGTGGGAGCAAGTCGCTCAAGCCAAGCAAAACGTAGATCTCGCCACACAACTCCACGACGTGGAAAAAGATCGTTTCGCACTCGGCGCGACCGATTTTCTCGCCCTACAAATCCGAGAGCAAACGGCCTTCAAAGCGCGCTTAACGGAAGTCGAAGTGCTACAGACCTACTACATCTCGCTTGCAAACCTGATCACTTCGGCAGGAATCGATTGTCGGCACGTGATGACTGAAGGCGACCCGCACCCTGTAGAATGGCTCAGTGCCGTCCCACCCGTCCGCTAAGTGAGACAGCGGAAACCTCGCGTCGTGTCACAGATCCAATGAAAGTCTCAGCGCGAGTAGCTGAGGAGTTTCAAAATTCGCTGTGCACTTTTGCGCCCCGATCTCAAAGCCCCTTGAATGGAGGCGCTCGTCACATGATCACCGCACACGAGCAGGTTGTGCCCGACTTCAAGATAACCTCGAGTCTGATTCGCCGGAAGGCGTTGCATGTTCGGAAGCGCATCTCGGATGTGATCCACTCTCAAGAGCTCCCAGCATTGAACCACGGAGCCAAACCAATCACCAAGCTGCCGTTCCACGTCCTGGCGTAACCCCGGACGATCATCCTCAAGCACGCTAACCGATACCAAACTCTTGCCCTCAGGCGCATAGCTCCCGGCTATATCGCTGGGTACACACAGATGATTGACCGGTCCCTTTCCGTCGCCGTTCAGCATCAGACATTTCTCATTCAGAGGGGACGCATCTGCTGCGTAGTAAAAGGTAAGGCAATCCCGAAAGCCGATCTCTCGATTATCCCCGAGCAGACGGTTCCTCGCTCGCAGATCGGTCGCAAGCACAATATGCTCCGCCTCAATCGCCTCTCCAGACCGAGTACTGAGCGTCATCCCATCCAGAGAATCAATCGCCACGTCGCAATGAACCCGTTCAGATGGTAGACGAGCGAATAAGTCCTGGGTCAGGGCTCCCATCCCGTTCCGAGGCAACACCGTGTCACCGGTCGAAAACATCCGGAAAACGAACTCCGTCATGCGAGAAGACGTTTCCAGTGTTGGATCAAGATGAACCCCTCGCAGGAAAGGGTCGAGGAATCGCTGCCGCATGGACTTCGAGAATCCCAGTTCGTCAAGAAGAGCATGAGTCGACTTCTCTCGAGCAGGGTAATGCGCTTCAAGCTCCGTCCGCAGACTGCGCTTCCTCAATTTCAAGACCCTCAACTTGTCGACGATTGAGCCTATCGGACTGAACAGGCCCTTAAGCGCAGCCAGAGGCTCTCGAAAGGGATCCGCCACCAAATATCGGCGCCGATCGCACTGCACGAGCGATCCGGGAAAGAAAGCCTTCAGGTCCAGGCGACTGTAGTCGAAGGTCCGCCTTGCCTCGGGATAGGCCGCCAAAAGCACCTGAAAACCACGATCCAGTTGAAACCCGTCAATGCAGTCGGTTTGGACGCGACCACCAACCGTCTCCGACTGCTCATACAAGACAAACGGAATTTCATTTTCAGCAAGAATCCGAGCACAGTTTAGCCCCGCCAATCCCGCACCAACTATCGCCACCGTTTCCCGCTTCATTCAATTTACAGAGCTGAAAATCACCATTCTAATTTAGATACATTACACAGAATTCGGCGATAGCAAACGCAAGCGGGCACTCCTTTCGGTAGGAGTGCCCGCACTTAGCAACGATCAACTACAGCGAGAGCTGCCTACTGACTAAGACGAAAGAACGCCGCAAGCGCTTCGGTTTCAAGCACGATACCACGACGACCATTACCCAAATCGACAACACCATCCACAACTTGCCAAGCAGGGATTCCCAAGCTTGAGCTCGTCTCCAAGTACCACGCCGTCATTGCGGTTTCCCAAGACACTTCAACGTTACCATCTCCGAGAGTTCGGATGAGAAGCACCGGTGGCGGTGAAACTGGTTCAGCAACCAGTGAATCAAGCCGAAAACTTCCGGCCCAGGATCCGAAGGCGTTAGATTGAACTCCATTCCTTGCTGTTCCCTGATACGCATCCCGCCCGGGTAGGACCGTGACACGAACCACTCCCTCTTCTCCAACAGCCAAGAGCCCGGCATGAACGGCCGCCTTACCAACCGCCGAATCATCCGTGTAGACATCCGTCCCCCACAATTGACCATCCGCGCTGCCAGTAACACGGAAGAGCAATATCCGCCCGAGCGAGCTACGATAGGACTGTATGCCGCGGCCTGGATCAGGCAATACTTCCAAGGGGAGATCGGCAGCGGTGGGAACGCCTCGAATCAGTTCGAGCTGATCAACAAACACCGCATCGGCGCCAACGTCGACGCTTCCGTCCTTCTGATACCGCCAGGTCAGGGTGTGCGAACCTTCTTCCAAGGCAAACACCTCAGGGATCCATTCTGTTTCACCGCGAATCGTCGATACAGGTCGGTCATTGATTAAGAAGCTTCCGAAGTCAGGAGTCTCCGACGACGCTTTCCAACGAAAGACCAGTGTCGCAGGCCCCTCAACCCTTGTCTTCATGTCAACGGACTGCCCGGCAGTTATATTTCCCGACTGGGCCGCAGCGCCTCCAGAGAGAGAGACCTGCCCCTGCCCAAACCATGGAGTTTCTGAATCTGATTCCCAAACTAAGTCCGGTTGATCCAAAGCCATCGACAAGTCCTCGAGCGGAACTGGCTCATAACTCAGATCGGCCAACCAGCCCGCATCTTTCAAGGCATCCACACTTCCATCCTTATGATATTGGAAGACAATCGCGTGTTGTCCCCAGCGAAGGAAGTGCTCTTCTACCTTCCAGTCATGATCGCCGGCAATTCGAGCCCACTCTCTCTCATTGACCAACAACCTCAGAGGGTCCGCGTTTTCAGAGGAAGCCTTCCACGCGAAGCGTAGCCAACCTGGTCCGGAAACGTTGAACGACAACTCGGCGGACTCATTGGCGCCAACATTGCCCGTCTGAGCCGTTGGACGTCCCTCATACAGCACGTCACCTTGACCAAACCACGGTGCCGTCCCACTCAGGGTGAATGGTTGCGGAGTGTCCGGAAGGACTTCCTCTACAGAAAAGAGAGGAACAGGCTCATAAACGACGTTGTCCACCCATCCCGCGTCCGATCCTCGATCAACGGAACCGTCCTTCGAGTAGACCCAACTCAACAAGCGATCTCCCCAACGCAAGGGAAGACTGACCTCCTGCCAATCTTGTTCGGAAGCAATGCGGTTCACCTGCAAACCATCTACCAAGAATCTCAACGGATCGGCTGCCTCAGAGGAGACCTTCCACACGAAAGACAAGGTCCCCGGCCCACTTAGGGCCAACTCCATCACACTGCTTTGATTGTGGGTGATCGCACCACTCTGCATAGACATTCCGGGACCATTCGTTTCGGCCGACTGCGCAAACCACAACGCCTCTCCAGACAAACGCCAATCTGCATCCAAGCCAGTCGCTTCTGCAACAGTCCCATCGACCGGCGGAACCGAAGTAATCATAGATCCTTTCACTGACGCGAAGCCTCTTCCCCCAGACTCACCATTGTGCGCCCAGGAAGCTGGATCTGAATCAATGATCGTGTAAGTGCCTGCCGACAGTTCAACGTCAGGAAACACCGACCAGTAGGCATTCACGACGCCCCCCTGCCCGCAACGGCCGGTCGCATCCCAAGGGCCATAGAGGACTCCATTCTCATCTTCCAAACCGATGCTCCCAAGGTCTTTCCCTTGAGCCTGATTCCAGTGATAGGTTTCGACCTGGGAGAGCCACGTTGGCTCCGTGAGAGTGAACTGTGTGCTCAGAGTCGGTTGATTGACGACCGCACCAATGTTTTGATTATCAAACAAAACAAGCTCTTCACGATCCGAGGCCACCACGTCCACGACCACTTTATCCGAAGCCACCTGATGCCCCAGGCTATCAGTCACAATGACGGAATAGAACGCCCGTTGGTGAAAACGAATGGCAGGAAACCTCAACTGGGGAGCCGTCTCACCGCAGATCGGATCGTCGTCGCGCACCCACTGGTAGCTGAATGGGCCTTCACCCTTGAGCTCTACCCCTAGAATCACCTCGTCATACTCATCAACCGTTCGAGCCGCCGGTTGGGTCACGATCTGAAGTTCTTCACGGGGTGGAACCTGCACTTCCAAAGAGGCCACCTGACTCTCGACCCTTCCAAACTCTCCAATAACCACAACGGAGTAGGCACCTGCTTGCCCAACGGAAACAGCCGGTAACGGGAGCGTCGATTGAATAGCTCCGGGGATATCCTCGCCGTTCAAACGCCACTGATAACTGAGTTCTCCGGCTCCCTCCGCAAGCACCTCAAGTCGAGCGTCGGATCCTTCTTCAACGATCCCTCCGACCGGATGTTCCAGAATTTCGGGCAGCGCGCCAGCGGTGAGCAGCAATTCAACTTCATCAAACTGCCCCTTGGTTCCCTGGGCCCGAACGGTGGCTAACCACTCAGCCTGATTATCTTCACCATCAGTGGGTGTTGCCTGAAGGAGAAAGATATACTCGGCTCCCTGAACGAGCGCCAGCACCGGATACCCTTCTTCTCCGAAGAGCACTTCTGAAATATCGATCAAGCCATCACCACTAACCAAGAATCCACGGGCGTCCCAACCCTCTGGAGGGGTGTTGGCAAACAATCTGATCTGATCGAACGCATTCCCGGTGTATTCAAAATGAATCTCGTGGGCCGACTCCTGCCCGAAAGGAACGCGGGACTCAATCGACTGAACAATCGGGCTGACGTCAGCCTCTCCAGTCCACTCTCCTTCGCCCTCGGGTCGGATAGCCAGATCAACGCCATAGCTAACTTCCGGAGCATCTTGCTCATAGGCGCCAATATCAATGCTCTGTCCATGCCAGCGAACGCGTCCCGCCAAGTCGACAGCAAAGCCCGGTTCTCCCGTTCCCGCATCGATGGCCGGCGAATTGGCCGCCAACCGATAATCACCAGCCTCTCGGTCGAGATACAGCGGATCACTGTCCAGGTTCGAAAAATCACCTCCCGGTTGATAGCGTAGCCACACCACCCCATCGTCGGCACTGTTCCCAAAGAGAAGATTGTGTCTAAATAGGTGTGTTTCAAAATGCTCATCCGATTGCATATTGAAGCCACGAGCGCCGTTGTGAGTCATCAAGGTGTTCGTAATCTCTGCTGCACCACTTTGCACGAAGACGCCGTCTCCCTTGTTGTTCACGACCGTCAGATTCTTCAGAGACGGACGAACAGCCCCGCGCGAAACGATTCCTGCCCTTTCGTGTCCCGCGACCAAGCTGTTGACAATGATCGATTCGGAACCCGAGAGATGGATCCCCTCGCCGTGGCCGTCGACCACGAAGGACTGCTCAATCCCTGGAGCTGACTTATCGATATAGATACTCGTTCGCCGCCAGACACCATCGAGGAAACCGATATCACCCGCCCCTGCTTGAGCAATCGTGCTATTGGCCAAGACAGACTCACCTGCCTCGGGACCAAAATAGATTCCCTTCCATGAAGCGAGCCCTTCGGCGCCTGGGCGCCCCACAAACCGTATTCGTTCATCAATCTCTCCCGGAGCCGCCAAGGTGCCCAAGACGTTTAACTTCGAACCGGCAAGGTGAAACTCCACTCCTGGCTCCAGGGCCAGTGTCGTTCCGATTGGAATCCCCAAGTCTCCGAGCGGCCAGTAAGGCAGCGACGGACCAGGTTTCATCCAAGTTCCCGATCGGGTGAGATCTCCCGACGGGACAGAAACCGCCAGATGTCCCGTTCCTCCCACTTCATTCCCCACCATAACGGGGAAACAATTGAGATCCTGAAAGAGGATCGGAAATCGATCTCCCCCCATGTTCTCGAAACGATTTCCAAGAACAGTTGGATTTGCGGAGTACATTTCGAGCCCACTTCCCAGACTATCCCGCACCCAAGAATGTTGAATCCGAGCTCCGTTCTGGTCGACATACAACGTCGACCGACGCCACGAGCCATAGAGAAATCCAAGCTCACCGCGCCCCCCATAGCGAAGCGAAACCCCATCGAGCACAGACTCTCCGGCCCCATGGCCCAGATAGATTCCGATCCAATCGCCTGCAGCCGCTTGAGTTTCATCTCCATCGCCGTTGGTATCGCCGCCAATCGAGTCATCAGCGAGCGAGGTGAAGGCAATCGCATGGGGTTCGGCTTGGGCTCGAAGCGTCCCTTCAACCCAGAGTTTAGTCCCGCTCAGCTTAATCACACTCCCGGGCGCGACCTCAAGCGTTGTATCGGCTGCCACCGTCACGTCCCCAGTCACCACATAGGGCGCATTCGCAGCCCAAGGCACCCATACCGTGTCTGCCGTGATCGTCCCACCTCGCACCTCGATACCTTGTCGAAGGTTACCGTTCACGACGATGTCTTGGACATTCGGCACACTGCTCGCATCCGTGAGGACGGTGTAGTGCCCAGATGCTCCATTCTCGACGAATGCAGCTCCATTGACCGTCGGGCGACTTCCCGACAAAGCAACGAAGGCATGACCGCCACACCCTTGAACGGCTAGGTCGTTCAGTAGGGCATTGGAAGCGTAGAGCTCAATCCCATTGACCGCCCCATTCATGATCTGAAGAGAATCAAAACGAGGTGAGGTCGAATCGACGTAGACCGCACTCTTACGCCATACTCCATGAAAGAAGCCTAGATCCTTAGCAGCGACTCCAGATATCCGAAGATGAGACACCGAGGATTCACCAGAACTAACTCCAAAATAGATTCCAGCCCAATTGCCTCCCATGCTGACCGGAGATTGCTCCGTTCCTTCAACATTCAAGCGACCAAGGACCGTCCAAACACCCACCGATTCGATCTGCGTACCAGCATCAATCCGCAGCGAGGCTCCCTCATTGATCTGAAGATTACCGATCGGCAAATAGGCTAGTCCAGGTCCAGGGTTTCGCCATCGAGCCTCGGTCGCAATGTTGCCAGTCAGAATTCGAATCCCGGCATTGGGGGTCTCCGAAGTTTCGTTACCGGAGAGAATCGGAAAAGTTTCCAAGGAGTTGACCGCGATGGGATAGCCCGTCGCGCCCATTCGAATAAACTGATTATTCGATACGACAGCCTCCCCTCTGTGAACTCCCAGTCCGTTCCCCAAAGAATCGCGAAAGACATTCTGATCAATCACCGGAGAAGACTCATCCACATAGACAGCGGTCTGCCTCCACACTCCCTGCAGAAAGCCCAATGAACCTTGTCCGGCATATCGAAACTCACAGCCACGGAGCACGGAAGCTCCCGCATTGGGCCCGAGATAAACCCCCTTCCAAGCTCCAGCCTCTGGAGTGGATTCAACGCCGTCAGCATTCGTGTCGCCACCCACACTGTCATCCTTTAAGGAAGTGAAAACAATCGAATCAGCCACACTGTCAGCTAGTAGGGTCCCCAGCACCCACAACTTTGCCCCATCCACCTTTACGACCGTTCCGGGGTCGATGCTTAGGGTCACACCATCTTCAACCGCCAAGTCTCCCGTCAGAACATATGGAACCTCAGCCCCCCAGGAAACTAAGTGCCTGTCCGCGGCTAAACTGCCAGCCACGATTTGAATTCCTTCCAGGGTGTTGTCCTGGAACTGAACATTATCCGGCAGAGGCACGCTTCCCGTCTCGGACCAGATGACAAAGTGGTCCGGTGACTGATTCGATTCGATCGCCGTGTGCACGATCCGTGGCTGTGTGCTCCCTCGAGACACCACGGCATGTGAGCCCGAATTCCGAATTGCCCCTCGCAGGAAGGTGGCAGAAGAGTCGTAGAGCTCTAGCCCTACATTCGCGCTTCCATCAATCACGACATCTTCCAACACGGGCGCTGACTGACCGAGATACACTGCAGCCTTTCGCCAGGCGCCCTCGAAAAACCCGAGGTCTCCATTTCCTCCGCCCTGAAAAACCACATGCCGAAGCTCAGAGTTTCCCGAGCTGTCCCCAAAGTAGATCCCCGTCCACGGCCCTAGAAAACGAACGGGCGCGGCTTCATTCCCCTCAATCTTCAGTGCCCCCCAGACGGTCCACTTGGCCTTATTCTGAACCACCACGCCAGCGTCAACAACCAAGTCTGTATCCGCGCTCAAGGTCACATCCCCGTCAGGCAGATACACCAGTCCCGCACCCGGATGCGTCCAACGACCACTTTCCGAGATCGTGATGTTTGACGGAATCCCGATACCTAAGACGCCGTCTCCAACGACCTGATTGCCGCTCATGACCAAGAACGAGTTGCCGTCATTCAATCTCACGGGATATCGAGAGGGATCCCCCAATTCGAAAGTGTTTCCGCGTACGACAGCCTTTGAGTGATACACCTCAATGCCGTTTCCATCACTCGGACGGAAGGTGTTCCCTACGATGGACGGGGAACAACCGTCGATGAATAGTCCGACCTTTTTCCATTGTCCGTAGTAGAAACCTTGATCAACCCCGGTCCCGAGGATCCGAGAATTCTCTATCACCGAACTTCCCGCTTCTGCCCCAAGATAGATTCCTTTCCACGAGACACCTGCCAGGGGCTCAAAGGTCACATCGTTCGCGGTGACCGTCCCCAATACGGTCAACTTGCGGGAGACCTGCACGACCACGCCTGGATCGATCTGCAAACTTGCCCCCGCCAATACCGTCAAGTCCAACTCCACAACGTAGGGACTTCCCCCTAGGTCCCACGTCGTTTGACCTGCCAACTCGACTGCCCTCGAGCGTTCCACGCCACCACCATCGACATAGCGATTCACGAACGTCGCCGCGTTCGCTATCGGGGAAAGAAGTAGCCCCCATAAGAGCACCCCTAAGGCTAAGTGAACCAGCCTGAGAGCCCTTTGATATTCCATTCTACCTATCTCGTTCTTCAATGTTTCTCTCATCGGTACTACAATAATCTTCACCTCAGAAACTCACCAACCAAGCCTTGTTCAGCCCCTCCAGTTTTTTGCTGCGAACGAATTTCCATTCATAATTTCATGTAACCTCTCCACGAGATTGAAACGGTTAACCAAGGCAGATCTATGCTCACAGCAACAAGTCAGCGTCCCGAAGGCTCGTCGGAACGATTCCTTGACCCGCCGGCAACAAATCCCAAAATGACCTTCCTCCCAACCGAAAAGCCGAGGTGGCAGGGAGCTCCACAAGAATTGAAGATTTGCCGACAACGCTCGCGACATGAACACAGGATTTTCTTTGAAGCCCCAGCGCCGCTACGGCATTGAACGCCGACAGTTCCTTCGATATGTCGCTGCCGTTTCGGCGATTCCACACATCGCTTTTCAGCTAGAAGGTAAGGCGGGACAGCCACCTCAATTCGATACCGACCCATTCACCCTAGGTGTCACATCAGGGGACCCTGAACCAGACGGCACCGTGATTTGGACTCGCCTCGCCCCCAGCCCTCTGGAGCCCGGCGGCGGCATGCAGCCGAGGCCCGTCCTCGTTCGTTGGGAGGTTTCGACAGATGAACAATTCAAGACTGTTGTCCAGCAAGGTGACGCGGTAGCCACGCCGCAACTCGGTCATTCCGTCCACGTGGAACTGCACGGTCTCAAGCCCCATCATTGGTACTACTACCGCTTTCACGCGGGCGATGCGACCAGCCCGGTCGGACGCACGCGAACGGCTCCCGCCTACGACGCCATGCCAGAGCGAATGCGGTTTGCTTTCACATCATGCCAGCACTTCGAGACAGGCTACTTCAACGGTTACCCTCACATGCAGGAGGAAGACCTCGATCTAGTCGTCCATCTCGGGGACTATATCTACGAAGGGAAAGGCCAGGATGATCGTCCCCGCAAGCATCTGGGTGAAGAGATTGAGACCTTGAACGACTATCGACTCCGCTACACCCAATACCGATTGGACCCCATGCTTCAGGAAGCTCATCGTCGTTTTCCATGGCTGGTGACATGGGATGATCACGAGTTCGACAACAACTACGCAAACCTTGTCTCCGAGCAAGACGGCATCTCACCGGAAGCCTTTCTCGCCCGTCGCATGAACGCCTACCAAACTTACTACGAGTTCATGCCCCTTCGGCGACGCTCATTTCCCCAGGGTCCTCACATGACGCTTTATCGAAGCTCTCGCTACGGAAGATTGGCGCAGTTCCAAGTTCTCGACACACGGCAGTACCGCACCGATCAACCCAATGGCGATCAGAAGAGCCCCCAGGTTGGCGAGGCCCTCAACAAACAGGCCACCATGCTGGGGGACAAGCAAGAACACTGGCTGATGGGACAGCTACTGCAATCCGATGCCCAATGGAACATCCTCGCGCAACAGGTGATGATGGCAGCCCTCAATCGCGGGCTCGAAGACTACGGACGGTACAGCATGGACCAGTGGCCGGGCTACGAAATCAGTCGCCGCCGACTCCTGAAGTTTCTCCACGAGCGTTCTATTCCTAACCCCGTCGTCCTGACGGGAGACATTCATGTGAATTGGGTCAACGATCTCCTCCTTCATTCCCAAGATGAAAAGGCTCCCGTCGTCGGAACAGAACTCGTAGGAACTTCCATGAGTTCCGGAGGCAACGGCGGGAACTCGATCGAGGAATACGAGCGGGCGGCGAAACAGAACCCCTTCGTCCGCTGGTACAACGCCAACCGCGGTTACGTTTCATGCGAGATAACCCCGGACGCTTGGGACACCCATTTCCGAGTCACGCCCTTCGTTGACAAGCCCAACTCACCGATTCTCACAAAAGCCTCCTTTCGAATCGAGAATGGCATCGCAGGAGCGAAACAACTCAGCTGACTCGCGCAATGACTCGGGACGATATCGCCTAAGCCCCCTTCATCCGAAGCATTCGGAGCACCTAAAGAGACGCTATTGAGAAAGACCAACTTCCGGTGATCCAACGCCTTTTCACGAGCCTCTGCTTGATGCTGCTGCCGGCGATACTCTCAGCTGCGCCCTCTCTCACTGAGAAAGTGGAGCAACTAGGTGGCAAAGTGTTCAAGAACCGCCAGCTCGATCAGATCATCGAAATCAATCTCAACGGAGCCAAGCGCCTGTCGGTGGAACTCTTCTCCTCTATCGGACTTGAGTCGGCGATGACCGACCTTTCCCTGGAAAAAACTCCCTGCGGTGACGAACACATTCTGCAACTCGACGCGATGCACCGTCTCGAATGGCTCAACCTCTATCAAACCAAGATTACGGATAGAGGCCTCGAACAGATTGCTCATTTTCCCAAGCTCACTCATCTTCCGATCGGGGAAACTTCCATCACCGACCGTGGGCTTGCCGAACTAGCGAAGCTAGACAAACTCCAGTATCTCGGACTCCGAAAAACAAAGATTACCGATTCAGGTCTCGCACATCTGACGAAATTGAGCTCACTACAAGGGCTTCACTTAGGAGAAACGGCAATCACCGATGAGGGGATCAAGCATCTTGCGAAGCTCCGCAACCTGGAGAAACTGTGGCTCCACGATACGGCCATAACAGACAGGGGCCTGATGTATCTGGCCAGCCTCAAGCAACTGCAGCAACTCATGGTTTACAACACTTCGGTGAGCGCCGAGGGCTATCAACGTCTCCAGGAAAAACTCCCCAAGTGCTTAATCGTCTACAAGATTGAGTGAAGCCGCTCACGGGAGATAAAGGGTCCGGCCACCACCGGCGCTCAATAGTGGAAAATCCCTGTCACTCGCACTCTGCTCCTTTAAACTTGCCCTTCTGAAAACGCGAATTCCAACTCTGCACTCTTGGTGGAACCGAATCTTCTTTCAAATTTTCGGGGACCCAAAACAGTTCTCGCTCGAACACCGCTTGGTTAACGCAGTGACCCTGATCAATGGAGCGACCAATCTCGTCGGAGCATTCACGATGCGCGCTCTGAGCAGCTCGCAAGTGTTGGTGCCTCTGCATCTCGCCTTCGGAACCTTATTCCTCCTTCTTTTCTATGCGTCCCGATACCGCGACCTCTTCCGATACATCTACTGGCCCTTCATCCTCTTGATTATCACGTTTCTCTCAATCAACGTCCTGTGGAACGCAGGCTCTTTGGGTGGAGCACACTATTACCTCATCCCTGGTTTGATCATCGGCATCATCATCTCCCCTAGCCTGCCCCAGAAATGGATCGCACTGGGCCTCTTTCTCGCCGCAGGTGTCGCCCTGCTTGGGATCGAACGCTTTGCTCCCGACCTCATTCAAGGCCATACAGACCTGGCTAGCGAACGGTGGCTGGATGTCTCGGGAAACTTCCTGTTCGTTCAATTCTTCACCGGCCTCATCGTGTTGATTCTTGCCAAGAATCTGGAGGAGGAACGACTGAAGTCAGATCGCTTGTTGCTCAACATTCTTCCCGAGTCCATTGCCGAAGAACTCAAGAAGACCGATCGTGTCCGCCCGCTGAACTATGAAGTCGCGACCGTGATGTTCACCGACTTCGTGGGTTTCACATCCTCGGCCGAGAAACTGCCCGCACAGGATTTAGTCAGTCAGCTCGATGAATGTTTCCGAGCCTTCGATGAGATCACCCGCAGGAACGGACTCGAAAAGATCAAGACCATTGGAGACGCCTACATGGCGGTTGCCGGCGTACCCTCCCCCACGCCGTCCCACGCCCGAGACTGTGTCCAGGCAGCCTTAGAAATCGCCGATTTCATGGCAGCGCGTCAGAACCAGCGGGAGCGCGAAGGCCTCGCCCACTGGGAACTCAGAATCGGTGTTCACACCGGACCACTCGTGGCTGGAGTCGTCGGCTCGGACAAGTTCGTCTATGACGTCTGGGGCGATACCGTCAACACTGCCGCTCGTATGGAATCCTCTGGAGCCCCCGGTAGAGTCAATGTTTCAGGAACAACACATGACCTGATCCAGGATGCATTCGAATGTGAGTACCGGGGCAAAATAGCCGCCAAGAACAAAGGCTCCATCGACATGTACTTCGTCACCGGAGCCCAGGCCAGCAAGTCGAACTCAGCCGCGACTACGACCTGAGACCAGCCACGGCTTCACGCAGGCCTTCGGCAAGCGCCGCGTCTTTGATGCCCACGCCCGGCTCAAAATGGTCATAGAATGACGGCAGACTGAAACTCCCACGAACATCCGCCCCGAGGTGTGGAAACGTGACCTTGGCCGCTTCCAACACTGTGGCACCTCCCCGCCCACCTGGCGAAGTTGCCAAGAGCACCATCGGCTTCCCTGCCCAAATCTTCTGATCAATCCGAGTCGCCCAATCAAAGAGATTCTTGAACGCAGCGGCGTAAGAGCCATTGTGCTCTGCGAGCGAAACGATCAGGGCATCGTGCTCCCGTATGACGTCAAAGAAGCGTTGCGCATCAGCGGGAATACCATTCGCATCCTCTTCATCGGAACTGTAGATCGGAACCGAGAACGACCGCAGGTCCAGATCCGTGATTTGAGCTCCCGGAACTTGGTCGGCACCAAAGCGGGCCAATTGCCGGTTGATTGATTTCGAGCTGGTCGACGCGCCAAAGGACAATATCTTCATGACTAATTGTGTTCGTTAAGAATTCCTGCTTCCTCTCACAGAGAAGAGGCAAACCCCGTCTTGCCTTCGGCCGACAAGCTTTTCCCACCGCAACCGAAGCACACCAAGATACTGCCACCAAGCGCGGCTGTGAGCCAATACCTTGTTCGCATCCTAGGTATACGTTCTGATTATACCCCAGCATCAGAGCATCAACGCTGCTATCGATGACGATCAAAGAATCCCCAAATCTCCTCCGCCAAAGTCACCTGAGAGCGGCCGAGATGATCGGGCCAAATGTGTTTCCCCTGTTGAATTTCGAAGAAGAGCAATTCCGTGTCATCCTTCGCAGTGTCCCATCGATGAAGGCGAATCTGATTCTGCCCAGCAGGGATCCCTTCAAGGTTCTGCACCTCCTTATTCTCAAGATCAAACCCTTGAACCCACAAATCCAACACATCCTTGACACCGTAATACGCGCCCCAACCGTCATTGTTCTCCATGTCTCCATTCCACTTCGTGATGCCATCGTCCGTACCGTGAACCGCGAGAATCGAAAGTCGCTTCTTCGGCACGAACGATTCGTGTCCCTTCACCATCATCGTCCCCGCCACAGGTGCGATGGAACGGATGAAAGGCTCTGCTCGAGATGCTAAGAAGAAACTCATATCACCTCCATTCGACATACCGGTCGCAAACACCGCATCGGGATCAATTTGCAAATCAGATATCAGCTGACTCGTCAGCTGTCTCGCAAACGCCACATCATCAACCTCACTATCCTCGTGAAACGAATAACCTACATTGAAGAATGCGTTTCCTCGACTATCGACCGTCCCTTGAGGATAGACCGCCACAAACCCATGCCGTTCCACCAGGTCGCTGAACCCTGCGTGTTTACGGAACCCCTTGGCGGAGCCCGTGTAGCCGTGGAAGACGAGCACAAGCGCCGCACCCGGACGCAAATCACTCGGCACGTCCAATAAGAAACTCCGCTCCAGGCCCCCAACAACGATCGTGTGCTCTCCTGTCGTCCACTTCGATATCACACCCGACGCGGGCGATTTTCCAACGGGTTGTTTAGCCGAATTGCCGACACACGCCACGACAAGCGCAACAAGAGCTGCAGCCCATGTGGTATTAGATCGACTCACCAAGCGGAAGACAGAACGAAACATGACCAGACCGTAAGCGGCACATGCCCTAAAATCAAACTCCCAACTGTCTCCCCGCATGCCCCGATGGGGAACGATCGATTGATAAAGATCGGGAAGCCGACCGCAAAGATTCTCCTGTTTCAAATGGCATTTCGCATTCAATATGCCACACAGAAATCTCAATATGACGAGTCCCATGAAAACCAAGACACTCCAGAATCGCCGTCAATTCCTGATTCAATCTGCTCTGGGAGCCGCTGTATGCTCCTCTACCAGCGCCCTGAGGGCAGCGAAGGCATCCTCCCCACTTTTCAAGATTTCCTTGGCGCAATGGACCATCAACCGCGAGCTCCGATCCGGTAAAATCGATAATCTGGACTTTGCGAAAGTCGCATCCGACCACGGCATTCACGCGGTAGAATACGTGAATCAGTTCTTCATGGATAAGGCGAAAGACCAAGCCTATCTGAAAGAGATGAAGAAACGAGCTGAGGACCACGGCGTCACCAACGTCCTCATCATGTGTGATCGCGAAGGAAACATCGGTGACCCGGACGCGAAACGCCGAACCAAGACAGTGGACAATCACCGAAAGTGGATCGATGCGGCAAAGTTCCTTGGCTGCCACTCCATAAGAGTGAACGCCGGAAGCTCCGGAACCTGGAAGGAGCAGGTCAAACTCGCAGCCGACGGACTCGCCCGCCTCACCGCCATCGGAGCAGAGCAAGACATCAACGTGATCGTTGAAAACCACGGCGGGCTTTCCAGCAATGCAGACTGGCTGGCCGAAGTGATCAGCAAGGTCGATCACCCAAGTTGCGGCACCTTACCCGACACCGGAAACTTCCGTATTAAGAACGGCGAATCATACGATTCATATCGCGGTATGAAGAAGCTATTGAAGTGGGCCAAGGGAGTCTCCATCAAAGACAAGGTCTGGAATGATCACAACCAACAATCCGAGATGGATTTCGAGAAGATGTTAAAAATCGTCATAGACTCCGGATTCCACGGTTACTGCGGCATCGAATACGGCGGCTACGCCGGACTCAAGGCCGCTCGAACCCGCCTCGAACGCGTCCGCGAGAGCCTATCCGCATAAGCCCGGATTACTGCTCAATCTGATTCAAGCACCGGACAGCAAATCGGCCCACTGATTCCTGGGCCGATTCACATTTGACGAGTCACCGGATCGCCGTCACTATACCGCCCACTTGCTCACAAAATCCATGAAGAAGCATTGTATCCCGACCTCATTGTTACAGATCTGTTACGGCATTACCGCACTCATCGTCTTCACCTCTACTTCGGTCGCCAAGGACTTCGCTCCTTACGGATACGATCGCGTGTTCTCGCCTGCGCACCTACTCAAAGTCGAACTCACGATAGACGAAAAAGACTGGGACAAGCTGCGTTTTCAGCGACGTTCTCTACTAAAAACTCTGAGAACTGACGTTCCTCCTTCCAAACAAGAGAAGCAATTCGACTACTTTCCCGCCGAGCTTAAAATCGATGGGGTCGAGGTTGGCCGTGTTGCGGTTCGAAAGAAGGGATTTATTGGGTCGATGGATGAAACGCGCCCGTCCCTCAAGATTAAGCTCGCTCGCTACGACAAGAAGAAAACCTTCGCCAGCCTCGACACGCTTACTCTCAACAACAACAAACAAGACCCAACGGATATCAATCAGGTCATCGGCTACCAACTGTTTCGGAAGGCGGGACTCGCGGCTTCGCACTGCAACTTTGCGACCGTTTCCGTCAATGGAACCCCCCTCGGCATCTACTGCAACATCGAGTCCCCAAACGGTGATTTTGCCAAGCGGCATCTAGGGACCGACAAAGGAGCGCTGTATGAGGGGACAATCGCCGATTTCAATTCTCGGGGGCTCATTCGTTTTGAGAGAAAATACGGCAAGAAGAAGCATGACGAAAAACTCGAAGACATTGCCGACGCGCTGGAGGAAACGGATGATGACAAGATGCTTCGAAAACTAGGTAAGATCATCGACCTGGATGAGTTTTACCGATACTGGGCCATGGAGGTGCTTATTGGGCACTGGGACGGCTACGTCAGCAATAAGAACAACTACCTTGTCTACTACCATCCAGACCGAGAGCGCATGGGGTTCATTCCTTGGGGAATGGACCAACTCGCCGAAGACAACAACCAGTTCTGGGGCCGTGGTTTCAAACCACCAAAATCCGTCAAGGCAGACGGTGCCGTTGCCCGGCGAATCTACCAAAGCTCTGAAGGAAAAGAGAGATACTTTGCCGCCCTACGCGGCCACCTTGATTCGATCTGGAATGAGGAAGAGATCCTGAACCAAATCGACCAACTCGAAAAGCTCATCGCGCCTTATCAGGACCAATCGGGGAAAAGATACCGTCAGACCGGCAAACACTTCGGAGAATTTGTTAAGACCCGAAGAGAAGAAATCGAGACAGAATTGGAAAACGGATACCCAGAATGGACCCTCGGAGTTCGAGACATGCCAGGGGAAGCCGAGAAACGAGGCGAATGCACGCTTCACTTTGAGTTCACAATGATCGAGATCGACGACGATCAGAAGCAGTTCATGAACGCCTCGGGATCATCCGAAGCCGAGTTGGTGACCGACAAAGGCTCTGTTCGCTTTTCGGACGATGAAATTGCAGTGCGAAAGAACCAAGGTTGGGGCGGAGGCTCCTACACCTTGCAGATATCACGACCGGGTGACAAAACGGGCGAGCCCTCGACCATTGAGCTCACATTTCCCGCGGGCCGCATCCGCACCAAGCGCCCCATCGCTGTTGACGTTTTCGCTAGCCCGGCTAGCGGCCGCCTCCTCAACCGAGAGGGCAACGTTGGCGAAGAGGGAACGGCTGGCATGATGACTGGGATTCTGACGCTACAGGAATTCGGCAAAGAACCAGGAGATACCGTGTCAGGCACCCTGATCGGGGAATTCTATCAGTTCCTCAACTAAGCGGACTCGAGGTCTCGAAGCCACTGCCCACCACCGCACTCACGGCAGGACGGGCTTGCCCGACCGATCCGGGAACGGCGGTGGGGCCGGCACCTCGCGCGGGTCCTCTGCGATGCGTCCCTGAAGATACGCAAGGGCTGCTTCTAACTGCGCATCTTTGCCATTGAAGGTGGCGTGCGGCAAATTATCAATCACCACGTCCGGCTCTACCCCATGTTGCTCGATCAACCACTCTCCTTCAGGGCCATAGACTCCCATCATGGGGGCTCGAGCCAAGCCGTTGTCTGAAAGTCGGTTTGCGGAGTTCAACCAGATCTCTCCGCCCCAGGTTCTCGTGCCAATCAACGGGCCTAGACCGAGCCGACGAAACCCTTCGGCAAAAGCCTCACCATCCGACGCTGTCCGCTCATCGATCAAGACAACCATATGCCCACGAAAGGCGTACTGCATGTTCCAGGTCGGCTCACGATCGCGTGACTTCCAATACATCCAAGCCCGACGAGACAGTTTCTCCAGAATGAAGCTATCGATATTGCCTCCTCGATTGTGGCGCACATCGATGATGAGGCCAGCCCGATCGAAGACCGGGTAGAACTCGCGATACCATTGAGACAAGTCAGAAGACCCCATGGCCCGCAAATGAACATAGCCAATGCGACCTTTGCCAGCTGACTCCACTCGTTCCCTTCGACTCAACTCCCAATCGCGATAGCGCAAAGTGCCATCATCGCTCATCGGTCGAACGATGACATCTCGACTTCCCTCGTACCGATCCGAAACAAAGCGCAAGCGGACCTGGGCCCTTGCTTGATCACGCAACAACTGATTTGGGTGACTTCGATCCCGAAGCGACTGCCCGTTCACATGCGTCAGCACATCTCCCACCTCAACCCCCAAGCCTGGCTGATCCAAGGGGGCACGCTCCTCAGGAAAATCCGGATCGGCACGATAGATTCGATCAACACGAAATCCTCCACGCGCGACATCTCGCACAAACCGAGCCCCCAAGGATGCCACACCAATATCCACGGGTCCCTCACGAAGATCTCCTCCTCGAACACTTGTGTGCAGCGCGGAAAGCTCTCCAACCATCCGTCCGATCAAATCCGAGAGCTCCGCCCGTGTGGTGATCCGGTCAACCAAGGCAAAATACTTGTCATGGATTGCATCCCAATCCACCCCATGCATGCCGGGATCATAAAAGTAATCCCGTTCCATCCTCCAAGCATCCGTATAGATTTGTCGCCAATCCTCCTGAGTATTCAGTGAGAAGCCCCAATTCGCGAGATCGACTCGCCCTTTATCGAGGTCGCTTGCTTTCACTGCCCGCGCATCCGTCACGTAATAGTTGCGTCCCTTTCTGATCAGAAGCTTTGTCCCTTCGGCAGACAAGTCGAAGCTCGATACATCCTCCAGCACAGTCACCCACTTGGCTCCCTCATTGGCAATTTTCAGCCCTTTCAGATGCGTCTTCCCTCCAAGCCCTGTTTCTCGAGCAAGGGCAAACAAGGCCTTATCATTCCCTCTCAAAGAAAAGTAGTTCCCTGCTGGAACAGGCAGAGCAACGATTCGCTGCTGGATTCCATCGAAGTCGATTTCAACTTCGACCGGAGACGTCACATCCTTCCCCTTTTCAACCGAATCCTTCGCAGCCACCTTTTCGCTGTCCTTATTCTCACCACGATCTGCCAACTCATCCCATGGTCGAAACGGCGAACGTAGTCCCGGCCGCAGTTCCAGCTCGTAAAGCTTCATCTTCTTGTCAAAATACGGCTCTGGTTGACGCGTCCCCCACGGGCTTCCGACGAGGGACCGGAAGGAACGATCTGAAAGAAAGAACAAGCGTTCACCTTTCGAGCCCCAAACCGGATCCACGCTATTCAATCGGTCCGTCGTCACCGGCACGCGCTCCTCGCGCTCGACATCGTAGATCCAGATCTGAGAAAAGGTGTTGGCTGCCTGTTCAACGAACGCCAACCACCGGCTATCCGGCGCCCAAGCAAGATCACTCAACGAACGCCCCTTATCGACCACAGCACGCATTTCACCCGTGGCAAGCTTCAGCAACCACAAACTGTTGTCCAAATCGCTAAAGGCCACCCACTTTCCATCCGGAGACACCTTCCCTTCAAAGCGGAGTACGGATCCGTTGTCCGTCAAAGGACGGGGCTCCTCCCCTCCCTCCGGAGACAGGCTGACAAACTCAAATTCACCACTTTGATCCGTCAACGCTAGAACCCGTTCTCCGCTCGGCATCCAAGACGCATCTCGAAACCGAATTCCCGGTTCAGGAAAAAGGGGCGTTAACCGACCGTCCCCAACAGGCACAACAAACAGGCGCCCTCGGGCCGTGAAGAGAACGCGTTTCCCGTCCGGACTCAGGCGTGCTCGCGTCACATAATCCAAAGGGTCATCAACCCATTTCTCCTGCCGTTCGGCAAAGTCCGAAACCAAGGCAATCGACACCAATCGATCTTCACCTGTCCGAATGTCATACAAGCGAATGTCGGCAGCATGCTGATAGACAATTCGGCCCTGACCGATTGACGGCGACCGTACATCAAAGGCCTGATGTCGTGTGTGCTGACGCCAATCCTTACCCTCAGGGTTCACAGACCAGAGGTTCATGCTCCCACTTCGGTCCGTCACAAAATAAACCCGGCCATCCCAATACATCGGGTGATGACACTCTCCCGCGTACCCCTCTGTCAGTCGTTTCGCTTCATCCTCGCCCGCTGTCCAGCTCCAAACCTGCCGAGCGGTCCCTCCCGTATAGCGTTTCGTCACATTCCGATGATCTGCTGGTCGGACGAAAAAGACCGTTCGCCCGTCATCGCTGTAACTGGCCTCACTGGCCTGACTCAGCGGGATACGCCGCTCCACTCCCTTGCCAATATCAAGTGAGACCAATTGATAATCCGGCAGTGTCGAATGAGCAGTAGTCGCAAAGACCAGATACCCGTCCGGCGACCAGGTATTCGCCAAGCTCGGCGATCCATCATAAGTCCACCGCTGCGGCAAACCACCTCCCCACGGAAGCGTGTAGATCTCGCTGGGCCCTTCGTAGGTCCCAGTAAAGGCGATCGTCTTGCCATCGCGTGAGATCGTGGCATGGGTTTCCTCTCCCGGATGAGCCGTGAGACGATGGGCATGCCCTCCCTGGGCAGCCACTTTCCAAAGATCCCCCTCAGCGGTGAACACGATCGTGTCACCGTGAATTGCCGGGAAACGATAATAGCCAGCCGCCTCTTGAGCGGCGGCATCCCCACACAAAGCCACGATACCCAGCAAAACCACTCGACTCCAGGCCCAGAAAAAGACTCGATATCTCGCTCTCATCACACTCCTTATCCTCAAGGTCTCCGAAAACAAGGCAAGCAAATGCAGCCTCGAGGATGTGCTCATCCCAGCTTGACGAGCCCAGATAAAGGTATATTTTTTATACCAATGGATTTCGAGTTTGATTGTGCTAAGGATTTAGCGAATCAGGAGAAACACGGAATCAGCTTCGCGGAAGCTCAGAAACTATGGAACGATGCCGAAGCAATCCAGATTCCTGCGATCAGTGAAACCGAGGAGCGCCATGCTCTTCTCGGATCCCTTCGCTCGAGGGTTTGGGCTGCATTCTTCACATATCGCGGGACCTCGATTCGCATTATTTCGGTGCGACGAGCCCGCCCAAAAGAAGTAGAACTCTATGAAAGCCGAAGAACTCGATGAGATATTCGATCAAGGAGGCGAAGACATTCTTCCTTATCTTGATCTGAGCAAGGCCGTCCGTCCCGGATTAGCAGCCAAGCGCGTGAACGTAGATTTTCCTTCTTGGATGATCCAGCAACTGGATCGAGAGGCCGAGAGATTAGGCGTACCCCGTCAATCACTCATAAAGATCTGGATCGGCGAGCGACTCTCAAAAAAGCGCCTTCCAAAAACCCAGGCTGAGTGACCCAAAACGACTGAAGCCTCCTTACGACTGAGACAGCAGAAAGATCAGCAAAGGTCTGATCAAGAAAAACGATCGTTTCCACTTCACACATCCCCACACGATCGGCGCCCTCTCAACATCCAGTAAAAAGGACTCGCCCCCAACAAGCGAGTCCGATTCTAATTTCTAATTTCTGATTTCTAACTTCAACGACTACCGTCCGCGACCAGGCCGATTTGATGGCCGCTGTGGTCCACGGTCAGATCCGCGACCGTTCGATCCCGGTCGCCACCCCTGTGAGGGCGAACGGACTTGATTAGGATCTTGGGGCTCAGCTATTCCACCATTTGGACCTTGTGGTTGCTGTCCTTGTCCCGGCCCCTGCACTGGACCCTGTGGATCTTGATTACCACCGGGACCTTGACCTGGATCAGGTTGACCATTGCCCTGGCCTGGACCTTGTGGTGCTCCAGGACCCTGCCCCTCGCCTGGCTCCTGTGGGTTTTCCGGACTATCAAAATCATTACCGCGCCCACCAGGATTTCGTTCAAGTTCTTCGATCGAAATGTGCTGATCTCCATTCGCGTCCCACTGCTCCAAGGATGCTGCGGCCTGTTCCATGATCGCTTCGATATCAACGGTGGAAACTTCGTCAGAGGTGATCACTCCATCCATATTCAGATCGAAATGCTCGTCAAATTGGCTCTTGGCTTCTCCCACCGTCGTCACAACTAACAACCAGATCTCTTCCCGAGTAATGGCCCCGTCATCGTCCGCGTCGAGAACCAGAGGGATCTCGACACCTCGTTGCCCAGACTGGCGTTGTCCATCACGTCCATCACGTCCATCACGTCCATCACGTCCATCACGTCCATCACGTCCATCACG
>CAYFGX010000027.1:0-30651 GCA_964342405.1 uncultured Verrucomicrobiota bacterium | reverse complement strand
TGCATCACGTGCATCACGTCCATCGCGTCCATCGCGTCCATTCTGAACTCCGCGTCCGTTCTGAGCTCCCCGCCCTTGACCTTGGCCTCGTTGGTCACGCCCCAAAGCACCATTTCGATCTCCTCGTCCTTGCTGACCTTGTCTCGCTCCTTCTCGACCTCGTCGTCCCTCGCCCCCGGAAAGATCGCCAATTCGAGCCAATGCTCGACTCACACGTTCCTCGACTCTCATTTGATGAACTGAGATCGATTCATCTTCAGTGATCTGGCCGTCACCGTCCAAATCGAACGGAGCCGCCCGCTCAGTTCGGGCCGCAACTGCCATATCCACAGCGCGCATCACCAATTCCTCTAGTGAAACCATGCCATCTTGATTGAAATCGTTCTCCGCCATGAACATCGCAGCTCGCCCTGATGCGCCATCCTCTTGTGCTCGTTCGATCTCTCGACTCGTGGCAAGGCCATCACCGTTCAGATCAAACCGTTCGAAAAAGGCATCAATTCTCTCTTCAAGCGAAAGATCTTCCACCGGCCTTCCACCGAATCCAGGCCGTGGACCGAGACCGTTCCCAGGCCCGTTTGGCTGTGGTTCAGGTTCTGGACTCGGAGCTACCGGCAGTGGATTCGGCGCCACGGGCACTGGGCCGGGGTTCGTCGGCTGTTGCCCGTCTGGTCCTTGAGTAGGATCGCCTCCCGGTCTTACAGGAATCGGAGGCACGGCGATTGGTCGTTCGGGACGATCCCCGTCCGGGGCACTGGGTTGCCCGGGTTCGGGCGCTTGCACTGGCTCGAGATTAACAAAGATGGGGCGAGCCTGCCCTGGAAGCGGCATCGGCCCCGAACCAGGCATTCCCTGAGCCATTCCGTCGGTGCTTCCAGCAAGCAGGCCGGACGCCATCAAGGCAGTCGTAAGGAGCGTTAAATTCTTCATAATTTCTTAATTCACTGATTTGAATTCGATCCACAACCAATAAGGCATTCTGGACAACGCATAGAAAGATGCCAGGAATCACGAAAAGGTGACAAAGTCAATTGTCGTACTTTTACGATCGAGTTCGGCGAAAGCCTGGCTTAGATTCTTCATCCAATCCGCTACGAACACAAAAGCCAAGGGATACTCATGCAATTAGGCTCATTTTCCGTCAGTTTAACTGTCAAAAACCTCGAGGCTTCAAAAGAATTCTACGAGAAATTCGGCTTCAAGGCCGTTATGGGCGAGATTTCAAGTAATTGGCTCATCATGAAGAACGGGGATCACGTGATCGGGCTCTTTCAGGGAATGTTCGAAAAGAATATTCTGACGTTCAACCCCGGCTGGGATCAGAACGCCAACCAGCTCGAGTCATTCACCGATGTCCGGGAGTTACAGAAACAGCTCAAGGAGCAGGGCGTCCCGATAACGACCGAAGCGGACGAGACCACGACGGGCCCCGCCAGCTTCATTGCGGTCGATCCAGACGGCAACCCCATCCTCGTCGACCAGCACGTCTAGCCTCGTAGCGATTCACCATCGGCTAAAGCCGCTCGTAGCGTGACCAAGCTATATGGGTTTGAGATTCCTGCTTGGCTCGACTGATGACGAGTGTCGTCGAGGCATTGGTTTCATTGATAAGTATGATCTGCATCCCCAGATCCCGATCCTTACCGCCATCCAAGACATGCACGGATCGACCGCCAGCAACTTGCAAGGACTCGATCTCAGGTCCCGGCTTCAGTGTCGAAATAAACTCTTTGTAAAACGCGACGACATCCACAACCGAATCATCGGTCAGGTACTCACACTGCCAAACCGTGGATGGGACCGTACGTTCCCCACGAGCGCCGACGGTTGCTCCATCGCTGAGCATCGCGCCTTGGAACTTCGCCTCAGGATATCGCCACTTCATGACGAGGGTCATCAATGTTGGCGGCTCCGCCGCGTTCAAGCCAGCCACAGAAAACAGGACCCATAGCAGTGAGATCCGAATCAGTGATCGGTAATCAGTCATTTTGCGGCCACTACGGTTCCTAGAGTTGAGAGAAATGTCTGTGCTCATGACTACAGGACACAATAGCCGTTCCTTTCTTAGAGATTTCTCCTCAAATCAATCACGCTGCTCCCCTCAACTACTCGCCCCCTCCTTGCCAAACGACGTACTACTGTCTAGGATCCTTCACCCGACCTCGACGATGAAACCTATGCGCATGACAATCACCCTGGTGCTGGGATTATTCTGCTTCTGCGCAACTCACGCGAATGGAGCCTCCAAGCCGATCCAACTCTTCAACGGAAAAAACCTTAGCGGATGGACAACGTGGCTGAAAACCTCTCAACACACGGACCCGCAGTCAGTGTTCACCGTTGCGGACCATTCAATTCGAATCTCCGGCGAGGGCTATGGCTACTTGGCCACGAATGACGAATTCGAAAACTACCGCCTCAAACTCGAATTTCGCTGGGGCAAACAAAGCCACACAGATCGCGGGGAACGCAAAGGCACGGCCCTCGACTCAGGTGTGTTCCTCCACGCCACCGGCCCCCACGGGAACAGTCACGACGGTGACGGAGCCTACATGGCAGCCATCGAATGCAATGTTTACCAAGGAGCTACCGGCGATTTCTTGTTAATTCGGGGTGACGACCGAGAGGGGCATTTGATCGTGCCTCGAGCCACCGTTTCCCAAGCATCATTCACGGATTCCGATGGCTTTCCGTTCTGGCAGCCTGGGGGGCAGAAACGAGAGCTCCATACCTTCGGCCGCATCAATTGGAGCAAGAAGTCACTGGAGTGGAAGGACCAACGCGACTTTCGCGGAAGCAACGATTTAGAGCGCCCCTACGGCAATTGGAACCGACTCGTCTGCGAGTGCCGAGATCGTTCCATCTCGACCTGGCTCAACGGCACACTGATCAATCAGGTCTCCGATGTATATCCATACAAAGGCAAAATCCTTCTCCAATGCGAAGGGGCCGAAATCTACTATCGAAACATCACGCTGACTCCCCTCGCCTCAACGAAGACACCAAAATGAACAAGAGACCTTGCTCCCACCTAGGGATCCTGCTCGCGATTCTGAGCAGCCTAATCGCGAGCCCCCACGCTAGCGGTGAATCCAAAGCACCGACTCCACAACACCAATGGCGATTGGGCATCTCTGGCTGGGGATTCCACAGATTCACGCTCTTCGAAGCACTCGAGAAATGCCAAGGCCTCGGTATCCCGTATTATGACGGCATTAGCTTTCAAAAAGTGAGTCGTGACATCGACCGCCCATTCGACGCGAACCTGGGCGCTGAGGAACTCGAGAAGGTAAAAGCGAAGGTGAGGGCTACAGGCGTTCAAATCCCTGTTCTCTACTACGCGAAAATGCCAACAACCGACGAAGCCTGCCAGCAAGTTTTCGAATTCGGAAAGAGTATGGGCATCCAGACTTTCATCTCCGAGCCTGCCCCTGAATCGCTGGATCTACTGGAGCAATACTGTAACGAATATCAAATCAACCTGGCGCTTCACAATCACGGCCCAGACCAAACTCCACACTATTGGCATCCGGAAAAAGTCCTCGAACACTGTAAAGAACGAGGCCCAAGGATCGGTGTTTGTCCAGACACCGGCTATTGGATGCGAGCTGGAATCGACCCGATCGCAGGAATCAACTTGTTGGGGAATCGTATCCTAACGATCCAGCTGCACGATCTCAACGAACGCACTCCGGAAGGTCACGACGTACCATGGGGAACGGGAGTTGGACAGATCGCCGAAGTCCTCAAGGCGATCCATCGCCTCAAACTAGCTCCCACCCTCATCGGACTGGAATACTCTTACGCCTTCGAGAACAATTTGCCAGCGATGGTCCAAAGCGCCCGCTACTTCAAGGATCAACAGAAGGCGCTCTTCCCTAGAGCCGGCTCGTCCGAAAAGTGACTGTCCCCGATACTACCGCTTCTCCTTGAGCGTCTTGTCGAAGAAAGCCGTCACCAGCTCAAGCGCGGGATCGAAGAATGGGTGAAGCGACCAAAACGGGTGAGGCCCATTCTTAATCACGTGAAACTCATGATAGATTCCAAGCTCAGCCATGCGTTTCTTGATCGCTTCTGAACGCTCACCGGGACGATCATACTCACCATCCATAAATAGCATGGGAGGCGTGCGAGATGAGACATGCTTGATTGGTGAGGCATCGATATAGGCTTGCTTCGACTCCTCCCAGGTTCCCCCCATGAAGATCATCATCCTTCGACGTGGATCGGTCCGCGTTGCTTCCAATGCTGCGGGCGTCGTGAAATCCATGTTACCAGCCATCACCACACTTGCCTGAACCGCACTAGATTGATCCAAGTAGCTTCCCCCTCGATTCAATCGTTCTACTTCACCGCTGGTTGCCAACAATCCAGACAGATGCCCACCAGCCGATCCACCGAGTGATCCGATCCGATCCGGATCAATCCGAAAGGTCTCAGCGTGCGCTCTCGCCCATCGAACCGCAGACTTGCAGTCATGAATCGCGGCAGGAAAAGGCGCCTCTCCGGACAGTCGATAGTGAATATTGAGCGTCACATAGCCTCGAGCCGCAAGCTGCTGCGCCATAGCCGTGTAGCTACTCGGGTCTCCTTTATACCACCCACCACCATGAATAAACACCACCGCCGGGAACGGCCCTTTTCCCTGCTTCGGCCGGTAGAGATCCAAGCTGAGTTCACGCTTACCGTAACGAGCGAACACTAAATCCCTGTGAGCGTACACCGTCTCTGGTAACACCTCCGGGACCCGACTCGAGCGAACCGGTGGAGGATCTTTCCGAGGAACTTTTACGGAATCTCCATACACCTCGATCCAATCCAGGCGCGAGCTAAAGCGACTTCCTCGCCCTACGCGAAGGTCTGTAAAACCAATCTCCTCTACTCGTTCCAACGAGGGCCGTTCCACTCGCTCCTCAGAGGTCGCCTTCACAATACTGAAGTAGCGCCATGTCAGGTCCGAGATTCGAAACTCATGATCATGCCAAGTCGTTCCCGCATCACTCTGCTCACTCACAAACCATCGCTTACCCGGCAACATGATCACCAAATGAAGGGCATGCTCGCCACTTTGACGGCTCCGCCAACGAACCTTGGCATCAGGCCCTGAAAGATCGACATACTCCCCAACCTTTTTCAGCGAGAGCGCCCAGTTCATCTCACAACGGCCAGACCAGACATAGTAGGGATCGTTCTCAATTTCGGCATGATGCGACTTCTTGATCCCCATCTTGCCGGGCCCGTGAAGTTCCATACGCAACGCTGGATTCGAAACGTGTTCCGCAGTAATTGGCAACGCAAACGGAATTTCCTTCCAGTCCTCCCTGAAAAAAAGAGGCGCCTCGTTGGAAGCCGCCAAGGCAACGATGTGAGCCAAGAGAAGAGTAAGGTAGAGACCTGATTTCATTGGGTGAGAAGAGATTTTAGTCCGCATCACTCGGGTGCTGGCACATTAGCGACGAGCTTTTCATCCCGAAACAAAAAAGATTCTCAAGAAATCAGCCTATTTACCGCTGAGTTTACTCATACCACCGATCAGGCAAGCGGAGGCAGGTTCGCTCGCCAAAGGAGATGGCATGAGACTTCCGCTCAAGCCACAGCCGTCTCGAACCGATAATTCTAGAAAACAGTCCGTATGAACCCTTACCACACCAATCTCGAGCATCTTCAATCAGAATTTCAAAACGGACACGACCTCTCATTCGTGAGCTCCTATCCCCGCTCTGGCAACACCTGGGCTCGCCACCTGATCGCGGATGTCTTTCTACAAAACGCGGGAATGGAGACACAGACGGAGCTTCCTGTTCATCCTGATCAGCTCATCCCTGACGTGCACTCGAACGATGTCCGCCAACAGGACGCCGAACTTGTTCACGGTCATCGGATCGTGAAATCGCACGATACGATCAACCAGATCTCCGACCTATTCGGGGAAGGAGCCTATCAGAGAATCCAACATCTTTACCTCGTCCGTGAACCTGTCGATGCACTTGTGTCCTACTATCACTTTCATCTTCGTTACGATGCTCTGAAAGATCAGGTCGCGGATGGGGTAGACTCGTTCTGCCTTAGGAAACTCGATTCTTGGCTTCAACACACCGACGAAGCGCTCACGCATCACCGTTTGGGAGGACGAATCTTTATTCAATCATACGAACAACTCTTGCGATCACCTGAGCAATCTCTGACGTCGATGCTTTCCTGGCTGGCCATCGAATCCTCCCCTGAGCAGATCGCCCGTGCCGTTAGCCACATGCAATTCTCGAACCTAAGGAAGAAAGAATCGAAGAATCCCGCAAACCCAAATGAATACTTCTTCCGGAAAGGAGTGGTCGGATCCGGCGAGGATGAACTCAAACCTCCAACCATCGAGACGATTCGGGAACGGGCCGCCTCAACCCTCGAGTCACTTGACTGGCTCCGAGTCTTGTCCTCCGAACTGGCTACTCGCTGAGTTTCAGGGTCGGGGAAGCGGCGTATTCGGAACAACGGCGTCGGCCGGATAAGGATTGTCGGGACCAAATACAAGCATCGCGCCCCGACTCTCTACGACGACAAAGGATTCATCAATCCGCCCTTCCTCACCCTGCACCGCCTCTAAGTGAAGGTTTAAGTGTTTTGCGAGAAACGGATAGGCAGCCATCCGCTTCGAGACACCATAGTCGTGCTCTTCCTCGGCGAAGTGGGCATTCCCAACCTGCCCGCCTGCATTGAAAAGTTCGTAGACCTGCTTGATGTAAGGAAACTCATGGCGAGGCGTATGTTTCGTCCAATCGGATCCATTCGAGATGATGAGTTGAGGGCGGGGCGCCGCAAGTGCCGCTATTTCGGCATTGTTTGTCTTGTGCTTTGAGCTTTGGTGAATGGGCATTCCACTCTCACACACACAACCACCGAAGAAGTGAGCCGACACCTGGCATACCGGAACGCTCACGGCCACCCGGTCATCGATCGCAGCCAACACAAACGACTGCGTTCCTCCACCAGAACAGCCCGTGATGGCTAGCCGGCTCGCATCCACCCGAGGAAGCGAGGACACGAAATCTAGAGCGCGGATACTGTTCCAAGTCTGCAGGCGAAGCACCTCGGGAGTTTCCTTGTGAGACCAGCCAGCCTCTTTCCAATCGCCATAGCCCACCATGTCATATTGGAAGACGGCTGCTCCCATTCGAGCCAAAACAGCACATCGAGTCTGCCGACTCCCTCGAAATCTTCCCCCATGACCGTGGGGACACAAGATACCGGCAAGCTGCCCAGCGAATGCTTTAGGAAGGTACAAGGACCCGGTCACGTAATACCCAGGAGAACTTTCGAAAGCCACACTCTCAACCGTGTACCCCGTGTAGCTTCGCTTGTTCGATCGTTTGGGCTTGAGAGGCGTCTTCTTGGGCAAAACAGCGAGACCCGCGCCCCGTAGAATCCCGTCGCGAATCAGCTCACGACGCTTCTTCCATTCCGAGAGGCTCGAGTAGGATTCTCGAAACTGTTGAAGTTCCAAGCTCGCCTCTTGCGGCGTCTGTGCATGTCCCCGACGTAAAAGAGCTTGCTCAGCGAACGCCGCGGTCCAACCACAGACAATCACCAAGAGCCATGTGATTCTTCGTGCCAACATAAGCCTACCTCAGCTTTCTTCCGAATACACTTGGGCTGCTGCCCTATTGATCGTCGACGTCGCGAACGAATCCATTGACCATGACGATCCGGTCTTCATCGATGGTCACGAAATCACCCTCTTCCAACGTACCGTGTTTCTCTTCATTGAAGGTAAAGGCGATCGTATCAGTCCCTCGCTTCTCTAGCAGGACCGTCACATCGTCCCCCATGGTCAGCTTCATAAGAGCATCGTTCTGTCCAGAATCCGAATGAAGCATGCCTTCCATGGTCGAACCTGCAGACGTTCCTACTGGGCTTGCCACTTCGAACTGAACACCCCAGACATCCGCCGTCACCTCATCACCTGAGTTCTGGACGAAGTCAGCCTGAGCCGTCTGCACTTCAACTTGCTCTTTTTTGCCACAGGCAGAAAGCGCTGCAATCAGGAGAACACACGGGAGGAAAAGGTAGCGGCTATTCATGGAATTGATGTCTATCTGTTTCGATATCACAAGGGATTAAACTGGGTTTGGTTCCAGGCTTTCGCCCGACCGGAGATTGAACCAACAAATGCCCTTCCCTGGCAATAGATTCTCCCTGAAACTCGATCGGGGACCCTAAGGGAATTCTCACTTGGAGGTGGCAGCCATCATTCGATTCCAAAATTCTCGATCGGATGAAGGGGTTTGGGACCACGTCTCTGAGATAGCCTCCCGAAGAGAAGTCTTCATTTGCCCAATGTCGATTCCGCTGCAAAACCCCCTGTTTTTTCCGGACATTAAGGAGTCATAATAGGGGTCAGTCCCAGGATTCCGCTATTTTCCGGAGAGTCACTCGATATCCCTTGTTGCGGAATTGCCGAATGACATCCAACCCATTCCAGCAGTCTTGGTGCGTTTTCCTGGGACTGACCCTTTTCCGGTGCCCAGCCAGATGATAGGTCGCGCATCCATTCGAACGCAGCCCGGTGAGACGGATGCTGTGAGTCGGCACTCGCAATCAGGACGCTTATATCGAGCAAACGCATTTCAGACGCCAAGTTCCTCACGTAGATCGGCGATTTGAGTTAGGTATTTCTTTCTAGGAGGGATTTTCCTCCGTTTTAGGATGGGCACGCCGATCTCATCAATTTCCATGGTCGCGGCCTGTTCGGCGCTAAGATTCGGACGGTCACCTTTGGTAATGGGGGAGGACATTGCATTCTCAAGACCCGCGATAATCAATTCACGGAAAGTGATTTTCTGCTTAGCAGTGAACACCTTAGCACGATGAAAGAGCGGGTCTGGAATCTCAACAGTAGTCTTCATTAGATGGGCATAAATATGGCCGTAAAGCAAGTCTATCAAGTCTGGAAAAAGCGGATCAAAAAAAGCTTCGCCGAACAAATAGTCAGCAAGCCGCTTTGTGAAGTCGTCAATGCCGACACGCCACGCCCCCAGGCGTCAGCCCTTAAAACAATAGTTAACGCAACCGACCTCCGAAGCACCTAAATCCTTTCTCAAGAACTACAATCGCTGGTAACCGCGTGGTCTACAGATTCAACATCATTTGACTTTCAGACCACCTCAGCTATTCGCGCGGAACAGGGGTCAGTCCTAGGATTCCGATATTTTCCGCAGAGCCACTCGATATCCCCTGTTGCGGAATTGCCGAATGACATTCAACCCATTCCAGCGGCATTAGTGCGCTCTCTTGGGACTGACTCCTTTCTTGGATTGATCTTGGAAGAAAAACAGTTTGTTGCGGGTCAGAGGTTTCCAGTAATTGACAGTAGCGATCAAGCTTCGTCCTTCGCCTGGTGTCAATACTACTTGAAGACGCTCTACTTCAATCGAAGTCGGACAAAAACTGCCATTCCGCTTCATGCTTTAGCAGATTGACTTCGTGATCAGTCTACTGAGCTTCAGACAAGCTGATAATCTGGTAGGTTAGTGCGATGACTCTAAAAACGAAGCGTCCAATACTTCGTTCTCTTCCATAGAGCACAGATTCATTGGAGAGCGAGATGATCTTCCCAGTTGCCTGTTGACATTAGTGATTTGATTTATTAGTCGTGTTTTGGTGACCCCTGAGGAGCAAGAAAAAGCCGCAACGGATAGCAGCGTTTCTGCGTTTGTTAACTCTTTTTCCAAAGTGCCAAAGTTGCTTCCTACCCTTTGGGCTGACAAAGACTTGTCGAGTAAGAACGTACTAGATGGTATGTTTTTCAGTGCCATTCTGGCCCTGCTTGTAGTTCCAAGCTACGGTGCCGTGGATTACATGCTCCTGGCGCATGTAGGGAAGTTTGAGTTGCTTTATCAGTGTTGGGGAATCCGGCTAGTGATAGTTGTGAGCTGCGGATTGTTCATATTCTGCACTCACAATCATACTAAGAAGCCCATCGAAGCTCAGCGGCGCAGTAGGACCAAGCAGCTGATCATAATGGGCATAATGACTCAGCAGTTGATTGCACTAGGGATGACTCTTCTGACAATCAGAATGGGGGGCAGCGATCACGGCTATTACGCAGGTTTAATGATGGTTTTCATAGGTGTGACCGTGATGAATCCTTGGCGACCTCTCTTTACTGGTATTCACACTTTCACGATGTTCGCAATGTTTTTGATTTCGGTTTCTATGCTGGACAGTTTGTCAATCAACGACAGAGAGTCCTTGTCCAACATTCTATTTCTAGCAGGTGGTTTTGTTGTCAGTATTGTGGGGGCGAGTACATACCACAATCGTTTGAGGGAGAGAGTTATAAACCTGCCGAGGCTGCAGGAGTTTGATTTGAGGCTTGTTGAGTTCAATGAAGAAAGTGAATTGCCTGATCAAGGAGAGCATTTAGTGATTGTTGGGCGACACCGCGAGTCATCCAAGTTTTCAATTAAGATCTTTGGCACTGAGGGGCAAAGCTTGCTGGTAGAAGATTCGAATCAGCTAGCTGAAAACAGTACAGTGAAGGATTTGGAGAATTTAGAGAACGTCGTCAAGGGAATTGATTTCAGTAAAACAGAGTGTCCTGTGCAACGACAGACTGTGCTTGATGCTGTGTTGCAGATATTTAGAACCGGAATCCTGTTGAATGAAGAAGACCGGAAAATTCTGGAGAATAAGAAGCAGTTGGAGTCGGCTCAAACCAATATTATAATGCGGGCTATCGCATCAACCGGAGCTCTCTTTTTGACCACAGGGTTAATCAGCATCCTGAACAAAGTGGATGCAAAGCCGCCGTCTCTAGGCGAGTTGGTGAGGCTCGTTGAGATCAGGAATGCTGGGGGATGGCCTGAATCTGTTTTAGTAACGAATGCATCACCCAATTCAATAGTGCTCACCAACGCGCAGATTAGGCTCGTTGGCCAGGCGCCATATGATGTGGGAACCGCGGAGCAACCACCAAGAATCATAAAGCCAAAAAGCACGGTGGAGATTTTTACTGAGAATTTAAGTCGAGGCTACACACTCAACAGATCTGGGCCAATTTTTGGGCCTGAAACACAGGTTTCAGATATTCGGTTCAACGGGATGCGTATTGTATCGCCGCCACAGCCAGTGACAACTACAACTCCTTGATCTTTGGTGGGGGGAAGCTGTTACTCTGCCGGAGCCGGAATCTTGGTGTATGCTTGGCCATAACTACCCCCTTCTTGCGGTTTCAGAGGTGTTAGGATACTCCTATTCTGGTTCAAAAAAGGGGTCAGTCCCAGGATTCCGATATTTTCCGCAGAATCACTCGATATCCCCTGTTGCGGAATTGCCGAATGACATTCTACCCATTCCAGAAGTCTTAGTGCGCTTTCTTGGGACTGTCCCCTTTCGGTACGACTACCGGATTAATCTTACGCCACTCTCCTTCAGTCGACGTTAAATACAGCTAGTCTTGAAGTTCAGACACTGGGGTCACGGTAGCAGACTCCTGAGCAACCTGAAGGCCCGAGACCAACCGGAACAAAAAGAACACCACCAAGCGGAGAGGTCTCATCGAAGAGTCGGTTATCGTTTGCGAAGTAGTTCCAAGGCGGCCTGAGCGAAACCGCGACCGATTTGCGCCATGATTTTAGCTGAGCCTAGGTAATGATACTCGGCATTCGAAACTCCCTTGGCCAGAATCGCGCGTTCCGAATCCGTCAACGCTTCCTCTCGCAATCGTTCCACAAGAGCGTTCTGCTCCTTGCGGTCTAACTTCTTCTCTCTCTGAATCTGACGCGCTTTCTGTCGAGCGGCATTCTCTTTGGCCCGCAAATCTCTCAGTTCCATGTCCCAGTAGTTTTCAGTCAAGACGGCCGCGACGTTATTCCGAAATTCAGGCATCGAGGCCGGAGTTGCCATCGCGGAGCGAAAGTTACTATGAATTCCCTCGTAACGTTTTTGATCCGGAAGATATTTTTCAACCGGCCCACCGACCCCGAGAACCCCAATCACAAAGGGCAACTCGGGAGCAGATAGGTCACGCCGAACGTCGCGGATAAAGTGAGCCATGGCATGCGAGTATGCGTCGTATCCTCCCGCCTGGTCCCGCTTTGGGTAGGTCCCACGATCCACCATGTCGTTCCAGCCCTGGAACCAGACAAATCCGGCAAGCGTGTGCCCATGCTTCAAATACTGCGCCGGAATAATTTCCTCAATTTTATCCAGGGTCTCCTTCACATGAGCCACCGTCAAACGGTAGTAATGCCCCGTCGCGTCCGTTTTCGCCTGTCGAATTTGATCAAGGTCCTTCCCCTGCTTCTTGAACTGTTCCATTTGGGTATCAGAGAAAGCGTAGGGGCCCGCACTCGGGGAGCGGAAATCGGTATTCAAACTCTTCCCGCCCCAGGCAGCTTTGATGATCAGAACCGGCTCCTGCAGTTTTTCCTGAACCGTGATGCCAAAGGTATACTCAGGCCCGATCTTTTCTTCATTGGCTCCGAAGCCCGCAGTCAATCGTCCGCTCCGCACACCACCTTGACTCAAATACGAGATCCATACCTGGTCACATTCCCGAGGCGAACCGCTCTCAGTCACCATCAGCTCAAGCAAAGGCGCTGTCTTCGGATCCATTCCAACGTGTTCGAAGGTTCGAACGTGCGCATGCCCTTGCATGTTGGACTGCCCCACCAAGACAAATACCTTGAGGGGCTTCTCGCCAGCAGAGGTCCAAAGCGGCAGGAGAGCTAAAGACAGACTCAGAATCGTCCTGAGTTGCCGGAAGAAATAAGCACATACGTGCGGCATTCGTGAAACCTTCATTCCCAACAGACTAGTGGATTCGAGAGGAAAGAACGATGGAAGATTCTCGCTTTTTCACGCCGCAGATCACGCCCTCAAACAGTTCTTGGTGCAGCCCCGCCTGCAGCGATATACTCGCCACCAGCCATGACGAGAGCAT
Organism: uncultured Verrucomicrobiota bacterium; assembly: GCA_964342405.1. Lineage (GTDB taxonomy): Bacteria > Verrucomicrobiota > Verrucomicrobiia > Limisphaerales > AAA164-E04 > UBA2970. The sequence goes on along the minus strand of CAYFGX010000027.1, from coordinate 17,714 downwards.
CACTCATAGCCACCCTTTGCCTTAGCTTCATTCTGCTCCACCGAGGGAATGCGGCATCCCACGCTGAGGACCAGCAGCAGCCCAACTTCATCTTCGTCCTCAGCGATGACATTGCCCAGGGCGATCTGGGAAGCTATGGCCAAGAATTGATCCAAACTCCCCGCCTGGATGAGCTCGCAGCAGAAGGAACCCGTTACCTCCAAGCCTACTGCGGCACGAGTGTCTGCGCACCGAGCCGTTCCTCCTTCTTCACCGGCCTCCACACCGGGCATTGTCCCGTGCGAGGAAACTACGAAGTGCCGCCTGAAGGACAATTGCCGCTACCTGACGAGACGGTCACGATCGCTGAAGTGGCCAAGGAAGCGGGCTATGCCACCGCCACCTTCGGAAAATGGGGCATGGGATTCTTCGACAGCACCGGTAGCCCCGCCAATCAAGGGGTTGATCATTTCTTCGGCTACAACTGTCAGCGACATGCGCATTCTTACTTTCCGACCTATCTCTATGACGACGATCAAGCTTTCGTACTCCCTGGGAACGATGGACGAACCGTCGGGGAAACCTACGCTCAAGAGTTGATTCAGAACGACTTGATCAAATGGGTGAAATCCAACCATCAGAAGCCGTTCTTGCTCTTCTACGCGATCACCCTCCCTCACGGCCGACACGAGATTGACGATTATGGCATCTACGCAGATAAGCCGTGGACCGACACACAGAAAGCTTACGCAGCGCAAGTCACTCGCATCGACACCGACATGGGAGAACTGGCCGACACCCTACGCGAACTCGGGATCGACAAAAACACCTGCCTGATCTTCTCCGGGGACAACGGATCCTCTTTCAATCCCAGCTCCGAAATAGGCAAACGATTCGATCAAGCCAGCAACGGCCTTCGAGGATTCAAACGCGGCATGTATGAAGGCGCGCTCCGACAAGCAGCCTTTGCCTGGTGGCCCGGAACCATTCCAGCCGGAAGAGTCGACGCACAACCCTGGGCGTTCTGGGATCTCATGCCCACCTTCGTTGAGCTCAGCGGCGCAACGCCTCCCGATGGCTATGAAACAGATGGCAAATCCCTGGTCAGCTACTTGAAAGGCGGGAAAGCTCCCGCAAGAGACTACTTCTACTGGGAGCTTCACCTCGGAAACCGTCCCGTGCAAGCCGCCCGCTTCGGACGATGGAAAGCAGTGAGGAACGGGATCGACAAGCCCATCGAGATCTACGACCTCAACTTCGATTCTGCCGAACGGAACGATCTCGCCCAATCAAGAAGCGATCTTGTTGAAAGGGCCCAAGAGATCTTCAACGAAGCGCACCGCCCCGATCCCAACTGGCCACTTGATCGGCGGGATGAACGCCACACCAAACTCTCTAAAGAAGCCTGGACGATCAAACGCCAACGAGACAAGACAGGCTGGATTCCCGACAATGCGATCCGACGCAGTAGGGATTAGCAAGTCTTGAGGCGCGTCCCAAACCGCTAACTCAGGTGTTTCTTAAAGAAGGCAATCGTACGTTCCCAAGCGAGAGCTGCCTGGGCTTCGTCATATCTGCCAGTCGAGTCGTTGTGGAATCCGTGATTCGCTTGAGGATACATGTGCATCGTGTAGTCCACCTTTGCCGCTTTTAAATCCGCTTCGTACTCGGGCCAAGATCCATTCACACGACGATCCAATTCGGCCAGCTGAACGAGGAGTGGGGCCTTGATGTTTTTCCGCAACTCTTTAGCCGCAGGCGTTCCATAAAAGGGCACTCCAGCGTTGAGCGTTTCAGGAATCGCCGCGGCCAACATATTCACAACGTAGCCGCCAAAACAAAATCCAACGGCCCCTAACTTACCATTGCCCTTCTCATGCCCCTTGAGGAATTTCGCGGCCGCAATGAAATCCTGCTCGATCTTTCCGCGGTCCAACGAACGTTGCATGCTCCTTCCTTCGTCATCATTCCCTGGATATCCTCCTGAAGGATGAAGGGCATCGGGCGCCAAAGCAATAAACCCCGCCTTGGCCACGCGTCGAGCCACATCCTTAATGTAGGGATTCAGCCCCCGATTCTCGTGCACCACCAGAACGGTCGGCACCTTCGTATCCAACGAACGCGGCGCAACCAAGTAACCGCGCCCTTCTCCATGACCACGGGGCGATGAGAACACCGCATAGCTGGCTTTGATATCCGGATCGTTAAAAGACACCTGTTCCGCTGCCGCGTAATTTGGGGTCAGGGCCGCCAACATGCTGCTCATCGTCAAGCCAGTGACGGTCAGCGTCGACAGACGCTCGATGAAAGTCCGACGGTCAATGATGCCGTGGGCATACTCATCATACCAATCGAACGCTTCTTGAGGGATCGGTAGGGTTGCGGTCTCGGGCGATTGAGTTGTGGCATTCATGACAACAAAGCGTGGTAAGTTTTCGATTTTGGAACCGTGAGAACGTCTACAAGATTCCTGGCTCCCGTCAATGCTGTTCTCCTGAAACCTATATCGCCAGCGGAAGGAGCGTGCCCAGCACCGATTCTCCTTTGCCCCATAGAACCAATCGAGTATCCCTCTCCACATGAAGATTCGGTTCCTGTTCGCCATTGTTTTTGTTGTTTTCACTATTTCATTCGCCCCGGTAACTATCGCCGATGAGCAATCTCGGTTGAAGGAACTGGACGCATATTGGGCCGAAGTATCTCGCTCCGTCAGAGAGGGAGATTTCGAAGGCTATCAAGCGACTTGCCATCCAAAAGGAGTTCTCGTGTCGGGCCGAACAGCGACCAGCTACCCTCTAACACAAGCCCTCGCAGGATGGAAACCGGGCTTTGTTGAAACGAAAGAAGGAAAGATCAAAGCGGATGTTCACTTCCGCTTCGGCCAGCGTTTTGGCGATAAGACCACAGCTCACGAGACCGGTATTTTCCACTACACAAAGACGGACCAAGACGGAAAAACCACGAGTGCCTACATCCATTTAGAGGCCCTTTTGATCAAGGAATCAAAGTGGACAATCATGATGGAGTATCAGAAGTCCGAGGCAACCAAGGCTGAATGGGATAAACTCAAGTAGCCATACCACTCAAAGCCACCAACCCTTATCATCTCTGACCTATGTCTCGAATTGACGGTATCGATCCCCATCAAGCAAACGACAGCACCAAGAAGCTTTTCGAACAACAGAAAGCGAATTGGGGAGCGCCCTTAAAGCCGTACCTCGTCTACGGCCGCCGCCCCTCAATCATTGAAGGAGTCGCCAACATGTGGACCGCACTCGCTGAATCTGCCCTCCTCCCCAGCAGTCTCACATCCCTCATCTGCCGTCGGGTCGCTGCCATCAACGGGTGCGTCTTTTGACAAGATATCAACGCTGCCGTGAGCAGCGAATTAGGCGTCGAAGAGCAGAAGATCCGAGGTGTTTGCCGATATGAGTCGAACCCTCTTTTCGATGAAAAAGAAAAGGTCGCATTGCGCTATGCAGATGCCATTACGTATTCTGACCAAGACGTCGACGATGAATTATTCGAACAAGTGCAGAATCACTTCTCAGCAGACGAGATTGTAGAACTCACGACCTATATCGCTTGGGAAAACTGCTCGAGCAAATTCAATCGGGCCCTGCGAATCGAGTCCCAGGAACTCTGGCAAGCGGACAAGCAGTCCTAGACAACCGGCCTCTTGGCGATCAGAAAAACACTCCTTCACCGATCACGGAGCTTCCCGAAAATCCTGAGAGCATTATCGCGGTAGATCTTCTTCAAGACCTCGGGCTCGAGTCCCAATCCGTGCCAAGCCCAGTGGTAGTTTCTGAACCGCGGTGGATAAAAGTGTTCGTCTTCTGACTCCAACCAGCGAAAGGTTGTGCGGTACATCTCTGTGTCGATGCCATTGTCTGTTCCGTAAAGAATCCGATCTTGATACTTGGTAAAGAACCGAGACACCGCCCGCGGGATCGGAGCCAGCTCGCCGAATCGAGCTCCAAAGTCAGCGTACAGATTCGCGTGAGCATCAAACATGCGTCCCAAGATGGAGAGATCATAACAGGTATTCGCTAGGTGGCAGGCGATGAAGGTCACCCGCGGATGTTTCTTCGCGGCTGCGTCGAGGGTGGCAATCATGGCATCGTGCCGCAGAACATTTGGATCATCCGGAATCTTCCACTTAAACGCATTCATCAGCCCGTCGTTGTGTCGATCCATGGGCTCATACATCCACTTGTCTTCCCCCACGTGAATATTGATTGGCAGTCCTAGATCAGCACATCGCTCCAGTATGGGGTCCATCCGGGGATCATCGATGTGCATCGGGAACCCATCCACGTTTCCACGGACACCGCGCAACCCACGCCCTTTATCACTCAACTCTCCGACTCCCACTGCCCCTAAGGCATGACACCTTTCCAATTCAGCGATGGCTCGAGCAGCGAACCCAGGCTGATCAAACCCCTGATAATCAATGCCACACCAAAGCTCGAATCGTTCGGGAAACTTTCCAAACAGTGCAACCGCATCATCAAAAACCTTCCCGGTCGCACCAACCATCACGATCGAACGCTCGACTCCCACCTCATCCATGTTCCGAATCCATTGCTCCACTTGAGAAGGTGTCCGAACATACGGGTGACTGTGCACATCAATCACCGGAAACTTCGCTCGGTTCACCTCGGTAACCGGGACTTTGAAGATAGATCGAGGACGGTAGTCCTTTAACAAGAGTTGGCCCGGAGAGACATCTGATCCAGATTGAGCAAGCGCTAATCCCGAAACGGCGACCAGGAAAGCCAAGCAACCAACAAGTTTCGCCCTATAATGCTTTATCATGACGAGGACTCTACCGGCCCCGCCCATCCTCGAAAAGGCAAACAAGTGCTAGGCTGCGTTCCCCAAGACCAAGAGAGGTTCTCTCATCAACCTCAAAAAAAATACGCAATTCCACTAAAGCCCTCCGCGTTCAATGCCGATATAAGACTCAGTGGAAGCCGGTCATTACCAGTCTCTGTTCGATGAGCAAGGTTACGTCTTTGTCTCCGGAGCACTTGAACTCTCAAAGCTGAGCGCATTCGAGAATCACATTTCGGAATGCGCTAAAAAGCATCTCGCCCAACACCACGGCAGTTCGATCCCTGAATCGCCACCCGAGATTCTTCGAACCCTCAGTCATGCAGATCTTCCAAATTTTCGGCTCGTTTGCCGTAATGCTGGAACCTCAGTCGCAGGCCTGAGTCTCGTGCTCGAATCTCGACTGCTTGAGGCCGTGTCTCAAATCTCAGGGCGCGAAACCAGCTCGCTCTACCCAACCACGCCCGCGGTATTCTGGAATGATCCGGCCACAAAACAGCTTCACTACGACTGGCACCAGGAGGCGGCTTACTACCCAGATCGAAAGCAATCTTTCCATGTCTGGTTCCCCCTTTTCCGCGATCTTGAGCGAATCGATGGGCCCATGGTGATATGCCGAGGCTCTCACAAGCAGTTGTTTGAGTATGAACGAGTTCCAGTCGAGGGAGGATTGACGCAGTTGCGCGTCGATGACTCGATCGCTAATCAATTCGAACAAGTCCCCTGCGAGCTAAAACGCGGCGACGCGATTTTGTTCCATCCCAACTTAATTCACAAAACGCTCGAGAACCAATCTCAGATTCCCAGAACGAGCGGGATCGTACGTTTCTTTCCCCTCCTGGAAGAACCCGAGTACGTGCCCGTACTGGGACCACTGGCAAAAGCGTGAGATGAAGACTCCAAGCTTTCGACAACAAAACATCACGGCTTGCCCCTGCTGCGAGGACGAGAATCTTCAAGCAATGCCCGGTGGAGAACGGGTCTACGTAAAGGCTTTTCAGACCGATGTTCAGACCGAGTTCACAGCATGCCGGAAGTGCGGCTTCCTTTTTCAAAAAACTCCGCTTGATCAAGCATCCTTGATGACCTACTACGCGTCTAGCGAGCAGCGCCGCACTCGAGATCTCGAGGATATCGATCGCGACGTCTTCCAACAACAGATCCAGTTCCTCGCACGCGAGATTCCCGAGGCACCCCAACACGTCCTAGAGATCGGCCCTGACACGGGCACCTTCCTTGACGTCGTGCGAAGCAGGTGGAACTGCGAAACCTACTACGAGGAGGCAAACCAAGAAGCCTGCCAAATTCTGGACACAGCAACCCCCCACCTCAATGTATCGAGCCAAGATGAATCAGCCCTCGGAGGCTTCGACGGCATTATTCTCAGACACATCCTCGAACACGTGCCCGACCCGGTGCACTGGCTTCGCTCACTAGCCAAGCGGTTGAGCGAAAAAGGCGTACTGTTTATTGAAGTTCCTGACTGGACCCTGTTGGACCAAGATACCGGCTTCATTTCGTTCGAACACGTGAGCTATTTCACGCAGGGATCCCTCTCACAACTCCTACAACGCGCCGGTTACGCCGTCGTGTGTCAAGAGATGGCACTCAATCGAACCTATGCGAACGCCCGACATCGCGTTTTGAGAATCATCGCCCGACCACTTTCCCGTGACGCGACAGAGAGCTGGCTGGCCGCAATGGAAGACCACATCAATGCAGGAAAAAGTCAGAAGTATGCTCAGATCGACAATCTTTACGCCGATCGAAACAAGGAAGCTACCCCAGCACTTTACGGAGCCAGTTGGCTTTCGGATCAGGTTCTAAAACACTCCCAACTCAATTCAGATCGGGTCGTGGCCATCTTTGACATCGACCCGAAGAAGCATGGCACGCAACTCAATGGTGTTCCGATTCTTTCGCCCGATGAGGTGAGAACCATCGCTCCCAGTTCTATTCTCATCACCTCCTCCTCCGAGGAAGCGATCAAACGTTGCCTGACTGAACTCGGCTACTCAGGAACGGTCCGAACATGGTCAGAGCTCGGCGAGGGCGCGCTGGCCAGCGCTTAATCACGGTCGGGCGAGCGTCCCTCTTCAAGCCCGGGGCAACCAAACCTGGAACGTTGTTCCAACCCCCAAGACGGTTTCAAAATCAATCCGAGCCCCCAGACGTTCGGCGAGTTTTCGCACGGCATACAAGCCAAGACCATGCGACGACTCCTGCCCGGTCGGCCGAGCACTGAGAACGCGAAACTTCTGAAACATCTTTGATTGATCTTCATCGGAGAAACCCGGCCCTTGATCCTGAATCTTGACGAGCGTCTGCTCTCCCACCGCTTCCGTCACAATGCGAACTTCACCCCCCTGATGCGTATACTTCACTGCGTTGGAAACCAGGTTTCCTAAGAGACTTCCCAACCACCTCTTCTCACTGTGCAACTGGAGCGGCTGTTCTGGAGTCACGAGCGATAGCTTGATGTCTTTCAGTCGAGCTGCCTCCTGAAAATTGCTCGCAATCGCCCCGACTAAGCTGTTCAACTCAAGATCTTTGAGCTCTATCTTATCATCCTCTTTTTCGAGCTGATGGATCTCCAGTATCCCTTCAATTAGGGAGGTCGCATGCGAGCAAGATTGACGCATCAGCTCTAGATAGCGGTCCCGGGTTGATGCTTCTTCCGAACCTGAATCCTCGAATAGAGTCACCAGCGACTCGATGTTTCCAATCGGTGTCTTGAGATCGTGAACGAGGATTCGGTTCAGATCATGCACCTCATCAAGAAGAGCTTTCAGTTGGGTGGCCTGCTCCTTCAGCTCAATGTTCTGAGCCCGGTTTTTTTCCAGTGCCTCCGCTAACCGGCTCATCGTCTCATCGATCCGTCGTTGGTATCGACGCGACTGCACGGTCACGATAGTGAAGACAATGATTCCGAGGAAGATCGCGGATACTGTGACCGTGGCAGAAACAAGACTATAGACATCCGCCACGCGATTCTCGATGAGATCGAGGGCCTGCAGACTCGCTACGATCAGCCCCGAGGAAGCCTTTCTCCAAACTAACAGTTCCTCGATTCCCCGCGTCGAACTGGAGAACACACCAGTGAACTGCGTCTGGGCCTGAAGACCCGAATAGTCAAACGAGCGGCCACTATCGAAATGAGGAACAAAGACTCCCTGCTCGAAATCTTCCTGCGAGAAAGCACTTCGTCCATGCACCACCAAATCGCCAGACGGCAACCAGAGCTCGAGACTGGATTGCTCCGCTAATGAGAAGGACTCCGCAATGGACGCAATGAGATCCGCTTGAAGCTCCCCATCCCCCGCCTCTGCTTGTCGTTCGTCCCAAAGCACAAAGGAATCCACCAGAGCCTGCTGACTTGATAAGGCTCGAGAGACCTCCCGAGCACGCACCTGTTCTCGCACCCAAGGTTTGGCCAATTGTCCCAATAGGAGACATGACGCCAAAGCCATCAGCCCTACCGAGAAGGCAAATCCATAGTTCTTGAAGACACAAATCTGTGCTCCCGTTTGATGGCACGAGGCGTTTGCGTCAGTGGTTTGTTCGCGTGTCGAAGACATGATTCCTAGGATTGATCACACCTCGTTGAGCATGTTGTGTACTCCATATCCTAAAAATGCGACAATCAACAACTTTAACGCGCCTAAAATTCTATAACCACCTATTAGTAAATGGTTTACAATGCCAACGAAGCGGCACAAAAAACGAATCAGCATTCCCAAACTCACTGGAAAGCCTATTTCACATCCCCTAAGCACTGCACATGCAGTGCGTAAGCATTGCCAGCTTCCATTCCTGAGTGAATCTTGAATCCAAAACTGATTGAGGAAGATTACTCTGGGTGGTCGCTTGTTCGCAGGAACACAAGAACCGCTTCAATTGCAAATATGAAGCCCCGGGAAAGCCGGAAAGAAATCACAATCTACGGAATCGACCTCGCGTGGGGAAACCGGAATCCTGACGGGATATGCTGCTTGGAAGCAAACCACCCAAGCCGAACTCGCGTCTCGCTCTACCGAACCCATGGCGATGAATCCCTCCGCAGACTCGTCCGCACAGCATCTACCCCAACTTGCCTCCTCGCCATCGACGCCCCATTGATCTGCCCGAACTCAGAGGGCGCTCGCCCCGTCGATCGAGAAACCCATCGGGTCTTCGGTCGCTTCAAGTGCGGATGCTACCCTGCCAACACGACCCTTTGCCCCCGTCCACCCCGCGTCCGAGAACTCTTCGAAGAGCAGGGTTTCGTCTGCTCTCCAAGCCTTCCGCCCTCAAGAAAACGCTCAATGATCGAGGTTTACCCCCACACCGCAATCGTTCGCTGGTTTCGACTCGCCGAAAGGATTCCTTACAAGAAAGGGAGACGGGAAGACCGGCGTTCCGCATTCAGACAACTGCAAAGCCTTTTGCTCGACTACTTGGAAGACAATCGAATTGAGATCGATAAAAACTCTCGTGCCCCTCTTGAACAGGACTGGACGAAAGCCCTCGAGGATCAAGTCGACGCTCTGATCTGCGCCCTCGTAGGCCTGGAACACTGGAGCTACCAGGGACAACGATCCCAAGTGCTCGGCGATATCGCAAGCGGCTTCCTTGTCACCCCTTCTCCACGATCCTCATGAGGCAATCCGTTCCTATCCAGCTCGTTTGGTTCAAGCGGGATCTCCGCATCGACGATCATCAACCACTGGCCGAAGCATCCGCCCGCGGCCCCGTCTTGTGCCTCTATGTTTACGAGCCCGAGATCTTGGCCTCCCCTGAATACGCCGCGCACCACCACCAGTTCATCAATGAGTCACTCGTAGAACTCAACCACTCACTAAAGCAACGCGGAGGCCAACTTGTCATCCGATGCGGTGAGGTCGTCGACATCCTGGAAGAATTATCAAGGCACTACACGATCGAAACACTTTGGAGCCATGCCGAAACTGGAAACGCGATCACTTTCAAGCGCGACCGGCAAGTCGCAGACTGGAGCCACAGCCGTGGCATTCCGTGGAGGGAGTTCCGACAGGATGGTGTGATTCGTCGACTCAAGAATCGAGATGGTTGGTCGCGACGATGGGACAGCAAGATGGCCCTTCCCATCACCGACGCCCCACGCAGAATCGACTCTCCAAAGCTTAAGCTTTCCGAAGGCATTCTCACACCATCCGCCGTGGGCTTGGCTCCCACCACGGTCACCCAGGTCCAAACGGGTGGTGAGTCAGCGGCGAAGGAGACCCTATCAAACTTCCTCAAGGAGCGCAGCGTCAACTATCGCTCTGACATGTCGAGTCCAGTCGAAGGCTGGTCTGGCTGCAGTCGACTCAGCCCCTACTTGGCCTGGGGCTGCATTTCGATGAGAGCGGTTTCACAGGCAACGCAACAACGAGCTCTAGAACTCAAGCAGGCGCGAACTGAGGGAGCGGACTTTCCCTCCACCTGGTTGCCTTCTCTCCGTTCCTTCAAGAGCCGCCTCCACTGGCATTGCCATTTCATGCAGAAGCTCGAGGACGAACCTGAGATGGAGTTTCAAAACATTTGCCGCAGCTATGATGGCATGCGCGAAGATGATTTTGACGAGGTTCGCTTCACGGCCTGGTGTCGGGGGGAAACAGGATACCCGATGGTCGACGCATGCATGCGCTGCCTAACCCAAACCGGATGGCTCAACTTCCGTATGCGAGCCATGCTCGTCTCATTCGCGAGCTATCATCTTTGGCTGCATTGGCGGCGGCCGGCGATTCACCTCGGGCGGCTTTTTCTCGATTTTGAACCAGGCATTCACTACAGCCAGGTCCAGATGCAATCGGGCACCACCGGAATCAACACCCCCCGAATCTACTCCCCAATCAAACAGGCAAAGGATCAAGATCCGACAGGCACATTCATTCGCCACTGGATCCCCGAGCTCCGCGATGTACCCCTACCCCACATCGCCGAGCCCCAGAAGATGTCACTCGACGAACAATCTCAAGCCCGCTGCTGTATCGGGGTCGACTACCCAGCACCCATCGTTGTCCACGTAGACGCATATCGCTCGGCTCGACAAAAAATCACCGCATTCAAGCGCGCACCTGAGACGCGCGAGGCTGCCAAAGCGGTTCTCGAAAAACACGGCAGCCGGAAGGGCGCCCGACGCAACCCCAAGAACTCCAAAAAGCCCACAAAGCCAACGTCACACGAGAGGCAACTCAACCTGAGCTGAGTGCGCCTCCTCTGGTTTTTCTACCGGTTTCCAATAGCGGTTTTTCGCCGCATGCCAGAAGGGGAAGAATCCCTGTCGAGCGAGGGGAAAGAATTGCCGATCCCATTCACGCCGGATGAGCCGCAAGGATATGCCGCGCTGCTCCAATTCTTCCCGAACACTCCCCACAATGTCATCAAGAGGCCCCACGAACGGTGCATAGGCCACCACTGTGTCCAACAAATTTTCACGCGCCCAGGAAGCCACCGCCTCAGGAAGCGAATCCGCCTGATAGAGTCCCCCCGAGCATTGAAAATGGGATTTGGCCCGCTGCACCCCATCTCGAACAACGTTCACCAAGTGCTGCTGTCTTGCCCGGCTCAGGCCCATCCGCCTGTACACTTTCTGTGGAATAAAACCAGCCACACTCACTGGGCTCAGTTGGCCAAGTTCTCCCTGCTCTACTAAACAGTCGTCTGGATGCACCCAGATCCCCACTCGATTGCCCAGCATTTCGAGATGCGCTGACACCAACCGATCCAAAACCGGAGCCGGCCGCAAGGCCCCCTTCACGTTCAGGGCAGAAACGCCACCATCGCGAATCCGCTCCAACCCTGTTTCATCGTCGAACCATGCCTCAGGACAATACCGCCGAAGATTGGACTCTCGGACTAGGTAGGTCTTACCCGGCGTTTGTAGCCCGGCCACCCAACGCCAACTCAGCGTGTTGCTAGCCGGATCGGCATCCAGCAGATGCTGAAAGAAAAAGTCTGCTCCCAGCTCCCAAGGTAAACGCTCGACATGGACCCAGAAACTCGCCCACCACATCCTCGCATGATTGTGCAGGTATCCGGTCTCTCGCAGTTCCCGGGCAAAGCGATCCATGATCGCCATCCCAGACCGCCCTCTGGAAACCCGCTCGGCTCGCTCCAGGATCCGAGCATCTCCGGAGGTTTTCCAGTGCCTCAGCGACTCTCGATACTCATTCCAAACACCTGGACGCAACTCAAGCCACCCTTTCCAGTAGCTTCGCCAAAGGACTTCCTGAACAAACTTTTCCACCGTCCCAAAGGCATACTTCCCTAACACGGCTGAAATGACCTCGCTCTCCAAGACAAGACGAGAACGAATTGCGGGAGACAGGCGGGAGACGTAAGGATGGTTTTCAACGACATCATTCCGCCTCCGCCCATATTGACTCACATCGGCCAGAAAGAGTTGCAAGCGCTTCAAAGAAGCGTCCCGCGTCATCGGAAACTCGAGAGACTCGTTCAACATGCCACAATTTCCTCTCGGTTTGCCGCCGTCAAGCCGTCGACTTCCCGCTTCAATGAGGGACCGAGCCTCAATCCGTCAATCCAGCTTGAAGGAATCGACCTGATTCCATTCGCGGCTCCAAGCAACGCACCCAACACAGCACCACGATGGCAGTTGTCTCCTCCCAGGTTTGTGTTGGACACCAGTCCCGGAGCGAAATCTTCAGCATACTTCCACGCCAGGTAGAGGGATGCAGGAAACGCCTTCTCGATGTAGCAGGCTGGGCTGAAGTCCTGTTCAATCACTTCAGCGTCAGACCGAGATGATCGCCGAGCCGATTTTCGGGCAGAAAAATAGTCTGTAGCCTCCTCTCCCAGAACCCGCTCAAGCGATTCGCCACGAAGGATCCTCCAGAGCATCACCGCGAGACAATCCGCCGCCCGGAGGACCCGCGAGTTCTGGTGGGTCAAGCCTACGTGCTCTTGGACGTTCGACCGGGTCGTCTCCAAGTCAGCGTCCTGACCGGCTACCAAGATTCCAACCGAGGCGAGTCCTCCGATGTGATTGTCATCGACCCCGCACTTCCGAAGCCTCTTCCCTCGGGCATAGTTCTGAAAAAATTCCCGATGGCATTCCTCCAGATAAACATCTCGGTGCTTTCCGGGGGTGCGCATGAAATCCAGGTAAATCCGCAGATACCGATCGGCATCATAATCTCCCGTCGCAACCACGTCCTGTAACAATTCGAAGCCCAACAACAAGTTCACCGTGTTCTCACCAGCGGTCAGTCCCGAGTGGTAGTGCGAACCTCGCTTGCCCCAATAACGCTTTGCTTCCCGGTGTAGGATCTCAGCCCGTTCATTCACCGGCTTAAATTGCGAGCGAAAAAGAATGCTGTCAGGGTGCACCTCTTTGGGCACTAGGTAGTCACTCACCCAACCGTAATCCCGGTAGAGCGCTCGTCGGTCATAGTACCAGTGCACCGGCATCGCCAGCGCGTCCCCGATGAAGAGACCAAACAGCAGCCCCGCCCTTCGCTCCGCGTAGGCACATTCCGATTCGTTTTCCATGACCGCAACATGCCGGGGGAAAGACGAATTTCAACGTGAAGTCTCTGGTTATTCCTAGCCGAGAGATTTTGGGATCCGTTTTTTTGACAAGCCCCCAGTCCACGATCAAGTTCCCGATGTGGAAACATCACAACAAAATCTTTTCCATCCCGATTCAAAGGGCCACAGAGCAACCTGGATCGCCCGTGATGCGGCCAATGCTCGGCTCCTCTTAGGCATGAGCACTGTTGGTTCATGGGTCATCATCTCCGTTCTCGGCCTTTTGACTCTCCAAGCTCCCCCAAGCTCCGTTTCGCTGAGTGCGGAGCTTGCAAAGCTCGCTCTTTTCTTCCTCGGCTACATCGCTATCAGCCTTCCGTTCGATTGGATCGGCGGCTCACTGATTCCTCGCTCGTTCAACCCCACACACAAAAAACCATTCTGGCTCCCCTGGACACGCGGCGCTCTCCTGCACGCCAGTCTGCTCTGGATGATTGCTTCTGTCCTTCTCATCGCAGCCCGACAAGGGGGCAAGCCTGCCATGAGCCTCTGCTTCGCCGTGACTACGGTTCTCCTCATTCTCCTTCAACGGAAGATGACTTCTTGGATCGCGTGGCACCCAGAAGAATCCCGAACTGCAGGCGCGAAGGCAAGAGATACACTTGGCCTCGACAGCCGAGACGATGCCTTCTCAGGGGGAGTCGTTGGATGGCCCGGCAACGAACAGGTCATCCAGCCGGCGAATTGGAAGGGCAAAATGCCCGACAATCTGTTGGAACACCTTCAGAAGCGTCGAAGCTTGGCGATCAGCTCAGGGCAAAGAACGCGTGGACTCATCGCAGCGAGCGCTTGGGTCGCTGCCGGCTTTTTGATCGCTGTCGGGTCCGGACCCGCGCCCATCCAAACCGCCGAATCGTTAATTCGGATCGCTTTCTACACGACCCTTTGGCAGTTCCTGGGGCTGCTTATCCTCCCCACCCTCAGCCGCCGAGCAGCCATCTACTTGGACTACCAACAGATCCAACAGGGCACTCCCAAACAACAACAGCGAGAATTCATCCAACACCAATCAGAACTTGAGGACGGAGAGAACCAGAGAAGCACGGTCGTCGAAACCATCTTCCATCCCCTGCCCAGTGTCGTGAACAGGCTCGCCGAGCTTGACCTTCAGCCCCAACACAAGGGCGCGTGGAACGCAAACCGGATGATGCTCTATCTCAACTGGGCTTCCCTGGGGCTCTTGTCACGCGCCGTTCACTGTAACGTCGGTCGCCCGTCTTTGTGGGTTCTCCCCCCTGTAGATTGATCACCACGGAAACTTTATGTCACATCGCTATCTCATTTTCGGAGCCACTGGCGGCATAGGCAGTGCGCTCGCCCGCCACCTGGCCAGCCAAGGACACAAACTGGCCCTCTCAGGCCGGAACACCGATCGACTGTCCGCGTTGAAGGCTGAAACCGGAGGGATCGCTCTCGCAGGGGATGTTCTCGACTGGAAGACCACTCAAAGCATTGTCGAATCCGCTCAGGAAGAGCTGGAGGGGCTTGACGGCGTAGCTTGCTGTATCGGGTCGATTCTTCTGAAACCGGCCCATTTAACTACCCAAGAACAATACGAAGCCATCGTCTCAAACAACCTCACCACCTCGTTCGGGATCGTGAAGGCTGCCACCAAAGCACTATTCACATCTGGTGGCTCTATCGTGCTCACCGCGACCGCTGCAGCTCAGACCGGCATCGCAAACCACGAAGCGATTGCCGCCGCGAAGGCCGGAGTCATCGGGTTAACTCAATCTGCCGCTGCGACCTACGCTCCACGAGGCATCCGACTAAACTGCGTCGCGCCAGGCCTTGTCGAGACGCCACTCAGCGCTCCAATACTCAGTAACCCCGCCGGACGACTCGCCTCCGAGCAAATGCATCCCTTAGGACGTCTCGGCAATGCCGACGAAGTCGCAAGGAGCATCGCCTGGCTCCTTTCTCCCGACCAAAGTTGGATCACCGGACAAACGCTCGCAGTCGATGGAGGCTTATCAACCCTTCGCACCAAGGCTCGGACAGCAACCAATCGTCCCAACTAGGCAGCTCATCTAGGAGTCCCTCAGAATCAACTAAAAGGTCTCGACCTCAACTCGGACTTAGGGGGCGATTTGCACAACCCTGAAGAAGCCTTGGCTTCTCCCCGAAACGTCGAGGAGGAAGTCGAGCTTCTCCGCATCGGCAATCTGACGAGGCCCGATTGCAGCCCACGATCCAGAGCCGAGATCAAAAGTAGTCTCAACCTGGTAGCTTTCACCGGGGATCGATTCAATGCTCAGGATCAGATTCTGGCTCTCACCGATGCTGAGGAGTGATAGGCTCGCAGGCAGAATGCGGGGAGCCACGGGCTCGGGTTCCACGAGAGACAGACGAGCGACCTCCGACAAAGATTCGCCTCCCGGCCCCGAGACTCTCACCTGATAATCGCCCAGCTGGTCTGACGATACAGCGCTCAATACGAGAAACGGACTTCTGCCCCCCGCGATCTCTTCCCCATTAAACAGCCACTGATAGCCGGACACCTCACCTGAGGCAATCACCGTCAAAATAGTACTCGCACCCAGCTCGAGCTCCTGACCCATCGGATGAGCCGTGATGACAGGAGCCGCGACTGTCGGTGGTTCAGGTTGCGGCTCTGGCTCTGGCTCTGGCTCTGGCTCTGGCTCAGGTGAGTCGCCTTCAAGATCCACGGTGACCGTGATCGTCGTGAACGAACTCAATGAGTAGGTCCCCACCTCGGAGGCTTCAATCACGATTTGATACTCCCCGTCCGGGATCGAATCCGTAATGTCCCAGGTCAACTGCCGACTCGAAGAATCGAAGGTCTCGCCGAGATCCGGTCCGTGTTGCAGGCTGAGCCGGACGGGCTGCTCTCGAGGATCTGGGTCCCTTCCAGTCAGGTTCCAGACCAGGGTTCCCGGCGAGGTCACAGTCCGAGAATCAGCCCCCTGAAGCGTCGGTGGTTGATCGGGGTCAAGAACGACTTCATCATAGCCAAACAGGGAAACCTGACCGTCAACGACATCCACATCCGCGTCATACTGATTCAGGCCTACTAACAGTGGCCACGAATTGCCATGAATGCGCAAGACTTCGCTTCCTGGATCTCGCGCCGGTCCGTAATCGCTGAATTCGCCGCGCACGACGAGAATCTTATTCTCCTCTAGATCAAAGTAGTTCCGATCCACAATGGTATCCATGTGTGCACCGAAAAGGCTTATGGAGCGCACCAAGCCAACACCTTTTGCACGCCATTCGATGGTTGTCGTGTCAATCGCACCTCCAAAGGTCGGCAACGCCTGGGTGGTTCCGTCCGGGTTATACTGAGTGATTTTCTCGGAACGTGAACGCTGCAACCTCTCGGTCACAACGACCAAAGCCCACACCTTCTGACCTTCCAAAAACCCTGAAATGTTATCTCGGGGAGAAGGATCCACATCATCAATCCGATCCAAAAAGAACTTCACTCGGACTTCATCCGTCCGTTCGACCTGGGTGACGATCCGGTCAAATACCAAAAGGTCCCCAAATTGTTCCGGAGTGTAGTACGTGACCCACTCCTCGTTGACTTGATTAACCTTCGAGTACTCCTGCCCTAGATTCACAACGTTCGGATAAAAGAAGTAAGGCTCTCGCTCACCTGTGTCGGGATTTCGGCGAGCAGGAAAACCATCAACGTGCGTCCTGCTAAAGATACCACCCATCGCCAGAGCGGCCGTTGCAAACACGTCTCCGGTGCGCGAAACGCCATCAATGACAATACTCGATGTAATCATTCCCCCGTAATAAGCCAGTCCATCCTCCTTGCGGTCGTAGGTGGAGAAGGTTCGAACTTCCGAGGCCGGCGAAGGGATGACGCCCCCGGCAAACTCAATGTTTCCGCCGAGCAGCGTCGGATGGATCAGAAAAGGATCGGTCTCGATCCGAAAGTTGGCATGTCGCTGGATATAACTCTCCCCAAACCCAGGGATCACATCAAAATCTGCCTGCGCCCCACGAACCGTTTTCAGCGGATAAAAGCTCTCGTTTGGCTTGATACCATCATCCGGCTGGACGACCACCCGAGCGGTTCGGCTAGTGATTTCTCCCCCAGGGTAGGAAATAACGACATGGTATTCCCCATTCAACCCCTCGTTCGCAGGCCCAAGATACAGATTGGCAGTCTTGCCAAAACCATCGATTGGCGTTTGCCCTCGTTTCCACTGAAACCTGACACCCGTTCTGGGCTGCACATCCACACTCAACCAGACAAGCGTCCCCTCCGGCACCGTTCGATCCAACGGCTGCTGCACGATCATGGGCGCAACCCCTGGTTCTGGTTCTGGTTCTGGTTCTGGTTCTGGTTCTGGTTCTGGTTCTGGTTC
>CAYFGX010000026.1:0-112848 GCA_964342405.1 uncultured Verrucomicrobiota bacterium | reverse complement strand
AACCATGGCAGATGCAAAAGGAACTTTTCAATTGAATTCCTTCAGGCGCTTGCAGTTCATCAGATCCTGCTCCGTGGGGCTAGCTTGGGTAATATCTTGCTCAAACCTGTTCAAGCATGAAGAGGCGTCTGTTGTCCTTGTGCGATTGGTGCAGAAATCAAGTGTCGGATCACATGAGCCGGGTTGGTGTTCCCGAGTGTCCCGAATTCGGGGCCATCGGAAAACATGCGCAGGGTGGGAATATTTTCGGGTAGCCGATCTTCTGTATAGGTGTCAACTTACTTAGGTGGGTGTCGTGGGGGATACGGATGATCAGTGCGTGACTGAGTGAATGTGGAGATGAGTGACGAACAGACGAGCAATGAGAATGTGACGAACGATGGCCTGACCGCAGGCGACTGGGGCAGCGGCTTGGCGTTTGCCTTTGGCGGCTGTGCACTGGGTGCCTTGATTGCCTGGGGATTGCCGTGGGTCTTTGTGGACCGTCCGGGGACAGAGGTTGCCTCTCTTGTGCTGGTAATTGGCGGGCTCTATTTTGGTTTCTTAAAGAAAGCTCAAAGTCGTTCGGGCTTCTATCGCTGGCGGCGAGCTCTGGGCATGGTTTATCTTTTCGTTGGTTTCATGATTCCCTGGGGAGGAGGACCGGAGGCATCCATGCCCTGGCAGCCCTATTCTGAAGAATTACTGGCCCAGGCTAAAGAACAGGGGCAACCGGTCATGATTGATTTTACCGCTGCTTGGTGCGGTCCTTGCCAGATTATGGAGAGTCAGGTTTTCAGTCGGCAGAAGGTCGTGGATGCTGCGGATGGATTCATGACATTGAAGGCGGATATGACAGATTCGTCCGATCCTTCTGTGCAACAAACTCTCGAGCGATTCTCAATCATGGCTTTTCCGACCGTGGTGTTCATCGGGGCCGATGGGGAAGAGCGAACCAAGCTACGGCTCGTCGGGCTTGAATGGGCAGATCGATTTGAACAGCGACTTTCTGCTGTTCAGTAGCGTCCGTTCGTCACCATTGCCTCTTCTGGCGCGTTTTCAAGCCTTGGAAAGAGTGCTTGTTTATCTTGCAATTGATTTGCAATCTAGCTCTCTGATCACGACCTGCTCCTGCCTATTTGGAGCTATTGGTCGTGGAAAGTAACTGAGTAATGAGACGTAATCTCGCCCTTTTGAATCCATGGAAGACTTTATGCTTCCTGACGTTACTGTGCGTGGTCCTTGTGGGTTGTGGACAAGGTGGCGAGCGGGGGGCTGATGCGCTTGGTTTTGCCGTGCTTGTCTCAGGTATCACATTTTTAGCTGCGTTCGTGGGGGGCGCTCTTCCGATGGTGGTCAAGCTGAACCATGAACATCACTTGCTTGGATCACTCACGAGTATTTCCGCTGGATTCCTTGTGGCGGCTGCTTGCTTGATTGTTATACCGGAGGGATTTGAGCGCTATTCCGGTTATCTGGCTAGCGTAGGTGATCCTCATGCAGAGGATGCTTCGGAGGTTGAGGATGGGCATCAGCACGAGGGATCTGATCATGCCCACGTGCATGATCATGGAGCGCATCATGCGCATGGGGCTGATGGGGCATGGCACCTCGAACCGTCTGTTGTCGCTGGATTGGCGATCCTCATGGGCTTCCTGCTCATGCTGGTCACTGAGAGCCTTGGATTTGGCCACGATATCCATGAGGAGCACCACAATCATGCAGGTGGGCATGTGCATCATCCGATGAGCCTTCCCAACCGCAAACAACTAGCTGCGGTTGTGGTGATTGGATTAACAATTCACACAATCGCCGACGGAATGGCGATTGGGGCAGGATTGGCGACGGGGTCCCATGCTCTCACGGGCTCGCTTGTGGCAACGCTCCTGACCCACAAGGTGCCGGCAGCTTTCAGTCTCACGATGTTCAGTCAGCATGCCCATGGAAGCCGCCGGCGAGCTTGGACAGATCTCCTCGTTTTCAGTCTCGCGACACCTATCTCAATATTGGGGACTTGGGTGGTGTTGGGAAGTCTGTCGGATCAAATTGTTGGATTGGTGCTACTTTTCTCCGCAGGAACGTTCATCTATGTGGCTACAATTGATGTCCTCCCCAACGTGCTTCAATCGAATCGACGGCGCGAGGCAGCCTTCCATGTGGTGATCGGTTGTGTCTCACTCTTGCTCCTCATTGTTCTTTTGGATTCGCTCGGGTTTTCCCTTCACGATCACGGCTAGTCTTCGATGGTCGGAGGAGGATAGGGTGATCGAAAAGTGAAGGCTCTTTCCGTCGGACCTCGAGAATCAAGCTCAGTGAACTTCGAAGCGGCCTCGTTGATCGTCGGAATATCTCCTTCCGGAAGCCACCAAAGGACGTAGTTAGCTCGCTCGCTCGCAGGGACCCAACTGTGTTTCTCTCGCAACAGGCCTTTGTGTGCTGTTTCGTAAGTAAATCGTTTCAAGGTCTCGAGGGACCTCCACACGGAGAGGTTGAAGAAGATGCGATCCTCCGATTCGAGTCGGAGGTAGTTCTTGATCGAAGCAAGCGATCCGGGAGGCACGTTCTTGATTCTCCAGATGAATCCGGGATCCCGCTCGGCGAGTGTGTTGATGTCCGGGATCTGTGAGGCCATTGACTGCATGGATGGATCGTTGAGGGATCCCTTCATGATGGCGGCGTTGGCCTGAGCGAGCACGTAGTTCATAAAAAAAGTGCGCTTGGAACTGAATCCAAGCGCACCTGCTTTAAGTTATTGAGTTCGGCTTAGCGGCGCTTGGCGGCTTTCTTGGTAGCTTTTTTTGCCTTCTTCTTGGCCTTCTTGGCTTTTTTGGCAGGCGCTGCTGAGCCGTCCTTGATGGCAGCTTGGGCTGCGGCCAAACGTGCCACTGGAACGCGGAATGGCGAACAGCTGACGTAGTTCAAACCGACTTTGTGGCAGAACTCGACGCTGTTTGGATCGCCGCCGTGTTCTCCGCAGATTCCCAACTTAATTCCAGGTCGGGTGCTTTGACCACGTGCCACGGCAATCTCCATCAAGCGGCCAACACCACTTTGGTCGACGCTGGCGAATGGGTTCGCGCTGACGATTTCCAATTCCTGGTAGCATGGGAGGAAAGATCCCGAGTCGTCTCGGCTCATACCCAAGGTTGTCTGGGTGAGATCGTTCGTTCCGAAGCTGAAGAATTGAGCATGCTCCGCGATTTCGTCGGCCGTTAGGGCACCGCGAGGAACCTCGATCATTGTTCCGACCAGGTAGTCGAACTTGACCTTCTTCGCGGCGGCAACTTCCTTCGCCACTCGGTGGACGATGTCGACTTGCAGTTCCAGCTCCTTGGCGAACCCAACGAGTGGTACCATGATTTCTGGTTTGGCTTTGATGCCCTTCTTCTGGACATCAGCAGCGGCCTCGAAAATCGCCCGGATCTGCATTTCTGCAATTTCAGGGTAGACGATGCTCAGGCGGCAACCGCGATGACCCAGCATCGGATTAAACTCATGCAAGTCGTGAACTCGTTTGGTGATGGCTTCGACCTTCACGCCCAATTGCTCAGCGAGCTGAGATTGTGCTGCATGATCGTGCGGGAGGAACTCGTGAAGAGGTGGATCGAGCAAGCGAACGGTGGCAGGTAGGCCGTTTAAGGCCTTGAAGATACCTCGGAAATCGCTGCGTTGGAACGGAAGCAACTTCTTGAGCGCCTTGGAGCGGTCTTCGATTTTTTCTGCGAGAATCATCTCACGAACGGCATCGATTCGATTGCCTTCGAAGAACATGTGCTCGGTTCGGCAAAGGCCAATACCCGATGCGCCGAACGCGATTGCGTTCTTGGTTTGCTCTGGGGTGTCGGCGTTGGTTCGGACCTGCAGTCGAGTGGCTTTTTCACACCAACTCATTAACTGAGCGAAGTTCTGGTAGGTAGCGCTCTTGTTGGGCTTCAACTTCTTGTTCACCAAGACTTGGATGACTTCAGAAGGAGCGGTCTTCACTTGATCTGCATAGATTTCACCTGAGGTTCCATCGATGGAGAGGAAGTCGCCTTCTTTGAATTTGAATTTGCCCGCTCGGACGGTCTTCTTGGCGTAGTCGACGTGGAGGTCGGCTGCACCGCAGACGCAGACTTTACCCATTTGACGAGCGACGAGTGCGGCGTGGGAGCTCACCCCTCCGCGGGCGGTGAGGATTCCTTCTGCTGCGATCATTCCTCGCAAGTCTTCAGGAGACGTTTCCACGCGAACCAAGAGGACTCGCTCGCCCCGATCAGCTGCTTCCACAGCTCGCTCGGCGTTGAGGTAGATTTTGCCCGTTGCTGCACCCGGTCCTGCTGGCAGACCTTTGGCAATCACCTTGGCTGACTTGATCGCTTGACGATCGAAGATCGGAGCCAAGACTTGGTCCAACTGATCAGCTGGAACACGAGTGACGGCTGTTTGCCAGTCGATCAGGCGCTCTTTCACCATTTCGCATGCGATGCGAACGGCAGCGACACCGGTGCGTTTTCCATTTCGGGTCTGTAGCATGAAGACGGTGCCATCTTCGATGGTGAACTCGAAGTCCTGCATATCCGTGAAGTGGGATTCCAACACTTTGCGGATGCGGTCCAATTCTTTGTAAGGCTTCGGCATCGCCTTCTTGAGTTCGGATACAGGCTCGGGCGTGCGAACACCAGCCACCACGTCCTCACCTTGGGCATTGATGAGGAACTCACCATAGAAGACCTTTTCACCGGTCGCTGGGTCACGAGTGAAGGCAACACCGGATCCGGAATTCTCGCCCGTGTTACCGAATACCATCGCTTGGACGTTCACGGCCGTTCCCCACTCGGCTGGAATATTGTATTTGCGTCGGTAGACGATCGCTCGATCGTTCATCCAAGAACCGAAGACGGCTCCTACAGCCCCTTCGAGTTGTTTCCAAGGGTCGCTCGGGAATGCTTTTCCAGTGCGGCTCTTGACGAGTTTTTTGAATCGAGCAACCAGTTCCTTGATGCCGTCGGCGTCGATCCGGGTGTCTTCAACTTCTCGTTCTTTGGGGAAGAGCTCTTTCTTAAGCTCGTCGATGACTGCTTCAAATGGTTCTTCGTCTTCTTCTGGGGCCTTTTGCACGCCCATGACGACATCGCCATACATTTGGATGAAGCGGCGATAGCAGTCCCAAGCGAATCGGGGGTTGCCGGATGAGGCAGCGAGTGCTTCAACGGTTTTGTCGTTGAGGCCAAGGTTCAGGATGGTATCCATCATACCTGGCATTGAGTCGCGTGCACCGGAACGAACGGCAACGAGAAGAGGCTTTTTCACATCCCCGAACTTCTTGCCAAGGATTCGCTCCATGTTGCGCACGCCGGCTTCCATTTGAGCCCGCAACTGGGTGGGGTACTTGCGCTTGTTGGCGTAGAAGTGGGTGCAAACCTCAGTTGAAATCGTAAATCCGGGAGGAACAGGGAGTCCGATACGGGTCATCTCTGCAAGATTGGCTCCCTTGCCGCCGAGGAGATCTCGCATCTTGCCATTACCGTCGGCTTTGTTTTTTCCGAATGTATAAACGTATTTCGTTTTCTTTGCGTTGGCCATAATTCGATTTGAATAGTCGTTGAGCGTCCTGAGGACCCTCTCTTTTGGTACCACAGACCAAAATGAGCGAGGAATGTAGCAGAGAGCTTCCGCGTGTCAATTGTTGAGTTGATTTGTCAAGCATCAATGTGACGGAAATTGTCGTGGGGATTGTTCTGTGAGAGGTGAAGAAACGATGCTTGGAGCTTGGCCTATAAATTGGACGGAGTTTTGCAGTAGGCTCGCAACCGGAACCTGGTAGGGTCAGATCTGACCGATCAGTTTCGGTCTGATTAACTATGAAGCGATATCAATTGAATCAAAAATTCTTCTCACTGGGTGATAGTTATTCGATTTGCGATGAGGCGGGTGTGGAGAAGGCGGTTGTTCGCAGTCAGTTCTTCACGTTAGGTAAAAAGCTCACTTTGGAGGATCGGAACGGAGAGGAGCTGTTGATGATCCGGCAACGCTTACTTTCGTTTGGCCCTTGCTTCGAGATCTCCGCTCAAGGGAGAGAGTTAGCGGTTGTGAAAAAGCATCTCTTCACGTTCTTCAAGTGCCAATTCAGTATTGATGTTCCTGGTCCCGATGATCTCGAGGCAACGGGAAGTTTTCTCGAGCATGAGTATATTTTTGAGCGAGGAGGGCAAGAGGTCGCAAAGGTCTCTAAGAAGTGGTTCTCGTTCGCAGACAGTTATGGTGTGGAAATCAAGGACGGACAGGATGATGTCTTGATCCTAGCCAGCGCGATTGTGATCGACCTTGCGAGTCACTCCGGAGATTGAGCTGCTTTCTAGGCCAGGCCTTGGCCATGGCCGTCGGCACCCGTACCGTCGAGGTCGATTAGAATCTCTCGGGGCTCCGCGCCTCGGCTGGGGCCGACAATTCCTCGGTCCTCGATCTCATCCATGATTCTTGCGGCGCGCGTATAGCCGATTCGCAATCGTCGTTGCATGAGCGATACGCTGGCCTTCTGTTCTCGTCGGATGATCTCGATGCATTTCTCGATGAGCTCTTCGTCTTCATCCGAATCACCGTCAGAGGTCACGGGTGCCGGTTTGGAGAGCTGTTCGTGGATTTCTGCTTCGTAGCTGGGAGTGCCTTGGAGGGCGATATGATCCACAACACTCTGGATCTCTTCGTCGGTGATCAATACGCCCTGGGCACGGATGAGTTTTGCGGAGCCAGGAGGGAGATAAAGCATGTCTCCTTTTCCGAGAAGCTTGTCTGCTCCCATGCTGTCGAGAATTGTTCGGGAGTCAATCTTGGACGCGACTTGAAAGGCGATTCGAGCCGGGATGTTGGCCTTAATCACACCCGTGATCACATCTACACTCGGACGTTGAGTCGCAACGATACAGTGGATGCCAGCGGCGCGGGCCATCTGCGTGATTCGGGCAATCGCCATTTCAACGTCTGAGGGAGCGACGAGCATCAAGTCCGCCAGCTCATCGATTACCACGACGATGTAGCTGAGCTTGTCTGGAATTGCGAACTCCTCATCTCGGGGGACGGTGATCTCTTCATCAACCTCAACAGCGAATCCCTCTTCACCTTCCTCGCCTCCACCTTCGAGGTTGAACTCGGTTTGGGGTTTCTCTGGCGGCGGCTCTTTGGGACGGTCGTTAAACGCCTTGATGTTTCGAACGCCCACTTTGGCAAAGATTTGATACCGTTTTTCCATCTCATTGACGACCCAGCGGAGCGCAAGGACCACCTTCTTCGGATCGGTCACGACCGGAACGACGAGATGAGGGAGCGCGTTGTATTGCTGCAGCTCGACGACCTTCGGATCGATCATGACAAAGCGAAGTTCCTCGGGCGTGTAGCGGTAAAGGAGTGAAGCAATAATGGCGTTGATGCAGACGGATTTTCCCGATCCCGTGCTACCGGCGATCAAGAGGTGAGGCATTTCTGCGAGATCGACGACCATCGGCTTTCCGTAGACGTCTTTGCCGAGGACGAGTGGGAGTCGGGCCTTGGTCTTTTCCCATTCCTCGGATTCTAGGAGATCGCGGATGATCACCTTGGTTTTGATCTTGTTGGGTACTTCGACCCCAACGGTGCCTTTCCCGGGCACGGGCGCTAGAATGTTGATTCTTTCCGCCTTGAGGGCGGCGGCGATGTTATTACTGAGATTGGCGATTCTTTCGAGCTTGATTCCGGGGGCTGGCTTGAGCTCATATCGGGTGATCGTTGGCCCTTTCGTAATGTCTCCCAGGCTGACTTCCATTCCGAATTGGGCCAAAGTGGTCTGCATCAATCGAGCATTGGCCATGAGTGAATCCCTTGAGTCGGTACTCACAACATTTGGATCGGCGTGCTCGAGTGAGTCGTAGTTGGGGAGTACGTAGTCTCCGATAACCGGCGGTTTCGCCACCGACATGCCCTTTTTCTTTTTCGATTTGGGCTTCTTGGGTTCGGTTGGCGGCAGGGTAATCTTTGGCTCGGGCGCGTTGTCGTCAACCGGCTTGATCTCTGCGGCCTTGGCTTTCGAGGATTTGCTGGGACGGCCCAGGATGTCCTCCGTCGTTGTGGCAGCAACTTCCTCAGCTGGAATCGTTTCGCCTAGCTCCACATCGCTCTCGATAGGAATCTCTGCTGCCTCGGGTTCAGGAGCTTCTTTTGGGGCTGATTTCTCTCGATCCTTCTTAGAGCGTGAAGAGGATACGCTCAGGTCACGGACGGTTGGTTCCGGGACCGGCTCGGCAGGAATCTCCGGCTCTTCGGTCGCGTCTGGATCGGGATCAGCTGTCTTGATCTTCTTCTTGAGCTTCTTGGCTTCCTTAGCCAGTTGACGTTCTTGGCGTTTGAGTTCCCGCTCCTGAGCACTTGCGTCAGCGTCGACCCGATCCCGGTAGTCTTGATATCGTTCCCACAGCTCATGGAGAAAGGCGCTCACGTCGAAATTCGTGAAGGCAATCAGGCTGGAAGCATAGACGGTTACGTACAGTGTCATCGCGCCTGTTTCGTTGAAGTAGCGGACAAAGAAGAAGTTGTTGAGTGAATGTCCAATGAATCCACCGGCCCCTTTGGATGAGATGGCGGAGGCGAGCCAGATGAGGGAATCGGAATAGAGATCCAGGACGCCCATGCACGAGAGCACGACACCCAGAGCGGCAAAGCGTGCTCGATAGGAGTGTGAAAGGTACTTCAGAATGGGGAGGTAGTGGGCAAGACCGAAGCCCAAAAGCAAGACCGGGAGAATGAACGCGGCGCCTCCGAAGATGAAGAAACTGATATAAGCTGCCCAAGCGCCGAATCGGCCCATAAGGTTTTGTGTGACTTCATTGGGCGGTTGGGCATTGATCGCCAAGTCTTTTGCATCATAAGAACCCAGCGCTCCAAAGAGGAGGACTGCGAAGCTAATATAAAGGATGCCGAGGATGTCTACTGAACCTCGATGATCCACCTTTTTTCTGGTGGCTTTCTTTCGTGCCATGTGTGGGGCCTAATGTAGCCCAGGTTGCCGTGAAAGGAAATGGTGGATTCCGAAATCCCGTGGATTGAAAGTTTTCGGTTCAATTATGGGGGTTTTGGATTGAATTCGGGCCGTGACAGGAACGTCTGAGCATGTCATTGAATGGGTTAGTGATGGTCATGAGAGCGACACGAGTTTATCTGGGAATGTGCATCCTGCTGGGATGCCTGACGATGAGTGGGCGAGGGGCCGCTGACACCGTGTTGGTGGAAACAAGCCTGGGCACCATGACTTTTGAGCTGTGGGCGTCGGTGGCTCCCAAGACCGTTGCAAACTTTAAGAAACTCGTCGCGAAGCAGTTTTACGATAAGACGGCGATCCATCGTGTGATCCGCGGATCTGTGATTTATGGGGGGGATCCGCTAACGAAAGATCCTGCCCGAGAATCTGATTGGGGCACGGGGGGACCGGGTTACTTTGTCGCCTCTGAGATTGGTGGTCAAAAACATGAGTTTGGCGTGATCTCGATGGATCATGATGGAAGCCCAAACCGAGCTGGAAGCCGTTTTCTCATCTCTCTTGCTCCCAATCCGGTCTTGAATAAGCGGTATACCGCCTTTGGTAAGCTGGTTGCCGGTGCTGAGGTGCTGAAGAAGATCGGGAGCGTTCCGGTCAAGGCCCTCCCGTCCGGCGAACGGTCGCGCCCAACCAAGCGGGTTGAAGTGATTCGCATCGCGCTGGTCAAGTAGGTTACTCGTTGGGGTAAGAAAGCAGCCCAGAAATCGCCCTCGGGGCGCTCAGCTCGCCAATTGCTTGCTACCCTTCTTCGCATTCCGTAGGATGCTGGGAATGAGTGATACACAAGAAATTGCGGTCATAAAGACAGCTCACGGAGAGCTTTCTGTTCGGTTTTGGGATGATGTGGCTCCTAAGACGGTCGAGAATTTTAAGACTCTGGCGCGAAAGAACTTTTACGATGGAACCGCTTTCCACCGAATTGTGAAGGGTTTCATGATTCAAGGCGGCGACCCCCTTAGCAAAGACGATGACCCGATGGTCGGGACCGGCGGACCTGGGTATCAAATAAAGGCGGAATTCAACGACCGTCCTCATGTGCGCGGCGTTCTCTCCATGGCCCGATCCAGTCATCCTGACTCAGCAGGAAGTCAGTTCTTCATCTGTTTGGCCGATGCCAATTTCTTGGATGGGCAATACACTGCTTTTGGTGAACTTATTGGGGGAGATGACGTGCTCGAAAAGCTTGGCAATACCCCCACGGGGCCGAGCGCTGGAGGTGAGAACAGCAAGCCTCTAGAACGCGTGGGCGTTGAGAGCATCACGATTGTCGAGTCTGCTGTTGCCTAGTTCTTGAGATTGAAGCCGCCCTGGGAAATGACCAGCGATGATTCCAGTTCTGGGGCGGCGCTCGATTCGAGCCAATTGGCTGTTCTCTTGGAGCAGTTGGGCTGTCCGTCCGAGAAGTCCTTTGAAATGGCCGAGCAGCTAAACCGACGCGCAGATCAACTTTCCGAATCAACGGGAAAGCCCAAGGTTGAGGCCTTGCGTCATCTGATTGGTCTGATGCGACAGGGCTGGGCCGCTAAGGCAAAGGGCCTGTAGGCGGCTCATAGGCTGTCCTCAAAGCACACTATTGAACTCTTTCTGATTTCTGAACGTGAGTTCTGATTCTGACACGAAGGAAATCTTGCCTTGGCCGGTCAGCGAAAGTCAGTCGGCTGGACGGTATCCCATTTTTTCTATTCGCAAGGATCGAAAAACCTCGCCCCGAACGGGAGGAACGCATGATTTCTATGTCATCGAATGTTCGGACTGGGTGAATGTGATCGCCATCACGCCGAACGAAGAGTTGGTGATGGTGCGCCAGTTTCGACACGGGAGCGAAACGGTTGAGCTCGAGATTCCGGGTGGGGTGATGGATCCCGAGGATGAGTCTCCCGTGGCGGCCGCGGTCAGGGAGCTACGTGAGGAAACCGGATACGAAGGAACCGGGGCTCGTTCCATCGGTGGAATCTTCCCGAACCCGGCGATCATGAACAACACCTGCCGAACCGTACTGGTCGAGAACTGTGTTTTGCGGCACGAGCGTGCTCAGGATCAGGGAGAAGATCTCGTGACGGAATTGGTTCCTCTCTCCGATGTGAGGGAAGCGGTTGCCTCTGGCCGTATCTCCCATGCCCTCGTCATCGTGGGGCTCTACTACTACGATCTCGAACAGGCGGGATTGAAACGCAAGTCGACCTAAGGCAGCGGGTCCTTCTACAGGTCTTGGACCTTGACCTCAACGGCGTAGAAGCCTTGCTCTTCTAATTGGGGAACATAAAGAGACGTGAACGTGTCGTCCCCCACAAACTCCATCTCGGAAGGCGGGGTGCTTGCTTCTCTGGAAAACGGCACGGCTTCCCATTTCGAATCTACATCGGTCCCTTGAACCACCTGATAGGTCACCGATCTCCGGGCAGGAAACTCGAGCTTCAACACGTCTCCGGTTGGTGTCGATTCGATGCAGCCGTTGACTGTAAAACCGAGTCGAGGCACTTCAATTCGCAAGACCCCGTCTTCGCCCAACGTACTAGGATAGGGATCGAGGGCGAAGGGTGCGGGCCCGCTAAGCCTTCTTCCGTCGATTGCGAAGCGGGATCCATGGCAAGGGCAGATGTGTGATTGAGCCGTTTGACTGTAGGTCCGTACTGCGCAGGAAGCATGCGTGCACTCAGCGCTCAGCGCGATCAAGCTCTCGTCTTCGAGGCGGTTCACGAGAATGGGGTGAAAGGTTCCGTTTGGCTGATGATTAGATCGAAGAGGGTTCACGCCGATTCGGATGGAGCCGTTGGGTGAGTTCAGACTGGGGTAATCGCTCGGACGAATTTTTAAAACCCCGGTTGAACTGGTGAACTCGACGCCAATGTCGGCCATGACCTTTTGCTCGATCAGTTGTGTGCCTGCCAGGCTTGAGATGCCACCAAAGGTGAGCATTTTTACGAACTGTCGACGGGTCGGTGGTGTGAAATCTTGCTTCATGAAATTCCCTTTTGAGGCGAGTGTTTCGCGGGTGGGGTGTTAGCAGGTGTCGTTCCCAATATCCGGGGATGAATGCTCGCAGGGGGATTGACTTGACGCCATGGGGGATTCACCGCTTAGTGATTCTTCTGGAAAGCAGTTCAAGTGAATACCTGGCAGCTACATATACTCAAGGGAATTACCTTCAGCCTAATCTTGGTGATCGCTGGGCTGGCTTCGCTTTTCGTTGAGCCGACCGGATTGTTCGCCACCACCGCATCGATCGCTGGTGGTGGCGCGTTGATTGGTGCGCCGATTGTGCTCATGCGCTATTTGCGCAAGATTCTTTAGCGCGTTGACTCGGTTCGTGGCGGGCTTACTCGTCTGAGCTGCTTAGTTTTGCCAGAACAGAGATATCTTCCAGAGTCGTCGTATCCCCTTTGACTTCCTTGCCTGCGGCAATTTGTTTCAGGAGTCTTCGCATGATTTTGCCAGAACGTGTTTTCGGCAGCGCATCGGTGAAGCGGATTTGATCAGGTTTTGCGACAGCACCAATTTCTTTGCCGACGTGATTGCGTAGGGTTTGCTGAAGGTCTTTGGAAGCCTTAGAACTGCCTTTCAACGTCACAAACGCCACGAGGGCTTGCCCCTTGATGTCGTCAGGGCGTCCGACAACGGCTGCTTCGGCAACATCCTTGTGGCTCACGAGAGCACTCTCAACTTCGGCCGTTCCGATTCGATGTCCGGAGACGTTCAACACGTCGTCAATTCGGCCAACAATCCAAAAGTAGCCATCCGAATCTTGGCGGACACCGTCTCCGGTGAAGTAGCTACCTTTGACCTCGCTCCAATAGGTTTCGACGAAGCGTTTTGGATCGCCCCAAATACCTCGAAGCATGCTGGGCCACGGTTTGCGAATGACCAGCTTGCCGCCCGTATTCTTCGGTACTGCTTTGCCTTTGTCGTCGACGACTTCGGGTGTGATTCCGAAGAAGGGCAGGGTAGCGGTCCCTGGTTTTGTGGGGGTGGCACCGGGGAGGGGCGTGATCATCATACCGCCGGTTTCGGTTTGCCACCAGGTGTCAACAATAGGGCAACGGCCTTTACCGATAATCTTGTGATACCACATCCAAGCCTCGGGATTGATCGGCTCGCCGACGGTGCCGAGGAGTCGGAGGGAGTCTAGCCGATACTTCTTGGGCCATTCGTCACCCCACTTCATAAAGGCTCGGATGGCGGTTGGCGCAGTATACATGATCGTCACACTATACTTGTCGACGATGTTCCAGAATCGATCTGGGCCGGGCCAATTTGGAGCTCCCTCGTACATCAGTGTGGTGGCTCCGTTGGCCAGAGGCCCGTAGACCACGTAGCTATGCCCCGTGATCCAACCCACATCCGCCGTGCACCAATAGACGTCAGAGTCTTTGAGATCAAAGACGTACTTTGACGTGAGTTTTGCTCCGAGAAGGTAGCCCGCCGTGGTGTGCAGGATTCCTTTGGGCTTACCCGTTGAGCCACTGGTGTAGAGAATGAAAAGCGGATGCTCACTATCGAGCTTTGCTGGAGGGCATTGATCGGAAACTTCGCTGATCTCCTCGTGCCACCAGAGGTCTCGACCGCGTTTCATCTTGACGTCGTTGTTCGAACGTTGGAGCACGATCACTTTGCTGATCGTTTTCGTGATGGACTTGCCCTTGACCTTGATCTTCAGCGCGTTGTCTACGTTCTCCTTCAGTGGAACAATGCCGCCACGCCGGAAGCCTCCGTCAGAGGTGATCACCATCTTGGCTCCGCAATCTTGAATTCGGTCGGCTACGGATTGCGCGCTGAACCCGCCGAATACGACAGAGTGAACCGCTCCGATTCGAGCACAAGCCAGCATGGAGATGGCTGCCTCGGGGACCATTGGAAGATAGATCAGGACTCGATCGCCCTTCTTGATCCCATTCTTCTTGAGAACGTTAGCGAAGCGGCAGACTTCACGGTGCAGCTGGCGGAACGTGAGTGTCCGCTCTTCTCCCGGTGTTCCATCTGCAGCGGGTTCCCCTTCCCAGATAATGGCTGCCTTGTTGGCGCGATCTCCATCGAGATGAGAGTCGAGGCAGTTGGCGCTGACATTCGTCTGTCCTCCAACAAACCATTTGGCGTTCGGGGCTTTCCACTGGAGAACTTTCTTCCAGGGCTTATACCAAAGGAGCTCTTTCTCTGCCTGGTCGGCCCAGAACTTCTGCGGGTCTTTGATGGAAGCGTTGTAGACCTTCCGGTATTGGGCCATCGATTTGATGTGGGCCTGTTTCGAGAAAGCGGGATCAGGAGCAAACTTTCGTTCTTCCTTTAGAACGGATTCGATATTCTTCGCGGCGTTTTTCTTCGTGCTCATAGTCGGAATAGGAGGATCATAATCGGGAGCTTCTCGCGGTCAACAACCAAGCCGGCTCTACGGACACCGTGGAGACACAAGATTCTTGAACAAAGTCTCGGGCATTGGGCGCGGAGTTTCGGGGATCTCTCAGTCGTATTTTTTGGATCGAGGGAAGCCTAGGGGGGGAGCTAGCGAGAAAGATTCGGCTTTGAAGATCGAAAGCTTCAACCTATAAAGCCCGCTCGTGCGATCCGAAGCTTCCAAGATATCAGCGGCGACCCGCTACTGTGCCGTTTATGGGCATCCGATTCGGCATTCCGGTTCTCCCGCAATGCAGAACGCGGGTATTTCTTCTTTGGGCTTGGATTGGCGTTATCTCGCATTTGATGTTCGGCCGGAGGCACTCGCGGAGGCGATCCGCGGAGCGGAGCAAATGCATTTTGTAGGCTTAAATCTAACGGTGCCGCACAAGCAGCTGGCTGTGGAGATGGTGGATGTTCTTGATGAATCCGCTAAGGAGTGGGGAGCGGTCAACACAATCCGGTTCGAAGGGAAAGTTGCAGGTGGAGAGTGGTTGTCCCTTGGGCATCCAGATAGCGACTCGTTCACCGAGACTCGCTCGGTTGGATACAATACGGATGCCGATGCGATTGTCCGAGCCTGCGAGGAAGATTTAGAACTCGATATCTCGCAGGCAAGCATCTTGTTGCTGGGAGTGGGGGGGGCTGGACGGGTGGCCGCGCTGAAGTTCGCTTCTCGAGGAGTCAAACGCTTGGCGATCGTCAATCGAACTCAGGCCAAAGCCGAGTCAGTGAAAGACGAGATCGCGGCGCGATATCCCGATTGCGATGTGACTCTGGGGTATCCGAGTGACTCAGTAGATTTGATGGTGAATGGGACTTCACTGGGCCTGAAAGAGGCGGATCCGCTACCGATCGATTTGGATCGTTTTGGTTTGGCTTCCGCTCGGGCGGTTTACGATATGATCTACCAGCCAGCGGAAACATCGCTTTTGAAGCGAGCTCGAGAGGCTGGCTGCCGGGTGTCCAATGGATTGGGAATGCTCGTCTATCAAGGAGCAAAAGCTCTGGAGATATGGACTGAAACCGAGGCTCCCGTGAGGACCATGCGAGAGGCTTTGGAGGTACATATTTATGGCGAAGTGGTGGGTGGAGGCAGAGACTAGATGCTTGCCTTGAACGATATATTCGATCCCTACCTCTGGGGAAAGGTGCCGTTCCATTTTTGGTCGGTGGTGTTTTTCATTTTTGGCGCCATGGTCGGGAGTTTTCTTAATGTTTGTATCTATCGGATGCCGAGAGATATTAGCGTGGTAACACCTCCCTCGCATTGTCCTCATTGCGATTACAAGATTCCTTGGTATCACAACTTGCCGCTGTTTACGTGGGTTTTTCTTCGCGGACGCTGTGCGCAGTGCAAGGCCGCTATATCGCCCCGCTACCTGGCTGTTGAGTTGTTGGTGGGGCTTGTATTTTTGGTTTGCTGGTTGTTGTTTGGTGAACTGACGCCCGGGAAAGCGATTGTCTATGGCTTTGTTTTGGCAGGTTTTGTCGCTGCCACGTTTATCGACATCGAGCATTTCATCATCCCTGATGAGATCACGCTCGGTGGAATCGGATTTGGCTTTCTCTGTTCAATCGCTGTGCCCACGATTCACGGTACATTCTTGCGGGCCGAGGCGATGAAGTTGAGTTTTTGGGGGATCCTAATCGGGGGAGGGGTGGTCTATGCAATCGTGAGAATTGGGAAATGGGTGTTTGGACGGCAACGCTTTAATCTCGGGGAGAACACGACGATTGTTTTTGGTGAAGAGGGGGTGTCGTTGCCTGACCAGGTGATTCCCTACGAAGAGATTTTTTACCGGCAATCCGATGTGGTCATCGTTCCTGCGAAGAAAGCGGAGTTGATCGACCGCTGCTTCCCGAATGCGGAGGTGAGGTTATCTCAGAACCTCCTGAAGATTGGGCAAGAGGAGTTTGATCCAGAGAAGATCCCTTACCTTGAGGTTGTGACCGATCAGATCGTGATTCCTCGTGAGGCCATGGGATTAGGAGACGTCAAGTTCATGGCGGCGATTGGGGCTTTCCTCGGCTGGCAAGCCACCTTGTTTTCCCTGATGTTCAGCTCAATAGCGGGAGCGCTTGTTGGAGTTGGGCTGATCGTGATTGGGAAGCGGGAATGGTCTAGTCGCCTTCCCTATGGCCCTTACATCGCCCTAGCGGCTGCCGTTTGGATTTTCTTGCCGGCCGATCTTCAGCATGGGTGGAATGCGAACTTACAGACCTTGGTCCGCATTTTTATCCCTCGTTCCCCTGAGATCCCCGGAGCGGAACTTTAGGTCAATCCTCAGTCCAGCAGAGATCGCCAATCTTCTAGCCGGTCTGTTCCCCAGTTCTCAGCGATTAAATCCGTGGGTGTGGGTTCCCCGTTGGTGGGGGGATTAGCTGGAGCTCCTTTGACTAATGTATTGGCGATGAGGACGGCAGAGCCGGGGCTGATTTCTTTAGTGCGATTGTGTTCGATTGAGTGATGCCACATGATCGCTTCCAGAATTCGAATCGGGAGATCCCACGATTCGAGTAAATGGGTTCCGAGCTCAGCGTGCGACGTCTCAAATTCCTTGTACTCCTCGTCCACGATAGCGGATTGGTTCTTCTTTGCTAGCATGAGCGTTTTGGCGTAGCGCCCCGGAAGGTTCACTGCCAGCAGAACTTTGCCGACGTCGTGAAGGAGGCCGGCCGTGAAGGCGGCGTCTCGACTCGCTTGGCAGCGAGTTTCCTTTGCCATGATCTTGCGAGCAAGCTGACCGACCTGAATGCTGTGATTCCAGACATCGTCCGGGTTGAATCCGATGCACTTGTTTTGGTCAATAACGGACAGGACTTCGAGCAGGAGAATGACATCACGAACGCGTTCGCCGCCGAGCATCATCACGGCTTCAGTCGCGTCGGTTAGGCGGCGTCTCAGGCCGAGGGCAGTCGAATTCACGGCGCGAAGAATTCGGGCGGTGACGATCGGGTCCTCTTTGACGAGCTGGGCAATCATATCAATCGTGCCCTCTGGATTTGTGAGTTCTTCGACTACCTTGAAATAGACTCCTGGGCGGCTGGGAACTTTTTGGATGCTTGCTAGAATATTGCTCAGACCGTTCTTCGAGAAGAGGGTCTGACGGAGGAGTTCATGATCAATTTGCTCGCAGAACGACTCTGGCTCGGGCTTTCCCTGTGCGTCGTCGCTGACGACGCGAGGGTGTGAGAACTGGACCGAAAGCTCGCCTTGCGGCGATTCTGTAAAGAACTGGACTCGTTTTGTTTCAGGGCTGACTTCACTGGCAGATTGGAGAATTCCTTCCGCCTCGGCAACGCGATCTTTGTCGATGAGAAAAAGCTGATAGTGACTGTTCTCGAGTTCGGTTCGAACTTCGGTTTCGGAGCTTGCCGGCTGGAGTTCCCAGAGGTCCTTGAGAGCCTCGCGCGAGGTTTCGAGGATTGACTCTTGATTGGTGTAAATGAGCGCCGCGGGTTTCATGAATGTCCAGTAGCCTTCAGACTGTCAGGGCGCGGAGGCGATTCGTCATAGACGTGGATGTCTATGCCGCCCCGTTTGATCAGAATCCGTTCTCTTGATCAACTACGTTTGCAGGCGCCCATGACCGAGTTTGGAATGCCTACAGGAGATCTATCGGCGTTTGTGGGCGCTTCTTTAGGCCTAGATTGAACAAAAAACGCTTGTTCTGATGTGTGCGGCTGGAAAAGGGGTTCCCTTTTAGAAGTTGCACTGGGCATGGTGCCGCATGGCGTGATCGAGGAGCACGAGGGCCGTCATGGCTTCAACCATAGGCACGGCTCTCGGGAGGACGCAGGGATCGTGGCGACCACGCCCCTTGAGCGTGGTGTTTTTGAAGTCAGAGTCGACCGTCTGTTGTGCATGCATCACGGTCGCAGTCGGTTTGAAGACGACGCGGAAATAAACTGTTTCCCCGTTAGAAATGCCACCTTGGACTCCGCCAGATCGATTGCTCGTGGTTCTTACTTTTCCATTGCGAGCCCGCATGGGGTCATTGTGCTCTCGACCGGTGAGTGAGATGCCATCGAAGCCGGATCCGACATCGAACCCTTTGCTCGCTGGAAGACTGAGCATTGCTTTTGCGAGATCGGCTTCCAGTCGGTCAAAAACTGGGGAGCCCCAACCTGCGGGAACTTTCTTGGCCGCGCATCCCACGATTCCACCCACGCTATCGCCTGCTTTCCGTGTTTTCTCGATGAGCTTGATCATCTCTTGAGCCATCACTTGATCGGGGCATCGAACGATATTCTTCTCGACGTCCCGAAGAGAAACCTTTTCAGGGTTAATATCCGCTTTGAGTTCCTTGACCTGCTGGACGTAGCCGACGATGGAGATCCCGAAGCGGTCCTTGAGAATTTTTTTTGCAATGGCACCAGCGGCGACTCGGCCGATGGTTTCACGCGCGCTGCTTCGTCCGCCACCTTGCCAATTACGGGTGCCGTATTTTGCGATGTAGGTATAGTCGGCGTGGGACGGACGGAACTTGGTCGCCATCTCGGAGTAAGCTTCCGGCCGTGCGTCCTTGTTTTGAACCCACATGAGAATTGGCGAACCGAGGGTTTTGCCTTCGAATGTTCCAGACAGGATTTGGACGCGGTCCTGTTCGTTTCGCGGGGTGACGATCTTCGACTGTCCTGGGCGGCGGCGGTCGAGCTCTGGTTGAATGTCCTTCTCCGTCAAAGGTATCTGAGGGGGACAACCGTCGACGACGACGCCGACGCCTCCTCCGTGCGATTCGCCCCAGGTGGTGATGCGAAAAATTTCACCGAACGTGTTTCCCATGCCCTAAAGGTGGGGGAAAACTGAGGCGAGGTCAAACGGTTGTATGGCCGCAAAACGGGATCAGATAGTGAAAGCTGTCCTTATTTTAATTAGAATCATTCTAATTATTGACAAGCCAAATCCATGTCATAGGTTGTCGCCATGAGCGAACGCGAAAGCGCATCTGAGCTGGAAGCCACAGAGTTGGCGAAGCGGCTTGCAGGTAGCGGTCTCCGAATGACGTCCCAGCGAGAGGCCGTCTTTCACGTGCTTCGTGCGCAAACGGATCATCCGACGGCGGACGAGGTTTATCTGCGTTCCAAGGCAGAAATGCCGGAGATTTCAATGGCCACGGTTTACAACACGTTGGATGCCCTTGTGAAGTGTGGTTTGGTGAAGCAGGTCAATGTGGATCGGGCTGCGACACGATATTGCTGCAATATGAATGATCATTGCCACTTCTACTGCGAGGAATGCGGCGGGGTTCATGATATTCAGATGTCGGGGGAGATTCGAGATTTCCCGTTGAGGATGCCCCGGGATTTAAGTGCGCGGCAGGTGGATGTTTCGATCCGAGGTGCTTGCCGCGACCCCGAGGGGTGTTCTCGGAGGCAGGCGATTTCAAAGGCAAAGGGCTAGGAGCAGCGAAAGATTTTCGGGACAATGAGTGAAGCGACAGAAACAATCGAAGGGTTTGTAAAGAGCGACTACAAGTACGGCTTCTTTACCGATATTGAAACCGACTCCGCGCCCCCGGGGCTGAGTGAGGACATCATCCGATTCATTTCCAAGAAAAAGGAAGAGCCGGAGTTCATGCTCAAGTGGCGATTGAAGGCCTACGAGTATTGGAAGAAGATGGACTATCCCAAGTGGCCGATGGTTCAGTACCCGCCCGTCGATTTTCAGGATATCATTTATTACGCCGCTCCCAAGGATCCGAACGACGGACCGAAGAGCCTGGATGAAGTCGATCCGAAACTGCTAGAAACCTACGACAAGCTCGGTGTGCCGCTTCATGAGCGAGCTCGGTTGGCAGGGGTTGCTGTTGACGCCGTTTTTGACAGTGTTTCCGTCGGCACGACCTATCAGGAGACGCTCAAGGAGCACGGTGTCATTTTCTGCTCCTTTTCAGAGGCCGTTCAAGATCACCCTGAGTTGGTCCAGAAATATCTGGGAAGTGTCGTGCCTTATACCGACAATTTCTACGCGGCTCTGAACGCAGCGGTGTTCAGCGATGGTTCGTTTGTATTTATTCCTAAGGGTGTTCGGTGTCCAATGGAGCTCTCGACCTATTTCCGAATCAACGCCGCGAAGTCGGGGCAGTTTGAGAGAACCCTCATCGTCGCCGAAGAGGGAGCGTCGGTCAGTTACTTGGAGGGATGTACGGCACCGATGCGCGACGAGAATCAACTTCATGCCGCGGTTGTTGAACTTGTGGCTCTGGACCAAGCTGACATCAAGTATTCGACGGTTCAGAACTGGTATCCAGGGGATGAAGAAGGGCGAGGCGGAATCTACAACTTTGTGACGAAACGAGGTCTCTGTAAGGGCTACCGTTCGAAGATCTCTTGGACTCAAGTGGAGACCGGCTCGGCGATCACTTGGAAATACCCCAGTTGCGTCTTGCAGGGGGATGAGTCCGTGGGCGAGTTCTATTCGGTGGCGCTGACCAACAACCGACAACAGGCAGACACAGGAACCAAGATGATCCATGCGGGCAAGAACACCCGTAGCACGATCATTTCTAAGGGGATCTCCGCTGGCCGGGGCCAGAACAGTTACCGCGGCTTAGTTGAGATCAAGAAGAACGCGGTCAACTCGCGAAACTTTTCGCAATGTGATTCCTTGTTGATTGGCGATCAGTGTGGGGCGCATACCTTCCCCTACATTGAAGTGAAGAACACGAGCTCAAAGGTGGAGCATGAAGCGACAACCTCAAAGATCGGTGAAGATCAAATCTTCTACTGCAATCAGCGAGGTATTGAGACTCAAGACGCTGTCAACATGATCGTCAACGGCTTCTGTAAAGAGGTGTTCCGTGAACTTCCGATGGAGTTCGCTATGGAAGCTCAGAAACTGCTGGACGTAAGCTTGGAGGGAAGCGTCGGATAGGGAGATTCCAGCTCGAAGGTTTAAGAAAGTATTTTTACAGCACTATGTTCAAGATCCAAAATCTACACGCTGGAGTTGAGGGGAAACAGATCCTCAAAGGCGTTAATCTCGACATCAATCCTGGTGAAGTTCACGCCATCATGGGGCCGAACGGAAGTGGCAAGAGCACGCTAGGGCACATCATTGCGGGGCGTGACGGCTACGAGGTGACAGACGGCACCATGGATTTCAAGGGGCAGGACTTGCTCGATCGGGGGCCAGACGAGCGGGCGCATTTGGGGATTTTCTTGGCGTTTCAGTATCCGGTCGAGATTCCAGGTGTGAATACCACCTATTTCTTGAAGTCAGC
Source organism: uncultured Verrucomicrobiota bacterium (assembly GCA_964342405.1). Classification (GTDB taxonomy): domain Bacteria; phylum Verrucomicrobiota; class Verrucomicrobiia; order Limisphaerales; family AAA164-E04; genus UBA2970. Next base: position 91,212 of record CAYFGX010000026.1, on the reverse strand, counting down.
TGTCAACGAGGTAAGGAAAGCGCGGGGGCTGCCGGAGTTGGATGCTGTGGAGTTCCTAAAATTCATCAAGGAGAAGGCAGCCCTGCTCGAGTTGCCAGGCGATTTTCTGAAGCGAGCTCTCAATGTGGGGTTCTCCGGTGGTGAGAAGAAGCGAAATGAGATTTTCCAAATGGCTGTCTTAGAGCCAACTCTAGCAGTGCTCGACGAAACGGACTCAGGATTGGACATTGATGCTCTCAAGGTCGTCTCAAACGGAGTGAACCAGGTCAAGAGTCCCGAGCGATCTCAACTCGTGATCACCCACTATCAACGTCTGCTCGACTATATTGTGCCAGACTTCGTGCATGTCCTTTACGACGGAAGAATCATTCGGTCAGGCGGGAAGGAACTGGCGCTCGAGCTTGAAGAACGTGGCTATGATTGGGTGATCGAATCCGCCGCGCAGCCGGCCTAAGGGTTCGTTAGGATTGAAACCATGACGAGTGAAGTAATGGGTGCCCCAAAGACTGAGTCAGATCCTAGATTGACTGCCCTGGATCAGCTGGAACCGAGCTTACTTGGGCCCAAGTGGCTGGTTCCTGTGCGGAAATCTGCGATTGCTCGATACGCTGACGCTGGTTTTCCCACGACGAAGGATGAAGACTGGCGCTTTACGAATGTAAAGCCAATCAAGGAGCTCGGGTTCAAGCCCGTGTGTGAGCTTGGTGAAATTCCCGATGCTGACAAGGCAACGAGCCGCTCGCTGATTGATGGAGTCGACGTAGAGCGGGTTAAATTGGTTTTTGTCGATGGAATCTTTGCCCCGGCTCTGTCGGATTCAATGCAGGGGGTGGAAGGTGTGCTGGTTTCGAATCTCCAGGGTGCCTTTGAGCAGGATCCGTTGCATCTTCAGGAGCATTTGTCTCGCTACTCCCAGCTCGATCAGAATGCGTTTACAGCACTCAACACTGCTTACTTTGTGGATGGAGCGGTTGTAAAAATTGGTGCTAAGGTCGCGCTGAGTCAGGTGGTGCATTTGATCTTCTTGGCGTCCGGTAAGGAAAGCGGTACGGCTGTTCATCCGCGAAATCTGGTTAGCGTTGAGGCAGGCGCCTCCGTAACGATCGTGGAGGAGTATCTGGGCACGAGTGGTGAGCATCCGAGTTTTACGAATTCAGTCACCGAATTTGTGGTGGGTGAAAATGCGTATGTGGAGCACATCAAGATTCAAGACGAAGCGCTTGATAGCTTTCACGTGGCGGGCATCTATGCCCAGCTTGATCGGTCGAGCCGTTTTCGAAGCCACTCCTTGGCTCTCGGAGGCAGGCTTTCACGCAATAACATTCGAACAAAGCTAGATGGAGAAGGTTTGGAATGCGTACTGAACGGTCTTTACCTGACCAAAGGGGAGCAGTTGGCGGATCATCACATGATCGTCGAGCACGCGAAGCCTCATTGCGATAGCCATGAATACTTCAATGGGATTCTTGATGGCCGCTCCAAGGGAGTGTTCCATGGACGAATTCTGGTCCGTCAGGATGCTCAAAAGACAGACGCGAAGCAGACGAATAAGAATCTGCTGTTGTCGGACGAAGCGACCGCGGATTCGAAACCACAGCTTGAAATCTATGCCGATGATGTGAAGTGCACTCACGGGGCCACGATTGGTCAAATGGATGAAGAAGCGATCTTTTACCTGCGAGCCCGTGGAGTTCCCCATGCTGTGGCTCGCCGGATGCTGATGCATGCTTTTGCTGGTGAGATCGTCGAGCGTATTGAGTCAGAGCCCATTCGGGAACGTTTAGATGAGGTGGTTTGGCAGCGATTGGAAGAATAGGGAGCGATAACTGATGAATCCGAGCGAACCCATAGTTTTATCAAGGGATGTTGAGGCGACGATTGTCCCAGCCGGCGATCGCGTGACGTTGAATGCTGGCGAGAGTGCTCAGATAACCCAGGAGCTGGGTGGGACGTATACCGTGATTGTGAACGGGAATATGTTCCGAATCGAAAATCGGGACGGCGATGCTTTGGGGCGAGAGGTAGGATCTTCGACAATCAAATCAGCAAGCGGTGCGCCGATGTCTGAAGATGAGTTGGAGACAGAAGTCTGGAACCAGCTCAAGACCTGTTACGATCCAGAAATTCCTGTCAATATCGTCGACCTCGGATTGATTTACGATTGTGCCATCAGTCCTATGGACGGAGCTGACGGTAAAAAGGTCGATGTGAAAATGACCTTAACCGCCCCTGGCTGTGGGATGGGACCGATGATCCAGCAGGATGTGCATAACAAGTTGATGTGCATCGAAGATGTCGAAGAGGCGAATGTTGAGTTGGTTTGGGACCCACAATGGAACCAGGGTATGATGACTGAGGCAGCTCAGTTGCAGCTTGGGCTCATGTAGGTGCAAGTCATGCCTACAGAGGTTCTAGATCCCGTGAGCGAGTCGAAGCCCGATTGGACGGCTGTTCGTCGTGACTTCCCCATCCTGAATCAATCAGTGAACGGGTGTCCGCTCGTTTATTTCGACAGTGCAGCGTCGAGTCAACGCCCAGTGCAAGTTGTCGAAGCGATTCGACGCTACTACGAGCGAGATCACGCCAACGTTCATCGCGGCATTCATGAGCTCAGTAACCGTGCAACTGCCGCTTACGAGGGAGCCCGGGAACGAGTGGCTCAGTATTTGAATGCTTCGGTTTCCAACGAGATTGTCTTCACTCGCGGGACGACTGAAAGCCTCAACCTAATTGCTTCTGCCTGGGGACGTGCCCATCTCAAGAAGGGTGACAAAGTGTTGCTTACTGAAATGGAACATCACAGCAACCTGGTTCCTTGGCAACTTCTGGCCAAGCAGATCGGAATCGAGTTGGTTTTCATACCCGTCATTGGCGAGGGGGAGGCGCTTGATTGGGAGCACTTTCAGTCCGCACTCACTCCCGACGTTAAGCTGATGAGTTGCGTGCATATTTCCAACAGTTTGGGAGTGATCAATCCGGTGAAGGAAATGTGCCGCCTCGCGCGGGAGAATGGCACCGTGAGCATTGTCGACGGAGCGCAGAGTGCGGGGCATTCAGTGGTGGATGTTCAAGAGATCGGGTGTGACTTTTACACGTTCTCGGGACACAAGATGTGTGGTCCTACGGGCATTGGCGGGCTCTATGGGCGGTTCGATGTTTTGGATTCGATGGAGCCTTATCACGGCGGAGGGGAAATGATCGAGGAAGTGGATTTTGATCAGGTCAGCTTCAAGGCACCGCCTCATCGCTTCGAAGCCGGAACCCCAAACATGGCTGGGGCTGTGGGCTTGCATGCCGCGATTGACTACATCGAATCAATCGGTCGTGAGGAAATCGTTTCGCACGATTCGGAGATTACACGATACGCCTACGACGCGCTTTCCTCCTTGGATGGTGTTCGAATCTTCGGTCCTCAGGCAGAGCGTGGAGCTGTGATTAGTTTCTTGCTGGGCGACGTGAATGCCAACGATCTGGTGGAATACGTAGATAAGAAGGGAGTCGCTCTCAGAGGTGGACATCATTGTACTCAGCCCCTGATGAAGAAAATGGGGGTGCCTGGAACGGCTCGAGCGAGTTTCTATTTTTACAACCAGAAGAGTGAAGTCGATGTGATGATGGACGCCATTCAGCGAGCTCGACGACTCTTTGGGCAAGGTTGATTTTCAATTTCTCTAGTTCGACCCTCTCACCGGTTATGACGGATTCTCCAGTAAACGAAATCGGGCCTGCCTCATTGATGCAGGACGTCCTCGAACACTATCCATGGGCCCAGCGTGCCCTGTTTCGGAAATACCATATTGGTGGTTGCAGCAGTTGTGCTTTCAGTCCAGACGAAACCTTGTCGGATCTATGCCAACGAAACGACGGTCTCGATCCACTAGAGGTTCTTAACCACATCCAGAAAAGCCACGATGAGGATGCGTCTGTTCAGATACGTCCTGTGGAAGTGAAAGAACGCTTGGAGAAAGGAGAGTCTCTGAAGTTATTGGATATCCGCACGAAAGAAGAGTGGGATGCCGTCCGGCTCCCTGCCGCGACCCGCATGGCGCAGGATTCGATGCAAGAGATTCTGGGTAGCTGGCCTAAGGAGGGACTGATGGTGATCTACGATCACACCGGGAAGAACAGCTTGGATGCGGCTACTTATTTCCAAGGTCAAGGGTTTACAAATGTCCGCTGTTTGGAGGGCGGCATTGATGCCTGGTCTCAACAGGTGGACCCCTCTGTACGGCGTTATCGTTTGGAGGCCTAGTGTGGCTTGTGGGCTGAGCCCTTTAGGAAACCGTCAAAACTGGCGCTCCAAGAACTTCCATGCGTGGTTTGATTCCTAGCCCGGGTTCGAGGGATGCTTCCATTCTCCCGTTGACTCTTTGAGGAGCGTTCTCCGCTGTGCTCAGGGTTACGTAGCTGTTGAAGTCCGTCGAGGTGAAGAGAAGTTCGGTTGGCGTGCTGTGGGCGAGGTGAGAGATGGCAGCGGTCGTGATGTCGCCGCCCCAACTGTCTTCAATTGTCATCGCAATCCCTAACCGCGCGCAGAGATCTCGAGCTTGTTTGGCCTTGGTGAGGCCTCCGAACTTGCTGATCTTGATGTTCACCACATCCATGGCCAAATCTGCCTGGCCCTTTAAGAGAACGTCCATTCCGTCGATGTTTTCGTCGAGCACGAATGGGTGATGAGTATGCCGGCGAATTGAGAGGCATTCTTCGTAGGTGAGACACGGTTGTTCGATGTAGACGTCTACATCAGTCACGGCTTTGACGACTCGCATCGCTTCATGTCTAAGCCAACCGGTATTGGCATCTGCGATGAGTTTGTCGCCGGGTTGAAGTTTCGCTGAGACGGCCTTGATTCGCTCGATATCAACATCGGGATCACCCCCAACCTTCAGCTGAAAGCGAGTGTAGCCCTCTGCTCGATAACCAGCGACCATGCTGGCCATTTTTTCTGGGGTCTCTTGCGAGATTGCTCGATAGAGAACGTAGTCCTCACCGTAGCGGCCGCCTAGCAAAGTGCAAACCGGGAGTCCAGATGTCTGGCCGAGAATGTCCCAACATGCGATGTCTAGAGCTGATTTGACATAGGGATGTCCTTTTAGGGTACGATCCATGTGGCGGTTGAGTTTCTCGAGTTCCCTCGGATCGTGGCCAAGCAAATGGGGGCCTAGTTCTGCGATCCCTGCGCGCACGCCTCCTGCGTAGGCTGGAAGGTAGAAGGGCCCGAGCGGGCAAACCTCACCGTACCCTTTGAGCCCAGTATCCGTCGTGACTTCGACAATCGTTGAGTCGAAAACAGAAACGGTTTTACCTCCAGACCAATTGTAGTCGCCTTCATGTAGGGGAAGGTCAACTTGGTAGACATCGATTTGACTGATTCTCATGGGATCTTGCTATGGACGGTTGCTCCCTCGGGAAGGCCGACAATTGCAAGCGAGAACCTAGATCGCCAAGCCCTGGGAGTCGACTTCTTTTGTATCTCGGATTCTCATCTGGTAGTGGATGGATTGGCTATTCTTTTTGAGTAAAGAATGGTCTAGTCCATGAACCACGCGAGACATCGGCCAGGGTCTCGAAATCCCATCCAAAGGGCTAAGGTCAAGCAGCCTGCGAAGGCCACAAAACGGAGGCAATAGGCTCTAAGGCTTGGGAAGAGGTGGGCTTGGGTGAGCATCGAGATCCAGGCGACGGGCGAAAGACTCGTCATCATGATGGCGAGAAAAACGAGGACGTAGTGAAAGCCAAATGGAATGGAGAACTGACTGATATCGGTTGGTTCCAGTCCGGAATTTGTGGGCCACTCTCCGACCATAATCCAAGCGTGCAGAATGAGGCCATAGAAAAGGGCAATACAGACCAAGGGAGTCAGTGCCACTGCCCAGTGTAGGCGGTTGACGATTTCACGTTCGTATTTGATGTCAGTGTCCATGCTTTCGGTTACGTGCAAGTTTGAAGAGTTTCTTCGAGATCAGGAGCAAGAGGCCACCGAACAGGATCAGTTTCCACGGCTCGGGCTCCGGGATTACAGGAACCGTGCTCACATCGACAGGATTTAAGCCTGCGTTCTCAAACTGTTCTTGCGTCTCAAGGACCACAGCTCCGGAAACGGAAGTGACGAGTTGATTGTGTTGAGACAGTTGAATCGCCGCCGCAGTGTCTCTTTGCTGTGCGAGTGCCTCGACGAAGGTCCTCGCCCAAAGTCGACTCACGTGGTCGGTGACCTCAGGGACGCCATCTAGCTCTGCTTGCGCGTTCTTCGACCGGCGTTCTCGGTCGAAAGTCCAGTGACTCTCCTCTGGTAGAAGACCTTCGAACCATCGAGTGAGATCTTGATCGATTGAGCCAAATCGCTGGATGCGTTTGATAGGAATAATGCCCAGATCTTCTAGGAGGCGATTCGGCCCTGGGCTGGTCTGTATCTCGAAGATTTGTGGACGCTGAGGGCTTCGCTCGATTCGCTGCTTGAGGGCTTGATCAGAACTCAGGGAGACGGGTTGAGGCCCGTGGATCCAGAGCACGGCTCCGTTCTCTCCAGACGCCGCGATGTCCCACGCTCTGACGAGCCACTTGAGGTTGTTCTGGCCCCCTTCTGCAGACATGTTTCTCAATCGGGTTGCAGCCTCTGCTTTACTTACAGGTGAAGCGGAGGCGGTTCGGGCGTCTGTGTCGGAACCGATGTCAGTGGCATGAAAGAGGTTGAGTTGGACTCCATTGGGCAATGCCTCGAGTGCGTCGGCGATCGCGGGATAGTGGCTCTGCATGCCCCAAGATCCGTCAACTACGATCGATAGTCGGTCTGGGTTAATCCCTGAAGTAGCTGTGAGGTTCTGGACGATTGTATCGTTGTTGCGTACGCCACGGGCCCAAACCTTCAGCGTGGGTTCGGGGCGAGTGATGTGAATTGTTGACTCCGGGGACTGAAGTTCAGAGTCAATGATCTGGCCGTGCAGGGTCTTTTCTCCTTCCTCTTTTGAGCCAGCTGTGAGTCCAGTGAGCTGGCTCGACAGAGAGGAACGAGACTCAATCCAGATAGCATGTTCCAGATCCGGGAGGAGGTTGAAGTTGCGCTCGACCATTTTTGGAAGCGCTAGTTTTCCCTCTTCGGCACTGAGCATCGACAACGGAATCGTGATCCCGAGACGAGTCTTCATTGTTCCCCCCTCAGGGGGCACAGGGAAACACTGCATAAGGATTCGGTCCTTGCCTGCTGTTGTGACTAATACGGGATCTCTCCGCTGGCGCACGATGTTTTCATAGGCTTCTCTGACCTCTGCCCGGCCAGCGAAAGCGGCCTCGCGTTCCTCTCCGTTGACCCAAAGTGTGAGGCGGGATACGACCGCCTCTGGCGGTAGAAGAATCTGGGTTCGAGCCTCTCGCTGTCGATTTGACTGATTGCTGAATTCGAAGGTCCACTCCAAGTAAGCCAATCCCGCTTGGCTGTGGACACGACAATCCATGCGTGAGCCGGTCATGAATAGTCCTCGGACGCGTCCTGCCACAGAGCTGCCTCCTTGAGCTTCGTCAAAATCCCAAGTCAAGTCGTCAAAAGCCTCCCAGCGCCCACCCCTCGTGTAGAGCTGCGGCGGGCGCTTGGTATTGAATGGTTTCCCGGTCGCTCGGAAGAAGATTTTTCGAGCGTCGGTTTGTGTGACCGGGTTGTCGGTTGAAATCACCATGGCGGCCAAGTTCGTCCATTTTCGAGGACGTTCGTAGCAGGCTCTCAACATTGTATCTTCACTTCCGAATCGCCGGAGGAAGCGAATGCCGGCGTTTTGTGTCGCGAGACTCTCAGCGTCGGCGTACTCAAGCGCGATTCGCGTGGTGGTGTTGGGGAGTTCCAGTAGTAGGAATGCCGCGAGGATTGTGAGCCCGCCTGCAAGACTGAAGCTTCGGCGCTGCCGTGGTGCCAGATTCCCGCACGCGATGAGGTGGCGACGGCACAGCCAAGTGCCGATCAGTCCGAAGAGGGGGCCCATGGGAAGCAAGCCGAATCCAAAGTAGAAAACCGCTATGAGCCCCGGAATACAGAGTGGAGCGAAGGCGATCGAGTAGAAGGTCGCCACCACGAGAGCGGCGCTGTTCAAACCGATGAGCGTCGGGGAAGCTAGCTTGTTGCCACTCCGGATGCGAGTGATTGCCAGGACGTTCGCAAAGGGCACAATCGAGACCAACGCAACGTGCCACCACGTTGGAATGGGATCGAAGAATGCCCCTGCGCAGGCGTGACTGAAGAGTTCGAAGACCAAAGATATGAATGGCAGAATCACACCGATAACAAGGAGTCCGGCGCCCGGAAGCTTCCTTCCGTTTTTCTGTGGGGGGGCCTCAGGGCTCGGTGTAGGCGTTGCGACGGCTTCATTCGCGACACCCAGATGGCGTATCACTCGTTTGACATCCTCCTGAGTGATGATCTCTAGGCCCTTCAATTCCTCATCGATATGACGGCGGATGTCGTCAATTACCTCGTCCGCATCGATGTCCGATCCCGTGAAGGCCTCTCGCTGTCTAGTAAGAAACGCATCTCGCTCCCGCTTTGCCTCCGATGTCCACTCAGTCATGTTCACGCTCCTTTTGCTCCGATGTCGCTTACCGTTTGCGACAATGTTTTGAAGTATTTGTTCATCTGTTCGATTTGCCGCCTCCCGAGGTCCGTGAGGGAGTAGTATTTTCGAGCCGGGCCCTCAGTGGACTCGACCAACCGGGCCTCAATGAGACCGGCTGCGCGCAGTCGAGACAGAAGGGGATACACCGTTCCCTCAGTGGTGTTTAGTCCCGGAAGAGTGACGAGCCATTTCACGAGATCATAACCGTAGCGCTCAGAATGCGAGAGCGTCCGCAGGATACAAAACTCCACCAGGCCCTTTCGCATTTGAACCGTCCAGTTGTCAAAGAACTCAGGCATATGACGAGCTCCGTTTCGTGAACGTGATTGATTCCCTCATAACAAGATACCTTGTTATGCATAATAGTGGATTCCCGGATTGGCAAGAGGTTAATCTCAGTTTTGTTTGGTATGGAGTCAATCTGGCATGTTCTTTGTGGCTATTTGCTTCGGGAAGTCGATCAATTGATGTGGAGGCCAACTGGGGGAGTCTCTTCAGGGGGCGATGGTGTTGGACTTGGCGAACTTCAATACGTGGAGCGTGAATTGGGTGCTCTATTCTACGTCGAGAATGCTGTTTGCACTGTTTGCGTTAGGAAACTTGGAATTGAGTTTTCTGATCGAGGTTTGCACAATCATTACTGATTCAATCGATTGGGAAAGAGGCATATGAAGATCTCTCACTGTGTTCGCTTTTTAGGGCGGCTATGTTTTAAAGCCGCAGTCTTGTTGGCTGCTTTAGTATGGAGTTTGAACCTCGGTGCTCAGTCGCCTCAGGCGCTGGTGAAAACGGCGGTTGAAGGAGCGGAGGTCTATGGTTTTGCTTCGGAGTTTCAAGGGCGATTGGCGGAGCTTGGAGAAATTACTGTCGAGGAGTTTGTGGAGCGCTACGACCGTCCGGATCAGTATGTGGATTCGCTTTCGTATGATCCGGCGAGTGATGCGTTTATTAGCTCGTTTATGGCGCCGGCAGTGGAGGAACGAACCGACCCCGTTTTTGGTCCCATTCCTCCGGCTAAGGAGGGCTTGGAGTTGAATGAGGAAGAGTTGGAAGTGCTCGGCCAGCACGGGTTTGTGGTCAGTGAGCGCTATGGACATCATAGTTATACCGAGAGTTACTATCAGATTTTTATCCGAGACCGGCCGGTCTTTGTTTCGCTCGATTCGGTCCTCCATGCTTGGAACCAGGGTTACCGAAGTATTCTTGAAGAAAACGAAGCCTCTTTTCTAGCTCCCCGGATTCAGCAGATGCTCGAGGGAATGCGAACACAGCTCTCCTCAATCGCGGATCGGGTAAATCCTGACCTGGAGGCCAGTCTTCACGATGCGGATCTTTATTTGACCGTTGCTGCCTCGCTTGCCGGAGGGACGAAGCTGCCCACGGCTTTGGGGAGAGAGGATGCCGCTGTTGAGTCCTTGATGGGCATGATCGAGAACGAGGATTTGGGCGAGTTCTCGCTCTTCGGGCGCACGAATCCCGAGATCATGGATTTCTCCCAATTTAAGCCTCGCGGGCACTACACCAAATCGGTGCAACTGCAGAAGTATTTTAAGTCCATGATGTGGCTGGGGCGGGTTGATTTCCGTGTCGCAGGTCCTTCGGATATCGCTTCCCCTCGAGAATTAGGAACGGCTTTGATTCTCCGAGAGGCTCTCTTGGCTTCGGGTGAGCTTGAAACTTGGACGGCCGCTGATCGAATTCTGCAGACTTTTGTTGGCTTGCCAGATTCCATGACTGTTCCCCAGCTGTCCGCGCTGGTAGAATCGAGCGAGCTCATCCAAGAAGGCGGCTTCCCGACCTTGGAGGAACTGCGACTCCTGCAAGCAAGAATCGAAGCCAGCGAGCTAGGTGTTCAAGGGATCATTTCGCATGGATTCTTCGTTGGCCCAGGGAATGAATCGTTCACGCTTCCTCGGTCGTTTACCCTGTTTGGTCAACGCTTTGTGATGGACAGTTGGGCTCTGTCGAATTTGGTATACAAGTCGATTCTATGGAAGGGCGAGAGAGTGAGACGGCGTCTCCCAAGTGCCCTGGATGTTGCATTCACTGTTCTTGGCAACGCGGCCGCCGTGCCGATTCTGGCCGACCGGATTCAGAATTCAGATGGAGTGCCATTTCGGGATGGTTATCCGATTCAACATCACCTAGGTGCACTCCACGACGTCTTCAACGACAGTGGAACTCAGGGATGGGATGATAATATCTATACTTCGTGGCTTCATACCTTGCAGCAGTGGGGGAAAGTGCCTGGCGAATCGATTCCCGAAGTCTTCCGAACGAGAGAATGGGGCAAGAGGACGCTAGGTTCCCAGTTGGCCTCATGGACCTATCTGCGCCACAACACGGTCCTCTACGCGAAACAGTCCGTAACGGTTCCGGTTTTGTGTTCTTTTCCTCACACCTACCTGGAGCCAAACTTGGAAGCTTGGCAAAGCCTCACGGCGATGGCCCGTCGAGCCGCCTCAGACCTTGGGCGGTTTGCCTCTCCCACAGGACTTTCGGGTCGGCATATTCGCTATTTTGAGGGGTTTGCTGATACCTGCGAAACCTTGTCTGAGATTGTTCGGAAACAGAATCAGCGTGAAGAGATTACGAGTTCGGAAGACCGGTTCCTCAAGGATATGGTTGAGATCATGGTGGACTACGTGGGGCAGAAAACCTATAGCGGTTGGTATCCAAAGCTATACTACATTGCGCCTGATCCCCTCATTGATCCAAGCTTTACGTTTGACGGAATACCCGCCCAACACCCGAGCGATATTTGGGATCCGGTGGTGACTGATGTGCACACGAATTTTCCGTCTGGTCCGGATGGAGATCCAGGAACGATCCTTCATCAGGGTGTGGGAAACACCGCCATGCTCTTTGTGTCCGTCAAATGTGCGGAGAATCGGATGTATGCCGGGCCCGTGTCGACCTATTACGAATTCACTTCGGGCCCAGGGAAGTTCGATCGGATGACGGACGAAGAGTGGAAAGAAAAGCTCAAGAATGAACAACAGCCTGAAGCGCCCGAGTGGAGTCAAGCTCATCGCTTGAAAGGCAAAGCAACCCTCTCGAGTAGCAGCCCCAATTCAGGAGGCGGTCCGGGATTTTGGGAGCCTCCATTGGTTTTTCCGGAGCCTCCTGTGTTCAATCATCCGAAAACGATTGAGTATAGAGTTCTGGCGAACGGACGCCTTGAAATCAAGTGGCCTGTGGGCGTGACTCTGCGTCAAGGTCGCGAGCCCGGAGGGGAGAGCAGAGTTCGAACCCCCAAGGGGAGACAGGATGGGTGGAACATCATTGCACTCCCTATGGCTCGCAGCCAGTTTTTCTTCTGGCTTGAGTGACCTGGGTTTTGATTTGCCAGGTGGAAACGGTCTGTTCGCTTGATCGCAAGTCTACGGACTGCAGTCAGTTGCCCAGCTCTTTCAGGATGTCTTTGACCATCTGAGATTGGATGGCTTGCTGTTGACGGTAGCTCTCCAATTGTTCAGGAGTCAGAATGGGCTCCAAAGCGCTGAGTTTCTTATCCAGCGCCCACTGCATTGTTTCGTCCTGGGTGGTAAATTGGATTTGCTCCGGGTTGGTCTGTTGATTGAATGAAACCTCGTAGAGAGCAGCGTAGACTTGATCCATTTGCTCCTGTGTGAGGGAAAGTGAGGAGTAAAGTCCGAGAAGTTCTTGGTTGGCAATGACGCTTGCATTGAGGGCGACTTCTTCTTTCTGTAGCTCTGGATACCGGGCAAGTTGTTCTGGAGTCAGTAAGGCTTTGATCTGGCCTTCTGTATCCCCCGCATCCTTGGCCAACTCATCGATCTTCTGGCGGTCGAATTTTCCAGTGTATGCTTGTTCCATTCCCGCTGACATCGCGGCGGCCTGCCTCGATAGGATCTCGCGAGCGGCCTGAGTTTGATCGGGGGAAAGTTGTAGGCCTGTCGTGATGCGCGAGAGTTTCCCTTCGAACTGATGCTGCAAGGCGTGAGTCATGGCTCCCGTGATCGGGGTGACCGAGTTGCTTGGTTCCTGACTCTGGAGGGCATTGCGAAGGCGTTCGGCTTCGCGAGTGGCGCGTCTGGCGACACCTGCCATTCCTCGTAGTCTGTTGAGCTCGGCCATTTTGTCAGCGAGGCCTTCTTCCTTGGTGCGGAGTAGTGCCAACTCTTCGGTTGCTCGGTCGCGCTCCTCTTCGAGAAGTTGTGCTTTTGTCGTCAGCGACGCTTGCTCTTGCTGAATGGAACGGACCCGGTCCTGGAGTTCCGATACTTGGCGGGTCTGATAGATTCCTGCTCCGGCTAGGATGGCGACGGTGGCCGAGACGATTGATTTTTGTAGTGTTGTCATTGTAATGGCTTGGGTGGCTGCGGCACTGGCCGTAGATACGAGGGTTCCACTCCCGAGTGCCGTGGTGGATATGCTGACAGCGAGACCGGCAGGTGCCGCACTCAGCGCACGGGTGGAGATCAGCTCGAATTCTTGGTCTCCAACCGAGATTCCATTTTTGGCAAAGAACTCACGCATTCGATCGACGGCCCGGTTGACTCTTTTCTGAGCGGCGCTAGCGCTGATCCTCAGGGTTTCGGCGATCTCTTTGGCTGATTTTCTCTCAAAATAGCGTAGCAGGACGGCTTGCCGGTCCGTCTCACTCAAATCGCTCAAAGCCTCATCAAGTTGGGGCTCAATCTGATTCCATGTGGTGTCTTGTGAGGACGGGAGAAGTTGATTCATAGAAGCAGCCTTCTGCTCGCGAGCCCGTCGACGGACTTCGGTTCGCACGGTGTTAGCAGAAAAATTTTGAGCCGTTCTGTGGAGCCAGCCTGATAGCACGGGATGGTCGAGGAGTTTGCTGGCGTTTCTGGCAAGGGCGATAAAGGTGTTCTGAGCCACATCCTCGGCGAGCTTTGAGTCCTTGACCATTCGTATGGCGGCTGAGTGAACGAAGTCAACATGCCGGCGTACGAGTTCGGCAAAGGCGGCCTCGGTGTTTCGCTCGGCGTAGTCGGCTAGAAGCTGTTGATCGCTGAGACTGTTCATTCATTTAAAGGTAACCGCTGACTCGAGAATCGGACAAGTGATAGCCAATTTTTTCGAGCTGCCGCTGATTCGACTTGTCGAGTTTGGGATTTGTTGGAAAAACAGGTCTCCTTGTGATCGTTTTTCTTCGGACCCTTATCCTGTTTATTCTCCCCGTCGGCATACTGGCCCAAGGGGAGACGCCTCGAGTCTTCATCACCACGGATGTTGGGATTAATGACCCCGACGACGACCAGTCCGTCTGCCATATGTTGCACTACGCCAACGAGTTTGAGTTGGTCGGCTTGGCTCCGGATCTAGTCGTTCTGAATACGAAACGAGCGGAGAGTGCCAGACAGCGGCTGACCGATGTTCTCGATGCCTACGCTCTCGACTATGCCAATCCGGATTATCGGTTTTCCCAGGCGGGCTACCCCACTCCGAAAGACGTTCGTGCGTCGATCCAGTGGACATTGGACGATGCGGTCTCGACCCTCATCACGGCTGCACGCGATGATAACCCTCGGCCCCTATACGTTTTGGTTTGGGGACGAATGCAGGTCATCGGGAAGGCCATGCAAGAAGCCCCTGAGATTGCGAGCAAGATCCGCGTCCTCACCATTGGAACCCACTTGAAGGCGAATCGAAGTTGGGGGAACGAGAAGGGCGATGGGAAGGAGCGCAATTGGAATTGGACGGAGGATCGAGATCGGATTCTCAACGCCCATCCAAACTTGTGGTGGGTGGAAAGCGATTGGACGTACAGTGGAATGTTTCCCGCTCCGGTGGACGACAAGGAGCGGTTCGGCGATCCGGTCGCTCTGAGAGATCAGATCAAGGAGCATGGCCGCTTGGGATTCCATCTCTGGAAGATTGGGAACAAGCACAAGTGGTCCGGGTATTTTCGCTGTGGAGACACGCCCTCTCTGAACTACCTGCTCGATCCGTACGATGACGAAGATCCCACGCAGCAAGGCTGGGCGGGGCAGTTCCATCGCCCCTTTGCCGAGAGACCGAATTACTACATTGGGATCAGCGGGGACATGGACTGGAACTACCGCGAGCCTGAGAAGACCTGGCAAAACGCCGAGAAAGTGTTTCTTGCAAGATCGGCAACCCTTCGAGAAAAGCGCAAAGAAATGTATGCTGACTACCTCAAGCGCCTGAGCTTCTTGTATGGACGGGAGAGCGAGTGATATCCTAGATTGGTCATCGTTCTCGTAGCTGAGCGTAAGGGAAGGGAATCTAGAATGAATGGAACTTTGAATTGGGAAAAGCGAGCGGTATCACGGTTTCTATTGAGCGTCAGTTGTTGGCTCGTGTTAGGGGCGGGGAATGCTGTCCTTGCTCAGGACTTGGGCCGAGTACTCAATTCATTTGGAGGCCAAGGAGGTGAGACCGTTTTTGCCGGTGAGCGAACGGAGCACGGTGTGTTTGTCGTGGGCGTGACGGGCTCGCCAGATTTTCCGGTTGAGAACGCATTTCAAGATTCGTTTGGTGGTGATCCGGAGGGCTTGGGAGACATCTTTGTGGCCCGTTTGGATCTCGAGACGCATGATGTGATTTGGTCCACCTACCTCGGAGGTTCGGGAACCGATGTCGGAAATGGCCTGGCCGTTGACAGCGCGGGGAATGTTACGGTTTCTGGATACACGACCTCGATTGATTTTCCCTTGCGAGAGCCGCTGCAAACAGATTTTGGGGGCGAGAGCGACGGGGTGATTGCGCGATTTGATCGCGATGGAAATCTCCTATTCTCTACCTTTCTAGGCGGTTCTGGTGCCGATCAGTTTTCGGGGATCGCCGGAGATCCAAACGGAACTGGATTTGCCGTCGCGGGTTTTTCCCTTTCAGAAGACTTTCCGTTTCCCGACGTCAATGCCGACTCGGCGGATACCTCTTGTGGATGTAGTGCTGGACGGGGCGCGGATGCTCTCGTGTTGGCCTTTGGTTCCGAAGGTGAGATGGTGTGGGGCACTTTTCTCGGTGGCACCGGCGGAGAAGACATCGCCCTGGGCATCGACGCTCGCGACAATCGAATCTATGTCGTGGGACGAACCAACGATCCGAACTTTCCGGATCGTACCTTGTTTGGGCGGCACCAGGGTGGATTCGATGCGTTCTGGGCGGAGTATGATTTTTCCGACGGGACACGTTTAAACTCCAGGCTTCGGGGAGGCTCTGGTGATGACGAAGCTCGGGCCGTTCATGGTGGCTTTGTAGTCGGGAAGACAAGCTCCACGGATTTTCCCTTGGGGCAGTCGAACCTGCAGGAGGAGTACGGAGGGGGAGAGTCGGACGGATTCATAGCCCACTTTGCGGGCCGGAACTTTGGATCCCTTTCCACCTTTCTCGGAGGTGTGGGCGATGACGGACTGAATGGCATAGACGTGTTGTTAGATCCAAGAGGGACGATTGACCGGACTCTATTTGTCGCCGGGACGACGACCAGTCCGGACTTTGGGGCAAGTCTTTCTCCTGGCGCTGAACCTGGCGAAAGCCCACTGAGTAAAGGGGGCTTCCTGGTGCAGTTGGAGCAGCCCGTGACGGGGGGGGCAGCGATCGAATTGTCTCCCGTCAATTTTGGGATCGTTCGATCTCCGAATGGTGATTGGGATGGCAATTGGGTCGACGGATTTGGGCTGGCTACGCCTCCCGGTGCGTCGTCGAGTGTATGGGGTGGTGCGAGTAATGACTCAATGATCTCTGGTGACGAAGTTCAGAATTTTGATGGGACACTCTTGGGTGGCTTTCAGCCCTCGGTGGCGGATGTGGGAGTCGAAGTTGAGTACTCAGCTGTGGGGCAAGGGTTGGTTCGGGCGACGGTTGTGAACCAGGGGCCGAGCCAAGCCGCCGGGGTCAGCTTTGAGATAAGCATGAACACTGCGATTCGGGGGCTTCGACTCATCTTGCCGGATGGAAGCGAGGCATCCGTGGAGGAGATTCTCGAGCGCTGCGAGTTCGTATCGGCGGAAAGTGGTGGTGGCTTTGAATCAACGGTTCGGCTTAATGCGCAAAGTTTTGCCCCGGGAGCCAATTTGCCTGAGTTCAATATCGTTCGATGTGATTTGGGAACGCTGCTAGTTGGCGACGATCAGGCTTACACGCTGGAGTTCGAGATCGATCCCTTCCGTGGGCGACCGGCCGATTCAAATGCTCAATTTAGCTTGCGAGCAACCGGGCGGGGATCGACGGTGACGGTGGATCTGAATGCTGTCAATGATCGAGTCCGACTCACTCGAGACCTCGAACCGGAGGTGGCTGTGCCGCAGATTAGTGATTTGGAAGTAACGATGCGTTTGGTTGAGGATCCGAATTTGGACGAGCGGCTTGAGGTTGTTGAGGTGTCGGTTGTTAATCTCGGTCCGAACCTGGCCAAGGATGCGGTTCTCACGTTCGAGTTGAACACGCCGATTCGGAATATCTTTGTTCACTGGCCGAGCCGCGGGGTTGGCTTTGATTTGGGAAGGGAACCAACATTTGAAGTGTTGCGGCAGACTTGCGTCTTTGAGTGGACCAGGCCCTCTGAGAATGGTCTCCAACTCCCAGCCCCAACGCTGGATTTCGAATCTGGTCAGTTTCTGGATCCTTTCAATCGAGTCGTGTGCTCTGTGGGAGAACTGCCTCCAGGGGAAGAGAACCGAATCACTTTTCGGCTCATCACCGCCCCTTTTGAAGACGATCATTTTCGGGTTGTTGATCGTGGGACGTTTCAGGGAGAAGCAAGTGCCGAGGCCTCAACCGTGGATGTTCCTGTTGGCAACAATCGAGTCACGCTCGTCGAAGAGATTGAAAACTTTCCTGACTTGGTTGATTACTCGATTCGCTTAGTCAGTCAAGAAGTTGTCCCCAGCAGTGCGGCCGGTCAAGGTGGTAGTCTTGTAACCCGAGTGATCGTTGGTGTGACGGATCCTCCTCGTGAGTTGGCGGAGATACCCCCCATGATTCTCCGAGTAGAACATGGCGGAATTCCGATCAGCATCCGCCTGATTTCTCGTAGCGATCCAGCCGACTCGGAAAGCCCGTTTACGACGCAGGTCAACGACGGGGTCTTTTGTGCTGAGCTTTCGGAAAAGATCACCGAGTGTGTCGTGGATCCTTCCCTTGTGCTTCAGCACGGGGGGCAAGTGCTTCTGGAGATCGAGGATAAGATATCCCGTGATTTTCAGCCCAAAGTTAGTGTGTCTCTGAGTGGCGATGGACAAGATCCGCGACGGATGGACAACTTCGTGGAGAAGGAGACCCCCGTGTCAGACCTGGAGGTAGAAGTGCTAAAAAATCGCGTGCATCATGGGGTCTCAGGTTCGCTCGGCAGAGTATTCAAGTTCGTTGAGTATCAGCTTCGTGTCACCAATCATGGCCCAAGTGTCGCGACGAATATCTTGGTAGATGCTTCTACAGTGAATCCTCGGAGTGAGCTCACTCGATTTACAATTTGGGAACGTTTCAATCAGCATCCATTTGAAACTGCGCGAAATAACATTTCGGTATTTCTTCCGAGTCCCGAAGATTTTTACCGTTCGACGCTCATTTGCAAGGCCGACAGAATAGTTGGCGATTTTGGATCCGAATCTCGTCAATGTGAACTGGAGGAATCCCTAGTAGCCGGTGAATCCGGAATTCTTTCAGGCTTCTTCGTGATTGCGCAGAGGGATGGAGCTAAGCGTCTTCCCTCTGGATTGAGCGCCTCGTTTGAAGTTCAAGGAGGAGGTGAAGATTTCGACCTTTCGAACAATCAGAAGGAACTTGTGTCGGAACCGCTTGAGGAATTCAATCGAGACCTTGCGGTGGAAATTCTTTCGAGCGAGCTAGTGCGGCGAATGGTGAATGGGAAAGGGAGATTGTCCATGGTGGCCCGAGTCCGGATTCGCAACCAAGGAATGACTGACGTGAGCAGATTAAGAATCCGTGTTCCTCTTACTTTCCGTCTCGATGGAGTAGAAGTGGGTCGGTCGGTTGATGAACCTATTTTTATTGAGTCAAGTCGGATTGAACTCCCGGAGCCTACCGTCGGTGGCTTTCTTGTCCCTGGTGGCTTGAGGGCGGGGGAAGCCGTGGACTATTTGCTAGAATCCGTCGTTGAACCCGATGTGGGATCACGCCCCGGGTTTGCGGAATTCGAAATCAACGTTGTGACGTACGATGGTTTTGAGTCGATCCTCGAAAACAACCTTGATATCGGATCTGTTCCCTATCGCGACGAGCGCGATTTGACCATCGAGTTGCTAAGTTCGGACATCGTCTTTGTCGAGAATCCCGAAGGGCAGTTGGAACCTTTTGGACGGCTTAGAGCTCGAATTGAGAATCATAGTTTTAGTGAGACCTTCGACAACGTGCGCTTGGTCCTTGATCGGCCGAATCTTCAAGTCAGCGCTGTGTTTGACCCGCTGATATCAAGTTCTTTTGGGGAGCCCAATTGTGTGCTGCGGCCAGGACAAATCGATTGTGAATGGCCGTCACTGGGGCCCAACGGGGTGATCGAGGTGGAAATCCTCGATCCGATGCCCGCATTGAAACCGGAGTCTGGCGCCATCTTTTACGATTTGGATATCAGCTCTTCCACCGGCGAAGATAACCTTGAGAACAACAGCGTTGCGAGCGCGCTCGAACATCCTGGCGTATCCGATCTCTCGCTGGCGACGAGTCATTGTCGGATTGAGAAAAGTGGTGGCACTGAAGCGCCTCGCGCGTCGCTTCAGTGGACGCTCTCCGTCGGTAATCTCGGGCCGGACATGGCTAAGGATGTTCGTCTTTCACTACCTGCTGCTGCTCGAGACCCGCGATTGCGCTCGCCCGAGCTCTTGAAGGGAACAGAGGGAGCCTCTTTCGGCGAAGACGGAGTCGTTCGCCTCGGAAGCCTCGACGTAGGCGCCTTTAAGCGTATTCGTCTCCAATTTGAGATCAGTGACCCTGCCGAATCTGGGGTGTTAAACGCCGAGGCAATCTTGAGTTCCGCAACTCTTGATCGTGAACGCGAGAACAATCTGGCAGCTTTGTCCTGTCAGTATTTGGCTCTGTTTGAGTTTCAAAGATTGGGTGAACCTGGTCTGCCAACCGAGTTCTTCCGCATCGCATTCGGAAGTCGGATTGGCGATCGATATCGAATTGAGCGCTCGACGAAGGTGGACGGAGCTTTTCGGCCTATCCAATCAATTGAGGGTAACGGCAAAAAAATCGAGCTTGAAGTCGAGGGACAAGAAAGCGAGGGATACCTCAAGGTTGTCATCGAGCCCGAGAGAAAAACGGGCGACTAGAGGTTGGATTCCGATTCAGATTTCAAAAGCCTGGATGAGGCTGAGGCTTGCCTTGCCCGACGAGTGAACGCACTAAGCGTGGCAAGTCCGATCGATGCAAAAGGGAAAAACCACGGCTCGGGAATGGCTGTAAAACCAATATCTTTGAGCATGGCAATCTCGATTGCACTCAGACTGCGAATGCCGGGGCCGGTGTTTGTGGCAGCGTTCATGAGCTTCGCTGCTTCTCCAAGAAAGAAGTCGTCGTCGAGGTGACTGACACTGCTTCCTTCTTCCCACGTTGTGGGGGAGTAGAGAGGGATTGGCTGCCCGCCATTGGCGGCAACGGCGATCGGGCCCACGAAGTAAAGTCCATCGGCCGGTGGGATGCTGCCGGTGCCGTCCGTGCTGGCCCCAAACCAATCTTCGTCGTCAAGGATCCCATTCGCTGCAATGATTCGAACATCCTCGTCCGCGATAAATTCATCAAACGGTGCCCAGGCTCCCGGGTCCCCCGGTGTAGTGCCAAAGGGATCTTCGCCATCTTCGGTGATGGAACTCGCGAAGCCGACGGCGTGGATAAGTTCGTGTATCATGGTAGATTGGAAGTCGAAACTTCCTGCCCCGATATCGTCGTCGAAGTCCCAATCGTGATGGAAATTGACGTCCACTTCGCCGTCGAAGGAGCTGCCGTTTGGATCTGAAGCGCCATTGGTCAGAATCTTGGTTCCTACAATGCCTCGATTCGCGAATCCAATCGTCCCTGTGCTGGGGAATGCGGAGCCTGCGGCAGCCAGTGTGTCGCTGTTCTCGTTGATAGAACTCACCTTGATGTTGATCGTGGCTGTGTAGGCCGAGAACAGAGATTCGACCCGAGACGATGCTGCTTCGAGTGATGCCTTGCTCGTTGCATCAAAGTGAGGGGCCGCGGTGTAGTCAAAGTCAAAAGAGACTGCGGCCTCTACTGACGGGGAAATGAGGGCTAGGAAGAAAACGAGTCGTGTGACGGAGATTCGGATCCTGCCGATTGATCGTGGATCTTTTTTCTGCTCGAATTGAGTTCCGCTTCCGATGCCGCTGCGTAATAGATCTTTCATGGATGTAGACTGGTCTCGGGCCTGTCATCCTGGAGAAAAGGATCCTTCGTTTCTCAATTGTCTCTCGGTAGATCGGACAGGCGATCGAATGAGGAGTAGCCTACGCAGGAATCGGCACTTGGTCATGTCACCCAAAAGGGGGACCCCGGCGAGAAACGCTAGCAGGCGAAATTGGAGACATCGGTTGCACGCCGGGATGGGGCGGTTTTTATTAAGAATCTTCTGCTCTTCTCAAGAGGTCTTCACGGCCAGAGAAACGCTTGAGTCGAATGGCTTTGAGAGAATCGTTTGATGATGAGCGAATGAATTCGAGTCGGCTTGTCGCGTCTCCGCGAAATTGGAACATATCTCCTTTGACGGGTAGAAGCTCCCACTCCTCTTCTAGGTCGTTATCTTGGTAGACTAGTTTCCCTTTGTTCTCCCGGATGAGGCTATCTCCGAAACCGCCCAGATAGTCTTCGAAATCCTCGCTCAGGAGTTCTTGCCCCATTCCTTCTTCAAGTGCTTGTGCTTCTTCGATCCAGCGGAGTCGATTTTCACGGAAGCGGTTCGGAGCGAGTTCTAGACAACGTTCCATGGCGAGAAAGGCCTCGTCGAAAAGATCGGACCGAAGGTATTCCTCCGCGATGGCTTCGAGAGAGGTGGCGGCTCTTTCCTCCGGGCCGGGCTTGAAGTCTTCTCCGCGATCAGAGAGTTGCCAGGCCATTTGTTGATCACGAACCAGTGTCTCAACGGCTGACTGGAATCCGCTGAGATCTCCGACCCCAGATAGGATGATTTCCTCGTTGAGCAATGCGCGACGAGCGGCGGAAGCAGCTTGCCTTTGCCTCAGAAACGAAGCGTTTTCTTCCCAACCTGAGGGAAGCCGAATCAATTCTCCATCCAGGCCGCAGATCACCCATGCGTCTCCGGATAAGTCGTGTCGGATATCAGAAATACCTGGGATTTCTGTGACGACTGTATCCCGCAGTTCCCCCGTTGCGGCGTTCCAGAGTTTCATCTCTCCGTTGTACCAGGCACCCGTTGCCAGGGTCGCGCCGTCGGGGCTCACGCAGAGGGCGCCAATGGGCTCGCCATGTGCGTAGACCGTTCGTTCCTGCTCTCCGTCTTTGGTCCAGAAACACACTCTTCCATCGCCGTGGCCCGTATAGATTCTGTTGCCATCGGAGGACCAAGCTACGGAATGTGAAACGGCGTCTGGTGACGGTCGGAGACTGTTAATGATTTTGCCAGTCGTGACGTCCCACACGAGAACGCGGCCATCGGTCGAACTTCCTGCGTGGGCGGAGCTGGTGGCAAGCAGGCGGGCGCCCGGGCTGTAAGCCATCCGCAAGACTTCTCCGCGGTGTCCCTCAAACCGGATTACCTCCCGCTTCTGTTGAATGTCCCAGATAGCGACGATGGGCTCAGTGTTCTGGGAATCACCCGTTGGTGGTTGTGCTCCAGCGACCAGGTATTTGCCGTTGGGATGGAAACAGAGATGTCGCACTCGATGGTTGACGGCCTGTTGCCAGATAAGTTCACCGGTATCGAATTTCCGGACTCGCACCACTGAGTCGTCTCCGCGTGAAGCGATCCATTGGCCATCTTGACTGACGTCGACCGACAGAACCGCATCCGCGTGACTCCGGATTCGTTTTAGCTCGACTCCTGTGCGAAGATCCCAGATTCGAATCGTCCCGTCACGCGAGCCTGAAACCAGCGTCCGACTATCCGGAGCGAGGGCCGTTTCGAATACGAGATCGCGATGTCCGAGATAGAGATTGGGAGTAGCAAGTTGGTCGAGTGGAAATTCCCGGACCATCCCAGTCGCTCCACCGACGATCAGCGTGGCGTCGTCCTGCGAGAACAAAAGATGACTGACCCCATTCTCATCTCCCACGATGTAGCCTAGTTCGCGACCACTCGCGATATCTCGTATGGACACTCCCCCCTCCTGGCCGGCCGAGGCGAGGGTCTCTCCGTCATCGGTGAAGCTGATAGCCGTTACTTGCCGCCGGTGGGCTGTCCATCCAGCAAGATTCCGTCCGCTCTCGGCGCTGAAGACTTGAATGCGACCGAATTCATCGCCCGTCACGAGTAAGGTGCCGTCGGGCGAGAAGCGAAGAGCACTCACACTCGTTTGGTTGGGGTTCGTCTCCCAGAGTCTAATTCCAGAGGGATCCCAAACGGCGGTCATGCCGGAGCGGGTTCCAGCCGCTGACAGTCCCGTCTCCGAGTCCACCGCTGAGCAAGTGAGGTCGAAGACGCGGTCTTCCATCACGGCAACGGGGCTTCTTTGCGGGCGTGTCCAGAGCATGATACGTCCATTGCGATCGTGAGTCAGAAGATAAGACCCTTGGCTGCCCAGGGCAGCGGATCGGAACTGCTCTGAGTGGGCGACCCGATCGACTTCTTGTTCGGATTGAAGGGCGTAGTAACGCAGGGTGTTGTCCTGACTCAGGGAGAGAACCTGGTCGCCAGCACGGGTAAACGCTGCCTGCATGATGGGAGAGTTTGACGGTTTAAGAGTGGTAAGGAGTTCTGCTGATTGGTTCCACAATCTGATAGATCCATCGTCGAATGCTGCCAGGATCTGTTTGCCATTCGGGTTCGACCGCAAGTCTCGGATCTTTGAAGGGGACGTTGCAGCGTGAAAGATTTGGCTGGGATCGATCAGCCTGTTGGCGATCCGTTGCCATTCCCATCCCCTTTCTGCTTCGGGGCAAGTGGCGAGGAGTTCTGCTGCCCGACGTCGCTTCCCGTCTCGCAATGCCTCAGTGGCCGCGTCGAGAATATTGGGGTAGAGCAGACGACGGACGGCGGCGGCCTCGGAATCAGCGCGAGCGCTCTGAGCGCGTGCTTCGGCCTCGTTTTCCTTGGCGATTCCGAGGTTTGTTTCCGCCTCCATTCGGCCTTTGTTGGCCTCCTTCAATCCATAGATTGAAACAGCCAACCCGATGAGGAGTGACAGCAAAGAAAAGAGACCCGCGAGACTGGCAAGCCGGTGGCGACGAAAGAACTGCGTCATTCGGTAGCCGGTACTGGGCGGGCGAGCCTCGATTGATTCGTGAGCTCGAAAACGCTCGATATCGCGGGCGAGTGCGCTCGGGCTTTCGTAGCGGCGGCGGCGATCCTTCTCGAGCGCCCTCATGACAATCCAGTCGAGGTCTCCGTTGACCAAGCGCGACAGCTTGGTTGGATCCGATCTCCGATGCTTGGATACAGTCGTGCGATCATCGGAAGAAAGGGCAGCCAGTCGAGTGGATGGTTTTTTCGGAATGTCCTCGCGAATGCGGCGGCGGATTTCGTCGAACCCTATCTTTGCCCATTCGCCGGGATCGAAAGGAGTGATGCCAACGAGAAGCTCATACAGCAATACGCCCAGAGCATAAACGTCGGCCCGGGTATCAAGGTCCAGGCCGCTGTGCTCGGCCTGCTCGGGGCTCATGTATGCCGGGGTGCCGATGAATTGTTCATAGCGGGTGAAGAGAGTTTTTTTGGTCAGCTTCTGTTGCATCGCTTTAGCGATCCCGAAGTCGATGACCTTTGGAACCGGGACTCCGTCGTAGGACGTGACGAGAATGTTGGAAGGCTTGATGTCTCGGTGTATGACGCCCTTTTGATGAGCATGCTGAATGGCGCTACAGACTCGCGTGAAGAGCGTGAGGCGCGCTTCGGTGTTCAGCTGTTCCTGATCGCAGAACCGAGTGATCTTGACCCCGCGCACCAGCTCCATCACGAAGTAGGGTCGACCGGTTTCTGTGCTGCCCGCGTCAAGAACGGTTGCTATGTTGGGATGATCCATCATGGCCAGGGCTTGCCGTTCAGCTTCGAAGCGGGCCATGATTTCCCGTGAGTCCATTCCGGGTTTGATGATCTTTAGCGCGACTTGTCGGCGAACGGGTTCTTCTTGTTCGGCCAGAAACACTTCTCCGAAACCTCCTTCGCCCAGGCGCTGAAGCAGTTTGTAGGGACCTAGAATGCTTCCTGGTTGAATGTCCCCGTGGGGGAGGGAGTTGTTGGCGCTAGGGCTCGAGGTGGTCCCTTCAGTCGTTTCTGAATCTCCCAGGAACGCACCCGCTCTGAGGTCTGCGTCCAGTAAGGCTTGGACATCGAGCAGGAGTTGAGCGTCTGCACCGCATCGCTCGCGCAACCATTGCTCCCGCTCTGCCCCCGGTTCTTGTCCAAGGGCTTCGTCGAAGACGGCAGCGATCTCTCGGCTTCGGACGACCCGTGTCGATGAGTTTTCTGAATCACTCATCAGAGGTAGACTCGGCAGTGCTCTTCTCCAGGCGTTGAAATAACCAGGCTCGAGCAAATTGCCAATGGCGTTTGACGGTTACGAGTGAAACGCCGAGGGCCTCTGCCGCTTCCTGATTCGTCATGCCTACGAAAAAGCGTAGTTTGACCAGTTCGGCCTTTTCCGGTGCGATCTCTGTTAATTCATCAATTGCGTCGCTGACGGCGCAGAGGATGTCGGGGCGAGCTTCAATCGCGAGTTGAACGTCGTCCAGGTCCACCCGGGAAAAGTGTCCGCCACGCTTCTTGGCTGCTTTGGCTCGGGCGCGATCGACCAGGATTCGACGCATCGTTTCTGCTGCAGCGGCGAAGTAGTGCCCACGATTTTTCCATTCGGCGTGCGATTCTTCCGCGAGGCGAAGGTAGGCTTCATGAACCAGGGCGGTTGCTTGGAGGGTGTGATCATTCCGCTCTTTGGCCATGCGTGAGGCCGCCAGGCGGCGAAGTTCATCGTAGACGAGAGGAAGAAGCTTTTGGGCCGCCGACGTATTTCCTTCGTCGACGGCCGCAAGAAGAAGAGTGACTTGGTCGTTCATCTGATGCGAGCGTATCGGTCGCTGAATGAGTGGACGCCCATCACCGAGTGACGTCAATGATTTGTCCGGCCAGATCTGCGCTCAGGGTAATCAATTCTCGTTTCTTTTGACCCCGCTCAGTGAGGAAAATCTTGGTTCCAGGGGCAGCCCGAAGTGTCGACGTGCCCCGGGGCGATAGATTCCATTTGTTGTCACCGAATTGAATCGGCACATCGTGTGCCGAGGGATTGCGAAGCACGATCGCAATGGACTCATCCTTTTTTGCGAGCTCTTGGTTTCCTCCCTTGAGGCTTCCGGACTCTTCGTCCCAGTTGGATCGTTCGTTCACGAGACCCTTGTGAAGCGTGTTGCCGCTCACTTCGGGGTTCTTGGAGAAGCGAACTTGATTGACGGTGACCTGGTCTTCGAATTCGCAGTCCTCGATGACGAGTCGATCGTAGAAGGTGAGCCGTTCGAAGGTGACGGGGCCGGTGATTCGGCAGCGTCTCAGGGTCAGCGACGCGTCGAAGGCGACAAAGAACTCTTTGAGCAAGAGCCGACGTCGATCTTCGCGAAAGGTAATGATCGAACCGTCAATCACGCAGTCCTCGAGAACCAGAGGGGCTCTCAGTTTCGTGTAGAACTCCTTCACCATCCCGACGCGACCGCCGTAGGAGCCTCCAGGTGTCTTGCGGCGAAGTTGGGTGAAATCAAGATCTCCTTGGATCGTGGCGTTTTGGATTGTGATAGGCGCTTCCGTGTCGATCCGAAGCAAAACGTCCGATGCGGGCATCGATTCGAGGGCCGCCATTGAGCTTGTTGCGAGAGTGAGCGCGCCAATTCCGGTCAGTAGATGGGTCAGTTTCATAATATCAGCCTTTTCCAGTTTTTCTGAGGTATCATTGCCTCTTCACCTAGTAATGCGGATTCGGGGGACTGGAAGGGCTCATTGATTTTTAAATTCTTTGTTTCGCGAGAGAATCACTAGGATCTGACTACAATGTTATTCGCTCAATCTTGATTGCAACACTCTGATGCAAATTGCCTGCGCCTCGTTCTGAGGAGGCGATCTATGACTCCGGATTCGTTCCAAGTGATTGGCCCCTCAGCCGCGTTCGTAGGTAAAGCTTCCAGTCAGAGGATCGCGTAGCGTTCCCATTTGGGACAAGTCTCTATCTCGAGCTGAAGCTTGGCACTTTTGCTTTCCTCACACGGGTGTTCTATACTCAGGCATGCTGGAAAATCGTGGCAAACATTGGCTGGGCGAGACATCTCGCTGGATCTTGCGGAGCATCACCTTGCTTTTGCTTGTCGGACTGGTTCCGTTTTTATCCGGGTGCGGGGAGTCGGACGACGTGTTTGTACTCGAATCAGGACAAAGCATGCTGATCACGGGGAAAGGACCGGGGCAAGATGCCGCGATCAATCCATTCTCAGGCCAAGCGTGCCTTGCTAACGTAGAGAACCTGTCAGCTAATTCGTTTACGGTGAGGATCGAAGAACCCTCCGGGAGGCGCACCGTAGAAGTGGGAGGGGGGCGCACGGAAAGAGTTTCGCTAGGGCCTGAATCGCAGCTTCTTTTAGACACAACCGTTAAATCAAAGGCCAGAATCCAGTTTGAAAAGCTCCCTGAAGTGGCTGAATGAAGGTTCCTGCTCTTGAGGTCTGCACATTCTGAAATCTCTGGTTTTCTCGTTCGTCAAGTTATCGAGGCTGAAGACGAAAATTATCGAGGCTGAAGACGAAAATACAGAGGGGAGGCCGAATCTAGAATGGTTCAGCCGCCTTTATTCTCTGTTCATTGAAGCTCAGAAGGGGCTCTCTCAATCTTCCTTTTCGTTATGATGAATCCTTTGACGGAACAGTTCTCTGATTCGGGGTGGCGAGTGATTGACAGATCGACGAGAACAGAGTCAGTTGTGCCAAGCCAGGCGCAATCTGGGCGCGGCGCTTCAAGCTTTGGGCGACTTCGAGTTTCAGCGGAATTCTACATCAGTAGCGGGGGATCGGATACGGCTCGCTCCATCCGGGACTGATCGGGCTGTCGAGTCTCCGAAATTCTGTTCAACCGGATGGGCGCTCCTCACTCGTATCTGCTGGAGAGGGGGCCTCTTGCTCTTGTTCCTGTTTGGCGCACTCCTCGAAAATCTCCTTGCTTCGAACTCGTCTTTAGATTGGACACAAGTCCAGAGGGCGCCGTTGTTGTTGCACGATTGGGCGTGGCGGCAGCGGCTTGAGGCCCAGGGATTCCGCTGGAATGCCTATCATCTGACCTATCTGGGAGGATTGTGGGATGGTGGCGTCGGGGACTCGGGAACGCGATTGAGCTCAAGCCTAGACCTGATCCTCAGATTTGATGGAGAAGCGATGATAGGATGGGAAGGATTCGATATGTTGTCTCATCTCAAGAGTACTTACGAAGACAACATTAATCCGATGGTGGGAGCCCGCTCACAAGTGATCGATGACGCTGATTTTACTGAATGGTTTTGGGTGGATCAGCTTTGGATCCGCCAGTACTTTCGCGAGCGGACGTGGGCGATCCAAGCTGGCTACTTGGATCAGCAAACGATCCTCGATCGGAATGCATTCGCGAATCAGGAGGATCGGTTCTTCATGGCTCAGTATCTGGATAACAACAACGCGATCATTCCGCTTCGGGTCGGTTTGGGGGCAAACATTCGTTGGTATCCCACGCCGACTTGGGATTGGAGTCTGGGGATCGCCGATGTTGATAATCGAATCTTGCACGTGGGGTTGGACACGTTTTTTGATGATGCCGAATCGCTCGTTACATACTCGCAGCTCGGAAAAGCGTTTCGACTTGGGGGCCTGCCGGGGAATCTACGGATCGGGGGATACTACGATGCTCGTGACCGCCGCATCAACGCTTCGTCAGATTCTCAATCGGGCCATTTTGGGGTGTTCTTGAGCGCTGATCAGTGGTTGTACCTTGAGTCGGGGCAACCGTCCCAAGGCTTGGGCCTATTTGTGCGCTACGGATATCACGACGCTTCGGTCAATGCCTTCGCTCACTTTTGGTCTCTTGGCGTTCAGTATGAGGGTTTGATTCCGAAGCGTGATCGCGACCGTTTTGGCAGCGCTGTCTATCAGGTGCGCCCGGCAGCATCTTTCCGTCGTGAGCGGGGTTCGGATGTGGTGGCTGAGACTGGTTTTGAAACGTACTACCTCTTTCGAATGACTCCCTGGGCGACCCTCTCTCCAAATATTCAGATCATCCAGAATCCGGGAGGATCTCGATCCGGTGAAACGGCGATTGCCACAAATCTGCGCCTCCGAATAAGCTTCTAGCCGATTGATGAACTCAAGTGAGAACATTCTGATCGGTGCCTGTTGTACGCTCCTTGTTGTGACGCTTGGGCTTGTGGGATGTCGCTCGACTCCAAACCCTCGGTCGGAGAATGAAACGCAGGTTGCTCACGCTGTCCACAGTGAACGTTTGCGAGCACTCATGCTGTCGATGCAACGAGTGGGGCGCGACCAATGGCCTCAAGAACTAGACGCCCAAGATGAGTGGGCGAGAGAGCGCCAGCGGGTACGAAGCCGTCTGGAGGCTTTGGCCTCCGCAGCGGGACAGATTCCTTCGGTATTGGATGAAGTGGACCTACCGCAGAATCATCGGCTTCAGTTCAAGCAGTTGGCTGAAAACCTTCAGGATGAGGTTCGTCACTTCATTCTCGATCTGGATGGGGCCGGACCAGAGGACATTCGTGAACGATTCTCGACCCTGCAACAACGCTGTCATGAATGTCACCGGCGCTATAAGGTCTTGCCTCTAGTTGTGCCGTGATCTACTCGGTCACGGCCGGGTTTGAATCAGGGCTTCTGTGCACATCTTCCCGTTGAATCCACCACAGGAATGACTGGGTTCGCTTCAAAGACTCCCGAGTTAGTCCCAGTGTGATTGAGCCTGTCGGGACGCCGTCTTAGGCTGCGAAGCGTTATGAGAAATTCAGCACTCGGCAGCGTGTTGGTTGCTCTGTTAAGCACGACGGCTGCAAACTCTGAGCCCTTGCTCAGTTCCTGGTACACCACTCCCACGGGGAGTTATGCTCGGATCTACGATAGTTTGGACGATATGCAGTCCAACAATGCGATCACCTCTTGGCGTGATCAGGAGACGCCAGCCTATGCGGGTGTTCATGAAATCAGTGCCTCGGCCGACTGGGTTTACATCAAATCGGCGGGCCTAGGATTTCACGTCATGGGCCCTTGGTACTTTGATGAAGCCAAGACGGAGGATTTTGGGTCTCGGCCCGCCAATACGGCTTCGATCTATCGTTTTCCCAAAGCTTCGGTCATTCCCGACAGCAAGACGGCCACACGGGCTGGCACCATTGGGTATTTCGTTGATGGAATCGCCATGTTCGATTCGGGAGATACCTTCTCCTATGACACGAGCGAAGGGACGGATCAACAGCCCATGAACAATGCTCAAGGAGATGGGATTTGGAATCGTGATGCCTACATCAACGAAGGGGTGACCTTCGACAACGCCAATGCCCACCAGGCGATGACGACTCATCACTACCATGCCAATCCGCCGGCGTTGCGGCACTTGTTGGGCGATAGTGTGGACTTCGAGTCCTCGACGAATGTTTACACGGAGAATTTCAATGGGCAACACTCGCCGATCCTCGGATGGGTCCAGGACGGCTTGCCGATCTATGGGCCGTATGGCTATGACGATCCTGACCCTGCCAGCACAGACACCACCGTGCGCCGTATGATCTCTGGCTACCAACATCGGGACGGAACGAATGGCTCGACCAACTTGTCGGTCACTGGACGGACCACCCTGCCGGAATGGTGCAATCGCGTGGATGGTCGGGCGACAGTGCTGAGTGCGGCGGAGTATGGTCCGGAGGTCAATGCAGAGATTGATGATGAAGTGTATACCTTGGGGCGCTATTTCGAGGACTACACCTACAAGGGAGACCTGGGCTTAGTCCAGGGGCAGGATTTCGATCTGAATGAGTACAATGTGAGATTCTGCCGGACCCCAGAATTCCCTGAGGGTACGTGGGCTTACTTCACATGTATCTTAGAAGACGGAACGCCGACGTTCCCCTACAACATCGCGACTCGCTTCTTCGGTGATCCGGTTGGTGGGAACCTGACGAGTATCGACGAGGACGTCGAGGTCAGCTTTGTCGGAGGTCCTGCTCGTGTGGAAGACGTTTCCAGCTCGGCGGCCATGGACGACACCATCGTCATCACCTGGAGCGTGGTTGAAGGCGGGAGCTATCGTCTTGAGACGACTGCTGACTTTGAGACCTGGGATCAGACCCGGGAGGAGGTGACTGCCGTGGGCAATCTGCTGTCGACCTCTGATCCCGGTGTCATTGCAAGTGAAGATCGTCGATTCTATCGCCTGCGCCGGACTGGCTTGGCGGATTATGACGATGCAGAGTTTGGTAGCCTTGGAGGTGGTCCGGGAGGTGGCGGTGCTCCTGGCGGAGGTCCGCCCGGGGGAGGCCCTCCTAATGGCGGTCCGCCGATGAACCGGCCTTAATCACAGAAAACGCCCTCTCTGAAAAGTGAGGGCGTTTTCTGTTGTCAGGGGACGAGTGATCCGTAAGAAAGCGGGTTTAGGGATGCGGTTGAGTGATTGCGAGCTTGTGAGACGAGAGGCTCCAGTTCAACTGCTGATCTTTGAGCGAAAATCTAGTCGGCGGACTCGTTGGTTTTTGTCAGTGTGGTTGAGGATTCTTTGAAGTATCACGCTACATTTTGGACTCGGTCTTTTGTCTTCGGAGTTTTTCTGTTGGCAGGCGTTGCTTTGTCTTCACTCGTGTCAGCCGCTGAGAGAGTGCTGACTCGCGTGTCGGAGGTGAGTCATCTCTCCCGGGTTGAAGCTGAGAAGGGAATCCCGGTGCAATTACGGGGTACGGTGACTTATCTCGAGCCCAACGGGCTAGTCGCTTTCTTGCAGGATGAAACCGGGGGCATATACTTTAAGCATCACAGTGTGAAGTTGAACCGATCGATTGACGCTGAACAGGGTGATGAGATCGAGATCCAGGGCATCACGACTCCAGGACGCTTTGCCCCTTACGTGGTTGGAGGCGAGGACTGGGAGCCGGTGAGGGCCGCGAGAGTAGGGAGCGGGGAGTGGCCCGGACCGAGGCGGTTGGCGTCAGAGGAACTGCTGAATCCAGTGAATCATTCGCAATGGATTGAGTTGCGCGGTTCCATCCGAGGGCGAGAATCCATTGAGGGCTACGAGCTCATTCAGATCGGAACGTCAGCAGGTGATTTTGTGGGAAAGGTTCGAACCTTGGGGCAAACCCCATGGCGTTCTGAACTCACACCTGGGGCTCTAGTCCGCGTCCAGGGAGTCTTTGGTTCGTTGTTCAATCAAGAGCGGGAGTTGACCGGGCTTCGTTTGTTTATTCCTTCACCTGAATTTGTCCGGCTCGAGGATGCGGGTGGAGAGGCTTTGTGGAGTCTGCCGATCCGGGACATTGCTAGCCTGCTTCAGTTTGAGCCTCCCATCGCGCCTCGCGTGAGGATTCAGGGAGTGGTCTTGGGCCATTCTAATCAACGAACGCTCTTTGTGCGTGACGAGACTGAGGCGATTCGGGTTCTCTCTCCGAACGCGCACACCTGGAGGATTGGGGATCGGGTCGATCTCGTGGGGCGAGTGACAGAAGGGAATGGGCACGGCGTCCTCACCGATGCTTTCGGACGGCGTCTGAGCAAGAATGGGATTTTGACGGCCAGAGAGGTGTCTGCGCAGGAGCTCAGCACCGGGGCTTGGGAGGGGGATTTGGTGCAAGTTCGAGGTCGAATGCTCGATTATCTGAGTCATCCACAACAACACGTCTTGTTGATTCAGTTTGAGAATATCTTCTTTCGCGCTGTGATGCCCAACAAGCAGCTGATTGATAAAGCACTGCCGCCAGTCGGTTCGGTCGTCTCGGTCGCGGGGATCTGTGAGCATCACTACCCCAGCGCGGACACTCGATTTGATAGCGGTCCCCTTGACTCGGCTCTGACATCAGGGTTTACCTTGCTCATCCAAAGTGAACAGGAGTTGACCGTTTTGCAGCCGCCTCCGTTTCTGACCACCCAACGAGTCCAACGCCTGTTGGCTCTGGTTCTCGTGAGTTTGGGAGGTGCTCTGATTTGGGTGCGAAGTTTGCGAGCTAAAGTTCAGTCGCAGACTCAGTTAATCCGCGATACTCTCCTGCGAGAAAACACCCTGTCGGAGCGTTCTCGAATTGCCCGTGAACTGCATGACACCTTGGAGCAGGATCTTGCAGGTGTGGCCTTGCACTTAGATACGGCGGCTAGACATCTGGATTCGAAACCTGAGGCAGCTCAGTCAATGCTTGGGCGTGCGCGCAAGCTCCTACGCTACAGTCGGCAAGAAGCGAAGCGATCTGTGATGGAATTGCGTTCGACGGCCCTGGAGCAAGGAGACTTCGAGGCTGCCTTGAGGTGTCTGTTCGTAAACTTGTACGGCAATGACGCTGATCGGGTAACCGTCTCCGTCACCAGAGGGGAGTCTCGCCTTAACCCGCGAGTGGAGCACGAGTTGCTCAGGATCATTCAAGAGGCAGTGAATAACGCATTCGAGCATGGATCTGCCGATAGCATCGCGGTGACGATCGAAAAACACGCAAACCAGATGTTGATTGAGGTTCGGGATTCGGGGTGCGGCTTTGATCTGGAAGAGACAGATGCAGCGGGCGCTCATTATGGCATTCTCGGGATGCAAGAAAGGGCGGCGCAATTGGGAGGGGAACTGAAAATCGAATCCAAACGAGGAACGGGAACGCTGGTTTGCTTTCGATTGCCGTGCGAGGATCACGAAGGCTCGGCTGTGTGATGAGTGACCTGACTCGAATTCTACTCGTTGATGATCATTTCACAGTGCGGCTGGGACTGGCGGCCTCACTCGATCTGGAGGACGATCTGCGCGTTGTTGCGCAGGCTGGGAGTGGGGGCGCTGCGCGGCGGGAGTTTCGCTCGCATGAAGTTGATTTGGTGATCATGGACTGGCGATTGCCCGACATTGAGGGCCCTGACTTGATTCGTGAGCTCAAGGGGGAGCGTTCCGCGGTGCGGTTCCTTGTGTTGTCGGCCTTCGAGGGAGAAGAGAATGTCTATCAAGCCATGGAAGCGGGAGCCGATGGCTATGTTTCGAAGTCGGTGGAGGCTGAGGAAGTTCTGGCCGCGGTGCGTCAAGTCGCAAACGGGGCGCAGTATCTTTCGGGGGACTTGGAACGTCGCTTGCAACAACGGCGAGGACGAGAGTCTCTCAGCCCGAGGGAAACGGATGTGCTGCGTGGGCTGGTGGCCGGTCGGAGTAACAAGGAAATTGCTGATGAGCTTTCGCTCGCCGAGATCACGGTGAAGCAACACGTCAGTAAGATTCTGCAGAAGCTGGGTGTTCAGGATCGCACTCAGGCGGTTCTGGCCTGCATTCAGCGAGGGATCGTCAACCCAGACTAGGCATCCTACGAAGGTATGGATGACTTGCCATGCCCCGTTTGCTAGACTCTGGCCCATGTCATCGATTCACACAGGGCTCTGGGTATGTCTCTTGATGTGGAGCATTCCTCTTCAAGCGGGCTCTGCGTTTCAGGAGCAATTGTTTCCCTTGGTGGCTGAACACTGCTTGGATTGCCACGATGGGGAAACCCAGAAAGGAGCGCTGGATTTGGAGCGTTTCGAAGACGAACACGACTCTCTCTCGAATCGTCGCCTTTGGAAGCAGGTCTACGACTTGGTGGAAGCGGGTATGATGCCGCCTCCGAAGCGGCGCTCGAAGATGCCAGTCGCGGATCGAGAGCAGTTCCTGGCGGCACTGGACGTGTTTCTGGCTCTGCCGGACCCAGAGCTGGGGGCAGTGGATCCAGGTAAACCCGTGCTCCGTCGCCTCAATCGATTGGAGTATAACAATTCCGTGCGAGACCTTTTGGGACTCGATTTGGATCTTTTCATGTTCTCCGAAAGGCTACCCATTTCGAAGGACTATTTCCGGCTCGAAAAGGGGCAGCTACCCGATCGATTGGAAATGAACGTTCGAGAGTATGGGCAGCGTTATCCAGTGCTGCTCCCGCAATCTGGTCTGCCGGTAGACAATCGTGCGGCCCATGGTTTCAACAATCGCGGCGATGTCATGAATGTCTCCCCGCTGCAATTGGAAAAATACGTGGCTTTGGCTGGAGAGATCGTGAACGAGCCCACCCTTCCGTTCCGGAGTGAAGTGTTTGCGGATCTGATTGGAGTGGACCCTGCCACCCTACCCAAGCCGAAGGCGATGCAGACATCTGTGGGGATCAAAGCATCGGAGGCGGTCGGTGCGGTAGCTGTTTTTGCCGGCAATGATAATATTATGAAAGTCGCGGCTGGCAGCTCAGCGATGCTTTCCGAGTTTCGGGAGACCTTGGCCGACGCGATCCGAAAGGGTGTGGGGGGCGTCTTTGATGTACCCGCCGGATTCAACAACCAAACAATTCCCGGCAAGGGCGGTTTGATTCGCGTGAACTTTGGAGGCAAGCAGTTCGTGATGAATCCGAATGAAGACCTCTGGTTAGCGGCATTTGGAACCGCGATTGAGAGCTCCGGGGGACACTTGATTGCGAACAAGAATAAGGGCGAGAAAGCGTATGGGATTGAACTGAGCGTTCGGCAAGGAGATCGAGACGAAGGTATCATTGCCCTCGGAGTTTGCGTTTTGAGTCGTCGAGGAGAGACTGGGGAAGTCACGTTGACGGCAACTTATTCAAACGATTCAGAACAAAAGCTTCATTCAAGTCTGGTAGCTGGCGAAGGGGCTGATAATACCTTGTTCACCTTTCGAGCTCCGGAAGGGGAAACCATCAAGTTGCTGACGGTGAATGGAGCGGACTTCAGTGGGGATTACGTGCTGTTGGACGACATAGGCTTTGTATCGAATGGACTCCCGAGGTCCCCGGTAATTGCCGCTGAGAAAACCCCGGTTCACGTTGCGGTGGAACGAGCCATGCCGGTCAAGGAATTTGCGCCCCCGCGTGAGCGCCTCAGTCGATTTCTTGAACGGGCGTTTCGCATGCCAGTGTCAGAGACGGACGTGGATCCCTACTGGAGTCTCTTTGAGTCGATGCGGCAGGAGGGGAGATCAGAAGCTCTTTCGATGAAGGCGACCCTGCAAGCGGTCCTGGCTTCGCCGCGATTCTTGTTTGTGGAAGAGGCGAACGTAGCGGGGGCGGGATCGGTTCGGGCCTTGAACGACTACGAACTGGCGAGCCGCCTGAGCTACTTCCTCTGGTCTACGGTGCCCGACGAACCCCTGCTGGCCTTGGCGCGTGAGGGGAAGCTTCGTAATCCTGCTACTCTGGCGCAGCAAACCCGAAGAATGTTGCGGGATCCAAGAGTTCGCGAACTAAGTGAGTCGTTCGCGGTGCAGTGGTTGCGTTTGGATCAGTTGTACACCGCCAAACCAGATCCGGTCTTGTTCAAAGCTTTCTATCGAGACATTCAGGGCAAAGACACCTTGCATGCGAGCCTCTTGGTTGAAGCACTCCTTTTGTTCGAGACCGTCTTGATAGAAGATCGGAGTGTGTTGGATTTCATTGCCGCGGACTATACCTGGTTAAACTCGCGTTTGGCGGAGCTCTACGACCTGAGTGAATCGGTGTCAGCCATGCTGGCGACTGAGGATGCAGTGATCTTGCAAGATTCGGACGGGAACGCGATTCGAGAAATTCCAAAGGTTGGTAAGAAGGACTGGTTTCGTGTATCGCTCAGTGATCCCCTGCGTGGCGGTTACTTGACGATGGGCGCTCCTTTGACCGTGACGTCTCTCCCCTTCCGTACGAGCCCAGTCAAGCGGGGGGCATGGTTTTTGGAAACCATACTCAATCGTCCTCCGCCAGAGCCGAAGGTGGCCTTTGTTTTGAAAGAGGCGGAAGAGGAACATGCAGGGCCGGCGACCGTGCGAGAGATGTTTGAACGCCATCGGAATGATCCCGCTTGTTACACCTGTCATACACGATTGGATCCACCGGGATTTGCGCTGGAGGCGTTCAGTCCCATCGGGGCATGGAGAGAGCGGGATGGCGAGGCCCCCGTGGATGCCCATGGAGAGTGGCAAGGGGTGTCCTTTGATGGGCCACGTGGATTCAAACAGGCGCTTCGAGAGAATCCCCGTCCATTTGTCCGGGGCTTTGTCGAGCATCTCATGGCCTATGCTTTGGGGCGTTCCATTGAGTATTTTGATCAAGCGACGTTGAATCAAATCATGGAAAGTCAGGGCAGCGAGGGCTATCGCCTATCGGGGCTCATTTCTGAGATTGTTCAAAGTCGTGCCTTCCGCTTTGTTCGTAACGACCAGAATTACGAGAGATGAAAAATCAGATCAGTCGACGTGCCGCGCTGAAAGGATTGGGTGTTACCCTGACCCTACCATTCTTGGAGTCGTTGTACCCCGCTCGGGCTGCGGGTGCCAAAGCTTTGCGGCCGCCGCAACGAATCGGCTTTGTCTACACGCCGAATGGCTACAACCAAGAGACGTTTATCCCGAAACGAAGAGGGCTTGATTGGGACATGCCTGCTGCGCTCACGCCGCTCGAATCTCTCAAGGAAGACATTACCTTGATCACAGGTCTCGATCGAAAATTTGTCGGGGGGACAGGGGTTCATGCTCAGTGTGGCTCCTGCTGGCTGACGAGCTCTCCGCCTGATGAGACTTTGGACGGAGGCTTTCCAACCAACGTGACGCTAGATCAGATGATCGCCCGCAAGATTGGGCGATCGACCGCTTTGCCTTCATTGGAGCTGAGTTGCAACGACTTCACCGATAACAAGGAAACCAAGTATTTTGAGAGCGTGTCCTGGTATGGCCCGGGCTATGCAGCCAATACCGAGAAGAATCCTAGGAATGTCTTTCGGAGAATGTTCGGGGCAGGTGCGGGAGATTCGACGGTGCGGAGTGTTTTAGATGTTGTGCTGCAAGATGCGCATTCATTGCGAGGCCGTTTGGCCTATCAAGACCGTCAGAAGTTGGATGAATACCTTGAGAGCGTCAGGGCCGCAGAGCGCCGGATTCAGCTCTCTGAAACGGCGGCTAAGCGTGTTGGGAAAGCTCCGATGGAGGAACCGGCTGGGATTCCTGAACGACGAGATGATTACTTACGATTGATGGGAGATCTCATCGTCTTGGCGTTTCAACTGGACCTAACCAGGGTTGCCACATTGGTGGTGGATCCTGAACGATGGGATTCCCCCAGAATGTTCCATGGTCTCTTTGACACACCGCGAAATCATCATGTGCTCACCCACACCAAGGGAGAAGAGGCGGCAGCCCAGATCACTGAAATTGATCGTTATCACGTGGCGCAATACGCCTACATTGTTGAGAGACTAAAGCAAATCCCGGAAGGCGAAGGGAGTTTGCTCGATCACACCTTGTTTGTGATGGGGAGTGGCATCAGTGATGGGGACAAGCACTACTACAACAACCTTCAAGTTCTGATGGCTGGACGTGCTGGGGGGAACTTAGTTCCGGCAGGCCACCTACACTACTCAGGCGAGCGGCCGTTGGCTGATCTCTGGTTTACGTTGTTGGATAAGTTTGGCGTCTCGGCGGAACGCTTCGCTGACAGTACGGCTAGGTTGTCTGAGTTGGTTTGACCGGGGCTCAATCTGAGCGATTTTAGTGAGGCGCGACAATGGTGAGATCATCCTTCGGAGAATGGCCCTTCTGGTCCGCGTGACGTGAACCATGAGTCTATTGCCAAAGATTCTCAATGGAGCCTATGATCTCCATGTGCATGTGGCTCCCGATGCGGTTCCACGTGCCCAATCGGCACTGAGCTTGGCAGAGGCGGCGCAGCGGGCCGGGATGGCGGGCATCGGGATCAAGGATCATCTGTGCTCTACGGTGGGACGGTGTCATGTGTTGAATGAAAGCTTCCCTGACGGCACTAGGTTCTACAGTTCACTGGTTCTGAACCCAAGTGTCGGGGGGCTGAATCCGACTGCTGTCGAGTCGGCCCTGCGAGCCGGCTGTGATATCATTTACTTTCCCACCTTTGGTGCTGGGCATCAGCTTGATGTTCAGGGGCCAAATGGGATGCCCTTTCCTTTACCTCAGGGGTTTCGTGGCATTCGTTTGAAGGAGTGGCACTCGGAGGTAGACCAGATACTCGAAGCCGTTGCGACCCACGAAGCGATTCTCGCGACAGGGCATTTGTCATCTGAGGAATCGCTTTGGTTGTTGAATCGGGCAAAGGCTTTGGGTGTTCACCGCATGGTTGTCACTCATGCGAGCGAGCCGGTGCCGGGAATGACCATTGAAGACCAGCGGGCCTGTGTCTCGAAAGGTGCCTTCATTGAGCACTGTTTCATGGCGTGTACACAGTGTTGTTCGCCGCCAGTGTCGTTGGATGAGCTGGCTCGGCAGATTCGATCCGTGGGCGTTGAACATGTCGTGCTTTCTTCAGATTTTGGTCAAGTTACCAATGGCCCGCCGGTTGCGGGTTTCTTGGATCATCTTAATCGACTTCACGAGCGTGGGTTTTCTGAGGATGAACTTCGTCAGATGATCGTCACCAATCCTTCTCGCTTGGTCGGCGCTCTGTGATCTCCTCCCAGTTGTGACTTTGTTTGTTGGAGGTGTATTTGCGTCTATGATTCCGGGAGACGTCGAGTGGGACGACATACTAAAGTTGGGGTGGTGAGTGGCGGTAGGTGTGCTACACTGGGATCTTGCCACGTATGAAGATCAGTCGACGGAAGTTTGTACACCAGATGGGGCTTGGGGCTGCGAGCATGCTGGGCTCACAGGGAGCGATGGGATCAGTTGAGCGGAAGGCGGTGCTCTCTGGGATACAGATCTCACCCCCCAATTTGCTGGATGAAGGAGTAGAAGCCTGCCTTGATTTTATCCAGGAGACGGCTGCGATTGATACTCTGTTTTGCTACAGTCAGACCTATCACATGGGGGCTCGGCCCTTGAATGTATTGGCAACGGATCACCCTCACGCGCCCCGTGCCCATGGTGGGCGCAAGCTTCCTTTCCTTTGGATGAAACTTCCACGGAAGGATTTCGCGGGATTGTCGCTTCAACATGAGACGGTCGGCGTTGAGCAGGAGTATGGGAGGCGAGATCTGTTTGCGGAACTCGTTGAGCCGTGCCGTCAGCGGGGGATGAAAGTATACGCTCGAATTCTTGAAGCCGGAATGCGGAGGGCCGATCGGATTCCTGGGTATCGTTCTGTGGCTGCCGTAGACCTTGATGGCCAGCCCAGTCATGGACCGTGTTGGAATCATCCTGACTATCGCGAGTGGATTCATGTGACCGTCGAGCAGATGATGCGTCAGTATCCCCTAGATGGCTTGCAATATGGTGCGGAGCGGGTAGGTCCCCTCTCGGAGGTTCTCTTTCGGGGAATTAAGCCTGCTTGTTTTTGTCGCCACTGCTCGGCTCGAAATGAGAAGGCTGGAATTGATAGCGAACGTGCAAAGCTTGGTTATCAAAAACTCACCAAGCTGATTCAATCGTTGGAGCATGGAGATTCGCCCCCTATCGATGGAGTGTTCACGGCCGTGCTTCGGGTGATCCTTCATTACCCAGAAGTCCTGAGCTGGAATCAACAGTGGTTTCTGGCGGACCAGGAAATTCAAACGCTGGTTTACCAAACTGCGAAAGCAGTCCGGCCAGAAGCAGACGTGGGCCAACATGTGGATCACCAACGCTCGAGCTGGGATCTCTTTTATCGAGCTGCTGTGAGCTACCATTCGATGGCAGAGAACAATGATTTCATCAAACCGATTCTGTACCATGACATCCTGGGCCCGCGTTTGCAGGAGTGGGTGATTGATCGAGTTCAGGCGAGAGTGCTCGGAGATATGTCAAAGGAACTCGCCTTGGATCTTTTCTATGCCCTGTTTGGTCACGACGCTCAGCGAGAGCCCAACTATGGTGCACTGCCCACGAGAGGATTGTCTCCCGAGTATGTGTTTCGAGAAACCCAACGCTGTGTCGCTGGGGTAGCGGGGAAGGCCAAAGTGTATGCAGGGATCGGATTTGATGTTCCGACCTATGTCCCGGGTGGGATGGAACCTTTTCCCAGTGATCCTTCAACAACCTACCAAGCGACCCGTCGTGCAATTGATGCGGGCGCGAGTGGGGTGGTCGCTTCACGCGAGTACGATGAGATGACGCTGCCAAATTTGCGGGCCTTCGGAAAAGCCGTTCGAGAGACACACTGATAATGGAGAGGGTTTGGAAACTTCTGTGCCTGTAAAGCGATGAAGAAGTGGATTGTTACGCTTGTTTGGGCCCTTGCCTCATTGCTAACGCTTCGGGGAGAAGGAGCTCGAGAGGTGTTTGAACAGTTCTGCTTCGACTGCCACGATAGCGAGCAGGCAGAGGCTGAAATCAATCTGGAGAGCTTTCTCTCTGCGCCGCTTGATAGTGAATCGGGGGCCTTGCTACAGCGAATTATTCACGTTCTCGAAGACGAGAGAATGCCGCCTCCTCGGAAGCGTCTGCAACCTTCGTCTCGCGAACGGGAGGCCATGAGTCAGTGGTCGCGTCGTTCTTACCAGATCCTTGCTGATCGGTTTGACGGGGATCCTGGAAGGGTCGTGATGGCTCGGCTCACCCCATACGAATATCGGAATGTGGTCGAGCATCTGAGTGGTGGGGTTGTGACGGACGCTGGACGTTATCTTCCAAATGAAGGAGGGGCGGGGGAGGGGTTCGCCAATGTCGGGGAAGCTCAGAGCATGACGCCAGAATTGTTGCAGGCGTACCTAGATGCTGCTCGTCAGGCTTTGCGTCATTTGCGGGTCTATCCCAATGATGGATTCCAATGGAGGACGCTAGCGGATGAGCCGACCGAATCACCGAGAGCCGCACGCCAGGATGTCGTCGACGAAGTGATCGGATGGTACGGCCGACAGCAGACGATTTGGGGGAATCAGCACCTTTCGGATCTTCAGCGCCGACATGGGATGAGTCATGGCCTCTACTTAGAAGCGGCTTGGCGTTTTCGTTGGCGGGAGAGATTTTCGGACGACAGATCGGAAGTTGCCCGAGCGATCGTGAACGAAATGGATCTGGGACTGTCTCCATTCATCCTGCTGAAATGGTTGGAAACGTTGAGCCAGCCGAAGCCAAGTCCAAGTGCTAAAGGCATCATCATGCAATGGCGCCAACTTCCGGCGCCCGGCGAGATCTCTGAGAATGAGATTCGAAAGCGTTGTCGAGATATCGAGTCATGGGTCGGTGGCGAAACCTCACCTGTCGAGATCGATCCCGGCTTTGCTCCTGAGTATGAGCTCAGTTTCCAGTCTCCCGCCGATCAGAAGACAGTTCTCGAGGCGGCTGCTTCCGGACGTTGGCCCTTCACCATCGACGTTGGCGGAGGTGAAACCCTCTATCTCTTGGTAACCGACAATAACGATGGGAATGGGGACGACTATGGTTCCTGGCACAAAGGGAGTTTCGTTCTAAGTGATGGTTCTCGTATCCCGTGGCACGAGCATGTGGAGGTTTGGGATGTGCGCGATGAGCGGAAACTGGAATGGGGAAGTCATCCCAAGCAGGAGGCTCCGAACGCGGAGAGTGTGGGGTTGCAGGCTCCTCGACTTTTTCAATTGGTAGCCCCTGAGGATGCGATTCGTTTTCAGGTTGAGTTTATCATCACAGATAAGGTGGCAACCCAAAGCAGCCTTCAAGCTTTGATTCTGAAAGAGAAACCGAAGCGAGAGTTTATCGACAAGTATCCCAATCGTTACGTCTTTGGAGGGAGTGACTCGCGCAAGGTTGGGGCGCCTCGGCCTAGCTTCGTGAAGTTCGCCCGAGAGATCAGGAAGCGGAATGTTGCCGTAGCCCTAAAAACCAAAATGGGACTCAATGCGGAGCGGAACGTCTTAGCTGATTGGGGACGGACACCGATCGAATTCATTGGTGGGCCTTGGCTTGATCAAGAGCCGGATAGGCCGCAACCTTACAATCCCTATTTTTTCACTGCTGAAGAAGCTCGTCGCGTCGCGACCAAGGATGAACGGGAGAGGCTCTCGCGGCTGGAGGATCGACTGGAAGCGATTGCCCAGGTCGAGCATCAAGAGCTCGCAGCCTTCGAACAAGAGAATGGTTTCGAGTCTCGATTTGAAGGAGAAGATGGACCCAGTGAATGGGTGGAAGAGCTTGATTCAGCCCGGCATGATCGCTACCGAGTGCTCTTGGAATCGGTGAATCGTGCAGAGGAAAGCTTGCGGAATCGCGCCATCTCTTTAATCACTGATTTTGCACGGAAAGCTTGGAAGCGTCCAATTGATGACTTGGATCGCGCTGCGCTTGAGAGTCTCTATCGGGAATCGAGGCTCAAGGGGTTGAGTTTTGATCAATCAGTAAAGGGTGCCTTGCTCCTCGTGATGGCGAGTGCCGACTTTATCTACCATATTCCTCCGAGTCTTTCATCCCCAAGCGACGATCAGGAAATAATTCCTCTTAATGGATACGAGTTGGCAGCCCGTCTTTCGTTTTTCGTCTGGGGCACTGGACCGGATGAGGCCCTTTTGGAGGCTGCTGCGAAGGGCGCGCTCGGTAGGAGAAAGCGGCTACGAGCCCAGGTGCGACGTCTTGTTGCACACCCCAGAGCAGAGTCTCTCGTCCGAGACTTTGGGGCACAGCTTTTTCATTTTTCAGACTTTGATCGCTTCAACGGTGTGGATTCGAGTCGTTTTCCTGAGTTCAGTGAGGAACTTCGCGCGGCGATGATTGAAGAGGTGCATCGATTTCTTGGGGATACACTGTTGAATGATCGTCCGCTGGATGCGCTTTTGCTCTCGCGCGAGAGTTTCATCAATCGGCGGCTTGCCGAACACTACGCGCTCA
This sequence comes from uncultured Verrucomicrobiota bacterium, assembly GCA_964342405.1. GTDB lineage: Bacteria > Verrucomicrobiota > Verrucomicrobiia > Limisphaerales > AAA164-E04 > UBA2970. The sequence continues at coordinate 47,628 of CAYFGX010000026.1, read as the reverse complement.
GTGGTGAATTCACAGATGCTTTCGTAAGGACAACGCTCCCAGTGTCTCGTGGGGGGCTTGCAACAATGGGACTGTTTCTAACCCAGTCGTCGTTGCCGTTGAGGACAAGCCCAGTGCAGCGAGGTGTTTGGGTGCTTGAAAACCTATTGGGCCGGAGTTTGCCTGATCCACCGCCTAACGTGCCATCTTTGTCGGAGGAGGAGACGGACTCGAAGGGGGTGGGTATTGTGCAACAACTCATGCGACACCGGGCGGATCCCTCCTGTGCAAGTTGTCATGATCAGATCGATCCACTTGGTCTTGCGCTGGAATCCTTCGACTTGCTTGGGCGAATCCGTCCCGAACTTGGTGATGCTAATGAGGCTCTTGAGATCGCCTCACGAGCTGATGAAATTTCATTAGATAGTCCGGCAGATTTGAAGCAGTATCTGGAGTCCCATCGCGAGGAGTTCTATCGTCATTTTGCGAAGAAACTCTTGGGCTACGGCTTGGGACGCGCCGTGGGACCTGGCGATGAACGGTTGTTGAGTCGTATGGTGAATCGGCTAGTGAGGGATCAAGTGGGAATGATCTCCCTGATTGAAGACATTGTTTCTAGTCGTCAATTCAGAACCAAACGGATCCGCCATGGGATTTGAACGTAGAGTCCGAGTATGAAGAAAACACTCACACGTCGAGCGGTGCTCAAGGGGCTGGGAGCATCCGTAACCTTGCCGTGGCTCGACTCGCTTGTTTGGCGACGGGCAAAGGCCGAGTCGATCAGCCAAAGTGAAGTCCGGTCCGCTCAGCCCCCGACACGCTACGGCGTCGTGCTGTTTGCAAACGGCGTGAACCCGTATGAATGGTGGGCATCTGGAAGTGGGGGTGAATTGGATCTCTCAAGCCCACTCCAGCCATTGATGCCCTTCCGTCAGAGTTTGACGGTCCTCAAGGGATTGCACGTTTTTAACAATACAAGCGGCCCACATTGGCCATTGTTTTCGAACTATCTCAACGGGGCGACATTTTCGAAATCTCTGATTCCGGAGGGGGCTCAGTCTATCGACCAGTTGATCGCCCGAAAAACGGGGAAGGAAACGCTGATTCCCAGCCTCGTTTTGGGAGTTGAACCAGCCGAGACCGGTTTGCGGGGCGGTGTGCCTAGTGTCTATTATGGCACAATATCCTGGTCCTCGAAGAACACTCCCGTTCCCCCGGATATTTATCCACGCTCCGTTTTTGATCGCTTGTTTGATCGCAGCGGCCTTGAGCTGAACCGGAGTGTGTTGGATGCCGTTCTCGAGCAGTCAAAAGACGTGAGACGTCGGCTAGGGCGTTTGGATCAGGGGAAGTTGGATGAGTATATGGAGAGTGTTCGTGAACTTGAGTTGAGGATGGAGCGAGCTGCCAGTGATCAGCGTTTGGAGGGATGGCGCCCCTCACTTCGTGAACCCAACATTCCTCGTCCTCAGGAGGCGCTTCCACAGGATGTTGCCGACCACATGCGGATGATGCTGGATCTCACCTTGCTTGCCTGGCAGATGGACAAGACGCGGGTCATCACCCTGCTGTTGAATCGGGACGTTTCCCACATGAAGTTCGGATTTCTGGAAGGTGTTCTAAATGAACAGCTGCACAACATCTCTCATCACAAGGAAGACAAAGACAAACTGAGGTCCTACACCCGAATCAATCAGTTTCACGTCGAGCAATTCGCCTATCTCTTGAAGAAAATGCAACAAGTTCAGGAGGCGGAAGGCAGATCCTTGTTGGATCACTCGATCCTGCAATTCGGAAGCAACATGTTCAACGGTGACAGCCACGATGGCCGAGATCTTCCCATGATCCTTGCAGGGCACGGAAATGGGGCGCTTCGCGGAGGGCAGGTCATTGATGTGAGCTCGAGACCGGAGGAGGAACAACGGGCCTGCAATCTTTACGCCAGTCTGGCCCGGATCATGGGGACACCGGTGGATCGTTTTGGGGATAGTGTCGGGGAGCTAGGAGGGCTGGCCTAGTCCTCTGGGCCTATCGCTTTGGTCTGCCTTGGCTGGCGGCTGGCTTATTGATCGCCGCTCGGAGCCGCCTTAAGGAACGCACTCGACTCAGGTAATACGGGCTCGTCTTTCTAGGCGAGAACGGATCTTACGACTTTTCCATGCACATCTGTGAGACGGAAGTCTCTTCCTTGATATCGGTAGGTGAGGCGTTCGTGATTGAAACCGAGAAGATGGAGCAGGGTGGCGTTCAGGTCGTGAACGTGGACCGGATCGACCGCGATGTTGAAGCCAAGATCATCGGATTGACCGTGAACGTATCCTCCCTTGACGCCACCGCCCGCTAGCCACATGGAGAAGCACCGATTGTGGTGGTCGCGTCCGTCGTTCCCCCCTTGAACCATCGGTGTGCGACCGAATTCACCTCCCCAAATGACGAGCGTGTCTTCCAACAGACCCCGGCGTTTTAGGTCCATCACCAAGGCAGCCGTGCCCTGGTCGGTGTCTTGGCAGTTTTTCTTGATGTCCTTGGTTAAATTGCCGTGCTGATCCCACGCCTCGTGGAAGAGCTGGACGAAACGGACGCCGCGTTCCAGCAAGCGTCGGGCAAGGAGACAGTTGCGAGCGTAGTTTGACTGTTTGGGATCTTTGATTCCGTAGAGGTCGAAGGTCGATTGGGATTCCTGAGTGAGATCCATGAGCTCAGGAGCACTGGTCTGGAGGCGGTAGGCTGTCTCGTAGGCATGGATGCGCGCATTGATTGCGGGATCGCCCGATTGTTGCAGACCGATTTCGTTGAGCCGTTTCAGAGTGTCCAATGAGTCTCGTTGCGCTTCAGCATCGTAACCTTTGGGGTTCGAGAGATAGAGCACAGGGTCGCCACTACCTCGAAAAGGAATGCCACCATACTCGGTGGGTAAGAAGCCGCTTCCATAATTGCTCGCACCTCCGCTCGTGCCTTTGGCGCTGGTGAGCACAACATAGCCGGGAAGCGTTTCTCCCTCGCTACCGAGGCCGTAGAGCGACCATGCTCCGAGACTAGGTCTGCCAAACTGTTGGGAACCGGTGTTAAGCATGATTTGCGCGGGTGCGTGATTGACGGCCTCCGTGTGGAGCGAGCGAATCAGGCAGATTTCATCTGCCAACTTCGCCGTGTAAGGCAGCAACTCACTGAACTCCATCCCGCTTTGACCATGGGCTTGGAAGGAGAATTTGGGGCCGAGGAGTTTGGAGTTTGGATTGATAAACGCGGCGCGATAGCCCTCAAGCAACTCGGCCGGTGGTAACTGCCCATCGCGTTTGGTGAGCTCGGGCTTCGGATCGAACAACTCCAAGTGGCTTGGTGCCCCGGCATGGAACAGGTAAATCACTCGTTTCGCTTTCGGCGGAAAGTGGGGGCCTGCGACTTCGATCCCGGAGTCGCGAGCAAGCAATGATGTGAGGGCCGACGCTCCGAGTCCGATGCCGCAATCTCGCAAGAACCATCGACGGCTGAGACGGCGTGCTCTTCTTTGAGTTGAGTTGTTTGGTTCGGTCATGGCTCTGTTTCTCAATGTTTGGTTAGCGTCGCGTCCAGGTTGAGAAGGACCCGTGCGGCGATTGCCCAAGCGGCGGCGTCTTGCGGGGTAGTGTGCTTTGGCAATTCAGGACGCACTTCGCTGTTGCCAAAGGCGACGTCGTCAATGGAAAGCCAGCCGTCGGCCAATCGAGTGCGTTGTTTGGTCACGAGCTTGAGCAACTCATGCAGTTCGCTGGTCTTTGGTGCCCTGCCTGTGCAAAGGCGGATTCCGAAGTCGGCTCGATTGAGGTCATCTGATCCCCCGTCTCGCAGAATCCGGAGAGACAAGGCGCGCGCAGCCTCGACGAACACGGTTTCGTTGAGCGGCACCAAGGCTGCGAGCGGGGTGTTCGAGCGCGTTCTGCGGGCACAAGCGAAATCGGCATTGGGAGCGTCGAAGCTGGTAAGAACCGGATCGGGCATTGAGCGTTTCCGGAACATGTAGAGAGAACGGCGATAGCGATCAGGAGCTTTGGCTTCGGGCCAATTCATACGGACATAGTTGTAGTCCAGCATGCTCTTGGGGACGGGAGGATAGAAGCTAGGACCACCGACACGCTGATGCAGCAGGCCCGAAACCGAGAGCGCGATGTCTCGAACGACTTCCGCATCGACTCGGAAGCGGGGGCCGCGTGCGAGGAGACGGTTCTCCGGATCGATTTCGACGAGTTCTGGTCTGAGTCTTGAATCCTGTTGGTAGACGCGACTCGTTACGATGGTCCGAATCAGTGGCTTCATATGCCATCCCTGTTCGACGAAGTCGACTGCCAACCAATCTAGCAGTTCCAGATGCTCGGGGCGGGCAGCCCGAGTACCGAAGTCTTCAGCCGTTTCGACCAGGCCAACTCCAAAAATCGACTGCCAGATGCGATTCACTTGGACCCGAGCTGTAAGGGGGGAATCCTCACTCACCAACCATTGCGCGAAATCGAGCCTTGTTTTCATGTTGCCGGATCCCCGATGCAGGGCGGCGGGAGTGTGGGCTGTCACTTCGTATTTGGGACGATTCCAAACACCACGATCCAATAGATGAGTAGTACGCCGCAAATCAGTCGGAGGTTTGGAAAGATGCAAGACGCTGGTCTCGGCTTCGGGATAGGTTCGCTCGAGTTCGACGATCTTTTTATTGACCTTGGCTAGCTCGGTTTTGCTCTGTCGCCATGCTCGGAAGATGGTCTCTTGGTCTTTTTGACTTCTCTCCTCGGGGTTCTTTTCGAGGGCGAGCCACGCCGCATGATCGAGAAGCGGCGCGGTGGGCTTTGACGTGTCCGTTATCGAAAAACGCATCCGACCCAACTGGAGATTATCACGGCTGGTGACGACTTTGCCGCGGTGAAGTTGAAGGCGAATCTTTAGCTCGGCGTTGCGATCCAAGGTTAACGGTGCGGACAAACTCACAACGGCGACTGATTCAGTGTGCCGCAGGATAGGTCCGCGGTCGGGCATCCAACCGGTGTGGGTTTTGCCATCAATGAGGAAACTTGCCGGACCAATTCGCGGGCGCTTTTCCTTATCGGGGCCGTCATCGATCTCCCGTTCCTCGGTAGCAAAGTCGACCTGAGCATCGCTGAGTTCGACTTTCGTCCATTCACCGTCACTCGATCCTCTTTGGTAGACCTCTAGCTCTGCAATAGAAAACAATCCAAGCCTGCCGCGTCCCGGCCCTCCGAACGGATGATCGCCGTGGCGTAGTGCTTCCAGCTTGATTTTGTTGATGGTCGTTTCCCCTGGGCGAGCAACAAGGTACATGCTTCCGCCCGTGCTTGGATGTCCCAATACCATGATGCTCCGGTCGGCGAGCTTGGTCGGATGATTGAGCCCGCCTTCCCAGACATGCTCGTGAAAGTCTAGCGTTTGCCATCCCGTTTGCTTCGCGCGCTCGGTTTCCTCCCACATGAGAAGCTCTTCCTCCCAATTGGAGTGGCTTGCTCTAATCTCGTCCTCGAGCTTTTGGACTTCTAATTGGACAGTCTCGATCTGGTTCAACTGTTCTTCTGTATAGACCCACGATTGAGCCTCATGCGTGTTGTTGAGAAAGGCAAACATGCCGTAGTACTCGTCGTGCGAAATGGGGTCGAACTTGTGAGTGTGACATTGGGCACACTGTAGCGAGAGGCCTAGAACGGCTTTGCCGACACAATCCATTCGATCGAAGATGCCTTCTAGGCGGAACTGTTCGGGAATGATTGCGCCTTCTTCATTCACCATTCCATTGCGCAAGAACCCGGTTGCGATGAGCTGATCCTGTGAGTGATCGGGCAAGAGATCCCCGGCGATTTGCTCCAGTACAAACTCGTCGTAGGGCTTGTCTTCGTTCAGCGCCTGTATAACCCAATCGCGCCAGGCCCATTGTTCCCGAGCGACATCCTTCTCAAACCCGTTGCTATCGGCGTAGCGGGCTACATCGAGCCAGGGGCGAGCCCAGCGTTCGCCGTATTGCGGGTTCTTCATGAGCTGATCGGTTAGAGACTCGACTGCCTGTTGGCGGCCAATCTTATCAGCGGCGACAAAGTCGGCTACTTCACTGGGTGAAGGCGGCAATCCGATGAGATCGAGATAGAGGCGTCGACAAAGCGTTTCGGCGCTCGCTGGGGCTGAGAGAGCAAGCTCTTCTCGCGCTAAACGAGCTTCAACGAAGGCATCGATTGGATGGCCCGTCTTTGGAGGAATGCGTTTTGCCGGTTTTACAAATGCCCAGTGTTGTTCGTACTCGGCTCCGCTGCTTATCCATTCACGCAGGATCGATTTTTCATCGGCACTGAGAGCAAGTTCAGAGCTCGGCGGCGGCATGACTTCATCAGGATCGCTGTGCTCGATGCGTTCGATCAGCGTACTTTGATCCGGCTTGCCGGGCACGACAGCCGCATAGCCACCAAGATCACTCGTGGCGCCAGCTGAGGTATCTAATCGTAGGCCGCCCTTGCGTTCCTTTTCGTCGGGTCCATGACAATGGAAACATTTTTCGGAGAAAATTGGCAGGACATCTCTCCCGAAATCGACGCCACCAAGACTCGGGGAGAGAGCTATGGTAAAGCAATAGAAGCCCAAGCCGAAGACACTGAGTGCCCGCGAGCGATTCATCTTCGCGATGTTGATAGGATTCACTTCAAGGATCTTGCCTTCATTACCCGCTAATGGGAATGATGAATCTTTTGAAGTGAGAAATTAGAAATCAGAAATTAGAAATGAGATTCTCGCGGCTCTTTTATTTGGATGTGTCGATTAATGATCGATAGACCTCTCTGGCGTGGTCGTAGGCGGCTTCGGCATCTGCCTTTTCGTCCGTGTCGTAGGTTCGTTCTTTGTTTTTCCAACACTGTTCGACTCCGGCGAGGAGCCATTCGGCGCTGCGACGATCTGCGGCGAACGGTTGGTCGTCGATGATGATGAAGATTGGGTTGGTGTGGGCGTGAGGGTAAACCCGCAGCGCGACCCAGCTGCTTTTGCTGATCGGTAATTCGAAGCTCAAGAGATGTTCGCTGCCGTCGGATGAGATGGATTGAGCAGCGACTGGATATCCATTGACGATTACTTCCACCTCGCGGTGTTTATCCTCTGGGTGATAGAAGGCAGCCCTTATTGAGAGTTCAACATTGCCGGCTTTTGGGAGTCTCAGCTCGCTTCGCTTTTCTCCCACTTTGCACTTCGTTCCGTCTTGGGTTGCTGCGAAGTCCATGAGGTGAGCGGTCCCATCGCTCACGTAGGAACGACCTTCGCGAATTCCTTCGCACCAGTCGTCGTAGCTCAGTTTACCAAACTGTTTGACGTAGACTCGGCCGAGACCCACTCGATCGCCCGTGATGCAGGGGAAGTCTGTCTCTCCACTTGCCCGAACCCGAAACCCGCAGTTGAGGGTGTGATACCACATATTGAATTCCGCTTTGCGGTCCGTGTTCATGGTGGAGATAAAGTCAATTGCCGGAATCAGATCTCCATTCGGTCCAGGTACTTTGTGAGTGACATCGACGACGTACTCATTCGCACCGATGCTATCGTAATTGGGGATAATGTAGTTTGGGAGTCCGTTGGGACCATCGGGACCCTCGATTCGACCCATGTTGCCCGTCAGGCCGAGAGACGAATGAGCTGGGCCGGTAATGGCGCCTTGTGCTTTCGCCCATTTCAGCGTGTTCAACCCGAGGGTCGGCCAATGGTGTTTGGAGACGCCTCCGGGATACATTTGGTCTTTGAGGCGCAGCAAGCAGAGGTGACCGCTTTGGTGAGAGCCGAATCCGCTGACTTCGATGTCATAGCGAAGCAGGTAAGGGTAAGTAGAGGTCGTGGCGATGGATCCGGTAAAGAATTGCTTCTGGTAGTCGAAGCAAGGTCCCCACGTGAGATTGGCGCCAATCTTTAAATCTTCTCCCATGATGTGACGTTGCATATCGACGGCGTGGACCCCTTCGGTGGGGTTGTTGTAGTGGAGGCAACCGGCGGCGTGGATATGATGATCGCCGGAATACCAGCCCGAGGCTGCGGGGTCTACCCACCGCTTCACCTGGTAGACAAATGTGGTTGGCTGACTGCCGACGAAGAGGCGCTTGGTCTCGGGGATTGATTCGGGACCTCGGCGACATCCGATTTCGTAAGCTCCCGGGGGCAGGGGAACGGTTTCGTTGTCCGCCCGATAGATCTGTGGGTGAAAGAAGAAGTCGGGTGCGAGTCGTTTTGATTGCATTGGATAGATCTGGGCCTCCGTGTCTCGGATCACGAAGGAAGCCGTGGTCGGCTCGCCATGTTCATCTTTCACAACGAATCGGACCGGCACTGACGGCTCGACTTCGAAGTTCATTTTCTCAATGACCCAACCTGGACCCGGATCAACTAGTGAGCTGATTTCGATCCAATCAATTTGTGATTCTCCAATGGCGGATCCGGGGTCGATTCTGAAGCCGAGTAAGTGATCTTCGGCTGGAATTGTGACTTGGTATTCACCCCATTTGCCGCTGTTTTCGAAGACCGAGGTCGTCCGTTGTCGACCGCCGTCTGGCGAGGGGCGATTTTCTGTCCACCAAAAAACTTGCCACATTCCAGTGGTCTCGGTCTTGGCCCGCCAGCGGATGCGCTTTTCTCCGGGAGCCATATTGACTGAAGTCCCCATGAAGGGATCCCCCCCGGTGCTTGTGACGTGCAGGACGCCATCCTTGGCCTCAAGCTCGACCTGGTTCTGTGCGATCCAACCCTCCTCGTTCTGATCAAAATTCCAAACCTTCAAGTCAACTTCATCGACGCGAGAAATTCCCGCTTCGGCTCCAATGGTGAAAGCGATGGAGGCGCTGTGGCTTCCACTTTCTCTGGCCCAGAGTTGAACGATTCGATACTCCAGCGAGAGGCCCGACAAGTGGGACATCATGGGGCGGCGATCCATTGTCTCGATATCAATCCAGCGACTCTCGACCTCATTGGCCGGGCTCTCGGGAAGGGGGCGAGCACCGGGACTATCGACTCGAAGCACGGCCGTCGACTCTCGGAGGTTAACAACTTTCACTAGGAAGGCTCGCCAACCTTGCTCGAGCAACTTGGGTGGGTTTTTCGAGGGGGTAAACTGAAGCTCTCCGGTCTTAGGGATCGTCACTTCACCGAGAACAAGAGGATCGACGATGTGCTGGATTTGGTTGCCGATCTCGGCGTCAAGCTCGGCTCTCCGGAGCTCATCGAGCTGAGCCTGAACCCCCGTTGACAATGGTTGTCCGAGGAATTCCATGGCCTCCTTGACTCGTTGGATTTGGGCGAGCAGGGGCTGGGCTTCCACCTCAATCGTTCTAGCGTGGACCATGCTTGAGGTGAAGAATGAGGTGACCAGCCCGAGGGAGAAAAAGTGCTTAGAGGTGAGTTTCATTGCTCTGGCTTCGTGGATCTTGGTTCAGCTTGATTTGATATGATCTTGGCAGTTTGTTGGATATGCAAGTCGGGACCGGTAAGTTATCGTTTTATGTCGCGGTGGAAATGCCGCTTCGGAGAAACCAGTTGCTGATCAGTCAATCGCAGGAATACTCTGATCATTTCACCGCTCTACGATTCTCACAGTTTGGCATTTGCGGCACTGGTGCTCGCCCTCTAAACTTTTCTCGATCCTGTGAGTAACCGAATTCAATATAGCATGCCGTATCGATCGGGCGAAGAGATGGTCGCTCGGTCGCGTGATTTCTACCGTCGAGTTCGGACTCGGCGGACGGTTCGAGATTTCGCCTGCGATGATGTTCCGCTTGAAGTGATTGAGAACTGCCTGTTGGCTGCTGGCACTGCTCCGAACGGTGCTAATCTTCAGCCCTGGCATTTTGTGGTGGTAAGCAACGCGGAAACCAAACAGCAGATCAGAATTGCGGCCGAGAAAGAAGAAGAGGCTTTTTATTCGGGGCGTGCACCTCAAGAGTGGTTGGATGTGTTAGAGCCTTTGGGCACGAATGCCGAGAAGCCGTTTATCGAGAAAGCGCCGCATCTGATCGCCATATTCGCTGAGAAACAACATCAGCAATCAGATGGTTCCATGGGGAAGAATTACTATGTGACAGAATCAGTCGGGATCGCGACCGGTATTCTGATCAACGCCCTTCACGAGTGTGGTTTAGCGACCTTGACTCATACCCCGAGTCCAATGGGCTTTTTGAACAAGATTCTTGGACGACCGCAGAATGAACGTCCTTTTTTGCTGTTGATTGTGGGCCGGCCCGCGGCAGGCGCCACAGTTCCAAAGATCACGAAGAAGTCGCTCACGCAGATTGCGAGCTTCATTTAGTGTCGTCCCTCCTTGAACTGGGAAATCATCTATTGACATAAACCGTCCGATCGGTAGGTTGGCTGCAGAAAGTGAGAGAAGAAATACTCAATTTTGCCGAGAGCGTTGTTCAAGAGAAGGGCTTGGATGGGTTGAGCTTTCAGCGGATTGCGGATGCGGTGAACTTGAGTAAGGCTAGTGTGTTCCATCATTTTCGCAATCGGGATACGCTTTCACTCGCCCTGATCGAGCGATGTCGTTCCAAATACGGTGCCGAGTATGCTGCGGTGACAACGCGTAACGTTTCTGCACCGAAGAAACTCCGGGAGATTGCAGCGAGTTTTGAGTCGGGGTTGCGGAACAATAGACTTTGTTTGCTGGCTGCATTGGGCAGCAGTCAGACCTCACTACCAGAAACATTGCAAATTGAGTTGAAAGAGACGGCCAACGCGTCGGTTCGTACCTTTGCTCGTGTCTTTGAACAGGGCCGCGAGGAAGAAAGCTTGAGTTTTGAAGGAACACCGGAGAACGCGGCACGCAATTTCTTGGCGGTTCTGCAAGGGCTTCAGCAATTGGCCCGCTACAGCCAAGACGTGGAGCTGTTCGGCAGTGCGATCAGCTCTTATCTGAAGAATCTGGAGAGTTGATATTTTTTTGACGGGAAGCCTACCGTTCGGTCGGTTGGTTTTGTGTTTGGTTTTTGAAAGACGACAACAACTGTTTGAGCAAAGAACTATGAGTAGGAACATCTATACCATCGCTGTCTTGAAGGCGAAACCCGGTCGACTTGATGAGCTCAAGTCCACGCTTGGTGCTTTGGTTGCAGAGACCCGCAAGGAACTTGGCGCCCAAGAGTACTTCTTCATTCAAGACGAGAGTCACGACTCCAATACGATTCTCTCGTACGAACGATGGGAGAATGCCGCAGAGGAAAGTAAGCACTGGAAAACGCCGCACTTGAACAAGGCCCTCGATCCGTTGGCCGATGTGCTCGAGGGCGATGCCATCATCCACAAGGGTTTCAAGATCATCTAACTGAACAGCGAGAAAAGGACATGAAAAACATATTTCACATTAACGCTCATCAGGAATACCCGTTTTCACCGGGGAAGCTCAACGCATCGCTCAGCGAGAAGGCGATTCGTTATCTCCGCTCGAAGGGCTATGAGGTCAAGACCACATCCATGAAGGATGAGTATGATATTGATGAAGAGATTGCCAAACACACTTGGGCGGATGCGGTAATTCTTCAGTCTCCAGTTAACTGGATGGGCGTTCCGTGGTCCTTTAAGAAATACATGGACCATGTCTATTCGTACGGAATGGACGGCCGGCTCTGCAATGGGGATGGTCGAACTCGCAAAGACCCCAGCAATCAATATGGACAGGGGGGTACACTGACAGGAAAACGGTATTTGCTGTCTCTCACTTTCAACGCGCCCGAACAATCTTTTGGCGATCCCGAGCAGGTGTTCTTTGAAGGCAAGAGCCTCGACGATCTCTTTTGGCCAATGCACCTCAACTTCAAGTTCTTTGGGATGGATCCCTTGGAAAGTTTTGCCTGTTTCGATGTGATGAAGAATCCCTCGATCGAACGAGACTTTGAACGCTTCTCAGCCCATCTTGAGAAGCTGTTTCCAGGCGCTTAGGTTTCCGGATAGGGAGGAGAAAAGTTTGATATGATATCCAAGATCGAACACTTGAAACTACGTGCCGTCGAGGTTCTGGACGAACGCATCGAGCGAAAGATCACGCCTGTCGGAGATCTGTTGCCGGACGTGGAAGTGAAGAGCTTCGCAGGCAAGAAATTTCGAATCAGCGAGCTTTATCAGGAGAAGCCGTTGCTGCTTTCGTTCATGCGAGCCTCTTGGTGCCCGTATTGTCGGGCTCAAATGGAGATGATCAACGGAATGGCAGAGAGCTTCAAGGAACTGGGGTGTGAGATCGCTGTGATCAGTCGCGAGGCGCCTGAGGAATCGTCATTCACAAGTCGCGAGGCGACCCTGATTACCGATGTGACCAATGAGTTCGGAAAGCGGCTTGGAATGACCTACTTTGCGACTCCGGAAATCACCCAAATATACGAAGATCTGGGGATCAATGAAAAAGTGGAAGGCTACTACGACACAAGCGAACTGAATGTGCCGGCGACTTACATTGTAGGTGCACAGGAAGGCCGAATCTTGTTCAAGCATGCCAAGCGTGATTACACCAAACGCGCTTCGGGATCGGAGATTATCCGGGAGCTTTCACGGATCAATTCTTGAGAATTGAGAAATAGGAAGTGAGAAGTGAGAAGGTTTTGGATCAGAGGTAGCGGGTGATCTCGGGTTTTGTTTCGGTGAGGATTTCGAGAATGGTTTGGCGTTCGTCAGTGCTGAGGTCGGGGTGGCGATCGGGGATGGCTTCAGATTGGAGCACAGCGGCCAGGCGGCGGTAGACGGCATCCTTCAACGAGTCAGGTAGAGACTCGAAGGCTTTGGAGTAGATCATGTAGCTGCAGCGGTGCTTGAAGATGTGTTTCTTGAGATCGAAATCCTTCAGGCTGCGGCCTTGGGAATCTTCGACTCTGTTGTTGCGGAAGGCTTTCTGAAACGCTGGATCGCCGTCGATCCCGGTTTCCGGGAGAGCGATCTCGTTGCGAAAGAGGAGGAAGTCGACGATACGTTCGCTTTCGCCTTGGACGACCGTGCGTGCGGTTCCCGTTGGCATGTCGGCGACTTTGCGTCCAAGGGAGCGATCAAGTTCCTTTTGGTAAGCCATCCATTTGCGTGTCCGGAGCATGCCGCGCGACAGGCGATTGTGCATCTCGCACTGATGCTCCAAGACCATGAGCGCGATGAGGTCACTGGTTTTGCGAGGATACTTGGAGGTGTCAAAGAATCGAGTGAGATCTTGGAGGTTGGCCCCTTGTTCCAGATCAATGGGCTTGGTGGTGCTGGCAGACTCGATCGTGAGGTTTCCCAAGTGGCGCGAATCTCCATGGTTACCGGTGACATACCAACCTCCCCAGCGTTCCTCCAACGGGCTTTCATGGGTCGTCAGGAAGCTGCCCCTTGAAGTGATGGGATTTCCGTCCGGCAGTGAGTAGACGGAGCGAATAAAGACACCTGGCCAATGATCGGTGCGGCTTCCGCCATGGCAACTGAGACAGTCTCTGCTTCGTTTGATGACTTGCGTGCGCGGATGGACTTCGTAGAAGACGAGACCTAGCTTCGGGTCGTGGAGGCTGAGTTCGAGGATGCCGCCCGGAACGTAGCCCAGGTAGGTGTCATCCGAGAAATAGATCGCTCGGGGATTGCCCGGTCGGATGTGGTCGCGTTGCAAGCTAGTCTTGGTGAAAACCAGGACCTGAGACTCGACGGGAACCGAAAATTCATCCAGTAGCCGGTGGACGGCTTGTTGGCCGTTTTGCGGAAGTTGGCGTCCCGGGATGGCTTGGATCGCCAGGGCCAGCATATCTGCCCGATTGGCCGTTTCGGTGTCGCTGTAGGAGATGGGCGATTCTTCGTAAGCTGACGAAAGCTGAGCGGAGACAGTCGGTGACAGAGAAATGCCAATAAGGCCCGCTAAAAGGCTTATAAGTTTAGGAAGGCGTCGTGGGTCGGTCACGATTGGAGCGCTCATTCTTTAAACATGTATATTAATTACATGTTACATTTGTCAAAGCAATTGTGCCTTCAAGCTAGGATATTTTCGAGTGGATTATGGTGTTATGCGTGGGGGATCCTGAGCATAGACCAATCCCGCGTTTCGCGTGTGGAGGGGGGGAGGAATGCCTGTGCTCGGTGCAGGCGGCACCCGAGGCGGACGAAACGTTAGAGATCACCAGACATGCCGCCGCAGTAAAGACGCGGCGGCATGTCGTGAGCGTTGTGATTATCGGGGCTCGTCAACGAGCTCGATCGTTCGGAATCGATTTGAATGGTCGCTGCTTCGGCGGCCTTTGTAGATGAGTCGATCTCCATCCTGCAGATCTCCACGTATCGCGCTCGTTTCGAGTCCCCGAGAAACGAGTTCAATCTTTGTCTCCTTTGCGACGCTTCCGTCGGGACTCAGTTTGTAGAATGAGAGATCGCCGATGGCGGCTGATCGCAGAACATTGGGGAGTGTCAGGGTGTTCGGAACTACTTTCGTGCCGAAGTAGACTTTGGCCGAGGATCCCGGGAGAATGGTTTTTGCCAGTGATTCTTCGGCCTCTGGATCGACGAGGACTTTGACTCGCTGATCGCTGTTTGTTGTCGGGTAAATGGTTCGAATCCGTGCCCCATGTCGGTGCTCGTCGATTTCAATGATGCAGGGCATGCCCTCTTTCAGCTTGTGGATACTGCGAGCTGGGTAGGTTGTTACGAGCGTGAGTCGGTCTGGCTGAAAAATCTGAGCGAGCTGCGTGCCGGACTTCACGTAGGCTCCGAGTTGAAGGGGCTCAGATGAAGAGGATTCAGTGATCGTCCCAGCTATGGGAGCGTAAACGCGCAGGCCTTCGACCTGCTTTTTGATGGCAGAGAGCGCAAGTGTGTGGCGCTCAAGTTGAATCTTCTGCAGATCCAGGTCCTGTTCATTCTGTCGTTCTGTGATGGCGAGGGAACGCATTGCTGTATCTACGGCCTGTTTGGCCTGAGCCAGCTTGGTTTGGCTCTGCGCGACGCTCTTGTCGGTGGTGAGTGCTTGGTCGAAGAGCGCGTGACTCCTTCGGTGCTCGGCCTCGCAGAGTTCAAGATTGAGTTTAGCTGTCTCAAGGTTACTCATGAGTTCCAGCTGTTTCTGCTCCACACTAGTCTCGTGGCGTCTCAGTTCCGCCTGCGCCTGTCTTAGATCCAGCTCCGCTTCGCGCAGTGAGGCGACCAGCGATTCGTTTGAAAGCTCGAGAAGAAGCTCTCCCTTTTTCACTTCCGTTCCGGGAACAAGATTCATGCGTCTGATGATTCCATCGGAGGCCGTCTGAATCTGGTATTGGAAACGTGGAACCAGGGATCCTGATCCCGAACCGGCGTAACTCAGATGGTTTTTGCGCGTGACGGTCAGAATCTTCGATACGGGCACCTGGACCGAATTTGAGGGCTTAAGCTCGACATCGAGCAAATCGGTTTTCAATGGTTGTTTTGGCTCGGCGGTTGCGGTCAAGTGAGTGGCTGCGTCTGGCTTAGGGAGCTTCGAGTTTGGGACACGTGTTTCTTCGCGTGAGGAAGCGGAGTTCAGGTTCGCGTTGGGGAGCAGAAATAGGGCGCACGCGATGACTAGTCCCCATCCGATTAGCGGTGTTTTGTGGGTGAGGTGGCTTGGATTTTTCATGAGTGTTTCGATTCTATAGGTGGTGATCTCGTTGGAGCTTGCGGTGGGGACGTAGCTCGGTAGCGGGATCGACGGGTTTTGTTTGAGGACATTCAGGAGAGCCTGTGCGTAGTTGGTATTTTTAATCTGTGTCCAATGGAGAACCTCTCCATCGCAGCAGAGTTCTTTGAGATGGTTGATTCGTTTGTTGACAAGCCAGATGACGGGGTGAAACCACCAGATGATCTGGACGAGACACTGGAGAGTGCTGAAGAAGACGTCACCGCGTTTGATGTGGACGAGTTCGTGGGCAATCACGGCTTCGAGATCCTCTGCTGAGGCGGCTTCGAGATATCCCACTGGCAGCAGGATGCGAGGCTTCCGCCATCCTATCATCGCAGGACTGGTGAAATCGGGTAAGGCGAGCACGGTCACTCGTTTTTTGATGCCGAGATGTTCCTTGTTTTTTTCAACGAGTTCGTTGATTCGACTGTTTTCAATAGGCGATGCGAGTCGAATAGCGTTCGCTAGTCGGCGATGACGCTTTAGAATGATCAAGGACGAGGTCAGCATGCCAGTGATCCATACGGACAGGAGTGCCAGAGATAAGCGTGTATTCAGTGATCGTCCCGCGAGTTTTGAATCGAGCACAGGAGCCGCGGTAGCGATCTCGTCGGGGACCTCCTTTGAATCATCGGGCGGGGCGGAAGGAAGCTGGGACAGCCGCGTCTCGGTGGCAACGGCGAAATCGTTTTCTGGTGCGGTTGCGATGTGGGCTGCAGGCTTTGCGGCTCCTGCGTGCGCAAGTTCCGCTGTCTCCCTTTCCGAAGCGTGTGCGGCGAGGGTGGACTCCATCCAATGGAAGGCACTTTTCTGATGTCCTAAAGAGAGGGGCAAGACGGCTTTGATAAGCAAAAGAAAACAGATCAGGAAAGCGAGATGCGGTCGTTTTTTCGCGACGATGCCTGCCAAAGGTAAAAGAAGTATGGCCAAGGCACACAACTGCCAGGATTGAGACCAGAACCATTGTATCAGCGAGTCAACCGTCATAGTGATTGTTTCTTCTCCTTTGCCTGATCGAGCATTTTTTGGAGACGATCGATTTCGTCTCTTGAGAGGGAATCTTCTCGGAACAGATGTTGAACGAGTGGGTAGACTTCGCCGTCGAAAAGGCGGTCTACTAAATCATCGACAATCCCTGATATGACCTTGCTGGGTCGGACTGCGGAGACGTAGATATTGTTGCGCCCTGCTTTCTCTGTGGTGAGGTAACCCTTCGTCTTGAGGCGGCGCAGATAGGTTTGGACGGTCCAGAAGTCGAGCTGTCGCTCGGTGGGTAGAGCCTCGTGGACTTCGCGAACCGTGGCTCGTCCGCCGAGGTCCCAAACAATGCGAGCAATCTCGAGCTCGGAACGGGCAAGCGTGGGGAGGTTTCTTGGTTGAGGTGGCATCTTATTAAGTTCATTTGAACGTTAACGTACAAATGAACTTTGTCAACACCACGTGAGAGCGCGTCGTGACCGGGCGATCTTGGTTCTGGAATAAAAAAAGACTCAGCTCCCGACGTCCGATATTGGACACGAGAGCTGAGCTTGAATTCGGGACAATATTTTTGGTGTTGAACCTAGCGGAGTTTGAGGATTTTGGGGACGTCGATTGAGCTCCAATAGGCGTCTTGATCCGAGTTGCCTCGATTGCCTTTGGTTTTAGGGATTGAGAATCGACCGACATAGGTGTGATTGTCGAATTCGATTCGGATTTCACCGCTGGGACCGGGAGCGGAGGTTCGTCCTTCGTAGAAGTTGACTGAGGCTCGGAGGTCCCAAACGTCGACTGGCTTTTCGAATTCTATGTATTCATACTCATTTTGGGGTGAGGAACGGTGGTCTTTGAAGTAGTAGCCTTCGTCGCTGTCCGTGTTCTGAAAGAATAGTGTCTCTCGATTACGGCCCGGTTTGGCATAGAGATCGAGGTCAATGTTCTCAGTCCACCGAATACCGATCTTCATTGGGCCGCGGGTGCGAGATGGCGGCCGCACGCCCAAGTTCCTCGGAACCTCACTCGTGATCCAGTCGGTCATCCCAATGTCGCGAGTGATTCGAATCATCTCGGGCTTCTGGCTTTCCGGGTCGATTTCACACTCCGTTCGCGGTGTGTGGATTTCTTGTGTTGAACTAGTTGCCGAGTCGAAAACTGTGGCCAGGTCTCCGGTGAAGCGATGCAGTTTGGCTCCCTGCATCTGAGAGTAGAGAGTCCAGAAACGAGCCACTCGCTGGCGGTGGATATCGCTGATCCACGGATCTCTTGGATAGCCGAAATCGATGACCACGTCCTTGAGTGCGTTTTCACGTCTTTCGAGACTGTAGACGGACTTGTCTTGCGGCGCCTTAAGGTGCCCATCCGAAGGAAAGTAGCCATTAAGCATCGAGAAACCGAGCTCACGCGTGTCTACATAGAGAGGGCTTCCCAGGACAATCACTCGGGTGGGGACGTCTGCTTCGAAGAGATTCTCGCTGACAAACTCGAGGAACTGTGGGAATCGCACCGCGTTCGATAGGTCCAATGGCTGGTCAGTTTCTGACGGGGGGGCTTGAGCCAAGAAGTCGCGCAGGTTTTGAATCTGTTTGCGAAACTGATTTGCTCGGGTACGCGTGCTCTTGAATGCGGAGATCGCTGGGATGTCGATAGTCGTGATCGTTTGAAGGTGGTAACCATCATAGAGGTGAAAGACAGAGTTTAACGGTGCTTTCTCCACGACCAGGCGAACGATGCCCTGATAGATCTCATCCTTTCGTTCTTTATCCAGGAATGGAGATAATCCGACAATATATCGGGTGCGATCGGTTTCGGGGACGACAGCGTTGCGAGAGTCGCAGCCTGAGCCCGCGAGCAAACAGCCAATGATTAGGGGGATCAGATACTTCATCGGGTGGGAGGGTTGAGTTGGGTGGTGGTTTCGATGGATGGGTTGTGCCCATTTGTCGCGTTTGTTTGATCGAGTTCACTGAGGTGGGATCGCAATTCGTTCTCGATCCGAGCCAAAGTGAGATGTTTCTGATGGTCATTCTCTTCGCGATGAATGGTCTCCTTTTGAAAGAGGGCTTTGGCATAGGCTTTGATCACGGTGAGTTTGTTCTCAAGGTGATTGATCTGGCCTTGGGCATTTGCGAGAGCAAGGCGTTCGGTGGCAATGGATTTTTCGAGGGAATCGCGCTCTTGATCGAACTGGTAGAAGGTCGGGTTCATCGCGAGGCGAACGGGGCGATGTTTTTGGTAGATCATGGTCAGGTAGATCCCCAAGACGGCAGAGAGGCAAATTTCGGAGATCGCCTGAGCGATGACGTTGATCATGTCGAGTGTTTTGACTCCGGTTGCGCTTGCCTCAGTCGCATTGTCTGCATCGCTTCCGAACACCGTGAGGGAGCCGATTTGTTCCTCGGTTGTTTTGGACAAGGAGGGATACACGAGGGCGTAGGCACCGATCCAAACTAGGAGTGAGAGGATTCCTATTCCGAGCGTCGTCCAGACGTAGCGAGATCGAGAGCGATCATTCTCTAAGAGATCCCAGCCCACTTTGACTGCCAGAGCGCCAACAGGGAGGAGAGCTGCCCAGAAGTAGGCCCGGATGGGATGTTCCATGAAGGTGACAATTCCGGATTCGAGAAGGTTGAAGGAAATGTTCATGATCCCGAAGACGACCATGGCGAGGATTCCAATCGCCCCCATGGCAAACATCGTTCGATCCCAAATGTTCCAGGGTGTCGTCGGCTGATCGTCGAGTTCGCCGTCGTTCTCTATGGGTTCGAGGCGTTCGACTTCTGCCAATCGGTTTCGAGTTCCGGTTAGTTGCTGTTCGAGGTGATCCAGACGGTCTTGATGAATGTGTTCTTGTTGCTTGAAACGTTCCAGTTCGACTCCGTGTTCATGTAGAAACATGGCTTGGTGGTAGGTTTCAACAGCCGCTGCCCCGTCCTGTCCCTCCGTGACTGCGAGGTTCTGAATGTAGTCCATGTCGATGGACGATCCGACTCCAGGTGGAGCGTTAGTGGTGGCTAGGGGGAGGTTGGTAGAACTACCGTTTTGAGCGTTACTTGATCGTTTCATGGCACAATAAGTCTGTTGTGGTAAGGGACTGTGTTTTCGACGAGCGGCTGGCTAGGGAAAAGTGCGGGGGGCGGGACCTACGCGGGACCGCTGCCTACAGGTGAGCAGCGACCCCGCGTGGTTATGCCTCTGGCGTATGACAGAGAGTCAGGGAGCTAGAAAAGTTTACTTCTTTTCTCGGGCTCGCCCTGGAAGGGATCGAACCCTGATTTTTCCTTCTGGGCTTGTCTTTTCTCGATATCGGACAAGGCTTTGGCAACGGCCTCCTCAACCTGGGCATTCACTTGCGAAAGGACCGATTCGATGATCTTGTTGACGTCGACAGGCTCGATCGCGGGGTTAAAGCCTTGAGCAGATAATGGATCAACTGGTTTGACGCCCCCGAATTCCTCAGGCCATTTCTTGGCTTCTTTTTGTTGGGCTTCGAAGGCTTGCTTGAGTTCTTGTCTTGCTTGCTCGGCTTGCATCCGTGCCATTTCGAGCTGTTGATGCACATGCCTCTCAGCCCGTCGCTCAGTTTCGCGTTCCATTTCTCGTTGATGTCGATGGGCTCGACGCTGCTCTTCTTCTGCGAGTTCATCTAGGAAGTGCTTCGCGTGTTGGTGGAACTTGTCCGGGTGCTCTTGAGCCAGGTGCTCGATATGTTTGTGGAGGTTGTCTGTCTCAAGTTCCTGGAGAGCGTCGAAGGCTTTGTCGCGCACGGCGGGATGGGAATCGATGAGGGCATGGACTAGAGGGTCGATTGCGTTGTGGGAATGGCTCTCACCGAGAAGGTCGGCGGCTTCACGCCGAACTTGCCAATGGGAATCTTGAAGCGATTGAGTGGCGGCTCCAAAGAGATCTGGGTGGTGGAGATCGTCAAGGGCATCCAACGCTTTGAGGCGATTCTTGGGGTGCGGATCATTGAGTGCCTCGAAGAGTGAGTGGGCTGCGTTGGGGTGCGCGAAGTCTTCGAGCGCCTCAATTGCTTGATTGCGCGTTTTCCAGGAATCTGAATCGAGCAGTTTTACTACGGCTTCCAGAGCGCGAGGGTCGTCGAACTCCTCAAGTCCGTGCAAAGCTTCATGACGAACATCTGGGTGGGAGTCCTGTAAGGCGCGAATGAGAACCGGGATGGCAGCGGGGTCTTCGAGCTCAGCCAGGGCTTCAACAACGCGTTTGCGAACTTCGGGTTGACTGCTGGCAAGTGCTGCCGAAAGTCCCTGGATGACAGGAGAAAGGACGGTGTCCGAAGTTTCTTCATCGGGGGAAGCATCAAACAGCCCCGAGGAATCTCCGAAGTCATGGTCTCCGCCGAGAAACTCATCTTCGGAGTGTGGTTTTGATGATTTCTCTGAGGGCGAAGCTCCGAGGTCATCGAAAATTGATTCGGAAGTCTCCTTCGATGCGTTTTTCTTGGACTTGGCCACGAGTTGATAGGGGAGTACCCCTGCGAGTCCAATCGTGGCCACCAGGCATGCGGCCGTGAATTGGAAGAGAGGAGAACGGGGTTGAATTCGATTCATAGCGATCATTCTTTCTTTCATATCGCGGAAAGAGCCGCTGGCTCCAACCGCGAGTAGTTTGCTTGAGATTTGATTTTGATTTCTCCCTTGCTCAAGTGTTCTGAGCAAGGCTTGTTGGTAGACGGGCGCCGTGACTTGCGCCCGATTGACGACGGCTTCGTCACAAGCCATCTCTTGTGTGAGGTTCCAATGGCGACGCGCGATCCAGACCATTGGATGGAAGAAAGTGAGGCTCTCCACAATGACTCGAAGCCATCCCCACCACAGATCACGACGACCGATGTGGGAGAGTTCGTGGAGAAGAATGAGTTTTGTGTCATTTGAAATCGCACGGTCACGATGACTCTCCGGGATGATGATACAAGGGCGCAGACATCCGACGACGAGAGGACTCGATATGCTAGGGTGAGAGAGGAGGCGTGGCGTTCGTTTCAAACGTGCCTGCTGGCTTAGATCAACAAAAAGGTCGTAGATACTGGTGCCGGAAAGCGTCGTGCTCTCCCCAACGAGACGGGCGGTTGCCTGACAGGCTCTAGCTGCCCGCGAAGCGTAAGTCATTACGCCGAGAAGCCAGAAGAGTGAAATCCACGCAATTACGGAGGGAGTTTCGCCTGCCGACGGCTCCTTGTCTTCGGGCGAAAACGGGTTCTCCTGAGGAGGCTCATACTCGGAGAAGATCGGGGTTGGCGCAAAGACAGTCATTGGGATTCTCGGTGAAGCGGATGCTTCGGAGGCGGAAAGTGACTGAATGGCGACGGGTTGTTGAGGTGACGTCGGTTCCGCGGGGAGCAGTGGAAGAGCAATCGGAGTTTGCCAGCATGCGAGGACCAGAAGCTTGAGGTAGACCAAACGCCAAAGCCAATGTCGTTTAGCGGCTGGAAGCGAAGGCCAAATTCTCGTGAGGGCCCAAATCAGTGCGATGGCGATGGCGCCTTGCCAGGCGAGCGGAAGCATGACCCCGGCCCACTGATCTCCAATCTGGTTCCATTCTTGAATCATGACTCACTCCGTTGATCATCCAGTTTCTTAGCCAGTTTCTTCAAAACGCGAAGTTCTGCGTCGGTCATGTCGGTACCCTCAACGAAGTAAGCCACAAGGGGATCATGGGAACCTCCGAACGCTGTGTCGACGAAGTCACTCAGAAGTCCTCTGAACAGTTCCTTTTTAGGTTTTGAAGGTTCGTATTCAAAGACGCCATCGACCTGGACTCGAGCGAGGAAGCCTTTCTTTCGAAGTCGTTCCATCGCATTCAACACAGTAGTCCGGACATGTCCCTTTGTCGTAGCAATATGGTCGGCGACCTCTCGGACAGTTACCGGATGGTGCTCCGCGATATATCGCAGAATGTCCATCTCTGCTTTACCGAGGTTAAAATGGTACTTCATTACGTGGTTTCTTGGCTGACGTTCATTGTCGTCAATGTAGGTTTGACGTTCATTGTCGTCAAGCGGTTAGTTAGGGTTTTATTGGGATTTTTTGGAAGAGGCGAAACCGGTTGATCCTGCGGAGTGAGATTGACGGTTAGACAACGGTCACGCGTCTTTGATTTGCTTGCGAAAGAAATCGATCGTCGATTGAAGCCCTGTCTTGAGCTCGACTTTTGGTTCCCAGTTTAGTTTCTCTTTGGCGAGCTCGATTACGGGTTTCCGTCGTTGGGGATCGTCCTTCGGGAGGTCTTTGAAGATAATCTTGGAGCTTGAGCCGGTTTGATCGATGACTGCTTGAGCGAGCTCGAGGATGGTGAACTCATGGGGGTTGCCCAAGTTGACGGGCCCCTCGAAATCATCGTTAAACATGTGCCGCAGCATTCCGTCGATAAGGTCGCTCACGAAGCAAAAGCTGCGGGTCTGTTCCCCGGAACCGTAGATTGTGATGTCTTCTCCGCGCAGGGCCTGAATGACAAAGTTCGAGACCACTCTGCCGTCCTCTTCTGACATGCGGGGACCATAGGTATTGAAGATTCGAATGACACGAACCTCGACACCATGCTGTCGGTGGTAGTCGAACATCAAAGTCTCGGCGCAGCGTTTTCCTTCGTCGTAGCAGGAGCGAATGCCGATTGGGTTGACATTGCCCCGATACGATTCGCGTTGCGGATGTTCAAGCGGGTCACCGTAGACCTCGGACGTGCTCGCCTGAAGAATCCTGGCTTGATGCAACTTGGCCATTCCTAGCATGTGGATGGTTCCCAGCACGTTTGTCTTGATGGTCCGAATCGCATTGTGCTGGTAATGGATCGGCGATGCTGGGCAGGCAAGATTGAAGATGTAATCCACTTTCTGGCAGTGAAGATGGATCGGGTTGATAATGTCGTGGTCGACAAGGATGAAATTGGGATGTGAGAGAAGATGTGCGATGTTATCGCGCTTGCCCGTGAAGAAATTATCAACGCATATGACCCGATGATCTTGGACTAAACGATCACATAGATGGCTTCCAAGAAACCCTGCTCCACCTGAGATTACTGCTGTCTTCATGCAATGAACCGCGTGCGCGATGAGCTTCGCTGACACGGCTGGGAATAACTGGTTGGATTCAAGCGAGCAGTAACCGTTTATCGATTCCTTAGCAAGTCACTCGAAATTATATCCAAGCTTCGAAAGATGTATCTCCAGGGCCGGTTGGGCTCAAGCTATTTGTCGGATGAAATCCGTTTGAGCGACAGATGCATGGAACTCATGCTTTGAAAGCGAGGGCAAGAAGTACATTAGCGGAGGAGGCGTATCCGCGTGCTTCGATCGCTTGTGGCTGGGTTGAGTATACGCTTGAGACGATGCTTGAAGGTCGACAGAGTAGGGGGATTAGTTCGATGCGGGGTGTTTCACATCGAGCCGAGAACTATCATCGGAAGGCTAGGACCTCTTTTGACCCTGAAAACTGAGAATGTTGAATCAAATGGGGACACCGCTGTCTCCCGTCAGGTCTGCTCAGGATCGTGGGAGTTGATTTGGGTGGTTGTGGTTCTCGTCCTAACGGTTCGCACATTCTTTTTTCATCCGATGTCGATTCCGAGTGCTTCGATGGAGCCGAACTTCCTCGGCAGAGCGGTGGAGAATATTCTTGGAAAAGAGGAGCGTGCTGCCCCTGGATTTCTTCGCAATTGGTTCCGCTTCGCGGTTTACGGTGTCCGTGAGATTCATATTCAAGCGAAAGCGGCGGGGCGGTTTGAAGTGGTCGATCAAAAGCCGGAGGCTTTTCTTGGGATCTTTGAACGCCAGAGGTTCAGAATCGGGACAGCAGTGTACCCCGTATGGTTTCCTCCCGCCGACTTGTGGCGGATTGCCGGGCTATCCGCGGGAGCCCGTTTCGCTGCGGGTGAAGATGTGATTCGTCTGCGTGTACGTTCCGGTGACCGAATGATGGTCAATCGGCTTCTCTTCAATCTTCGTAATCCCGAACGTGGTGAATCCGTGGTCTTTGAAGCCGAGGCTGTTCCGGTAGGACCGAAGAGTTCCTTTTACCTGAAACGGCTCGTGGCTTTTGAAGGAGAAAAACTCCGAATAAGTGATGGCCGCAAGCTCCTCGTTGATGATCGGTTGGAAGTGGGAAACCCTTCGGCGGAGGCTGGAGGTTTGCAGACTTTGGGGTATCTGAATGGTGAGCAAGCTGCGATGGAAGGTGTTGATGGTATTGCGCCTTTGTTTCCCAGTGAAACGGATTCTTATGTTGTCCCTGACAAATGTGTGTTTGTGCTGGGGGACAACACGCAAGGAAGCCTCGATAGTCGTCGATGGGGGGGATTCAGTCGGAATGCAATTGTTGGGCGTCCCTGTTTTATTTTCTGGCCTCTGTCAGACCGATTCGGACTTTCACCTCGATAGTGGGGGCTCAATCGCGCTCAGCTTCAATGAAGTGGTAGAACTGGGTTGGAAACTCCTTCAGAAAGCTATCGAGGTCAGCTCTTCCAACTGGGGCCAGGGTTTGAACTCGCCAAGTCTTGAGATCTTCTGTGAAGAAAGCGTGATACTCGTGGTCTTCCTTCGCTTCCCAAATTAGGTCGAGTCCTGCGTCTGTTCGAGTGATTTGGATCGGCACGCTGCGAACGACGGGTAGAGGAGGGTCGACGGAGTGCACGTCAAAGTTCTGTGCTTCGGATCCATTTCTAACGATTTGAATGCTTTCAATGATTTGCGGTGTTGTGGGGCGGCTGTTTCCATCCGTGGCGGTTTGTCCGATGGTGTCGACCACGCTTTGCCCTTCGATCACGGCTCCAAAAACGCTGTGGACGTTATCAAGCCATGGAGTTTCCGCGAGCGTTACAAAGAACTGACTACCGTTGGTGTGGGGTTGTGAGGTTTTGGCCATCGAGAGAATGCCTGCCCGGTCATGCTTGAGGTCGGCATGCAACTCATCTCGAAAGCGATAGCCGGGTCCGTCAGTTCCGGTTCCGTTTGGGGAACCGGCTTGAATCACAAAGCCCTTGACCACTCGATGGAACGTGTTTCCGTCGTAGTACGGAGCATGGGAGACTTTGGCTTGCTTGAAATCTGCCCAGGGCCTCGTTCCTTCGGCCAAACTGACAAAGTTAGCGACAGTGCGAGGTGCCCGTTTAAAGTAGAGTTCACAGGTGAATTTTCCGGCGTTCGTCGTGAAAACAGCAAAGAGTCCATCCTGAGATTGAGCTCGAGTTTTGATGGTCCCCAGCACGGAGCCAACGAGGACCCACACGAGTAGGAAAAGTGGGGTAACGGAGTTTGGGCGAGGTTTGTTTACGTGCATACCAATCTTGGATGGTTCGTCGGGGGGGATCGTGTGGGAAAAAGGAATGTGAGGCGAGTGATTTTGTTGTTTGAGTGTGGGCCTGAGTTCGTATGATCACTCGCGTTTCCAAGTTGAACCGATAGAGCGACCAGAACAATGTTGACCGAATTACTCCAAGTCCAGGTGCTGACTCCGTGGTTGTTGGGGATGATATTTGGTGTGTTCGTGGGCGCGACGCCTGGCTTAACCGCCACGATGGCCGTGGCGCTGATTGTGCCGATCAGTTTTTATCTGCCTCCAAATGCTGGCTTGGCGATGATCATTGGGGTTAGCTTCACCGCGATTTTCGCCGGGGACATCCCGGCTACCTATTTGCGTATCCCGGGAACGCCAGCTTCCGCCGCAGCAACTTTGGATGGCCATGTGATGGCCAAACAGGGACGAGCTCGCGTGGCCTTGAGCTTGGATCTTCTTTGTTCCTGCATCGGGGGATTGATCGGAGTGGGCTTGCTAATGTTGTTGGCCCCACAACTAGCTCGGTTCTCGCTTCGGTTTAGCAATTTTGAATATTTTTGGTTGGCGATATTTGGTTTGTCGATGAGCGCCGTTGTGAGCAATGGCCGGACCTATCGGGGCTTGATTGCCGCGAGTTTTGGAATGCTGATCTCGACAATCGGCATTGATCTGGTGAGTGGGAGCCAACGCTATACATTTGGAAGTATGGAACTCATGAGCGGTGTCGGTTTCATCCCGGTCATGATTGGTCTGTTTGGGATTTCGGAAGTGCTTCGAAACGTTTGGCAGCCGCAGGATTTGCATGCTTCAGCAATTCGTCCAGAAAGTGCACCTCCTTGGCGGGGGATTGCCAAGACCCTGTGGCGATTCAAAGGGACAGTGGCAAAGTCATCCACCCTTGGGACCTTGATTGGAGCCCTGCCTGGGGCTGGGGCAGACATCGCTGCTTGGGCAGCCTATGGCGTGGCTCAACGCACATCCAAGAGTGCGGACAGTTTTGGGAAAGGAAACCCAGAAGGTGTCATTGCTCCGACCGGTGCCAACAATGCAGCTGTTGCAGGGGCATGGATTCCGGCCCTCGTTTTTGGAATCCCTGGAGATTCCGTCACGGCAATCGTTTTAGGGGCCCTCCTGATGTACGATATCAAACCTGGGCCAATGCTTTTTGAGCAGAGTGGCGAGCAAGTTCAGAGCATTTTTATGATTGCTTTGCTGACTCAGTTGCTGCTCCTCCCGGCCGGATATTTTGGAATCAAAGGGTTCGCTTGGATCTTGCGGCTTCCCCGAAGCATCGTCTTGACTGCGGTGGTGATTTGCTCCGTCGTTGGGGCCTATGCGATCCGGAACAGCCTCTTCGATGTCTATGTGATGGTTTTCTTTGGGCTCGTGGGATTCATTTTGGAAGCAGCACTCGTTCCGCTGGCTCCCTTGATTCTAGGTCTTATCTTGGGACCAATGGTGGAAGAAAACCTTCGAACGGGTTTGATCAAATCTGAGGGCTCCTGGATTCCATTCGTATCGAGGCCGATTTGTGCCGTGTTGTTAGGTTTGATGATCTTGGCCTTCTTAGGGCCGTGGCTTTTTCGCAGAATCCAGCCGAAGCGAACGTGAGGCATTCCTGCTCCAGGCTTAGTCTAAACCGAAAAACTGGAATCCATTCGTCTTGAGGATTCTGGCCGCCAAGCGCTCTGCGTGAGCTTGATCGAAATAGCCTCCATCGACTTTCTCTTCGAGAACTTCGGAGATCAACCGTTTGAAAGTGAGGATTGTTCCATAGGTTTCTTCAACGTGCCAGTTGTCCCCCCCTAACATCATTCGTGAGTCATCAGGAAGAATCTCAATGGCTTCATGGAACGCGAGTTTGAAGTGCGTTGGGCTGAGGAGCGCGGACCAAGTCAGATCCAACCAGATGTTCCGGTAAACGAATGCCATCCCTAACAGATCTCGAGACCAAGGATATGCGAGATGCATGAGAAGGAAACGGGTCTTTGGATGGCGTTCAACCAGGGAAGCGAGTTTCAGTGGATGAGAACCGCGAATGAGGGCCGTTCCCAAATGAACCTGCATCGGGATTTCGTATCGGGCGCACAGGCTAGCAAAGTGGTCAACCATGAAGTCACCGAACGCTTTCTTCTCTGAGGGGAGGGGATCAGTTTTTCCCCAGACAGCTTTTGCCTCAACTCGAGACGCGGGATCGAAGTCAATGTATCGATCGTATGCGAGAGCGTTCTTGATTGCGACTTGGCCCTCGTCACCCATGCGAGCCACGATCGTCTCTATGGACTCTAGGTATTGCTCGAAACTGCCCGCTTCGAGTCCTTTTTCCGCCAGCAAGGCGTGTGCGCTATTGCTGTTGTGATCTACAGATACTGGATTCCATCCAAACGCAAAGGCATTCATGCGGACGACCGATCGATAAGATTCTCCGAGACTCTTCTTCGCGTTTAGGAGGGGAGATGAATAGGGATCGGTGATGACACGTTCAATTCTGGCTTTGCGAAGAACTTCTGCCCTCCACGAAGCTTGCTGATGTCGGTCCCGAATCTGTTCATCGACAAGACTCCACGTTTGCTCGGTAATGCCCTCTGGAGGCATGTCGTACAGCTCCTTCAGTGCTCCGAGAAGGTTGCGGACGAACATGGTCGATCCCGATTCCTCGAGATAAGGCCGGATGGCTTCCCAACTCGCGGGAGGCGAAGAGCCTAGCATGGGATCTTCCGTTCGCGACTCAGATGGAAGTGGATAAGGACGTTCCTGAGTCCAGCCCGCGTAGCTTTGTTGGAGGAGTTTGAGGAGATCGAGTTCGGGGGATGCAAGTAACTCCGGTATGTGATGCTCGTGAACATCACATACCGGGTGTTCAGAAATGAATTCTCGAATCGTGTTCAACGGGGCGTCCTCAAGTGAGATGAGCGATCCGGAAAATCCCGTTGATGGACTAGTGTTTTCCTGGCTTAAACTTCCAGAGGTGACTCACGGTTCGGACAAAGAGGTGGTTGCTGATCACGGCTGGCGTTGAGTGACAGGTCTCATCGAGATCGAAACTGTTGAACAGCTCAAACTTTCCGGTGCCGGAAGCGACCCTGATTTCCCCGGTGTCTGTCACGGCGATCAGTTGATCTGCGACGGCAATTGGAGATCCGAAAAACCGCCCCCGCGTGCGTTCGGCCCACTGAACTTTGCCTGTTTGCGGTTCGACGCAGGAGAGGAATCCCCCATCGCTCCAGAGAAAGAGCCAATCCTTGTTCGCGATGAAGCTCGGGACGTAAGGTGCACTTTTGCGAATCTCATATGCCAGTTCGGCGGATTTGCGGGTGGTGCCATTTGGTGGTCGGACTGCCACGACGAAGTTGCCGCCTCCTCCGCTTCCGCAGCTGCCAAAGACAAGCCCGCCTGCCGTGATAGGGGAGCTGCAACTCCGTTTATCAAAAGCATTGGTATACTCCCAAATGGGAGCGCCTGTTTTTGGGTTGAGTGCGCCGATACCGTGAGCCTGGCTGTTAACGAGCAGGATGGGGTTTCCGGCGGAATCCTCGGAGAGCGTAGGTGTTGAGTAGGCTGTCTTTGCGCTTCGTCGAGGAGTCTTCCATCGGGTTTCACCTGTTTTGCTATCCACGGCAATAATGAAACTCTCACCAAGTTGTTCATTCGTGATAATCACAAGATCCTCGAACAGCATGGGTGAGGTCCCTGGGCCGTGTTGACTCTTGAACGTTCCGAGGTCTCGTTGCCAGACTTGCTCGCCCGCGTGATCGAGTGCCGCTAGGTAAAGGTGTTGCGGAGTGCCCCAGCTGACATACAAGCGATCTCCATCGACTGCAGCGGTAGGAGAAGCGAAGCTATTGAAGCGGTGTTTTGAAAAGGTTTGGTAGGGGTATTCCTTGGACCAAAGAACTTTTCCGGTCGCTGCGCTGAGAGCCAGGACGATGAACTGATTTTGGCTCTCGTCGGTGCTGGTCAAAAAGATCTGATCTCCCCAGTTGACGGGAGACGAGTGGCCTTTTCCTGGAAGGGGCGTTTTCCAGAGGACGCTTTCTTCAGAAAGATGCTTAAAGTTTGCTGTGCTGAGGGATTGTCCAGTGCCGTTTGGACCACGAAAACGAGGCCACTCTTGTCCTGATAACCCGGTCGTTAAGAGCCCGAGCACGAGTGCCATTGCTTTGCTCAAAAAAGTCGAATTCATGTCTGTGCATGGTTGATGCTTTGGCAGCGAAAGCAAGGATTAATTTTCGACCGCAATCCGACAAAACTCCTCCTATGTATGACAGTTGGTGTGGTTTTAATAAGAAGAAGTTGACATACTGGTAAGAGTTTGGTGAAAGAGATTTAAATACTTCTTTAATAAGGATCTGTATGTTTATTCGAATCGTAATCTGCTCGCTGCTTACTGCTGGTTCATTTTGCAGTTTAGCGGCTCAATTGGTCTTATTTTCGTTTGATGACGCGAGTGGTGACGAGAGCCAGTTTTCGGCGTCCTCGCATGTGGATCATCTTAGCGTCGGTTCAATGACGCGGGGAAGTGGGTTGAATGCGAGCGCAGCCGCGGATGCATTTGGTGGAAGGAGCTGGTCAACGGCAGGCTTAGATCTTGATGACTATTTTGAGTTTTCTGTCAGCCCTGCCGTTGGATACGAGCTGGACCTAACGTCGATTCGACTCGATGAGCGCCGTTCTAGCTCCGGAATTCGTGAGTGGGCCATTCGCTCCAGTCTAGATAATTTCACAGAAGACGTGGCGCCAGGACCCTTCGTAATACCTGATGACACGCTCACGCGAATAGGCCAAGAGAGAACACTCAGCGTTGATTCTTTCTCTGATCTGGAAAGCCAGGTTTCGTTTCGAATCTACGGGTATCAGGCCGAATCAAGTGTAGGAACGTGGCGAATCGACAACCTAGAACTGTTCGGCGCACTGACAGTCGTTCCCGAGCCAAACTCTTTGGCTGTTGGCCTGTTTTTAGGCGGAATCGCTTTTTTTCGCCTGATACAAAGGGCTTGGTTCAAGCGTTTCGGAGTTGGTTGAGACATCGATCGTTGCGTCTCGTTCCCGCGCCCGTAAACTCTAGGGAAACGAGAACCGACAACGACGATGATGAAACAGTGTCATAAATGTGGGTGGGAGTGGGCGCTGACCGGTCAACCAGGGCGAAGTGAGAGCTGTCCGGAATGTCGAGCCGATCTGAGAGTTTGTTTGAATTGCGAGAGTTATGACGCCCGTGTAGCTCATCAATGCCGGGATCGGCGAGCGGAGCCCGTGATGGAGAAGGACAGGGGAAACTATTGCGAATACTTTGAAATGACCCGCAAGAGCGGCGCGGATGAACAAGGAGGGGCTTCCTCTGCTGCGGATCGGCTGAGAAAGTTGCTTGGAGACTGATCTGATCGCGTTTGCGTTTTTGATTGGCCGCTTTTTATCGCGTGCAATCCGCCTGCAATCCGCGTGAGGTTGACTTGCTGTATAGGTGTTCTATCCTCGCCGAAAAGAGAGAGAAATTCTATGCCTCCAAAATCTGACAAGAGCCGAAAGGTGACTCCCAGTTCTGATTCCGATAAGGACCGCAACCTCCAGGCGGCCATAAACTCCATCACTAAGGCGTTTGGAGACGGGAGTATTATGCGTCTCGGGGATGCCAATCTGAAATCCCAGATTGAGGCGATCCCAACCGGGGCCTTGTCTGTTGATATGGCGCTCGGTGTAGGCGGCTTGCCAAAGGGGCGGATCATCGAGATCTATGGGCCGGAATCCTCGGGAAAGACCACTCTCATGCTCCACGTTATTTCGAGTGCCCAGAAGAGTGGGGGAACTGCTGCGTTTATCGATGCAGAACACGCCTTGGATCCGGCCTATGCCAACCGGCTTGGGGTTAATTTGGATGAATTGCTTGTGTCTCAACCTGACAGCGGTGAGGAGGCCCTGACAATCTGCGAAACGTTGGCGCGTTCAGGGGCAATCGATGTCATCGTGGTTGATTCGGTGGCTGCACTCGTTCCTAAAGCGGAGCTTGAAGGGGAGATGGGGATGGCAACGATGGGGATGCAGGCTCGCTTGATGAGTCAGGCATTGCGAAAACTGACTTCAATTTTGAACAAAGGGAAGACGACCTGTTTGTTTACCAATCAACTTCGAGAGAAGGTTGGAGTGATGTTTGGGAGTCCCGAGACGACACCAGGTGGAAAAGCGCTCAAGTTTTACGCGAGTGTTCGAATTGATATCAGACGCAAGGAAGCACTCAAGGATTCATCTGGAGCGGTTATTGGCAACCATGTGAAGGTGAAGATTGTGAAGAATAAGGTGGCTCCGCCTTTTGCAGAGGCCGAGTTCGATATCCTCTACAACCACGGCATAAACAAGGAGGGGAGTGTCCTTGAGGTTGGGGTCAGTGATGGGGTCGTCGACAAGAAAGGGGCGTGGTTTCAGTTTAACGGGGAGTTGATTGGGCAAGGTAAAGAGGCCTCCCGCCTCGCGCTCTTGGAAAATCCAGAACTCGCCAACCGAATCAAGGAAGAGATTCTTAAGAAGAGGAATCCCGATCTTGAGGACACCGCCGAGAGCGGCGCAGAGAAAAAGACTTCTGATGATGGGGCTGCCAAGGACGCAGCTCCGTCCAAGTGACGCTTGCTTGGTCGGCTGATTTCCTAGCCTAACACGGAGACCCTTCAGATCTCCGCCGGGAGGTGGAGGGGCTCGTCGCCGCAGCGTGCTCTCCGTGTTTTGTTTTGAGGCATTGATGCTCCGAGGGTCCATCCCCTGGGGGGGCGAGTAGGAGCTGCCGATCGACAGCACTTCTAATCGTTGAGAATGAATTCATGATCGCTTGAGGAACCGCGAAGCTATATTCACTTTGGTCTTCTCGGGGTTCCTTCTCATGGGCGCTGCTGCAACGCTTATCGGTGCCCATTTGCCAGTTATCCTGCGGGACTTCAATTGGTCTTACACGGTTGCGAGTTTTCTTCTGGCCGGGAATGCGCTCGGGTATTTTGTGTTTTCGATTGGGGCTGGCTGGCTGCTTCCTAAACTGGGGGCTCAGCGCTTGTTGGCCATCGGCCTCTGCCTCCAAGCAATTGGAATCTCCACTTTTGGCATTTGGGAATCCTGGGGAATCAATTTCTTGTTGCTTGCGACGGTAGGATGCGGTCAGGGCATGTTGGAGGTAGCATGTAACTGGGTAGTCATTCAATTGGAAGGGCGTGGCAAAAGCCGGCTCATGAACCTCATGCATGCCGCCTTTACGGTCGGTGCGGTGACGGCACCTCTGGTCTCAGGGCTTGTCTTCAACTGGACTCACGAATGGCGGTGGGGCTTCCTCGGGTGTGGAACAATCAGTGCCGTGGTCGCTATCATTTCGGTTTGGATTCGGCTACCGTTGGTTGTCGGCCGAAAGGAGGCTCAAGAGCGGCGCAGAATATTTCAAGATCCCTTCGTTCTTCTGAGTGCCTTCGCCATCATGGTTTACGTGGGGATTGAGATGGGGTTTTCTTCTTGGGTCGCGGAGTTCATGGTGGTGTCTTTTCGTGAGGAAGCGAGCACCGCTAGTTGGTCCGTGGCGTTGTTCTGGAGTGGTATTCTCTTTGGGAGGATGGTTTTTGGCTTGTTCTATCACGGTCAGAACCAAGAACGGGTTCTCCTGATCTTTTGTTTCTTAAATATTTTGGGAGTCTTGGGCGTGTTGTTCGCGTCCGTTTCGTGGCTTGCTCTCTTTGCTATTCTTATAGCTGGAGTAGGGCAGTCGGTTGTGTATCCCATGGTGATGGTTCTTGTGGGGAGGCATTGTGTTCGTGACCAAGGTTTATCGGTCGGGCTCGTCGCCTCTGGGGGAGGCGTCGGTGCGCTTTTATTTCCCCTTGTTTTTGGTGCTCTTGCTGAGGCCTTAAATGTTCGTGCCGGCTTCGGCTTTTTTGCCGCGATGTCGGTGATCCTGCTCGGTGTTGGTTGGCAGCTAAAGCAACGCTCCAGGAGGGAACAGTTCGACTAAATGAAACCGGGAACGATTCACGAGGTGCGTTCCTTTGACCGGGGCTTACGTCCCTTCGCTTGCCTCTAGAAGGGCAAGCGTCGAGCCGTTTGGATAAGCGCTCTGCTGAGATCCCGAAGGCGGCCTAGTGCCTCCCGCCGCGAGGTGGTCTCGTTATAGAGCCTAGGCCCTTTTTGTCGATTCGGCTTCTTCCGGAGGTTCGACTGTGACGGTTGTCGCGTTGCCGTTCCGGGTTGGAGGGGCTTTTTGGTCCTTTTGGTAAGGCTTGTAGTAGTAGTCGGAATAGTAGTAGTAGCTATGACTATTCTCAGCGCTGATATCGTTGATGAGTCCACCGATGGTTTGTACTCCCGCTTCCTTCAGTCGTTGGACAATTCGGCGAGCATGTTCCCGGCGGATCTTGTTGAAGCGCGAAATGAAGACGATTCCGTCACAACGAGAAGCGACTGACAAGGGATCGCTAACGGCTGAAACTGGAGGGCAATCGACAATGACGCGGTCGTAGCGCTGACGGGCGATCTCAAGAAACTCAGCAAAGCGCTGGCCGCTGAGAAGTTCAGAGGGATTTCCAGGAATTGGACCGGAGGTTACGTAATCAAGATTGGGGATGGCGCCGGTCTGAACAATCTCTTCGAACTCCTTGGTGTTGGCGAGATAGTCTGCGAGACCTCGTCCGTTAGGTAGTTTATACAGTTCGTGGAGTGTCGGACGTCGTAGATCCGCGTCGATTAGAATGGTCTTGCTACCCGCTTGGGCACAGACGATGGCTAGATTGGAGGTTGCCAGAGACTTACCCTCGCCTGATTTAGTGCTCGATACCGCTATGGCTCGATAGTTACTTCCATTCGGCAAGAGTGAGATCGTAGCGCGCAGCGTTCGGAAGGACTCAGAGGCCACGGACTGAGGATTGACAAAGGATTCCTGGCCTCGCTCGGACAGCTCGGTTCCTTTGATTCGAGCGACGTAACCGAGGAAGGTCAGTCCAAGGTAGGATTCGACGTCTTCCTGGCTCTTGATGGAATCGTCTAAGAAGTTCACAAGGAACGCAACTCCGGCCCCGATCACGAGCCCTCCAAGCACCGAAAGCAGAAGCGTCAGAGCAACCCTTGGTTTTACTGGTTCCAGCGGGACTTCAGCATTATCGACGACGGTGATGCTGCTTGTGTGGCTTCGTTGAGCTATTCTCACTTCCTCTAAGCGAGAAAGGAGCGTGTCGTACTGTGCGCGCAGCTGCTCTGCGTTTCGGGATTCGATATCGTATTGAATTCGCTTCTCGTTCAAGAGCAGGTGCTCTTTCTCTCTTTGTTGAACCAAGATCGTCAGGTTCTCGAGTTTGGCTCGGGCCTGTTCTGCCGCCAGGATCGTAGACTGGAGGGCATCTTGGGCAGCTTCCGCGAGTGATGTCTTAAGGGATGCAATTCGCTCTCGGAGATCTTGCACCGCTGGCCAGCCTTCCTTGTATTTTACGAGGAGTCCCTGGAGATCCGCTTCAAACCCGGCTAAAGCTTGTTGTAGAGAGGCTACATTTGGGTTGGCCGCGATTTGAGGGATTGTTTCTAGAGGCTTTCCTGCTGCGAGCTGAGATTTCATCTCTTCGGCTATTGAGCGAGCGACCGCTTCTTCGCTCTCAGCCGTGGCAAATTCTGATTGTGCCTGTATCAGCGCTTGCAGGCCGATATCTTGATCTTTCTCCAACGAAACTGTTCCCTCGGATTCACGATAGTCTTGCATCTTTTGACGAGCAACATTGAGCTTCTCTTTCGTGGAACGAACTTCATCCTCAAGGTAAAAGTGAAGGTCAGATAACTTGCCGACTTTTGTTTCCTTGTTCAGCTTGATGAACTCTTCAACGAGGGTATTGGCAATCTTGGCTGCCTGTTTCGGATCCGTGTGCTCGATTCCCACCTGCATGAGTTGGGTGAGTCGAATGGGGGTGACATTGATACTATTGCCGACAGATTGTGCGATGTCGACTGAGTCTTGGTAGAGAGGATCCGATCTTAGGTCGAGTATATCGATGACTTTCTGAATCAGCGTTCTGCTGATGATCTTTTTCTGCTCGGTGTTAAGGAGATTGGATCGCCTGGCATCGCTCACAAAACGTTGTGTTCCCTCGATGACATCTTCATTCTCAGTGTCGATCTGGACAAGAGCGACGGCCTCGAATACCGGAACGGTCTTGAACAGATAGATCAAGCCGAGGGCGAGGATCGCGATGAATGTGGTGATGACCAACCAGCGGCGCTCAAGGAGAACATGCCAGTAGTATTTTGCATTGATTCCTTCGTCTTGCTGGTTTTGAAAACCAAACATGGCCGGGCTACCGCCGTTTGAAGAGGGAACCATCGAGCCATTGGTTGGCTCGTTATTGTGATGGTTGTCAATCATCAGGATATTGGATCTAGCTTACCACGAATAGCCTGTCTTGCTGAGAGCGTGGTCTCAAAATTGGGTGGCCACATCGGGCCCATTCATTATTGTTAAGTGGACTGTCGAACCAGAGGGATCCCCTGCCCAAAAGCCCCAAAAAAGGCACTTTCACATGGCCGAAGTCCGCTCGGATGCTCGAATCTCGAACCGTCATAGTCTCCAGAACCAGAACCTTGCTGCAAGCCAATTCTCGCTGTTGTCGTGGCACTTACGAGATCTGCCGGGTTCTCATCTTGAGGAAAAAGCAACAATTGGGCCAATAATGAGATGAGTTGGAGGTTTCGCCCGCTTAGATCGGCTTACTGTATGTTTTGGGGGTGCCTTAATCGGGCCAAACGTCGTTTGCGATCTGTGCCACGCGCCGGTAGGCGTTGCGGGCTCGATCGTACGTCGTGAGGACTTCGGCCCGTTGGTTCTCTCTGGGAAATCGATTTCGAGTCTTGGCGATCTCGATGAGGGTATCAATCCACTTAGTGAGGTATCTGGCGTCTTCTTTGAAAGCCGTGGGCCTGTTGTCTACTGTAATGTAAATCGGGCTCGTGTGGGCCTGGCGAAGCTGGTCGGCGGGGGATTCGTAGGTGACTCGTGCGGCATACCAGCCGCTGCGAGTCGGATTGTGTTGGAACGCGAAGTCGAGCTGCAAGCTGGGGTTTGGGACCTGGTTGTTCAACGGCACCTGCCGTATGACATTGCCGTTGTGGATCAACTCCAGCGACAACAGGGGGTCGCGGGTGTGAATTCTTGTTTGAATTCCGAGGCCATGTTCGCTGTTTGAATCATAGGCGATGTGGTCACCTGGTTTTTTTGAATCGATTTCGAGTAATAACATTGGCCCCGAGGTGGCAAAGGAGCGGCCTTTACGAATGGACTGCCAGAACTTCTGTAGGGTAAAGGGGCCATCCACCGAAGCATAGACGCGATTGTAACCAGCGGGAACCGGCATGACGCCGATGGCTGAGCCTCCAGAAACGCCGAGTCTGATGCCGCAGTTGAGAAAGGAATAGTAGTGCTGGTTTGTCCGATGAAAGAGTTCGTCTTTCTCCGCGAGTGATCGCTCATCGTTATTGAGGGGCCCAATCATTCCCCAGCCGCCGGCGAGCGTTTGCTTGCGATGATAGTGATTGTGGCAGATTTGAACGGTGTCGTAGGCGCCGAGGATTGCTCCGACGACGGTTTCTGCCCATGACGGTTTGTCGGTGTCGATGACCACATGGGGTGAGGTGGCTCTGGCTAGGAGGCAGAGGTCGGTATCTGTTGGATAGTGCGGGCTGTACGATGTTGTTGAGAGTGGAGCTTCCAGATTGAATAGGAAAGAAGCCCCTATTGATCCTCCGGGACGTGCTCGGGAAGAGATCCTCTCGATCTCAATGTTATTCAGTGTGATGTGGGGAGGCGAGTTCTGGGGCGCAATAGCCCTTGAATGCGCTGGCCAGCGGGTTTCCCAATTTGCTTCTGTGCCGCGTAGCCAATAGGTGAAGGCTGGGACTACGTCTAGGTCGTCAGCCTTACCAAGCTGCTGCAGGACTTGAGGATTGTCATTGCCGAAGTGAATGTGAAGATCTGTGCTGTAGTATCCCTTTGATTCCATGTCGATCCATGGTTTCAGTGGGACTGTTACCCGTGTTGAGGCGCTGGATCTGATTTCGACGGGAATCGATCGGGGTAGCCACTCTTTTCCTTTTTCGACATAGAGAACTGCAGGTCCGACCGGCAGCTCAATCTCGAACTCTCCGTCGCAGCTAAAACTCTGATCTCGCTCATAGGGAGTGACGGAATGTGGGTGTTGCGGTTTGAAGTAGTTTTTTCCGTTGTGAGAAATCCACGCTCGGCACGGGAGGGGGGCACCGCCCGCATCGACTATGTTTACGGCGAGCTTGCCCGTTTCTTCGGCGAGAGCCCCGATCTGAATTGCCAGGGCGAGGAGAGTAGTCGTTGCGATGAGGTGGGGATCAAAGCAAAAGGTCTTTGCGTGCATCATGAATGGATGTCACGCAAAGACCTAACTTTGGTCAAGTAAATCCCCGTTCAGCGATTCCGACCCAATCCTAGATCATTAACTGAAAACGAACGAAGATCTAATCAATCGTGATTGCCAGCAAAAACGGAGCAGATTCTCCACGGGCCGAATTGAAGTCGATGGCGGCAATGGTCTTCTCTGGATTGGGATTTTTCCAAGCTAAGTGGTAGAGCTGGATTGTCTTGTCCTGGCTTGCGGCCGCGCTGTTGCTCCCGATCCATGCGATATCGCCACTTGGCACCTCAGCCTGAGAGGTGGGGGTCCACCAATCCCGCATGTGAATGCCGTACTCGATGGGGATCTCGACCGTTGTCCCATCCTGGTAGCGAATGATGTAGGTGCCGATCGGCGAGCCTTCCCCATCGTTCCAACCGCAGCCGTGGAGGAAGTGAATCTGAGCCGCGGATTGGTTGACTTTGATCCCTTGAACTTCCGCTGGGAAGGTCACTGACAGGGCCTTTTCAGCGCCTCCACCGGTCAATTGAATGACCCCGCGGAGATCGTAGGCGACGCCTCCAATCGTCGAAAGCCCCCTAGGTAGTGCGGCGAGATCGTTGCCCGTGATACCGCCTTGATGCCAAGTCTCGGTCAAGGAACCGTTGAAGAATGGACTGAGGTCAACGCTAGTCTCTGGAGCCTCTTCGCTTCGGGGAGGAATGGGGCTTTGAGGGGTGGCTGCCGTCTTTGGTCGCGAAAACTGTGGTCGGCCTGTGGGTAGTTTGACTTGCTCAAGAAACTGCCAAGCGGGATTCTTCGCCAAGACTTCATCGAAGCGTTTTGGATCCATGTCTCGGGGAGACATCACCATCTGCATTGCTTCTTGTATTCCAGAGGGATTTTGTAGGAAGCGCTCGGCGACAGCGTTTCCGACGGACCGGACCAAGCTCGAGAGGCCTTCAGTGTTCCAGCTGAAGGTCCACTCCTTGGTGCCATCGAAGGTTCGAGTATAGGCGATCACGCCGCCTTCATTTGTTGTGGAGGCTTCAAAGCCCTCGAAGAGCGACCCGAGAATCGTGGTCACGCGCTGTCTCGGGAATGTGATGTTTCCTGGGAGGAGGCAGTAGAATTTCCCGGACGCATCTTGATTCAGCGCGGCAACAGCGGGCGAGAAGGGCAACGATTCAATCGCTTCCAAGAGGCTTTCCCGATTGTCAGTCGATTCAGCCGCAAGTTCGACTTTTTTGAGGTAGGACTCAATGTCTCGATGAAGGAGGGCTTCAGCGTCTTGAATCCAATGGATCCCGTCCATGACTTTGTCGAGTCCGCGGAAAGCCGAGAAGAAGTTTGCATCCGAAGGGACTCTTTCAACGAGATGCTGCATTGAGGCACGCTCGCTTTTGTTCCGATCGGAACCCAAGGAGCGCAACCAGGTGGCATCTGTGGAGGCTTGATGAAAGACGAGGTAGTCCAGGGTGGGTCGGGCGAAGTAGATTTTCCGATTGATGAATTCGTGTTGGTTGTAGCCGAAGAAGCCAGCTCGGCTGATAAAGGCATTTTCGAGGGTGAATTGGGTGACGTTTCCTGGGAGAGAAGTCTCATTCAAACGCTGCTCTTTGAAGATTAAGCTCGGTTTGGTGGCTTTACCGAAAACAGATTGTCCCAAGGTCTGGTTCGCCTCCTGAGCGGCGATGTTGGAACGGAGGTGCTCTCCTAGAAACTGACTGCTTCGTCCCGGTACGATTGTGACCGTGCGGGAAGATTTCTCGAAGATCCGTGATTGTCGATCCGTAATGAATTCCTGAATCGAATTGAATGATGAAAGTGGCGGGGCAGGGTTGACGTCGGCTGCCACTTCAACCGTCCATGGAACCTTTGATTCAAGTGGGTCCGGGCGCTCCGTAGTTTGATGGAGTGACTGAATCGTGTCGATGACCGCAGTATCGAGCCCTTTCTTCTCTACTAGGCTTCGTGTTTTTTCGATCCACTCTGAAACCCAAATGGATGGTTCCGCAGTGGCTTGTCGTCCGCTGACCCGCAGGCTGTTGCTCTCAGGCCCGATTCGTCTCAATGCCTTGTCGACCGCCGCAAGTGGAATCGCTTTTGTGTCGCGAGCAACCTCGATGTTGTCATGGTGAAGGTAGAATGAGAATTCAGGGAACTTGTGGTTGAAGCGAATTGCAAGCGTCGTTCCGTTGAATCCGTCGATGTTTTCTAGGACTGTGTCGAAGACATGTTCGTAGGTTGCGGCGATGAAGCACTCGGCGTAGTCCAGGATGGTCTCTAGGTCTTTGATGCCGGTCTGCTGTTCGATTTGCTTCTCG
The DNA here is from genome assembly GCA_964342405.1 of uncultured Verrucomicrobiota bacterium. Classification (GTDB taxonomy): domain Bacteria; phylum Verrucomicrobiota; class Verrucomicrobiia; order Limisphaerales; family AAA164-E04; genus UBA2970. The sequence goes on along the minus strand of CAYFGX010000026.1, from coordinate 7,103 downwards.
ATTGCTTTCCTTTGCTGTTCCGGCATTTGCTGGAGAAACTGTGTGCGAGCCTGGCTCAAGAAGGAGAGAGGGAGGTATTTGTAGAACGGAATCTGTTCCGTGATCGGCTTGATGAGGCTCGGATTGATTGTGATTGCAATGTCCTTTTTCTTGATGCGGTTCATCGTTGCTCCCAAGTGTGGATCGTGAGCGATGACTGGGACGACGCCTGGCTCGTGCAGATGAATCAGGAGAGATGGCTCGCCCGTGATATAGGCTCGGTCTTCAGAGCAAGAAATGAACAGCGAGCCCATGGGGGTTCGTTGCGATTGAATCTGCAGCATGCGACGCCCTCCGATAGATGTCTCACTCATGTGTTCTGGTTGGAGAAACATGTTGAGGGCTTCCGTTAACTTTTTCGGATCCGCCATTCCGATGCTGGCGATGAAAAACTTGGACGGGTCGCCGGGGTAGAGCGTGAGCGTAATCTCAGATTCAGAATCAAAGCCGATTCGCGCGGCTAGAGCTTCGGATGTCAACGGGGCCTGAAGGAGCGGCATGCCGAGTAGCGTGAGAAGCGGACGTTCGGCATTGAACACGGGGAGGATGGCCGGCGGGAGAACTTTCTCTGGCACAGTATTTAGAAGGAGCTCCTCAGCCTGCTCAAGAACCGCTTGGAGATTGCGTATCTTTGCGTGAACGATGGCATTGCCAGGAAGAACTTGAGCCGCTCGTCCAGGGGCAATCCCATGGTCATCCAGGGAGCCTGAAGGATCGGCAAAGCCCTGAATTGGAGAAAACGCGAAAGTAGTGGCAACGATCAGCCCGGAAACGACTTTAATTTTCATACTAATAAATCCTCGACCTTTTGCATCAATACTATCCGGTGAGAAGATTTGTTTCATCTTTCTCTGAAATTCTGGATCGTGATCAGTGGTGAAGACCAAGAATGATCCGGGCGTGAAATCGGACGGAGGGTGCTGCTCAGTCACGTCGCTACGCTAGATCCAGCGACAAAGGTGGGCGGTTTGCGATTGGAAGACGAAGCTTACGTGTGCCGGGGTGACTGGCGGTCAAGGACCTTGTCTGGGGAGACAACGCCTATTCGGTAGGAGCGATCTGGGGGACAGGCTCTGAGGCAGGAGTTTCAGTTCCCCCCTCTGGCTCCGTGCTCGATTCTTCGAGCTCAGGGCGTCGAGGTCGTTCTCCCGAGCGGTTGTGAGGAGCATTCCTCCCTCCACCGCGGAAGCCTCTTTCGCCTCGCTCTCCACGCTCGCCTCTTTCAAATCGGCCTCCCCCGGGGCCTCTTCCCCCAGGCCCGCGATTAGGTCTTTTTCCGCGGTGTTCAAAGATTCGATCAAAGGTGGCTATTTGCTCTTCGCTGAGCAGCGCTTCGATCTCGAGGCGCATGGATTCTGATTCAGTCTCGAACTTGGGCCGCATCTCGTCCATGAGGGCCCGCATTCGTCCCTGGCTCGCTTCGACAATTTGGCCCACTTGCTCTTTTTGCTCCGTACTCAACTCCAGGCGTGATTCCATCCGTCGAACCAGATCATGCATCATGGGAGGGCGCGGACCGCCTCCTTGTCGCCGGTGGGGTTCGCTTCGCTCTCTCTTCGTGAGATCGCTCGCAAAGTTCCCGGTAACGATCCCGGCAACGTAGATCACCAGAGCGGCTAATATGACCTTCCAGGCATTCACCAGAGTTCTTCGACTGAAAGGTCGTCAAATGGTTGCAGCATGGCGAGCTCGAGATCTGCTGCCAAGGGATCGACAGTGGGTTCGGTCGGCTGACCGATCACGCTCCACGTGCTGATGGCAATCATCAAGGCGAGGCAAGGAACGCTCGCCTGCCATAAACCTTTGGCCCAAAGAGCCAAGGCGTCTGGTTGAGGAGCGGTTTCGAGCTGGGCCATAATCCTTTTTTCAAAGGCGTAGGGCACTCGGTCATCCTCAGACAGCTTCTGGGCTGCCTTGATAATGTTTGAATGGAGGTTTTTCTGTTTCATAAAACCAAGTAGCTAGACGAAAGGCTCCGGTTTCCGGTTACAAATACTGACTTTGGTCGATTTTTTCGAGTAGTTTTCTCATTTCCTTTCGTGCTCTGAAGGCACGAACCTTAACCAGTGAAACCGACCATCCTGTGAGGGCTGAAATCTCCTTAACTGATTTACCTTCAATCTCTTGCATCGTAATGACCATGCGTGCAGCAGGCGAAAGTTGGCCGAGGATCTTGTGGATGAGAGCGCGGGCTGCGTTGGCGTTGTCAGCGCTCGGATTCGGGTCGCTGACGTAGCGATCTAGGAAGGATGAATCCTCGTCCGTGATTTCCGAAAAATGGGATTCTTTGTTTTTTTGGTGGGAGCGGAGGAAATCGTAACAGGTGCGAACGGCCATGCGCATGAGCCAATGCTCAAACGGGGCCTCCGCTCGGAAGGTGTGAAGCTTTTGAAAAGCTTTGATAAAGACTTCCTGTACGATGTCCTCGATTTCGCTTTCCCGACGGGCATATTTCCTCGCCGTTGCAAAGATTCTCGGTTGATATTTCTCGATGAGGGTTTCGAAACATGCCGTTTCCCCGTCTTTGATCCGCTGGATCAAGCGACTTTCCTCGGGATCGAGTCGTTTGCCTGTAGAAGGTCGGCTCATGGGCAAGGCACGATCGAGCGATTGAGGCAAAGGCGGCGGCGTCCTGGGCGGTGATCTGTTTCGGTCGGCCCTTTCCAAGTGGCTCCGAAATGGATGTCTTGTTCGCTCCGCATCTGCTTTCCGCCGATAAAACAGGCTTCTGAGCCGGACATCAACAAAATGTTCATCGACCGTGCCCGGCAACGCCGGCTCGTCCTTGGAAAGGGCCTGCGAGTCGAATGGGTGAGTTTCATCAGTTCGAGGACGGAGTTTCTTCTCCTCTTTGTTAGTGCGTTTTATTTGAACTCTGGTTACATCCCAAGGCAGATTTGTTGGGCAAACCATGAGAATTCAACGGAACACAATTCACTCGAACGAAAAATGGCGCGTATTCCCGGGAGGCCAAGGGTGAGCCGTTTTGATTCTCTGCTGGATGCGACAATCGCGCATGTGGAACGGCTTCGCGACGAGGGAGTGAGTCACCTATCGGTCGATCCGGAGCTCGTTAAGGCCCTCGTCGTGCAAGATAAGCCGGAACAATCTGCCCCATCAAAGCAGCCGGTAGCCGATTTTAAGAAGGCTCTGAAAGTGGAGCCAGTAAACGTTCCCGAACCTGAATCCGCCTCTAGCCCGAGCCAACCTGCGATTCAAGAACCGGAAATGTCCTCGGAAGAGAAAACGGCGGCCATTCAGCATGTGCTGGAGCGTGCCTCGGTATGCACGAAGTGTCCTAATCTGGTGCGCAGCCGAAAGAATGTGGTCTTTGGAGTTGGGACGGTTGATGCGAAGTTGATGTTTGTGGGTGAAGCCCCAGGAGTGGATGAAGACGCGCAAGGGGAACCATTTGTTGGCAAAGCCGGGCAATTGCTCACACGGATCATTCAAACCATGGGGTTGAGCCGCGAGGAAGTATATATTGGCAACGTATTGAAATGTAGGCCAGATACGCCGGGCCGTCGATACGGTAACCGAAAGCCCACGCCTCAAGAGATGGTTACCTGCCGCCCTTATTTGATGGAGCAGATTCGAATTATCCGCCCTCGAGTCTTGGTTGCATTGGGGGCGACCGCTGTGGAAGGCTTGCTGGGAATGTCGTCTGTCGGAATTACTCGCTATCGTGGAACCTTTCGAGATTTTGGCGGCATCCCATTGATGCCAACTTACCACCCAAGTTATGTGCTGCGGAATCAGTCTCACCGAATCAAGCGTCAGATTTGGGAAGATATGTTGCAGGTGATGGAGCATCTCGGGATGGAGATTTCAGAGAAGCAGCGTGGTTATTTCTCTAAGGCGTGATCCGGCTTGTCGATGCGGATGACCTCCATTCACTTAGAGGATTGAGGGCAAGTTGGTTTTGGCGCGGGCAGCGCTAGGTTGCCTCTAGCATCTTCGGGACCGAGAGGGTGACCGGGCTATCGGGAACCCACAGATTATTGCCCCATCAATTCGACAGCTTGACTGCTTTGGCATGCGCCAGAAGGGGACTAGAAGATTTCAGTAAAAAACAAGATCGACAATTGATGACTCCATTTTACGAAACAGACCGAGCCGTCAGTGAGTATTTGCTATTTCACTACGGTAGATCAGAGGAAATCCTTCCTTATGCAACCGGGCCGCACGCAGCATTGAATTACCCCGTCCGTTGTGTGGAGCACTTTGCTGGTGACATCGGCTATCATCAAAAAATGCGAGCCTTGGACCTGGGATGTGCCGTGGGACGTTCGACTTTTGAGCTCGCGCGGCATTGTGGGGAAGTAATCGGAATCGACTACTCTGAGCGTTTCATTGCTTCTGCCAAGCGGCTTCAAGAGGAGGGGAAGATTGCGTATTCATACCGGGATCACGGTGATCTGAGCCTTGAAACGCTTGCTGAAATCTCGAGCGAAATTGATCGAGGGCGTGTCCGTTTTGAACAGGGCGATGCCATGTTCTTGCGAGAAGGTCTCGGACAGTTCGATGTGGTCTTGATGGCGAACTTGATCGATAGATTGGTCGATCCTCGCCGGTTCTTGAACGGAATGGGTGAGCGTGTTGTTTCCGGCGGGTTCATGATCCTCACATCTCCCTACACGTGGCTTGAGGACTACACGCCGCGGGAACATTGGATTGGGGGAAAACAGGAGACGAACGGAGCTGGGGTGAGAACGGAGGATGCGCTGTTGGAGCTGCTTGATCCTTCTTTTGAACGAATTAGAGTCGACGATCTTCCGTTCTTAATTCGAGAGCACGTGAGGAAGTATCAATGGAGTGTGGCGCAGGGTTCGCTTTGGCGTCGACGTTGAAGTTGAATTCTGGCGCCCCGCGGTTCGAATCCGCGGACAGACTTGTTTGACAACTGAAACGGAAATTCGCGAGTATCTTCGGGAATCCCAATAACTATTCTTATGAATTTACATCGTGCCTTATTTTCACTCTCCGCGGGAGTGCTGCTTGCTGCCCAGGCAGGAAGTGTTGAAGCTGCGGATGCACCCAGTGTCGGTTTGCGCAGTTTTGCCGAAGGGTTTACATCCCCTGTTGCCCTGATTCCTTTTCCGGATGGAGATGGCAGCCTCTTGGTTGCCGACCAAGTCGGGATCGTTTCGATTCTTTCAAAGTCGGGCGTCCTGAAGGGGCAACCTTTCATGGCATTGACGGATCGAATGACGAAGTTGAATCAAGGTTTCGATGAGCGCGGCTTACTTGGTTTGGCTTTGCATCCCTCATTTAAGGAGAATGGAAAGGTTTACGCCTACTACAGTGCGCCTTTGAGAACGAGTGCGGCTGATGATTGGGATCATACCTCACGGATATCTGAATTCACGGTGATGGAAGAGGACAACCAACGAGTCGACCTCAGCTCTGAGCGGGTTATTCTCGAGATTGATCAACCTTACTTTAACCACGATGGTGGATGTATTGCGTTTGGTTTCGATGGCTTCCTTTACATCGCGAGCGGTGATGGGGGTAATGCCAACGGCGTGGGCCGAGGCCATTCGGAAATTGGGAACAGCCAGGACTTGTCGAATCTGCTTGGGAAGATTCTGCGGATCGATATCAACAGCGGTTCGCCCTATGCCATTCCGTCCGACAATCCCTTTTCCGGGAAAAGCGTGCGACCAGAGATTTACGCCCTCGGCCTGAGAAACCCGTGGCGCTTCTCGTTTGATCGGGGAGGGGAACACCGTTTGTTTGCAGCAGACATTGGGCAAACGCTCTATGAAGAGGTGAACATCATCGAACGTGGTGGCAACTATGGCTGGAATGTTCGTGAAGGCACGCATTGTTTCGATCCGAAGAACCCGAAGGTATCTCCTGGCAACTGCCCGGAAACAGATCTGCGGGGGCAGCCTTTTGTGGATCCGATCTTGGAATACAAGAACGCAAATGGTTTCCGCAATGATCCTGAGGCCAAGGGGATTAGCATCACTGGCGGTTATGTCTATCGGGGATCTGCCATTCCGGCTTTGCAAGGGAGCTATGTTTTCGCTGACTGGACGGTAAATTGGGCTTTGCCGATGGGTGCGATTTACTACGCGCGGCCCGGTCAATCTCGAGATTCGTGGACGCTCCATGATCTGCCTTTGAAGGGGCTAGCTGGCGGCAAGATCCAGGCCTACGTCACCGCGTTTGGAGAAGATTCGGAAGGTGAACTCTACGTTTTGACCAATGGCTTGAACGGTCTTAGTCAGCGAAAAGGCAAGATCTACAAGCTCGCTCCTAGTCGATAAGAGCTTTTCTCCTCAGGAGAATCTTCTCAAGAAATAGCAATCTCCGTCCCGAACCATTTGCGAGTGGTTCGGGACGTTTTGTTATGGAGGAACTTGTGCTGGCAGCGAGTCAATCGACTTGAGGTGCTTCCAGACGGGGATGCTTTTTCGTCAAAGATTCCAATCCGGCATTCGAGGAGAAAGAGTTGCTCTTGTCCGGGCACGGCCCTAGCGTTTTCCTGTGCGCCGGATCTATCTAGATCATCAGACTCTGACTTCTCCCTATCCAGAAGTCGTGGAGGCTGTATCCGAGTGTCTCCGTGGAGTTGCGGCTTCACCCTCCGGCATACATAGCCCCGCTAAGGCGGCCCGAGATGCTGTCGATGCCGCACGGCGAGAACTGCTCGAATTCATGGGAGCTGCCGACTCAGACGGCGATGTGATCTTTACGGGGACTGGGACGGAAGCAGTCAATTTGGCGATCCTCGGAGGGGCTCGAGCAAACCAACGATTTGGGAAGCACATTATTTCTTCCAGAATTGAACACCCTGCTGTCTTAAACTCCCTAGAACATTTGAAGCAGGAGGGGTTTCAAGTGGACTTAATCGGAACAGATGAGCGCGGGCGACTTGATCTCGACTCATTGCCGGGCTTGGTGAGGAAAGACACGATCCTGATGTGTTTTGGTTTGGCAAATGCAGAGCTGGGAACGATCCAATTCCTTGAGTCCGTAGGTGAACTTGCCCGCCGGCAGGCGATCCCGTTTTTCGTGGATGCCACGATTGGTCCCGGCCGAATGCTCTTGGATCT